>NZ_JH976501.1:0-483565 GCF_000307475.1 Parabacteroides sp. D25 | reverse complement strand
AAAACGCAAGATTTAAACGAACGTTTTTTACTGTCGTTTTAATAGACGTTAACAACAACTGCATTCCTATCACACAACAGAGGCAAGGCTATCAATAAGGACCAGCGATGATATATTTACCACTCAAATTGACAGGAATAAACCCATTAACATTATTTAATCATCATCCGAAACATGCATCAACAGAGGAATATAGAGGTATAATGATAGTTTTACCCACTTTTTTGATAAAAATACCCATCACAAAAGATACAACCTATGATTTTTATACATACATTTGCGATGTAGTGATAAGGAAAGACCGTTGAGGGGCGGTCAAAAAAACCAAGTCACTTAGATTAAGGGTAAAGCATATAAAAAGTAGGGTCATGAAAAGGGGTAATTTTTTCGCAAATTGCGTATTTGCGGTTTCTGTTATTTTAACAGTTTTGTCATTCTCCGCTTGCACGGATGATTCAAATGACGTAGTAGCAACAACAAGTGAGGTTATTGAACAAGCCGAAGTACCATTCTCCGTGGTATTAAAAGCAATGAATTCAGATGGTAACGACATTACGACCAAGGGAGAGGTGAATGGAGCTACATTATTTGTCTTCGATCAAAACAACGATTTCTTCGAGCAGATTAATGTAAACAAATCTACAATTTTATCTCGCCGGGCTATAGACATTAACTGTCCGAACAGTAATGACATAACCGTGATCGCATGGAGTGGAATCAATTCTGGAAACGAAGAGATTTCAAACATGAGCAAAGCCAATATTATATCCGATTTGCAAGTCAGCCTAAAAGAGAATAACGGCATAGCTAATATTCCGAGCGATTTGTTCTATGGACAAGTTACGCTTCATAAGAACTCTTCAACAAAATCCACCGTATCAAACGAATTACAAATCATTCGCAAAACTTCAATTTTCCAGCTTTCAACAAAAGGACTGATCAAGTATCTAGGGAGTAATGCCGGAAATTTTGAATATCGAATTAAAAATACAAAAAGCTCATTGGACTACAATGGCAACCCAACAGGAGAAGAGGTTGAATTCGCTTTCCCCGCTTCTTTTGACGAAAAAGGTAATTTGACAACAGAAACCCAAGCCATTTTTCCGGCTCAAAATATAACGGTAGAGCTTTACAAGGACGGCAATCTTATTTTTTCTAGCGAAAAAGACAAAAATGGAGAATTATTCGCTGCAACCCCCGGAAAACGCACCGAGATCACTTTCAAGTACTCCGGAGAAGTTTCGGCTAATATTACAATTGCTGACTGGGCAACCGTTATCCAACATATAACAATGAATTAAGATACCCTCAATTTTTATATGCTTTGGCGCACGTCACGAGATTAGAGAATTTCGGGCGTGCGCTGTTTTTCTCTCAAAAACCGCATTCTCCGTGATAGGAATACCCATGATATTGACACGAACACCGTCTTAACTTTATTTAAATACTAACGAAAACCCGCTTCATCACAAGGTTCACTCCACCTGTTGATAGTTTTACACACTAAGCTGATATAAATACCGATCAAATAAAGATACAACCTATGAATATTATGAATATATTCGCAACAGACATTAGGGTAAGCATATAAAAATCACAGCAGGGTCACTACATAAACAAGGGTAACTAGATTTAAATTTTATATGCTAAACGCACGCTTCAGATGATTTCCGAGGCGTGCGTTATCTATATGATAGAAATACATTCTCCTATTGAGACAAATACCATCACTCAAAACATTTAGACATACATATCTTTGTATTTATAAATCAAGCAAAGCAATTTGCGAAATTTTACCCTATGACCCTGCTTACATATATAATTACCCTTAAATTATGATGTAGGCAAACCTAATTAACATAACCGCGAGGTTACATAATTATTTTGCCTGAACAATCAAGATCGTTTACGAGAAAGATTGTTCAGGTTTTTTTATCCTCCCAAAAGACCATCTGATAGCAAAAGAAAAAAGGACATAAAAAAGGAGATCGAAAAATCGACCTCCTTTTCTAGGTAGCGAGACCCGGGATTGAACCGGGGACCTCATGATTATGAATCATGCGCTCTAACCAGCTGAGCTATCTCGCCATCATTTTATTGTCACTGTTTCTCTTATTGACGGTGCAAAAGTAGGGGTTATTTTTGAATTACACAACATTTTCAATAAAAAAATTCGCTTAATTTTTAAGGTCTCCACCTAAACAGTTAGTTATTAGATACTTTTTTCATCATTAAAATTAGTCGTTTTCAAATCTTTTACGTATCTTGCGGCAAATATAAGGATAAGAACAATGAAGAAAGAGAAGTTTCATATCGAATACATTTTCGATAAAGTTTCACGACGAAGCCTGTGGAATCACCTAACCACCGCTTTGGGACTTTCCGCTTGGTTCGCCGACGAGGTCATTATAAATGATAATCTCTATACCTTTAAATGGAGTAAAGAGGCCCAAGAGGCAACAGTGATCGACTCCAAGCCGGAGAACTTTATCCGTTACCGCTGGGTAGACGAGGAAGATGAGAACGCTTATTTCGAATTTATAATCCATACAATCGAATTAACAGGTTCTACGGCACTTGAGATTACGGATTTCTCCGAACCCGGGGAGAAAAAAGATTCCATTAATTTATGGGACTCGCAAGTGGAAGATTTGAAGCGAACGCTTGGTATTTAGAGTAGTTTTACAGAAATCTGTGGGGTGTTATCGTTTTTTACACTACTTTTGCCACTTCAACCAGATTAGGCAATGTTGAGAATAAAACGATTATATACATTTATGCTGCAGACATTCCTGCCGTTGTTTCTTATGACATTCGGTATTTGTCTGTTTATTGTGTTGATGCAATTTCTTTGGCGATACATCGACGATATGGTGGGAAAAGGCCTTGGCATCCCTGTATTAGCGGAGATGTTTATGTATGCGGCTTTGTTCCTTGTCCCAATGGCACTTCCCTTGGCTATTCTATTAGCCTCATTAATGACTTTTGGAAATTTAGGGGAACGTCTGGAATTACTGGCCATGAAGTCTGCCGGGGTATCATTGATACATATCATGCGTCCTTTGATCGTAACGCTCCTATTCGTGAGCGTGGGAGCCTTTTTCTTCCAAAACAACGTAATGCCCGTTGTCCAAGTCAAGCTATATACATTATTATATTCCATGCGCCAGAAATCACCGGAATTGGATATTCCGGAAGGTTCATTCTACAAAGATATTCCCGGATTCAATGTATATGTGAAGAAAAAGGACCCGAAGGACGGTTTATTAAAAGACGTGATGATCTATGATTATTCGGAAGGATTCAATAACGCCCGTGTAATCGTAGCGGACTCCGGACGGCTAAAGACATCCGCCGATAAATTATTCCTTGTCCTATCTTTATTCAACGGAGAATCTTTCGAGAACGTAGGTAAAAGCCAAGCCAACACGACGCAAGCGAGAACCGCCGTCCCCTATCGACGAGAATCATTCAGCAGCAAGGATATCTTGATTGAATTCGACGCGAATTTCAACCGTACCGACGAATCTTTCATGCAGAACCAATATATGGGAAAAAACTTGAAGGATTTACAAACCTCTATCGATTCGATGGGCATACGCTTGGATAGCATCAAGGACGTGAACGCAAAAAGCATTTACGATGCCTCATACGTAAAAACACTAAAGTCCTTACGGGCTAAAAAAGAGAGTGAAGCCGAGGGGCAACCAGACGAGCAGCAGGAAAAATTGCCGGTAATCACTCCTACCATCCAGTTGGATTTCGACAGTCTTTACCTAGCGCAAGCAGCGAGTAGCCAAGCCGCCTTATTAGGTCGGGCCAAATCCTCGATCGAGAATATCAAGACCGACTATTATTTCCGCGCGGCCACGGTTGGCGACGAGGCCTATAAGGTACGCCGCCACTTGACGGAATGGCATAAGAAATTCACGGTATCGTTCGCTTGCATCATGTTCTTCTTTATCGGAGCGCCCTTAGGAGCCATCATCCGTAAAGGAGGGTTGGGCGTGCCGGTCGTTATCTCGGTAATCTTGTTTATCTTCTATTATATTATAGATAATATGGGCTTCAAGATGGCACGCGACGGCGTTTGGGACGCATGGGAAGGTATGTGGCTTAGCTCCGTGGTCCTAACACCTATGGGTATATTCCTAACCTATAAAGCGGTAAAAGATTCTGTTATCTTGAATGCCGACACTTACGTGAATGCCTTGAAGAACTTAATAGGTAAGCGTGAAGGGCGAAAAGTGGAACGGAAAGAGGTGATCATATACACCCCCGATTATGAGGCCACCCTCCCCCAACTGGAGAAATTGGTGGAAGAAAGTACGACTTATCTGACAAACCATAAACGTTGGATCAATTATCTGACATTTTGGAAACAAGGAGGAAAAGATAACACAGCGGAACTGTTAGCTCAAGACACGGAAAATATCGTGGAGGAATTAAGTAATTCCGACCAGAATTTGCTCTTGAATAAATTGATGGACTACCCGGTCATCGGAGGTTACAATAATAAGCTAAGCAAGCATATAAACGGGAAACTTGCTTTGGCTATCGGTATTTTCTTCCCACTGGGATTGCCGATCTACCTATTGGCTACGTACCAACGTAAATTGCTACGGCATGATATCGTTATGGTACAAAAGACCAGTAAGGAGCTGATCAATATGATATATTCATTACATTTGCTAAAAAAATAACTCGGATATAAATAATCAATAAATATGAGCGAGATTCAATTAAACACCATCGAAGAAGCTATCGAGGATTTCCGTGAAGGAAAGTTCTTAATCGTTGTAGACGACGAGGACCGGGAGAATGAAGGAGACTTTATCATCGCGGCCGAGAAAGTAACCCCGGAAAAAATCAACTTCATGTTGAAAAACGGACGAGGTGTATTATGCGCCCCGATCACGGAAGAACGTTGCCAAGAGTTGGAGCTGGATATGCAAGTTGCCAATAACACCTCTTTACTAGGTACTCCTTTCACGATAACAGTAGATAAATTAGGAGGGAAATGTACGACCGGCGTTTCCATGTACGACCGTGCGGAAACGATCTTGGCGCTGGCTGATCCAAAGACCAAGCCATCCGATCTGGGACGTCCCGGACATATCAATCCGCTCCGTGCCCGCTCTCGTGGCGTACTTCGCCGTGCGGGTCATACAGAGGCTGCCGTGGATTTGGCCCGGTTAGCCGGTTTATATCCCGCCGGAGCCTTGATCGAGATCATCAACGAGGATGGAACCATGGCACGTCTGCCGCAATTAATTGAGGTAGCCAAGAAATTCGATATCAAGATTATTTGCATCAAGGACCTGATCGCTTATCGCCTCCGGACCGAATCGATCGTAGAGAACGGCGTAGAGGTAGATCTCCCTACCGAGTACGGACATTTCCGTCTCATTCCTTTCCGCCAGAAAAGCAATGGATTAGAGCATATAGCTTTGATAAAGGGTAAATTCGAAAAAGACGAGCCTATCTTAGTACGCGTGCACTCATCTTGCGCTACAGGTGATATCTTCGGTTCCATGCGTTGCGAGTGCGGAGAGCAACTGCACGAGGCTATGCGCCGCATCGACCAAGAAGGCAAAGGGGTTATCGTTTACCTGAACCAAGAAGGACGAGGCATCGGATTGATGGAGAAGATGAAAGCATACAAGCTCCAAGAGGATGGTTTGGATACGGTGGACGCGAACTTGCATTTAGGCCATCAAGCGGATGAGCGAGATTATGGTGTCGGAGCACAGATCTTACGTCATATCGGCGTAACGAAAATGCGCCTGATGAGCAATAATCCGGTAAAACGCGTAGGTCTGGAAGCATACGGACTTGAGGTAGTAGAGAACGTTCCTATCGAGGTGAAACCAAATCCATACAACGAATTCTACATGAAAACGAAGAAAGAACGTATGGGGCATGTGCTGCATAACATTAAATAGTTATCAGAACGTTGCAAGAATTCCGATTATTGATTACTTTTGTCGCATAATAATAAAACAACCTATACAAAAAGCAATGTCATGACACAAGTCTCAGATCGTTTAGCGAGTTTATCGCCTTCAGCAACATTGGCGATGTCACAAAAGAGCGGTGAGTTGAAAGCTCAAGGTATCGATGTTATCAACTTAAGTGTGGGAGAACCCGATTTCAATACTCCCGACTTCATTAAAGAAGCCGCGAAGAAGGCGATTGACGATAATTTCTCACGTTATTCTCCCGTAGCGGGTTATCCGGCATTACGTAATGCTATCGTTGCCAAATTGAAGAACGAGAATGGACTGGAATATACAGCAGGCCAGATCTCTTGTGCAAACGGTGCCAAACAATCCGTTTGTAACACGGTCATGGTATTGGTAAATCCGGGGGACGAGGTTATCATCCCTGCCCCTTTCTGGGTAAGCTATCCGGAGATGGTGAAGTTAGCGGAAGGAACTCCCGTTATCGTTCCGGCTGGTATCGAGCAAGATTTCAAGATCACTCCAGCTCAGCTGGAAGCCGCTATTACACCTAAGACTAAAGCGTTAATCCTTTGCTCTCCCTCCAACCCGACGGGTTCTGTTTACAGCGCCGAGGAATTGGCAGGTTTAGCGGAAGTATTGAAAAAACATCCGGATATCATCGTTATAGCGGATGAGATCTACGAACATATTAACTATATTGGTAAACACAACAGCATCGCTTCTATCGAAGGAATGAAAGACCGTACGGTTATCGTAAACGGCGTTTCCAAAGCGTATGCGATGACTGGCTGGCGTATCGGTTTCATCGCCGGACCGGAATGGATCGTGAAAGCGGTTAATAAATTACAAGGACAATATACCTCTGGCCCTTGCTCCGTATCTCAAAAAGCGGCGGAAGCGGCTTATACAGGCTCACAAGAACCCGTTGAGGAAATGCGTAAGGCCTTCGAACGCCGCCGTGACTTAATCGTTAATTTAGCGAAAGAAGTTCCGGGCTTCGAGGTGAATAAACCGGAAGGCGCCTTCTACTTATTCCCAAAATGTAGTTATTATTACGGCAAGACAGATGGAACCCGTGTAATCAACAACGCTGATGACTTAGCTATGTATCTCTTAGAAGTAGCGCACGTAGCTTGCGTAGGTGGTACCTCTTTCGGGGCACCCGAGTGTATCCGCATGAGTTACGCTACCAGCGATGAGAATATCGCAGAGGCGATCAAACGTATTAAGGATGCGTTGGCCGCATTGAAATAAGAAAAAATTAAACAGATATACTTACTTGGCAAAGTAAGATATACTGCATTGGACAAGTAAGTATATCTTCTATGGGCAAGTAAGCTATACTTCATAAAAAAGGCGATACATTGGGTTGTATCGCCTTTTTCTTTATATCAAATATGTTACCGCAATTACTCAGCACGCAAAGTGAAACGTTTGAACGCCAAGATTTGTAACTCAGGATCGATCTCCTTCATTGTCTCTCTTACAGTCTTCTTGCCATCCATAATGTCTTCTTGGTTCAACAAGCAAACCTCTTTCAAGAACTTGCCCAGACGACCCTTAGCGATATTCTCGATCATCTGTTGAGGCAAGTTAGCAGCCTTCTCAGCAGAAACAGTAGCGATGATTTCTTTAGCCTTAGCTACATCCTCTGCCGTAATCCAGCCCTTATCCATGTTACTTTCCATGTGAGCCTCGCTGTCTACATGTGAAGGATTGATACCAGCCTTCTTCAATGCAGCCTCTACAGCCTTCTGTACCTGCTCAGCCTTCGTCTTCTCGATAGCAACCTGGATCTCTTTCTCTTTTACAGACTCAGGAACACCAGCCTCATCGATAGCGATCGGGTTCATAGCGGCGATCTGCATAACAATATTGTGAGCGGCTTCCTCAGACTCCTTGTTGAAAGCGGCGATCGTACAAAGTTGGTTCTTACCCATATGGTTGTATACAGTAGTGTAAGCACCTTCAACTACGCAGTAGCCATCCAACTCCATTTTCTCGCCAGTGATACCACTACGATCCGTAACAGCTTCTTGGATAGTACCCTTGCCCATAGGCAAAGCTTTCACCTCGTCCAAAGTACGGCATTTGTTAGCCACGGCAGCGTCCAAGATAGCTTGAGTCAAAGCCACGAAGTCCTCATTCTTAGCCACGAAGTCCGTTTCGCACTTCAAAGCGATGATAGCGGCGAACTCGCCATCCTTCTTAGCCAACACACAACCCTCGGCAGCCTCACGATCAGAACGTTTAGCGGCGATAGCCTGTCCTTTTTTACGGATAATTTCCATTGCTTTCTCGATGTCACCGTCAGACTCTGTCAAAGCCTTCTTACAGTCCATCATACCAGCTCCACTCATTTTGCGCAGCTTGGTAATATCAGCCATTGTTACAGCCATAATCTTATTTCCTTTATCTTTAAAATGTTTATACTTTCAAAAATTGACAATGGACAGTTGCCAATTGACAAATCCTGTCAAAAGCCAACTGCCCATTGTATTTGTATTCTAATTGTCAATTGTCAACGTCAATTGTCAATCGAATTATTCTTCGTCTTTCGCGAACTTACCGGCAACGTTAGCGTTCAACGCATCGTCGTCTTCTTTCTTCGTACGTTCTTTCTTAACAGCAGCTTTTGCCTTACGCTCTCTTTTCGGAGCTTCCTCAGCAGCCTCTGCGTCAATTTTCTCAGCCTTACGCTCTTGCAAGCCTTCGTTCATAGCCTCGCAGATAGCGCCCAAGATAACCTCTACAGACTTTGTAGCGTCATCGTTAGCCGGGATAACGTAGTCGATATTGTTCGGATTAGAGTTCGTATCAACCATACCGAATACAGGGATACCCAAACGGTTAGCCTCGCGAACAGCGATATGCTCTTTCATCACGTCTACAACGAACAACGCTGACGGAAGACGAGTAAGGTCTACGATAGAACCTAAAGTCTTCTCCAACTTAGCGCGTTGGCGAGTGATTTGAAGTTTTTCTCTCTTAGAAAGATTATCAAATGTACCATCTTTTGTCATCTTATCGATAGTAGCCATCTTCTTGATAGCTTTACGGATCGTCGGGAAGTTGGTCAACATACCACCCGGCCAGCGCTCGATAACGTAAGGCATACCTACGGAAGCAGCCTTATCAGCGACAACTTGTTTAGCTTGTTTTTTGGTAGCCACGAAAAGAACTTTCTTGCCTTGTTTAGCCAAGTTCTTCATAACTTCAGCGGCTTCGTCTACTTTAGCAACTGTTTTATAAAGGTCAATGATATGAATACCATTGCGCTCCATGAAGATATAAGGAGCCATAGCGGGATTCCACTTTCTTTTTAAGTGTCCGAAGTGTACACCAGCCTCTAATAATTGATCAAAATTTACTCTTGACATTGTTTTTTTCTTAAATCGTTTACTTTCTTTGTTTAATTTCAACCATCAGGTAGTCTTTCCGCATGTCCACATGTAAAAAGAATCCCGATAATTTAGATACTAAACGCTTCGCTTTACTTGTAAGGGACTCACAAATAACATTAACGTTTACTGAACTGGAATCTCTTACGAGCTTTCGGACGACCCGGTTTCTTACGCTCAACAGCACGAGGATCGCGAGTTACGAATCCTTCCGCTCTCAAGACAGCCTTATCTTCCGGATTAATCTTTATCAACGCACGAGAGATAGCCAAACGGGCAGCCTCAGACTGACCTTTGAAACCACCACCGTCAAGGTTGATCTTAATATCATATTGCTCTGCGACGTTCAACTTTGCTAACGGCTGCTTTACGATAAACTGAAGGATTGAAGAAGGAAAGTATTTTTCCAGCTCACGTTTGTTGATCGTGATCTTTCCCGTACCTTCGCTAACGAATACGCGAGCGACTGCCGCTTTACGTCTTCCTATTGCATTTACTACTTCCATCGTGATTATTTATATGAGTTTATATCGATTAACTTAGGTTGTTGAGCCTCGTGCTTGTGCTCAGTTCCCTCATAAACGTACATGTTGTTCAACAACTTTGCACCCAGACGGTTCTTAGGCAACATACCTTTTACTACTTTACGGAACAGACGGTCGCCACCTTTCTTCAAAAGATCAGCCGGAGTATACTCGATCTGTCCACCGGGATATCCGGTATATCTCAAATAAATACGATCGTTCCACTTGTTACCAGTCAGAACGACTTTGTCTGCATTGATGATGATTACGTTATCACCACAGTCAACGTGCGGAGTGAAATTGGGTTTGTACTTACCGCGCAAAAGCTTCGCTACTTTAGCGCAAAGGCGACCTAACGTCTGGCCTTCAGCATCAACAATGACCCACTCTTTGTTTACAGTTGCCTTGTTTGCAGAAATGGTCTTAAAACTTAAAGTATCCACTGCTTAAAAATTAAATTAATTAATAACTCAAAAAACTAGCCTTACCAACATTGTCACAACGGACACATGATGCAACAACGTGCTAAGAACTAAACTCTTAGTACAATTTGATAATAATCGGCTTGCAAAGGTACGGGTTTTATCCGAAATACCAAACAAATCTAATTATTTTTCAAGTTATTATGAAGATACTCATCACTTACGGAAGTAATACCCCAAAGAGAATGTCACGTTATTTTGATAAACGGAAGTCTCGCCGTCACGCTTCAAGGCACGGCGGTCTATCATGCCGCATAGGGAACTTACGGAAAAGAAAAAGTTACTATATTCTACCGATAGGCCGACGTTCATGCCAAAATCGCAAGGTTTCAAATCCTTCTCCTCGGATACGCCGAAATGGAGATCCGGATTGGTCTCTCGGCTCTTCATCTTGCCAAACAAGGACCAATCAAAGGTAGGACCGGCGAATACGGACAGATGAACGTCCGTGAAGGTAAACGTATAAGCCACATTCACGGGAATCTGCAAAGAGTAATACCAACATTTATTATGAAGCGCCATCCCATGTATATCCTGATTCGAATAATAAGCGCCACCTTGGTTTACGAACGCCACCTCAGGACGAAGCGACCATTTTTTATTCTTACTCAAAGGAATATCCGCCAAACCCGCTATGCTGAAACCGAAGCGGGCTCCCGCCTCATACGTATCCTCCACTTTCTGGATCAACGAAGAATAAGCGCCTCCGGCACGTACGCCGAAAGAAACCTGAGCCATCGCCGGTAAAATCATCATCACGGCAATCAACAACAATCCGATCTTTCTCATAAACTTCCTCATTTGCTTTTCCTTCTAATAGCAAGCAAAGATATACATTTTTCAATAACATCTACATTTATCCTACTGAAACATACAGGAAAGCTACATAAAAAGAACAACTCATGAAAGGGCCGCTCAAAAGTTAGCCCCGATCGCAGAAACGACCGAGGCTATTTTTTTCCCACCTTCCCTCCTCACGGAGGCAACGGTGGATGAACTTTAATTTATTACTTTAGTATTAATATTAATCCATTCCCGCCTATTCGCCCTCACGGGGTACTTGAATCACTACAACTCCCGCAGGAATGATTTTCGATTTATGTTATTTATCGTCATTATTCTTATTTAACGACTGCCTTAACAGCTTCCTCGCCTTCTACAGACACCACAACGATACCTGCCGGAGCAGCGATCGTAGCGTTATCGGAAGTAAGAACCGTGTTAGCGATAGACTTGCCAAGAACGTTCGTTACAGAAACCATCTTGCCAGCCGCACCTTGGATCTCGATCGTACCGTTGCCTGCGATAACCTTGATGCCTTCGGCAGCATCAGCGATAGACTCATTGGAAGTAGGATCACCAGCAGCGATAGTGAAACGCATAGCGTTTTTCTTGTTACCGCTCCAAGACAATTTATCGTTGACACCATATAAATAAGAACCCTTATCAGCTACAGAACGGATACGATAAGCGTTCTCGTCGTCCTCACACTGGATGATCTGAACCTTGAAGTTGTCCAAGCCTCCTAATACACCCTCATCATCAGCCTCTTTAGCCACGGCAACCTTGTTACCTTTAACGATCGTAGTCAAAGTATCCTTACTTTCCCAAAGAGTGGCCGGCTTGAAGACAGCCTTCGTGTCATCCTCGTTCCATTGATACTTTCTGTCGTATGTACCGTCTGCCACATAGTAGTTTACAGAGTCTTTCGGATTGAATAAGAACAGTCTGTTACCATCCTCAACCGTACCTTTGTTAGAGATATAGAAAGAAGGAACTACCGCATCCTTATCTGTTACCTGTAAGTAGAAAGAATATTGATTCTCGTTTACAACGATACCATCACGATCCTCGTTCATGGAGATATAGTTGTTCATCTCGCTTATCAGGGAAATATGTCCTTCCTCAGCGGGATAGCTGATTTCCGGAGCCTCAACAATCAAGTAAGTATTCAATAACCAATCTTGTTGACCACTCGGAGTTGTAGCGATAGGCCATGCATAAACAGAAGACGGAGTAGTATATCGACATTCGTCGATAGAAGCCTTATAAGTAGCGTCTACTACAGACGTCGTATTCGCATTTAAAATAGAAGCGATATTTGAGCTTGTGCTTGTCACCTTAATCAAATAAACAGAACCATCAGCAGCTTGCTTAATCACAAAACGTGTAGTGTTATTTTCGTCAACTAATTCCTCTTGGGCAGACACGTTAGAACTTCCTGCCGGGAAGTATTCCTCGGTTTCAATGCCATCATTGATATACTGCAATCGATAAACATAGGCATAAGCCTTATCACCTCTAGCTTGTACAGTCACACGTCCATCCTTGTTATAAACAAAGCTACGCTCGATGATCGTACGTTTGTTATCCTCTTTCACCAATTGCCATTGAGCGGCGCCAGATACCTCATTTGCGAACTTATCATTCTTATTCAATATATACTCTGAAGTTGCAAAAGGCAAATTATTTTCGGTAGCTGCCACATACCACTTATTAGAAGTCTCGTTGTTATCACGAGCAAAAGCCATCGTCACCAAAGTCTCATTGTCCACGTTCAAGAAACCAGCGTATGGATCAACTTCTGCCGGAGTCAATTCCACGATTAGCTGTTGCATATCAGCATCATCGCCCTCTGCCTCACGATATGTGTTCTCATTTACGTAGATAGCGGTAACTGTTTTGTTATCTGTAGCCAATTCGTAAACATTCTCGCCTAAATCAGTTTTCGGGAACAAGCTAGCTTGGAAATACTCGCCGGTCTCACGGTTCGTGAATGTCACTTTATATGTATCGTCTACACTGGAAATAGCCCATTGATAAGCCGGAGTTTCCAATTGAGAAAGAACCTTAGCTTTCGCAACAAATTGGAACGAACCTCTCTTAACAGCATTCGTCAAATACTTTCCATATACGCTCTTGATGTCTTTCTTATCGACACCCTTACCATCTAAGACACGGATTGTATAAGCAGAAACCTTCGCCTCTGTATTCAACAACTCAATACCGCTCTTCATCCCGGCAGCACCTTGCTTGAATATAAAGTAGTTAATTGGGTTATTGCTAGCATCCGTCAAAGTAGAAGTAGTGGCCAAATAGTAGTTGTCATTGTGCTTCAAGATATGCAACTTCACCTTGGCATCTGCTTGATCCGCTTTGCTCGCTTGTTTGCGGTAACGGAATCGATCCACGTTCAACTCATACGGATAGCCCTCGGAATAACTCTTCTGTACACGGAAGTTAGCGTTGTTTATGGAGATCTCATCGCCAGCGGCTTTCCAGTTGGAAGAAGTTCCTTGATACAAATTCAACTCGCTGATCTTTTTCTCTACCAACATGAATCCATCACCAGACGCACGTCCCGCATTTGTACCTTCCACTGTTTCGGTTGAGCTTAAAACCAAGACAGTTGCGTCCATCCAAGCTTTATAACCGCTAGAAACAGCATTAACTCCGCTACAATCATCCTTATCAGGTGCATTCTCTGTAAAGAAGTACATACCAGCGGGAATCTTCAAATCAGCCGTACTTCCTGAATAGGAAGGATAAGAAGTAGCGTCCACTCTCAAGTCAGAAGGCACATAACGGGCAACGATTCTTTTCTCATTGAATAGATTACCATTAGGCTCGCTAGTCTGATCGGAGTCCAATCTTTTTGAGACGAAAGAGAAACCTGCCGTGTTATACAAATCATTCAACTCATCAGCTCCCACAGCCCCTAATTCCTCTGATTCTACCGCATAGAAAGATAAATCAAAAGACGAAGCCGTAGTTGAAATTAAAGAGCCACCAGCACTCCATTTTAACTGGAATACATCACTCTTATTCCCGTTATAAGCGAATAGAGCCTTCTCGCTTGCAGTATATTTACCTGTTGTTCCGATTTGAGTAGCTCCAAATGCAAAAACATCTTTAATCACATTTCCAGAAGCCGCACTATTCAATTCTACGGCCTCTGAACCAGCAGTCGTGTTGACACGTAGAGTCTTACCTGTGGCTACATTCTCAAATTTGTACGAATAAGCGCCCAAATTCTCTGTTACGGTAACTTTCCAGATATACTGCTTTACATCATCTTTCTTGTCATCCGCAATAGAAGTAGCTTTATAATCAAGAATACCTTCTTGTAATACACCATCCTCGCTTACAGAAGTAAAACCATACGCTAAACCGTTGGCATCCGTCATCACATAAGCTCCGGATTTCAGTTCCGTAACAGCACTACCCAAGCCCAATAATCTTTGAATAGAGTTTTGAGCGAAGGCACTACCGCACAGCGACCCTGCCACGAGCAGACCCGCCGTTAACAATGTAGAAATCTTCCTGTTCATAATTTAGAATTTAATATTAATAATAGTGTTAATTAAGCACTTAGCTATTTTCTGATAGCAGACTACCGTTAGAAAACGACTAGTCTAAACCATCGTTTAGATCTTGCGTTTTTCGAGAGATACAAAGGGGAGTTTGTGGAAGGAAGAGCTTGTTTCGTAAAGGATAGCCTATCCTATTGATAAGAAAGCGAATAAGGCATGAAAAAAATAACACAGAAGGGTTGCAAGTGTCAAAGAAATGCGTACCTTTGCAAATGACTAATTAAAACGATCGTTTAAATCAATCATTTTTCTCTTCTATTATTTAATGTACATGCGTACATTAGTAAATACACCATCGAATAATCAACAAAAGTAAGATCACCTTTTGCGATAGATCGGAATATTAGTTTCCCTTGTTCTAGCAAAAATGACACTTTGTAAACAGAACTCCCTGAGATTCGCTTTTTCCAAGCATAAGTACAGTATAAAACGGCTTTTCACACAGAAAAACGCCATTCATAACTATCTTCCATCCGCTAGTTCGAGCACCTCACGAAAACCTCCTGTCACGATATACGGCTTATATCAAGCAAAATATCAATACAACATCTGTTTATATAACATATAGATTCTATAGAATCACACATATTATAACCTCATTATATCCTTCAGAAAACACGTACGTCTTTTTCCAAAAACATGTACGTGTTTCCGAAAAAAGACGTACGTGTTTTTTTAAAAGCAAAACAACCTCTCTCGTACTAAAAAATATTTCCTACCTTTATGCACTCATTTCAATATGCACCAGACTATACATTAATATATATGGAACCGTTTATTCATTTACACGTACATACCCAGTATTCCTTGCTGGACGGACAGGCATCCATCGACGCATTGATCGACAAAGCGTACAAAGACGGAATGCGTGCGATCGCCGTAACAGACCATGGCGTTATGTTCGGTATCAAGGAGTTTTTCAATAAGGTTAGCAAAAAGAACAGTAAACCTCTCGGGATCATCAAGGACTCCGAGAAAGAACTAAAACCGCTGCTGGCCAAGGATGCGCCAACCGATGAGGAACAACAAAGGATAACGGAACTACAAAAACAAATCGCCGAAGCGAAAGCTTCCATCTTCAAGCCGATCATCGGGTGCGAATGTTATTGCGCTCGCAACGGAAGGCATAGCAAGCTGGCCTCGCAAGACGACCGTAGCGGCTGGCACTTGATCGTTCTGGCCAAAAATAAGAACGGATACAAGAACCTGATCAAGATGGTATCCCTCTCATGGACGGAAGGATTCTACGGACGTCCGCGTATTGACAAAGAGTTGTTGGAGAAATATCATGAGGATCTGATCATCTGCTCCGCCTGTTTAGGAGGAGAGATCCCACAGCATATCATGCACGGACGAATCGATAAGGCTGAGGAGTCTATCAAATGGTTCAAAAACTTATTCGGAGAAGACTATTACCTTGAGATGCAACGGCACGAGACACACGACCCTAACGCTGATTGCACGATTTTCCCGCATCAACAAGAGGTGAACAAGGTGCTGATCGAGCTTGCGCACAAATATAATATCAAGCTAATCGCCACCAACGACGTCCATTTCGTCAATGCCGACGACGCTGAGGCCCACGACCGCCTGATCTGTCTTAGCACCGGCAAAGACTTGGACGACCCCAAGCGTATGCGCTACTCCAAGCAAGAATGGATGAAGACAACCGCCGAGATGAACACCATCTTCGCCGATATCCCCGAAGCTTTGAGTAATACCCTCGAGATAGCCGACAAAATAGAATTCTACTCCATCGACAGCGGTCCTATCATGCCGACTTTCGCCATTCCCGAGGAGTTCGGTACCGAGGAGTCCTACCGTCAGAAATTGACAGAGCATGATTTATTTGAGGAATTCACCCGAGACGAGAACGGTAATGTCGTATTAAGCGAGGAAGAGGCGCACTCCAAAATCAAGAAATTAGGTGGATACGACAAACTATACCGCATCAAGCTGGAAGCCGACTATTTGGCGAAATTGACATACGACGGAGCCAAGGAGCTTTACGGAGACCCCTTGAACGATGAAGTAAAGGAGCGTCTGAACTTCGAGTTACATATCATGAAGACCATGGGTTTCCCCGGCTACTTCTTGATCGTGCAAGATTTCATCCGTGCCGCTCGTGAGGAACTCGGTGTATCCGTAGGACCGGGACGTGGTTCGGCCGCCGGATCTGCCGTAGCTTATTGCTTAGGGATCACCAAGATCGACCCGATCAAATATGACCTCCTGTTCGAGCGTTTCTTGAATCCGGACCGTATCTCCCTCCCCGATATCGATACCGACTTCGATGATGATGGCCGTGGCGAGGTCTTACGCTGGGTAACGGAGAAATACGGTGCCGAGCGTGTGGCTCATATCATTACTTATGGTACGATGGCTACCAAGTCCGCTATCAAGGATGTCGCCCGGGTACAGAAATTACCGTTATCCGAATCGAACCGGTTAGCCAAATTGGTTCCGGATAAGATCCCTGACATGAAGAAGTTCAAATTGGGCGACGCCATCAAGTATGTGCCGGAACTAAAAGAGGCGGCTAACGGAAATGATCCGCTGGCACGGGATACCTTGAAATATGCCCAGATGCTGGAAGGCAACGTCCGTAACACGGGTGTACACGCCTGCGGTGTCATTATCGGACGTTATGATATATCGGATGTCGTACCTGTCAGTACGGCGAAAGACAAGGATACCGGCGAGGAGATGCTGGTTACCCAATACGAGGGTTCCGTGATCGAGGAAACCGGATTGATCAAGATGGACTTCTTGGGCTTGAAGACCTTGTCCATCATCAAGGAAGCGATCGAGAACGTGAAACTGACTACCGGACATGATCTGGATATCGACCATATCAGTCTGGAGGACCCCAAGACTTATAAATTGTATTGCGACGGAAAGACAACCGGTACATTCCAGTTCGAGTCCGCCGGTATGCAAAAGTATTTGAAGGAGTTGCAACCTTCTAAATTCGAGGACTTGATCGCCATGAACGCCCTGTATCGCCCGGGCCCAATGGATTACATCCCTTCTTTTATCGCCCGTAAACAGGGTAAGGAGGAGATCAAGTACGATATTCCCGTCATGGAACGCTACCTAAAAGATACGTACGGTATTACGGTCTATCAGGAGCAGGTCATGCTTCTATCCCGTTTGCTCGCTAACTTCACGCGTGGTGAGAGTGATGCCTTACGTAAGGCGATGGGTAAGAAGTTGATCGAGAAGATGAACCACTTGAAGTCTAAGTTTATGGCCGGTGGTCAAGCCAACGGCTATAAAGAGGAAACTTTAAACAAGATCTGGTCCGACTGGGAGAAGTTCGCCTCATACGCATTCAATAAGAGTCACGCTACTTGTTATTCATGGGTGGCTTATCAGACCGCTTACTTGAAAGCGAACTTCCCGTCCGAGTATATGGCCGCCGTCTTGAGCCGAAGCTTATCCAATATCACGGATATCACGAAGTTCATGGATGAATGTAAAGCGATGGGTATTCAAGTATTGGGACCGGACGTGAACGAGTCTATCTTGAAGTTCAGCGTAGATAAGAACAAGAACATCCGCTTCGGGCTAGGCGCCGTGAAAGGCGTAGGTGAGTCAGCCGTACAAAATATCATAGAGGAACGCAAGAAGAACGGCCCGTACAAGAGTATCTTCGATTTCGTAGAACGGGTGAACTTGACCGCTTGCAATAAGAAAAACATAGAGTCCATGGCTTTGGCCGGAGCGTTCGATAACTTCGGTATCCAGCGTGAGCAGTTCTTCACCGACAGTGGAAAAGGGGAATTGTTCTTGGATACCTTGGTTCGCTATGGTAACAAATACCAGATGGATAAGAGCACGGCAGTCAACTCTTTATTCGGTGGAGACGCCTTGATCGCCATCGCTAAACCGGAGATCCCGCAATGCGAGCGTTGGAGCGATCTCGAACGCCTGAATAAAGAGAAGGAGTTGGTCGGTATTTACCTATCCGCCCACCCGTTGGATGAATACCGTATCATATTAAAGTATGTATGTAATACCGGCATGGTAGAACTTAACGAGCGGGAAACCTTACAAGGCCGGGAAGTTTTATTAGGTGGTATCGTCACCGGTTTCCGGGAAGGAATGACCAAGAACGGAAAGCCTTACGGTATCTTGAAGATCGAGGATTTCACGGGTAGTGGCGAGATCCCGCTTTTTGGACAGGATTATATCGAATACAGCAAGTATGGTAAAATAGGGATGTATCTCTTGATCACCGCCCGTGTAGAGCCTAGCCGCTGGGACCCCAATAAACTGGACTTCAAGATTGGTACCGTCAACCTTTTGCAAGACGAGAAAGACAAGCTGATCGAGAAAATCAGTATCACGGTCCCGATCCATGATTTGGACGAGCCGACAATCAATGAGCTTTCGGTATTGATCAAGAACAATCCGGGCCATAGCCTGTTATATTTTAAGGTTGTCGATGGGGAACATAATATTTCCCTAAATCTCTTCTCCCAAAATATCCGCTTAAACGTGACCCGTGAGCTGGTAGACTTTTTACAGGAGAACGAGAATATCGATTTTAAAATTAATGGTTAAAGTTGTACGACGCTGAAAGAATTTGTACTTTTGGCGTCATAACAATCATTAGATTATAATTCATAATTAAATAATACGTAATTCAAAATGGCACTACAAATTACAGACGCTAATTTCGAGGAGTTGGTTAACTCCGGAAAGCCCATGGTTCTTGACTTTTGGGCAGAGTGGTGTGGCCCTTGCCGCATGGTATCTCCTATCATTGATGAGTTGGCAACCGAATACGAAGGTCGTGTGACGATCGGTAAAATGAACGTTGACGAGAATGACGATGTAGTCGGACGATTCGGTATCCGCAACATCCCTACCGTTCTTTTCTTCAAAGACGGTAAGATGGTTGATAAAGTAGTAGGCGCTACGGCTAAGGATAAGTTCGTAGAAAAGATCGAGGCAATACTTTAATAATTGAGAATTGAGAATTGAAAATACCGAGGAATACGCTCTGTAACTTTCAATTCTCAATTTTTAATTCCCCTAAGTATATGTCGCTTGCCCGGAGGACCGGGAAGACGGCTCATCTCAAAACCAGCCGCTTGCATACCTCTGCGTACCTCTCCTTTTGCGCAATAGGTTACGATCACTCCGCCCGGTGCGGTATGAGCATACAAACGATTATAGATTTCTTGATTCCACATCTCCGGTTGTTTCTCGGGCGCAAATGCGTCGAAATAGATCAAATCGATATCATCCGGTAGTTCACAGGCGTTACTATTTCCTTCTATTTTATGAAGTGTAAAGCGCTCTGAGATTGAAACGGGAGTATTCCACTCCGCCTCATGCAAGGCTAAGAATAACTCTTTTCTCTCCGGCCAGATCAGCTCTCCATAATTCAAGGGACGAATCGTATCTAAAGGAAGCGGGTATAACTCCACGGTATGATAATCAATATGATGTGCTTGAGATAGCTCGACATCCTTCAATGTCAAGAAGGCGTTCAGCCCTGTACCGAAGCCAACTTCCACGATTCGGATAAAGTCTTTCTCCCGCACATGCAATCCCGCCTCAATAAATATATGTCTCGATTCCTGCAACGCCCCGTTCACGGAATGATAATGTTCATCCATCGCCGGAATATATAGCGTATGGCTTCCATCCGCCGTTATCTGTAATTCTTTCTCCATATGTATGCAAAGATAATACATACGAATCAGAATAATACTTATCTTTACCGCTATAAATATGATATAAGATATGGATAGACGCCATCTTTACTTCTTACTATTCTTATTATGTACCATACAAGCCGCTATCGGTCAACAGCGCTCCTTCTCTATCAAGGGAGTTGTAAAAGACGCATCGAGCGGACAGCCGATACCTTTCGCTAACGTAGTGGTATGGAACACGACGCAAGGGGCGGTCACCGATTCCACCGGATTATTCGAGATATCCGGCATATCACCCGGAAGCTATCGTCTCCAATCCTCCTTTCTGGGATATAAGCCATTCGTTACCGCCGAATTCAGACTAGCGAATAAAGATATATTCTTCCCGATCGAGCTAGAGGAAGCCAGCCAGAATCTGCAAGAGGTTAGCGTAGTAGCCTCTCCGTTCCGTAAAACCGCCGAAAGTCCGCTAGGACTCCGTGTAATCGGCTTCAAGGAGATAGAGAAAAGCGCGGGAGGAAACCGGGATATCTCCCGGGTAGTACAAACCTTTCCCGGAGTAGCGTCCACGGCAGCGTTTCGTAACGACTTGATGGTAAGAGGAGGAGGTCCCTCGGAAAACCGTTTCTTTTTGGATGGCGTAGAGATACCGAATATCAACCATTTCTCTACCCAAGGAGCCTCCGGAGGTCCGGTCGGTATTATCAATCCCGATTTTATCCGGGAGGTCAACTTTTATTCGGCCGCATTCCCCGCATCCAAGGGAAACGCTTTAAGTTCGGTATTGGATTTTAAACTACAAGATGGAAATAAGGAGAAATTCTCATTGCGAGGAGTCCTAGGAGCCTCAGATATCGGTGTGTCCGCTAATGGACCGCTAGGAAAAAAGACCACTTACCAAGTGTCTGTTCGTCGCTCTTACCTTCAATTCCTTTTCGATATGATCGGCTTGCCGTTCTTACCTACTTTCACGGATGCCCAATTCAAGATTAAGCACTCCTTCAACCCCAAGAATGAGCTTACAGTTCTCGGATTAGGGGCGATCGATGATATGAAGCTGAATACAGGAATGGAAGACATGAGCGAGAAAAACCAATATATCCTCTCTTACTTGCCGGTCGTAAAACAAAAAACGTATACCCTTGGAGCGGTTTATAAACACTACGCCGGTAAAAATCTCTACTCGGTCATTATCAGCCGTAGCCAGACCAACAATAAGAATATTAAATACAAAGACAATGACGAAAGCAAGGAAGAGAATCTCTCCTTAAATTACCGTTCGGATGAGATCGAGAATAAGTTCCGAACGGAAAACACGTTCCGCTTACCATTCATTCAATTGAATGTCGGAGGAAACATCGAATACGCCCAATACACGAATGACACCTATCAAAAGCAATTTACCTCTATCCCCCGTACCATCGTATATCAAACAGACCTTGGCATATGGAAGTGGGGTATCTATGCCACGGCTATTTATGAGAGTTATAACGAGCGGTTTACCGCCTCTTTAGGTGTTCGTGCGGACGCAAACAATTATTCCTCGGATATGAATAATTTGTTAGATCAGTTATCTCCTCGCCTATCCTTATCCTACCGCTTGTCCGATCCGCTTTATATAAACGCGAATATCGGACGCTACTACGAGCTTCCTCCTTATACGACATTGGGATTCAAGGATAATGAAGGTAATTATGTAAACCGGACAAATCATTTAAGCTATATCCGAAGCGACCAAGCCGGATTAGGCTTGGAATACCGTCCTACCTCATACTTGAAATTCACGGCCGAAGGATTCTATAAACATTATGATCGTTATCCGATGTCCATACTCGACAGTATCCCACTTGCGTCGAAAGGTACGGACTATGGTGTCTTGGGAAATGAGGCCGTATCGTCTACCGCTACAGGGCGAGCTTATGGGCTTGAGATCATGGGACGTTGGTATAATTATAAAGGGCTTACTTTCATCGCGTCCTACACTTTGGTAAGAAGCGAATTCAAGGATGGGAGAAATATGGACACTTATCTTCCCTCGGCTTGGGACAATAAGCATCTGTTCACGTTTAGCGGGACTTATTCTTTACCCAAGAACTGGGACGTAGGCGCCAAGTTCCGGGTAGTAGGAGGCGCTCCCTATACGCCTTACGATGTAGAAAAGAGTAGTTATGTAGAAGCTTGGGACGCTAATAACGGGCTATACTATGATTACAGCCGGTTTAACAGCGAACGGCTCAAGCCATTCACGCAGTTAGATATCCGTATCGATAAAACATTTTACTTCAAAAAGATTATGCTTGGAGCCTATATCGACATCCAAAACATATTGAATTCCAAATACAAAGAGCAAGACGTATATATCAAAACGGGTAAAATTATCAACCCGGAAGCTCCCATATATGAACAACGGTACGAATTAAGACCGATAGAACGTCTTACAGGAACGCTTCTCCCAAGTATCGGAGTGATGATCGAGTTATAGATTTTAGGCGTAATAGATTCTTTTTATTTTGAATTTCAGCAATTAATCATAAATCTTTTCTATTTTTGTGGACTGTATGAACAAAAAATAGTACTTTAATCGCAAATAAGCACATGAATAGGTAGGTAAAGAATGACATTATTAAAATACTACATACGATTCGTACTCTTTATCGTGTTAAGTCTGGTCTTTTCTTTCCACTTATACGCTACAGATAATGCAGGCCCTATTTTAATCATTAGCTCCTACAATCCCGATACACGTAATACGACCGCCAATATTTCCGAGTTTATGGAGGAATATAAGCGGGGAGGTGGTATCTCGCCGGTGGTTATCGAGAACATGAACTGTAAGAGCCTCCCGGAAGCCCCCTTATGGGACGGTAAGATGAGAGGTATATTGGATAAATATAAGGAAAATAACACTCCTCAGCTTATCATAATCTTAGGTCAAGAAGCGTGGGCTTCTTATATCTCCCAAGAATACAAGCCTGATATACCGGTTTTATGCGGTATGATCAGTAAGAATGCGATCTTATTACCCGACTCGGATTTAAATGTCGCCGAATGGGAGCCGAAATACATCGATATCCAAGAGTACGTAGATAAAGGTTTACATCTTGGCGGATTCTTGTATTCTTATGATGTAAAAGAAAACATCCGGTTAATACATAAGCTATATCCTAAAACTCAAAATATAGCATTAATCACCGATAATACCTACGGTGGTTTAGCTATGCAGACCTTGGTAAAAAAGGAAATGGAAAATATCAAGGATCTGAACTTGATATTACTGGATGGAAGAAAGAATAATATCTACACCATCGTTGAGCAAATCAAGAACCTGCCGGATCAGACCGTGATATTGATTGGTACATGGCGTGTAGACGTGAACGACGGGTATTATGTTGGAAATGCCACGTATACCATGATGACCGCCAATCCCAGAATCCCGACATTCACATTGGCATCCGTCGGCATAGGGCACTGGGCCATCGGAGGTTTCAGTCCCAAATATAGGCCTATAGGTTCCGATTTGGCGAAAGAGGCTTTAAGTATATTGGAGAAGAAAATCGCCCCTAAAGATATCCATCCACAAATCATTCCCAATGGATATATGTTCGACGCTTCAAAGATCAAGGCTTTTGATATCAGCAGATTGTCATTGCCCCACGACGCTACTATTATCAACGAGGACCCGAGCCTATTCTCCAAATACAGGTTCGAGATCTTGCTAAGCGTAATCACCGTATTGTTTATTTTCCTGATAATGATATTAATCTTCTTTATCCGAACCAATAAACTGAAAGATAAGTTATTGGATCTACAGAAGGATAATATACTAATCATGAATAATATCCAAGCTTCCATCTATTTCATCAAGCCGGATTATACCGTAAAATGGAGAAATGAGGTAGAGTTCCATGACTGTATCCCTGAATTCGGTCCGGCTAATTGCTTCTTGGTCAAGAACGGAGTAAAGCCTTATTGTACCCGTTGCACGGTCGCAAAGGCCATGGAAACCAAAAAGCAGGTCGATATCACGAATGAGTTCGGCGATGGAAAGTATCTTCATATTTTGGCGAACCCTGTATTAGACGAGCACGACAACCTTATCGGGGTTATTTTCAAGAAAGAAGATGTGACAAAACAAAAACAGGCGGAGAACGAACTGAGGAAAGCGAAAGAGAAAGCGGAAGAGTCCGATCGTTTGAAATCCGCGTTCTTGGCGAATATGAGTCATGAGATTCGAACGCCATTGAATGCGATCGTCGGTTTCTCCGGATTATTGGCCGTAACCGAGAATATGGAGGATAAAGAGGAATATATCAATATCATTAATAGCAACAACGACCTGCTATTGCAATTGATCAATGATATTCTCGATCTAGCCAAGATAGAGGCGGGTACGCTAGAATTCGTGGATTCAGACGTAGATGTCAATCAACTATTCTCCGATATCGAGCAGTCTTCCCGTTTGAAGGCGCAAGATGGTGTGCAGGTATGCTTTGTCGAGAAGATCCCGAATTGTATCTTACGCACCGACCGTAACCGGGTCTCCCAAGTCATTACGAACTTTATCAACAATGCCATCAAGTTCACGACTCAAGGTAGCATCCTGTTTGGCTACCGCCATAGAGATGATGAGTTGTATTTCTATGTAAAAGATACAGGATGCGGTATCGCCAAGGATAAGATCGGTCAAGTTTTCACCCGTTTCGTTAAGTTAAATAGCTTTGTGCAAGGAACGGGGCTGGGATTATCGATTTGCCAGATGATTATCAAGCGTCTGGGTGGAGATATAGGGGTGGAATCAGAGCAAGGAAAAGGTTCTACATTCTGGTTTACGTTGCCCTATTCGATACTAGAGATGCAGGAAGTCCCGCATGAGAAACCAAAAACCGAGAATGTACAGAAGAGCCAGTCATCCAAATCGGCAACCCTATTAATAGCGGAAGATAACGAAAGCAACTATACTTTATTCCAAGCCATGTTGAAAGATTATAACCTTATACACGCATGGAACGGGGAACAAGCGATCGATTTATTCAATAAATATCAACCGGACTTAATCCTAATGGACCTAAAAATGCCGATCGTAGACGGCTATGAGGCTACACGGGTAATTCGGGAAAAGAACCAGTCCATCCCTATCATCGCCGTAACGGCTTTCGCTTTCGCGGAGGATGAGGAACGGGTAAAACAAAGTGGATTCTCCTCTTACATCGCTAAACCGATCAAGCCGGATAAGCTAATCGCATGTATTAATACTTATTTATAGAATCCGTTTGGTAACAATCGGAAAACGCAAGACGAAAGAGGAACCCTTCTCTACTTGAGAGTCGAGACTAATACTTCCTCCATGACGGTTCATGATCTGCCGGCAAAGACTTAATCCGATACCGGAACCTTTAGATTTAGTCGTGAAGAAAGGCACGAAGACCTTGTCGATCGCCTCGGGAACAATTCCGCTACCATTATCAATCACCGAAATAATAACCATGCCGGCTTTTTGGACAGCCTCCACGACTATTTGAGGAGATAAGGACTCTTCACAAGCCTCTATCGCATTTTTCAATAGATTAATTAATACTTGTTCCACCATGATCCGATCCGCATATAAATTCAAATCTTCCGGTTTTACACGAAAGAAGAGGATGTCGGACTTCTCCGGAAATAGAAGCCGGATATCGTCAAAGAGAGCCGAAACCGAGAAGTTTCGTAAAGTAGGTAAAGGCAGACGGGTTAATTGCCGATAATTCTCGACAAAATCCAATAGCCCCTTACTTCTCCGGTGGATCGTTTGCATGGCTTGTACCATGATAGCGTAGTCTCTCTCATTCATGCCATTTATCGTCGCACGCTCGGCTACCGTCTCTGATAAAGAGATTACCGGAGCGATCGAGTTCATGATCTCATGCGTCAATACCCGGATAAGTTTCTGCCATGCCTCGGTTTCCGCCTCAGCGACCACCGAATTATACAATCGACTCCGTAAAGCTTCCAAGGCAGCGTTCATAGAAGAGGCCAAAGCCTTTTCGTCTTCCGTCATTGAATCGGAAGGATAAAACAGGCTCAGATCCCCGTAATGAATACTCTCTATCAGGTATTCCATCCGCTTAACAGTCTTTTGCTGATCCTTATATAAGAAAACCGAAAGCGCAAGAATACAAAATCCGAACAGCGCAGGAATAAACAAAAACCCTTTCAGCATTAAGAATGAGGCAGTAAAAGACAAGACCACGATCCCCAAAATACGAGCGAACAACAAGTAACGTATCATAAGCCAAATTTCTCCAATTTACGATACAAGGTAAAGCGGGTAATCCCTAGAAGCTCGGCGGCACGAGTGATATTCCCCTCGGCACGACGTAAGGCACGTTCGATCGCTTCTTTCTCCAATACCGTCAAATTTAACTCATCGGATGGTTCCTTATCCCTAAGCGGGACAGAACGCAGAATAAAGTCTTCCGGCCTTAGCCAATTACTTTCAGACAAGATAACCGCCCGTTCAATCGCATGTTGCAGTTCACGTACATTACCGGGCCAAGCATAATTATGTAGCTTATTCTTCCCATCCCTGTTAATGCCCTTCAAGTCTTTCTTATATTTACGGGCATACTTCGACAAGAAATGTTCAGCCAATAAGATCACGTCATTTCCTCGTTCCCTCAAGGGAGGAATATGTAACTCGATCGTATTAATACGATATAAAAGATCTTGCCGGAAAGTACCTTCTGCCACAAGATGATGGATATTCACGTTCGTTGCGCAGATCAACCGGATATCAATCGGTATGGGTTGCGTTGCTCCCAAGCGGGTTATCTGTCGTTTTTCCAAAGCGGTCAACAGTTTCGCTTGCATGGAAAGGCTTAAGTTCCCGATCTCATCCAAGAACAAGGTACCACCGGAAGCTACCTCCATTCGTCCCGGCTTTTCCTTACGGGCATCCGTAAAAGCCCCTTTCTCATAGCCGAATAATTCACTCTCGAAAAGTTGTTCCGGAATAGAGCCCACATCGATCCCGACGAAAAGATTCCCCGAACGCGGAGATTGATGATATAAGGCGCGGGCAACTAAATCTTTACCGGTTCCATTCTCCCCCAAGATTAATATATTGGCATCCGTATTCTTTAATTTATCGACCGTAGCGAAAATAGCCTGCATCGGTTCGCTTTCACCGATGATCTCGAAGCCAGCATCCTCGGGTGAACTAAGAATCTCAACTTGTTTCTTTAAATTTCGCACTTCCGCCCTACTCTCCCGAAGTTCCAATGCCGAAGAGAGTGTAGCGAGTAATTTCTCCTTTTCCCAAGGTTTCGGGATAAAGTCGGTAGCTCCTGCCTTAATCGCCCGCACGGCCTTATCCGTATCCGAATAGGCAGTCATAAAAAGAACCACCACGTCCGGGTCTATCTTCTTTATCTTCTCCAGCCAATAGAAACCCTCCTGACCACTAATAGCATCCCGTTTGAAGTTCATATCCAACAAGATAATATCCGGGATAAAAGTCCGCATGAAATGATCGATGCGCTCCGGTTGCGTAGCCACTCTTATTTGTTCCATATAGGGCTCCAGTAATAAGTTAAGGGCAAAAAGGATGTCCTCATTATCATCTATAATTAATAGTTTTCCCTTTTTCATAAGCGCTAAACTAGTTTGTGATGCCTCAAAGGTAGGTATTAAATCAATGGAAGAAGCGTGCGTAATCGAACGATTATCGTGCGCAGATGAACTGTTAAATTAATAGTCCGCAAAGAGGGTTAAGATTAAGTAAACGGTAAGACTATTTAAGCGAAAGAAAAAACGAGGAGAAAGAAGGAAGACTATCTTTGAACACAATTAACAATTCAGGCATTCATGAGACCACTATTGATTGGATTTTTCGTCTGTATAAATATACACTTAGGCTATGCGCAATGGACTGAGCAAGATTCGATCTGGCTAAAGGATGTATTAGCAGGCAAAGATTCCATCAAATTGAACCCTGAATTCCAAAAAGCAATCCAAAGCGGTTCTTTCCTCAACCCGGAACCGGGAAAACCGATGGGGAAACCTCAACTGGCCGCTCCCAGCAATATCCCTATCACCAGAGATTTCTCAGAATATATCCAACAAGACGATACGACACACCGAAAAGTAGCATTGAAGGATTTACCACCATCGGTATTCTGGCGACATAATCCACCGTATAAAAAGATACTGCCTGTCTATCAATCTATCTTAGATGAATTGAAAAGGACTCCGTCCAGTGGTCGTACCTCACTAGCAACCTTCGATCTAGGAAGGATGACCAGCCGGAAAACATATGTCCATAAACGCAACGCAAAACGCAACGGAACTTGGCAAAACTACGGCAACCTCCCTACCCCGGATGTCATCTCTAAAAGGAAGAAATTCGAAAGACAACAGGCAGAGGCCGCAAAAAAGGACTCCTCATTGATGATCCAACCACCAATCGATTAGCTTACGGGCCAAGCTCAACTTACGGGGGATCTCCGGTAAGTTATCTTTGGTATAGAAGGCACCAGAACTTAGTTCCTCATCCTGCAACTTAATTTCCCCACTTACATAATCCGCTACAAAGCCTACCATCAAGCCACTCGGATAAGGCCAGGGTTGGTTTCCGAAATAAGTGATATTATCGACCTCTAAACCCGTTTCCTCACGGACCTCCCGACGCACACACTCTTCCAAGGTCTCGCCAACTTCTAAGAATCCGGCCACTAATCCATGGAAAGTTCCCCGGAAATTACGGGCATGTACCAAAAGAATCGAATCCTCCTTACGGATCAAGACGATCATCGCTGCTGAGATTGTCGGATAAATCTCATGTTTGCAAGAAGGACATTGCTTCATGATCGACGTAGTCTGCACGGTAGGAGTACCACATACCGGGCAGAAACGGCTATGGCTATCCCAATAAAGCAATTGAAAAGCCTTACCCGCCTTCTCGTAACACGCTCTCGAGATATAATCCCAAGAGGCACGCAACCCCATATGTACGTAACGGTCATTCCCCTCCACCGGAGTATCCAATTCTGCCGTACGCGCGGGAAGTCCATCCCGGTAATCAACCTCCAGCGTATGAGAAACCGGAACTGGGGGATTCTCGCCATAAGGGATGGTATACGTATCATTCTCTTTCTGAAGCAACAGTTGGTCTTTATAAAAAAGGAACCAATAACAGAGTTTATTTGAAGTTTCCATGCTGATATTTCCGAATTATCTTTCTATATGTAAAACATCCGCGAACTTACGAATTAAAATCAAATAACGTGCGAAAGCGAACGTGCACCGTGCGAAGGCACACACAATCGTTTCTAAGCATTTTTCTATTATCTTATGATTAGCAGAACGTTACATCGATGGCACATTATTTGCCTCTTTTCTAAAAAATGAATATATTTAAAACCTGTTACAATGAAACTAATGATTCGAAACTTACTTTATCTATTCAAGCGGTTTAAGACCGCCGTCGTGTTAAACCTCTTCGGCTTGACAATCGCTTTCGCCGCCTTCCTCCTGATAGTAATGCAGGTGGATTACGAGATGAATTACGATGCCATGCACAGTAAATCGGGCCGAACCTTCCGGCTAGAGGCAAATCACGGAGAATTCGAGCATAACGCCATCCATTGCCTAATGTTTAGCGATGCTTTTGTTAACTCATCCGCTCATATCACGGATTACTCCTACCGTTATCCATTCTACGGAGGAGAACGGTATTGCCAAATCGACGAGGTAGACGATCAAGGAGAAGCGAAAGTATTTAAGGAAAACTTCCAGCTTTGTCTACCCAATATCTCAGATGTCTTTGATTTCCACATGAAAGAAGGTTCCGTCGAATGCCTATCCATTCCCGGTTCCGTACTCATTCCGGAGAGTGTCGCCAAAAGGCTGTTCGACAAACAATCCGCTATCGGTAAACGTATCCGGATGTCCGGCAGTAGTGGCTGGCAACCTGTAAGTACCACGATACTTACTATTGGGGGTGTCTATAAGGATTTCCCGGGAAATACTACGGTACAAAACCGTATTTACGTCCCGATGGACCAACTGGGTCTATTAAAAAGTTCTTGGCAAATGTATGCCAACGAAATATACGTCACGCTAGACGACCCCCTAAATAAAGAGGAGGTATTGGATCATTTCAACAAGACTTTCGATTTCGCTAAAAGCCAAATGGGTTCAGCGCAAGAGATCGCATTACGTCTAACCCCCTTAAAGGATGTTTATTACACGCATGATACAACTTTCGACTTTAATCCGAAAGGTCACCGGGAGACAAATTATGTGTTACTGGGTATCGCTTTCCTCATCTTATTCATCGCCGGAATCAATTTTACCAATCTCACAACCTCGTTGATTCCCCTACGATTGAAAACGATCAATACGCACCGGGTATTAGGATGCTCCATCTATAAGTTACGAGCCATCTCACTGATTGAATCGATCGTGATCTGCTTGATATCCTACATTCTCGCCTTATTCATCGTAAACGATTTGTCTTACACACCGATCGCTAATTGGGTAGATGCGGATATACGTCTTAGTCAATACAAAGGCCTGATCCTTCTCACAGCACTGATCGCTATCTTGACGGGTTGCTTGGCAGGACTTTATCCAGCTATACGAAGTACCTCCTATGCGCCGGCCTTGGTACTAAAGGGCTCTTTCGGTCTTAGTCCCAAAGGGAAAAAAGTACGTGTCGCCCTGATCGGTTTCCAATACACGGTATCGATCGCCTTGATTATTGTCACCTTATTCATGGGACTTCAGAACCATTTCATGACCTCTAGCGAGCAACTAGGATTCAATAAAGACCAAGTAGCCATCGTGAACCTGACACCGGAGATCTACGCCAAGCATAAGCCCCAATATATCCAGAAACTTAAAGATTATCCGGGAATAGAGGATGTGGCCTTCTCCGTCTACGAATTATCGAAAGAAGATGACATGATCGATCTCGAATATGCCCGTCATGAAGATAAGGATGTATTCTTCAAGGTATTCTATGCCTCCGAGAATTTCCTTTCCGTCATGGATATCCAAGTAGAGGAAGGAAGGGATTTTACACGGGAGGATTTAAACAAGGCACAAAGTGATTATATCATCAATCCGGCGGCAGAGCGGGATTTCCACTTACATCCCGGAGATCGTTTCAATGATCGTACGGTTCTAGGAGTCAGCAAGGATTTCCGGTTTAACTCTTGCCGGATCGCAAGCTCGCCTTTCGTATTCGCATTGAATAACGATATACCCAATCCTAAATTGGTATCCTATATCCGCTTCAATTCGAAAACGAATTTACAGGAAGCTGTCGCCCACGTCCGGGAAACATTGAAAGAGATCGATCCGACTTTCCCTTTCGAGATCTCTTTCTACAACACCATCTTAAACAATTTATATCAGAAAGAACAAACACTGGGTAAACTAATCTCCCTATTCGGAATAATGGCGATCTTGATCTCTATCGTAGGTGTATTCGGACTCGTGCTATTTGAGACGCAATACCGCCGGAAAGAGATCGGTATCCGCAAGATCAACGGAGCGACTACCGGACAGATTCTTTTGATGTTCAACAAGACTTATATCCGGATCGTCTCCGTTTGCTTCATCATCTCGATCCCAATAGCATGGATGGGAACACAACAGTGGCTAGAGAATTTCGCTTATAAAACACCACTCCATCTTTGGGTCTTCATCGTAGCTTTCCTAATCATTCTCTCGGTTACGATCGGTACCGTTACTTTCCGGAACTGGCAAGCGGCGAATGAGAATCCTGTGAACTCGGTGAAGTCTGAATAAACTCACTCGGAGTGATCCCGTAAATTTCTTTAAAGCAACGGGTAAAATAGTTCGGATCGGAGAAGCCGACCTGAGCAGCTACCTCCCCGATCGAATAAGCGTGCTGCCCCAATAACTCGGCGGCACGCTTTATACGTATATTGCGGGTGAATGAGGAAGCGGAGCAACCAGTAGTAGACTTTAATTTCCGAAATAAGCTGGCACGGCTCATCGCCATCTCGGAACAGAAAAGCTCTACATCAAACTCCGGGTCCTGCAAATGAGCCAGAACGACCTTTGTCACTTTCGAAACAAATTCCTTATCCGGATCGGCGATGGTTTGCTCCGGAGTACGCAAGTCGAACCGATCCCTGAAATATAACTTTAGTTGCTCACTACGTTTGAGCAGATTCTTGATCTTCGCTTTTAAGACAGCAAGACTGAACGGTTTAGGCAGATAATCATCCGCTCCGGCTCCATACCCTTCCAATTGTTGACGTTCTTCCGCTAAAGCAGTCAATAGGATAACCGGTATATGGGCCGTCCGTTCATCCATTTTCAAAGCCTCGCAACATTCAATCCCATTCATGACCGGTATCATTACATCCGAGACAATCACGTCCGGTAGGATCTCCATGGCTTTCTCCAAGCCGACCTTTCCGTTTTTCGCTATCACGACCCGGTAATCCGTTTGAAAAGCATTCATCAAATAACGACATAGATCCTCATTATCCTCTACAAACAAAAGCGTTTGTCGTAGATTCTCCGGGACCGGGTTTGTTCCTTCCAATGGAACTGATTCCCGCAAAGATGCCTCTTCCATTTTAGGTTCCGAATACTCCAACCACTCCTCAGGATAAGCCTCTTCCGATATAGGCAAGGCAACCGTAAAAACAGAACCTTTCCCCAATTCACTCTCACATTGAATGGTTGCCTTATGTAACTCCAATAGCTCTTTTGTGTACGCAAGGCCGATCCCCGAACTCTCCGAGCGGCGAAACGCTATCGATTCCCCCTTATAATATTGATCAAAAATATACGGTAACGATTCGGGGGGAATGCCGATTCCACTATCCGTAATTCGTAAAGTCATGACCGCATCGGATGAGCTTTGCTCCAATAAAGCGGAAAAGCTTACCGAACCACCATCCGGCGTATACTTAAATGCGTTCGACAGTAAATTATATAGAACCTGCTCTAGGATATTCTTGTCAAAATAAGCGATTGAGATATCTGGGGCAATCGAATACGTAAACGCGATTTTATAGGAATCGGCCAAAGGAATAAAGGTTTCCGAAATCTCCTTTAAGAATCGACTGAGATCCGCACAAACAATATGCGGGGAAGGAACTCCCCGGGTCAATACCGATAAATCCAGTAATTCATTGACATGCCGAATCAAGCGATTGGTATTCCGGGAGATCGTACGCAAAGTTTCTTTATCTCCACAAGATTCTTCTGAACCGGAATGCCGTTCCAGATCCTCCGTCAATCCCTTGATTATCGTCAGCGGGGTACGAAGCTCATGAGAGACATTCATAAAGAAACGAGTTTTCAACGCATCTTTTTCCTCCAGTTCTTGCTTGGCCTGTTTCAACAGCCGTGTACGTTCTTGTATCTTACGCTCCAACTCGGCTTGGCGAAGCTGATACCAGCGCACCCGGCTCTTATAGGCGATATACAACAGTACGCATACAACCACGAATACCAGCAAAATAAACCACCACGTCCGCCACCAAGGAGGAAAGATCCTGACAGGTTCGGTAATGGGAGCGCTCCAATAGGAACCATTGCCGGAAGTTTCCACCCGAAACACATAGTTTCCCGGTGGTAGGCGGTTATATATAGCCGTACGATCGCTGGCGTCCACCTCCCGCCAATCCGTATCATATCCATCCAGACGATACCGGTATCGGATACTACGGGGATGAGAATAATCGAACGCAATAAAACCCACCTGTAAACCTTGCTTCTCACGTGAGTCTCCGATCGTGAGGTTCGTGATTCGCAAAGACTCAGGTATTTTTCTCAAACCGTCCGTTAACTGAACGGGATCAAAAGAAACGATCCCCTCATTACTGCCAAATACAAGTTCACCCGATTTGCGCTTACAGCAAGCGCCACCCATAAACTCATTCGATAATAAACCGTTCGCCGTCGTATAATTAACGATATGCCGGTTTTGTATATCCAAGCGACTCAGCCCTTTATTCGTGCTGACAAACAGGATGCCCGGCTCACCTTCACGGATTCCTCGTACGATATTTCCCGATAAGCCATCCTGTACCGTGAAATGATCAAATCGCCCGGTTCGCTTGTCGTATTGATCCAACCCCGCATTCGTACCGATCCACAAATAACCGGAAGAGTCCACAAACAGACAATGAATATGATTCGACGCAAGGGGATTCATCTCACCCGGTATATATCGATACGTGATAAGCGCTCTCGTCTTCGTATCCCACACCCGAAGCCGCCCCTCATCCGCTCCTCCCCAAAACCAAGACTCTTCGCTCACGCATAAGTTACATAACTCCGACAACGAGTTGATCGGATAATCATAAGAGACTTGGTAATCCGGTATAAAAGGGCGGATTCGGAAATCATCCAGATTCAACCGGTCCGGGTTGGCGTCTTGATAACTGATCCATAGGTTCCGCTCCGAATCCTCACGGATAGAACCTATAATCTTTCCGGATAAAGAGGACGGACTTTTTCGGGGTGAGAAGGTAAAACGCATATCTACCCGGGAAGTCTTATGGTTAATCCGATCTAATCCCCTAGAGGTCGCAACCCAAAGATTCAGGTCCGAATCCTCATAAACGGCTAGGATATGAAGAGAAGACAGATTCTCTTTTTCCGTGTATCCCAAGGTATATCGAAACAAGGAAGGTGTTAAATCCGCATGGCTCACCCCATACGTGGAATGCCCCGCCCACAGATGATCCGAGTCATCCAGAAACAAACAGGTAATCTGGTTACTGCTGATAGAATGTGCGTCTTCCGGCACGTTCCTCAACTGTCCCATTTTCCTCTCCTTCGGAGAATAATAAAAAAGACCTTGATTGAAACGGCTATCATCAAACCAGACCGTTCCGTCCTTACTCTCGAAGATGGATCTCACTTGGCATTCTCCCGTAGGTTCCAGATCCTCCGGCCGGTCAAAGAAATGCTCACATCGCAAGGCAAGCCGGTTCATCCGGCTAATCAAGCTTGCCCCCTTATTATGTCCGATCCAGAAATCACCATCACCGGTCTCCAAGAATTGATATACCCGAGTATCCTCACGACCGACAGATTGGAAGATCTCTCGCTCTCCCATATCAACCGAACGAAAAGCCCCTTCACGTCCCGTACCTAACCACATATAATCAAACCGGTCGATATAGATCGCGTTAACGCCATTCAAATTGCCGGCATTGATATCCTCCCGGTCATTTGTCCGTATCGTATAATCTTGAAAGTGGTTTGTTTCTTTGTCATACAAACTAAAACCTGCTAAAGTCCCTACCCAAAACGAATGATCCGGTGCCGAATACAAACAATTCACAGGAGACGACGAGACTACCGAACCCGCCGGCGAAAGGCGTACCAATTTCTTCTCTTTAGCGTCATACTCCAACATCCCGTTCTCCGTACCTATAAAGATATGTCCCGGAACGGAGGCCGAGAAACAAGTAGGACTACCATACACACGTAACTGTTGTCGAAGCCATTCTTTCGTGAAATTCAGAAATGTATCCGAACCTCTGTCATAACGGCTAATCCCACCCGAGGAAAAAAAGATCCAGATACCTCCATCTGAATCCTCGAATAATTTATCGATAGAACTGCTTTGTATACTTTCCGGACAATCCGGTACGGGCAAGAATACTTTAAACGTATATCCATCGTAGCGGTTCAAGCCTTCAGTCGTCCCGACCCAGACATACCCGGTACGATCCTTCAAAATAGAGGTTACCGAGGAAGAAGAAAGCCCGCTATCCATTGTTATCCGGTCAAAAATAACGTTGGTAGCTTGCGCTCTCGTTATCATAAGTACAAACAGCAGTAAAAGGTATATTCTCATCCATTCATCTGATTAAAGCCCCAAATATAAAGATTAAGTAGGTGAAAATCACAGAAAATAGAAAGATTGAACGATTTGTACGGTATTATGAAACATATGTCCGGCCCGCTCCCTCCCTATTTCCCTAGCTTTGCGGTATCAATTCTAAAACGAATGTAAAATATGAGAAAACTTTTTCTATCGCTAGTATTCCTTAGCGTGCTACTATCTATCCATGCGAATCCGGGTATTAAAGGAATCGTAATCGATCAAACCACCCGTAAGGCATTAGACTACGCTCACGTTGTATTATATGATGGAGATCATATCGTCGAAGAAGCTATGACTGAAGCGAACGGTTCTTTTCTAATCCAGCCCGTAAAACCGGGAACGTATTCGATCCGTATCCATTTTCTGGGATATGATGTTTATATGGGAGAGGAGTTTATCCTTACAGAGCAAATCAAGGATCTGGGTATTATCCCGATGCAAATGCTTGAGGTAGGCTTACAGGAAGTGGAGGTCGTAGCCAACAAGAAACAAGTCATCTATAAACTGGATAAAAAGATCATCGAGGCTTCTTCCAACCTGCTTTCCTCGGGAGGAACCGCTGTCGATATCCTAGAGAACACGCCTTCCATCCGGGTGAACGCCGAGGGAGAGGTTACCTTCCGGGGGAGTAGCGGATTCACGGTCTACGTAGATGGAAAGCCCAGTATATTTACCGGGACCCAAGCCTTGGAACAGATCCCGTCCGGACAAATCCAGAATATAGAGATCATCACCACCCCGTCCGCCCAACATGATACAGGGGGTGATGTCGGGATCATCAATGTCATTACCAAGAAGAACTTCGGGGAAGGGCTGAGCGGAGTAATCAACCTAAGCGGGAATACGGTATGGAGCCGGACCTTGGATTTCTTGTTGACCGGACAAAACAAGGCGTCTCAATGGCGTATAGGCGGTTATGTGGGAAACCGACTTCGCAAAAGTCATTTTACCCAAGAGAAAACGACGTTGGTAAACGATACGACAACGACTTCTTATTCCAATGGCCCCCGTGAAAGTAACGGCTACGCATATATTCTCAACGGAGGTTGGAGCTATACACAAAAACAAACGACTTTTTCTATTAACGCGGAAGGCGGATATGCCGGACTCAAACGAAAAGGGGATCTTGAATATACGGAAGAACGTTCCGCTAATGGCGAGCAATTCGAGAACGGAGAGTTCAAGAGCCTTGACGACTTTGATATCCATGAGACTTTCGGACTAGGGAATCTGGCCGTGGATCATAAGTTCAATGATAAGGGGCATAACCTTAGCGGTAGCTTCTTCTTGAAATATGGAGGCGACGCTCTGGAATATTTCCAAAGCGATCTGTTCGACAAAAACAACGTACGCCAGCAAGGTCATCGTGCGTGGGAGGCCGAACATCGTTGGACCGTCCGTACGAAAGCCGATTATGTATTTCCATACAGCAAAACCGGACAAATCAAGGCGGGTTATCAATATTTCTCATACTCGGAAGACGGCGATTATAGTATGCAGTTTTGGAACCCGGATACCAAAGAGTTCTTCTGGCGTGACGATATTTACAACACGTTCTATTTCCAACAAGGGATCAACTTCCTTTATGCGATCGTTGGGGATAGCTACCGGTCTTTTGATTTTCAAGTAGGATTACGAGGAGAACATACGCATCAAGTATTACGTAGCTCCAAAGATTGGGCGAACCGCCTACAAAGGCGTTTTGAGTTGTTCCCATCCGCCCATATCGGTTATAACCTCACACAAAATCAGAAGCTTCTATTCGCTTACAGCCGTCGTACGACCCGACCGGAGCTTTATTTCATGGAGCCATACATCACTTACAAGGATTACTATACAGCCGAGATCGGTAACCCGGATATACGCCCGGAGTACATTCATTCTTTCGAGTTGAATTATTCCTTGACTTCCGGCGACAATGCCTTGTCTGCCTCCCTATTCCACCGAACCCGCAAAGACAAGATCGAACGATTACGGGTTCCTTACCAAGCCGGGGTTACCTTGGATTCCATGGCGAACGTGGGACATGATTATTCCACCGGAATAGAACTATCGGGCAGTTTGCAGGCCACCAGTTGGTGGAATACGCAAATAAACGGTAGCCTTTATCACTACCGGGTAGAGAACGAGTATAAGACGGACGGAAAGAATGAGACCAGTACCAATTACGAGATCGCTTGGAACAACGCTTTCACGGCCGGGAAATACACAAGGATACAGCTTGACGGCAATTTCGTAGGTCCTTCCGTAACCACCCAAGGAAGAACCCAGTCGTTCTGTTTTGTCAACCTAGCGATACGGCAACAATTCTTCAAACGAAAGTTGACGGCCACCCTCTCTTTCCGGGATGTCTTCAATACGGCCCGTTATGTCAATACGATCACTTCCTCGAACTTGATTTCCAAAACACGAATCCGGCCCGATTACCCGTTGATAGGCTTGACCCTTAGCTATACGTTCAACCAGTTCAAGCTAAAGAATGGCTTATCCAACAATTCAAAGGATTTATTCGAGGGGACGAATCATTAACACATACCTATTGCTCCACTTTCAAAGTATGTTAAGTTACTTTGCCGATGAACTTAACATACTTTGCCGATGAACCTAGCTTAATTTGCCAACAAAGTTAGCCTGCTTTTTCCTATCTATTTTCACTGTATTGGAAACCTCTGACTATAAAGATATTATAATAAGCATATTTTGCAATTTAAAACGGTTTGACATAATTTCCAGCTCTCCAATAATATAAATACAGAAAAAACCATTACTTTTGCAACCTATGTGTAAAACAAAGAAGGAAATTGTAAAGTAAATAACCTCAGACGTTCCTGTCGGGGTTATCCCACCATCATACTCGGGCATATTCCTGCCCGAGCTATTTTTCATATACCTTTAGGAATTAATTAAAGCTTGACAAGGTGCGTTATGCATTTGTTGAAGTTCTTAACATACATAATACAATGAATTTAAATAATATTCAAATAAGAGAAACTGCGACAAGCGATTTTAGCCATATAATGGAAGTTGAGAAATTGGCATTCGGCTATGATAAGGAAGCCGAACTCGTAGCAGAGTTATTAGCCGACAATACAACCAAACCGATAGTCTCACTTCTTGCTTTTTATAAAGACGAGCCTATCGGACATATTCTTTTTACCAGAGCCTATTTCAACGAACAGCAGCAGCAACCGATGATGCATATTCTTGCACCTTTGGCTGTAAAACCGGAATATCAACGGCAAGGTATTGGTGGAATGCTGATAAAGGCTGGTATAGAGAAATTACAAGAAAAAGGTTCAAACCTTGTGTTCGTATTAGGGCATAAAGAATATTATCCTAAATATGGATTTATACCTGATGCCAATCATTTAGGTTATCCTGCGCCTTATCCCATTTTGGAAGAATATAGTGATTATTGGATGGTTCAACCAATAAGCCCAAAAGGATTCGAAATCGGTAAAGGAAAAATTAAATGCAGCGAAGAATTAAACAAACCCGAGCATTGGCGAAATGAAGAATCAGATAGATAACTTTTAATAAAAAACATCATGAGTAACGAAAATAAAACAATTCACGAATTCGATTTCAACCTGATCTGCGAATACTTTTCAAACGTAGAACGTCAAGGACCGGGCAGCCCAGAAGCAACTCTTAAAGCGTTGAGTTTTATCGACAATTTGGCTGATAATTCCCGCATTGCCGACCTTGGTTGCGGTACGGGAGGGCAGACAATGATTTTGGCAGAGAACGCTCCGGGGCAGATTACCGGGCTTGACCTCTTTCCTGAATTTATCAATATATTCAATCGGAACGCCAAACAATCTGACCTTTCCGATAGAGTAAAAGGTGTTGTAGGTTCAATGGACGATCTTCCTTTCGGGAAAGAATCCTTAGACCTTATCTGGTCTGAAGGGGCTATCGCCAATATCGGCTTTAAAAAAGGCTTGAATTATTGGAACGGCTTTCTAAAAAAAGACGGTTATGTCGCCCTGACCTATGAGTCGTGGTTTACGGATGACCGCCCCGCCGAAATCGAAAAGTTCTGGCTTGACGCAGTTCCTGAAATGAACACGATAAGTCATAATATTTCAGTCTTGCAGAAAGCCGGTTATCGTCTTGTTGCCGCATTTACGTTACCTGAAACCTGCTGGACAGAGCATTACTTTTCTCCATGCAGCAAGATACAGGATGAGTTTCTGAAGAAACATGCAGGCAGCAAAACCGCTGAGGAACTTATAGCCGGTCAACGCCATGAAAAGGTGTTGTATGACAAATACAAAGAGTTCTATGGTTATGTGTTTTATATCGGGAAGAAGATCTAATTAACTCAAAGAGGGAAGATTATCGTAAAACAATAGTCTTCCTCTTTCAAATAAAAAATAAAATGAAAAAGATAAATTACTATTATCTCGTTGCTGGATTCTTAGCTCTCCTGTTTTCGATAACGCATGAGCTAAACGGACAACGGGCATTAATTCCTGCCCTGTATGCCGGGGAATTAGATATAAATACCGTAACGACATTCAAGTATATTTGACATATTATTACGGCTGAGAACAGTGTTTTTGGTATTGCTTTCATTATCATGGCATTTTATAAAGAACAGGAAAAAGTAAAATTTACCGCATGCTGATTTGTGCGATCTTGTACGCTGATGGGGCCTTATAAACAAATAAGTACATTAAGCCAAAATGTAGCGAATCTGAGATTCAAGGTATTGCTAAACGAGAAAATAGCGGAGAAGATATTAGATGGGATAATTCATTTCGGCCCAATAAATATACCAAGATTTCGACTTATTGAAAAACGCTATAGCCGAGCCATAGAAATGCACACGGAAGGAAAAGCTTACAAAGAAATGATCCAAACACTATATTTCCTCGATGACGATCTCAACAATGATACTTACCAGCAACATATAAGTATCGAAAGATACTTCATTAACGCAGGGTTCATTGATGACAAGATCGAGTATTTAAAGGATAAATCAGGATTATCTTTGAATATATTCTCCGCTTTTTACTCCTTGCAGTTTTGTTCATAGTGCTATTGAAAGGATATAAATACTATCTACAGCACAAAAAGGAAAAAACGGAACTTACCATTAAAAACGAACAGGATCAACGCGCCTTTATAAGGTTCTTCCTACAACATAGCTCTGACACCAAACAACAATAGCAAAAGAAAAAGCAGTAAGTAGAAATAAACCAACTCCAATACCCTGATAAATTAACTTCATGGACAAACAAAGCCGGTAACCTCCAAAAGTAAGCCCCGATCAAACAAACGACCGGGGCTAATTCTTTATCCGCTCTCCATCCTCACGGAGGTACTTACGGATGAACTTTAATTTATTACTTTAGTATTAATATTAATCGCTCCCGCCTGTTCGCCCATCACGGGGTACTTGGACCGAGGCCCTCACGGGAACATGATTATCTTATTTCATTATTCCTTTACATGTCTTATTTAACGACAACCTTTACGGTCTCCTCGCCAACCGTCACGAGAACGATACCAGCGGGAACAGCGATCGTCGCATCATCAGAAGTGATAACCGTCTCTGCCAACGGCATACCCAACAAGTTACGGACATAAGCCGTCTCGCCTTGAGCGCCTTGGATCGTTACATAACCGGCGTTGCCTGTTACTACGATAGAAGAAGATACGGAATTATCGATAGACTCGTTAGATGTAGGATTACCCTCGCCTACTGTTAGCGGCAACGCTTTAGAAGCATTAGTAGTAAAGCCTAATTTACCGTTCAACGCATACAAGTAAGTAGTAGCGGCACCTACCGGCGTAACTGAATAACCACCCTCTATTTTCGTGATATAGAACTTGAAGTTATCGATGCCTGCTGAGCAAACATTTTCCTTAGTCTCTTTAGCCACTACCACAGCCTTACCGTTCACGGTCGTATTGATCGTATCCACACCTGCCAAAACTGCCGGGCGGAAGATAGCCTTAACATCCGTTTCCTCCGTAGGATCATTAGAATAAGAGCCTTCCAACGCATAGTTAGCGTTTACGTCAAATTTAGCCTTGCTTTCGTTCCAGAAATACATAGAGTCCTTAGCATAATACAAGAAGTTTCTGGTAACTGCGGCAGGTTCTTCCGCTTTAGTAACAGGTTCTTCGGTAGCGATGCCCTTAGAGATATAGAAAGAAGGGATCTCAGCCTTGCTGTCTGCCGTATCCAACCAGAAAGTCAAGCCCTCCGCGCCAATGACACCTTCCAAGATACCATTTTTGTTCTCTTTCAAGGAGATTGAGCCTTCATCACCGTCCAATGTAGCGTGTCTCGGGGTAGCCTCCAAGCTGATGCCCAATTGATAGAAATCTACGGTTACATTCGTATAAGATTTATCCGCACCTACCAAATCTTCCGAGAAAGAAGCTTCAGTTACATCTACGTATAATCTCTTAGCGCCAGCTTTCACTACTTGGTTATAATTATCAGCCGCTTTCTCCGCATTAAGCTCACTATCCAAACAGATTACGGAATAAGTTCCATCTACGTTCTTCTTGAATACCAAACGAGATAACTTCTCTGACTTCTTATCCTTATGTTCTGCCAATGCGTATTTGCTGTTATCAGTATCATGTTTGAAGCCATTATCTCCATCAACCAGATAATAAGCCTGTATAGTCAACATATCAGCCTCTTTCTCCGCAACGGCATCATCCTTCAAATAGATATACTTGAAATTGTTCTTCACGGACTCAGCCTTCTCGAAAGCCCAAGAGTAGCTCTTAGCGACATCACTAATCGGCTCAAATTGCTTTTTCTTAGCATCGTCATTGTAATACATGTACAGTTTATCAACAGCCACGGTTGATTTACCATTGAATACCAACTGAGCCTTTTGTTTCAATTGAGCGTCTGTCAAGTTCAAGAAGCCCTCGTTACCGCTTACGGCTACCAATTTGATATTCTCCGCGGTTAATTCACCAACCGTAGTACTTACGGCTTGATAGATACCAGCCTTATCTGTTTTGTACAAGTTTGCCTTGAAAGTCTCGCTTGTCTCAAGATTCTTGAACGTAACACTACCCATACCCGGCATCGCGATAACAACCCATTGAGCGGACGGAGCCTTCAAGTCTACGTCTTTCGGAGCGACAGCCTCTTCAACGAAAGAATAAGAATTCGTTCTTGCCACGTCAGCCTTAGCCGCATACTTAGAAACCAAATATTTGCCATATAAAGATTCATTCTCCTTACCGGATTCAGGCTGCGTACCCGTAAAATAGATATTATAGATAGCGGCACCGTCAGTCTTCAACAAATCAGAAGCTTTTGCCCAAGTATCACCCGTTGTTTGAGCCAAAGTAAGCTTAGCTTCATCTTTTTTAGTAGTGATATAGGTCTTCAAGCCACCAGCGGTCAAGGAGTAAGCGCCGACGTAAACATTCAGATTTGAACCATGGTTCTCATCCGTATCCTTCGTAGCCTTAACACCCTTCATCTGGACCGTATACTGCCCACCTTTATTAGCCAAATCCTTTTCTGAAACACTATAGATAGCATTCACGAAAGCGATCTTACCATCTTTCTTAACATTGGTTGAGTTCAACTTCTCGCCTTTTACGGTAGTGAAGCCGAAGCCCTCACCTTGAGTAGCATCCAAGCTAATGATACCGAAAATAGCGTTCGGATTCAATACGATGAAAGTAGCGGCTTTCAAGTTATCCTTAGTTTTGCCATCACTTTTAGCCAGCTTCAAACCGGCATCGTTGGCGACTACGAAACATACACCGGAAACCGATTCCACACCTAATTCCAATTGCTCATTAACCGTAGCAGCGTCGATAGCGAACATCTGCTCCCCAAACGGATTCACGTCCGGCTCTGAAGCGGCTTTCGGGAATTTGAAGGAGAATCCTTTACCGGAAAGGTTCTTGTTTAAGTCGTCCGCTGTCGTTTCTTTAGAAGCTTTAAGCATTTTAGCGACTTTGGAAGAGGAGGACATATCGTATGCCAAAGGCTTGTTTCCAAGCTTAATCACACCTTCGGCAAACGTAAACCAGCAATAGCCCTTCTTTACCGCATCCGCATCAGGAGTGCCCACAACGTCACCACTTGTCGTACCATATATCACCTTACCCGCGGCATTCAACAGTTGAAAATAGTCCGTACCATTTTCCGTCTTCTTACCACTTACCGTAAACACTTCCGCACCAGCTTCGTCAACCGTAGTGAAACCGTAACCTACATTCTTTACTTCCTCTGATTTTAAAAAGCTTGTAACAACTTTAGTATCCTCATTAGGATCAGCTCCCAGATACACCTTTTCCCCATTCGTCACTTTATCAAGTGCTTCATAGGTTTTCGCAGGTGTAGTTTCTCCAGCAGCGAACACCGCCCCCGCCATAAGCAAGAACGACGCAAACAAAGTAGAAATTCTCTTGTTCATAAATCGAAAATTTAATATTAATAATAGTGTTAATTATATATCCATCAACCCTTTTAGCCAATCTCGGCTTTACGAAAACGACTAGTCTAAACGATCGTTTAGATCTTGCGTTTTTCGAGAGGTACAAAGGGGAGTTTGTGGAAGGAAGAGCTTGTTTCGTAAAGGATAGCCTATCCTATTGATAAGAAAGCGAATAAGGGAACAAAAAAATAGCTCGAAAGGGTTGCAGAAGTCAAAGAAACGCGTACCTTTACAAATGACTAATTATAACGATCGTTTTCAACAATCATTTTCATATATATAATATAATGTACATGCGTACATTATAATAGCGTACTAAAATATCTCCTTGCAATAAATAACATATTCAATATAAACTCCCCCGTTTTGGGCCTCGGAAGTGAATAACTAACGGCTTGTCGAGTGAATAACTAACGGCTTGTCGAGTGAATAACTAACGGCTATACCTAGTGGATAACTTACGGCTTGGGAAGTGAATAACTAACCACTTACAAACCTTTTCTCCTACCGTTGACCAAAGGAATTTCCTATCATCATAATGCCCATTATAAGGTCTTTACAATAGGCAATGTAACACCTTTATAATGCCCATTGTAAGCCGCTTATAACTGCGACCATTAGAACGCTCAAAAAGGACACTGATAATCAATACATTAAAAACGCCATTACCTTGTCCAGAAAACACGTACGACTTTTACAAAAAACACGTACATGTTTTCTCGGAAACACGTACGTGTTTTTCCAGAAGCAAATTCCGGTCAAAAGCAACAAAGATTCTGATAAAGCCATTATCTTTGTTTTAAAATCAATACATAACCATGATGAGACACTTAAAGTACTTGGCTTTTGTAGCATGTCTGGGAAGTCTTTCCCCAGCCTTCGCGCAAAACGCCTCTAAAAGCCTAACAGTTGATGACCTAGTCACTTGGCAACGAATCACGGACCGGGAGATCTCGGACAACGGAAAATGGGTAGCTTGCAAGATGGAACCTTGGGAAGGTGACGCTACCGTTTATTTGTATGCGGCCCAAGGGCAAGAGACCGCCACTTTTTCTCCGGCCGATAAGTTCGCGTTCTCCGCTTCCTCGGGTTATCTGGTTGTCACGCAAACACCCGGAAAGTCCACGGTAGATTCCCTGAAAGTATTGAAGACGAAAGAGGACAAGATGCCGATGAACACCTTGGTAATCTATTCCGTCGCCGGTAAAAAGGAGACGATAGACTCCCTCAAAACCTTCAAATTAGCGGACGAGGCGGATTGGATCGCTTATCAAAGAGGCCGGAAGGACTCCACGTTGTACGTCCGTTCGCTGGATGGAAGCAAGACCTTCCAGTTCCCGACCGTAACGGATTTCCAATTCGCCAAGAAAAGCGGTATGCTATATTACACGAGCGCAGCGGAAGGAGAAGCAGGTATATTCACCTTGAACCCGGAGAAAGGAAGTCCGGCGCTCATCAAAGAGGGAAAAGGCGTATTCAAACAAACCACGTTCGACGAGAAAGGGGAACGGCTAGCTTTCTTATATTGCGCCGACAAAGATTCTTCTTACAAAGCGTTAAGCTTATGGTTATCCGAGCATAACGCTCCCGCAAAAGAAATCGCCACCCGTGGAAACAAGGCTTTCCCCGCTGAATGGGTAATCAATGAGAACGGGATGCTTCAATTCTCGAAATCTGCTTCCCGTCTGTTCTTCGGTACCTCACCGGAGCCGAGGCAAAAAGACACGACCCAACTAGCCGAGAATCGTCCGAACGTACAGGTTTGGAGTTGGGATGAGCCCGTACAATATACCGTACAGAATTATAACAAGGAAAAAGACTTAAAGAAAAGCTATCAAGCGGTTTATAATCTGGGCAACGGCTCTATCTTCCAATTGGCGAATGAGGAATTACCGAATATCCAATTGGGTAACGAGGGTGACGCAGCCTTGGCGCTCCTTTCCACTTCCCGTCCCTATTCTTTGTCTTCCATGTGGGAGGCCCGCACACGCAGCGACTATTATACCGTATCGCTGGATAACGGGGAGCGCAAGCAAATCGCCCAAGCGGATTATGGACGTTTCCGCCTCTCCCCACAAGGTAAATACGCATATTGGTATGGCGAGACGGATAGTTGCTGGTACACGATCGCCTTGGCAGAAGGTAAGCGATATCGCCTAACCACCCCGGAAAGCTTCCCGGCTTGGGACGAGGAGAACGACGTTCCTAATCATCCTTATGCGCATGGAGCCGCCGGCTGGACCGCGAACGATCAAAATCTATTGATCTATGATCGTTACGACATCTGGAAATTCGATCCGACCGCAGCTACCTCACCGATCAACCTGACCGTGAACGGAAGGAAGGAGAAACTGTCCTACCGCTTGGAACAACTGGATAAAGAGGCTCGCTTTATCGACCTCGGCAAACCGCAATTATTAAAAGGATTCAACGAGACCACGAAAGGATACGGATTCTATAACGCACGCCTCTCCGCTCCAGCAGCCCCGAAGACCTTGCTGGCAGGCAACTATATGTTGCGATCTATCAACAAGGCGAAGAATACGGACGACGTGATCTATACGATGGAAACCTTCCAGCAATACCCGGATATCCACTATTCGACCTTGGCGTTCAAGAAATCCGTGCAATTGACGCATGGAGACAAACAGCAGGAAGGTTTTATCTGGGGTACCGCCGAGTTGGTATCATGGATTTCCTTGGACGGCCGTCCACTGGAAGGTGTCGTTTATAAGCCGGCGAATTTTGATCCGAACAAGAAGTACCCGATGATGGTAAACTTCTACGAGCGGAATTCGGAGACTTTATATAATTACCGTATGCCGGAACCGCATCGTTCTACGATCGATTATCACTTATACAATAGCAACGAATATGTCATCTTCAACCCGGACATTCGCTATGTAGATGGTTATCCGGGAGAAAGCTGCTATAACTGCTTGATGCCGGGTATCACCATGATGATCGCCAAAGGATATATCAACGAAAAAGGGATCGGTGCGCAAGGACATAGCTGGGGAGGTTACCAAGTAGCTTATTTAGCGACTCGCACGAATTTATTCTCCGCTATCGAGTCTGGGGCGCCTGTCGTAAATATGTTTAGCGCTTATGGCGGTATCCGTTGGGGTTCCGGCATGGCCCGCTCTTTCCAATACGAGCATACACAAAGCCGTTTAGGAGCTACGCCATGGAGTTCTCCACTTCGTTATCTGGAAAACTCGCCGTTGTTCACGATGGATAAGGTGCAGACCCCAATATTGATCATGCACAACGATGCCGATGGTCATGTGCCTTGGTACCAAGGTATCGAGTATTTCGTTGCCATGAAACGGTTAGGTAAACCTTGCTGGTTACTGAATTATACAGGTGAACCGCATTGGCCGATGCATATGGCAAACCGCATCGATTTCCAACGCCGCATGTTCCAATTCTTCAACCATTACCTGAAGAACCAGAAGATGCCTAAATGGATGTCCGAGGGCGTACCTGCCGTAGAGCAACCGTTTGAGTTGGGGTATTGATCAGACAATTACAGCTTCATACGAAACTCGGTACGGACACCGGGTAAGGAATCAACGGTTAAATCGCCGCCATGCAAGCGCATTATGCGGTGGGAGATACTGAGGCCGATGCCGCTACCACCGGACTTCGTAGAGAAGAAAGGCGTAAAGATAGCAGACAATAGTTCAGGAGAAATACCGGGGCCATTGTCTGTTATAGTTATATATACCCTACCATCTGTCTTCAAGGCTTCTACGGAGACGATACCATCCGCTTGCCCCTCTATCGCCTGTAATGCGTTACGGATCAAATTAATCAGAGCCAACACGATCAAGTTTTGATCCACACGTACCGTTAAAGCTTCCGCAGAGGAGAAACGGATACGGTCGCTACCCGGCTCGGCACACAACAACCGTTCCATCTTCTGAAATAAAGAGGTTATAGGCACCTCGGTTCTTTCCGGCTCCGGGAGATGCGTCAGACGATGGTAGGAATCCAAGAAGGCGGATAAATTTTGCGCTTGCCCATGAATAACCTCCAAACCTTCCCGTAATTGCTTCGGAGTATATGTATCGGAATATTTCAATAGGTCAGCAGACAAGGAACGGATTGGCGTAATCGAATTACGAATCTCATGCGTCAGTACCCGCAAGATACTCTCGTAATATAAACGCTTCTCTTCCATCTCACTCTGGTTTTGACTGAATAGGAGGATAATCCGGTTCATTTCCGTATACAAATCCTTTACAAAAGGATCATTCGTTTTATTTGGGTACCGCAAAGCTGTATCCCCATTACGAACCGACTCAAAGAAGGTAGCTATCTTACGGTTTATACCGTTCATCCACCGGATTAGTAACAGAGTTATCAACAGGATAATACACAGACATACAAAGGATAAGAAGTAAGAGGTACCGGTTATCAACAATACGGACCCAAGTAACGCGAGAAACACGATCAAGGAGACGATTCCTATAATCTTCAAGTATAAACTCCGGTTAACCATAGCTACTCTCCTTATAATCTACAATCCGTATTTCCGCATCTTATTATAAAGGGTCTGGCGGCTAATATCCAATTGTTGAGCCGCAAGCGTCAGGTTCCCTTTCTTTTCTTTCAATACCTCGGCGATAAACTGCCGTTCCATATCCTCCAACGTACAAGGATGGGAGACTTCCGAAAGCTCCTCCACATAGAAATCATCGGCATCCAAACGGCATTTATCCACAAGTAAGACCGTACGTTCGACGATTTGCTGCAACAAGGCCAAATCACCCCGCCCGGCCATATCGGATAACTTATCGACCGCCTCCGCTGTCAGACGAGGCAATGGTTTCGCATAAGCCTCCGTATATTTCTTTAGCAATGCATTAATAAGAGATTCGGCCACAGATGAAGCCTTATCTGTATTTGATTCCATACGGTGTTCCCACACATGGACAAGGGTTTGAATAAGTTTCTCGTTATCCCAAGGTTTCACGATAAAGTCCGAGGCTCCCCTTTTAAGGGAAGATACAGCCAACTCGATATCCCCAAAAGCGGTTATCAAGATAACGGCCGGAGGATTCTTAAGCTCCAAAATACGATCCAACCAGAAAAGCCCTTCCCCACCGCTTTGCTTTCCAGCGCCGAAGTTCATATCCAGTAAAACCATATCTACATCTCCATTCCGTAAAAGGGCAGGCAATAGAACAGGAGATGATACGGTAACGATCGTCTTAAACTCATGGGACAGGATCGTCCGCAGACTTCTCAATACCGCCTCATTGTCATCTACGACTATAATCTTCGCGTTACGCATGAAGCCTCCTCTTTTTTCGCACGCAAAGATACGATCTTTTCCCGGCTCTCAGTGTCCAATATTTAGACAAATCCAGTCCTTTACGAACGTTTCCTCCGATTTTATTTGCCATATTCCACGCAACCGGATAGCTTTGAACCAACAAACAGATAAAACCATGGAATCCATATCTCTAAAACTTATATTCCGTAGCTGGTGGCGAAACAAGACGTTCGCCGTCATTTCCTTATTGAGTCTGGCGGCAGGCATCACTTGTACCAACCTACTGATCTCATACGTCATTTATGAATCTAGGATAGAAGCCCATAATCCCAATAAGTCGCATATCATCTATATGGCACAAGACTCTCCCTTGACCTCCGGAGAGAAAGTATCTTTTATTAAAGGGAAGATCCCTGTGCAGCTAAAAGACCAATACCCTGAAGTTGAGGATTATTTACGACTGAACATAGACAATGCCGCCTCCATCACGATAGGAGAAAAGCGCTTCGACCCAATCTCGATCGTCAGAGCTGATCCCTCCTTTCCTCGCTTTTTCCCTTACAAGGTAATGGCAGGAAATATAAACAAGGCATTAACCCAACCAAACGCAATTGCGTTGACCGAATACCAAGCGAAGATATTCTTCGGGAACGAGGATCCTATCGGTAAAACCTTTTCGGCAAAGTACGCTTATGAGAACGAGACGATTACCTACGAGGTCGCCGCCGTTATCAAAGAGTACCCTCAATCATTCTTGAAGTTCAACGCATTGGCAGGTACTACCTCCCAATTCAATGGCGGCCCTACCTTATTACTGGTAAACGATCTCTTCAACATTGATACGTTCACTCAAAAACTAAAGGATGATAAGGTACCTACTTTCAACGGAACCGGACAGTATTATTTCTATACCCTCCAAGAGAGTTATTTCCAAGAGCAAACCTATACACAAGAATACATCCCCTATATCCACCGAAACCAGAAAGACTTACTGTACGTTGGTTTGTTCTCAGCCATCCTAATCCTCGTGATCGCCTGTTTCAATTATGCCAACCTAAGTTTCTCCCGCATTTTGCAACAGGTAAGGATGATCTACACCCAGAAGGTGATGGGAGCATCGGCTGGGCAAATCCATCGCCAGCTATTCTTGGATACTTTCCTTACCGTGCTGATCGCTTTCTTTTTATCCTTGTTACTTACACTAGATTTCCTGCCGGCTTTCAACCGGATCGTTTCCGGACGTATCTCCTTGGGATTTTTCTTTAGTGGACAGGTCTTACCTGTGATCGTGGCACTCATCCTAGCTCTATCCATTATCCCCTCATTATATATGAGCCATAAGATCAACTCCCTTTCCCATTCCGAGTATAAATCATTCACCACCGGTACCCGGAAGCGGACAATCATAAGCGGGCTCTCCATCTTACAATTCGCCATCTCAATAGCTCTGGTATTCGCCACGCTAACCGTACGGCAGCAACTAACGCTCACTCAGACAAACGGTGAACGTTACCGGGACCTCATCGAAATAGCCGACTGGAGTGGGAATCATATACAGACCTTCTCTGAAGAGATCCGGCGTTATCCTTCCATAGAAGAGATGTGCCTTTCGAGAAGCGGGATCATACAGTTCAACTTGCGGACAATGGTCTTGAAAGACGAAAACGGAAACGAACTAAATTATACGCTAGGCCAATACGAAGGTGATAGTACTTTCCTAAAGGTTATGAAGATAAACATTCTTCAAGGGCTCTCAGAGCGAGAGGCTCTAAAACAATACAGCACACCCGTCTATATTAACGAACAATACGCACGTTTGCTCGTGCCCAAAGGCGAGAATCCCGTGGGTAAGCCTGTCCGCCTTTACGACACTGAATTCGGGAAGATGGAAAAGGAGGGAGAACCGATAGCGATTATAGCAGGGATCGTGGAGAATCTATATACAGGAACCTTACGACAAGAGGTTTACCCTAGCTTGACCTACCTAACGCATACTCCCCCCTATAACCTCGTCCAAGTCCGACTGAAAAAAGAGCACAGAGCCGAGGCTCTAGCTTTACTGCAACAAACATGGGAAAAGATCAATCCCAACGTACCTTTCGAATACCAAGATATATACGAGGAATTTATGTTATCTAACCGAAAAACGATCGAACTGGCACATTTGCTCATCATGTACTCGATCATCAGCCTCCTGCTAACCGCCTTCGGATTATTCGGCATGGCTCTCTATGCCATCCAGCAGCGTACGAAAGAAATCGGTATCCGTAAGGTAAACGGGGCTACGGCCGGGGAGATCTTGTATCTATTAAATCGTCGGTTTATCGGCTGGGTAGGGATCGCTTTCGCGATTGCCGTTCCTATCACGTGGTATTCGCTGAGTTGTTGGCTGGAGAATTTCGTATATCGGGTGGACATATCCATAGGAACATGCCTGCTGTCCGGCGGTATCGTATTGATGGTTACGCTACTGACCGTAAGCAGGCATAGTTATAAGGCGGCATCCCGCAATCCCGTAAATGCCTTACAAAGCGAATAGCGAAAAGGAATATTTTGGATACTCACCTCAGTGTCTTCTCATCAAGGAATGCATCACAATCATCATACAAATTGAAAACCAATTCCTCGGGAATTACCGACCTTGATCGCCACGTTTCGATGGAGGAATAAAAACGTTCGAATAACTCCTCCTCCAATCGCTCGGTTTGCTGCATATACCCATTGCCGCTTAGATTGAAAAGTAATTCCCAATGGAAATAACTTTCCGTATTCGTCCCCCGATGATAACTGTAAATCTTATCCCGAAGCATGTTCGACGCGTCACATAACGGAGCATGTTTATTTTGATCGACAGTTAACGCCTTGGGCAACTTCTTATCGGCGCCTTTCAACCAAACCGGAACCGCAGGAGTAACCGGTGGGTAACCGATAACCGTCCACATCGTAGTGAACGAAGCATCCTCGTCCGGCCGTACACCTTGAATAGCCACAGCGCAAGAGGTACTTCTACGAGCGATAAAATCCTGCTCCGCAAACCAACTGGAAGTCTCTGGCTTATTATGTTTTCCATCTTTCAAGTCGATACCCATCAAAGGATTATGGAACGAGCGAGATAAATGGGACCGCACACAATTCTTCAAGTTTTCCGCATCGCGATTTTTCCACATAATCGGACGTCCGTCAGGTGTTACCTTGCCAGAAATGATAGCCGACGTGCAAGCATTGGCAAATTCCATGGCTCCTGATAAAACAAGAGCCATGAGACACAATATATTTCGTTGCGTACTCATCCGACAACTACATACATTTGTTATAAAACAACGCATTCATGAACAACTTACTAGTTCCAAAGAAGTAAGAACGGAAATTCATATCATCAGCAAAAACAATCACCTTACCGCTTCTATAAGGTTTCACCATTATAGCAGGCTCCTCTCTCAATAGGTTCGCATTATCCGCCGACAAGAATCCCGACAACAAAGGCTTCTTGGTATAATATAAAGGCGAAACATATGGATCCCTATCTTTCTGGAAAATGATATCATTCGTTTTTATAACAGCAATCTCATCTTGATCAAGTCCCCAAGCTAGCGGATGCGTCTTATCCAAATGACAGTTCAGAATTACCCCTTTGATCAACTTTCCGGCTTTTGCTTCCGCCTTATCCGCAAAAGAACGATAAACCGATAAGCTGTCCGCCTTTTCAAGCAATGTTTCCTTTGTCTTTAAAGAGATAAGCCCTTGTTTACCAGCCCATGCGCTAGCCTTTCCGGTAGCGATCAACACTCCTCCGGCAGCAACCCACTCCTTCAAGGCAGTCTCGGTACCCTTAGTTAGATTTGGAACACCATTAGCCAAAATGATAACATTGTAAGCCTTCAAGTCCTTGCCTGTCAAAGACGGGTTCTCTATCAATACCGGACGCATCTGAAAACGCTTATCCAACAAGAACCAAATCTCACCCGATTCCGGGATACTTACGCCACGTCCTACCAACATAGCCACTTTCGGCTGCTCCAATGGTTTAAAAGCCGGGCTGCCAAAATCCACATCAGCCATCAATCCCGTGTTGGCCGAATAGATATCCACTCCCGTATTTTTCGCCAACTCATCCAATGTCGCATAGAGCACATCCGAAGGAAGCGGCTGATTATGCGTCAATACCTGGTAGGTACCATAGCCCATCGTCCATTCTCCCTCTTCGTTCTTAAATTGGAACGGACGGTTGGTCGCACTGACCCGAATCCCCTTACGCTGCAACTCATAGACTACCTTAGGTGCATAAAACTCCCGGTTCTCAAACACATACCCCACCCGGCTTTCCCCGCCGATGAGCCGTCCTTGCGGAAAATCATTTCGCTCAATCCGATCACCCATCAATCCGGCGACACTCTTCACCGGAGCACACTCCAAGTTAAACGCATGCGGGAACGTCCATGTAGAGATATCATAGAAAGTACTATCCGTATATTCTAAACAATCCTCCATAAGCACCTTAACCATCGTACTGTATTTTTGCGCCACCGGAATGACATAGGCTGAACCTTTTTGGAACTCCTTGTTACCTGCGGCTTGATAGTCCTTCGCCAACTGATAGACCTCGATATGATGACGGGCCATATTCTCCAAGAAATGAAAAGCGACAGACTTAGATCCGCGTGTATCGAACACATAGCCCTGTACCGCCTCCTTCCGCGCCTCAGAAGCCGTACGTTCATAATATTCCTTCTGATAAGCCAGCAAACGGGTACGCATCGCCTTGGCCGCTTCCAGCGTAGCGCAAGAGGCTAATGCCTGATTCCGGATCGTCCAGCCAAAGGTCCATTCCCCGCTCGGGGTATTACGCAAATGTCCGCGCGTGGAACCTTGCTCATATAGCAGGCAAACGGATCCATGCGCATCTCCATAAGCAGCCCCTTTTCCGTAATAGAAGTCATCATAACCCTCCTTCGAATAATAAGTCGTCCCAATCCGATCGAGTGCCTTTGCCGTATAAGAAGAAATCTCGGCTGTCAAGTCTTGATTAAGCTGGGGAGTAAACGGATGGGTACGCTTAGGATGTCCCGGACTGAAATAATAAGGACGTAACGCCCCTTGCTCATGTTGATCCACGACCACATTGGGCAACCATTCAAAATATCCATTTAAGCCATTGATCCCCTCGGGATGTTGTGCCATAAGCAAGTCGCGATTACAATCGATCCAATAATGGTTCGTACGACTGGAAGGCCAAGGCTCGGTAAACTCACGTGATTTTATATCGCTAACATTCGTGAAACTTCTAGAGGAATTCACCCACGACGCAAACCGATTGATTCCATCCGGATTGGCTCCGGGAGTCATCACGACAATCTCTTGGTCTAGTAATTCCTCGATCTCAGGCCCTTGTGCCGCCGCCAAATGATAGGCAACAGCCAACGAAGCGTTCACACCCGATGCCTCATTTCCATGAATGCTATAAATCAAGCTTACGATCACAGGCATGTCGTCTATCACTACGCTTCTCGATTTCGCCACGTCGCTCAACTTTAAGTGCTCCTCCTTCAGTCGATCTATATTCTTTTGGTTCTCGGCCGAAGTAAACACGACCTCTATAAAAGGACGGTGCTGATAGGTACGCCCCGTCTCCCTAATCGTGACACGGTCGCTGCATCGCGCCAATGTTCTCATATATTCCACTACTTGATCCCATCCGGCATGTTGTTCTCCAAGCTGGAATCCCAAGATTTTTTCCGGGGTAGGAACCTGAGGGTCATAAACCTGAGAACCTTCCGGCAAGAAATACGTTAAATCATACGGATACTCATCCGCTTGTGGTTGAGCAAAAACACCTGTCGCCAAGAAGATTGGCAACAGGCACATTAAAAAAAATCTTCTCATAACTATTTATTTACTTTATGGATTCGGTTCGCAAAGCGGATTCAGTTGAGTCTCCTTATCAGGAATAGCCCATTGCCAATCCCTATGTCCGGCCGGACGATATCTGTTCCCGTTACCCGTCACCGTTCCATCTCCATACATATTGTAATTAGAAGCTTCTGGATCCACCACTTTAGGCATTGCGTCTTTGTTCCAATATTCAATCAAACCATTCGGGAAAACCTCAGGACGAGGAGCCGGTCCACGGTCCAAATCCATATTCAAACGTTTCAAGTCGAACCAACGGAAACCTTCCCCCCAAAGCTCTATGCGACGTTGAGTCATCACCTCTTCTATCAAGTTTTCGCCCGTTTTCGTAGACAATGTATACTCCGGATCCCGATGACTTGCCAGCGGATAAAGAGCCTGAGCCGCTTTGCCTGGCTCCCCAGCACGTGCATATCCCTCCGCCATGATCAACATCATCTCCGGCAAGCGCATGAAAGGAACATCCCGGCCACCTTTCGTCGTAGGATCCGATACGATAAACTTATTGGCCATATAATTAGCATACGCTTTACTGTTACACTCCGCCCGGATCGGTCGCGGAAGAGTATTGGGATCGGTCGCCCTCGGAAACCAAATTCCTTTACGCACATCGGTATCACTGATCTTGTCGTATAACTTATTATAAATCGCACGAGGGGTATTGCCATTATACGAAATGATCTCATTCGACATATATCCATGGAAGTGAGTCAAGTTCGGAGCTTGCTGCAACAAAGGATTCGATCCCCACAACCATTCTGTATTTGATTGATCGCTAAAACGATCATTCAATGTCGTATAGGTATCATCTTGCAATTTGGCTCCTGATAGATCAACGACCAATTTAGCCATTTCAGCCGCTTCCAACCATTTACCTTGCGTCAATAAGATACGAGCCTTCAAACCGCGAGCCACGTGCAAATCAATATGCGACTTATTAGTCCGTTTCTCCTCCGTAGCACCCAATAATTGGATCGCCAAGTCGATATCCTCATTGATCTGCGTATACACCTCCTCTACAGAAGCTCTCGCTCTCGGCTCCGTTGAGTTATCGTTACGAATTACCACACCCAATTGCGTGTTATCGCCCTCTGCCTTATAACGGCCGCCATACATCTGTACCATCGTGAAATAGGCGAAAGCCCGGTAAAAATGGGCTTGCCCCTTGATATAATTCCTCTCGCTCTCCAAACCTTCCGCAGCATCGATATTATCGATAATCATACTACTGTTAGAGATAAAATATTGCAACAAGCGATAAAAATGGGTCGCACTACCGATCGTCGCATTCCGATGGCTCGACCATTGAGCCTGCTTTTGGAACTGCGCATTGCTGTACGTATATACCAAATCATCCCCCATCACCTCATACCAAATCATCAACATATCGTAACCGCCATAAAAAGCCGAACTAGACAGATCACCCGTCCACATCAATTTATGCAAGCCATTTACAGCCAACATAGCCGATTGGGTATCATTGAACACTGCTTGCTCATCCACCGTTTGTGTGGAAGTTGTCTCCAAAAAATCCTCCTTGCAGCCATTGAATAATACCACAAGAGATAGCAACACTACTATATATATATTTTTCATATTGAACATGATTTAAAAAGTAAGATTCAAACCAAAAGTAAATACTCTCGCAGGCAAATAAACATCCGCATTACCACTATATCCTGAGAATATGTTTGAACGAGGGAAAATACCTTTTCGTTTCGTCAGCAAGAATAGATTCTCTCCTGACGCATATACCCGGAGTCCTTGCATGGAAACCTTCTCCAGCCATTGCTTCGGCAGATCATAGCTCAAAGTAGCGGAAGCCAACTCCAACATATTCGAGCTGATCAACCAACGAGTAGAAGTTCCCGCATTCATATTCGTATCTGCGAAATCCTCGATGCGAGGCACATTCGTGACATCGCCCGGTTTCTGCCAACGATTCAAGATATCCACATGCTTGTTGGAAGTCAAGGATGCGGATCCTGAAGGCTGTGTCATCAAATCAGAATATCCTACATCATACATCTTGCCACCTAGCTGGAAGTTAAACAACAGGCTTAAAGAAAGATTCTTCCAAGATACGTTCGTATTAAGACCTCCCGATACCTTCGGTGTAGATTCTCCGGCCCAATCATAAATGGCCTCATTCACGTTAGTCGTATATGTTTTTCCATCCACCTCTACCAGGTCGACAGACTCCACCGTCAGTTCCGGATCCGGCACATAGATAGAGTTTCCGGTAGCAGGATCTACTCCCGCCCACTGGCGAAGATAAAACTCATAGCGCGAATGTCCCTCTTCCACCCGATGTACTCCGCTGTTATAAGGTTCTACCGGCAAAGAGGTAATCCGATTTTTCAACCATGTAGCGTTAATTCCCACAGACCACGTCCAATCCTTCGTCTGGATGATTCTTCCGTTCAAATCAACTTCCACACCTCGATTGTACATCGTACCTGCATTCTTATATGCGCTGGTAGTACCCGTATCCGGTGCTTGCGGGATCGAGAACAATAAGTTGCTGGAACGGCGATCGAAATACTCTACACTACCCGACAAACGGCTTTTAAACAACTCAAACTCTAACGCCACATCGCCATTGCGAGACACCTCCCATTGCAAATCCTTATTACGAACGACACGTTGCTGGATATAACCGGCCTCCAATCCGTTCATGGCCTGCTCGTAAGCCGCTTGCCACGCATAGTAGCTACCGATGGCATCATTACCCACCTCACCGTAAGCGACACGCAACTTCAGCAAATCGATGAAATCAAGATCTTCCATGAAACGCTCCTCGTCAATACGCCAACCAGCTCCTACCGAGAAGAATGTACCCCAACGGGAATCCTTGTAAAAGCGGGAGGATCCGTCGCGGCGCACGGATGCAGAAAGGAAATAACGGCTGTTATAGTCATAGTTCGCACGGGCAAGGAATCCCTCCGTCTTGTAGGTATTCGTATAAGAGTCTTGCTCGTCCGGCACCGAATAATTGCTGAACTCAAAGTTGCCATTATGGATGGTCTGGTTTTGCATGGAGCCTTTCAGGTAATTGTACTCATAATCATAACTCTCATGTCCTAATAAGACATCGACATGGTGATTGCCGAAATTCTTTGTATAGGAGAGCAATTGGTTGAACGTCCAAGTTGTCTCAAACGAAACGGTCTTCGTGCTTGACCCCACCTCAGTCTTCTCCGGATAATAGATACTGGCCGAATGCCCTAAACGAGAGCTTGTTCCCACGGCTCCGTTCACCGTAAACTTGAAATCATTCAAGAAACGGATCTCCGCATACAATTTCGCGTTCAATTGATTCCGCTTGTATCCGTTGCTGATATTTTGCAACTCAATAGCCGGGTTATTACCAGAGATATACGCACGCGAAGGCGCTTCCACACCCTCCTCGATCGTATAGGCCTGACCGAAGTCGTACACTTTATTACCATTGGCATCCAGCACATATTCTTTGGTACGAGGATCGTGTACATGGATCGGATAGATCGGTCCGATATAGCGAGTGAATCGGAAAGGGTTGTTGTTATTTCCCGAAGCTTGCGACTGCTGCCCTTCCGCCTTGCTGATATTCCCGGAGAGCGTACCGCCAATCTTCAAGAACGAGGTGATCTGCGAGTTAACATTCGTATTCAAGGTATATCGGTCAAACTTCGATCCGATGATATAACCACCTTCCGTCAGATAACCGGCGGAAAGATAATAATCCGACTTATTATTACCTCCGCTCACGCTCACGCCTATATCCGTACGGCTGCCCGTGCGCTGGATAGCGTCTTCCCAATCGGTATCATCCGCCCACATGAACGTAGCGTTCGGGTTAAGCACACCGTTCGCATCCACGACCTGATCGTCCGGCACGTTAAACGGATTGAAGCCCAGCGTTCCCGAAATCAAGTTTTGAGCGGCTGCCATTCCCGCTTGCTCTGGTGACGCACCACCACTTATCAACTGGTTGCGTGCGCTCTCCCAATATACTTTCAAATAATCATTCACGCCCAATCGTTCATAATCCTGACTTTGCCGATTCGTGAATCCTTGGTTGATTTTCACATTCACCGACATACGATCCTTACTACCCGTCTTGGTGGTTATCAGGATAACACCATTACCACCTCGTGCGCCGTACAGAGCCGCAGATGAAGCATCTTTCAAGACAGACATACTCTCTATATCACTGGGATTGATACTACTGATACTCTGATCGTAGGGCATACCGTTAAGTATAATCAAAGGGGTATTCGTCGCAGAAATAGAGCCCAATCCGCGAATATAGATATCCGAATCTGAACCGGGCTGACCACTGGCTGAGGCTACTTGCACACCCGGCGTAGATCCTAGTAAGGCTGAAGTTGCCGATGTAACAGGACGAGCCTCTATCTTCTCTGACTTCAGCAAACTGGCAGATCCAGTAAACGTACTTTTCTTAGCCGTACCATAAGCCACGACCATCACCTCATCCAATGTTTCCGAATCATCCTCCAGAAGTATCATCATCTCTGATTTGATCGGAAGCGTTTGCGAAGTCATGCCAACAAAAGATACGGTAAGCGTACGGGCATTTGCCGGCAAGTTGTCCAATGAGAAACGTCCCTCCACATCTGTAATTGTACCGATTGTTGTACCTGTCACAACAATATTAGCACCAATGACCGGCTCGTTATCAACTCTTTGCAAAACACGTCCTGCAACTTTCCGGGATTGTTGTTCAATGCCATTTAAATAAGAAGTAGGCAAAGCCTCGGCAGAAACACTACCTGCCACTGAAAAAGCCAATAAAAAATGAGCTAAAAGCACGTTTTTAAAAGTCAAACAACGAATGCATCCTTTTAGTCCGTGCATATTGTCAAAAAGATTCATAATAATAGTTTTAGATTTTAATTTATCAAACACAATAACATCCGCAAGATCAGAATAAATATTATAACATCAAAGTAGGAAGCTCATTTTATTTACATTCTCGTATAAATAACACATAAAAAGTAGCGAATTTTCGTGAACGTATTCCATAGAAACAAGCCTGCTATTCGGCGGTATCGTACTGATGGTTACGTTACTGACCGTAAGCAGGCATAGTTATAAAGCGGCACCTCGTAATCCCGTAAATGCCTTACAAAGCAAATAGTGAAGAGGAATATTAAACTCTATTCGCCCATTGGCAATTTACTTAACTGAGATATTGCCTGTAAATTGGAATAATCGTATTGGTAAAGGCCATCATCGGCGATCATCATCAAGGTATTCCTAAAAGGGATTACATCGTAACCCTCCATACCTGCATAATGAACAAGCTGATTAGCCAGCAAGGTCATAGGATCTTTCGCATTGAAGACCTTTAACCCTTCGTCACAGAGGAATAAAGTACCGTTATCGATACCTAATCCTTTCGGACATTTCATGCCATAAGTAACCAGCAGGTTCGGTTGGTCCACATCACTTACATCTATGAGCATCAGTTCATTGGTATTTTGCCCGCAAGTATTTCCGGAATGCACGGTCACATACGCTAAGTCATCCTCCACGACAACCGGATCACAACCAAAGACATGACTTACGGAAGAACGATACTTAGGCGCTAACGGATCTTCCAGCGAATAGATCAACATGCCGGTCGGAGTTCCCATGAACATCTTATCTTTATAGTTGAAAAGAGTCTCGACATCACGTTGCAACCAAATGTCGTTTGTCGTCAAGACAGGCTTGTCTCCAGACAGGTCGAAAACACACATGATATTCTGTTCTACCGTATATAAGTACTTACCATAAATAGAAAAACGAGCCATAGATCCGTTCACGCCCTGCGTGGAAGTACCCGGCGCCGCATCGTTCGCCATCAGATCACCGCCATAACTCGGATAATGGTAAATGGTTTCCTCCCGTTCCTTCGGCTCCCAACCAACCACGACACCTTTCGCTCTCGCTTCTTCCGAATAACACATATTATAATCGAACCCATAGCCATTCTCTATGGTCGGAAGCGCATAACGGAAAGCGTTCTCCACACGACCTTCCAATTCAGGTCTCTCCGGATCGGAGATATCGAACCAGACCAGATCCACATACGAATCCGCATACAATTTATCATCCTTGATCGAGAGATCCTCGTTACCGATCAATTCTACAAAGCCCACTATCCGGGGAGATGCCGGATTCCTGTTATCCACGATATGGATGCCCTTATCCGGGGAAGAAATATACAGGTAATCCTTATAGAAACAGATCTTACCCCGCTTGGTGATTGGCACCACCTCATCCGTCACCTTCACTGAATTCCGAAACTCGGAGATCGACATGAATACCGGTTCGTTGATAGCATACCGCACGACCTCCACTCGCACTCCATCATCCTTGCATCCCATTAAGACGCAAAGGCTAAAGGCAAACGCCCAATAAAAAAGTTTCCGCATAATTATAATAGATTTAATCATTAAAAAGCATATCGTATACCTGCGCTCAACCCAAATCCCAACGGCTTGTCCGTACGGATACTAGCCGGTTGATCACAGTCAAAATAATGGGAGAAGCGAGGCTCGAAATAGAGGCTCCAATCCCCATAAAAACGATAAGCAGCACCGACCGAGGCATTCACGGACCATTGCATACCATGGATATCCTCCTTTTTGCTCTTGGAGATAGTCGTTCCGTTTCCGGCGATATAGCCACTATACACGGCCTGCAAGCCCTTCTCCATCATAAAGCCTCCGGAGAGATAGACATTCCATCGCTGATTCTTCCATAAATAAACCACCAGATTCAAGGGAATACCCAGATAATGCAAAGACGATTTCACCTCTGACGGGCAATCCCCTCCCCTCTTGAATGTAGTGGATAAATACGTATACATCAATCCACTTTCCACGGCTATACGCCGGCTCAAATCCTTCCGTACCGTAAAACCGAATGATATCGGAAGGGAGTAGCTAACGTCCGGATAAGATTCGAACGAACGATTATCCAAGAAGTTCTCATCCACCTTAGAACTCCGTAATACCGGGGCATTACGGAATGAGACCGTTTGGGGAGGCGTATTACCACTCTCCTTTTCATCATCGTCTTTATCCGGCTTATCCGGATCGGGGCTTCCTGCCGAATTATTCATATCTCCCGGAGAAGAAGCATCGCCATAACTCATATCCGTATTTAAAAAGCTATCTACATAACCACTAGAGCCAACGGCGGCGGCCAATAACCACTTGTTCCGTTTACTCTTCTTGGCTTTCTTTTTCAAAGAGGCTTTTCGTCGGGGACTCCGTTCGCCTTCCGGTAGAGGAACCGTAGAGTCACCTCGCTTAACGACTATGTCCGTCGAATCCTCGGACGCATCCTCCTTCACAGACGGTTCTTCTACGATAGCCGCAATCGCATCCTTCTCAATAATCTCGATAGTCTCACACTTCTCATCCTCCCGGATCGTTTCCTTTTCCCCGACAATAGCGGAAAGCTTAGCCTTTTTTTCCCATTTCAGCACTTTCGCTATACGTTTCTTTACAGGCTCTACAGGTAAAACGGGATGCTCCGGAAGAATATTCATTTCCTCCGCTTTCTCCGATATCTCTTTCTGAAAGGGGCTCAATTCCTCCAATGGCATCTTCTCCGGGGAAGGTAGCAGCCAAATAACCAAGGCCAGCACTGCGGCGGCGGCCAAGCCTCTCGTCCACAACCAACCCCGTGATCTCGCTCTTCGGTTCATCCGGGCCTCCACCTCATCCCAGCCGCCAGCATCTACCGGCAACCGGTGCTCTTCCAAGCGCTGCCGCATATAGCCGCTGAAATCATCCAGCCGTTCGTTATGATCCTTATCGTCCCGCATTTTCATGCCTTATTAAAGATTGTACACTCTTTTGCAAAGCGTTCCTCGCCCGGATAAACTGGGAACGGGAAGTCGCCTCCTGTACATGCAGCATCTCGGCGATCTCGCTATGCGTATATCCCTCTATCGCATATAAGTTGAAGACCGTACGATATCCCGGCGGCAATTGGGCCACGCAAGCCAACAAGTCATCCGCCGATAAACGGTCCAATACGGAATAGTTGATATCTTCCAAACTGTCGTCATAGCCGTCCAGGCCTACACTTAGCCTCGTGTTCTCTGAAGACCGGAGATATTCAAGAGCCGTAGTGACAAAGATCCGCCGTATCCATCCCCCGAAAGCCCCGGAGCCGGAATACGACCGGATCTTCGTAAATATCTTCACGAACCCGTCCTGCAGAAGATCACGGGCCGTCTCCCTGTCACCCACGTAACGCATGCAAACACTCATCATAGCAGGAGCATATTGCTCGTACAATTCCTTACGAGCCCATGATTCGCCTCGCATACATCCATCGATTAACAGTTGTTCATCCATAAGTACTTATGCTCTCTATTATATGGATGAAATAGGTATCCTAAAAGTTGCATCTTATTCAAAAAAAAGTTACCTTCACATCAAAAATAGGAGGAGAGTGTATGAGACGAGGATTATTTATATTCATGGCATGGATATGTGTCGTTGGAATTCAGGCACAGTCTGACTTTTCGTTTATTTTAAATAAAGAAGGTAAAATCATCGTCCTGCCTAAAAACAAGACGTATGAGTTGAACATCCCGAAAGCCTCTTATAAGACATTTACCCCTGCGGGGACACGGGATATCGATATTAAACTGCGGGAGTTCACGCCCGATATTCCCCATACGTCCCTACAAGAGCGTCCGATGGATATGCAGATATCTTCCGCCGCCTATCAGCCGTTCTTTAACGTATATACCCCGATGCTTCGGGAGGTATCGCCTATGGCGTTGGATTTCAATGAGACTTATATGAAACGGCTAAACGAAAGTTTCGATCTTATCGCTAACGGTGTTCAATATACATGGCCGGGAGTCGGAGGCATGACGATCATGAACGGGGGTATTTCTTGGCACAGCGGCAATTGGAGTCTTTATGGCGGAGGATTCGGTGGTCGTTTCTTTAGTCCCTTCAACCCTAGTCCCGGAATAACAGCCGGCGCAAACGTACAAGTGGAATATCAACCTACGGACTGGTTGAAACTGAAAGGATGGGGACAATACGCTTATTACGCCGACGAGTACAACAATCCCCATATGCTTAGGAATCCCTTTTTCTATCATACCCAAGTGGGCGGCTCAATGGAGTTCAAGGTTACTGATAATTTCTGGATGGGAGCCGGTATCAACTATGAATACAACCCGGTACGACGGAAGATGGAACCACAGTTCCTAGTCTATCCCGTCTTCAAATCGGGCCGCTTCAAGATTGGAATGTGAGGAAGACGCTATTTCCGTCTCAAACATTCCTACATGGCAACTGCCTAGGATACCGACACCACCGTCTATATTGCTAAATACACGGATCGGTTCGGCCAGACCGCCATCGATCAAAAGGTTCGAAACTGAATCCGTGTCTTTATCTTGCAAAACTTTCAGATATCGATAGTATTCCGCCGAGATAGCATATAGGTGTACCCGTAGGTGCTTGGGTGGAATCGGAAGGAAATCTTCCTCATTTAGATCTTCCATCCCTATCGAATCCGGGACTACTTTTAGCGGGTATGATCCATAATAAGGTTCATAATAATACTCATCCGTTAAGTGCAAGGTATATTCTGCCCGTTTATTAACTCATCAGAAAAGACCTTTCCATCATACCCATACATCCAGTCATTGCCAAAGATTTGATCCAAGGCCGTCAACGATTGGCCAAAAACAGGTTCAGTCGCATAGTTTGGACTCACCGAGAACCATTTATATTCTCCTGTATATTCCTTAGCTATTCCATCAAAAACAGGAATGCCCTCTTCCATACGAAGTAAATAATAATTCTCCTCGGCAGGGTTATCTTTGAGCGTTACCTGATAAATCGCATTCTGGTGAGAACCGAAAGAACCAGCTACCGTGGCATAGGTTACCCCCGCTTTCAAGACCCGGGCGGGCGCTGGCATGACTGTCTCGGCGCTTGCCACACCATATTCCGGATAAGAAGCTTCCACACGGATACGATCCCCTTTCACCGGTATAAAATCAGACTTAAAATACCCTTTCGTGTTAAATGCCTCATCCCCCTCCTGAAAGCTCATACGCTCTTTAAAAGCGCCATTCACGAATAAATTCACCTCGGCTTTATCCAAAGTCACGTTCGGATGATCATCCGTGAAAAACCAAGTACGGGAGACACTTACGGTTAAGGGTTCGCCGGTTATAGCGACACAGTTCACCACCAAAGTGGGATCCGGCCGTAAGGATTCAAGATCGATCTCCTTGATGCAAGACATCAAACCAAACAGGCTTACTATACAAATCGTATTTATTAAGATACTCTTTATCTGTTTCATCTTCCTAGAATTTATAAGTATATGATATGGAAGGTATGATAGGCATAATACCTATCAACTTAAAACAAGGTTTTGTTTTACCGTTATAGGGAGAAGAAGAACCCGGGACTAAGTTATTCGTTCGTTCCCAGTTATCACTTTTATAGACCATAAACGGATTCATCCGGCTATATACATTATAAATACTGATATTCCAGATGCCCATTCGCCCCTTCTCCTTCGGACGGTAAATATTAAGTCCCAAATCCAGACGATGATAAGCCGGCATCTGGTAATTATTACGACGTGTATACAAATCCACCACTTCCCCGGATGGTTCCCACCAGTTATTCATCTTGTATTGGTTGGAAATAGTAAGCGTACCAGCTTGCTCATAACTCTCCAACGACAAGGTCATGCGATTGCCGGAAGTATACGTCCAAGCAGCTGTCAGCTCCACCTTTTCCGATAGTTTATGCGATACCACGATATTCAGCTTATGCCGGTTATCGTAACGTGCCGGAAAGCGTCGCCCGTTATCGATCTCATCGAAACGCCGATCCGACCATGAAAGCGTATATCCTATCCAACCGGTCGTACGTCCGCTTTCCTTGCGAGCCAAGAACTCCACGCCATACGAACGCCCCTTACCGACCGCCATTTTTTCCTCCCAAGCCGCCGTACCGGGCAAGAAGGAATAGCCGTCTTTATAATCCAACAGGTTCTTCATCCATTTATAATACCCCTCTACCGAGAAACTATAAGAACGCATCAGATTATAATAGAAACCAGCGGAGACTTGATCACTGATTAAAGGTTTCAACTTACGGGTAACAGGCATCCACGCATCCGTCGGCAAATTTATATAACTGTTGCCCAATAAATGGATATATTGCCCCATACGGGCGTATGAGGCTTTGAAGCTAAGATCGTCACGTAGCAACCATCTCAAGGAAGCGCGAGGCTCCAATAAGGTATAAGCCTTCCGCTCCACATTGAACAGGCTAAACCGAATCCCCGCATTCAAACGCAAGCTAGGTAAGACATTCCAATCATCCTCTCCAAAGATAGCCGCCTCACGGGCCCATAGCAGATCATTTGTATATATTTTCCCTATATTCGAAAACTCCAGCATACCGGAACCGGCTGCTTTCACCTCATTATACTCCGGGCGGAAACGGTGCATCAAGAAATCCCCTCCAAAACGAATCACATGCGACGTAGAAGGCGTGTAATCAAAAGAGGAACGGACGCCCATATCCAAGATAGAGGTAGAACTACTCGTTTCCGATGAAGAAGAGAGATAATTATCTTCTCCTTCCACACCATAATTATATTCTTTTGAACTCCGTACATTCGAGCGATACCGTGAAAAGACCCCGGAAACCCGTCCGAACAAACGGTTATTGAAGACATAAGTCCAGCCCAAGGTTCCCATCAAATTACCCCAACGCAGCGATGAATGGGTACCATCCGTATAAGGGACTTGCTCTTCTTCTGTTGAGAAATCCGTTCCCCCTCCTTTTAATACATCATTCCCGTTATATAAGCTGAAAAACATCCGGCTGCGATCGCTGAAACGATGATTAAGCTTTAAATTCAAATCGTGAAAAGCATAACGAAGATTTATTTTATGACCGTCTTTTCGAACCTTATTTGCTATCGCTATCGCTGGGGCAGAGAGTACATCCAGCCACGAGCGTCTAAGCGCTATCTGAAAAGCCGTGCGATCCTTGATGATAGGGCCTTCCAAGCTCAGATTACCGGAGATCAGCCCGATCGTAGCGCTACCATGGTACTCTTTCATATTGCCCTCTTTGGTATGGACATCTACCACAGACGAGAGTCGCCCGCCATATCTCGCAGGGAAACCCGCCTTGAAAAAGTCCAGATTACGGATCGCCTCCGGATTGAAAGCGGAGAATAGCCCGCCGACATGATTGATCTGGTAAACCGGATTACCGTCTATCAAAAACAGATTTCCATCTTGGTCGCCGCCACGAACATATAAACCGGCCAGTCCCTCTGTCCCACTGGCTACACCCGGAGTCAGTTGCAAGGTCTTCACGATATCGGACTCACCAAACAGGGTCGGTGTCGCCTTGATCGTCTTCTGGCTAAACTCCATCGTTCCCATCAAGGTGTTATTTACAGACAAACGATCCCGCTCCGAGGCCGTAACTACCACTTCCTCCAGACGGGCGTTCGGACGCAACTCAATATTTAATATGGTATCCCTATCCAATTCCGTGAAATTAAAGGAACAGCTCTCATAACCAATGTAAGAAGCATGCAAGCGGATATTCCCCGGCGGAAGCGTCAAACTGAAAAAACCATAGCTATTCGTAGCCGAGCCTTTCCGGCTGGCGACCTCATAAACAGAGGCTCCGATCAGAGACTCCGAGGACGCTTGGTCCCTCACGAAGCCGCTGATCGTTACCTGTCTCTGTCTACGCTTCAGAATCACGATCTTTCCACTCACCTTATACACGATCGGATACGACTCGAACAAGCGGGTCAAACAATCCGTCAATGTCTCATCTTTCACTTGGAAACTGATCTTCGGAAGCTCTTTCAACAAAGAAGACTCATACGAGAAGGTCACGCCCGCCTGTCTTTCGATCTCTGACAAGACCTCCGGCAACGAAACCTCCTTCATACGCAACGTAATCCGGGGATCATCCTTCGTCTTGGCTGATTGGGCCAAGAGGTCTGGAACAGGCATAAAAATCATCCAGCAAAAAATGGCCATAAGCCATTTATTCATCCACTCTGTCATCATTCTACTTCATTGAATTCATTTATAAGACAAGATTTCCTAAAATACCCCTATCCGAGAAGGGTCTTTTTCGGCGTAGCCCACTGCCTACTGTACACTGTATCCGTCCCAAGGATTCCAAGAAGGAGGTACCGTATCTCTCCGCATCGTGATACGCAATTTATCCTCTTGATATCCGGCGACAATCCCAAAGCCGTTCTCCACATTCGAATACGTATCGGCAGGCTCTATCAACGCCCCGAAATTCGCGTCGCCGATCGTGATAGAGTAGCCCCGCATAATCTTCATATATCGATAATAATCCTCGGAGATAGACAACAGATGCACATCGTAATGGACTTTCGACGAAAGCGTGTCGCTCTCATACGAATAATCTACCGGAGAAACAGACACACGGAGCGTATTCCCGGAAATCATGTCCTTCCCCGCAAACACCCCCATACAATACCGCCCGTCTATCTGACTCGTGATCGGGCTTCCCTCGAAAGTCTGGAATACCGGATCCTCGTAATATAGGTTAAAATAAGTATAATACCAAAGGTATCCATTCGCACTTTGGTAAGAGGTCACAGTCATGGTACTATCCCCTTTCCGGTAATCCGTCACTTTCTCTATGACTAAACGGTAATAGCCACTACTAGCGGGATTCATCTCGACTGTAAAACGTAAATTACTGGATGAATATGAAGAAGATCGATAGGTAGAAGTGTCCACACCGATAATCTTCACTCCACCGGGAATTAGAGTTTCCCCCGAGACTGGTTCATACCCGTCCGCCTCCGCCTCCATGCGTAAACGGTCTCCCTCACGCACCCGGCAACCGGGCAAAACATATTGCCCCGTATTAAAAACCTCCTCCTTAAAGTCATCATACCGCATCAAACCTTGAAACTCGCCATTGATGTAGACACGAATTTTCGGATCCGGTAAATCGAAATTGGCCACATTATCCATGATAAACCAAGTCTTCGAGACATGGGCACGTACATCCTTCCCGGGACTCACCGAGGCGTTGAGGACGATCCGGTCCGGCAAATCCCCTAAGTTTATTTCCACGTCACGTACACATGAGGCCGCTAGCACCCCATACATCAAGATACATATAGCCAGTAAACTTCTTCCCATAAGCTAAAATTTATAAGTGTAAGAGACCGATGGCATACAATAAAACAAAATCGTCTCCTGCAAAACGACGTCGGAACCACCAGCTTTCAACTCGGTCATGAAAGGGTTCGGCTTCAGATAAGCGTTATATAAGCTTAGGTTCCAAATCCCCATTCGTCCTTTCTTTTTATACCGGTAAAAATTCACCCCTAGATCCAAACGATGGTACGGAGACAGTTGATAATTATTGCGTGCGCTCAAGCCGGGATTCGTATCCATCATCCCTACCACCTCAAAATATCCATGCTCTCTCTGGTAAGAGGGAGAAAGATACTTATATTCCGGCAAACTGATATGATTGCCCGACGCGAATACCCAAGCCGCCGTCAACTCCACCTTCCGGGATAACTTACGAGAAACGACCACATTCACCTTATGCCGGTTGTCGAAGCGAAACGGGAAATGACGCCCCTTATTCACGGAACCATCCGGAAACCACCGATCCGACCAAGAGAGCGTATACCCGATCCATCCGGTTGTCTTCCCATTTGTCTTTTGCGCCATAAACTCCACACCATAGGTCTTACCCTTTCCCAAACCGACCCGGTCTTCCCAACCGGAGAAATGTGTCTCAACCGGCCAATGATCCTTATAATCAATCAAGTTATTCAACCGTTTATAATACCCCTCGATCGAGAAATCATACATCCGTTTCAGATTATAATAAAGCCCGGCAGTAATCTGGTGAGAACTCATCGGAGGGACTTGCTCCGTCACCGGGACCCAAATATCCGTAGGTTGGTTCACATAGGTATTCGATAATAAGTGGACATATTGGTTCATCTTACTGTAGGATATCTTCGCCGATAGATCCGGACGAAGTAAATAACGTGCCGACAAACGAGGCTGAAAAGAATGATAGATCTCATTCTCTACATGAAACAAGGTATACCGCAATCCGGCATTCACCCGCAAGCGATCCGTGACCCGCATCTCATCCTCGGCAAACAAAGAGAACTCATGCCCTTTTATCAAGGAATAATCATACAAAAGCTCATATACGGGATTTACTAACGAATCGTTCACCCAAGACCGTTGCTGGCTATTCTCCGGGCGAAAATTATGATACAGGTAATCCGTGCCCATTCGTATCCGGTGATTCATTGAAGGACTGTAATCCACCGACAAACGTACGCTCAGATCCTCCATCTCCGATTTATAGTAGCTCTCTCGTTTGAACGATTCTTTTCCCTCCTTACCTGCATAAATTTCATATCCCCCCACTTCCTGCCGGATATGAGAACGAAAACGGCTGTAACCCACCATCAAATTACCAAACAGTTTTTGCCCGAACACGTAGTTCCATCCAGCAGAGCCGATCAAGTTTCCCCAACGCCACAGAAACATATCCTCGGAATCCCCATTCTTCTCCTTACTCCCTTGCCTGAAAGCATCTTGCCCCATATAAAAGCTCAGATAGGCACGGCTCCGATCCGAGAAAGAGTGGTTGAGTTTCGCATTAATATCGAAGAAATGATAACCGAAAACATCTTTGATACTACTGTTCTTATTGACTACAGCCAAAGCCGTCCCTGTTATCAAATCCAACCACGTACGACGTACCGAGACATTAAACGAGGAGCGATCCTTAACAATCGGCCCCTCCAGATTGGCCCGTGCGGAAAGCAAACCCACGGAGATATTCCCGTGATACTCCTGCCGATTACCGTCATTCATACGGACATCTACAACCGACGAGAGCCTTCCGCCGTATTCCGCCGGAAAGCTCCCTTTATAAAACCGGGTATTCTTTATCGCATCCGGGTTGAACGCCGAGAAAAACCCCAACAAATGGTTCACATGATAGACCGGATTTCCATCCAGCAGATACAAATTCTCATCGGCCCCGCCCCCACGCACATACAAGCCGGTCATTCCCTCGGTGCCTACCGCCACGCCCGGCAACTGCTGTAAGGTCTTCACCAGATCCGCCTCCCCCAGCAAAGCGGGCATCGACTTCACCCGCTCGGCAGGTACGTCGATCACCCCCGCACGGCTACTCAATATCTCGTAGCGAGGCCGGGTCCCCCGAATAACGACCTCGCCTAACGAGGCCAATGACCTCAACGGGAAGTCGATCATCGTATCCCTTTGCAAATCGATCTCTATCTCCATCGCCTTAAAGCCCACATACGAGGCCCTAAGGCGAACCTTACCGGGTGGAAGTATCAAGCTGTAAAAGCCGTAATTATTAGACATCGTCCCTCCCCTCGAACTTTTCACCAGAACCGAGGCCCCCAACAAACTCTCATACGAGGCTGAATCCCTGACAAATCCGCTGATCGTATATTGACGGGGCTTTCGCTTTAAGATGATATATTGCCCCGTAACCCGATAGATAATCGGTAATGGGGAAAATAAGCGCTTCAAGCAGTACGACAAGGATTCATCCCGGACAGACAGGGAAACCTCTGGCAGCTCTTTCAGCAGAGAAGACTCGTACGAGAAGAACAATCCGGTTTGTTTCTCAAGCTCCATCAATATATCCAACAGGGGAACCTGCCGCATATCCAACGTAACCGTCGGCGTAGGTTCGGGCATCTGCGCATATAGATGTCCCATCCAACCGGGAAGCAAAAGAATCCCTATCAGCCATACAACAATAGATCTCATAAAATGATCTGATTTTATTTCTTCGAAGTGGAAACCAAACGTGCGTCCAATGTCTGGTTAACAACCTGCAATACATCCTCCAAGGGCAGATTATTAAAAGTAGCGGTCAATCTCGCTCCCTCATTCTTTGTCCGGTTCGCGATCTTGACTTGATAATAATCACTCAAGTCCTCAATCACCTTATCCAGCGGCGTCTCCATAAAACGCAGTTGCCCCGTTCTCCAAGCCAACTTGTTCACGTCTTCTTCCGTCACTACCGTTATCTCCTTGTTCTCCACAGAATACTGAGCCGACATTCCAGCGGTAAGTATCACATTCTCCTTTTCCTCCCCGGCGGTAAAACATACCTTGCCGGTAACTACATTGACTTCCGTAACGGTAGGCTTCTCATCTATCTGGAAACTTGTTCCCAACACCGTAACTTCCGTTTGGCTCGTTTTCACTGAGAAAGGGCGTGCCTCATTCCTCGTCACTTGGAAAAAGGCCTTTCCATTCATCTCCACGGCACGCCTCTCTTTATCATATCTCTTCGCGTCATACCGGATCCATGAATCGCCAGCCAAAGCGACCAAGGTACTATCCGGAAGATAAACATCTTTCATTTGTCCGGGGGCGGTAGTAATCGCAACCCAATCCGGGGCGTTTCTCTCTACCGTAAACCATGTTCCCAGACCTACGAGCACTAACACGACAGCGACCGCCCCGATCCAATACCGGCGAAACGAGACCTTCCGGCTAATCGCATGCTCAGAAGCGAACTTCTGCCATGCCTTATCCGGGTCAAGGCTTCCTTCCCGATAGCGTTTCGCTACGAAACGGATGCGTTGTTCCAATTTATTGTCATGCTCGTTATTATTCATAACTATTCCTTCTATTTAATAAGTCCTTCCAGTCTCATACCATTGGAATCCGACATTTGGGGCCTGCCCCTTCTTCAATGGAACTCCCACGCTCATACTCGGCGAGATCCTAGACGATACGCAAGATGAGAAAATCATCATCGACACCGCGAATATAAATACCCACTTTATACAAACCATCGCTTTCATCCTATTTTCTCTTTAAAATGTGTATCCCAAGGTAAAACTAGCCGTATGATAGTTCAGACCTATGTTATAAGCATATCCCTTGTATTGCTTATCTATACCCAGATCATAGCCAACCTTGAAAGCGACCCGTTTCACCTCTATACCAGCCTCTATGGTAGCTCCCCAGTCAAAACGAGGCGCTACCGCATATCCTTGGCCGGGATTAAACGGGTTATATGATATTTCCTTATTATAGGGCAGCTTTCCTTTTAAAGAATAATCACTTTCCTCATACGTCACTTTTCCTCCCAAGCCAACCGCCAAATAGGGACCGACCGCCAAATGTAACCGAACATCCTTACTTACCTGCCAATCGAAACGAGCCAAGATCGGTAATTGGATATATTCACGATGCTCCTTCTGACTGCGATGCCTTATACCTTCTACATCAAAATCCTTAATTCCATAGGTATCATAATAGAAGCCCGTAAAGCCGTAACCATTACCATAACCGTATCCCCACAGATTCAAATAATCACTGGAAACGGGATAGAGAAATATACTCGTACCTTCCCGTCCCCCATATGGACTCTCACTAGTTCCATAAATCTCACTATAAGAAGACAGCCCCTTCCCCCGTCGCACATAGTACAAACCGGATTGAAGCGAGAACCAGCCCGATCCGAATGTATAAGAGACCGCGGCCCCAGCCTTAAAGCCTACCTTAGCGACATCTCCCTTATACTTTGTCACGTTCATACCGGCTTCCGGCGTCACTTTCCATTGCGCTTGGGCCGAGATCACGCACGTCATCAACATCACAAATACCACCAACTTCCTCATACACTCTCCATGCTTTAATGAAATAAACAAGTAACCTTTATCTCTAAGACAGAGAAATATGAAAAACCCCCATTCCTTTCTATAAAAATTATCCGAAAAAGAACATATAAACACGGATAGCGGTCTCTCGCAAAGCTTTCAATGCCTTGCTCATCTGGTTCTCAACCGTTTTTACCGATAAATTCAATTCCTCCGCGATCTCTTGGTATTTCAAGCCATCCCGTTTGGATAACAAGAAAATCTTCTTCCGTTCGGGAGGTAACTGATCGATAGCGTCCCACAGGCGGGCGTCACGCTCCGATCGCAGGATGTCTTCCTCTTCCGAGGTATCTTCTACGTCGGGTAACTGCTCGGTGGCCTCAGCGTTTACGGGTTGTGAGGTAAATGAAAGAGAACGATTCCTCACCGCTTGATATAAATAAGCCTTGAGATTCCCGATCACATTACCAGCCCGGTTCTTATCCCATACATCCGCGAAGGCCTGTTGCACGATATCCTCGGCATCATCCACCTGATCGGTATAACGAAGCGCAAACAAACACAAGGGCTTATATAAACTCTTGAAATGATGTTCAAATTCTTGGGTGGTAATAGCAGCCATACGTTTGTTATCTGTAACTATTCACCACAAAGTAACAACCTTTTCTTTTTAACAAATCGCTTTTCAGGTTCTTTATAATGGTTTTAATAAAAAGAAAGCGTTTAAGGACTTATCCCTAAACGCTTTTTCTTATTTTTAATTAATAAGCATCAATATGGACGAAAACCGATAATCTGGCGTACCTCATTTAAAGTCTTAGAAGCGCTCTCACGAGCTTTCTCCGCACCCATACGGGCTACCTTATCCAGATATTCCGTATTGGCGGCCATATCCAAGATACGCTCACGGATCGGAGCGCAGAACTTATTGATATCCTCGGCCAACTGCTTTTTCATATCGCCGTAACGGATCTCGCAATTGTTGTATTTCTCATTAAAGAAATCATAGGTCTCTTTCTCGGAGACAATTTCCATCATCGTGAATAAATTGGCGATCGGCTCGGGCTTCACGCTATTCGGCTCGGTTGGTCCCGCATCAGAAACCGCTTTCATAACCTTCTTCTTGATTGTTTTCTCATCATCGATCAAGTAGATCGCGTTACCCTCACTCTTACCCATCTTACCGGAGCCATCCAAGCCCGGTACTTTCACGGACTTATTGCCCAAATGGAACGACGCAGGTTCCGGGAAGAAATCTACTCCATAGGTAGAATTGAAACGGCGGGCGAAACGACGAGCCATTTCCATATTCTGCTCTTGATCCTTACCTACAGGAACCTTCAACGCCTTATGGATAATAATATCGGCGGCCATCAAGGTCGGGTAAGTCAACAAACCAGCGCTTACGCTATGTTTATTACCTTCATTAAAAATCTCTTTCTCTACATCGCCTTCACATCCTTCCCGGCTGATATGCAACTGCTGACGGGCCTTATCCTTAAAGGAAGCCGTACGCATCAACTCGCCGATACCGGCGTTCATATTCAAATATAGATACAACTCTACCACCTCCGGCACATCGCTCTGAATATAAATGGTAGCTTTTTCCGGATCGATACCACAAGCCAGATATTCCGAGAGGATCGTCTTTACGCTATTTCGTATATTGTCAGGATGCGGGTGAGTAGTCAACGAATGCCAATCAGCGATAAAGAAGAAGCAATTATACTCATCTTGCATCCGCAAGAAACTCTTTACCGCGCCAAAGTAATTGCCTAGATGCAGATTACCTGTTGGTCTGATTCCACTTACTACTGTTTCCATGTCTTGTTATTTTTAGTTTTCAAGTGGCGGCAAAGATAGTAATATTCTCACAATATACATATATTATATGCCGCAGATCCTCCTAACCACCTATTATAACGGTGGGACATCCCAATACGATTTGCCCTCCGTGAGCTGTCGTATCTCCCATTCTGGCGGCAGGTTTACCGCAGATCATCACGGTGGAAGATCCTTTAATGATCGTATCCGGAGGACCTACGCAAACGCAACTATCCCCCATTACCGCCGCCGGTAGCTTGCCGATTAGAACAGTCGCCGCTCCCGGCCCTACGATAGGACCGCCTACATGGGGTATCGGTGATGGCCAAGCCGGGGTTTGCATAGGACATGTATGCATATCTGTCAATCTTGCTGCTGGAGGCATATTTATTACTTTTTAGTTAACGATTTATTGAAATGATAATCTACAAATATATAATATTTATCATGAATATACTACTTTTGCGCGCTAATATTTTTAATCATGAATGCAAAAGCAAAAGGATATGTTCTAGGGGCTATCGCCGCCGCGACTTATGGAATGAACCCCTTGTTCGCCCTACCCTTGTATAAAGCCGGTATGAATCCGGATTCAGTCCTGTTTTTCAGATATTTATTCGCGATCCCGGTATTGGGTATCATGATCAAAGCGAGAGGGCGGAACTTTAAGTTGAAACCCAACGAGATCGTTCCTTTAATCCTCATGGGGCTGTTGGTTTCCTTCTCTTCCCTAGCGTTATTCCAAAGCTATAATTATATGGAAGCAGGCATCGCCTCGACTTTGCTGTTTGTCTATCCGATCTTAGTGGCGCTGATCATGGCGTTTGTCTTCAAGGAGAAATTAACGTTACAAACTATCTTTTGTATCTTGCTGGCATTAGGCGGTATCGGCTTACTTTATAAAAGTGGCGACGGAACGACTCTTAGTTTAACCGGTGTCCTGTTGGTCATGGCTTCCGCTCTTTCCTATGCTATTTATATCGTAGGCGCGAATCGTCCGCTATTGAAGAATATCGCTACGTTGAAACTTACGTTCTATGTCTTGCTTTTCGGAATGACCTTGTTTTTAGTCCGTATAGATTTCGGCAGGAGCCTTCACATTGTCCATGATTGGTATTTATGGGGTAACCTGATCGCTCTAGCCATATTCCCAACCGCTATCTCTTTCCTTTGCACGACACTGGCGGTCCAATATATCGGCTCCACCCCGACGGCTATCCTCGGAGCTTTGGAACCGTTGACCGCCGTATTCTTCGGAGTGACTGTCTTCGGTGAATCATTAACGTTACGATTGTGTTGCGGAATCATCCTGATCATCCTAGCCGTTACCCTCATTATCGCAGGAAGTAACGTAACAAGCCACCTAGTTCGTTTTCGAAAGCTTTTCCCAAGGCTTCCGCTTAAGAAAAAGAACGCTAAATCATAAAATCATATACAGGCATCATTTCTAGATACTATTCTACGGGGCTATCGCAAATCTATGATAAATTCGTAAAATCATTTGTTACAATCAATTATTTTACATATGTTTGCGAGAAACAATACGTATCCAATCATGATCACCAAGTTCTCAACATGCTTATTGTTCCTTGCATTGCTCTTGAATAGTTGCCAACAAAGGAATCAACCCACCTCTCCCCAATATGAAGCGGAGTATAATCGTTCGACAACTCCGGCCCTCATTGATATAGAAAAGGCGCTGGACCATCCAGCGATGTTGAAACTGAGTCAAATAGCCTCTAAGCTGGAATATTATAATGTTGGAGACGCTCGTTACACGGTAACACAAGCGATCGCTATTCCGGATAGCGACGCTTTTATCACATTCAATAACCCACGTATTTATTATCGTAAGCAAGGCATTCCCAGCAAACGATATGGATTTAAGGCCTTGGATTATAAATGGAACCATGGGATGAACGGCCTTAATCTATTTTACGACAAGAAAACAACCCGTATGTACTGCGCCTTGAGCGGCCTCGACCAAGACAATAAAAAAGATTCGACCACATTCAACGATATAAGGCCATGTATCGGGGAATTACCCACATTAGATACGATGCTGACCATTCAGAATTATATATTCCCCGAAAACCTGCCTACCAAATATTCGATAAATGCGGATGCCAGTCAAATAGTAGGCTTCTCCTCCTCGGGATATATGCTTTGTGATTACGCGGAAGGCTCTAAAATCCCGAAAGGAATAACGACATTCAACCTTCGAGGAGATACGCTTTGCAAATTCATCCTTGCGGATGCCAAAGATATTAACGTCTCTCCGGATACGATCACCCGGTTTCAAACCTTTTATTGGAATACGGATCAAGACCGAATAAATTTCTTGATTCCTTATCGAGATACGGTATACCAGCTTTCAAGTTCCCACTCGATCACCCCTTTATATGCGCTTCATAAAGACAATCAAGATAAACCGACCGGTCTTCGTTCTTTCTTGGAGAATCCGAATGGGCTATTTATGGGAGTCTTTCAAAAAGGTTCTCCCGCCATCTATAATTGGCTGGGATGGCTGGACGATTACAAACCGGTTATCACCCATCGAGTAGTCTATCTCAAGAAAGAGAAGAAAACATACGCCTTACCCAAAAGCTCCGGAGGATTTATCAATGATATAGATGATGGACTTCCGTTCTGGCCAGACGGACAAACCGATGACTGTGTTTATATGATTCGTACCGTCACCGAAATGCGTGAGACCGTTAAACGCACAGGCTCCTCCCGCCAAAAAGACCTGATCAAATTCTTAGACGATCCTAAAGTGTTCGAGAGGGATTATGTAATGATCGTGGCAAGACCTTGATGGATATTCAATAGATAAAGCCAAACATCCATAAAGGAATCATATTGCGGAAAGCATACTCTATGTCATCTTTCACCACATACCCATCCGCCGCTTGCTTGATCTGTTGCCGCATCTTATTCTTTCCCCCAATCTCAAAGGTTCGGCCATCTATCTCAAAGTCTGAAATCGCAGAAGAAGTAACGAAGCATACGACTCGCATCCAAGATAGAAAAACCGTCTCACGCACGGAACCGATATCCGGTACCTGCTCCGACAACGCATAAGCCAGATTCGTATTATTCAGATAGATCTTCTCTACTTTCTCCAATAATTTCAAGCCCTGCGCTTTTTCTCGCAGTAAATTAACCAGACCTGCCTTCTCCAAATAACTCATGTAGTCGGGCAACACATTCCGGCTGATATCCAAATCTCTCGCCAACTTCGTATAATTTGGTTTGAAAGGGACACTTTGAGCTAATACATATAATAATTTCTTCAACTTTACGGCAGAAGCCACCGTCATATCCGCAAAAATCGGAATATCAGATTCCACCATTTGGTTAATCACGCTACGCAGACGCAAGAGATATTCCGTATCTTGAAAAAATGGATAATAACCTGTCGATAAATAATCATTAAATAATTTGAGTGGACGAGCTTCCTTATAAGGGAACTCAACCTTCCCAGCAAGAATCTCTTCCAACGAATACGATGGAAGCTGCCACCCCTGCGATATATTCAAATATTCCCGAAAAGAAAGTCCGGGTAATCTATACTCTACCTTCCTGCGACTTAAATCCGCACCACCTTTCTCCAGATCAAGAATAGACGAACCTGTATAGATAACTTGAAGACCAGGAATTTGATCGTATATATTCTTCACCTCCCTAGACCAATCTTTGTATTTATGAATCTCGTCAATATAAAGTTTTTTCCCACCCAGATTATAAAATTGATAAGCCATGTCGAATAACCGATACTTGGTAAAATAGAAATCATCTGCCGTAACATACAAAGACTCATCCTCACGATCATACAATTTGATATGCTGCAACAATAGGGTAGTCTTCCCAACACCACGAGCACCTAAAATCGCAACCAATCGGCTATCCCATGCGATCTGATCGTGAAGAAAGCGCACGACTTCTGTCGAAGTATGCTCTAATTGAGTTCTAAAGGAACGAAATAAGGTCTCCATATCGATTCATGTTTAAAGGACAAATATACAAAATTGCACATCGTATCGTGCAATTTTCATACAAAATTGCACATCGTATCGTGCAATTTCCTTTATATAGGTTGACCATGTTCTATCCTATTGATGAACGAGGTTTACCCGGACAAAAATAATTAACATTGTTTGCACAAATTCATTCAACTCACGATATAAATAGGTGACCTTAGATTGGCAATCCTAAGAGCAATACTGACTTGGCTAAGTAATATATACTGACTTGCCCGACACAGTATATATTACTTAGCCAAGTCAGTACTACTGCCGATAGCAAGCTCATCACACAAATAAACCATCAAATGAACGTTGAAATGGAGAATTTACTCTCCCGAAACGATCTTTAGTGAATATCCTTTACCCCGAGCACTCTCTATCACCAAACCCGGAATAGGAGACAAATCCTCTTTAAGCCTTTTAGCCGTAACGGTAAGATGCACGAAAAGTACTATCTAATGATAATATCTGAAGTGCCCCCCCTGTATAAGAAAAACAAAAATCATCCCCAAGTTCTTTGATACGCCGATCTGTATCCTCTTGGACTACCTGTTGAAATGATAGCAATACAAATACATAACTTTATGCCAACAAACCCTCATTTTTTGTCTGTCAGCTAAAAGTCAGCTAAAACAATTGGCCATGAAAAGGAATAAACTTATGTTTGTGAAAAATTAAATACGATATGAAACGAGCAATCTATTAAAACACCGTCCTTCGCAAAAAGAACAAATAAAACGAATGAAACTCTTTTGGATCACGCTACTTATATCTAGTTTAGTCTCTTGTCACAATTTCAAAGAAGACAGACAACTCTCATTCGCTCTTGAAAGAGCAGGCGAAAACCGCCGTGAATTAGAACAGGTATTGGAACATTACAAAAATGATTCCTTGAAATATCGTGCAGCTTGCTTTCTTATTAAGAATATGCCCGGGCATTATTCTTATTGCGGGAAAATCACCAACACATATAATAAACAAATTGACTCTATAATACTTCAAACACAAAAAGAGGGGCGTTATCATGATACACCTTATCTTGCCAATCGCATTGATAGAATCTCTAAAATCCACGAGAACACCTCATTCCCGATACAAGAAGACATTCGTATAATTACAGCTGATTTTCTTATTCAAAATATCGAGCAGGCTTTCCACCTATGGGAAGATGCCCCTTGGAGCCGACATTTAAATTTTGATGACTTCTGTGAATACCTATTGCCCTACTCTATCGGAGCCATGGATGTACTGGAGGATTGGAGGACTGGCATGTACCAACAAATAGATTCTACGACATTAACAGAACTCAACGACTTCAGCTATTCTTCCGATATGCAAAACTCAGCATTTTGGGCTTGTAAGCATATCAATCAGTTTTTAGAGAAGAAATTAGTTCCTGAAAACTCGGTATATTCCATTCCGTTCATAGCAAAAACCTCCACTAGGAGCATGATATCATTCGGCACTTGTAATCAATTCTCGTTAATAGCGTTAGCTATGATGAGAAGCATAGGAATTCCCGTCATGCTAGATTTCACACCACAATGGCCTTTCCGCTCGATGGGGCATTATTGGAATGTACTTTTAGATAATACAGGAAAGAATCTAGCGTTTGGAGGATGCGAGACAAAAACAGATCCGGATATACTGCATAAACCTAGCCAGAAGATGGCTAAAGTGTATAGGCGAACATACGCTATTAATCAAGATCTCGTAAAGCTGAATACAACCGAAGAGGTCGTGCCCGACCTCTTCCGGAATATTTTCATGAAAGATGTTACCTCCGAATACATGAAAACTTGTGATATCATGATTCCAACACAAAAAAAACGAAACCATAAACATGCCTACCTAGCCGTTTTCGACAATCAGAAATGGGTACCTATATGTTACGGTACACAAAAAGGAAAAGTTTGTTACTTCAATGAAATAGGAAAAGATATTGCCTATCTCCCACTTTATTATGACAATCAAGGTATTCATCCTATTACAGATCCATTCATACTTGATTCACGAGGTAGAATAAAATATCTACATGCAGATACCAGTAAACGAAAGAAAGTTATATTATCTAGGAAATACTATCTCGCAAAACATATTTTCGATTATGCAAAAACTCTCACCGGAGGACATTTTGAAGCTTCCAATAATCCGGATTTCTCCGATCCTGATACAATACATACGATTTCTCATTGGTTATTGTCCGCAGATTCTTTCGAGATAAAACCTCAAAAAACATATCGCTATTGGCGCTATGTATCAGCAAAAAACAAGGGTTGTAATCTAGCCGAACTCGCTTTCTACTCAGACAAGGAGGAAAAAGAATTAACCGGCACAATCATTGGAACAAATGCCTCGGTTCGTTACGATACTATGCCAATGGATAAATCCAAAGTATTTGACAAAGATATCCTAACTTACTATGAAGCCCCTTCTACGGTTGATTATCCATGGGTAGGCTTGGACTTCAACAAACCGGTATCTATCAATAAGATCATTTATACGCCAAGAAACGATGATAATAACATCCACGCAGGTGATCTATATGAGCTATTCTATTGGGAATATAACCATTGGATGTCATTAGGCCAACAAAGAGCTATTGAATCAAAGCTAACCTATACAAATGTACCAGACAATGCTCTCTTGTTGTTAAAAGACTTAACCAAAGGAGAAGAAGAACGCATATTCACATATGAAAATGACAAACAAGTTTGGTGGTAATCTTTATTATTCCATGAGAACCATATTAAATTAATTACAACAAGTAGGCAATTTTAATTTTATCTATAAATAACTGATAATCAGCGTGCAAAAAACATCATTATATTTTCCGAAAAACTCGTACGTGTTTTTACTAAAAGTCGTACGTGTTTCTAAAAATTCACGTACGTGTTTTTTAGAAGACGAAGTCGAGAAGAATATAAACATTCAAAAAAATACACTAACCCACCTTGTAAAACCTACCCACCACACTTCAGCACATAGCCATGCCCCCGAGCACTCTCAATCACCAGATCCGGAATAGGAGACAAATCCTCTTTAAGCCTTTTAGCCGTAGCGGTAAGAGCGTCTTTGGACACACTTCCATCCGGCCAGATTTCTTCTTTCAGCCGATTAGACTCAATGAAATATCCTTTATGTTCTAATAAAATACAAAACAGTTTCAGCCGTTGATTTGCCAATTCGATACGATGCCTATGATAATGCAATACGCCATGTGTTTCATCGAACAAGATATCTTCTGTTATTTGTATCATCTCTTTAGGTGCTTCTTGTAGCGGTAAGATATTTATCCTTGGTCTTTTCCATGTCAAGACAATCGCAATAACCCAGAGAATAACCATTGCCAGAATCCAAAATATATTTCGCAAAAACACTTCACCTACTATATAAAGGAAAGGAAATTGAACAAACGCTTGTAAAACGATCGTCCGATTCGCTCCAAAAACAATATCTTTTAATGGTATGAAAGATTGATAAAAAGAAGTATCTGAAGAGCTACATTCCGTCTTGTCTATAAAGGTATAACAAGTTACGGTCTGAGCCGAAATCGCATGTTCATACAAAGATGCACGAAAAGCGCTATCCAGCAAGGTTACTTGAATCGGATTCTCCATAGACAAACAATGTTGGAGACAAAAATCAGACTTCTCCTGTGAAGACATCCTCCGTGCCACCTCCTTATTATTCCTCATATGTATAATCGCATCGGCAGTCTTGATTGTAATGCTATCTCGTTCCAATCGATTAGCGCCTGAATAGGAAAAACAAAAAGCATCCCCTAAATCTTTTATCCGCCTATTTGTATCATCTTGAACTGCCCGCTGAAATAACGTTTGAGACTCTTCTTGTAATTCATACTTTACATTTTGGTATGATTTATAAAAAGACAACAAGCAAATCATCGTCATCAGAACAAATACACTCCACTTCCAATAAAATTTCCAATTTTGCTTCTCCATAATTATTCCTCGTTGAAACTGCAAAGATACGTTTTCCATCCCTTTCTACGAATAAATTCATTCAACTCGCAAGATGAAAGATGACTATAGGTAGACAAAAGGCTTATTTTTCAACTGTCAGCTAAAAGTCACCTAAAAAGATTGGCTATCCAAAGACCAAGCCGTACGTTTGTAACAAAAATTAGAAACGACATGAAACAAATTACTTTCAAGAAAGCTTTCGCTATCATTTTCATTTGCGCCTTGTGTGCTTCGTATTTTCTTTTGAAAGAAGGAAAACAAAATTTCTCAGATCTTACTTTCTCTAATATTGAAGCGCTAGCTTCCGGTGAAAGTGGATCCAAAGATTGTTATATGGCTGGCTCTCTATCATGTAATGGAGGATATTACAAATATATATACAACCGTTAAAACAACACATGAACTACTACGTGTACATAGTTCTATTAATAGGTAGTCTGGTATCCTGTTCGGAATCCTCACGGCACTTCCCCCGCTACGAGGATTTTCCCGATGAAAAGGCATTAAATGCGCAGGTTATCCACCTAAATACCGCCTTGTTCCGCTATCCTTTCCGGGTAGCGGTCAAGGATGGTATCGCTATTATCATGGACTTGCACAACGTAGATTATTTCTTCCATGCCTTCTCTTACCCCGAATGGGAATATATGACATCGTTTGGCAAACGAGGCGAGGGACCCGAAGAAATGGTATCGGCAGATTGCTTCCGGTTTATCTCCAAGGATTCTATCTGGACGCTCGATGCGAACAAAATGCGAACAACCCGGTGGAAGATTGAACAAAATATGAACAACATCATCCCCGTAGAAACGATCGATATGGACAAGCGGCTGGTTAGGGCATTGGACTTTTACCCGATGGAATCGGGCTTTTTGGTATCTGACTACCTCGGTGAATATAGACAAAAGTGGACAGACCGAGAAGGGAAATGGATTCACTCCGCTAATCAGATCCCGACTGAAAATAATTATGAAGACATCGCACGCCCTGCATTGGCGCAAGCGTGGCGAAGCTTCTTCGACTATAATCCCCAAAAAGGCATCTTGGTCATGGCAACCCAACTAGGAGAGGCATTAGAAATATACAACTTCACAGATACTACACAAACCGTACGGTATGGGCCTAATGGAGAACCTCAATTCGCAATCTCACGATCGGAGGGAATTCCAACCGGCATCATGGGATTTAGTGATGTCCATATCACAGACCATTTCATTTATGCCGTATTCCATGGGCGTAGCTTCAAAGATATCGAACAAGCATACCTACGAGGGGAAGAGATTGAGGATGGAGGACGATATATCTATGTATTCGACCTCAAAGGAAACCCCGTCCGGAAATATGTGCTCGACCATGCCATTTACGGTATCAACGTAGATGAGGATACGGGAACGATCCTCGCCACGGATGTAAACAGCAACGATCCGATTCTTTCATTTAAAATATAACGACAAAATATCATGAAATACTTAAATCTAATCATACTATTATTATTCCTTCTAGCTTGCCAAGACAAGAAAAAAGACGAGATCAAGCATTTAGTATCCGAATGGCAAGGAAAAGAGATACGATTTCCGAAAGACATGGTCTTTACACGGTTTGCAACCGATACGGTAGACTTCACCCTGCCAAAATCCCCCCACAAGGTGCTGGTTTTCGTGAATTCCATAGGATGTACCAGTTGCAAACTCCAACTGCACCGATGGAAAGAACTGATTCAATACACCGACTCCATTACCCAAGGAACGGTTCCATTCCTGTTTTTCTTCCAGTCCGATGATAAGAAAGAAATACGGTATCTATTGAAAAAAGACAATTTCGACAAACCTATCTGTCTGGATCAATCCGACAAGCTGAACGAACTAAATCATTTCCCGGCCGATGGGAGATTTCAAACCTTCCTATTGGATAAGTACAATAAGGTCGTAGTGATAGGAAATCCTATCCACAACCCGAATATCCGGGTGCTATACCTAAAAGAGATCACCGGAAAACAACCCGCTTCACAAATACAGACCACCGTGAAAGTGGAAGAGGCATCCATACAGCTAGGAACTATCCAAATGGGAGAAAGCAAAGAAGCTGTTTTCCGATTAACAAACACAGGAAATAACCCGTTAGTCATACTAGACGCGGCTACAACCTGCGGCTGTGCCCGCCCATCTTTCGACAAACATCCCGCCAAGTCGGGTGAGACCCTTCAAGTAAGAGCCATCATGACACCGAAAGACAAAGGAGTCTTTGACGAGACGATTACCGTGAAATGCAATACGAATCAACTGATAAAATTAAACATTCGGGGGATGGCTCAATAAATAAAAGAGAAGGGAGAGCTTGCCGGATATATTGGAACGATCACAAGCAAGCCTCCCACCCCACTTTTACTCATGAAGCAGAAAGGAGGTGACACAAAAGTAGTAAATTAAATTGAAAGAGGAATTCGAGAATATCCTTATCTTGCAGAAGAATAGTAAGCAAGAGATTAAATTCTCAAAAACATAAACTATAAAAAAGAAATATCATGAGAAAAAAGATTTTAGGAATAGCCGTAATGGCAGTCGTAGCAGTAGCTGCGGCATGGAACATCAACCAGAGTGAAAACGAGATTAAACTCTCTGATTTAGCGCTTGACAATGTGGAGGCATTGGCTAGTGGGGAAGGTGGAAGCGGATATTGCAGTTACTCTGGGGGAGGATGTATTATCAAATATTCCGATGGGACATCCACTTACATACCGGGACGTTGGAACTAAAATTTAATCAAAGGAGGGTGTGCCAAAACGAAAAAAATCACAATGGAATACAGTCGGTAAATCAATGGAATGCAGATGTTTTCTCATTGATTTTTAATTTGTATTTCATAGACTCTAGGTATCTTGAGCAAGAAGAAAATGTGTTCAATCCCTTAATTTGGCATGCCCTCCTTAAAAAATCAGTATCATGAAGAAATACATTATCTTACATCTTTCACTCATCCTATTAGTATTCATCGCTTGTACCGATGATCAAAAACAAGATGACAAAAACATAACCTTCCAGAGAAGTGATTTCAAAGTCCGAAAATCACTATCCGGAAAAACTATTGAATTTGACAGTCTTATTTTACGACCTTCACAAATCCAATTATTCGACTCCTTCCTAGTTACTTGCAATCAAGGGGCGGAAAAACAATTCCACATCTTCAACCTCAATACGGCACATAAGGAAGGAGAATGTATTCCTGTAGGACAAGGGCCTAAAGAGATGATGACACCATGTTTCGTCAATCGGAACGATTCCGTAGTCATTTTTGATATGATGACCTCTACGATTTTCACTTACTCTATCCCGGAATTTACCAGTGGAAAAGAACCGGAATACGCCAGCCGTATCTCCCTAGATACAAAACCGCTATGGAGCAATATTCGAAGCTTGGGCAACGGGTTCTTAGGCGTATCCTATCAAGAGACGAGTCCTGGATTCCTTTTTGATCAAACAGGTAAGAAAACGATGGATTTCGGTACTTATCCTAAAACTGAGCAGGAGTATACTCCTGCCGAATTAATCAATGCGTTTCGGGCAGACCTAACCACCAACCGAAAAGAGAAGGTTGCAATCACTCACTACTTCACTGATTTAATTTGCATCTATAACGTGAACGGGACCTTGGAAAAACAATTACGGGGACCGGATCATTTCGCATCTGTTTTCAAAGAATTTAGGGATGGAGACATTATCGGAAGTAAAGCGAGCCCGCAAACTTATAGAGACGCTTTTTATAGTCCTGTAAACGTGGGGAATAGTTTATTTGTTCTTTATAATGGAAAAATGGTGACAGAGCCTAATTACAATATATTATGCAAAGAATTATTTGTAATCGGATGGGACGGTAGCCTTGAATGCCATTACACATTAGACCAAGGAGTCTCCTCCATCGCTGTAGACAATCAAAAACGGAAGATCTATGGTATCAGTGATGATCCGGAATATCATATCGTAGTGTTCGACTATTGATGACTGATATCCAAAGAATTTGGATTTAGGAAATGAGGCATAAACATAAAAGAATGGGAATAGAAAAACGTATATACAAAACAAATATAAATCAGATGTTACGATATCTGACACTTATATTTTATGGGGTATTTGGTATTGGTTGCATATACGCATTCCTCCTCATCTTCTGTTTCAGCACGTTCAAAATCCCTTCCGATTCCATGGAGCCTCAACTCCAAACCGGAGATCAAGTATTAGTAAACAAATGGATAGCCGGACCTAGGTTATTCAATATTTTCGCATCTATGAAAGGGAAGCGGGTAGATATATACAGAGTACCCGGAGTCGGGCAAATCAAACGGAATGATATTCTCGTATTCAACTACCCGCATCCCTATTCATGGGAGCGGATCGAAATGCACATCATGCAATATTATATCAAACGCTGCCTCGGGTTACCGGGAGACTCCATCCGGATCGAACAGGGATTCTACCGAAACAACCATACAAAAGAGCCTTTGGGGAATGTGGAAAGTCAAGCGAACTTATCCAGACAAAAAGCGGATCGGATGCCGGACGGTGTCTACCGTTGTTTCCCTTTTGATTCTACATTCAATTGGAATGTTCATGATTTCGGTCCTTTGTATATCCCCCGAAAAGGGGATAGAATTACCGTGAATCAAACAAATTATAAGCTATACAAACAAATGATCGAGTGGGAATCAAAAGATTCCCTATCGTGGAAAGATAGTAAAGTTTATATAGGAGACAAACAGGTAAGACAATACCAGTTCCAAAGCAACTATTACTTCGTGGCCGGAGATAAGACAGAAAACTCTAGAGATTCCCGTTATCTCGGACTTATACCGGAGGAATTTATCGTAGGGGTAGCTTGGAAAGTGTGGAAATCCGTTGACCCTTACACGGGGGAATACAGAAAGGGACGTTTTTGGAAAAATATTCGAAACAATTGAAGAATTATGAATAAGCTTATTTTATATGTATGCGCTTGGATCTGTCTGCACTCTTGCGGTTTCTCAAAAAGCCAAGAAGAAAGTATGTTGGAATATGCGTTGTCGCAAGCCGGCGATAACAGGAAAGAGTTGGAATATGTCATCAAATACTATGAAGGGGATTCGTTAAAAAGAGAGGCCGCCCGCTTTTTGATACGCAATATGGTCTATCATTTCGGATATGAGAAGCGAGAGAGGGTATCAGACATCACCACCCTATCCTCGGACTATCTAATCCGTAATATCGAGCTGGCGTTTCAGGCGTGGCCCAAGCCCTGGAATAAATCGGTAAGTTTCGAGAATTTTTGCAGGTATATACTTCCCTACCGGGGGTTATACGAACCGCTCTCCGGTTTACGTGAGGAGCTGATGCGGACGTACCTCCCTTTGCTGGATAGTTCGCATATTGATAACACGTACGATGCGGCCGTGAGGTTACAAAAGATACTACGAACCCGAGTCACCTATCAAACGGAGATACCCATCCACTATCCAACCGCAGAGGAGATCCACCGGACAGGGGTTGGACGTTGTGATGGGGTAGTCTTGTATGGTATCCAGCTGATGCGTGCGGCCGGTATTCCCACTGTAGCAGAACATACGATCTGGACTCGTAGGAACGGGGAACATTATTGGTGCGCATTCTTAAACGAGGATGGGCGATTCCTACCTTTCGCTCCGGAGTACGAAGGCCCGGATTCCTTGATCTACAACCTAACCAAGCCGTTCTTGACCCCGGCCAAGGTTTACAGATACGGATTCGCCCCCTTACATCCGGTAACGACCGAGTCGACCGATGAATACCGTACGTTCTTAAAAAATCCGTTATTGACCGCTGTCACGGAGCAATACCTACCACCTGTCGCAGATATCCATACGACTTGCGACCTCCCGGTGAGATCAAAAAGAGCACCTATTTACCTCTGTACCTATAATCATGGTAACTGGAGGCCTTTCGCCATGAGCGAACGGATCGGCAACCGCTGTACCTTCCCGAAGATCGTAGGCGATGATGTGTTTATCATCGCCGAATATGACAAAGAGGCTTATGGCTCACTACGCTTCATCACATCCCCTTTCCATGTGAGCAATACGGGGATCATCACGAAAATTAAGCCCGATCCGGCCCGAACCGATTCCATCTTTATCGCCTCGGACAACCCGTATCAACAGCAAGTGCCGTATACACTCGCTTATTGGGAACAGGAACAGCAGTGTTTTAAAAACGGATATTTCCCGACAGACACGATACCCGGTGGCATCCTCATTCGCAAGATACCTAAAGGGAGCCTGTTGAAAGCGATGATCTCGCGACCGGAAAAGGCTGCGGAAGATCGTATCTTTTTGGTGGAAAACGATACGGTAAAAAGATATTAACCATGAAAGAGCTGTTGAAACTCGGCGTATATACCCTACTCGGGACACTTTTGCTAAGCGCCCCTTTCGCAGGATTGGGAATGCTATCCACACACTTGGTGACAGAGAAAACCTTTTGGATTCAACTAATCGCCCTGTTCTTATCCGCCGTGTCCCTACAAGGTTTGTGGTTGAATCCAAGCAAGGGGCTGTGCCCATGGACTTACGTGGATATCCTCCCCCTTTCCCTCTTGGGGCTTATCCTCCTCTCTTATCCCTACTCCATACACCCGGAGCCGGAAAAGCTCCTGTTTATCGGACAAATGGTTGTCTTGTGGTATCTGCTTCGGCAGGTGTTCCATGAATATCCGGTGCTCATAGGATATTTTTCAATGTTCTTTATCGCGACAGGCCTTATAGAAGCCATCTGGGGCTTCCGTCAATTACAGGGATGGGCCTATTCGAACCATTCCCTGTTTCGGCTGACCGGCTCTTTTTTCAATCCGGGGCCTTATTCCGGATATTTGGCGATCACATTACCGGTGGCTCTTGGCATCTTGCTGGAACAGTCCAAACGAAATATGCCCTATTACCTGTCCATGGGATGTATAGGCACAGCGATCGTTGTACTTCCTGCGGGAATGAGCCGATCGGCATGGATAGCGGTGGTCGTTTCTTGCGCCTGGGTATATGCCCTGTACCGCCTTGACAGGAAACAGGCAGCGACCAGACTGAGACAACACAAAAGGTGGTATATCATAGGCGGTATCCTAGGCGGCATATTGCTTCTTGGCGGGAGCGCATCACTCTATACATTAAAGAAAGATTCGGCAGACGGAAGGTTTCTGATGTGGAAGATCACGACGAAAGCGATACAAAAACAACCGATTACAGGTACCAGCCTAGGTGGGTTCCCTGCCGCTTACGCTGAAACACAAGCGGAATACATGGCTTCGGGAAAAGCGACTGAACAGGAAAAGTTGGTTGCCGGATGCCCGGAGTACGCATTTAATGAATACTTGCAGATTGGATTAGAACAGGGGTTAGTAGGATTAGCCCTATTTATAGGCTGGCTGGGGCTTCTATTTTATAAAGGAATAAAGAACAAAAGGTATGCTTGTTGCGGGGGATTGATGTCTATGGCTATATTCGCCTTCTCTTCTTATCCATTGCAATTGCCGGAGTTTTGGGTAGTATTGATATTCCTAGGGGTGATGAGCGTAACACCGGACAAGGATGAGATCCGTGAGAACCAAGCCGAATCAAATGGCCATAGATGGGGCAAACAGATATTTTTTATGGGAATCGCTATTCTTGGAATTGGTTTGTTCTGGATGCAAAAAGATCATTATAAGGCTTATCAACAATGGAATAAGGCGCAAATGTTTTACAATAATAAAGCTTACGAAGCGGCCTTGGAGGTATATGAACCTTTGTATCCATTATTGAAGCATAAACCGGAATTCCTTTTCGAGGTCGCTCAATGCCTAAGCAAGACCGGACGATACGAGAAAGCGAATGGATATCTGGAAAGAGCTGTCTTATTAAGCTCCGATCCCATGCTTTATTACGTAATGGCTAAAAATGAGCAGTGTTTAGGTGAATACCGACAAGCGGAAAAGCACCTGTTACATGCCATTGATATTTTACCGGAACGTATCTATCCGTATTATCTGTTAATGAATCTTTATACGGAACCATCTTATTTTCAACCTGCAAAATTGAAAAAGGCGATTGATTCCGTATTAACTAAGAAACCCAAAGTGGAAAGTTCCGCTATTAAAGAAATGAAAGAGAAAGCACGAAGTATGTTAAACAACACATCAATATGAATACAATATCCTTATTTTTATAGCAATTACGACTACATCGTAACAATAAATACTTATATTTGCGAATGATAAATTGTACAAACCGATCAATCATACGAGTATGAAATACTATAAATTGTTGACCTTTACGCTTTTATTATGTTTAAGCGCATGCGGAGGAGAAAAGAAAGATACAGATGCCACACAGGATTCCGTAGAGACCGTATTGCCGGATGAGGCGAACGAAGTCACGATCATGACATTGAAGCAAACGGAATTTAATCATGAGTTGATAAGCAATGGTAAACTGTCCGCTCGCAAGCTGGTGGACTTACGATTTGAATCGGCGGAACCGATCGCCCGTATCTACGTGAAGAACGGAGACCGGGTAAACAAAGGAGAGAAAATAGCGGAACTCGCTACTTTCCGGCTCACGAACAAAACAGCGCAAGCCAAGGATGCCCTAGAGAAAGCGAGGCTTGAATTAAAAGACGTATTGATCGGTCAAGGATATATGCTGGAAGACTCAGCGAAAGTCCCGCCTGCGACGCTCAACCTAGCACGGGTAAAAAGTGGATATGATCTGGCGCTCGCCCAATATCAACTTGCCCAATATGAGGAACAGAACGCGACGCTAATCGCGCCTTTCGACGGTATTATCGCAAACCTTTTCGCTAAACAAGAGAACGTGGCGTCTACGACGGACGCATTCTGTACCGTTATCGATCCTCATAGTCTGGAAGCCTCTTTCACCGTATTGGAAAGTGAGTTGCCGCTTATCCAAAACGGAGATAAAGTGGAAGTTACCCCTTTCGCCACCACCAGCTTAAAGACTGAAGGACGTATATCCGAGATCAACCCGCTAGTGGATGAGAACGGGATGGTACAAGTGAAAGCGGCGGTAAACGACAAAGGTAAATTATTCGAAGGCATGAATGTACGGGTTAGCGTACAACGCTCGCTCGGGAAACAATTGGTCGTACCGAAAACGGCCGTGGTATTACGTTCCGGGAAACAGGTCGTATTTACTTTAGTTGATGGGCACGCTTATTGGAACTACGTGCGCACCGGACTGGAAAACGCGGATAGTTATACCCTTTTGGAAGGATTGAAAGAAGGGGATGTCGTGATTACAAGCGGCAATATTAATCTGGCGCATGAGTCACCGGTCAAGGTAATTGAAAATTGAGAATTGAGAATTGAAAATTAGTCGCGTATGATTCGCTTCCTGCTACAACGTCCGATAGCGGTATTGATGGCTTTTACGGCCTGCTTTATCGTGGGGTTGGTGACTTATTTCACCATACCGGTCTCCTTATTGCCTGATATCGCCATACCTGAGATTACCGTTCAGATATCCGGGCAAAATACATCCGCACGGGAATTGGAAAATACTGTCGTAAAGCCGGTCCGTTTGCAATTGATGCAAGTGGCAGGATTACGGGATATCCATAGCGAGACTCGCGATGGAGCGGGTATTATCCGCCTTAGCTTCGACTTTGGCACGAATACGGATCTTGCCTTTATAGAGGTCAATGAGAAAATAGACGCCGCCATGAATTACCTGCCCCGTGAGGTAGAACGTCCACGGGTGGTCAAGGCGAGCGCTACGGACATTCCGGTGTTTTGCCTCAACCTCACACTCAAGACAATTGAAAATGATGCCGCTTTCCTCGATCTTTGCCAATTTGCGGAAACAGTAATCAAACGAAGGATCGAACAGTTGCCGGAAGTCGCAATGGTGGATATCACGGGCATATTAGGACGGCAATTACAGATCGTACCGGATATGAAGCTCTTGGATATGGCTGATATTACGTTAAATGATTTGGAATCAGCCTTGTCTGCCAACAATATAGAGCCGGGAAGCATGACCGTACGGGATGGTTATTATGAGTACAATATCAAATTTTCTACCTTATTACGTACACCGGAAGACGTACAAAATATCTATATCCGTAAGAATGACCGGATCTTCCAGATAAAAGATCTGGCAAAAGTAGCTGTCGTACCGGAAAAAGAAACCGGCTTATCGCTAGCCAACGGGAAAAGGGCCGTTACATTAGCCGTTATCAAGCAAGCGGACGAGAATATGGATAATATGAAAGAGGCGCTTGCCGAGGTTACCGATTATTTCAAGTCTATTTACCCGGATATTGAATTTACGATCACAAGAAACCAGACCGAGTTATTGGATTATACGATCTCCAACCTCAAGCAGAACCTATCGTTAGGTTTCTTATTTATCTGCATCGTGGCGATCCTTTTCCTCGGGGACGTAAAAAGCCCGGCGGTAATCGGACTAAGTATGGTAGTCAGTATCATCATTAGTTTCTTGTTCTTCTACCTTTTCAATATGTCCTTAAATATCATCTCCCTATCTGGATTAATTCTGGCATTGGGTATGATGATAGACAGCTCCATCATCGTGACGGAGAATATAGCGCAATACCGGGCAAAAGGAGATAATCTGGAAGAAGCGTGTATAAAAGGGACCACAGAAGTAATCACCCCCATGCTTAGTTCCACATTTACCACGATCGCCGTATTCGTTCCGCTGGTATTTATAAGTGGTATAGCGGGAGCGATTTTCTTCGATCAGGCGTTTGCTGTTACGGTTGGTTTAATGGTCTCTTATTTCACCGGAATCATGTTACTGCCTGTACTTTACAAATTAGTTTACAGCATACCGGAGATCAAGCATTCCTTTTTCAATCTGAAAATAAACAATTTGATCAAGGAGCATACGCTAGACCGATTCTATGACGGAGGGGTTGATTTCATATTCAGGCATAAAACCACTAGCCTACTATTTGTAGCTGTCACTATCCCCCTTTGCGCAATCCTATTCTATATGATCCCCAAAAGCCGGATGCCGGAAATCGATCAGAATGAGTTAATCGCACATGTTGAATGGAATGAGAACATCCATATTGATGAGAATAGAAAGAGAGTCACCGAATTATTTGGTGAGGCCGATCGGTTAGGTGCGCAACACACGGCCTATATCGGACAGCAACAATTCCTGCTAAACCGAGACAGGGAATTATCCATCTCGGAAGTAGAGCTTTATTTCAAGACAGAAGAGACCGATGCTATCGCCCCTTTACAACAAGAAATCTCCGCTTGGGTAAAGCGAAATTACCCGACAGCCGTATTATCGTTCTCTCCGCCGGAGACTGTGTTTGAGAAACTGTTCGTAACCGGTGAGGCCGATATCGTAGCCGAGTTCTATGCCCGTAACAAAGAACAAGCTCCGGATGCCCCTACTTTGCAAAAACTAGAGAAAACACTAGAGAGTAAGACCGGTCTCGCTCCCGTTGGCGTAGCTTTCGAGAATCAATTAAACATATCCATAGACCATCAGAAACTATTACTTTATAATATCTCCTATGAAGAGGTCTACAGGGTACTTAAGACGGCCTTCAAGGAAAATGAAATCGCTACCTTACGCTCTTATCAACAGTATTTACCGATCACGCTAGCCGGAAACGAGCAAACGGTCGATCAGACCTTACAAAATACCTTAATCCGTACACAGCCGGACGAAAATCAAAAGACGAATCATGTCCCTCTTAGCGCAGTAACAAAAATTACTCCCGGAGAGGATTTGAAGACACTCACCGCTGGAAAGAACGGGGAATATATTCCTTTTAGCTTCTATCAAGTAGAGAACGCGGAACAGTTAATGGAAAATATTCGGGAGCTCGTCCGCAGCGAATCCAAAGATAAGACGAATTGGGACATCGATTTCTCGGGAAGCTTCTTCTCGAACCAACAAATGCTGAATGAACTGGTCGTCATCTTGTTCATATCCATTCTCTTGATGTACTTTATCTTAGCGGCGCAATTCGAGAGCTTCTTGCAGCCCTTGATCGTCCTGCTGGAAATACCTATAGACGTAGCCGCCTCCTTACTGGTATTATGGATATGCGGGCATACCTTAAACCTGATGAGTGCTATCGGTATCGTGGTAACTTGCGGTATCATCATAAACGACTCTATCTTGAAACTGGACGCGATCAATGAGCTTCGGAAAGAAGGTGTACCCTTGATGGAAGCGATCCATGAGGCGGGTCGTCGCCGTCTGCGCCCGATTATCATGACCTCATTGACAACTATATTCGGTATGGTACCGCTACTATTCACGTTCGATATGGGAAGTGAGTTGCAAAAGCCACTCTCCATTGCCATGATCTCGGCGATGCTGATCGGTACGGCAGTCAGTTTATTTATTATCCCTTTGGTTTATTGGTTTATCTATAGGAGACATGCATTATGAAAAAAAGATACAAGAGGACATTCCTAGTTTTATATGCGTTCTGTTCGCTATTAGCCGAAGGAGTATCGGCCCAATCGCTCGTCCTTTCCCTTGAGAAGACGATCTCATTGGCCGCCGATAGCTCGCTGGAGGCTTTTCGTACGAAAAACCTATTCTTGTCCGGCTACTGGGAGTTTCGTAATTACAAAGCGGAGCGACTGCCTAGTCTTACATTGAATATCACACCCGCCGAATATTACCGGGATATCACGAAACGATACGATTCAGAAAAAGACATCGACGAATACCGTAAGCAACAGTCCTTTTATGCGGGAGGAAACTTAAAGATCAAACAGAACTTCGATATGCTGGGTGGTAGTTTCTTCGTGGACACGGATCTGGGGTATATGCGCTATTTCGGCTCGAATACTTATAATCAGTTCACCTCCGTTCCAATCCGTATCGGATACAGCCAAGATTTATTGGGATACAATCCTTTCCGGTGGGAGAAGAAGATAGAGCCTCTAAAATATGAGAAAGTAAAGAAAGAGTTGCTTTATAATATCGAGACCGTCAGCGAACAAGCCACCACTTACTTTTTCTCTTTAGCCATGGCTCAAGTAGAATATGATATGGCCAAAGAAAATGTAGCGACAACCGATACGTTATACCGTACCGGCCAAGAGCGGCATAAGATCGCGGCTATTAGTCAAGCGGATTTACTGACACTCAAGCTGGATGCGATCAATGCCCGCAATACGTTACAAAACGCCGATATAGCCTTGAAGCGAGCCATGTTCAGTCTGGCCTCGTATTTGAATTTCGATAAGAATACGGAGATACGGCTTCGGCTGCCGTCACGCCCCCATGATATGGATATTCCGGTGGATCAAGCATTGACGTTAGCCCGGGAGAATAACCCCAAGTTTCTGGAAGTGCGGCAAGAGGTGTTAGAGGCCGAGCAACAAGTGGATAAGACCAAAAAGGAAACCTTATTCAACGCTTCCTTGAATGCCAGTATCGGTTTCAATCAAGTAGCGACCCAGTTTAAGGAAGTTTACAAGAATCCGCTGCAGCAGGACTTGGTATCGATATCTATCTCTATTCCCCTTATAGACTGGGGAGTACGGAAGGGTAAATACAATATAGCCAAAAGCAATCTAAATGTTACGCAAATATCCGCACGGCAGACGGAAGTCACTCTGGAGGAAGACGTAATCATGACTGTCGGCGATTTCAATGTACAGCAAAACCTGATCGCCAGCGCCGAAGAGGCTTTGGACATCGCGATCATGGCCTATAACGAGACCAAGCAACGTTTCATGATCGGCAAAGCGGATATCAATAGCCTTACGCTCTCCTTGAACCGACAGCAGGAAGCGCAACGTAATTATATCACGGCCTTGCAAAATTATTGGTTGAGCTATTACAAAATACGTAAGCTCACCTTACATGATTTCGAAACAGGCATCTCATTAGCCAACGAATTTGATTACGAGCATGGGTTCTAAGCCGAACATATCATCCTTTACGATCATCGTCACCTTCCTTTGTATCGCATTGGCGGGGATCGCTTTCGTGCCTTTATTGCCGATCAAGCTATCTCCCTCCCGTACGCTGCCGAAATTAAGTATCAGCTATAATATGCCCTCCAACTCAGCGAGGGTTATCGAGATGGAGGTAACCTCCCGGTTGGAGGCGATGCTTGCCCGTATCAAAGGAATTAAAGAGATCTCCTCGACCTCGGGAAACGGATGGGGAAGGATTACCTTAGAACTAGATAAACATACGAATATAGACGCCGCACGTTTCGAGGCATCAACCATTGTAAGGCAGACGTGGCCGGACCTTCCGGAAGAATTAAGTTATCCGATTTTAGAGATGAGCCGTCCGGACGACAAGGAATCACGCCCATTCATGAGTTATACCTTGAACGCTTCCGCTACCCCGATATTCATCCAGCGATTCGCCGAGGATCAGATAAAGCCCCGGCTTAGCAGCGTGCAAGGTATTTATCGTATCGATGTAAGCGGAGCGACCCCTATGGAATGGCGCTTGGAATACGATAGCCGCCAGCTACGGGATCTGGGGATCACGATAGAGGATATCCAATCGGCGATCAGCCAATATTACAAAAAAGAGTTCCTTGGAACCGCTAATATGGGACAAGGAGATACCAGCAAGGAATGGATTCGTCTGGCGTTAATGCCGGAAAAGATCACGAATGGGTTCGAACCATCGCATATCACCGTCGCAAACAAAGATGGTAGCTTAATCCGGCTGGATCAATTGATAAAGGTAACCCGGCAAGAAGAGGCCCCGCAAAGTTACTACCGGATCAATGGTTTAAACTCTATTTACCTGTCTATCCGTGCGGAAGAGACTGCCAACCAGTTGCAATTAGCCAAGAAAGTGAAGGAAGAAATGGAACATATCCGCACCTTGCTTCCTCCCGGTTACGAGATCCATACCAGTTACGACGCTACCGAATTTATCCAAGAAGAATTGGATAAAATCTACGTCCGTACAGGCTTGACCATCTTGATCCTCTTGCTCTTCGTTCTGCTGATTACCCGGAATGTACGTTATCTGTTCTTGATCATCATCAGTTTAAGTATCAACCTGTGTATAGCCGTTATCCTTTATTATTTATTAGGGTTGGAGATGCAATTGTACTCGCTGGCGGGTATCACGATCTCTCTCAGCTTGGTGATCGATAATACGATCGTGATGACCGATCATATCCGGCACCATCATGACCGGAAAGCGTTCTTGTCTATTCTGGCGGCCACTTTGACGACTATGGGCGCCCTCGTGATCATCTTCTTCTTGGATGAGAAGATACGGTTGAACTTACAGGATTTCGCCGCTGTCGTGATCATCAATCTGGCGGTATCTTTGTTCATCGCACTATTCTTGGTTCCGGCATTGATCGACAAGATGAATTTGCACCGGAAGAAAGTCGCTTCTTCTTCCCCAAAAGCCCGGAGTCATTGGAGACAACATCCGGTGGTCCGTCCGATACGGTCGTTCATACACCGTTTCCCAGTCTATTTCTCTCATTATTACCGGGCGCAGATCCGTTTCCTTTGCAATTGGAAAAAGCTGGCTTGCCTTATTCTAGTACTGGCTTTCGGACTACCGATATTTTTATTGCCGGAGAAGATCGAGCCGGAAGAGAAGGATCTATCCGCAAGGGACTCTTTGTGGATCGCTCGCTACAATGAATTCGCGGCGAAAGGTATTTGGAAGGAAACGATAAAACCTATCGTCGATAAGAGTTTGGGAGGAACCTTGCGCCTATTTGTCCAAAAGGTATACGAGGGAAGTTATTTTACCCGGAATGAAGAAACGGTATTAAGTATCAGCGCTTCCATGCCGAACGGTACGACCCTTGATCAAATGAACCACTTGATCAACCGAATGGAGGCTTACTTGAGTACCTATAAGGAAATACGGCAATTCCAGACCAGTATCTATAACGCACGTCAAGCCAGTATCAACGTCTATTTCACCCGTGAGAACGAGCGAAGTGGTTTCCCCTACACCTTGAAAAGCAGGGTGATTAGCAAAGCGTTGGAATTAGGTGGTGGAAGTTGGGGCGTATGGGGACTTATGGACCAAGGTTTCAGCAATGATGTCCGTGAGAACGCAGGTTCTTTCCGGATCGAGATGTACGGATATAATTATGACGAGTTATACGAATGGGCGGAAAAACTACGGGAGAAATTGCTTACGTATCGCCGTATCAAGGAAGTATTGATCAATTCCGAGTTTTCTTGGTGGAAGGATGATTATCAGGAATTCTACTTCAACTTGAATAAATCCCGTATGGCGCAAGCGGATATATTGCCTATCGATTTATTCGCATCTATCCGGCCTGTTTTCGGTAAAGATATCTACGCAGGTACCATCGTCGTTGATAACGAGACGGAAAAGCTAAAACTTTCTTCTCGCCAATCAAAGGAGTTCGATATCTGGAGTATGCAATATGTACCTCAAACCATCCGTGATAAATCCTATAAGTTGTCCGAACTCGCTATCGTCGAGAAAAGCCAGACCCCTCAACAGATAGCGAAAGTAAACCAGCAATACAGGCTCTGCCTGCAATATGAATATATCGGAGCCTCCTCACAAGGCGAGAAGATACAGAAAAGGGAACTTAGAGAGTTTAACAAGATCCTGCCTATGGGATATACGGCTAAAGCGGAAAAGAACTATTGGTCATGGGATCAGAAAGATAATAAACAATATGCGTTATTATTCTTGATCATCGTTATTATTTTCTTTACGACCAGTATCTTGTTTAATTCCTTGAAACAACCGCTGGCGGTCATTTTTGTCATACCGATCTCTTATATCGGGGTATTCCTGACCTTCTATTGGTTCAAACTGAACTTCGACCAAGGTGGATTCGCCTCCTTCGTTTTATTATGCGGTATCACGGTAAACGCCAGTATCTATATCTTAAACGAATATAACCAAATTCGGGAACGGATACCCGCTATTTCCCCAATCCGTGCTTATCTAAAGGCATGGAACGCCAAGATCACACCGATTTTCCTAACCGTTATATCGACCATACTCGGATTTATCCCGTTCATGCTAGGCACCGATAAAGAAGCCTTTTGGTTCCCGCTCGCCGCCGGAACGATAGGCGGCCTTATCATGTCTATCCTAGGCATCTTCTTTTATTTACCGATATTTACGCTGAAAAAAGAACGGCATTAAACAGGAATACGTATCTTTAACGGATAAATCGTTAATCAAATTCATTAAACTTATGAGACACATAAATTATTTAGTATTGCTTCTGGTAGCTTGCAGCGTAGGTGCTTGCAGTTCCCCGAAAAATGATACGAAAGATGCTTATCCGATGTTCTGGACTTGGTTGGATTACCAGCCCGGAATGAATTTCGACTCCATCTGTACGATCATGAATGAGGCGGGGATAGACGGTGTCATGCTAAACGCCCCTACTCCGGATGATTATCGGGCCGCTATTCCCATCGCCCAGAAACATGGGATAGAGGTCTACGCTTGGTTATGGACGATGAATCCGGAACATGACCGAGACGCTATCTTAAAAGAACATCCCGAATGGTTCAGCGTAAACCGCAATGGACAAAGCTTGGCCGATACGACCGCTTACGTGGATTACTACAAATTTATGTGCCCCGCCTTACCCGAGGTACGGGAGTTTATCAAGAAGAAAATAGAGGCTTACTGCGAGGTAGAGGGTTTGAACGGTATCGCTATCGATTACAACCGTTTCGTGGATGTTATCCTGCCGACTACCCTTTGGCCGAAATACGGTATCGTGCAAGACCAAGAATATCCGCAATGGGATTTTGGTTATCACCCGGCCATGATCGAGAAGTTCAAGGCCGCTTACGGATATGATCCAAGAGAACAAGAAGATCCCTCGCAAGACGAGAAATGGCTCCAATTCCGTTGTGACCAGATTACCGAGGTCGCTAATATGATCGCCGACGTGGTTCACTCTTACGGCAAGAAAATGGCAGCCTCTCCTTTCCCTACGCCCAAGATGGCATCCAAAATGGTTCGTCAAGACTGGGGGAAATGGAATCTGGACATTGTCTTCCCCATGGTATACCATAACTTCTACACGGAAGATATTAGTTTTATCTCAGACTGTATGATAGAGGATGTCCGGGATAAGAACCCGAAAACCACGCTTTACTGCGGACTGATGGTAGCCGACGATATAGAGAATGCCATGGATGCCGCACTGAATCATGGGGCGGAAGGAATCTCTATCTTTACCGTATCCGCTTTGCGCACTCCGGAAAGCCGTGCGATGTTCAAGGCTTATGCAGATAGTGTTCGTGCGGTTCGTGCCGAGAACAATGGGGTGAATCCGGCTTTATCCAAGAGCACCAAAGTAACGAATCCTTTCGAGAGCATGGATATCTTGAATAGGATAAACGCAAAGATCAAAGAACTCGCCAACGTGCCTATTCCGAATATCGCCGATTATAAATTGGTGAACGAAAAAGGTGCCACGAAATACTACGAGGTCAAAGAGCTGAACACAGGAAAGACATTCTGCGTAGACTTTTACTTCTACGGAGGTATTCTTTCCGGATGGAATGTTACGGTTAAATAAGTACTTGATAATAGCTATTTTTACGCGGCCTACCTCGTAAATTCATGAGGCAGGCCGCATGCGTAAACACCCCTATTCCAGAACGCCGAAACAAACAATCACCTTTAACGAGGAGACACCTCGCCTCATTGAAGGGAACTTGCCCTTATTACCGTCCGAACAAGAAAGTACGCTATGCCGCGGGATTCGTAAGCCTATTGGAGAGCTTGCCACACAAACAGATGCTCTCCGTTATCCCGGGACTCATGAGGCACTTCAGCCGGCGCACTTACTACCGTGTCCGCAAGGGAGAAAGGCCGCTCTCACCCTCCGAGCAACAGGTCGTATTGAATGCGCTTAAACGCTGTGGGGTGAAGGAACCAAAAGACTTCGACGCTTATTTCGAGGAGTACGACTGGTAAACCAAGGAAGAGAGGCTTGTGCCATTACCCATGTTACGGATGTGCCATCACCGTGGCATGCGTGTGCCATCGCAGTGGCACGCCTTTGCCATCGAGGTGGCACAACTGTGCCAATAGCATGGCACATCATTGGCACCACAAAGTACTATTAATAAAGCAATTGGAATAATATCACGGAGTCACCTCCCAGCATTTCCATCCTTTGTTGGCACAGATATATACAATGTAGGAACGGACATGATAGTGTGGGAACTTCACCTTGGTATCCTTGGCGTAGGCGAGCACTTGCGCCACGTCCTCGGGACGGGGATCGCTGAGCGCCAGCATGCGCTCCGCTTCTTTCGCTTTGAAATACTTGAATTCCGCCAACCGGTCGTCCTTGTAATAGTCCGTGCCGGGGATACCGGTCATCTCGAAATCGGAACGTCCCGCCGAATTGTTCTGCTCGATGGCGAACGTATAGCAGCTGCTCAGGTAACGGGAACAAAGCTCGAAGAAGGAGCAACGGATGAAATTCTCGTTGATCTTGTCGAACACCTGCGCAGGGAACTGACCGAGGTATTGCTCGAAGTAGTTTTGCACCAGCGGCTCAAAACGACGCTCCTCGGTGAAACGCTCGTAAGTGGGGACATAGCGTTGGGCATTTCCCTCGATATGATTCATCTCGTTGTAATAGTCCATGTAGATGCTGCGTATCGTGAGGTTGGGCAGCACCATGCGGTAATTACTCCGCAGCGTGGTCATGCCCAGATAAAAGAGGCTGACCGGATAGATGCTCTTGTCGAAGAATTTCCTCTTGTTGAACTTGCTGGACAGGTCGGAAACGTTATAGGACAACTCATCATCGATCACCAAGGCGTCCTGCATCTCCTTGGCGTTCTCAAGGGAAAGAGTCAGATGACGGATCCAACCGATATCCGTACGCAGGTTCTCATCCACCAGCTCACTAGGGATTCCACCTTTACGAACGGCGAATTTCTTGAAGAAATAGGTCAGGATCGTGGAATTGAACAAGGGTTCGGCCTCCGGCAAGAAGCGATAACCATCGTAATTATTCACGATCAATTGCCAAACATCATCGAACCGATCCTGCCCCTCCGTATAGGTATCCAGCACGTAACGCAAGTAGACCTCCGCTTCCTTATACGTGAAGCCCAGCATACTCAGGAATTCCGGTTCCAAGGTCAGGATCTCCGCTATATTATATCCGCTTGTCAAGTCATCCATCGTAACGGGAAGAACCCCCGTGCAGAAACAGGTACGGATCGCCAATACCCGCCTTGATCACCTTGAAGAAGGTGCGCAGGAAACTGTCCTTCGTGGTTACCTGCTCATAGAGCGGATCCTTGTAGGCCGTCAATAGCTGATTGGTGAAATTATCGTACTCATCGATCAGCACATACACTTTTGGCAATCCATGCTCGCGGGCGTACCCCAAAGCTTCCTCAAGCATCTTGGAAGCATCACCACGGCTAGAGAACCGGAAGTCCTTAAAACAAGTCCCGGTTATGCGTCACCATGATCTCCACCGCAGAACAATTCAGGTCATTGAAATTCCGTTCCAACCCCTCCATGTCATCAGCCATCACCATCTTGGAGAAATCATAGCGCACGACCATATACCGATTATGTTCCTCCGTCGGGTGCTCACCGATCCAAGTCCTGCCGAACAGCTCCTCGAACCGATCGGCCTTGGTGCGGTCATAGTAACACGCCAAGGTAGAGATAAGCAAACTCTTGCCGAAACGCCGGGGACGGAGAAAACAGGAGCGTTATAATCTTCCAAGCTCGGGATGAAATCGGTCTTATCCACATAATAATAACCACGTTCCCGTAAATCTACGAAATCCGCTACCGCATAAGGAATCGTTATCCGTGCCATAAGCTTTCTTTTTTCAGATTAGTCGCACAAAGATAAAAATAAAAAGTGAGATAAAGTTATATCCTTCACGAGGCAGGCTAGGCGAAACTATAATTCTGAATATTCACTTCTAGTTGAATCTAGGACCTAAAATATTCTATTTTTTTCTTGCACGCTTAATTTTTTTTGATAACTTGCGCACATACTAGAACGTAGATAACGTTTATCATTCTGCTTACAGGTCGCTTTTCGTATAGCTATATTGCAATATAGCAAACGAAAATGAAAAAAACCGGTATAATCACTTATCCGGTCCCTCTCAATTAATTCATCAGTTACATGACTATCCAATAAATTTGTTTAACTTAAAATTCAACTATATGCAAAAACTAAAAACAAAAATAACAGGACTTGCATTTTTCTTAGTCATAGTATGTATAAGCTGTGATAAAGATGATAGGCTGGTCGGCTTTGTAAGCATGATTGCGCTCGAAAATAATAATATCTGTCTTGTAGCAATTCATGAAGGTCCGAAGCTTGGTGTAACCGGCTTGAATTTCTCGAATGCCATACAACTGTATATCCCCGATAATCGTACAGTTAAGCTTGCCTATACAATAAAATTCAATTGTAGAGCTTATGATCCAGCCATAGATGGTGTGATATTGGATGCTTTTACCATACCTCACCCTTCGGAATCTTATGACCCACGGGACCCAAACTCTGAATATCTTTCGAACAAAGTCCCTATGTATATTGCTGAAAATGTTGAAATAATTAAATACGAACTGGAATGAAAACAAATAATTTGATATATCTTTTAGTGATTGTGCTTTTGTCTTCAATACATTGCGATGTTAATGCGCAATATTATTGGTCACAAAATAGGAAAATCGCTTTAACCCCAGACTCATCACACCTTGTGTTGAATATAGAAGCCGATTTAATCCGAACTCCAATGCTAAGTTCGGATTATAAGGGATTTAATGAAATATCGCCGAACATCATTGTAAAAGAAAATAAATCCAATATCTTTTCTGAAAATGATTTTAAAGCATACGAGTCGGATCCTTTAGTGAAAAGAGCTTCTCCTGCTTATTTAGTAAATGGAACAGATACATTGTATGTAACTAATCATATACTGCTTAAGCCTAAAAATGGCGTAAGTATTGATTCTATATTAGCAGGTATGAATGAGATAGTAGAAGTTGTTGATCAAACTAAATATGGGGTTTACACATTATCCGTGAATCAAGGGTTTGATGTTTTAACTTATGCCAATATAATATATGAGAATGGTTTGGTCGATTTTTGTCATCCTGACTTTATAATGAGAATAACTCAATTTCTGAATGACCCTCTTTATAGCGAACAATATTATTTAAATAATACGGGACAATTAGGTGGGACGTGGAATATCGATATTAATGCTCCTGAAGCCTGGAGTATGACAAAAGGTAGTTCTTCGATAAAAGTGGCTGTTATCGATCAAGGTGTGGCAGGGCATGAGGATCTGGGTGATAGACTTTTGCCGGGTTTTACGCCGGGTTTAGCCAATGGGAATGGAGCACCAGTCTCAAATAATCCACATGGAGAATGCTGCGCTGGTATTATTGGAGCTTCTCATAACAATTTAGGTATAGCAGGGATTGCCCCTCTAGTGAAAATAGTCCCTGTTAATATATTTTATAGTCAATCTAGTTCTAATATTGCAGCTGCGATAAATTATGCGTGGGATGATGCTGAAGCAGATGTTATTAGTAACTCTTGGGGTGGTTCTGTAGCTGATGCAATTACCTCAGCCATAAATAATGCTAGAACGAATGGACGCGGTGGACTGGGATGTGTAGTTGTTTTTGCAGCAGGAAATTCTGGTTCCTCTGTTTCGTTTCCCGCAACTGTTAATGGGGTTATCGCAGTTGGCGCAGTTGATAAAAATGGTGCTTTGTATTCTTATAGTGCAAGAGGTTCAGAAATTAATCTGGTTGCACCTTCTGGTGCCTTGGATTATACAGGGGATATTCGCACATTGGATTTAATGGGGAGTGCCGGGCTTTACCCCGGAAATTATCTCTCTACTTTTGGAGGAACCTCAGCGAGTTGCCCTCAAGTTTCAGGCGTTGCAGCACTCCTACTATCTATTAATCCAAAATTGACAGAAGCTGAAGTTCGAAATATACTTGGACACTCTGCCAGAAAAATTGGATCTTATTCTTACTCAACAGTTTCAGGACATCCATTTGGAACTTGGAATGCCAATATGGGATATGGTTTGCTTGATGCAGAGGCGGCTGTCCGAGAAGTATATCCCCAAATATCCGGCGATAATTTAGTGCCATGTACCGGAAATAAAACCTACACGTTAAATCGTAATTATAAGGGGAATTGGACATTAGGAACCAGTGGCCTACAAATTGTAAGTGGAGGACAGAATAGTAATTCAATCACGGTTCGGGCTATCTCTAATCCGGGAGGAACAATGAGTGGTACGATTTATGCGAATGTGGTACTTCCTAATGGCTCTTCAGTTTCTGTAGCGAAAACTGTTTCTATCGGTGCCCCATCCATAACTTCCGTGTCCGGTCCGGATCAAGTAGGGGCTGGTGGTAGTGCATCTTTTACGGCTAGCCCTATATTTATGGAAGACGAAGGGAATTATCAATGGATGGTCAGTCCAAACACGGCTAGCATGTCTGCCTATCGGTATTCAAACAGTGTTACCTTCTCCGCACCAGGAACTTATATTGTGGGCTGTCGTTCAACCAGCACTTGTGGAACACCCGGGTCTTATGTGATAAAAACAGTATCTGTTACGGGATATTATTATTCTGTTTCAACTTCCTCATCCACTCATATGGTTAATATTTCAAAAGAAACTCAAATCCAAGATCAATTCAGTGTTATGTTAGAGACTAGGCCAACCTATACTCTATATAACCAATCAACCGGAGCATTAGTAAGGGAGGGGACATTCTTGAGAGAAGGAGATCTCTTAGATTTTAATACATTACCTTCGGGCATCTATGTATTAAGACTCCAAATAGGCAATGATACTTATGAAACACATAAGATTGTTTTTAAATAATGGATGTGTTAAGCTGGATTTAGAGGCTGTTAAACACAGACAATACTATTTCAGCATAGATTTTCGCATTTAAGCTTTGTTCTTTCAGACATAATCCATACCTTTGCCGAAATTTTGAAGAGAGAGCAGATGACAAACAAGACACATAAGGATAATCCGAAGTTCTATTCCGGTTATATGTCGGAGGTTGAGGCTCTTTTCTCTATTTTACGGGATTATAATTTGGTTATATAAGATGCGTTGGTTACTTTTACTAACGCATTTTTTTTGTGTCCAGCGGTCCGGTGATATAATATAAAGGTATAATATTCTAAAATCATTATAATAAACAAAACAACCCAAATTACTATGTCGAAAAGTGATATCAAAAAGGTGATTGTTCTGGGCTCGGGTGCCCTGAAGATCGGACAGGCCGGGGAGTTTGACTACTCTGGCTCGCAAGCGTTAAAGGCTCTGAAAGAAGAAGGGATCAGTACCGTATTGCTAAATCCGAATATCGCGACTATCCAAACATCCGAGGGAGTAGCCGATAAGGTATATTTCTTGCCTATCACTCCTTACTTCGTTGAGGAAGTTATCAAAAAAGAACAACCGGACGGAATCCTATTGGCGTTTGGCGGCCAGACCGCTTTGAACTGCGGTACTCAACTTTACACCAGCGGCACGTTGGCTAAATATGGCGTGAAAGTATTGGGTACATCCGTTGAGGCTATCATGTACACCGAGGACCGTGACCTATTTGTTAAGAAACTGAACGAGATAGAAGTGAAGACCCCGATCAGCCAAGCCGTAGAAAGCATGGACGACGCCGTGGCTGCCGCTTACAAGATCGGTTTCCCCGTAATGATCCGTTCCGCTTACGCATTAGGTGGTATGGGCAGTGGTATCTGCAAGGACGAGGCCGAGCTTCGCACCTTGGCGGAAAGCGCTTTCGCTTACTCATCCCAGATCTTGGTCGAGGAATCTTTGAAGGGTTGGAAAGAGATCGAGTTCGAGGTGATCCGCGACAAGAACGACCATTGCTTCACGGTAGTGAGCATGGAGAACGTTGACCCGCTAGGCGTACACACCGGCGAGAGTATCGTAGTGGCTCCGACTTGCTCCTTGACCGAGAAAGAATTAGACCTGTTGAAGGAACTTTCTACCAAGACGATCCGCCACTTAGGTATCGTGGGTGAATGTAATATCCAATACGCTTTCAACTCCGAGACTTGCGATTACCGCGTGATCGAGGTGAACGCTCGTTTGAGCCGTTCTTCCGCCTTGGCATCCAAGGCCAGCGGTTATCCATTGGCTTTCGTCGCCGCTAAGTTGGCGTTGGGCTACGGATTGGACGAGATCGGCGAGATGGGTACCCCGAACTCCGCGTACAAAGCGCCGGAGGTAGATTATATGATCGTGAAGATCCCGCGTTGGGACTTGACGAAGTTCGTGGGTGTCAGCCGCCAGATCGGTTCCAGCATGAAATCCGTCGGCGAGATCATGTCGATCGGTAAGAGCTTCGAGGAGATCATGCAGAAGGGTCTTCGTATGATCGGACAAGGAATGCATGGTTTCGTAGGTAACAACGATATCCACTTCGATAACTTGGACGAGGAGTTGGCGAACCCTACCGACTTGCGTATCTTCGCCGTGGCGCAAGCCTTGGAACAAGGATATAGCGTAGACAAGATCCATGAGTTGTCAAAGATCACACGCTGGTTCTTGGAAGGCTTGAAGAATATCGTGGATTACGCCAACGTATTGAAAGGCTACAACAAGATCGAGGATCTTCCGGAGGATGTATTGAAAGAGGCTAAACGCCTTGGTTTCTCAGACTTCCAGATCGCTCGTTACGTAGAGAGCCCGGAAGGCAATATGGAGAAAGAGAATATCCGCGTACGCAACTTGCGTAAGAAAATGGGCATTCTCCCTACCGTGAAACGTATCAACACGATCGCTTCCGAACATCCGGAATTGACCAACTATCTATATATGACTTACGACGGTACGCCGCACGACATCACCTACTACCCGAATGAGAAGAGCGTGATTATCTTGGGCTCCGGAGCTTACCGTATCGGCTCGTCCGTTGAGTTCGACTGGTGTTCGGTGAATGCCGCCCAGACCGCTCGTAAGCTAGGTTATAAATCGATCATGATTAACTATAACCCGGAGACCGTATCTACCGACTACGATATGTGCGACCGTCTTTACTTCGACGAGCTTTCATTCGAGCGCGTGCTAGACGTGATCGATCTGGAATTGCCGAAGGGCGTAATCGTCTCCGTAGGTGGACAGATCCCGAACAACTTGGCGATGAAACTCTACCGCCAGAATGTTCCGGTATTGGGTACTTCCCCGCTATCAATCGACCGTGCCGAGAACCGTCATAAATTCTCCGCGATGTTGGATTCGCTAGGTATCGACCAACCTCGTTGGGCAGAGCTTACCAGCATGGAAGAGATCGACGCGTTTATCGAGAAAGTAGGTTTCCCGATCTTGATCCGTCCGTCTTACGTATTGTCCGGTGCGGCGATGAACGTTTGCCATACGAAAGAGCAGATGATTGAGTTCTTGGATTTGGCCGCTAAGGTTTCCAAGGAATATCCGGTGGTCGTATCCGAGTTTATGCAAGGAACGAAAGAGATCGAGTTCGACGCTGTCGCTATGAATGGCGAGGTGGTTGAGTATGCGATCTCCGAGCATATCGAGTTCGCCGGTGTTCACTCCGGTGACGCTACCTTGGTGTTCCCGGCTCAGAAGATTTACTTCGAGACAGCCCGTCGTATCAAGAAAGTAAGCAAGATGATCGCGAAGGAGTTAAACATCAGCGGTCCGTTCAATATCCAGTTCTTGGCGAAGAATAACTTCGTGAAAGTAATCGAATGTAACTTACGTGCCTCACGTAGTTTCCCGTTTGTATCTAAAGTATTGAAACGCAACTTTATCGAGACGGCTACCCGCATCATGCTGGACGCTCCGTATACGAAACCGGATAAGAGCGCATTCGATATCGACTGGATCGGTATCAAGGCTTCCCAGTTCTCATTCGCCCGTTTGCACAAGGCAGACCCCGTATTAGGTGTGGACATGAGCTCCACCGGCGAGGTAGGTTGTATCGGCGACGATTTCAACGAGGCTTTGCTTTCCGCCATGATCGCCGTAGGCAACAGTATTCCTAAGAAGAACATTTTAGTTTCTTCCGGCGCAGCTAAGAGCAAGGTCGATTTATTGGAGCCTTGTCGCATGCTGGATGCCAAGGGTTACACGATCTATGGTACGCACGGAACCGCCAAGTTCCTGAACGACAACGGAATCAAGGCAACCGCAGTTTGCTGGCCGGATGAGGAAGGTGATTTGAACATCATGGATATGTTCAGCAATCACGCTTTCGAATTGGTAGTAAATATCCCGAAAGATCATAGCAAACGTGAGTTGACCAATGGCTATAAGATCCGCCGTGCGGCGATCGATCATAACATTCCATTGATCACGAACGCCCGTCTGGCCAGCGCCTTTATCGACGCTTTCTGCAATATGAACGTAGAAGATATTCAGATTAAGAGCTGGCAGGAGTACAAATAATCAAAATTTGATTATATTTGCATGCGTGTAATAGAAAGAGACAAGGCTTTATGCCTTGTCTCTATAGTTTAAAGACCATGTACAGACGGCTACCTTTTATCATATTATTATCTATACTGGCGGTTTTCGCCTTGCGTGCGTCTGTGGTCGCTCCCTCTATCCTCGTACAAAATTATTCCGTAGACGATTACAAGGCTAGTTGCCAAAATTGGGATTTAGCGGTTTCCTATCATGGCATCTTATATGTAGCTAATAATTCCGGTCTGGTTACTTTTGACGGGAATACATGGAACACATATCCATTACCGGATAAAACCCCTATTTATAAAGTATCTTTCCAGAACGATTCTATCTATACCCAAGGCAAATCATCGTTAGGCTATTGGCTATACGACAAACTCGGGAATCTGGAATACCATCCGATCGATACGCTCCCGTCATATATAAATTTTGATGATCCCGAGACGAATTACACGATCCCGAAAGAAATCGAGGAGAAGCACCCAACTTCCTTCGCTAGCGCCGGAGGTCTCAATTTCACGGGAACATCTACGTCCGGTATTTATATCACCAACGACGAAGGGGAGATCTTTCAACATCTCAACATCAATAATCAGTTACAAGATAATATCGTACGCTCCATCTGCGTACAGGATAATAATTTAATCTGGGTCGCCTTGGATAATGGTATCTCCCAAATAGATATCAATCCTCCCATCGCCATGTTAGGTAAAAGAAGCCAGATCGGAAAGTTGGAAGACGCTGTAAAAGAGGATAACCGCCTCTATATCCGGACCAATGTCGGCTACTTCAGCCGGAGCCTGATGTTTGGTGATAAGTTTACCCCGATATCCGATGAGATCGGACGTTCATATATCCATCCGGATACGACCGATAATCATTTATCGGTAAGCTCTTTATTTAAGAATAAAGACGTATTGAGCGTATTCGCCAACGCAGAAAGTATTTACCCGGTTCCAGACAATTTGTATTGGCTCACGATCCAGAATGAGGCCGGACTCTTCCATCGGGAAAACGGTACAGGAACTTTAAAATGCCGGATCCTATTCGATAATTACGATCTGAATCTGGTAACCAATGGCAAACGGATCATCCCCTTGAATGATTCTCTTGATTTGGTATCTGCCATGCAAGGAACCCTATTAATCAACACTCGTCAATTAATAGAGGGAAGCCTAGGAGGATTGACGATGCCACGGTTTATGCGCATCGAGTATCAAGATCAAGAAGGTACACATTATTTATATCCGGACACGCAAAGAATCGACCTGCCCCATAACTTCCAAGAACTCTCGCTATACATCGGAACAACGGTATTCACCCCTAATCACCAAATCAGTTATAAGCTGGAAGGGGTATCCGCCGATTGGTCTTCTTGGCAGAAAGACGGCAAAATTACCTTCTTACAACTTCCGGAAGGAACTTATGAGCTAAGGGTACGTAAATATGTAACCCGTGGGCCGTTTCCCGAGATCACGATGCAAATCACGGTGCGCCCTCCTTGGTATAATACCGTATGGGCCTATTTGATCTACGTCGCTTTGATATGGTTCGCCATTCAAGAAGGACTTCGGTACCATTTAAGGAATTTGCGGAAAAAAGAACAAGAAAAGCTGGAGGCAGAGCGACAAGCCGAACTGCAAAGGCTTCAACAAATGAAAAGCGAGATGCTGGAAACGGAGTTGCAAAACAAAAACAATGAGCTTACTCTCCAGACAACAGCTTTGGTAAAAAGAAACGAGGCAATCCAAGCTTTGTTGGAAGAACTGGATAAGCAGAAAGAGACATTGGGTGACCGATACCCCAATAAGTTATATACCCGTTTACGTTCCTTGATCGAATCTACCTTGAACGATCAAGCGGATTGGGTGCAGTTCGAGACCTATTTCAATAGCGCCCACCAGAATTTCATGGATCGTTTACGCCAGCAATACGCAGATATAACGGCAGGCGATTTGCGTATTTGTTGCTTACTCCGCATGAACCTTTCCACGAAGGAGATCGCATCGTTAATGAATGTATCCGTACGGGCTATCGAGCTAAGAAGATACCGCTTAAGAAAGCGATTAGCCCTTGATGGGGATACGAATCTTGTCGATTTCCTGATGAACTACTAAAAATATTTTCCGAGAATCTCACCAGAACGCCCGACGGGTTGGTTATACGTCCTCCAATTGCACATGGCTACCGGAGGGGAAGAAAGCTACAAGATCGTATTGAAGTAAAAAATTCTTCCCGAAAATGATCTCTCGACAAACTCAACATCTAACATGAATAATTTATTCCGGGAAATTTTCACATGGAAATCATTACACTATCAATATATATATATTTGTATTCAAACTTTTGTTTCACTTAAATTTAATGATGTATGGGAAAGAGATTTTTTAAATTCACGGCGTTAATCAGTTTGATCTTTTTCGCTATAAACGTAGATGTTTTAGCAGAAGGTGACAGTGATGATCATGCTTGCCCGGATGGCGACCAAGGCCCAGTCATAAGCTGCGGCAGATATGAGGGGACTTGCTGGAATGTAGATTGGATAAGTGGTATTTATTATGTGCATTGTTATTTCTCAGGAATGCAAGAACATCATTGTTATCCAGATTAAAAAGCATGAAAAGTATCATCTATTATTTTTCGATGATATCCATATTTTTCTTTCTTTCTTGTACGGGATGGAAGGATAAGAAAAATATGGAATCAGATATCATCACCGTGAATTTGGACGAGCGAGACGAGATCTCCACTAAAGATCTATTTTCTGAGATCCAACTCATTCCGTTAGAGACAACGCCAGAATCGCTGATCCGTAATATAACCCAAATCAAGTTTTTTGAGGATCGATATTATATTCACGATTATTCGAGATCCCAAATCTTTGTTTTCGATAGGGAGGGACATTTCCAATTCGCGCTTAACGAGAAAGGAAACGGCCCGGGTGAGTATTTAAACTTAACAGATTTCGCGATCGATACGACCCGCAGGAACCTTGTAGTACTTTGCGCCGTCAGCAACGCTCTCTTTTTCTATGATCTAGGGGGCAAGTTCATCGAGAAAAAGAAACTTCCTGAAATAGCGGGGGCCTACAACAGCCTACAGTTCCAAAACAAGGATACGATAGCTTTCTTCACATACGATTACGACCATCGCTTGAAGTTTTATTCCCTATCAAGAAACGAGATACTCGATGAATATTTTCCTGAAGACATAAAAGATGTATTTTGTAGGGGTGTATTTCCATTTCCACACGCTTTTCGAAGGTCTTTGACTAATACGATTTATTCACTATCGGGAGCGACCTTTACAGAGCTTTATCGTTGGGATTTTGGTGATTTAAATAATGACATCGAAAAATTAGAATTCCATCCCAATATGAGCAAGCAAGAAATAATTCAATACGCGAAGGATGTCTATTCCTCTAAGAGCGTAAATTATATAATAGACTCTCAGGGACAAAACAGCAGATATCGATACGCCATGGTAGTCCGCCAAAACAAGTACATCCAACTGTTTTATAACAGGAAAAACCATGACTTGCTTCAATTCGAGCGAACCAAGGAGGGCTTGCAACTTTACCCGATCTACTTCGGAGAAGACTTCATCCTCTGTACTCCGGAAGGAGGGCTTCCATTAAATGATCTATTTCCCGAGAAGTTAAGAAATGAGGATCAGCAAAGAATTATTCAATCACATTCGGAACAAGAGAATCCTGTCTTAGTAAAATATGTTTTCAAAAATGAAGGTTAACGAGAATACAATTTATATTTTCCTTTTGGGGATACTGGCAGGCATAATTTGTATGCAATGCGTGAATCATTTTAGAAAATCCCCGAAGGATGTGTATGTTGACAATTTTGAATACGAGAAAGAAAGTCTGGGTATCCTTAAAAGAGAAGAACTAAAAAATGAACACTATGAATGCCTTGATCAAATAGCCTATTGGGGAACAGACTCTCTAGATTCTTTCTCCTTAAGTAATTTATGTAATGATAAAAAATTATTCTTTTGTTTTTCAGAGAAAACATGTCCTCCTTGTATCGATGCAGTTGTCGATATAATGAACGAGGTTTTTACAGACGAGGAAATAAAAACAAAAATAGTTTTCGTATCGCCTGATTATCCTGCTCGATTAAGAAACGATTGCTATGGGAAAAAACTATTGAGCTTACATAATAAGAATTTAGGGCTACCTATGGAACTAGAAGATTCTTTCGCTCCTTTCTTATTCATTATGGATAAAGATTTATGTGTTAAATATTTACATATTCACAATAAACCACTCCCACGACTTACTTTAATTTATCTGGAAGAGATAAAAAAAATGTGGTAGATCTTATTGCGGTTGATCGTACGATATTAAGCCGCAGGCTGTTAACGAGGATGGGAAGGAGGATTTGATCATCGTCGGAAGCTTTGAGGAAGCGGAAGGAATGATCGAAGAAAGAATCGTGTTGGAATTGGAGGATGTGCCAGCGTATCTCTGGCTTCCGGATCGCATCACTTTAGAATCTCGCAAAAAGTGAGTCTTATATAATTTTAATCTATTTGACATATAATATACTATATAACAGCATAGTATATATATACAAAAGGAGCTTGAGAAAGTCTTGTAGTAGTCTTATCCAATAAAAAAATCATTTGCGCAAGTCGTGTAGTAGTCATTTTCATGGCTACCGTAATTTATTGTGTTTCCTTTGCCAGCGAATAAAATCTTAAATTCTTTCGACATGATGAAACACGAACTGGAGAAACAATTAGATGCGCTAGAAAAGAAAGGTGTCGACAGACGGCATTTCTTTAAGTTATTAGCGGCGACAGGACTGATCGCGGGAGCTAATACCGGAAAAGCAAACGCTTTTTCAAGCAGCGCAAAAGGTAAAATCGTTATTATCGGTGGAGGAGCCGCTGGTATCAGTATGGCTGCCCGATTAAAACATTGGCTTGATGAACCGGATATCACCCTGATTGACCCCAGCGATCGTCAGTTTTATCAACCGGGATTCACTCTGATCGCCTCAGGTGTATACCAACCGGAAGATGTTTGGAAGAAGCAAGAGGATTGTATGCCTAGCGGTATAAAATGGATAAAGGACTCGGTCGCTGCGGTTGATCCCGTATGGAATCAAGTAACGACCAAAAGTAACGGAAAGATTCCGTACGACTTTTTAGTACTGACCCCGGGATTACAATGTAACTGGGAAAAAGTAGAGGGCATTACCCACGACACCTTGGGACAAGGAAACGCAAACTCTATTTACGATTTCGAAGGAGCCCAAAAGACATGGAAAGCTCTTCAAGAATTCGCTAAAAAAGGAGGCAAAGGTATTTATACCGATACCTATACAAAACATAAATGTGGTGGTGCTCCCAAAAAGATCTGTTTATTATCCGAGCATTACGCAAGGAAACAAGGGACTCGCGACAAACTGCAATTGAATTATTTTACCGCATCGAAGGAGCTATACGATATTCCGTATTTCACGCCTCGCTTGCTGGAAATATATAATGAACGTAACATACCTATTAACTTGAATGTACGTGTAAAAGGTGTAGACACATCCGCAAAACAAGTGCATTTTGAGAAAATAGAGACAAAAGGCGAAGAAAAGATCGTAACGCCGTTCGTAGAGGATTACGATTTCTTACACTTCACCCCGCCTATGTCCGCTCCCGATTTCGTTCGTGATGCCGGATTAGGTTGGACAGAAGGTAAATTGGCCGCGGACGCATGGGTAATGGTCGATAAAGAGACCTTGGTACATAAGAAATACCAGAACATCGTTTCTCTGGGTGATGTAGCCGGTATCCCGACCAGTAAAACATCTGCCGCTATCCGTAAGCAAGTACCTATCGCCGCCAAGAACCTGATCGCGCTCATGGAAGGTAAAGAGCCGACCGAGAAATACAACGGTTATGCCGCTTGCCCGATCGTTACGGATTATGGACACGTGTTGCTTTGTGAGTTTGACTACGAAAAGAAACCAGACATTTCATTCCCATTCTCGATGATCGATACATCAAAAGAGCAATGGCTTGCTTGGATCTTAAAGGTATATATTTTAAAACCGATGTATTTCAACGGAATGCTTAACGGTTACGCATAATATGAATAAAAAAAATCTATGAAATAAAACTCCCTATAATTTCGAATGCCAAACTACAAAGCCCCGGGTTTCAGTTGTACGAAACCGGGGTTTTTGATTTTTAACGGGTAGCCTTTTCCACTAAATATACGATCGACTTATAGGATATCCCACTATTCATCGTCAAACCAATCTCGCACGTACGGCTATTGCTATATCCTTCCGTCGCCCCATGCAAGTTCGGTTTCAAGTAATGAAGACCGGAAGCGTTTAGTTCCGGATAGAAGAAACCACGATCGCCCGCCCAACCGCAACAAGTAACTTGAGCGGGAGAGACCACCCGGTTCGCGCATAAGCCCGCCAGTTCCACCAGCTTGTCTTGTACTCCCATCTTCGTTGTACTACAAGTAGAGTGTACCGCTACCGTAACCGGCAACTTAGTAAAGTTCAGACGATCACGCATAAAGTCATAGATAAACTCCACAGGTTCATATAATCGTAAACGTTTATCCAAGGTTTCCCTCATATGCAGCAAGCAAGGGCTCATGTCACACAAAATAGGCAAGCGGCCGTTATCGCTCGCCCGCAAAAGAGCCTCATTCAATTCCTCCGCCTTCTGCGCCGCTTGCTTCCGGAACCCTTTACTGCTAAAAGCCATGCCGCAACAAAGCTTACTTAGATTCTCAGGATAACGAATCGTAAAGTCCGCTCTTGTCAATAAAGCGATTATTTGTTCCGTTACACTTACAAAATCCACATCTTCATAATCAGCTGAAGCTCCCATCGTACGGGTAATACAAGACGGGAAATAAACCATTTCCATCCCATTCTCTACACCCGTCAGTTCCTTGAACTTTGACGCGCCAGAAGGTGTATGCCGAGTCCAAAGCGGGAATTTATGAGCGGAAGCCCTAAACAAGAAAGAGGCAAATCTCTCGAATGCGTTATACCCCACCAGCTTTGAAAGCACATGAGGCAGCTTAAGCAAAGGACGAAGCATACCCGTTACGGTTCCCATATTCCCGGCGATGCCTGAAGCGATAGCATTCGCCAAGACACCATTCTCTTTCCACCGTAACTCTTTGATCAATAAACCGGTATTAATGCCAACCGGACATGCCGTAGCACATAGGCCATCGGTAGCGCAGGTAGCGTTACCTTTATAGTTAAAGGCTTTCTTGAGTTCTTTATATCGCTTAGAGTTTGTTTCCCCCTGTTCCGCCAAAGCCGATAATTCCCTATAGATCACGATACGTTGCCGGGGTGTCAATGTCACATGCCTTGACGGACATTGTATCTCACAAAAACCACACTCGATGCATTTATCGATCAGCTCATTCGCCAACGGTATTTGCTTTAAGTTCTTTATAAACACATCCGGGTCCCGATTTAAAAGGACGCCCGGATTTAATATATTTTCCGGGTCAAAGAGCCTTTTGATCTTCCACATCAACTCATAAATCTCCTCACCCCATTCATCTTTAACAAATGGAGCCATATTTCGTCCCGTGCCATGCTCCGCTTTCAAGCTACCGTCGTAGTAAAGTACCACATCTACAAGGCTACGCATAAAAGAAGCGTAATGATCGATACCTTCCTGTGCGTTTATATCCGGAAAAATCGTGAAATGAACGTTTCCATCCAATAAATGTCCCCACATCACCGCATTTCCGTATCCATAATCCGACAAGACCCCACGCACTTGTTCCAAAGCCTCTCCTAAAACCTCTTCCCGGAAAGCAATATCTTCAATAATAGATACCGTCCCCCGTGGCCGTCTTCCCGCAGCGGAAGTAAATAAACCGTTTCGTACCCGCCAATAAGTAGCGTAAAGCTTCGGATCGGTCGTAAATGATACCGGACATAAGGTCTGTATATCTGCTAGCCGCTCCTCTATATCCCGGAATTGGATTTGAAGTTCTTCTTCCGAATTAGAAGACGTGTCGATCAGTAACGCTACCGCATCCTCGGGTAAAGAATGTAATATCTCCGGCATCCCCGGTTCATCCTCTACCGCATGTAAGGCGTTTCTATCCATCAACTCGGCGGCGGACACCTTGCATTGGCGTAACGGGTCTATGGCTCTGCATGCTTCTATCAAAGAGGGGAAATAAATCAAGGCGGAAGCTTTTAAAGACTCATCCGGGACTGTCTCGAAAGTAACCGAAGAAATAAACCCTAAGGTTCCTTCCGAGCCAACCATTAAATGCATGAGTATATCGTATGGATCAGTATAATCCAAGAAAGAGTTCATTCCATAACCGCAGGTATTCTTCAACTCATATTTAGATAGAATCCGGTCTTCCATGTCCGGATTCAACAAGATCTCCAAACGGAAATTCATCAACTTTTCCAATAAGCCTATATGCGTTTGCATGAAATCCCTGCGACTCGCTAACGAAGAAGTATCCAAAAAGGCTCCATCCGCGAAGATAATTTCCATATCCCGAATCGTATTATACGAGTTATGGATAATACCATAGCTAGAACCACTCGAGTTATTCGCTACGATCCCACCTATACGTGCGGATTTGATGGAGGCAGGGCTAGGACCCAGTTTGCGGCCATAAGGCCTCAGCCACCGGTTCGCCTCTTCTCCAGTTATACCACAGGGGAATTTAGCTAAACTCCCATCTCCTGAAATCTTAACCTTTCCATAATCAGGACTGATTTCCATCAATACAGAATCTGTGATAGTCTGGCCGGATAAAGAAGTCCCCCCAGCTTTAAAGGTTACAGATTTACCAGTCTTCTCACATTCAGCAAGAACACGTTTTACATCCTGCTCACAACTCACGATTTCAACTCGTTTGGGATTCAACCTGTAAATCCCGGCATCTGTTCCCTTCGCTAATGTAGTTAAAGCATCAGCATATACCTTTTTTATCTTCATAGTCTAATACCTTTATTTGTCTAGAAACGACATTTCAACAAAGATATGAAACCTTTAAGACAATCAGGGCATTTCTCTAAAATAACGAGGAGAATACCCGAATACTAGCTCCGGATGGAAAATCCAGATTAAATCTTTCAATAGATATTCCGGATGTATAGGGAATTCCTCGTAATAAGGAACTGCACCTGTATTACAGGTATAAATCCGTTTTTTTTTAAAAGCGTCGAAATTCTCGTAAGGAGTATATTCGGAGCGTAAATCTTTATAGGTCATCTCAGAAGACTGATTATATTTAACAAGCCAAATATCCGCATGGATCGCTTTATCAAACACGGTCTCAAATGCTAAGGGGGTACTTCCGGCACCCGGTAAATCCTTAAACATATAATCGGCTCCGGCGTCCTCGATAAGATGAGCCATATAACTATCTCCGGATGGTACATACCACGAAGAGCCGAACTTCTTCTCCGACAAAACAGTAGGACGATTATCTATATTTGCGGTTAAGTCCTTTAGAGACAAATAGGCTTGCTCTGTTTCTTTAAATATAGAATCGGCCATCTCTTCCTTTCCGAATAGCAAACCATAAAAGCGAATCCACTCCGTGCGCCCCAAAGGAAATGCCTCCATATAGTCGGCTCCTTCGATAATGGGTATCCCTATCTTCTCGACAGGCCCATAACTACTGTTCTGAAACGGGGAAGCTATCACGAGTTCCGCACCGATCTCTATCATTTTCTCTATATTCGGAGAGGTAGCCTCACCTAAATCAGCGATTCTTCCGGCCTGTATACCCTCTTGTATGGCAGGAGTATCCATATAACGAGGCTCACAAACACCTATAACCTTATTGATTTCGTGCAATTGATCAATAATAGCCGCATGAACAGAAGTATAAACCACAATATCTTTTACCGGGACCTTCACGATCGTCCCTTTGGGTAATCCGCCAGGAACCGACTTTGTCCGGTCTACCAATAAATAGCGTTGAAGCAGACGAGTACTATCCCACGGATCACGAACTTCCACCATTGTATAGGTATCAAAGCGCTGAACCGTGAAACCTTGGGCATATTGAATACTATCAGAGGAAAGAGCTTCCTTGGAAGAAGTTTGCTTTCCGGATGGCGTACATGCCACCATCCAGAAAGCGAACCCTAAGAGAATCAGTAATCGCATTAGATATTATCTTTTTGAGCGAGGACTACTTTCATGGGATTTAAACCGGCCTCAAACTTCTTGAACAATTTACCGTCACCTCCGAAACAATAAATATCGCCATTATTCTTATAATCAGACTCTGCGACATAGACATTTCCACCCACGGCACTGATTGAATAAGGGGACTGTATTGAGGTTCCATCTGTAATAAAGCTCGTTCCCGCAGATTGACTCTTTGTATCAAATGTTAAAAATGCAGGGCTAGACATTCCCCATTGCGCATAGAACAGAAATAGCTTGCCATCCTCATAGGCCATCTCCGTTGCGTTTGGACAATTCGTAAGGGAAGTAACCTCATAAGTCTCCGTATTTATCTTTTGTACCGTATTGGGTATATCCGCATAGTTACCCATAGAAACCACATATACATTTCCTTGCTCATCCGCCTGTATCCGTGTGGGATTCAATACTACATCCAACTTCTTTATCTCTGTAAAAGTAGACAGATCAACCACTGATACCGTTTTATCATACCCAACCTCGGTACTGTAATCCATACCTCCGGAGTTTGAGACAAACAATTTATTAGAAGATACCGCCAATTGTTCCGGATTCCGTCCGACCTTTACCTTCGCCTCAACCTCCAAGGATGCGGTATCCAAACGAGCGACATATCCATTATAATAGCTAATATAGACTTTTCCACCCTCTGATACCATATAACGGGGCTGCCCCTCTGTCTTGACTTGCTTAATGGATTTTGCCTTCAGATCTGTCACTTCTATCGTAGACTCTCCATATACCGCGATATACATCTTATCGCCATACACGATCATATCCTGTGCCGTATCTCCCAGCCCCCTGCCATTTTGAGCCAAGAAATAATCGGGGACAACCTCATCCTTTTCTATGTCGTACATATATAAAGAAGAGTTGTTATTTCCCATATTGCCCGAATTCAAGAAATATAAAGCCATGAAAGAACTATCCTTCACAAAATCAATAACTCTTACGGAAGCATAAACAGAAGACTCACCTTCCGCATTTGCGGCTATAACTAATAAATAGCCTATATTTACGACATCCGTAATAGCATATGAATGTGTTCCAACTTCTACCTCCGCAATTTTCATATCTTTAGCGGTTCCATCAGAGGAACCATAAATCACGTACTTTGTTACATTGTCAACAGAAGACGGAGCTGTCCAATTTAAGGTTCCGCTAACTTTTAAAGCTTCCGGATTCTCATCCGTAAAACTGACATTAGTTACAGATACATTTGGTATGTTCAGTGAAGGCTCATTGTCATCATCACAGCTGACAAACGAGAAAGACATCAATGCACACAAGGCAGAGACACAAACTAAATTCTTCTTTTTCATTACTTTACTTTTATAGTTTACTAATAGGATAAACAAATACTTAAACGCCAAGAACGGCCCGGCATGGGATAATACTGAATAACATCATAATTCACGTTCGCAAGATTTAACAATTCACCTTGCAAACGCAAACCGAAATATCGAAAACGAAAATCTCGATTTATAGAAATACTCTGTTCTATATAAGAATCAATCCTGTTCCGATCTATATTTTGCGGCAATGCATAACGATCACCAACCGCAGTCAGTATATAAGAGACATTTACCCATGGATTTTCCAAGGTTACGGAAACCGTGCCAGAATGACGAGGTGTATAAGGAATCTGATCCTTATAATTCTTAGCTTCCGGATCTGTCACATCAACCGCGTATTGAAAAGAATAAGTGGAAGCCAAAAGCAAGCTCATTCGTAAGGGCAATCGGAATTGTGTAGATAAATTTACATCTACCCCTTTAATATCCACTTCGCCCATATTCATCATCTTCCAAACATACATGGTAGGTAAAGCCACGATCTTATCTTTCACCGTATTATAATATCCATCCGCCGAAATACTGAAATGCCGCAGCCAATCCCCACAGGAAGAACTCCATGTTACCCCTACATTATATTGGGAAGTTTCTTCCGGTTTCAAATTTGTATTTCCCATACGGAGGTAATACAAGTCCGTAAATGTAGGAACCCGGAATATATCTTTGTAAGAGGCACGTATCCGCAAAGTACTTTCCGAGAATGGCCGCCAAGACAAACTTACAGCCGGGGATAAACGCCTCTTATCATCCGGTTTTTCCCCTTGCTCCACTTTATCAGTGATATATGTTCCCAATAAACTAGCGGTAGCCGTGAATCGACTGTTCTTATATTGCACCGCTAGTACTGATTGAGAGGCCATTCGCTTTGGATTAGGGCCGTTCACAAAATTATTGTCCAGCATAGAGCGAGTTAAATCCGTAGTCAACGTCGCCGATACATACTTTATAGGAGTATACAGCAAACCTACAGAGCCATAATACTCATTCTGTGTATTCAAATCGACTTGTTCGCCCGCAGCATATTTATCATTTATATCTAAATAACGAGTAAAAGCATAATTATACTTAGCCATGGCCCGTAGCGTAAATTTCTCATTAAGAACATTCTTATACCCCGATTGCACGAAAAAGTTATTATCCCATAATCGTTCAGAAGTGTTCTTGTTATATAAATTAACAGAACCGGGAAGCCCCCGCTCCGAATCAAAATAGTACGCCTTAAAGGAAAGTTCGCCTCCCCTTCCAAAATCGCCGAATAGATTACCTTCCAAATGGTAAGCATGGATATCGCTATTTCTACGCTTCTCTCTCGTCTCCAATTCCCCATTAATCAATGTATAGGGATATTGCCCATCCGCACGCACGAAATCACCATGTAAGGATGCGCTCCAACGCTTTCCTAATTTTTGATCATAATGCAGCACGGGATTAAAAAGCCCGAAGGAACCTCCCTTAACCTTAAGATAAGTATGAAACGATTTGTCTTTAAACGTGGGCTTTCCGGTTTGTATATTCAAGGCTCCTGCCGAGGCATACACCCTTGCCGTTTGGAAGATGTCATCCGATTGTCCGATCGATAAGGAAACCATCTCCACGTTATCCAACGAGAAACGGCTGATATCGACTTGCCCGCTTTGCGCATCCGTAATCGTCACCCCATCGTAACTGACGGCGGTATGCTTCGCTCCCAAGCTACGTACCGAGACCGTTTTCAATCCTCCGATCCCCCCATAATCCTGTACTGTAACTCCCGAGAAGCGTTTCACGGCCTCGGATAGGTCTTGTACTCCCAAGCGATCGATTCCCGCCCGGTCCATAATTTGCAAAGGCGTACCTTCACGGGTGACCGACGGACGTACCTTCTCCACTACTTCCACCCCGGAAAGCTCGTGATAGGCCGTCGTATCGATCTGTTGACCGAAAGCGACACCCAAAGAAAATAACCATACGCTAAAAACGCACAGACATCTTATAAGATATAAATCTCGCATAATAATTCTTAGGTTTACCAACGTCTTCACCCGAAACGTCGCATAACAAAATCATGGCAGGTTTTCTGGCTCGTCCACCCTCTGTCGGCTACCTTCCCGCCTATCCGATAGGCAGTGGCAACAAGATTTGCCGGGGCTCCAAGGACTTACAGCTACGGGTACAGCTCCGGACTCGCACCGGATTCCCTTTTACTGATTATTATCGGAATCGATAACATCTACACCTTGATTGGCCGCAAAGATACATGTTTACTTTTTGATTAGCAACAAAAAAGCCCCCCGGCGAATCACTTCGGCGGAAGGCTAGGGAGTTTACACTTTTCTAAACATTACTAACAACAAAATATTTATTCTATGTATAAAAGAATAATATCATTAACTGTGCGGTCAACACACGCAAAAACATGGTCAATGGATAAACCGTCGCATATCCAACCGCCGGCGCATCATTTCCTGCCGCCATATTGGAATAGGCTAACGCAGGAGGATCGGTCGTACTTCCCGCAATCAATCCCATCAACGTAAAATAATTCAGTTTATAAAAATACCTTCCCACACAACCGATAATCAGTAGAGGCAATAACGTTATTATAAAACCATAACCGATCCAAGCTACACCACCCTTATTGACTATCGTATCGACAAAACCTTCACCCGCACTCAATCCCACGCAGGCGAGAAACAACGTGATTCCTAATTCCCTCAATAGTAAATTAGAACTTTGCGTGGTATAAGTAACCAATTTATAACGATAACCGAACCGGCTTATCAATATCGCAACGATCAACGGACCTCCCGCTAATCCTAATTTCACCGGTTGAGGAATACCCGGAAAACTAATAGGAAGACTTCCCACGATAATACCCAAAACTATACCAACAAAAATAGTCACCAAATTAGGTTCATTCAAGCGTTTCATTGAATTACCCAGCGTCTCGGCAACTTTCTCCACCGCCAATTCACTACCGACCACTGTCACCCGGTCGCCTATTTGCAAGACCAGATTAGGAGTAGCTACCAACTCCAGCCCCGCACGATTGATCCGAGTCACGTTAATTCCATGTAAACGGCGTAACTGCAAAGCCCCTAATTGCTTACCGTTGATTTCAGACCGGGTAACCAAAATACGCCGGCTGATAAACTGGCTTTCCGCCGGAATCCATTGCTTACGATCCATCTGTATTTCTTGACCGATAAAAGTCTTTATCGCCTCCACGTCATGCTCTGCGGTAATAACAAAAATCTTATCATCCCCATTCAATACCGTGTTCCCCGCCACGATCTCTATCCGATTCGTATCGTTACGTAAAATACGGGAAATAACAAATTCACGGTGTTCCAACAATTTAGATAGCTCACTTACGCTACGACCAAAAATCGCCGGATTCTTCACCACCAAAGAGATAGGTACAGCCTCTCCTCCCGATTCCGTATCCGTCTCTTCTTCCAATTGTTCCGTCTCCTTCGCAAAAGAGATACGGAAAACATAACGGATAAAAATCATCGACAAGATAATGCCGATCACACCTAACGGATAGGCAACCGCATATCCTAAAGCGATCGTTTCATCCGAGATCCCCGTCATATCTGAATAAGCCTGTTGAGCAGCGCCCAATCCCGGTGTATTCGTCACTGCTCCGGATAAGATACCTACCATTGTCGGTATAGGAATGCCTGTAATATAATGTATAATCAAGGCAGTAATCACCCCTAGAAAAACAATACCGCAAGCAAGCATATTCAACGTGATCCCTCCCTTTCGAAACGAAGAGAAAAATCCGGGGCCTACTTGCATACCTACCGAGTAAACAAATAAGATCAAACCAAACTCTCTAAAAAAATGAACGACCGACGGATTCGCCGTAAAACCGAAATGCCCGAGAAAGATCCCGACAAACAGTACCATGGTAATCCCTAAAGAGATACCGAATAGCTTCAGTTTACCAAGCTGGATCCCCAGAGCGATCACAACGGATAACAAAAGGATAGAATGCCCTACCCCTTCTCCCCATAACAATTCATTAATCCATTCCATATCTATTCATGTATATATTAATTTAAGATAAAAAAGTACCTCTGGCGAATCACTTCGGCAGAGATACACATATTGAACATTTAGTATCCCAGTTTAATCTGGCATCCATTCTAACAACATTTACTAATATATTTTCTATTTCTTATGCTGATAATTTAGACAAACTTTCCTCTTCCGGCAAAAGGGTTACCGGCCATTCAAATGTCGCACGACAGTGCGAACAGATCCTTTTCATACGTCTTTGTTCCTTTTAAGATATTGCTTATCTTTTCGTACTGCTTTCCTAATCCCTCGAGCAAAAACAGCCTTTAATGAATGGCAGGTCTTCTGACTGACTCCCATCTTGAAGCCTTCCCGGTCGCTAGAACCAGTGGCGATAGTGTTGTTTCAAGATGTTCTTCGGAGCTTCACAGCAGCGGGACTGTCCGGGATTTACACCCGATTCCCTTTTAATCCACATACCCGAATGGTATATGCGGAACCGATTCGGGAACAAAGATAGCATGTTTTCCGTATATATCATATCTTTTCGCTTTTTTGTTTACTTTTATTATCCAAATAAAAAAATCCCGGGACAAAACAATTGAACCGGGATCTTTTAACCTCTAAGCTATCCTCCCGACAGGAAGAGGCTTTGATTTTCCTTAAATAATAATTACTACAAGGGAATATTTCCATGTTTTTTAGGAGGATTACTCTGGCTCTTATTTTTCGCCATTTCCAACGCCTGAATCAATTTAAAACGTGTGTCTCTAGGTTGTATGACTTCATCTATAAATCCTTGCTCGGCTGCCCGGTAAGGATTTGAGAATTTCTCGGTGTATTCACGAATTGCTTGTTTCTTCTCCTCATCGTTGGCTTTCCGGTATAATATATTCACGGCACCTTCAGCCCCCATCACCGCAATCTCAGCCATCGGATATGCCAAGTTTATATCGGCACCGGTAGGCTTACTTGCCATTACGATATAGGCTCCCCCGTAAGCCTTCCGGGTAATCAACGTGATTTTGGGAACCGTGGCCTCCGCATAAGCGTAGACAATTTTTGCCCCGTGGCGTATAATTCCCGCATGTTCTTGCGTACAGCCCGGCAAGAAGCCCGGCACATCCTCGAACGTGATCAATGGAATATTGAAGCAATCGCAGAAGCGAATGAAACGTGCGGCCTTATCAGAAGCATCGATATCCAAGACTCCCGCTAAAAAGGCAGGTTGGTTCCCTACGATACCTATGGTACGGCCTCCCAAACGAGCGAATCCCACTACAATATTGCGAGCGAAATGAGGCATAATCTCGAAAAAGTAATGATTATCCACTATCGGCTCTATAATATCCTTGATGTCATAAGGGACATTAGGATCTTCCGGAATCACATGCTGCAACGACTCTTCTACCCGACGCACATCGTCAGCACAAGCTATAACTGGAGCGTCTTCCATATTATTAGAAGGCAGGAAACTCAGAAGTTCCCGGATACTCATCAAAGTCTCCTCTTCCGTATCACACACAAAATGTGCGACCCCGCTTTTTCCGCTATGTACCTGCGCCCCGCCCAGCTCTTCCTTATCGATCACCTCGTGAGTCACCGCCTTTACGACATCCGGCCCCGTGATAAACATATGACTTTGCTCTTTGACCATAAAAATAAAATCGGTCAAAGCCGGGGAATAACAAGCGCCCCCCGCACAAGGCCCCAAAATAGCCGATAATTGGGGAACGACTCCCGAGGCCATCGTATTTTGGTAAAAGATAGAAGCATAACCAGCCAAGCTATTCACCCCTTCTTGAATCCGGGCACCCCCCGAGTCATTCAAGGCGATGATCGGCGCTCCGTTCTTTAAGGCTAATTGTTGCACTTTCACGATCTTAGCGGCATTCGTGGCACTCAAGGTCCCACCGTATGCGGTAAAATCATAAGCGTAAACAAATACCAAACGACCATCGATCTTTCCATAACCACTTACCATTCCATCACCGGGAATCTTATTCTTATCCATCCCGAAGTTTGTACACCGATGCACCACGAATTTATCCAGCTCATTGAAAGTCCCTTTATCCAACAGCATCTCGATTCGTTCACGGGCGGTCATACGCCCGCAAGCATGTTGTTTCTCAATGCGATTCAATCCTCCTCCCAACGAGGCCTCTTTATTCAAAGCCTCAAAATCTTTATATAATTGCTCGTTATTCATATGAATCATCTTTTAATAGGTCTAAAGTCATAAGCACTTGATTGTTATCAACGGAATCTCCCTCGGATACCAATATATCTTTTACCACGCATGCTGAGCTTACCTTATAGTTACTCTGCATCTTCATCGCCTCAAGTACGACCACGGTATCCCCCGTTTCCAAGCGATCTCCTTTCCGCACAGGTATTTTCACGACTTTACCCGGCATCGGGGCGACAATCTTGTCATCTTGCTTCTCTTCCGCACTTTTACGCATACGCAAATATTTCTTTTGGGTATCTACGATATCCACATGATAGGAACGGTAGAACATATTCACGTCATAACTCCGATGATCTTCTCCGGAGATGATCTCCGCGTTAAATGAGTTCCCATCGTGCAAGACAGAACAACTGCCGTTCTCCGTCATCACGATATCCACATCATACGGCTTCCCGTCGATAGAAAGCCGGACTTTATTCCCTTCTTTACTGACCAATGTCACATCGGCCACACGATTTCCGATATGTATTTCCATAACCAATACCCGTTAAATCCGTAAGACACCTTTTTGTAAACCAAACTCCCGCCAACGGCTGATAGGACGTGTATCCACCAATTGGGTAGAAGTATTTTCCTCTAAATTCATCAAATAATCCATATAAGCGGCGATCATGGCGATATTCTCGATTTCCTCGTTATTACCGTTAGACCGTTGTAGCATCCGGGCATTCTTAGCGATAAATAATGTATTATATTCCCCTTTCACGAAATCAGGATTATGCATGATACGTTTCAAATAACTGAGGTTCGTCTTTAAGCCCGTGATTTTATATTCATATAGAACCCGGCGCATACGCTCGATCGCATACGCACGTGTCGTTGCCCATACGATTAATTTACCGATCATAGGGTCATAATAGACCGGAATCTCATACCCTTCATATACATAGCTATCGATACGTACCCCGATACCATTCGGTTCCGTTAATTGCCGGATAATACCCGGGGAAGGCATGAAATTATTTTCCGTATCCTCCGCACAGATCCGGCACTCGATGGCATGTCCTCGTTGGAAAAGATCTTCTTGACGAAGATGCAAAACCTCATTATTGGCGATACGGATTTGTTCCTTTACCAAATCCACCCCTACCACTTCTTCCGTGATAGGATGCTCTACTTGTAGCCGGGTATTCATTTCCAAAAAATAAAAATGGCGGTCCTTATCTACAAGGAACTCTATCGTTCCCGCTCCGGAATAATGAACCGCTTTAGCCGCAGCCACAGCCTTTTCCCCCATTTCTTTACGTAAGTCCGCTGTTAGGAATGGAGACGGGCTTTCCTCTACTATTTTCTGGTTACGACGTTGAACCGAACATTCCCGGTCAAATAGATGAATGACATTACCATGGTTATCTCCCAATATCTGGAATTCTATATGATGCGGCTCCTCTACGAATTTCTCTATATATACCGTATCATCACCAAATGAGGACAACGATTCTGAACGAGCCGTATGATAAGCCTCGACAACCTCGCCCTTCTCATGTATCAGGCGCATCCCTTTTCCTCCACCTCCCATAGAAGCTTTCAGCATAACAGGGAAACCAATTTCTTCGCAAACCCGAAGCGCTTCTTCCGCACTTTGCAACGGTTGCTCCGTACCGGGAACCACAGGAACCTCTGCGGCGATCATGCGTTTGCGTGCGGCGATCTTATCTCCCATCGCTTCCATCGTCTCCGCTGACGGGCCGATAAATATCAATCCTTCTTGCTTACAACGGCGTGCGAAGTCCGCGTTCTCCGACAAGAAACCATAACCGGGATGTATCGCATCGGCATGGTGCCGTTTCGCCGCAGCGATCAGATTGTCTATATTCAAATAACTTTCCTTGGAAGCCGCCGGGCCTATCAAGGCTGCCTCATCCGCATACATTACATGCCGAGCGGTACGATCGGTCTCCGAATATACGGCAACAGTGCGAATCCCCATCTCCTTACATGAGCGCATCACACGGATAGCGATCTCACCTCGATTCGCAACAAGCACTTTACGGATCATGTCGCCACGAGGACATAAATTCTCCATAAATCATTAACTATTGATTCTTATTCTTTTCGTACTGCTTTCCTAATCCCTCGAGCAAAAACAGCCTTTAATGAATGGCAGGTCTTCTGACTGACTCCCATCTTGAGGCCTTCCCGGTCGCTAGAACCAGTGGCGATAGTGTTGTTTCAAGATGTTCTTCGGAGCTTCACAGCAGCGGGACTGTCCGGGATTCACACCCGATTCCCTTTTAATCCACATACCCGAATGGTATATGCGGAACCGATTCGGGGGCAAAGATAGTATTTTTTATTTAACTATCCACTTCAGCCAGGCCGGAATATACGGAATACACGGATCCCAAGTAAAATTCCGTACAATAAGCTCACAAGAGAAGCTTATGCATAAAGCATTAAAAATCAACATTAAAAAAACAGGATAATCTTTCTGCGAAAACACATACATGTTTTTGAAAAAAGTCGTACGTGTTTTCTGGAAAGGTCGTACGTGTTTTCCTGAATCCTTCCACCGAAAACAATAGCGCATGCTAAAATTTACAAGAAGCTCCACTTAAATGAGATGTTAAATGAAAAAGCCTTACTTTTTGTAGAGTCAACAGGCAAGTACAGTTTTTATACATTTCGTTTGTTCGTGTTCTCAGCTATTTTGTGTAACTTTGCGTATGCTTGAAGGCATATCAATTTGAAGCTGCCTATTCTTGCTTGCGTTACCTTGTCGTAATAATTGGCTCAAATAAAGAATAAGACTCTACAATGAGATGAATTGAACACATGAAAACTGAATATCAAAAATGTATGGATGAGGAGCCTTTCGACGGCTCATCGCCCGAAATAACGGAAATGACTGTCCGTAACAAAAGGCTACTACACCAACTCAGAGAAACGGATTATGCCGACAATGAGGCAAAGCAGCGCATCTATCGGCAGATGTTCGGAAGTATCGGCAAGGATGTTTACATCGACATAGACTTCCGATGCGAGTATGGGAAAAACATCTATTTCGGGAACAAGGTGATCGTGAACATGAACTGTACGTTCCTCGATAATAACAATATCATTATCGGTAACAACGTGATGATAGCCCCCGATGTGAAAATATATACCGCAACTCATTCCGTTCACCTTGCGGAAAGGATGCCGGAAAGGACACATCCCGGAGCGTCCATCTGCGACACAATTGCCCGACCTGTCCTTATAGAAAATGGTGTATGGATAGGAGGCGGCTCTACAATCCTTCCGGGTGTGACCATCGGTAAAAACTCTGTCATCGGAGCAGGCAGTGTTGTCGTGAAAGATATTCCTGCCAATTCCATAGCTGTCGGCAATCCTTGCCGTGTAATTAAAAATATCGAAGATAATGATTAAAAACCTCATTTTTGATTTTGGCAAGGTCCTCGTAAATCACGATTTGCAACCCTTGCTTGAACGACATTTCGGGGATGATGAAGTGTCACTAATCGGTTTTCACAAAATTCTATCAGATCCGAAATTTATAAACATGTGCGACCGTGGAATAATCCCGTTTGATAAAATGATTGACGGAGCGATAAAAAGGTATCCTGAATATAGTGATGCCTTCACGTTTTTCAAAGATAATTATCTAGAAGAGATAACAGGAGAGATTGAAGGTATGCGTGTACTTCTAAAAAAGTTAAAGCAATCTGGATTCAAACTATATGGGTTGACGAACTGGAGCGACACAATCTACCGGGTCATGGAGAAATTCGACATATTCCGGTTACTTGACGGTATGGTAATATCATGTGAGGAACACTTCATCAAGCCAGAAAAGGAAATTTATCTTCGCCTTCGTGACAAATATGGCCTTAAACCGTCGGAATGTTTGTTTACGGATGACAGAATGGTGAATGTGTTGGGTGCAAAGGCGATTGGAATGGAAGCTGTATTGTTCACAACACCCAAAGAATATATTTTTGAAATAGAGCGAATTTGCGGTATCAAAATTGAACAATGATGAATACCAGAAATTGCAACAGCCGGAGATGCGTTTAGAGAATAGCGAATATCGCACCATTGATTAACGACAAATAAAACAAAGAAGAATATGGGTATCGGAAAATGGATAGGCGGTGTCTTGGGGTTTATGGCATTCGGACCACTGGGCGCTTTAGCCGGTATTATATTAGGCTCTTTCTTTGAGGAAGAGGCAAACATGACGGGACAGCCCTTCGGTGGCAGAACCAATTACGATGATCAATATACACGAAGAGACCCATACGCCGGGGAGCGTAACAGTTTCCTTTTCTCCATGTTGGTAATGGCCTCCTATATCATCCGTGCCGATGGGAAAATCATGCACAGCGAGATGGAATATGTCCGTCAATTCCTCCGAAGGAACTTCGGCGAGATCGCCGTAGGCCAAGGTGAAGAGATATTGCTAAAGCTTTTCGACCAAGCCAAACGCATGGAGCAAGAGAATAGCATAGGATTCAAGAATACCATCCGGGAATGCGGAACCCAGATCGCATACAACCTAAGTTATGAGGAGCGGCTGCAACTGCTGGCGTTCCTCGCCGAGATCGCTAAGAGCGACGGTAATGTTTGCGCCACCGAGATCAACGCTTTAAAAGAGGTAGCCATAGCGATGGGAATGTCTGAAAAGGAAGTTGAATCCATGTTAAATCTTCAGGAAAACTCCCTAGATAACGCCTATAAAGTATTAGAGATAGAACCCACGGCTACGGACGATGAGGTGCGTGCCGCTTACCGCCGCATGGCTATCAAACATCATCCGGACAAAGTAGCCAACCTTGGTGAAGATATCCGCAAGGCCGCCAATGAGAAACTCCAAAAGATCAATGAGGCTAAGGAGCGTATCTATAAAGCGAGAGGCATGAAGTAAATAAGAAAATGGAAATATTTTCTCAATGTCTGTATTATTTAATTAAAAAGACCTACCTTTGCCCACGATTTTAGTAACCAAGCTATCACATAGTTTGGTGAGAGGGAATCCGGTGTGAATCCGGAGCTGTTCCTGCAGCTGTAATCCTCATTAAGTTGGTTAGAAGTTCAAAAGCCACTGTTCTTGAATTGGAATGGGAAGGTTTCTAACCAGAGGAGAGCCAGAATACCTGCTAAAGTCTTACAATAACATCAAGCTTCCAGGATAGAAGTATGTGTCATACAAAAAACGATTCAATTTATTTTTTGAGACATAACCAGATAGAGGCTTGTTGTTTTATTTCGTGTATAAATAAAACACTATATGAGGCTTTTAGCATTCGCTATTCTGGTGGCATGCGTACAATCCGTATGCGCCCAAAGCATATTGAAAGATCCGAAGGAACTTTCCGTGCTATTGAACGAGGTCGTGGTCACCGGTACGGGTACCGAACACTATCTGAAAGACGCCCCTGTGCAAACAGAGGTAATCACCGGCAAAGCCCTTGACAGTTACCAAGGACGTAGTATGCAAGATATTCTGGAAGGGCTGAACGCTTCCATCACCTTCAATCCGAGCGACATGGGTAGTGGCATCCAGATGAACGGATTAGGCAACGATTACATCTTGATCCTTATCAATGGCAAACGGATCAACGGAGATACCGGCGGACAAAACGACTTGAGTATTATCAACCCCGCCAATATCGAACGTATCGAGATCGTAAAAGGTGCCGCCTCTTCCCTGTATGGCTCGGACGCTATCGCCGGTGTCATCAATATTATCACGAAAAAGAACCGGGATAAAGTGAGCCTATCGAATACGACTCGTGTCGGATCATATGGAGATATATTGGAAAGCGTACAAATCGGCTTTGGGCATAAGAGAGTGAATTCCAACACCTCACTTAGTACGACCCATACGGACGGCTGGCGAAATACGACCCAAGAATGGGACCATCACGAGGTAATGAATGGAACCGTGACACGAACCGTAAACCGATCCACGAACTTTACGTTAAGGGAGAACTTAACCTACAAAGTGAACGACCGGCTGAGCCTTTCGGCCGATGGCTCTTTTTACCAGAAATGGAATTATCGTCCGCACGGCGCATTCAAGTATTATACCTATGATCAATTCTACCGGAACTTCGATGTAGCCGGAGGAGCTAAATACGCATTGGGAGGGCAGAACTTCCTTTCGGTAGATCTAACGTATGGTAACTATAGCTATTTCTATAATTACCATCATAAAGATGTCACGAACTTCTTCGATCCGAAGACGGATTTACGTATCACTCGTTATCCCGGAGAACATATTCTGGAAACCTCTCAACAACGTTTCCTAGGACAAGCCAAAAGCGTATTCCACCTCGGTGAAAACAATATCCTAAGCGCCGGGCTCGAATATCAATACGATCATTTGAAATCCCCCCGGCGTATCGAGAACGGGAAAGCCTCCGTATTTACGGCTTCCGCTTATGTACAAGACGAATGGAACCCGACGGATCGGTTGAATGTGACGGTAGGTGGGCGCTTCGTCGTGCACCAAGAGTTCGGGGCTACGTTTACCCCTAAAGTCTCCGCCATGTACAAACTAGGCGACTTCAATATCCGAGCCACATACTCAAATGGATTTAAGGCTCCTACCTTAAAGGAGTTGCACGATGATTATATCACGCAGATCGGCGGCGGCCCGTGGAAACATTATTATGGTAATAAGGATTTAAAACCGCAAAAGTCCAATTATTATTCGGCGAGCGTAGAATATCATGCGTCGAACCTGCAGATCACGGTAACAGGATTCTACAACCGTATCAAGAACATGATCGCCTTGACCGAGATCCCGACAAGCGCCGAAGACCGATTGGATGAGATCGAGGCCAGCATGCAACACAAGAACTTATCCAAAGCCCGCTCTTTCGGAGGAGATATATCGCTCACCTATCAAATCCTATCTTCCTTGGCTATTGGTGGAGGCTATAGCTATACGGATGCCAAAGCGCAATATACGGATGATCCAGCCGACCCGAATTATATGCTCTACACCCCGATCAACGGAACCTCATTCCATAATGCCAATTGGAAACTGGCATGGAACCATGCGTGGAAAAAGTATAAATTGGATGTCACTTTGTTCGGCCGATACCAATCTACCCGCTTTTATATCACGGACGGTGATGGAAAAAGTTATCAGCTATGGCGATTGAATACCCGTCATAACGTATTGAAAAAGAAAAAATGGAACCTAGATATCAATGTCGGTATCGATAATATCTTCGATTATGTGGATCGTACCCCGTTCGGACGCCATCGTGGAACTACGTCTCCCGGACGGACTTGGTACGCCTCTTTTATCGTGAAATTTCAGAATAAACATAAACTATAAACAATCTTAAAAGTTAAATGCGATGAACAAATTTAAGTACCTTTTGCTTGCGGCGAGTCTATTTGCCTCAAACGCAGTTTTTACCTCCTGTGATGATGGAGACGACGACAATACCGCAAACCCGGCGGAAGAAGTCGTAAAGGCAAGTAAGAAACATGACACGGCGATCTTGTTGTGTACATTCGGTAGCACATTCAAGGAGTCTATCAAGACATACGACGCTACACTAGCCGATTTCCAAAACGCATTTCCCGATGCGGACATCTATTTGTCATTTACCTCCCGTACTTGTGTGAATCGTGTAGAAGCAGAGACAGGTATCGCACGTTACCAACCGGACCTTTGGTTACAAGCCCTAGGAAATGCCGGTTACAAGAAGGTTGCGGTACAGTCCTTACACATCATCCCGGGTGAGGAATACCTAAGCTTGATGAATACGGACGTGAAGAAGAAATTCATGATCGAGTCTTTCCCGAGTGTTCAAGTCGTAAAAAGCCCTTGTTTGGTGTACAACGAAGAGGATGTGGAAGCCGTAGCAAAAGTCCTATACAGCCACTACAGTGATAAATTGGCTGATAACAAGAACGTCCTTTTATTAATGGGACATGGTAACCCGGATAAAAACTATAACGCAAATACGAAATACACGGAAACAGAAGAGGCTATGCAAGCCTTGGCCGCTAACAAGAATGTATTCGTAGGTACCGTTGATTACGGAGATATGTTGTTCTGGCCGGAAGAAGGCGAACCAAATGAGGAATGTGTCTATTCCAAACTTACCAAATACCGCGAGGATCATAACTTAAAACCGGAAGAGATCACGATCTCCTTAGCTCCGTTCATGTCTATCGCCGGAGACCATGCGCATAATGACCTTTGGGGTATTGAGGAGGGTGATGATTTCAGCGCTGCCGCTCCTAACGCCGACGCTTGCTGGAGACTAAAACTTTTGAAGATGGGCTTCAAGATCGACACGGAAGAAAGCCATAACGGAAGTTTAGAGAACTGTAAGATCATAGGCTTAGGCGATTACGACGCTGTTCGTCAGATCTGGGTGAACCATCTAAAAGCATTATATAATGATGCGGAGGCTTGGGAAACCGGAGAAGACTACCAGTAAATAATTGAGAATTGAGAATTGAAAATTAGGGAGTACTTACTGAACCAATTTTCAATTCTCAATTTTCAATTGTTCAGTGTGTATATAATTTCTTTCGATCAAAAATCGTCGCCCGTTTATATTTCATGGCGAAACGGATGTGATCGATAAATAAAGACCGGATCGCCGGATTCTCACCTAGAGGCTTTAAATAAATATCCACATCGAAACCCTGTTGACGTAGCCCTTTCTGCCAGAAATCCGTAACCGTATTTTCCGTACCTCGAATCAGTACGAACATAAAAGGAATCAACTCCACACGCTTATGACCGGCTTGGCGCATTTGCTCACCTACATCCTCGATCGTAGGGAAACCCTCACGGGTTCCGGTATAATAATCTTTCATTCCTTTGGTCTGGAACATATACCCCAATTTCGCGTAAGCCGAGTTACTGGCATGATAAGTTCCGTGCGCCACCAATAACTTAGCCCCATTTTTAGTCACTCCAGAAGGTGAGGAAACCGCTTTCATCACCGCCTCATAATCGGTATCATCATATAACAAGGGATTACCTACACGCAAATCCTTAAACAAACCTTTTCGCTGTTCCGCCTCTTTGCGGATCGCTTCCATCTCCACACCCTCTATAATGATAGTCGGTTGGATTATCACATGGGTAAACCCTTGATCACGCAACTCTACCAAGGCGTCCGCCGGCAACTGAACCCAAACACCTTGCGCCCTCAACCGACTCACTACGCTACGGGCGCTATAAGCCTGCCGGACTTCCACGTCTGGGAAAGCCTCCTTGACACGCTTGTTCATCACATCGAGTACTTGGGTACGAGCTTCCGGGTAAGCACTCCCGAAATGTACCATCAAGATCGCTAACTTATCTCCCTTTTCCATGCTCTCCCGGATATCGGAAGCGTAAAACTCCCGCCCGGGTTTCGCCCATAATGAACAGGCGAGCCCGAGCAGGAGTGAACAAACAAACATGGATCGTAAAAATCCCCTATACATTATTATATTAGTTAATAGTTGACATGTGACAGTTTACTGCTTGAAACGGACCAGAAGGCTGACGTAATAGGTACGGCCCGGGGTCAATGTAGCGTAATTGTAATTAAAGGGACGATCATCTACATAATCAAAAAGGTTCTCGATACCTACTCCCGGTTCCAACAAGAAATCGCCGGCTCTAAACGTATGGCTCGTATTGAGATTCCACAAGGAATATTTCGGTGCGTATCCATAAGAAGTAGAATAACGTTCCCCTTGGATACGTCCGTTAAAATTCACGTTCAGCTTATACTTATTCCAAGTATGAGACCACATAGCCGCTACCGTACCACTATGCTTAACGGTCTTATCCAAAGGCTCATCCTCATATACGTTTTTTCCATCCATGAAACTATAGCCACCATTCAAGGTAAAGCCCGCTCCCAGATAACTATTGAAGGCCACGTTAATACCTTTGATCTTCGCTTTATCGATATTCGCACGCATCTGTATCTCATCATAGTACGTACCATGGGCGGTGTTATAAGCATCCCGTTCCGCCGTATCCAACATCTTATAGTTAATCATGCTACGTACGTTATTCATAAAAGCGGACACGGACAAAGAGAAATACCGCATCGTATATTCTGCGCTCAACGTAAAATTGTCGCTCTTCTCCGGGTCCAGATCCGGATTACCGATCGTAAGGCGAGTCGCTCCGGACGCTTTCTTCTCCGATTCCGTATACAACTCTTTCAATTCAGGTGTACGGAAACCAGCCGCATACGATCCGCGGAAATTAAAACCGCCTACCTTATACAGCAAAGCCACGTTAGGAGTCGCATAACTCTTAAAATTCTCATGGTAAATATAGCGCAAACCCGCGTACGCTTGGAAATGCTCATTGATATTGATCTCGTCTTGAGCATAAAGCGCAGTCGTGTACATACTTTTACCCGCTATGTTATCCGTCTCGCTACTCAGTAACTCTTTAATGAACTCCGCACCAGCCGAAAGCTTATTATATTTGCCCAAACGAAAGATTCCCTTGACATTCAAGTTATGGTAATGAATCCGTTTCGTCATATCACTCTCTCCGCTTTTCTTTCCATCAAAGAAATCCTTATACGTACTATGATTGTCCGACAGATAATCAGCGTTCAAATAAGAGTTCTTATTAATCATGTATTGAGCGCCCGCCCCATAAGTGAACGTCTCTTTTCTCATATCATAGTTGGTCGTATTCACTTTATCCATTGGCATCGGACGATCGCTGGAACGTCCGAAGAAAGTACCACGCACATAAAAAGACAAACGATCCGTAGCGTCGTACGTGAAACGTTGGTTGATCACGTTCCGGTGAAATCCCTCGGAAGCTTGCTTATTGGTAGGAACCAACTCGCCTTTACTCTCCGTATAGGGATTTAATTGCCAACCATCGGCCCGTTGATATTGATAAGAAGTATATGAACCGAACTTCCCTACATTCACGTCCGCATTGACCGACTGCAAGAATTGGTTCTTGCTACCATAACGGCTATTGCTCGTCACGTTCACCTTATTACGGGAATCATCCGTGATGATATTGATAACGCCGGCGATCGCATCGCTACCATACAAAGCGGAAGCGGCCCCGTTCAATATCTCTACCCGCTTTACGTTAGACATATCGATACGGGAATAGGTATCATCGCCGGCCAAACGCTTACCGTTTTCCAAGATAACCACGTATTTCTCTGTCAATCCGTTCATATTCATCGTAGCCCCCTGTCCGTTTTCCATAAATACGATACTCGGATTCAGCTTGGTCATCGCATCTTGGAAATTGGTTACGCTCGCCTCTTTCAAGTCTTTTCCCGTAAGCACTTTCACGGGAATAGGAGAATTACTCATGCGGCGATGCGAACCGGTACCGGTTACCACCACTTGATCGATATTCACATACTTTTCTTTCAGCTTAATAACGACATCTTTTTCCGAGTGATCCGTTTGATACACGCCCTGTTCATAGCCAAGGTAAGTCACACGAATACGATGTCTACCATCGGGAAGGTTCAGCTCAAATTTTCCGCCGGCATCCGTGGTTGTACCATTCAAGGATTCCGACACGCGGATATTCGCGCCCGGGATTGGTTCATTACTTTCATCCACGACCTTACCCTGTAAACGTACCTGCGCAAATGATACGTTTATCGCACAACTTACAGCTAAAGCCGCGCACAAACACTTTCTTTTCATAAACGATTTGTTATTATGTATATTTCCGCTTTCCTGACCCCGAGAAAAACAGCAATAAAAACGCTTGGCAGGTTTCCTGACTTACTTCGTAGAGAACGACCTTCCCGTCTTTTACAGACAGTGGTATGAGAAATGTTTTCTACTTTACAAAAGCTTACAGTAGCGGGCACTGCTCCGGATTCACACCGGATTCCCTCTTTATGACGAAACCGGATGGTTTTTACGTCATCACCAAAACGGGGGCAAAAGTATGAATTATTTTATATAAACAAAAATATATCCCGGCTTATGTTCTTTAATAGCTTTACAAAGAGAAGCTTATAACACATCACATCGCCAAAAAGGAAAACAAAAGCAATCATGCAAGATACAAAGTTTTCCAAAACTTTTTACAACTCACTGTAAATTAATATATTAACATAATTTAATCAGCAAAAAGTTTTCCAAAAAGAAAATCATATAGAGTAATAAGATACCTTTGCACGCATAATCAATCACAAATTAATCGACATCATGATACAGACAGTTGTTAAACGGGACGGGCGTATCGTTGGCTTCAACGAGGAGAAGATAGTAACCGCTATCCGTAAAGCCATGTTGCATACAGACAAGGGAGAAGATATGCAACTGATTCGCCAAATCACAGACCATATCTCATTCAAGGGAGAACCTCAAATGACCGTAGAGGCGATTCAAGATGCCGTGGAACTGGAATTGATGGCCAGTAGCCGGAAGGACGTAGCGCAGAAATATATCGCTTACCGAAATCAGCGAAGCGTAGCCCGCAAGGCGAAAACACGGGATATGTTCTTGGAGATTATCAATATCAAATCCAACGACATCACCCGTGAGAACGCGAATATGAACGCCGATACACCCGCCGGCATGATGATGAAATTCTCCAGCGAGACCACCAAGCCGTTTGTCGATGACTATTTATTGAGCGAAGAGGTCAAGGAAGCCGTATCTAACAACTACCTCCATATTCATGATAAAGATTATTATCCGACTAAAAGCTTGACCTGCGTACAACACCCGTTGGATCGCATCCTGAAATACGGGTTCTCCGCCGGTCATGGCGAATCACGTCCGGCTAAACGAATCGAAACCGCAAGCATCCTTGGCTGTATCTCTCTAGAGACCGCCCAAAACGAGATGCATGGCGGACAGGCGATACCGGCGTTCGACTTCTACCTAGCTCCTTACGTACGTAATAGCTTTATCGAGGAAGTAAAGACCTTAGAGGATTTATACGGACAGGATTTCTCCCACTTATATAATAAGCCTATCGACGATTACCAGACACAGACCTTGGATGGATTAAGCGGTGATAGACGCGTCATACAACATGCCATCAACCGCACGGTAAGCCGTGTACACCAATCGATGGAGGCTTTTATCCATAATATGAACACGATCCATTCCCGTGGAGGCAACCAAGTGGTATTCAGCTCCATCAATTATGGGACCGACACCTCGGCGGAAGGTCGTTGCATCATCCGGGAGTTATTAAAAAGTACTTACAGAGGCGTAGGTAACGGCGAGACCGCTATCTTCCCGATCCAGATATGGAAAAAGAAACGAGGCGTAAGCTATCTGCCGGAAGACCGTAACTACGATCTTTACCAATTGGCCTGCAAGGTCACCGCCCGTCGTTTCTTCCCGAACTTCTTGAATCTCGACGCGACCTTCAACCAAAGCGAGGATTGGAAAGAGGACGATCCTCAGCGCTATATCCACGAGGTAGCGACCATGGGATGCCGTACCCGTGTATTCGAGAATCGTTTCGGACCAAAAACTTCTATCGGACGAGGTAATATATCCTTCTCGACGATCAATATCGTACGATTGGCTATCGAGTGCATGCAAGTGGAGAATAAGGAAGAGCGTATCGCCCTATTTTTCGCTAAACTGGATCATATGCTGGAACTTACGGCTCGTCAGTTGCATGAGCGTATGGAGTTCCAGAAAACCGCTTACGCGAAGCAATTCCCGTTGTTGATGTCTTCCTTGTGGTTAGGCTCGGAAAAATTGAAGCCTAACGATTCGATTGCCTCCGTTATCAACCAAGGCACCTTGGGCATCGGCTTTATCGGACTGGCCGAATGCTTGGTAGCCCTTACCGGGAAGCATCATGGCGAAGATGAGGATTCGCAAGCCTTAGGCATAAGGATCGTTACGTATATCCGGGATCGTGCCAACCAATTCTCGGAGCAATACCAACACAATTATAGCGTACTGGCAACTCCGGCAGAAGGTTTGTCCGGCAAGTTCACAGGAAAAGATCGTAAGAAGTTCGGATCGCTCCCCGGTATCACGGATCGGGATTATTATACGAACTCTAATCACGTCCCGGTATATTATAAGTGCAGTGCCCGTCATAAAGCCGAAGTGGAAGCTCCTTATCATGATTTGACTCGTGGCGGCCATATCTTTTACGTAGAGATGGATGGCGACGCTACGCATAACCCCGAAGCGATCATGCGTGTCGTGGATATGATGGATAAATACAATATCGGATACGGTTCCGTAAACCATAATCGTAACCGTTGTCTGGATTGTGGCTACGAGAACTCCACCCCGAATCTGGAAGCCTGCCCGAAATGCGGCAGCAAACACTTGGACAAACTTCAACGCATCACCGGTTACTTGGTAGGAACCACCGACCGTTGGAACAACGCCAAGCTATCCGAGTTGAACGACCGTGTCACCCACAACTAATTTTCAATTGTCAATTTTCAATTTTCAATTACCATGTTGTCTATCATAGATATCATCGAAGATACCACCGTAGACGGTCCGGGATTCCGGACCGCCATCTATGCGGCGGGTTGCCCGAACAAATGCCCGGGTTGCCACAACCCCGAATCATGGGACATCCATAAAGGGAAGAAAGTAAGAACGGAAGAGATCGTGGAGAAAGTGCTGGCTGACGAGTTCGCCAACGTCACCTTCAGCGGAGGAGATCCCATGTTCCAGCCGGAAGGCTTCACCGAGGTAGCCAAGGCGATCAAGGAAAAAAGCCAAAAGACGATCTGGTGCTACACGGGATATAAATTCGAGGACCTGATAAAGAACCCGGCACAAGCCGCCTTATTATCCTATATCGACGTATTGGTAGATGGCCGCTACAAACAAACCCTTCGGGATGAGAGCCTTTTATTCCGGGGAAGCAGCAACCAACGGTTAATTGACGTACAAGCTTCTTTAAATAAAAAGGAAATCGTAAAATACAAGTACGATCCTTTTATTTAAGGCTTTTAAGGCACACACATGCATAAAATCTTGTACGGAATAAGAAATAAACATCCGTTCTCTTATATATAAAGAGAATTGCATCAGCATCTATTCCTCAATTTTCAACGTGGTCTGTACAAACCACGGCGTGGTTTATAAAATCCACGGCGTGATCCGTACAGACCACGGCGTGATTTATAGAATAGAAGCGCATTCAACAAAGAATATATAAGTATCCGGATAATTATTCTTACTGAAGCGAGACGGATATTAGCATGATTTCATACCTTTGCATCCGAATTGGTTCCGTACGCTCGTTCGGGCATACGGATTAAAAGGGAATCCGGTGAGAATCCGGTACAGTCCCGCTGCTGTGAAACTCCTTTAACATTCTAATACTACTTTCGCCACTGGCCTAGTAAGCCGGGAAGGCATTAGAATGGGAGTCAGTCAGAAGACCTGCCATTCATTTAAGATTCATATCCTCGTGGGTTAGGGTATAGAGAACACATATATAAGAACAAAAAGAAGATGATGACAGACAAGGAAGTATTGTTATTACGGCGCAAATTGGATCTTTTGCTCCGTACGGGAAAATTGTTGATGGAAAGTGCCGCCGATACGAACCGTATCGAGCGTAACATGAAGCGGGTGGCCGCCTTTATGGGGATTCCCGAGGAGAAATTGCATATCGATATCCGATGGACCATGATTATGGTGAACGTAAGCGATGAGCGAAACTCATTCTCCAAATTCCAGAAATGCGAGAAACATGGTATTAACATGACAACGATATCACAGGTCAGCAAGCTCTCATGGCGGGCGATCGAGCAAGATTATTCTTTGGATAAATATGAGGAAGAATTGGAAAAGATAGTTCGCCAACCTCGGAATTATACCCCTTATATCGTAGCGGTCGGAGCAGGATTCGCTTGTGGAGGTTTCTGTAAGTTATTTGGAGGAGACTGGATCGCGTTCTTGTTAACCTCGATCTGTACTTTTATCGGTTTCAGGGTGCGTGCCCGTTGTGTAGAGGCTGGCCTTAACGCCTACATGGGGATCGCTCTTGCCGCCTTTATTTGTACTTGCCTAGCATATGCCTCATCTTTTCTGGGAATATCCGATACTCCGTATCTCCCGTTACTGGCTTGTGCCCTATTCATCGTACCGGGCGTACCTTTGATTAATTTTGTAGACGATATGATCGATAATCACTTGCTGGTCGGTATTACCCGTGCCGCAAACACGGTGATGATGGTAGCGGCAATGACTTTCGGTATCGCTTTCGCCTTGCGCCTGCTCGTGATGAACGACGTATCGATCGACCATAAATTCAGCGAACTAAGCATGGTCCCGCATGATCCGTATTACGTATATGCGATAGCGGCTGCCATATCCGCCGTTGGTTTCTCTATGATATTCAATATCCAACGCCGTTTATTATGGGTGGTTGCTTTAGGCGGTATTATCGCCGTATGCATCCGGAACTTCGTGAACTTCGAGCTGGGCTATGGTCCCGTGATCGGCTCGTTTATGGGAAGTTTCGTTGTCAGCCTGATCGCAGTGAAAGCGGTTCATTGGTTCCATGTACCGAACCATGTATTGACGATCCCTTCTGTTATCCCAATGATCCCGGGAGTATTGATGTATCGCTCGTTATTAGGTTTTATCAACCTTCACGGGGTGATCGGCGAGGTTACGAACGCCTTCTCCAATGGTATTAACTCCGCCCTCATCATCCTTTGTATCTCTTTAGGCGTAGCCGTCCCCAATATCTTCGCCCGTCGTTACATCGCCAAAGACCGCCAACGTTATCTGCAAGAGGAATTGGAGAAACGCAGGCAAAGAGGTAAGTTTATCGAGTGGTGATTTAAGCTGGCCATTCGTGGGTATTCCCGACCGTCAAAATACATATTTATAGGTATTGCCGAGACTAATAAGATATCGGATATTTGCTTTCGTTATCAAACTATAAAAACAAATAGAAATGAAGACTATAGGAATATTCTACGGCTCGTCTACAGGAACGACGGAAGGGATCGCGAAACGTATCGCAGAGAAGCTGGGTGTGGAAGACAAAGATATTCATGACGTATCTAACGCTTCTCCCGCTGATGTAGCGCCTTATGAAATCTTGTTATTGGGCTGTTCCACTTGGGGCGCCGGAGATTTGCAAGATGATTGGGATAGTTATCTAGGGAAACTGAAAAAGCTGGACTTAAGTGAGAAAACCGTCGCATTATTCGGTTGCGGAGACTCAGCCTCTTTTAGCGACACTTTCTGTGACGCCATCGGTACGATCTATTCCGACCTGCGAAATACAGGTTGCAAATTCATTGGCGCTGTAGATGCTTCGGGATATTCATTTGACAGTTCCACCGCCTGCATAAACGGTATGTTCGTCGGACTTCCTTTGGATGAAATGAATGAAGACGATCAAACAGAAGGGCGGATCGACCAGTGGTTGGCATCTATAAGGAAAGAAGGAATTGAATAGACGCACACTTTTACATACATAACTGTTTAACCTTAATATTACAACGTTTGCGTATTCAACTTGATTGGTTTAGATTTATGAAGAGGTATGTGGGTCAAACATACCTCTTTCTTTTCATCTCAGTTTCCTGAATTGTTTCTTTATCCAAAAATAATAGCCGGTTATCGCGAAGATCGTCCCCAACAAGGAAACTAAGCAAGTCAATATACGGGTAGTCATTCCCCCCCACGAGCCGACGTGTACGGAATAAATCCATCCTCTTATCTTCCCCGATTTTGGGAGATCTTTATATAATTGGACTTCCGTAATCTCACCCGTAGCAGGATCAAAGGAGTAACGGTCGCTTCCTCTCGTATTTCCATAACGGGCCGTAGAAACCGTAGCGGAGCCATCTTGGATCGTGATTGAGTTAAAGTCCGGATAATGGCTTTTCAATGCCGATAACACCTCAGCCCATTGTGTGTAATCCGTCTTTTTCTTCGCGGGTTTCTTCGCGCCGGAAGAAGCTGGAGCATGATGCGCTTGAGGCGGGTTTGCACTAATACCGAAGACACTATAAAAGGCATTTCGATACCAACCAAACGACCATGTTAATCCGGTTAACGCTAAGATAAGCAGGAGCAATGCCGCATAGAATCCCCCGGAGACATGTAAATCATAGAAGAAACGGAACCAACCAGCCTTGGTCTTTACTTTCAACCGGTTTCTCAATACTTTTTTATTACGGGGATACCAAATTACGATTCCACTTATAATAATAATCGCCAAGACCAAAGTCGCATAGCCAACTATTGATTTTCCCCAAGAAAAACTTCCATCCCGTTTATACTCATCAAGTAACCAACGATGAAGACGCATCATTTTCAGGAAAAAACCTTGTCCGTCATCCATCCCGGTCACCTCCCCGGTGTAGGGATCAATAAAACCCGCGGCCTTTTTCCCCGGTAATATCAGTTGATAAGTTCGTCTCGGGTCAGACGATACCCGAATACCGTTTATTCGAACCGAATCGGGTAATTGTTGGCGCGCCGATTCTATCAAGGTGGCAGGCGAGAGAGGTTCCCCTTTTACTTCCTTTACAAAATAACGGGAAGGGTAGCCTAATTCTAATATCTCTGTCTCAAAGACGAGAATCGCCCCGGTCAGGCAGACAATCGCAATAATAATGCCAAAAGGTATCGATAGCCATAAATGTACTTTCGCAAAGAATTTTCTCATTTTCCGAATAATTGTTTAATCCCGTCATATATACCCGGAACCGCTACCGTTCCATGGTTCTCGTCGGGAAATGATTTACTAAAGAAACGCAGGTTCTCCGCTTGCGGTAAAAGCTCCGAAAGAAGATAACTCACTTTGTCAAGATGAATGTCCACCCGGTCCGTCCTTTTTTTAGACGCGACACCGATATACAGGCTTTTCCCTTTAAAATCCCGGCCTGCAACCAAAGCCTCCGCCTCCCGGACCAACCGCCCCTGATCCCACCACAAACTAGGGTCGACCGCTAGATAGGTATCAAATAATTCCGTATGACGAAGAAACATATTCAAGGTGAAAAGCCCCGCATACGAATGACCGATAAGCATATTCCAGCCGTTCGTGCGATAGGCACTATCGATAGCAGGGCGAAGTTCTTCCGTAAGAAACTTACTGAAAGCCTCACTTCCCCCTCCTTGCGGAATCGCATCTATGGAGATTTTACCATCCCGTCCGGCGGCTGAAGCGGTAGGCGTAAAATCACGTGTCCGATCCGTATTTAATACCCCGACAATAATACAGGGAGGTAGATATTTACCTCTACCGGATGCCAACGTTTTCCTTATGCCTACCAGCGAATGAAAGAAAGAATCTCCATCTAGCAGGTAAACAACCGGATAGCGTTGTTTCGTATCCATATTATAATGCTCCGGCAGGTGTATCCAATAACTCCGGTCTTCTTGCAATACGGTAGAGTACAAAACCAGTTCCTTTCCTATACAAATATCCTCCTGGCTCCGCAGGGTTAGCGGGAGCAGGAGGAATATTAAAAGAATGTGAGTCCGACTCATACTTGCTTATTATTCTTGAGCGGCAGTCAATTTACCTACACCACTGATTTGCTCTGCCTCAACGGTAAGACCTTTTGTAGCGGTAGCTGTCTTCGGATCGATACGATACACGGCAGGTTGACTTCCATCGGTAGTCGTAACCGCCATATAAGCGATACCATCCTCCGAGAACGGAGTATTGCCAAATCCGGAAATAACATCCGTGGAAGGCAGCCCCTTCACGTAAGTAAGACTCTTATCCTCTCCTTTATAAATAGCCAACTCTTTCGCGGCGAATCCGGATTCAGTCAACGGACGATCATACATCAACAACAAGAAATAATCTTCCGTGATATGCCAACAACGCAAGAATGCCTTACCACCCGTCTGTGCCTCCAAATTACAATAATAATCAGGATCAAACCCCTCCGCGTTAGCCTTAATACGAACTACACCGGCCGGCAAAGTCGTTTTCTGTACCTCCGCGGTCATCGTCTTGGCATAGCTGGGCGAGAACACATACACATCGCCGTTGTCTGCCGTCCAAATGGTCTGGTAGTATTGAGAACGGTTACGTCCGCAAGCATAACTGATCTTATCCGTCTTTATCAGTTTCGGGTTCTCGAATTTCTCGTTCGCATAAATAGCGACCCAAGCCTCGTTCGGATATTGCGTCCATTGCAATTCCCCTTTTTCGTAAGCGCCACTACCGCTTCCTCCGGATTCAGTCTTTACCAGCTCCGGGTATTTAACATATTTACCTCCCTCCGCTTTCACGCCGTACTTACTCAATCCCATCGGGATAGCCGCGGAATAGATCCGGCCGTTCGCTTGGAGAATACCCGCTAACGTAACAAACTCGCCATTTCCCAAATAATTCTCCGACAAGATCGTATTCGTGTTTGTCGTAAACGTCTCTTTGGCCACATCCAGATAAGAGAGCAAGAAACCTTTAGGCAGATAACCATTCTCGTCCGCATATTCCTCACCCAGATCACCGGTAGAAGATGTAATGATATAGTCACCGTAGATACCATAAGAAGTAAACCGCTTGATCTCGTAAGTATTATCACGCTCCTTAACCTTGCCTTCCGTATTCAGTACGTATGAAGAAGTAACACCGGCATTTCCTTGATTGTAAACCAAACGATACAAATATTTATCCTTATAGAAGATCCATTGCGTACCGCTTTCCGTAGTGAGTCCGTTGTTTTTAGCGGAGATAGAGCCATCACCCAGCGTATCGGCTGTCAACAAGTAATTCGCGTCACCGACAGAAGCGGCAACTACATAGCTCGAAACCACCTCCGAGGTCGATCCTCCGCCATTTCCATTCCCGTTGCCTCCGTTATCCGGGTTTACAGGATCGTCGTCACTACAAGAAGTAAATACTCCCCCAACCAATAACGCGGCGGCAAGACCTGTCATTAAATAATTCTTCTTCATGTTGTTTTAATCTATTATGTTTTGAATTAATTATTGATAAATAAAAGATAGTCACACTTTAAATTAATTACCGAAATAAACCCTCACCTTACCATAGAAAGCCCTGCCAGCCTTCTGCAAGCTGAAGTTATCGTATAATTTCTCGTTCGTGAGATTCCTGCACTCGAAAGAGATATTGTAACGCCCGTTCTGTATACCATAAGAGAGTGTCAGGTTATGCGAGAATTGAGTTGGTACCACAAATTCGGATTCACTGCCTACTGCCTCCGAATACAGCGGGAAACTATGCATATATAAATTATCGTAAGTGACACTTAGCGTATTGCCTTTCTTCCACAAATTGCGCCAGTAGAAGGTCACATCCGAGTTGGCAAACTGATAAGGAAGATTCGGCATACGTGCGCCATATGTCAAGCTCTCTTGGTTCGTCCCGCTGGTAACCGTCTTCACGTTATCCCTCACATTCATCTGCGTAAAGTTTCCTCCTACGCTTACCCAGTTAGCGAAACCGTAGCGAACCGAGATATTGTAACCCTTGGTCTCTACACGACCATGATTCACATAGGTAGCGCCATATTTACCGCCGCTCAAATCCGATATATTCCGTTGGATATAATCTTTCGTATTCCGGTAGATCAATCCGCCTTCCACATATACGGAATGCTTACCGAATGTCTCGTTGTAGCTTAAATTCAGATTCACATTATCGCTGTTCTCCGGTTTCAAGGAAATATCGCCGGTCTCAAGGTCCTCATCGCCAAACATCTCCTCATTGGTCGGCAGACGATAGGCTTTCTCATAGGATAATTTCGCTTGCAAGCTTTTCAAGATAAAGTAAGTTCCCGCAGCCCCATATCCCATCGCGCTTACCGAATTGGTCGTACGTATATAGTCATCTTGAGCCGAGGAAGTAGCGACAGGCCCTGCGATAAACTGGTTGTAATATTTACCGAACACAGACAAGTTCCAATGTTCCGTCGGCATCAAGCGATACGAAAGACCGCTGATATTTTTACGGGTTTCCTTCGGGATAGCGTTCGCTTCCGAGTCCTCGTTCAAAAGAGACTGATTCGAACGCCGGAACGCGTTGATCACGTGATTGAACGTGAATGTATGTGCCTTACCGATACGGTAGTTAGCCGTTAAGGTTCCGTTCCAGTTATTATTATCCGACCGGGTGTTCTGATAAGATTGCTCACCGGGCATCCGGAGCGGACGCATCTCGCCACGCCAATTATATTCATAGGAAGAGGTATCTACATTGTTCGTCATGTTCTTATTATAATTCGCCGTCAATACCAAATCCAAGCCCCTAACGAAGAAATCACGCTTGCGATAGTCCAACGACGGCATGATCGAGTATCCCTTCCGATATTTGCCGCCAAACACCACTTCTTGGCGTACGCCCGTCTGTATATCTTTATACATATGTGAATAGGTAAACCCGAACATCAAACGATCCGCCCATTTCTTATCCACGAAACCGATTTTCCCGATAACGGCCTCGTTATGATACGTATCATGAAAACGCTTCACATGCTCGATCTTTTTCTTATTGATCGCTCCGGTCGTAAAGTCCTTCACCGGAGTATCCACATAGTAATTATTATCCGAATAATTCTGAAAAACGTTGATCTCATACGTGAGTCCGCTCCGGAAAGTTTGTCCGAAGTTCACATAAGATTTATGCGTATTGAAAGACCCGTATGAATAAGAAGCATCCAAGAACCATTTGTCCCGGTTCTTCTTGGTGATGATATTGATAACACCTCCGATAGCGTCTGTTCCGAAACCCACCGGTACCACACCCTTATAGACCTCTATACGCTCGGCATAATTCACCGGAATGTTATTCAGTCCGAAAGAACTGCCGACACCTTCTTGCGGAACCCCATCGATAAAGATCTTGATATGCTTGCCGGTAAATCCATCCATCATCAGTTGCATATCCGAGCCGACACCGCCGGACTCCCGGATCTTCATTCCGGGCGCTTGAGCCAAGGCTTCACTCAAGTTCTGGGTTGAATTTTGCAAGGCTTTCGTATCGAGGGCCACGGCATTGAACGCAGAACGCTTGAGCCGGGTCACGCCATTAGAAACGACAACCACCTCATCCAACTCCGTAGCTTGAGGGCTGATTACCACATTCATCTTTGTCCGTTCCCCACGCATCAGTTTCACGGGTTTCTCTACCGTCTTATATCCGATAGCCGATACTACTAATGTATATTCTCCCGCGGGAGCTTGAAGATGATAGATACCTTCCTCATTCGTAGTCCCGCCGTAATTCGTACCTTTTAGATAAACGGTAGCGAAATCCACGGTTGTTTTTTCCGTGGACAGGACTTTGCCCGATATCATTGTTTTATGTTGAGAAAAAGCCGAGATGGAAATAAGCAACAGTAAAAAGGAGAGGAAAAGCCCTCTGATTTTCTTCATCATCATTTAATCAATTATGTTATTTAAAACGTTGCAAAGTTACGATCAGAGACTACCGCCCCACAATACCTAAGAATGGGTAAAATCACATTAAAAATCTACGGAGGTATACCAAACAATCCCCTTATTCAGGTAATTGGATGTATGGAGTAAGTTCGTAAAATTGAGTTATGTCAAATTTTAAATCTATTTAAACCCAATCGTAGGTTTTTGAGGTACTTTTTCTTAATAAACTTCAAAAAGGTTAACTATATTTGCGAGAAACAGATGTTTAATTTTAATTCTTTATCACCATGACAGACAGAAGAACATTTTTGAGAAACATTTCATTACTTACTTTAGGGGGCATAGCCAGCCAAAAAGTAATGGCTTCAAATCCCACCAGATCCATACCCGCCACGGATGCGGTATCCTCGGCAACCGCCGGGAAAAAGATGGGATTGCAAACCTATTCGCTCGGACAGGAGTTACTGCAAGATATGCCTAACGGGTTGAACCGATTGGCAAAAGCAGGATATACCGATCTGGAGATTTTCGGATATAGGGAAGACACTGGTAAATTCGGTGATTATAATCCTAAAAATACGACATTCATCGCCTCCAAGGATTATAAGAAAATGGTGGATGATGCCGGTTTGAGAATCAGCAGCTCACACTTGACCCCTTCTCTTCGTGAGTACACGAAAGAGAATATGCCCAAATTCGACGAGTTCTGGAAAAAGGCAACCGATATCCATGCCGAGCTAGGTGTTAGTTGTATGGTACAACCGAGTTTACCCCGTATCGAAAACGAGGATGACGCCAAAGTAGTATCAGAGATCTTCAACCGTGCCGGAGAGATCACGAAGAAAGCCGGAATCCTATGGGGTTACCATAATCATAGCAATGAGTTCAAACGGGTATTGAAAGCCGGAGAGAAACCGGAACAGAACCCGAATCCGTGGGCACCACCTAAGGGTACTTATATCGAGGAGTTATTCCTGAAAAATACCGATCCGGATAAGGTTATGTTCGAGTTGGATGTATATTGGGCCGTTATGGGACAGCAAGATCCCGTGGAATGGATGGAGAATTATCCGAATCGTTTTAAGTTATTGCACATCAAGGATCGTTGGATCATCGGTGATTCCGGTATGATGAATTTCCCGAATATATTCAAGAAAGCGTACGAGATCGGTATCCTCGGCTACTACGTGGAACTGGAAGGCGACAAGAAAGGCCGTACCCAGTTCGAGGGCGTAGAGAAGAGCGCCGCCTATTTGCAAGCCGCTCCGTTCGTTAAATAAAACATCCCGATTTATCCCATAAAAAAGACAGTGTTTCCGTAGGGCGATCATATGCTTGGGAACACTGTCTTTTTGTTTATTTTGCCTTCAAAAAAACACGTACGTCTTTTTTCGGAAACATGTACATGTTTTTCACGAAACACGTACATGTTTTTTCAAAGGGCATTACATGATTAAAAACTCATCTTTACACCGGCAAAATAACTTCTCGGGCTAGCCGGGCCATAGATATAGGAGGAATCCCGGTTCTTACCTTGGTCAAAGTCGGATTGGTAAGCGTTAAACAGATTCTGCACGCCTCCATTTACTTCTAGTTTCAGCTCTTTGTAAAGCGGGAACTCATACGCAAGCTTGATATTCATATCAAAGAAATCCGGAGTCTCCACCGCCTTATCCAAAGGTATATATCCCGCCAAATGCTGCACCAACATACTTCCCGTATAGGTTCCCGACAGGGAAGCCGTGAAACGTTTGAAAGGCGTAAGGGTAGCCGTAAAATAACCATAGATATCCGGCGTACGGAACATCTTTGTCTCGGCTGGCACATTCTCGTCATCGCTCCATTTCTCGGCCTCTTTATAACGGCTTCGCTGGAAAGTAGCGCCCGCTTGCAAAGATAGCCATGAAGTTAACACCGACTTTCCTTCCAAGGTTAATCCCATCACTTTCGCCCCGGAACCGTTACGACGTTCCTTAATCAGATTGCCTTGCTCATCTTTCCCAATATCTTCCAAGACAAACACATCACTTAAGCTGGAGTAAAAACCTTCCACCAAGAAGTTCAACTGGATACCATTCTTAAAACGATGGTAAAAATCGACCGAAGCACTCAAGCTCTGCGATTTCTCCTCGGATAAATCTTTCGCACGCTGGATCATAGCGACCTCTCCGCCGACCGCCGAGATATGCATATCCTCATCGAACGCTTGCGGGGCACGGAAACCACTGGAATAACTAGCCCGGATATTGATATCTTCCGTCGGGTTAAAACGGATATTCGCACGAGGGCTGAATATTACATGATCCATCATATTATGTTTATCCAAACGACCGCCAATCAAGAAGCTCCATCGCTTATTTTTCCACTCATTCTGCAAAAACGCACTCTCGATATGCACCTTCTGATTCGTAAAGCGATTATACCCGATCATCTCGTCTTTCAAATGATCGAAACTATACTCCAAACCGGCAGTCAAATCCGATGGCATAAACAAGAATTTATCAAAACTATAAGCATATTGCGTACCGGCCATAACCGTCAGGTCCGTAGTCTTGCCGTAAGCGTTCGGATCTTGGTTCGTCCCGTAATAACTATCCCGGTCTGTATTCTGGGCAGAAGTGAAAACACTCCATTTATGTTTGTAATCCTTGGAGAAAAGATCGAATTTCAGACCTCCTCCATCAATCGAATGCTCCAACTGTTCGGCGATATCCGCTTCATGAGGCGGACGATCCAACAGATTTCCTCCCCTGCGGTATTCATTCATATGATGATACTCGAATGTCAATTTACTATAAGTACTCGTTTTCAGGTACGAACGGAAACCAACCGTTTGATTCTTCAATTTAGGCAACTCCGTAAAACCATCTCCATCCTGATCAAAACCGGAACGATGACGGTTCTGGCCAAAAAGATATAAGCCCGCTTTCCCATTTTCCGATACCAAAGAGGCATTTAGGGTCGTATTATTATCGAAAGCAGATGTCCCGCCAATCGAGGTTAACGTATGCGACAATTCCCCGGAATTTCTCAAGGGCTCCTTCGTGATGATATTAATTGTCCCGGCGATAGCGGACGAGCCGAACAGTGCCGATCCCCCTCCTCGCATCACCTCTACCCGCTCGATCATATTCGCCGGTATTTGCTCAAGCCCATATACGCCGGATAAAGCACTGAATATGGGACGTGAATCAATCAGTATTTGGGTATAAGGTCCGTCTAATCCATTGATCCGGACTTGCTGGAAACCGCAATTCTGGCAATTCGTCTCCACCCGTACACCCGGTTGGAAATTTAGTCCCTGTGCCAAATTCACCGCATTGGTCGTAGTAAAAACCTTCGCATCCAATACATTCACTAATGTGGGAGCCAACCGGCGGGAAGTTTCCGCACGATTCGCAGATACCACCACGCCATCCAAGGCGATCTGGTCTTCTTCCAGTTCTACATTAATCTCTAAGGTTTTTCCTTTCTTTAGGCTCACTTCTTTAGAGACAGTCTTATACCCGAGCGCTTTATATTCCAGCGTAAATTTACCTTCCGGCAGATTCTTCAGGAAATAATGTCCCGAGTTATCGGTGGTCGTACCGATCGTGGTACCTTTTAACAATACGTTGATAAAGGGAAGATGTTCCCCTGTTTTCTTATCCAAGACATGTCCGAAAACATTTGCGTCTGAGTCGTTTAGACGGTCCTCTCCCGTGGCCTGAGCTACCGTTAGGGCACAGCACAGGCATAGTATAAAGATGAAAAATTTATTCATTTTAATTTATTCTGATAAGTAATACAATGTTATTAATCTCACAATATCAGAATATGGGAGGAGCCCGAAGCGTACGTCTTCCCCGGAAGGGAACGATATAGTCCGGATAGACCGGAGCGAAAGATAAGTTACGGATAAAGGAATAAAAAGCCGCCAGCAGAATAGCGACGAAAGCCGCACCTGTTATCTGCAAGACAGATAACTGATGAAGCAACTGAAACTCGGCGTAGCCATGTTCATGGTCCGGACGACCATCGTCCGTTTTATGATACGGGTGAGAATGGACGATTGTTACCCCGTTGACAATATGAACGTGGGTAAACGCAATAATACATCCCAAATAGGCTATGAACAGCGCAGGGAGTAATATCCTCAGATATTTTCTTAATCTATCCATCTCTTTTCTCTCGATCGCAAATATAGTAATATAACCGATAAAAGAGATACGCTGTTCAAAAATTACCTATTTGTAGGTATTTCATCAACCGAGTACACCACGTACCCGATCTTCAAAGGCCGAAAGGGCCGCTTTGGCGCCTTCTCCCATAGAAATAATGATTTGCTTAAAGGGTACGGTGGAAACGTCGCCCGCTGCATAAATACCCGGGACATTCGTCCGGCAATGTGCGTCAATCACGATCTCACCGGGACGATTTGTTTCGACAATCTCCTTAAAGACACCACTATTAGCGGCTAAGCCGATTTGAACAAAAATACCGTCTAAATGAATAACACGCTCTTCCCCTGTCTTACGATCCTTTGTACGGATACCGGTTACCTTGTCGCCATTTCCAACCACCTCGGTTGTTTGTGAACTAACAAAGATCTCGACATTCGGCAAACTCTTCGCTTTCTCTTGCAAGACTTGATCCGCTTTTAACTCATCCATAAACTCCAAAACGGTTACTTTCGAACAGATCCCCGCCAAATCAATAGCCGCCTCGATACCGGAATTTCCACCGCCAACCACGGCAACATGTTTTCCCTTATAAAACGGACCGTCGCAATGAGGACAAAAAGCCACTCCACGCCCTATATACTCTGCCTCACCCGGTACATTCAATTTACGCCAGCTAGCGCCCGTAGCGACAATAACCGCCGGAGCCTTGAATATCTCACCTCCAGCCGTAGATAAAACCTTCTCGTTTCCTTCTATCGTTACCTTCTCTATACGACGATGCTCCAGCAGGTCAATCGGATATTGCCGCATATGCAAGCGCAGATTGTCAGCCAACTGGGTACCTGTTGTCTCCGGAACTGAAATCAGATTCTCAATTCCTACCGTCTCCTTCACCTGCCCGCCGATACGCTCCGCCACGACAGCGACACTCAGCCCCTTTCGTGCGGAATAAATAGCGGCAGAAGCACCAGCCGGACCCCCACCGACCACAACCACGTCATATCGTTTTACCGTCTTCTCCGTCAGGCTCTCATTGATTCCATACTGAGCTTCCAGCTTCGATAACAATTCACCGAATTCCCCACGTCCTACATGGATCAGTTTTCCATCCGCAAAGACAGAGGGGACGCCTTGTATCTTCAAGGCATCAACTTCCGCCTGATTGATAGCCCCATCTACCATCTCATGATGGATCTGAGGATTTAAAGTCGTCATAGCGTTTAATGCCTGTACCACATCCGGGCAATTCGTACAAGTCAAAGAGACATAGGTCGTCAGATGTATCGAGCCATTCAAGGCTTTAACACGATTACAAATACTCTCGTCCGGAAAATTCTTGCCTTTCCCATCTGAATTCAAGATCGCCAACAGCAAGGAAGTAAACTCGTGTCCATTAGGTACTCCACGAAACTTAATCCCCGTTTTCGCTCCATCCTTTAATAAAATGAATTCCAATCCATCCCCATCAGATACTCGCATAGATATTTTATCCGAACAAGAGGCAACATCACCTAATAAATCCAACAACTCTTGTCTACTTTCATGCGCAGGAGAGATCGATATATCAAAGGTATAATTCGCATTTAACCCTGCGAATATACCTTTTAATTGTTCTTTTAATGTTGATTCTAACACGATCTATACTCTTAATTATTTAGATTTTCCCTACCAAGTCAATGCTAGGTTTCAAGGTAGCCTCCCCTTTCTTCCATTTAGCGGGACAAACCTCACCATCATGTGAAGCGACAAACTGAGCGGCTTCAACTTTACGAAGTAACTCGGAAGCGTCACGACCGATATTGTTATCATGAATCTCGGCCACTTTGATCTTTCCTTCCGGATTTACCAAGAAAGTGCCACGGTATGCCATACCCTCTTCCTCAATCATCACACCAAACGCACGACTCAGTGCTCCAGTGGGATCCGCCAACATCGGATATTGGATCTTACGGATAGTCTCGGAAGCGTCATGCCAAGCTTTATGTACAAAATGAGAGTCTGTACTTACAGAGTAAATTTCTACTCCCATTGATTTAAACTGCTCATACTTCTCAGCCATATCGACCAACTCTGTTGGACAAACAAATGTAAAATCGGCCGGGTAGAAGAAAAAGATAGCCCACTTACCCAAAACGTCCTCGTTGGTTACAGTCTTGAAATTACCATTTTGAAAAGCTTGTACTTTAAACTCCGGAAGTTGAGAATTAATAATCGGTTCCATACTTGTTCCTATTTTTAAATGAATACTATTTGTTTTTATTTCCGATACAAAAATATAACATATTTCTTCATTAAAACAATTTTTCTAATCGATATATTTTATGAGGTTATAGATAACACTTTATCAATCAATAAAAAGGGCCTATCCTCACGGATAAGCCCTTCAATATCTTGGGTTTTGGATTACTACATAATTAGCGATTATAATTTACTTTATATACTTAATTGATTCTTTTGTATCCGTATACGGCACGGTCTCCCAATTCCTCCTCGATACGAAGCAGCTGGTTATATTTAGCCATACGGTCCGAACGACTTAATGATCCCGTCTTGATCTGTCCGCTATTGGTAGCGACAGCGATATCGGCGATCGTAGCGTCTTCCGTCTCACCGGAACGGTGTGAAGTAACGGTCGTGTATCCATGACGGTGAGCCATCTCGATAGCGTTCAGTGTCTCCGTCAAGGAACCGATCTGATTTACCTTGATCAAGATTGAGTTACCGCAACCTTCTTTAATACCCCTTGAAAGGAACTCTACATTTGTCACGAACAAATCATCTCCGACTAATTGGCAATGGTTACCAATACGATCTGTCAGTTTCTTCCAACCAGCCCAATCATTCTCACTCATACCATCCTCAATGGAATCGATCGGGTATTCGTTGATCAGCTTTTCCAGATAATCCACTTGTTCGTCGGAAGTACGTTTCACTCCTTTTTCTCCTTCAAACTTCGTGTAATCGTAGATTCCATCCTTATAAAACTCAGAAGAAGCGCAATCCATACCGATCATCACATCCTTGCCCGGTTCATAACCAGCCGCCTTGATAGCGGCGATAATTGAGTTCAAGGCATCTTCCGTACCTTCCAAATTCGGGGCGAAACCACCCTCATCACCAACAGCGGTACTTAACCCACGATCGTGCAATACCTTTTTCAACGCATGGAATACCTCAGCGCCCATACGTAAGCCTTCCTTGAAAGAAGCGGCACCTACCGGACGAATCATAAACTCTTGGAAAGCGATCGGAGCGTCGCTATGCGAACCGCCATTGATTATATTCATCATCGGAACAGGCATCACGTAGGTATTCGTTCCACCAATATATCTATATAAAGGAATATCCAAATAATTTGCGGCAGCTTTCGCTACAGCTAAAGAAACGCCAAGGATAGCGTTCGCACCTAGTTTCGATTTAGTTTTCGTACCGTCCAAAGCCAACATCGCATGATCGATACCTATCTGATCCAAGGCAGACATCCCCTTCAATGCCGGAGCGATAATCGTATTGATATTCTCAACCGCTTTCAATACGCCTTTACCACCATAACGCTTCTTGTCGCCATCACGCAACTCCAAAGCCTCGTTCTCGCCGGTGGACGCACCGGAAGGCACAGACGCACGGCCCATAACGCCGGACTCTAGTAAAATATCAACCTCTACTGTCGGGTTACCTCTTGAATCTAGGATCTCACGTCCTGTAATCTTTTCTATTTTCATTGCTTCTACGTTTTTTAAACTGACGCAAATATAGATGGATTACTTGAACCGTGAAATCACCACAAATTGCTATTTTCACCTCAATAATACCTGAATGTAGGTAGAGACTACAACACTCCCGCCCGCACCCGGCTCAAAGATTCGGGTGTCATCAATAAATACGAGGCGATATGATTGACAGAAGCACGTTTCGCTGCTTCCGGATATTCCTGTTGAAAACGCAGATAACGTTTTCTTGCCGACTCAAAACGCCAAGAGTCCGCTTTCTCTTGCGAAAGCATCAAAGCCCACTCCAGTATTTTCTGGTACAATCTATTAATAGCTAAAGATGTTTTCAATAAATCGCTAAATTCCGAAAAAGAGATCCGGTGATAAACCGTCGGTTCCAATGCCTCGATTAATAAACGCGTCGGTTCTCTTTGGAATGTGCTGGCTATACAAATAACGATATTTCCCTCACAGGAGAAATGCTCGGTAATATCACGTTTATTCTTATAGTAAAACTGGCGTAATAATCCCGATTCCACATAATATAAATATTTAGATATTTGTCCGTTATCCAACAATAATTCTCCTTTCGCAGCCTTACTTGATTCTATGATCGAGGCCAGAGAATCCAAATCCGCATTGGGTAATGGATAAAAACGTTTGGATATCATTTCGGCTATTTCTTGTGGTGTCTTCATACTATTCATCATTTTCTGATCTATATCATTTTTTATCTCCTTACAAAAATAGATATTTGTTGCATATAACAAAACAAACACATATTAAATAGTCAAGGTTAGTCTAGGCAAAAAATTATTACTATCGTTTAAAAGCTAATCGGATTAGATTGTTTTCCCTGATTAGCTGTTGCATAATCGCAAGGCTTGATCGAGAGATCAGGCCTTGTTATTTTCTGGTTTGTAGCGAGAGAATATCGCTTTCGCATTATCTAAACGTTCTTTTGATAAGGGTTCCACCCCCTTTAACGGATAATCGAGGCCTAATTGCTCATATTTATAGGTTCCCATCGTATGATAAGGCAATAATTCCACTTTGCGAACCACTTTATATGAACTGACATACCGAGCTAACGCCTCCAGCCACTCGTCATTATCCGTATATCCGGGGACAATAACATGGCGAATCCAAGTATCTATGCCACGTCTCTCCAATTCATCCAAGAACAGAAGCGTATTATCCTGCTTGACACCCGCCAGTAACGGATGTAAATCCGGGTTTAAGGTTTTGATGTCCAATAACACTAAGTCCGCATAATCCAAGACTTCCCAAGCTTTTGAGGTACATACGAAACCAGATGTGTCCAAAGCTGTGTGAAGACCTTGCTCTTGGCACAAACGGAAAAACTCTTTCAGAAACTCAGGTTGCAATAAAGGTTCCCCACCGGTAACAGTCACCCCCCCACGGGCGATAAAACTCTTATACCGTAAAACTTCCGTCAATAGCTCGCCGGGAGTCATCTGATATTTCACCTTCCCTTTCGGGTTCCAAGTATCCGGGTTATGGCAATACAGGCAACGCAACGGGCAGCCCTGCATAAAAACGACAAAGCGAATTCCGGGACCATCTACGGTCCCGAAACTCTCTAATGAATGTATCTTACCTTTTATCACTTACAGTGAATGGTTAATGGTTCTTGAAATAACATCCAACTGTTGTTCACGAGTCAGTTTCACGAAGTTTACCGCATATCCGGATACACGGATCGTAAGTTGCGGATATTTCTCGGGATGTTCCATAGCGTCGATCAACAAATCCTTATCAAATACGTTAACATTCAGATGCTGACCTCCATCCGGAGTAAAATAGCCATCCAATAAGCTAACCAGATTATTGATCTGCATTTCACGCTCCTTTCCCAACGTAGCCGGAGAAACAGCGAAAGTATAAGAGATGCCGTCGTGCGCATGCTGGAATGGAAGCTTCGCTACCGAAGCTAGCGCAGCGATAGCACCTTTCGTATCACGACCGTTCATAGGGTTCGCGCCCGGAGCGAAAGGAGTTCCACCGATACGGCCATCCGGTGTCGTACCAGTCTTCTTACCATATACCACATTAGAGGTGATCGTAAGGATGGACTGCGTAGGTTTCGCATGGCGATAGGTCTCGTGCTGACGCAAATATTCCATGAACTTCTCGGTGATCTCTACAGCGATACTATCCGTACGATCATCGTTATTACCGAAAGGAACATATTCGCCCTCACGTTCGAAATCAACCGCCAAGCCACGCTCGTCACGGATCACACGTACTTTCGTATCACGGATAGCAGCCAACGAATCGGCAACGATAGAAAGACCGGCGATACCTGTCGCACGGATACGCTCTACATCCCCATCGTGAAGCGACATCTCGAATGCCTCATACGCGTATTTATCATGCATATAATGGATTATCTTCAAGGCGTTCACATACACTTTCGCCAACCAGCGCATCATTTGCTCATACTTAGCCATCACCTCATCGTATTCCAGATACTCGCCGCGAACCGGCTCGAACATCGGGGCTACCTGTACGCCGCTGCGCTCATCCCGTCCTCCGTTGATCGCATATAATAAACATTTCGCCAAATTCGCACGGGCTCCGAAGAACTGCATCTGCTTACCGATCTTCATAGGAGAAACGCAACAAGCGATACCATAATCATCTCCATAATCCGGACGCATCAAATCGTCGTTCTCATATTGGATAGCCGACGTATCGATAGAGACCTTGGCACAGAAACGTTTCCAGTTCTCGGGAGCGTTCTTAAACCACAGAACCGTCAAATTGGGTTCTGGTGCCGGACCTAGATTATATAATGTATGGAGATAACGATAGGAAGTTCTTGTTACCAAAGAACGGCCATCCACTCCTTGGCCGCCCAAGGACTCTGTTACCCAAACCGGATCACCGGAGAACAAATCATTGTATTCCGGCGTACGTAAGAAACGAACGATACGCAACTTGATGATCAGCTGGTCTACTAACTCTTGCGCCTCCTCTTCCGTCATCTTACCCTCACGGATGTCTTTCTCGATATAAATATCCAAAAACGTAGAAGTACGTCCGATAGACATCGCCGCGCCATCTTGGTCTTTTACCGCCGCCAGATAAGCTAAGTACACAAACTGAACCGCCTCACGAGCGTTTTGCGCCGGGCGGGTCACGTCGAAGCCATAACTAGCGCACATTCTCTCGAACGCTTTCAACGCCTTGATTTGCTCAGAAATCTCCTCACGGCTCTGGATAATCTCTTCCGTGATCTCTTGGATATCCAAACGATTCAAGAAACGCTTTTTCTCCTCGATCAAGATTGCCGTACCATATAAAGCGACACGACGATAGTCACCGATAATACGTCCTCTACCATACGCATCGGGCAAGCCGGTGATGATAGCCGAACGACGTGCGGCAACCATCTCTTCCGTATATGCGGAGAAAACGCCCTCGTTATGCGTCTTACGGTACTTCGTGAAGATCTCTTTCGTCATCGGGTCTAAATGATAACCGTAGGCTTCCAAGCTATTCTCGACCATACGGATACCACCCTTCGGGAAGATACCACGTTTCAGCGGAGCATCGGTTTGTAACCCAACGATAACCTCATTCTCCTTATCAATATAGCCCGGACCATATACATCGATCCCTTGAGGTAATTTTGTCTCGGCGTCATAAACTCCCTTTTCTCTCTCGACCTTAAACATCTCGGTCAGCTTGTTCCAGACCTTACGGGTCTTCTCGGAAGAAGCGACTAAAAAGGAATCATCCCCTTCATAAGGCGTATAGTTACTCTGGATAAAATCTCTTACATTGATCTCTCTCTTCCAGGTCTCACCCTTAAAGTGATCCCAGTACTCATTCTCAAATTTCATAAACAATCTTATCTAATACCACATTTTTACCGGCACAAAGGTAAAACTTTTATCCTCATGTTCCTGTAACATTTGCGACACCCCTCTAAAATCCCTATAAATAGGTATTAAAAATATACAAGAAGAAACGGGATAGTAATGCGATGCTTTGCACGAAGTCTCCATTTTATTCACTATCTTTGCCTACAGAACGTAAAAGTTAATCTGGATCAAACACATGAGAAATATCCTGTTTACCGTTTTATTTATAGGAATACTATCTTTAATCGCATCTCCTATCTCACTCGCGTCTAAATCTTTGCATAAGGCAAATATGATTAATTTGTCGAACAATGCCATTATTTGCATGCATCAAGATCCGGATGGCTATTTGTGGATCGGGACTTACGACGGACTTAACTTATACAACGGAAAAGATACGTATGTATATCGTTTCGAATTAAATAACAAAAACTCTCTTTGTAGTAATATCATTCACAAAATATCCGACGCAGAACCCGGCTTTTTATGGATATCAACCTCTTTAGGTATCAATAAATTCTCGCTAAAGAAACGGAAAGTCACCGAGTCTTACCCGGGATACATGGAGAGTGATCTGGTAGCGACCGATTCATCCGGTATCACATTAGCCATTTGTAAAGAAAACCGGATATCTTGTTACACCCCATTTAGCGATGGATTCCGGGATCTGCCGAGAGAAGGGATAGGCCCTCAAACCGTACGGACTTTATTCGCCGGAACAGACGGATATTTTTATTTACTATTGACCTCGGGAATACTGAAAAAGTTAACACCGGATTTCTCCAATACAACTTTTAATTTACTATCGGAAGAACGCCAATTCCATAATAAACCGATCTTATCCGCATTTCATGAGAATAACCATATCTTCATTGTCGATACCGACAATAAGTTATATCGCCAACAGGTAGACGGAAGCGGGAAAGAATTCCTGTTTGATCTGTCTGGAATGACAAATAAATATGGAAACATCATTAAGATATGTACCTTCCAATCCAATGTATATATCGTTTTCCGTAACGGCAATATTCTAGACCTAAGCCAACCGGAAAACACGATAGACACGGGCATCGGTATCTTTTGCCTGATGAACGATAAAAGACAGGAGATTCTTTGGGTAGGGACCGATGGACAAGGCATACGGATGTTTTACGATAAACCCGATCTTTTCGGCTCTATCTTACTCAAGGATTTACCGATTAATATACAGAACCCCATACGTTCTTTATATACAGACAATGATCGATCCCTTTGGTTCGGGACAAAAGGAGACGGAATTGTCCGGATACAAGCCTATGACACTTACCCAAACAAAAAGGCGATTCCACAAAGCGCTATCACGCATTTCACCACCGCCGACGGATTATCCAGCAACCGGGTATATAGCTTCCAGAGAAGCGAATTCCATCCTTGTATCTGGATCGGTACGGAAGGCCCGGGGCTCTGTTATTATTCTTATAAAGAAAATCGAATGAAGACGATCCCGCAGCAAGAGGACACTCCCCCTATCCGCTATATCCATTCTATTTGTGAGGTAAACGACTCGACATTATGGTTGGCGACAACCGGCAACGGATTACTGAAGGTTACTTTACGTATGGATAAAGTCACGCCTACAATCAGTAAGATACAGACCTTCCCGCTAAAAAACGGGGAGAATACCTGCAAAGAGATTCAATCCATGATATATGATAACGACTCGACCTTATTTCTCGGGAGTCGTGGCGGTTATGGGGTTATTAGTTTTAACATATTCAACCAGAAATATGAGTTCCTGCAAACCAACAATTTAAGGAATCCGGCCATTGGAGACGTGTTATCTGTATGCCAGACCGAGGATTCTACTTTCTATGCAGGCGCCAGCTCCGGACTTACCCGGATTAAATTTAAAAGAGGAAAGATACATTTACGCCAATTCGATAAAAGCAACGGGATCGCAAACGACATGATCCATGGCATTCATGAGGGGAATGATAGCTGTATCTGGTTAAGCACCAATAAAGGTCTCACCAAATATAATCCCCGGAATAATTTTTTCCATAATTATCATCAACCTTATTTTAGCGTCACGGAATTCTCTGATGACGCTTATTGGAAATGCCCATACTCCGAGCGTTTATTCTTTGGAGGCATCAACGGATTAGTCTGGGTAAATAAACAAACGGAGCCGGAGCATACCTATCAACCAGAATTAAGTTTCTTCGAGTTGCAAATGGATAAACAAATCCTTCCATTATATAAGAACATCAGCCAGAACGGTGTAACGGTTCCGGCTGATGTGCAATCGTTAACGATTGCGTTCGTCGCTCCGGATTACATCAACGGGGAGAATTACGAGTATTCGTATCAGTTGGTCAACTATAATTCCTCTTGGGAAAAATTGCAAAAGACAAACAAGGTAACTTTCATGAACCTCCCGTACGGGGAATACTTGCTGAAAGTCCGTTATCGTAACGATGTCATTGATTCGTCGGCAAAAGAATACACCCTACCTATCAAGGTATTACCTCCTATTTATCTAAGCTCATTAGCTATTTTCACGTATCTTTTTATCGGTACGGTTTTAATCATCATTGCCATCTATCGCATCCATTACCAAATACTAAAGAAACAGAAACAAATAGCAGACAAGATCAAGGAGGAGCAAAAAGAGAAGCTATACGAGTCTAAGCTGAATTTCTTTACCCATATCACGCATGAGTTATGTACCCCGCTTACCTTGATCAATGGCGTGGAGAATTATATCCAAGCCTATGCCGCCACCTCAAAAGACAAGACATTAGAAAAATACACTTCAGTCCTCCGGGAAAATGTAGAGGAACTGAACGGGCTTATCCAAGAAATCCTTGATTTCCGGAAAGCGGAAGACGCTGGATTCAGTCATACGCACATCCGAAGAGTATCCGTATCCTCTCTTTTGCGAACTCAATTCGAATGGTTTTACCCACTATCCGAGCAACACCAAATCCAATTCAAGATCGATGCTCCCAAAGAGCTTTATTGGAATACGGATTCCGTCTATTTCAAGAAGATCCTAGCAAATCTGATTTCCAACGCATTTAAGTATACGGAAGACGGGGGCACGGTTCGTATCTCCTTACATGAGGAGGAGAACTTCCTCGTCCTTAAAGTTTACAACACCGGCAAAGGAATCGAGGAGGCAGACATGCAAAATATTTTCGACCGATATCGTATCCTTGGCACGATGGATAACGACGATAACAGGCAAAATACGGCACGGAATGGCCTCGGCTTATTTATCTGCCACAGCCTCGTACAATCCTTAGGTGGTAAAATCGACATAGAGAGTGAGGTCGGCCAATATGCTGAATTTACAGTTACCTTACCTTTTGGCATCGTAGAGGAGAGCTCAGACGACACGATAGACGAAGATATTCCCGTATCGCTTCCTTCCCCAAACACGGATATACAAAAGCCGCAAATCTCACATACGGCACAAAAAGAGACGGAAGATAAACCGATGATACTCGTTATCGACGATCATAAAGACATCGTCTGGCTAATCACGGAAACCCTCTCTTCCGAATATCAGGTTCAGGAAGCTTATAATGCGGAGGAGGCTCTGGAATTCCTCAAGCAATACACTCCCTCCCTTATCATCACCGATATCATGATGCCTAATATCGACGGATTGGAATTGATCTCTCTTATCAAGGAAAATAGATATACCCGTCATATCCCGCTTATTATCGTATCTGCCAAAATATCAGACCAAGAGCAAGCGGCAGGACTTAATATAGGAGCGGATGCCTATCTAACCAAGCCTTTCTCGCCAACAGTTCTCCTATCCGTCGTGAACCGATTGATGACAAATCAAAGAGAATTAAAAGAGTATTTCTATTCTCCGGAAAGTGCTTATCAATATACGGAAGGGCAATTATTACATCAAGAAGACAAGGAATTCCTTGACGCCGTAACCGCTATCATCAAAGAAAATGTCAGCAAGGAAGGACTCGGTCCCGAGCTGGTAGCGGACGCACTGAATATAAACACCCGCATCTTATATCGCCGTTTCAAGAAAATATCTACCATGACGCCGAGTGATTTTATAAAGGATTATAGGTTAAACTATGCAGCGCAATTACTCGTAAATACCAACATGAGCGTTCAGGAAATTATTTATAATGTAGGGATTTCTAACAAATCATACTTCTATAGGGAGTTTGCCCGTAAATATAACATGACTCCTAAAGAATACCGCACAAAAGAGGCATAAATCATTGATTCCTAAATAGTGTCATAATCTACCAAAAGAGTATCATAATCTGCCATATGCATTTCATGACACTTCTTCGGCATTTCAAAGCACTCTTCAATTCGTTAAGACCTATTAATATTGCTGTCGAATAACAAAGCAAACCGCTTGTGTGTATTCTTCCTTCGGGAAGCACATTATTAACTTTTAATTTAATGTTTTTATGAAAAAAAAGAGTGAAGGTAAGACGAGGAAATGCCTGACTTTATTAGGTGGACGAACCTCTTTGTTACTTTGTTTATCTTTAATGTTTCAGTCCTCTTATGCGGCCGAAGATTCTACTGTTCCTGAAATGGGAAACATGGAGATTCATCAGATCGCACAGCAAAGTTCAACCATTAAAGGTGTAGTAAAAGACCAAAAGGGTGAACCTCTGATTGGCGTTAGTATTGTTGTGAAAGGAACCACGAACGGAACTGCTTCGGACTTTGACGGAAATTTCACCTTGGATGTACCGGATAACAGCACATTGGTATTTTCCTTCATCGGCTTCAAATCCCAAGAAGTTCGTTATACCGGGCAAAAAACATTGAACATAGTCTTAGCTGAAGACTCTGAGACACTAGACGAGGTAGTAGTCGTAGGTTACGGTTCCCAAAAGAAAGGTGAGATCACCTCATCCGTTACCAGCGTGAAAGCATCCGACTTTAACAAGGCACCGGTAGTGAACCCGATGCAATTGGTGGAAGGACGTGTAGCTGGTCTGACTGTATCGCGTGGTAGCACCGACCCGAATGGCGAGGTAAAAGTACAGATGCGTGGTGCCTCATCTCTGAAAGGTAGCAATGAGCCTCTCGTTATTATTGACGGTATGCCGGGTAATATGACTTCTTTGAACGCTATCGCACCCGAGGATATCGAGGCGATCGACGTATTGAAAGACGGTTCCGCAGCCGCTATCTACGGAACCCGGGGTAATAACGGTGTGATCATCGTCTCCACGAGACGTCCGCAAGCCGGAACTACTCAAGTGGATTACTCAGGATATATCATGCACGAGGCGGTTTATAAACGGCCGGAAATCTTAAATGGAGACGAGTTCGTCGCTTATGGCAAGGAAACCAACAACGCCAATATCCGCGACTTTGGTGGACGGGATAACCATTACGACGCTTTATTGAATAAGAGTAATTTCACCCATGTACACAACTTGACCGCTACTGGTGGTAATGGTAAGACAAACTATCGCGCTTCTTTAAATTACAAAAAGAATGATGGTATGATCCGTAACACCAGCCGTGAAACGATCAATGGCTCTATCGCTGTGAACCACCGTGCGTTTGATGATAAACTACAGCTTTCTTTCAATCTAGCAAACTCTTTCGTGAAAGTGGACGCAGTTTCCGATGATGTGGATAAGGTAGGAGATATCCCTAATTACGGCATATTATACCAGGCGATCCGTATCAACCCGACGATGCCTATTTATAAGGAAGACGGCTCCTTCTGGGAAACTTACAGCGGTTACGAAGATTTCAACCCGGTAGCCCGCATATACCAGCGTACCAAGAAAAAGGAATTCAAGAATTTATTGGCGAACTTCAAGGCTCAATATGAGATTATCCCCGGTCTGACAGCCGCCGCTTTCTTCGCTATGGAGAAGAACGACGCATTAACTAACGATTATAGCATGCGTGAGGAATATAGCCAATATAAAGACGGTACAAACGGACGCGCCAAAAAAGAATATTATCAGAATACCAACCGTACTACTGAATGGACAGCAAACTACAATACTTCCATCAACGGCGTACACAATATTACCGGTTTGCTGGGATACAGTTACCAAGATTTTGAATACGAGCAATTCAGCGCCGAGAACAAGAACTTCTTGACGGACGTATTCGGTACCAATAACCTAGAAGCCGGCGGTTACCTAAAAGATGGTAAGGCCGAGATGAAGAGTAAAAAAGAGACCAGCAAACTGATCGCCTTCTTCGCCCGTGCCAACTATAATTACGACGGTAAATACATGGCCAGCGCCTCTATCCGCCGTGAAGGTTCCACAAAGTTCGGAGCGAACAACAAATGGGCTTGGTTCCCCTCCGTCAGCGCAGGCTGGATGATCTCTCGTGAGGACTTCATGGAGAGCCAAGAAGTATTCGACGTATTGAAATTCCGTGCCGGTTTCGGTATCACGGGTAGTCTACCTACCGATCCATATATGTCTCTCGCTACCTACGGCACAGGTGCTGGAGCTTGGAACGCTTACACCGGTTCATGGCTAACCGCCACTTACGGTCCGAATATCAACCCGAATCCGGATTTGAAATGGGAGAAGAATGAGTCCTTGAACATCGGTTTCGACTTCGGCTTGCTAGGTGGACGCCTAAATGGTACGATCGATTGGTATAGTCGTACGACTCGCGACTTGATCAGTAGCTACAATGCCCAACAGCCATCCTTGATCTACAACACGATCACCACCAACGTAGGCACGATGAGAAATAGAGGTATAGAATTAGCATTAAACGCAGAGGTCGTAAAGACTAAGGATTTCTCTTACACGGCTAATTTCACGTTCTCATACGAGAATAATAAATTGACATCTTTGTCTAACGACGTGTACAAATCTTCTTACGAGGATCAATATGACCTGCCCTCTCCGGGTAACCCGGGCAAGGCTTACCGCCTACAAGAAGGACAGCCGATCGCATCATTCTTCGGTTATGTATGCGATGGTATCAATCCGGACGGAACTTGGAATCTTCGCGACATAGACGGAAAGGAAGGTCTGTCTGACGCTGACCGTACCTTTATCGGTAATGGTTTGCCGAAATTCAAGGCTGGCTTACAGAACACATTTACCTATAAGAACTTTGACTTCAGCTTCTTCCTGCGCGGTATGTTTGATTATGACGTATTGAACGAGGGTGCTATTTATTTCGGAACGACTGTTAATATCGATCAGTCTGGCACAAACGTATACAAGGATGCCTTGAAGAACAAGGTAACAGAGCAACCATTGTTCTCTTCTTATTATCTAGAGAAAGGGAACTTCTTGAAGATCGATAACGTGACACTAGGTTATACATTCAACTTCAAAAATAATAAATATGTGCGCAACTTACGTATTTATGGTAATGTCACCAATCTTGCGACTATTACAGGATACTCTGGTTTAACCCCTGACGTAAACGTAACAGGACTACAAGCAGGTATAGAGAAGCGCGGATCTTATCCCACCACCCGTACCTTCACGTTTGGCGTTAATTTTGGATTCTAATTAAGTAACAATAGATTTAAGACAATACAATGAAAGCTTTAAAAAATATATGCGCAATTTCATTATTGCTGGGAGCTACCGCATTTACCTCTTGTACGGACCTGACAGAGGAAATACATAGCTCGGTAATCGCTGAGAATTATTACAACAATGCAGGCGAGGTAATGGCCGCCATGATGCGTCCATGGGGACACTTCTGTGGAACTATGCAAGTAGCCCAATCGCCTTGGTCATGTAACGAGTTATCTTCCGACTGTGCCGCATGGCCTCAAAAAGGTCGCCACGGCTATGACAATGGAGACTGGATTCGCTTACACCGCCATCAATGGATTCCTACGGATGGTCAAGTAGTGGATGCTTGGAAAAAATTATTTGAAGGTATCGGATATGCTAACAACTTCCTTACAGATACAGAGAATATAGATTTTGAAGCACTCCAAGTTCCAATGTCTAAAGCACAAGCACAAGCGGAGATGCGTGTATATCGCGCTTACTGTTATTGGTATGTGATGGATATGTTCGGTACGGCTCCAATTTGCGAGAAAATCGGTGAAATCAATCCTTCCTCCAAATCTCGCGCAGAGTTATTCGCTTGGATCGAAAAAGAGTTAAACGAGAGTATTCCTTCTTTGTCAGAGAGTAAAACAGAGACCTACGGACGTGTATCCAAATGGGGGGCTTACGCATTATTGGCTCGTCTCTATTTGAATGCGGAAATTTATACTGGACAAGCACGCTGGGATGATTGTATCGCAGCTTGCGATGAATTAGCTAAGGGAGGTTTCGCATTGGATAAGAAGTGGAACGACACTTTCCGTGCGGATAACGACAAGCGATCTACCGAGATTATCTGGTCAATCGTGTATGATGAAGTATATGCCAAAGGAATGGGTTGGTATCAACGTTGGTTGCATTACGCACACCAAACTGGCTGGGATTTGCAATCCGGTCCTTGGAACGGCTTGGTGACACAACCGACCTTTTATGACTCATTCGCTGACAACGACTTGAGAAAAATTGAGGGTTTCTTGATCGGTAAGCAATATCCTCGCAAAGTAGATGAAAACGGTAATTACTACTACGACACGACCGCAGAGCCTTTGAAAGGTTCAGAGGAGTACAATGGGCAGGATTTGGTATTCGTAAACTACATTAAGTCCATGACCGAGGGCGAAGAAAACAGCGGCGCTCGCTCTATCAAGTATGAGATCCAACCGGGTACTACCGGCGATATGAACAACGACTGGGTGATGTTCCGTTATTCCGAGGTTATCTATAACAAAGCGGAGGCCTTGATGCGTAAGAACGGGGGCAAAGCAACGCAAGAAGTGGTAGATATGATCAACAGCGTTCGTCAACGTTCTTTCAAGGCAGAGGATTGGGAGAAAGCGAAATATACGACCGCTACATTGACAATGGATGAGTTCTTAGCCGAAAAAGGTAGAGAGTTTGCTTTCGAAGGAATCCGCCGTACAGACTTGGTTCGTTTTAACAAGTTCGTAACCACTTCTTGGTGGGACAAGACTGCATCCAACGAACCAAAGCGTAATATCTTCCCTATTCCGCAAAGACAATTGGATGCTAACGCAAACTTATCTCCGAACGAGGCTAACTCATTGTTCTAAATATCAACTAAGTATAGTAGAAATTCATTATTAACAAATTAGCACTTGACAATGATAGAGGACTACTATACTTATTGATCTGAAAATATAAAAGGTTACCTTTGTCACTATCAAAGGTTATCCTTGGAACTATCAAAGGTGACCTTTTATGTTTCATCCTTTTCTAACTAATTGATACGACATGATAAATCTCAAGAAATCGATGTGTTGCCTCTTTCTGGCAGCCAGCTCAACAGTAGCGATCGCACAGACCAGTGTAGTTGATCTTGTAAACCCGATCATCGGGACGAATGGAATGGGACATACGTTCCCGGGTGCTTGCGTACCCTTCGGACTCGTACAACTCAGTCCGGATACGGATACCATACCACACAACGTAGATGGTAAATACCAACCTCGCTCCTACGAGTATTGTGCGGGTTATCAACATAAAGACAGTAGCATCGTAGGTTTCAGCCACACCCACTTCAGCGGTACCGGCCACTCCGACCTCGGGGATATCTTGATTATGCCTACCACCGGAACGTTGAAGCTAAACCCCGGAACGGCCACGAATCCCGATGGCGGTTACCGTTCCCGTTTCTCGCATGGCACCGAGATATCCCGTCCCGGATACTACGAGGTGATGCTCGCCGATTATGGCGTAAAGGCGCAACTAACCACCACCCAACGGGTCGGCATCCACAAATACACATACCCTACGAACAGTGAGAACCAACGCATTATCCTTGATATGATTCACGGGATCTATAACTATGACGGCAAAGTTCTTTGGACCAATATTCGCGTAGAGAACGATACGCTGGTAACCGGCTATCGTATCACAAACGGTTGGGCACGTACCAACTATACTTATTTCGCCATGTCTTTCTCCAAACCGATCACGCATTACGGATGCGAAGAGAAAGCGAAAGTTAATTATCGGGGCGGTTATGCCAAGTTCAATATGAAAGAGAACTTCCCGGATATCGGAGGACGTAAGATCGTCGCTTATTTTGATTTCGATCCGAAAACGTCTGATGAGTTGGAAGTGAAAGTCGCCCTTTCCGGAGTCAGCACCGAGGGAGCCTTGAAAAATCTACGTGCCGAGGCTTCCGGTGCGGACTTCGACCAATTAGCCGCCAAAGCCTCCGATACTTGGAATAAAGCGCTCTCCGTCATCGACGCGAAAGGAAGCGATGATCAATTGGCTATGCTTTACACCTCCTTGTATCACACGATGATCAATCCTTGCGTATATACGGACGTTGACGGTCAATACCGCGGACTCGACCATAATATCCATCAAGCGGACGGATTCACGAACTATACGGTTTTTTCCGTATGGGATACCTATCGTGCCCTACATCCCCTGTTCAATATCATCAACCGACAAGTTAACACGGATATCGCCAAATCTATGTTGAAACATTGCGAGCAAAGCGTTCATCATGCCTTGCCGATCTGGAGCCATATGGCAAACGAGAACTGGTGCATGATCGGTTATCATTCCGTCTCTGTCTTGGCAGATGCTATCGCCAAAGGATTACCGATCGATAAAGACGCCGCGTTAAAAGCGATGATCAACAGCTCTACGATTCCGTATTATGAGGGAACCAAAGAGTTTATGGAATTAGGTTATGTTCCTTTAGATCGCAACGGTAGCGCAGGCTCCTTGACTTTGGAGTATGCTTATGATGATTGGACAATCTATAATACAGCTTTATTAGTGGGAAACCGATCCGTGGCCGATACCTATAAAAAGCGTGCGTCCAATTACGCGAATGTATTCGATACCTCGATCGGATATGCCCGTCCCCGTTATACGAATGGTAAATTCAAAGAGGACTTCAGTTTGTTAAGCACGCACGGTGAAGGGTTTATCGAGGGAAATGCCTTGAATTATTCCTTCTATGTCCCTCAAGATGTCAATGGTATGATTCAGTTGATGGGAGGCGAGCAAGCATTCATCACTAAAATGGATTCCTTATTCACGATGCATCTTCCCGATGAGTTCTTTGCCGAGACCGAAGACGTAACCAAAGAAGGATTACTAGGAGGTTATGTACACGGTAACGAACCCAGCCATCACATCCCATTCTTATACGCATGGACCAGCCAGCCTTGGAAAACCCAATTCTGGCAACGCGAGATCATGAATAAGATGTATCGCAACAATATCGACGGCCTTTGCGGTAACGACGACTGCGGCCAGATGTCCGCTTGGTATATCCTTTCCGCCATGGGATTCTATCCGGTTTGCCCGGGTACAGATCAATACGTATTAGGCGCTCCTTACCTTCCCTATATGAAGGTCCGCTTGGAGAATGGTAAGACTTTCGAGGTAAAAGCCGATAAAGTCAGCGACAAGAACCGTTATGTAAAAGCGGTAAAGCTAAACGGGAAACCCTATACCAAAGGATACATCACGCAGGATGACATCATGAACGGTGGAACGCTCACTTTCGAGATGACTTCCAGCCCGAACAAAAAGCGATTGTTCAACGGAGAGGATCGCCCTTATTCACTGACGGATTAACCCATTTTATCAGAAAAAACAGACAAGACTCATGAAGTATAAACAATTAATCAGCGGTGCTTTCCTGCTGTGGACTTGCATCGCTTGCTCCGGCAAAAAGGAACAGGCGGCTACAGTAGCGGAAGCCACCTCAAATCCTTGGGATAATTATTACATCGGAAAGATCGATTTCAAGAATCTTTCCCCCGAGGCTAAGGGCTCGGCAATCTATGCCGCCGTTATCCCTGATCCGGAAGCTTATATTACCAAGCACGCCCGCAAGGTCGTAGAGACGCTTTATTTCACTCCGGAAGATAGTATCCCGGGCATCGAGGAGATCCACTATACATTAAAGGAATACGACGGGGTATCCGCGAAAGACGGAGCGCCCCCTTCCATCAGTATCGTATACAGCACGAAATGGATCGAGAAAAGTTTTGCCAATAACGACACTGCGAAAGTGGATTACGAGACCCGTGGCGTATTATACCATGAGCTGACGCATGGTTTCCAATTGGAGCCTCAAGGCATAGGTAGCTATGGGACTAATAAGACTTTCTGGGCCATGATAGAAGGTGTGGCGGATGCCGTAAGATACTTAAACGGCGGTTTTACCTTGGAAGATCGTCCCAAAGGCGGCCATTATATGGATGGTTACCGCACGACAGGCTTCTTCCTCGCATGGCTTACGCAAACCAAGAGCCCGGATTTCCTGCGGAAGTTCAACCGAAGCACATTAGAGGTTATTCCTTGGTCGTTCGATGGTGGCGTGAAATATGCGCTCGGCAATGATTACGACATAGACTCCTTATGGAAAGAATATATGGCAACGATGGGAGATGAAGCGTAGCCCCGGCAAAGGCTACGACCAACGGCGGTAACACTCAACAAGTTACCGCCGTTCTTTTATAGTATCACTCCCGACCTTCCGCCAATAGGCATTATAAGGTCGCAACAATGCCCATCGTAAGCTCCTTATACTGCCCATCCTAACAACCTTACAATGGGCATTGTTACATTATTCCCCTAAAACACCTTCCTTATTTGCATTTCCGTAAACATATATCTACTTTTGCGAAAAAGTAAATATGGAACTTTATACCCGAATCCTGTTGCCGAAAGCACGATTCTCTTTCTCGTATGAGGACCGGGTCGTGATGATGGGCTCCTGCTTCGCCGAGAATATCGGGCGGAAACTGGAAGAGAATAAATTCTCCGTAGATATAAACCCATTCGGTACTCTGTATAACCCGGCTTCCGTAGCGGAAGGATTGCGGATGCTGCTACGCCCGGAGTATTTCACTCCCGGCGATTTATTCCAGCATGAGGGCATATACCATAGTTTTACCCATCATAGCCGTTTCTCCGCTCCCTCGGAAGAAGAATGCCTAGGCCATATAAACAGCCGCTTATCCGAATCCTCCGATTTCCTGCGAAAAGCGACCCGGTTGGTAATCACGTTGGGAACCGCTTTCGTCTACCGCCTCAAGAGCGACGGGCGAATCGTGTCGAATTGCCATAAGCTACCGGAAAAGATGTTCGATCGGCAACGATTATCCACGCAAGAGATCGTCGAGGACTGGAAACCTCTGTTACTAGCCCTTTGGGAACAAAACCCCGCCTTGAAAATCTTATTTACCGTAAGTCCAATCCGCCACTGGAAAGACGGGGCGCACGAGAACCAACTCAGCAAAGCCACCCTATTGCTAGCCACGGACGCCTTACAGAAAGATTATCCCGGCCGAATCGCCTACTTCCCCGCTTATGAGATCCTTATGGACGAGCTCCGGGATTATCGTTTCTATGCGGACGATATGCTCCATCCCTCCCCATTGGCCATTGATTATATTTGGCAACGTTTTATCGAAAATTTCTTATCCACAGACACTTCGGCAATCCTTAAAGAATGGGGTGATATTCAAAAAGCTATTAACCATAAGCCCTTTCAACCGGATAGCGAGGCCTATAAGCGGTTTATCCTTCAAACTTTGTTAAAGATGGAACGAATTAGCGAGAAAATTCCTTCCTTTGATATCAGAAAAGAGATCGAAATAGTAAAGTCTAAACTAAAATAAAAGAATGGAATACGCAATTAAAGAAATAGCAAGAGTTATCGGTGCTAAAACAAACCAATTGCTTGACGATACGGTCAGTTTATTGTTGACTGACAGCCGTCGTCTCTCCTTCCCGGAAAAAAGCCTCTTCTTCGCCTTGAAAACCAAGACGAACGACGGACATAGATATATACAGGAACTCTATAAACTTCGTGTTCGCAACTTCGTGGTAAGCGATATGCTACCGGAGTTCGAGAGCATGAAGGACGCAAACTTCCTGATCGTAAAAGATACGTTACGAGCTTTACAAAAACTGGCGACTCACCACAGGAAGCAATTCAACATCCCCGTGATCGGCATCACCGGTAGCAACGGAAAGACGATCGTAAAGGAATTCCTCTATCAACTGTTGCATAACGAGTTCAACATCGTACGTTCGCCTCGGAGCTACAACTCCCAGTTGGGGGTTCCTCTCTCGGTATGGCAGATGAGCGAGAAAAATACACTGGGCATCTTCGAGGCCGGTATCTCACAACCGGACGAGATGGAACGCCTGCAACCCATTATCGCCCCCACGATCGGTATCATCACGAATATCGGGGAGGCTCATCAAGAGAATTTCCTCTCCTCCAATCAGAAATGTATGGAGAAGCTGACGCTTTTCAATGATTGCGAAGCCATTATTTATGATGGGGATGATTTATTTATCGCCAATTGTATCGAATCGGCTTGCCTTTCTCATAAAGCGATCGCATGGAGCCGTACGGACTCCGAGGCTCCTTTGTTTATCGAGTCTATCGATAAGAAAGAGTTTGAGACGATCATTCACTGTACTTTACTGGGCTTCAACCGGGTCGTTACCATTCCGTTCACGGACGACGCTTCTATCGAGAACGTGATCCATTGTATGGCGGTTATGCTTTACCTAAAACCCACCAGCGTAAACGACGTAACAAAATTCTTGCATCTTGAGCCGGTGGCTATGCGATTGGACGTAAAGCAAGGTATCAACAATTGCCTGTTGATAAATGATACCTATAACTCGGATATCAACTCCTTGGATATCGCGCTCGATTTCCAACAAAGCCGCCGGGTAGGCAAGCAATTAAAGAGCACTTTAATCCTCTCCGATATCCTTCAATCGGGCACCTTGCCGAAATCTCTATATAAGAAGGTCGCCGATTTGGTTCGCCGTAAGAAGATAGATCGTATCATCGGTATCGGCCGCGACTTAAAGGAATATGCTTCCGTCTTCGAGATCGAGAAGGAGTTTTACACGACCACCGAGGAATTTATCAAGTCTCCTTCCTTCAAGAAATTCAAGGATGAGTTGATCTTGATTAAAGGTTCCCGCCATTTCCATTTCGAGCAGATCTCCGAGTTGTTGGAGAAGAAAGTGCATGAGACGATCCTAGAGGTAAATCTGGACGCGATCGTACACAACTTCAATCAGTATCGTTCCAAGCTAAAGCCGGAGACTAAGATGGTTTGTATGGTAAAAGCTTTTGGTTATGGAGCCGGCTCTTACGAGTTGGCGAAGACCCTTCAAGAACATCGTTGCGACTATCTGGCCGTGGCGGTAGCCGACGAGGGAGCCGAATTGCGTAAAGAAGGCATCTCGATCCCCATTATCGTCATGAATCCGGAATTCAGCAGTTTCAATGTCTTGTTCGAGAACCATCTGGAACCGGAAGTCTATAGCTTCCGCCTATTGGATGCCATGATCCGGGAGACCGAGCGCAGAGGGATCACCTCTTACCCTATCCATATCAAGATCGATACCGGCATGCATCGCCTAGGGTTTCAACCGGAGGATGTCCCGGCGATCTGTGAACGCTTGAGAGCGCAATCCGGGGTTATCGCCCGTTCGGTCTTCTCTCATTTAGCCGGAAGCGACTCGTACGTCTTCGATGATTTTACCCATCAACAATTGGATAAATTCACCAAAGCCGCAGGGGAACTAGAAAGCGGGTTAGAGTATAAGGTAATCAAACATATCCTAAACTCCGCGGGAATCGAGCGTTTCGCCGCTTATCAAATGGATATGGTACGTTTAGGTATCGGTTTATATGGAGTAAGCGCATCCGGACAAAAAGGCTTACGGAATGTCAGCACCTTGAAGACAACGATCTTACAAATACAAAACGTACCCGCAGGGGATTCGATCGGTTATAGCCGTATGAGTTATGTGAAACGTGATTCCCGGATCGCTATCATCCCGATCGGATACGCCGACGGACTGGATCGCCACTTCAGCAACGGAGGTGGGGAGGTCTTGATCAATGGACAACGCTGTCCGATTATCGGCAACATCTGCATGGACGCTTGCATGATCGATGTCACCGACATCCATGCGCAAGAAGGCGACGCCGTAATTATTTTCGGCGACGAACTACCGGTGAGCGAACTTTCGGATAAACTGAAAACAATCCCTTATGAGATATTAACCTCTATCTCGCCTCGGGTAAAGAGGGTTTATTTCCGGGAATAAGAAGTAACCGCCAACAAAGAATGGCTCTACCTTGTTTTAATATCAAGGCACATATTCAAATGTCAGGCTATGATATTCATTTGCGTATGTTGCACATTTTGTGTATGTTTGTGCCGTAATTAATAAACAAGAGGTATGAGTCATAATTTATTGAAAGGCAAGAGAGGCATTATCTTCGGTGCGCTGAACGATATGTCTATCGCCTGGAAAGTGGCAGAAAGAGCCGTAGAGGAAGGTGCGACTATCACGTTAAGCAATACGCCTATCGCTGTTCGTATGGGTCAGGTAGATGCTTTGGCGGAGAAGTTGAATGCGCAGGTAATCCCGGCGGACGCAACCAGCGTAGAGGATCTGGAGACCGTATTCGCGAAGTCAGTGGAAATATTAGGTGGTAAAATAGATTTCGTTTTACATTCTATCGGTATGAGCCCGAACGTACGCAAGAAACGTACGTACGATGATCTGGACTATGGAATGCTGGAAAAGACGTTGGATATCTCCGCTATTTCTTTCCACAAGATGCTACAGGTAGCAAAGAAACAAGACGCTATCGCCGAGAATGGTTCCGTGGTGGCATTAAGTTACGTGGCCGCCCAGCGCACGTTCTTCGGATACAACGATATGGCGGACGCTAAGAGCCTGTTGGAATCTATCGCCCGTAGTTTCGGTTACATCTATGGCCGTGAGAAAGGCGTACGTGTGAACACGATCTCCCAATCCCCGACAATGACAACCGCGGGTAGCGGCGTGAAGGGAATGGAACACTTGATGGACTTTTCTAACAAGATGAGTCCACTGGGTAACGCCAACGCCGACGAGTGCGCGGACTATTGCGTAATGATGTTCTCCGACTTTACCCGCAAGGTAACGATGCAGAACCTATACCACGACGGTGGTTTCTCAAGCATGGGTATGAGCCTCCGGGCCATGAACCAATATAGTAAAGGATTAGAGGAATATACAGACGAGAACGGACACATTATCTACGGCTAATATGTTAGTGAGAATCTATCCGGAGAATCCGAATCAAAAAGAAATAGACAAGGTCGTCAAAGTCCTGCAGGACGGCGGCCTTGTCGTTTATCCTACCGACACGGTATACGCCATCGGTTGCGATGCGCTGAACGTACGTGCGGTAGAGAAAATATGTCAGATGAAAGGGGTTAATCCACAGAAAAGCAACCTGTCTATCATCTGCTACGACCTGTCTAATCTTAGTGAATACGCCAAGGTAAGCAACGCCGCTTTCAAGCTGATGAAGAAACATCTGCCCGGTCCTTTCACCTTTATCTTACCCACCAGCAGCGAGCTTCCAAAGATTTACAAGAACCGGAAAGAAGTCGGAATCCGTGTACCGGACAATAACATCACCCGTACATTGGTACAATCCTTGGGAAATCCAATCCTAACCATGTCCATCCGTGACAAGGATGAGGTGATCGAATATACGACAGATCCGGAATTGATACACGAGAAATACGAGCATCAAGTGGATATCGTAATCGACGGCGGTTTCGGAGGATTGGAAGCCTCTACGGTTATAGATTGCACGACGGATAATTTCGAGATCGTACGTCAAGGCAAAGGAGAATTGTAGCTATCCACCACGATTTGTATTCGCTCTTCCGGCAGATTAGCGGGAAACTCCAAGCTTATTTCTTGTTGGTCACCCGGCATTAGCGTAATATAGTTATCCGAATAATGTACCGGTAAGATTCGTTTGCCTGTCTCCTTATCAAAGACCTTGATACGGTTGAAGAACGAGATCTGCGAATCAGCGCTCAGACGGACTGTACCTACGAAATTCGATCCTTCCTTCTTGATCTCGGTCTTGATTCCCGGTCTTGACTTCGGAAGTTGAGATAAGCTGGTGTAGTCTTTCGGCTCGGTTGTCAGCCAATAAATATTGGGGACATCCGCATTCAAGGCCAGCCGTAAGAAATAAGCGCCTTTGATCCCTTCCGGAACGGGGATATCCAATAATTCCTGTACCGTATTCGCCTTGGCGCTCGCTCTCGTCTCTTTCTCCCAAAGCAGTTTGCCTTCCAGATTATAGATACGGGCTACAATCGATAAATCCGTATAATCTTTCAGGGTCGTATTCAACAATCCCGCCTTACGGGTTACCGGGTTATAATAGGCATGTAAGGGCTCACAGCCTTTCCGGGTTCCGTACAAGGAAGCATTTACATCGAGAGACCAATCATACATTTGCCCCCGCAAGGATGTCCATGGATTCTGGGTTTTCCAGATCAAGATACCCGTATACCAATCCCACATATGAGAGGCCCAGCCTTCCATAAAACTACGATATTGGTCATAGTTCACGACTTGGGCATACTTACAATAAGTCTCGATATCCTTCACCTCCCCATAACGCTCCAGATGATCGCCATAGCCCAGATCCTTATGATACCGCCACGTATAATTACGGGTCAAACCTTTCCTTGGGAAACCGGCCAAATCCTGTTCCGTCATCATCTCCCGCATACTCTCGACCTCCGGGGAACCAACCGATCCGGCTTCCGGATTAAACGGATGCGAACGGAAGCTAAAGAACCATTCCGGCTCTTGTATACCGTAAGGACCATCCCCATTATCCCCCAAAAAATTCCGGGTAAACAACGTATCTGTCGAGAAACTCACGAAAAGACGCTCCGGATCTAACCGGGGGAAAACCTCCTTTCTCAAACATTGATCGATATCTTTAGCTAAAGGCCATTCATTCGCCCCACACCAGAAACAAAGACTCGGATGGTTACGGATCATTTTCACTTGATCTTCCACGGAGGCGATAAATAAATCATGATTATCGGGATATTCCCAACGACGCTCTCGGGAATCCATCTTGGTCGGGTCCTCCCAAGCGCCATTGCAATCACCACTGCCCCACAGATCTTGAAAGACTAAGATACCGAACTCATCACAGGCGTTATAGAATTCCGGCCGTTCCACCAACGCACCTCCCCATACACGGATCATACGCAGATTCATTTCCGCATGGAAACGTACCTCATCCCGATAACGTTCCGGAGAGAGACGAAGCAACCAATCGGAATTAATATAGTTACCACCCGTGACATATATTTTCTGTCCGTTCACGAAGAAACGGCGTCCCCCGTTATCCGGGCATTTATCGGAAGTAATCTCCCGGATACCATAACGCAACCGTTCCCGGTCACTCACTTGATTCCCGATCTCAAAAGAGAGGTTCATATCATATAAAGGCTGCTCGCCGATACCGTTAGGCCACCATAAACGAGGATTCTTTACCGCTAAAGGATTCAAGGATACCGTTTTCTTCTCGAATGGCGATAAAGTAACCGGCTGGGTTAAGCGGGTTCCGTTCGTCTCACAAACCAATAGCCCCTTTAAGGAAGTGCTCCCGGTATTCTCTAGCTCGACAGAGGTATTCACAAAAGCCTCCTTTTGAGTTTTCGTTTCCGGATCACGTACGCCGGGTACCTTGGTCACGACATAAGGAGAGGAGAGGCATACCGGCCCGGTTGTCGTAATAGATACCTCATCCCAAATACCCGTATTCCGGTCTCGTACAGGTTGTATCCAGTCCCAACCCGGCGTATATTGCATCGTATTATTCCGGGCGATCTGCCCATCACCCCCTTGTCCGCCATTTGGATTTCCGACATGTGTAGGTGGATAAACCAATACCGCTAATACATTCGGGGCATCCGTACGAAGATAAGGAGTTATATTAAACGTCTTCCTCAAGAACATACCCTCATGGGTATTCCGGTTGATCCGCTTACCATTTAAAAAGATTTCCGCCTTATAATTGATTCCCCGGAAATTCAACCAGACATTACGCCCCTCTGGTAAAGCATCGATAGTAAACTGACGGGTAAACCAATACGTATAGAAATCATTGCCGACTTCATGTATATCGGGAATCAAATTGTTATTCAACCCAAACTCAGGGGCCGGATACAAACCATTCTCCAAAAGCGTTGTCAACACCGTACCCGGTACACGAGCCGGTAACCATCCTGTTTTATCCAAAGGCACCGCGCTCAACCGGTTCCCATCCATTTTCACCTCATTCGCTTTCCGGGCATACCAATCTGAGTGAATCAAGGTTTTCTCTCCCGGTTCCGGGATCACCAACAAGGCTTGCCCCTCCGCGGATACGGGCTTTGACCAGCAAGCCAGGCAAAGCCAACAAAATAAATAAATACATCTGTTCATCATATAATCTTAGATTTATCCTTCTAAAGTAGTACAAAATTCAGAAGGGCCTCTTCGCAAACTCGAAGAAGCCCTTTCATTACATATTATTTAACAATAAGACCTATTAATGCCGATTAGAAATTACCTACACCAGCTTTGTCCCACCATACATGAGTACCACCTTTATCACCAGAGATCGAACCCGTATTCTCTTGATTCAGCAGCTCGATGCCTTTCTGTAATTCCGCATTATTGGTGTTAATTTCCGTATCTGAGTAGATCAAGCGACGAACTTGTTCGTTAGTATTGATATCACCGTTACTCAAGTTTACACGATTCGGGAATAATTTAGGATAGCCTGTACGACGGTATTCAGCCCAAGCCTCACAAGACAATGGGAAGTTAGCGATCCATTTCTGAGTAATGATACGTTGCAACTTCTCCTCCTTACTAGCACCTTCGTCCCATTTAACACCTAGTGTATTCATCGCCTTTATACTATTTTCCGCCTTAACCGGGTCAACAAAGTCAATCTGTCCACTGGTTCCATTGAGATAAGCGTCTATTTCCGCATCTGAGATAGAAGTTACACCTGCAATACTGCCCTTATAAGCCAATTCGTTCTTGATAGAAATACGAATGCCCTCCTCATATAGATCTTTAGCGCTACCTCCCATGCTCCAGCCACGTAAAGCACCTTCAGCACGTAAAAAATAACCCTCAGCAACTTTCATGACAGGGAAAGCGGTCGTATAAGTGCAAATCACTTTAGAGAAATTACCCCATTGATTTGGCTTAGAAGGTAAGTTACATCCGCCGCGAACACCAAGATACTTTGTCCCCTCCTCAATTGTCGAGCCATCTTCACAAGTAACAGCCGCTTGATTCTTGGTCACATACAAAGGTAAACGAGGATCTTTGAAACCTTCCAACATCGTGATTAAGCTAGCATTCATTCCACAATCACCCCACTCAAACATACGAGTCAACTCATTGCTCAAACCTTGGTTGATCAAGATATCACGATCAGCGGAAGTCAATACGCCTCCTTGAACGGCTTCCTCCGCTTTTTGCTTCGCCAATGTAGGGTTCACCTTTACGATACGCATAGCCAAACGTAGTTTCAATTGATTAGCGACCTTCTTCCACAAAGCGATATCACCATTACACCAATAGTCAAATGCTTGCATATCCGCAACAGATGCAGTTCCCTTAAATCCAGCGATCGCTTCATCCACCAAAGTAAACAAAGCATTGTAGACACTTTCCTGAGTATCATAAGAGAAAGAAGCTCCACCCGTAGGATCTTCGATAACAGAACTATAGGCCACTGGGCCATAGGCATCCGTCAACATCTGGATCGCATAAGCTTGTACGACACGCATCATCGCTCCATAATCACTTAAGCCTTGCTCATCACAAGAAGCAATCAGACGACGGGTATTGTTGAAAATATGAAGATATACATTCTCATACATACCACCACAGAAACCACGGTTCAACGCATAATCAACATTACCGGAACCATTAAAGTTATGTGGAGTCATGAAGTAGCCGCTAAACAAATCAATATTTAGGTTGAAGCAATATTGGAACAAGTTCTGCTGCGGAGCATAGACATAAGAGAATGGCTCCTTAAATTGGGCAGAGAACGGAAGTTCATCTGGATCAACCTCATAGGGATCAGTATTTAAATTTTCAAAATTATCTGTACAGCCCATGGTCATAACACCGGTAGATACTACCAAAGCCGATACAGCGGCATATTTTAAAATTCTATTTAGTTTCATAAGATATACTCAAGATTTAGAAATTAAGTTTTAAATTCAAACCAAAGCTACGAGATGTTGGCAACGCAAACATATCCACACCTTGCCAGCCATTGCCTGTACCAGCCGCTACATCCGGATCCATAGGAGCATCTTTATAGAAGAAGAACAAATTACGTCCAATGATAGAAGCCGTCAAATTCTTATTCGCTCCAAATAAGTTACGGAACGTATAACCAAATGACAACTCACGCAAACGAACATTAGTCGCATTGTAAACATACTGAGAAGTCAAGATATTAGAGTTATAACTTGTACCTCCAGTCGTCGTGTAATATGCTTTAGGATCAAATGAAACACCATCAATCACAACTTCACCTGCATCACGAGCGGCACCCGAACGCTCTGATACGCCCCAACCATCCAAGGTAGCTTCCGTCATTGACAAGACCTTACCACCGACCTTAGCATCAATCAAGAATGACAATGTAAAATCTTTGTAATGGAACGTGTTAGTCCAACCCATGTTTACTTTTGCGTTCATATCACCGACATATACCAAATCCTTATTATCCGTACCTCCCAACTCAGGAGCGCCAGATTCAGTTTTCACCGGCTTACCATTATCGTCTCTCTTGAAATCACGAACATATAAGTCACCAAAATGACCACCTTCAGTCAAAATCACTTTCGCACCTGTACAATAGCTAGCTAATGTCCAATCTTTCAACTCATTCGATAATTCAATGATTTTATTATTATTGTAAGAGAAATTGAAATTCGTACTCCAGCTGAAATTGTCCGTAAACTGATTATACCAACCTAAGCTAACCTCAAAACCTTGGTTTTCTACGTTACCGGCATTGATATAACGGTTCTTCAAACCAGTTTCCCAAGGAGCGGTAATATTAAAATATTGATTCTTCGTATTGGTCTTATAATACGTCAAGTTTACATTGAAACGATTCTGGAAGAAAGTTCCATCAAAACCAACCTCTAAAGAGTTCGTCTTCTCTGGCTTCAACGTTCTAAAAGCAGCTTCTTCTGGCGGGTCGATAGATCCTTGGTCACCAATCGTATAACGTTTATTGGAAGCATAGATAGGCACATCGTTACCCACGATAGAATAAGAAGCACGCAATTTAAATAGGTCTACATTCTTTCCAAAGTCCAAGAATTTATCCAATAGAGCACTTACACCAACAGACGGGTAGAAAAAGGATACACCATCCGTAAACGCCAATGAAGAAGACCAGTCGTTACGAGCGCTGACATCCAAGAACAAACCTTCCTTATATCCAAACTGAGCAGTAGCGAACACAGAGTTCAAGCGTTTTTCTTTCAGAGTCTCTGTGGTTTGCATCGTATAATAGTTCTTCGGGGAGAAGATGTTCGGATAATAAGCACCCGGGGTTATCACACCGTTATTTACTTTAAACTCCTTATCACCCCAACCGATCAATTCGATGCTAGATGCGCTTGTCTTCGTAAAGCTACCACCAGCAGTAACGGACAATGAATAAGTCTCATCCCAAGTTTTATTATAACTTGCTAACGCATCGGCATATGTTTGCTCACTGAAAGTCCGGGTATCTTTCATGGTACCCAATAAATTTCGTCCCGCGGTACTAGACGCATATTCGTTCAAGATCCATTTTTCATCACCACGTTCATAACGCAAACGCCCCGTAACAGAAAGACCTTCCATGATATCATATTTAACACTACCACCAAATTCATAACGGTTACGGTCCGTGATAGGAGTCTGACGATTCAACATCCAGTAAGGATTGGAGAATTGCTCTTGTTTCGTATTCGTCCAGTTATGAACATTCACGTTACGAACCCCGTCATATACTTCATAGTTACTCTTGTAGTAATCCCAATCCTCACCTCTCGGGAACAGGTAGGCACCTGTAATCGGGTTATTCAAATAACCGGCAGAAGGCTGATTCTCGATATGCTGCTTGTTGTAGCGGGCACTTACATCCACATGTACTTTCTTCCACAAGTTAAAGCCAACCTTAGCCATTAAATTATGACTTAAATAATCATTCTCCGGCATAATACCATTCGATGAGACATTCGCGTAAGAGAAATAAGAAGAAATATTCTCCGTTCCACCAGATAAAGAGATAGAGTTATTCGTTGTATAACCCGGTTGATAGAATTTACGTGCGTAATTCGGAGATGTAGCTCCTAATTTACTTCCCCAGCTAAATGTGCCCTCGTCACTCATACCATAATTATTTTGGAATTTCGGCAAAGACATGGCTGATTCGACCGTCGTATTACTAGATACATTAATAGCGACCTTACCGGCTTGTGCGGATTTTGTCGTAATCATGATAGCACCATTGGCCGCTACCGCACCATACAAAGCAGCGGCGGAAGCACCTTTCAACAATGTAATCTGCGCGATATCATCCGGATTGATAGTAGACATAGCGTCACCACCATCACGTTCGCCGCCATAGGCCATCTTCACCTGCGAATCAGATACGCTCATCATCATAGGGACACCATCCACAACAATCAACGGTTGGTTACTACCGCTAATAGACTTATTACCACGGAATAAGATCTTAGAAGAACCACCCGCACCCGTAGAGTTCGGGGTAATCTGCAAACCAGCGCTCTTTCCTTGTAAAGAGTTGATCATATTCACATTCTTAATCTCGTTCAAGTCCTTACCGCCTACCGTTTGTGCGGAATAAGTCAAAGTCTTTGATTCACGTTTGATACCCATCGCTGTTACGACAACCTCATCCAAAGCCTCTGCGTCTGAAACCATCGTAACATCGATTTTCGTACGGCCATTCACTGGCTCCTCAATCGTTTTCATACTCAAATAAGAGAATACCAAAATAGAGTTTGCGTCAGCCTCTAAGGTATATTTTCCATCAAAATCAGTAATGGTACCGGTTGTAGTACCTTTTACTAACACGTTCACTCCTGTTAGTGGTTCATTTAGATCCTTGTCAATGACGACACCACTAATCGTTAGTTTCTGTGCATATCCTGTAACACACAGAAAAAACGCCAATAATAAGATAAATGACTTTCTCATGAAAAATCGTTTTTGATTTAAGTGATTCTACATTTGTGCTTTTTTAATTTTCATACTCTTTTTAGAGAGATCGGGCTCTCTTTTCTTTCTTTTTTAGTGCATAGGCATTTACTCTTTTTTGTTTAAAGTTATTATTATATTCATACAAAAATCTCTTTCTATTTAAAATCAAACGGTTATATTTTAAATAATAATAACAACGTAGTATCATTAGAACTAAGTCGTTTTCATGTTTTGACAGACAAATATATATATAATAACTATACATACAAGTTAAAACGTAACAAAAATCAGTATGTTCCTCACTTTTTCAGGTGTTTGCGATAACACATAGTCAAATTTTCATCATGCCTCAATAAATTAAATATGTTAATTTGATTTAGTTCTAATGAAACTAACAACAAATTTCAATTAACATAATTTTCCTTCATTATCTTCTTCCTCCTATAACATCCAATCGCTATCTGACTATCATCTTGGAATAAAATTACAGCTTTATTTACAAGCTTCGAAAACAACTCAGTCAGGAAATTAACCATTAACTCTAATTTCTTCCACAAATATTCAATGATTTGCACAGATTATCTCTACATTTGCGATATATATATATATATATATTAATGTATTGACTATGAACTGGACCCAGCTATTATCCGGCAAGCGTTTCGGAATGGAAGAGTATCACGAGCGGAAACATGAGAGAACTGATTTCCAACGTGACTATGACCGTTTGATTTTCTCATCCCCTTTTCGAAGACTACAAAACAAGACACAGGTGTTCCCCCTTCCGGGAAGTATCTTTGTACATAACCGACTTACACATAGTCTGGAAGTATCATGCGTAGGACGTTCATTGGGTAATAACGTAGCGAAAGGACTTATGCAAAAATATCCGGACGGCAGTATCAACTTCCCAGAGATAGGTTCCATCGTATCAGCCGCTTGCCTTGCCCATGATATGGGAAACCCTCCATTCGGGCATTCCGGAGAGAGAGCGATCTCCGCTTACTTCTCCGAAGGGAATGGGCGAAAACTAGAAGAGAAAGTACGGAAGGAACGGGGACGCTGGGAAGACTTCGTCCATTTTGAAGGTAACGCAAACGCCATGCGGTTGTTGACCCATCAGTTCATTGGACGCAGAAAAGGGGGATTTGCCTTAACATATAGCACATTAGCCTCTATCATCAAATATCCTTACGCATCCATCTATTCAGGAAAGAAAGGGAAATTCGGCTTTTTCCAATCGGAGGAGGGAAGTTATCTGCAAATCGCCCAAGAGCTAGGGATCGGACATAGCCCGGAAGCCCCAGACAAATTTCTTCGTTACCCGTTAGTTTATTTAGTAGAGGCGGCAGACGATATCTGCTATCAAATAATGGATATAGAAGATGCTTGCAAACTGCATATCCTGACCACCGAAGAGGCCATACAGCTATTATTGGGATTTTTCGAAGGAGAGCGGTTGGAGCATATCCGCAAGGTCATGCATATGGTAGACGATACCAATGAGCAAATCGCCTATCTGCGTTCTTGTATTATCGGGCTATTAGTGGATGAATGTTCCCGTGTCTTTTTAGAGAACGAGGAAAGCATCCTCAATGGTACCTACAGCACTCCGTTAATCAGTAACATATGCGATCAAGCCAAACAGGCTTACGCTAATTGCTCGGCTACAGCATACAAGAAAATATATAAGGCAAAAGAAGTGCTCGACATTGAATTAGCCGGTTATCATATTTTCAGCCATCTGATCGACAGCTTGACCGAGGCCGTGATGAACCAAGAGCATGCTTACAGCAAACTGCTCTTACAACGGATACCGGAGCAATACGACACAAACGCTCCTACTACATATGGCAAGATACAATGCGTACTCGATTATATCTCCGGCATGACCGATGTATATGCGCTCGATCTATACCGTAAAATCACCGGTATGAGCCTGCCGGCCGTTTGATGTTATAATAATGTGTTAGAATTCTTCCCGGTACTTGCTTTCCATGCGATCATCCAAGATACTTAGATAGCTTTTATAGCGGGACTCGCTGATTAGCCCATCGTTAACGGCCTGAATGACGGCGCAGCCCGGTTCATGACGGTGCGTGCAGTTATTGAAACGGCATTCTTCCGAGTATTTAAACAACTCCCGGAAATAATGGGAGATCTCAGCGTCCGCCATCTCGATCGTTCCAAATCCTTTGATACCCGGAGTATCGATCAAATAGCCTCCCCCGGGAAGAGGAATCATCTCGGAAAAGGTGGTCGTATGCATACCTTTGTTATGATATTCGGAGATATCACCGGTACGGAGATTCACCCCCGGCACCAGTTTATTGATAATCGTGGATTTTCCGACACCCGAATGGCCGGACAAAAGCGTAATCTTATCTTTTAGATCCGCTTTCAAGGCATCCAAACCTTCCTCGGTCCGGGCACATAGCGTCGAACAGGGATAGCCAATCGAGGTATACAACTCGATTAAATTCTCCAACGCCCTTTGATCCTCATTATTATAACGATCAATCTTATTGAAAACTAATTTAACAGGGACACGATAAGCCTCGGCGGTCGCCAAGAAGCGATCGATAAATATCGTTGTTGTTATAGGATAATTCACCGTAACGATCAGCATCGCCTGATCCAAATTCGTGGCGATAATATGCGCTTGCTTCGATAAGTTAGAGGCACGGCGGATGATATAATTCTTACGCTCCTCGATCTCTGTAATAAAAGCGGTTCCTTCTTTATTAATATCGATTACGACACGGTCTCCTACCGCGACCGGATTGGTACTCTTTATGTCTTTCAGACGAAAGTTCCCCTTGATCTTACTCTCTATATCTCGCCCGTCTTCCGTACGGACCGTATACCAACTACCTGTGTTTTTTATTACCAGTCCCCTCATGAGAATTGAAAATTGAGAATTGGAAATTGAGAATTGGAATAAGGACTCAATGGGGTTCCTTAATTCTCAATTCTCAAGTTTCAACTTTCAATTATTTAAACGGTCATTACTTCTTTTTCTTTAGCGGCGTAAAGCTCATCGATCTTTTTGATAAACTTATCATGGATTTTCTGAACCTCTGCCTCGGCGTCTTTCTCTACGTCCTCGGGAACCCCATCAGACTTGATGCTTTTCTTCAAAGCCTCAATAGCGTCACGACGAGCGTTACGAACGCTGATCTTCGCGTTCTCCGCCTCCTGCTTACATTGTTTCACCAATTGACGGCGACGCTCCTCAGTCAACGGAGGAATACCTAAGCGGATCACCTCACCGTTATTCTCCGGCGTGATACCTAACTCAGAATCCAGAATACCTTTCTCAATATCGCGGATGATCTTCTTCTCCCACGGAGTGATCATGATAGTCCGTGCGTCCGGAACCGTCACCGTAGCCACGTTAGTAAGAGGAACAGGCGCCCCATAATACATTACCTTCACACAATCGAGGATTTTCGGATTAGCCTTACCAGCCCGAATGTGAGACAATTGCTCGTCCAGATACTCAATGGCGAACGTCATCTTCTCTTCCCCTGCTTTGATCAATTGTTTCGTATCTATCATAAATATACGTTTTTTGTTTGCGAATCTTTTAATTAACAAAAGTAATAAAGATTTCCAACTTCGCAAACATATAATTAAAATACTCCCTAACAAAAGATTTATAATACCGTATAAAAGCTTATCGCCGTCACTGTTTACTTAACTTAGGCGTAAAGAATAGTAAGTAGGCTACGCCCACGCACAACACCAGCACTGCTCCTACTTGAGAAACCAACATATCGGATGCCACGCCCATAAAGATCGGGAAGATCGTGCCGCCAAACAGTCCCATAATCATCAAACCGGACACCTCATTCTGCTTATTCGGCATAGAAAGCAGGGCTTGGGCGAAAATAATGGAGAAGACGTTCGAGTTTCCAAAGCCGATCAAGGCGATACAAGCATAGATGATCTCTTTCGAATGAAATAGCAGCAAACCGATCATCGCCAATAACATCAAGAAAACACTAAAGGCGAAGAATCCTTTCGGAGAGACTTTTCGCAAGATAAAAGCCCCGGAGAAGCATCCCGCCGTACGGAATATGAAATAGAGGCTCGTGGCGAAGCCTGCGTCGGCCAACGTCATGCCTAGACGTTCCATCAAGATCTTCGGGGCGGTCGTATTCGTCCCTACATCGATCCCCACATGGCACATGATACCGATAAAGCAAAGCAGGATAAAAGGCTTGCCCAGCAAAGCCAGACATTCGCCAAAGGTGGAGGGCCGCCCCTCCTCTTTGGTCTCGTGGATAGTGGTAGCTCCCAATAGCAGGATAGCGATCACGGCGATCACCATATAGACCGGAAACAAGACACGCCAACCGAGTTCCATCGACGGTATCGCTTGGGTAGCACCCCACATGGCGATATAAGGCGCCAAGAAGGAGGCGATCGCCTTCACGAACTGGCCAAACGTCAAGGAACTAGCTAGCTTATCCCCGCTTACGATATTCGATAATAACGGGTTCAAGGAAGTCTGCATCAAAGCGTTGCCGATACCCAACAGGGAGAAGGATATCAACATGACCATATATGCGTCGTCGAAGATCGGGATCATTAGCGAAAGAAACGTTACGATCAAGCTCAATAACACGGTCTTCTTCCGCCCGATACGGTTCATCAACATCCCCGTCGGGACGGAGAAGATCAAGAACCAGAAGAACACGAGCGACGGGAAGATATTCGCCTCCGAATCACTCAAGCCTAAATCCGCTTTCAGGTAATTAGAGGCGATTCCCACTAAGTCCACGAATCCCATGGCGAAGAACGCCAACATCACGGGAATCAATTTCAAGGATGAAGTCTTCTCGCTCATGGCTTATAAATCTTTAGGGTAAGCAGGCCATGCGCCACTCTGCGTACAAACATAAGCGGCTACTTTTACCGCTTTCTCATGTGCCTCACGTAAAGGTTTTCCGGTTAAGATCGATGAAATAAACGCCCCGGAGAAAGAATCGCCGGCGCCTACCGTATCTACCACCTGTACCTTCGGGGTAGGAATCGTAGAGACCTCCTCCTCGGAAAAGATCGTACTATACTCCGCCCCGGCCGTAAGTACCAAATAGCGCAAACCATATTTCTTCATGAACCAGCGACACATATCCTCTATCGTGCCTTCCAGACCAAACATCGGGCGAAGCATTTCCAATTCCTCATCATTGATCTTGAATACGTTCGCCAATTCGAGCAACGATTCGATCAATTCCTTCGAATAGAAATGCTGACGGATATTGATATCGAAAAAGCGCAAGGCATGACTAGGCATATAAGAAAGTAAGGTACGAAGCGTCTCACGAGATTCCGCGGCACGTTGCGCCAATGTTCCGAAGCATACGGCGTCCGCACGTTTCATCAAATCGATAGACGCTTGGGTAAAAGGGATATGATCCCATGCCACACCTTCGATGATCGTATAGGAAGGGATGCCGTTCTTTAGCTCTACCATCACGCTTCCGGTCGGATATTCCACCGTACTGATATAATTACTATCGATACCGTTCTTATCCAATTCCTGAATAATCTCGGTTCCGAACACGTCGTTGCCCACGGCACTGATCGCATAACCTTCCGCTCCTAATTGGGTAGCGTGATACACAAAATTAATCGGCGCTCCACCGGCTTTCTTCACTTCCGGGAAAACATCCCACAACAATTCACCAATGCCTACTACTACAGGTTTACTCTTTTCCATGATATATTTTGTTTTTAATTATTTGAAGGGATAAATGGTTAATGACGTAACCGTGAACGCTCCTCCCTTCGCATTGAAGCTAATGCGATTATACGGCTCTTCCGGGAAGACTAGGTTGGTCATGACAAACTCTCCATTCCCGTCGAAGGCCTCTATGCTACAATTGTCTACCAACAAACGTAAGGTATATTCCTTAGCGGCGGAGATCGGGGCCGAGGTAGCCGTGGCGAATGTCTTGCTAAAATCCGTAGCCCCGCTGTTACGGCGATCCATCGTGAACGTATTATCCAGAAGATTATAATGCATCTCCACTTCCTCACCTTTCGAGTTAAACAACTGGAAACTCATGATATCGGCTCCGTTATTCTTAAACTTGATCTCGATCTCATAGGTTCCCGTATGATCGGAAAGTATCGGATTGACCTCATGGGAACGGTCTACCTTGAAGGTTCCTTTCTTCTGGGCTTTACCTCTCAATTTCAACATTTCGGGAGACGGGGTACTGCTCAAATACGTCTGTCCGTTTTTCGTATAAAGAGCCAAGTCGCGAGGAACCGAGTTCGCGCTCCGGTATTGCAAGGTCGGCACGTTATTCGCATATTCCCAATTGCTCATCCAAGCCAAGGCGATCTTCCGGTCCTCCGGAGCGTTACTCCAAGTTACCGTAGCGTAATGATCCTTGCCGTAATCCATCCATTTGGTCAAGGCCGGAGATTCATTCACGAACTGTTTCCCATCGAACGTACCTACGAAATATTGGGTAGCGGAGCCGCCAAACGGACCGCCGGGATTGATATTACAGATCAAGACCCACTTCTTCAATTCCGTACCCTTCACCGGAAGCTCGATCAAGTCCGGGCATTCCCAAACGCCCGCATGCGCTCCTTGTCCTTCCCCGAAGCTGCTCTCATACGTCCAGTCCTTCAAATTGGGAGAAGAATAGAGTTGCATCTCCTGCCCTACGGCGAGCACCATGATCCATTTATTGGATTCCTTATGCCAGAAGACTTTCGGGTCGCGGAAATCACGTTGCGTAGAAGTAAGGATCGGATTCCGGTCATATTTCTTGAACGTCCGGCCGTTGTCCAAGCTATAGGCCATACTCTGCACTTGCCGGTCGCTGGCCGAGGTATAGAAAGCCACGATAGCGCCAGCGCCAAAACCGGCGGTATTATCCTTATCCACCACACAGCTACCGCTGAAGATCGTACCCAAGGCATCCGGAGCGATCGCCACCGGTTGATGCTCCCAATGAATCAAGTCCTTGCTGATCGCATGCCCCCAGTGCATATTCCCCCACATCGAGCCATACGGATTGTATTGATAGAACAAATGATACTCACCATCCTTGTATACCATGCCGTTCGGATCATTCATCCATCCCCAAGCCGGCGAGAAATGATAGGCCGGACGGAATTTCTCCCGGTTAGACGAATCAAACTGATCGGATAGCTTCATCTCTTTCCAGCAAAGAGCCGATTCCGGGGCAAGCTGGAAGTTGAAGGAGATATGCTTATCCGCATACCCTGATAGATCTACCGGAACGAAATAATCCACCTTATTCACCGCCAAACGAACATTAAAAGTCCGTACCACGTCATTATCGACAATCATATATAACTTGGATTCCGGCGAGGACTCCTCGACCGGAAGCAACAAATACTTGGCTTGCGCATCCACACGGACAATGCTTTGTCCTTCGCCCAGATGCTTTATATCTATAGTACGTTCTGTCGCATATCCGGCCAACGGATCGACAGCGCTTAATAAAACGACACCGACAGCCATACATAAACTCTTAAGAAGTCTCTTTGTTTGTTGTTTCATAAACGAACGGATTAAAGGATAATAATGTTTGATTCTCCGCCAAAATTAATAGGATTCTTCCGGATAGAAAAACACTTATGCCCTAAAGATGGGGAGATATGACATTTGTGATAAAGATCGTACAAATGTTATTGATACTCGGTAGGCGTAACCCCGTAAACCGCCTTGAAACATTTAGAGAAGTAAGCGGGTGAGGAGAAACCGGTTCGGTAAGCGACCTCACTCACCGTATACGCATTCTGCCTCAACAACTGGGTCGCCTTATTCAAGCGATAGGTACGCAAGAACTCGACGGGGGCGGTTCCGGTAAGCTCCTTGATCTTCCGGTGAAGGTGTCCCCGGGATAATCCCAAGGTCTCGCTTAGTTTCTCCACATTATATTCGGGGTCCGCATAAACCGCCTCGATCTGTTCCGCAAACTTACGCAGAAAGGCATCATCGATGCTCTCCACCTTTTCCGGCTCGGACAGAAGGAGCTTATTATCCCGCAGCTTCTCCAACAAACGTTCCCGTAACTTCTGGCGCTCTTGCAATAGGTGGATAATCTTGATCTTCACGTAATCCGTATGGAAAGGCTTCTGTATATAATCGTCCGCCCCGCCGGTAATCCCGAAAATCCGTTGACGCTCATCGGTCAAGGCGGTCAATAAGATCACCGGGATATGGCTAAAGAGAAGTTGCGACTTGATCGTCCGGCAAAGTTCGAAACCATTCATCTCCGGCATCATCACATCGCTTACTACCAATGATATCTCCTCCTCTTCCAATACCCGCAAGGCATCTTTCCCGTTTGCGGCCGTCCGGATCTTGAAATGAAGGCTAAGCTCACGCTCCAGAAACCCGCGGACCTCATCGTCATCCTCGGTGATCAGTATCGTATAAGGATAGGTCTTGGAAAGTATCTCCTTGGTTTCCGAATCGTCCAACCGGGAGGCTTCGTAGGCTTGATGGGATACGGACGTTTCCATCAGGTCGCTATCCTCGAAATGCGCCTTTCCTTTCCGTAGGCAAACCGTAAAGGTAGTCCTTTGTCCCGGCTCGCTCTTCACATGGATCTCCCCTCCATGCATATGTATATATTCCTTTACCAATTGTAATCCGATCCCGGTTCCCATCGACCGATCCTCCGTATAGAAACGGTCAAACAGATGCGGAAGGTTACCGGGTTGGATACCACTTCCCGTATCGATAACCCGTATAAAGACCCTATCTTCCTCTTCTGTCAGCTCTATCCGCACGCTACCTCCCTCTGGCGTAAACTTAAAAGCGTTCGAGAGAAGATTGACTAATACCTTCTCCAATAAGTCCGGATCAATCCATAGTGTACATTGCTTCATCGAAGAAGTGAATGTATAAGAGATCGCACGTACCGAGCCCATACTGTCAAAATAAGATTTGATCTCGCCAACGAAAGGAACCAAATCGATTTCCCGTACCGCTAGTTTCTCTTGCTTGCCTTCCACCTTCCGGAAATCCAATATCTGATTGATCACACGCAACAAACGGTTGGCGTTCTTCTGGATCAGTCCTAGATCCGAGGCGTAAGGAGATTCCCGCAACGAGACAATCAAGCGATCCAAAGGGGCGAGAATCAAGGTCAAGGGCGTACGTACCTCGTGGGAGACATTCGTAAAGAATTGGAGTTTCTGCGCCGTCACCTCTTTCATCTCCGCATTCAAGGAGATTAGCTTACGATTCGCCTGCCTCATCTTCCGGTTTATGTAAAAGGCATAAATGGAAAGGGCGATAAAACCAATCATCAATAAGGAGATCACCCCTAAAGAGTTTCGCAGGAAATAAAACCGGTCGGACAAACCGTCGATACGGGAACGCTGCGCCTCGATACGTTGCTTATATTTCTGGAGTTGGTCCGCTTGCAACAATAAGGTGCGGGCAGACTGATGATCTACCGGAGCCGTACGAAGAGGGATAAACTTATCCACCGGCTCCCCCTGAATGATACGCATAGCCGTGCGAATCACTTGCTCCCCTCCTGTCGGATAGAGGAAAGAGGCGTTGATCCGTCCATCTTCTACGGCTTCCAGACCGGCACCCGCCACAGCATCCACGCCGATAATCCGCAAATCCCGTCCTCGGATGGAATCCCATGCCATAAAGTATTCCCGAGCTGCTATGGCCATCATGTCGTTATGGGCGTAAACGAAATCTATCTGCTCGGGATGCTCTAACTTCCGAAGCTCCATCCGGGCCGTATCGACCAGCCATTGTCCTTCTATCTTACGGAAAGAAAGATCCTCCCTTTCTCGCAAGGCATCGACAAAACCTTTATGTCGCTCTTGCGCCGGGGAGGTTTGCGTGAGTCCCCATATCTCTAAGATAATAGCGTTCGGGGGAAGATAATTGGCGGCGTAATTGCCTGCCGCTAGTCCGATCTCATAATTGTTCGCCCCGACAAAAGAGGTGTATTGATCGGTATTTACCTTGCGATCTGTAATGATCGTCGGGATTCCGGCACGGTACGCTTCCTCGGCAACTGCCGTGATCGGCTCGGATTGATAGGGGGAGATGATCAAGACATCCACCTTTTGGCGGATCAAGTCTCGTATTTGTTGTATTTGTGTCTCGTTATTGTTTTGCGCGTCCTTTATAATAATTTCCATATCATCATAGTTAGACGCTTCGATACGCATATCGTTAATCATAGCTTCCCGCCAAGCATCGTCCAGCATACATTGGGAGAGGCCGATAACGTGCCTCTTCTGTTTCCCCGAGCTCGTGCAACCACACAATACGATCAAGGTTAACCATACTAGTAAAAAGGGATGCTTCATATACAAGAATAAAGGTCTAACGTATTTGCCACAGGGCTGGCACAACCTTGCCATGCCTGTGGCACGACAGTACCATACGGATGGCACTGCCATGTCATCGGTTAATGGCACTAATTATGCACCAGTGTCCCGATATTCTCTCCGCTCATCACTTTCTTCAAGTTGCCGTTGGTATCCATATCGAATACGATGATCGGGAGGTTGTTCTCTTTACACATCGTGGTAGCGGTCAAGTCCATTACCTTCAGGCCCCGGGTATAGATCTCATCATACGTAATATCGGAGAACTTGGTAGCCGTAGGATCTTTCTCCGGATCAGCGGTGTAAATACCGTCCACACGGGTACCTTTCAGCATGACATCCGCCTCGATCTCGATGCCTCTCAAAGAAGATCCGGTATCCGTAGTAAAGAACGGATTACCCGTACCGCCGGACATGATTACCACGTTGCCTTGTTCCAGCAACTCGATCGCACGCCATTTATTATAGAACTCGCCGATCGGTTCCATACGGATAGCCGTCAGTACCTTCGCCTTCACGCCTTGAGCGACCAAAGCGGAGCTAAGCGCCAAGCTATTGATCACCGTTGCCAGCATCCCCATCTGGTCTCCTTTTACCCGGTCGAAACCTTTGGAAGCGCCGCTCAACCCGCGGAAAATATTACCTCCACCGATCACGATACCGATCTGTACACCCATCTCGGCGATCTCCTTGATCTGTGCCGCATATTCATTCAAGCGAACCTCATCGATCCCATATTGTTTACCACCCATCAGCGACTCCCCGCTTAATTTTAATAAGATACGTTTGTATTGAGCCATGTTTTGTATATATTTAATATGTAATTCCGCAAAAGTAACGAATAATCCGATATTCGCATAAAAAAGATCGCCCCAACCGGTGTCGGGGCGATCTAAACACTAATCCCGTGTTTTGTAAGCTGCGAGGATTAGCTAAAATTATATGAAACGTTACTGGTTACTTTTTATCTAAGATCTCCAAGGTATCGGCAGCGATCATGAATTCCTCATCCGTAGGAACGACGATGATAGTCACCTTACTGTCCGGAGTGCTGATTACCATCTCCTCGCCACGCATGCCCTCGTTCTTCTCAACATCGATCTTCATGCCCATGTATTCCATGTTCTCGCAAACCGCACGACGGGTCGCCCATTGGTTCTCACCGACACCACCGGTCCAAACCAAGATATCACAACCACCCATAGCGGCGGCATAAGCGCCGATATATTTCTTGATGCGGTAGTTATATACGTTCAAGGTCATGATCGCACGCGGATTTCCGGCAGCTACGGCAGCCTCGATCTCACGCATATCGGAAGAGATTCCGGAAAGACCGGCAACACCACTTCTCTTATTGATCAAGTCGGAAAGGCCGGCACCATCCATGCCTTCCTTATCCATGATGAAAGACAAAGCACCCGCATCCACGTCGCCGCAACGAGTACCCATCAACAGACCCTCAACCGGAGTCAAGCCCATGGAAGTATCCACGCTCTTACCATTCTTGATAGCGGTGATAGAACCACCGTTACCTACGTGAGCCGTGATAATCTTCTGATCCTCATAAGGAACACCTAAGATCTCGCAAGCACGACGGGATACATATCGATGACTGGTTCCGTGGAAGCCATAACGACGTACGCCATATTTCTTGTACATCTCGTAAGGCAAACCATACATATACGCATAATCCGGCATGGTCTGGTGGAAAGCCGTATCAAACACCGCTACTTGAGGAATACCCGGGATCAAAGCCTCCATCGCCCGAACACCCTTCAAGTTAGCCGGGTTATGAAGCGGAGCCAAATCAGAGCACTCGATTACCTTATTGATTACATCCTGATTGATCAATACGCTAGAGGCGAACTCCTCACCACCATGTACCAGACGATGACCTACAGCGTCGATCTCCTTATAATCCTTGATACAACCATAAGTAGAGTCGGTCAATACGCTCAAGATAAACTCGATACCTTGTTGATGGCCGGGGATCTCTCTCTCGATAACCACCTTCTTGCCATCCTTATCCGTCAATTTCAGGAACGCGCCCGGCAAACCGATTTTCTCGATACCACCTTGAGCCATAACCTCACCGGAGGTCATATCGAATAACTTATATTTGATAGAACTACTACCGCAGTTCAATACTAGAATCTTCATATTATTAAGTCGTTAGGATTATATATTATTTTGCGGATTTCAAACCGATGGATTGATTACAAGCGATCGCTACCATCTTATAAATATCGTCTACGGAACAACCGCGAGACAAGTCATTCACCGGAGCGGCCATACCTTGAAGGATAGGACCGACAGCCTCAGCGCCACCCAAACGTTGAACCAGCTTATAAGCGATATTACCCACCTCCAAAGTCGGGAATACCAAAACATTCGCTTTACCGGCGATCTCGCTACCCGGAGCTTTCTTGCTACCTACAGCCTCAACCAAAGCGGCGTCGGCCTGCAACTCTCCGTCGATCTTCAAGTCCGGAGCCATCTCCTTAGCCAAACGAGTAGCCTCCACTACCTTGTCTACCATCTCGTGAGAAGCGCTACCCTTCGTAGAGAAGCTCAACATAGCCACACGAGGCTCAACGCCTACGATATTACGAGCCGTAGCGGCGGTAGCGACAGCGATGCTAGCCAACTCTTCCGCGTTCGGGTTTGGCATAACCGCACAATCGGCAAATACCAAAATACCATCATCCCCATATTGAGGAGTCTTCGTGAACATAAGGAACGCACCGGAAACACACTTCATGCCCGGAGCCGTCTTGATAATTTGCAAAGCAGGACGCAATACATTACCCGTCGTATTCTCAGCGCCGGCGATCTCACCGTCAGCGTCACCCGCCTTAATCATCAGGCAAGCCAAGAACAAAGGATCTTCAACTAAAACCGCAGCCTTCTCGGAAGTCATACCCTTCTTTTGGCGAAGTTGGAAAAGCAAGTCTGCATACGCGGCTTTCTTCTCGTGATTTTTCGGATCGACAAGAGTTGCCTCACCGATGTGGTTCAGTCCGAAACCAGCCGCCAACTCCTTGATCTCAGCGGGGTTTCCAATTAAGATAATGTCTGCTACACCGTCGGCCAGTAATCGGTCGGCAGCTTTAAGAGTTCTTTCCTCGGTACCTTCGGGAAGAACAATACGCTGCTTGTCAGCTTTAGCGCGCGCAATAATGTCTTGCATTAAATCCATAGCGGAAGATATTTTATATTATTTAATAATTGTACTCGTAATCCGGCTACAAAATTAGGCATAATGCAATATAGAGTTTACAAAATAGGCAAAAGAATTACAGGTAGAGATACCAGTTTCAGATCTTTTAACAGTAATTCGTCACTTCCCGCTCCCCGGAGAGTATTTGTTGCAGTTCTTCCGCTGTCACATTCACACTTAACTTACCTTTATGGGCCACGGAGATCTTTCCTCTCTCCTCCGAGACAATAATAACCAGCGCATCTGTCTCCAATGACATCCCTAAACCAGAACGATGGCGCAATCCCATATCCTTGGGAAGGGTAGCGTTCTGGGCGACCGGCAAGATACAACCGGCCGCCTTGATCCGGTTATCGGCTATGATCATGGCACCATCATGCAACGGGCTGTTCTTAAAGAAGATGTTCTCGATCAAGCGGGCATTTACATCGGCGTTGAACATCTCGCCCGTATGCTCATAGATCGCCAAGTCCATATCTTGCTGGATCACGATCAAGGCACCCGTCTTTTTCCGGGCCATATTCATACAGGCCAAGACAACTGGGGCGACAAACTTCCCTTCTTTCTCCGGATCGCCTCCTCGCTTGGAAAAAAGTTTCCCTAGGAATTTCCAGCCCCGGTGCGAACCTAACGCCAACAGGAAACGGCGGATCTCGTCTTGGAAGAGGATTACCAAAACCACGAAACCTACGCTAATAAACTTATCCAAGATGGCCCCCATCAACCGCATCTCCAATACCTGCGAGATCAAGATCCATACGACGATGAATGATACGACTCCACTGAATATAGCCAATGTGCCCGAGCTTTTCATCAACTTATAGGTCTGGTACAGGAAGAAAGCCACCAGCAATACGTCAATCAAGTCTTTTATACCGAAATGCATCCACATAGTTAATTGAGAATTGAAAGTTGAAAATTGAAAATTATTTGTTGGTCATTTGACCTATGACGCGAATGGCTTCCACTGCTTCCCGCACATCATGTACACGAAGGATATTAGCGCCGTTCAAGAGAGCGTACGTATTCAATACAGTCGTTCCGTTCAGGCTATCCGCAGGGGTTCCACCCAGTAATTTATAAATCATGCTTTTACGGGAGACTCCAACTAATAAAGGCAACTCAAAAATAGAGAACTCCTTTAAATGGCTCATCAATTCGTAATTCTGCTCCAACGTCTTACTAAAGCCAAAGCCGGGATCGAGGATGATATCATTCACCCCTAAAAGCCGAAGCTGGCGTACCTTCCGGGAAAAGTACAGCATGATCTCCTCCATCATATCCGGGTAATCAGTATGCCTCTGCATAGTTTGAGGGGTTCCACGCATATGCATCATGATATAAGGCACCCTCAAATCCGCTACCGTTTGGAACATATCCGCATCCAACTCACCGCCGGAGATATCGTTAATGACAGCCACTCCATATTCCTCTACGCAACGACGGGCAATCCCCGCACGAAACGTATCTACGGACACCGGGATATCCGGGTAATGCTTATTTAATATATGTAAGGCAAACTCCAAACGGCGCATCTCTTCCTCCGGCGTAACCTCAGCGGCATCCGGACGGGATGAATAACCACCGATATCGATCCAATCCCCTCCCTCCGATAAGATTTCCCGGATACGGTCCTCGATAGCGGTCTCGGTCTGTTTGCGGCTGCCCGCATAAAAAGAATCAGGGGTAATATTCAAGATTCCCATCACCAACGGTGTCGCTAAAGAAGTAAGTGTCCCTCTAATATTGAGCATTTTATCTAACATGATCTTTCCTTATTTCCAGCAAAGATACAGGTTTCTCTCTTAAAATCTCCTTCTAGATTCTTCATTCTTTATTTAATTGCTACATTTGCGCCGAATTAGACAGGAATAAATATTTAACGCGATACAGTCATGAGTATTATCGACCTCTATGATTTATTTATACATAACCCTCAAATAACGACAGATAGCCGGAACTGTCCGAAGGGTTCTATCTTCTTCGCCTTAAAAGGTGATAAATTCGACGGAAATCAATATGCCGGGAAAGCCTTGGCATCCGGCTGTGTCTATGCCGTCATAGACAATCCCGATTATTATATAGGCGAACGCACGATCCTTGTTGATAACGTGCTGAAGACCTTGCAACAATTAGCGCACCATCACCGCAAGGTACTGGGGTTGCCGATCATCGGGATTACCGGAACGAATGGCAAGACCACGACCAAAGAGTTATTGGCCGCCGTGCTCTCAACGAAATTCAATTTACTATATACCGAAGGGAATTTCAATAACCATATTGGCGTTCCCTTGACCCTGCTCCGATTGACTCATGACCATGAGATGGCGGTTATCGAGATGGGCGCCAGCCATCCGGGAGACATCAAGGAATTAGTGGATATCGTCCATCCTAACTATGGCATCATCACGAACGTAGGCCGTGCCCATCTGGAAGGCTTCGGTTCTTTCGAGGGTGTGATCCGGACAAAAGGGGAGTTATATGATTATATCCGTCGCTCCAAAGGCAAGATATTTATCAAGAAAGAGAACGAGTACCTTCAGTCTATCGCCAAAGGCATCGAACAAATCACATATGGAAACGGGGATGATGCTTTCGCATCCGGACAGGTAGTCAGTTGCGATCCTTTCTTAGTGTTCAATTGGAAGCAACAAGGAAAGTTGCATACCGTCGAAACACATATGATCGGTAGTTATAACCTAGATAATGTATTGGCCGCCGTCGCCGTAGGCCGCTTCTTCAAGATCCCGGCAGAGCGTATCAGCCGTGCTATCGCCGCTTACGAGCCTACCAATAACCGTTCTCAGTTCAAGAAAACCGATAATAACGAATTGATTATCGATGCTTACAACGCAAATCCGAGTAGCATGAAAGTAGCTCTGGACAATTTCATCACCATGCCCGTACAGCCTAAAGCTATCATCCTTGGAGATATGCGCGAGCTTGGACCAACTAGCGACGAATTACACGCAGAGGTTGTCGAACAGATCAAGAAAGGCCAGTTCGACAAGGTGTTCCTCTGCGGCGAGCATTTCTCCAAGGTAGGCAAAGAGTTCTCCCCCTTCGCTACCACGGAGGCAATGGTGGAAGAGCTTCGGAAACAGCCGTTAAAGGGCTATCATATCTTGATCAAAGGCTCTCATAGCATGGGGCTGGAGAAACTAGCGGATATCCTATAAGCTATCATCGAACAAGACGGTTTTCAACTTCTGGTACAAGAAGGAGAGAATCAATAAGATAACTCCCAAGATTATAAAGACGACCACCTTCCCGATCGTAGGCAAGAGCCACAGATCCACCATCACCAACTTTAGCAATACGATCGAGAAGGTGGCCAAACTAATCATCCGGACAACTTTCAGATGCAATCGCATTCCCACCGCCATTTGCATAAAACCGGCAAGACTCAACGAGATAGAGAAACCTGCGCTTAATTCATCCGGCAAGCCCAACTGATTCAACAAATTATTCGTTCCCACGGCTAGTAATATCGTAGACAGCAAACAAATATATAAGGTCATCCCATGCGTACGCTTTTCTCTTGCGTCAAATGACTTATAATAGTACCGCCCCAAGACAAAAATATGCCCCCCGATTAAAAGCAAGGAAACCCATAGCAGGAACCGGGGAATAAAGAGATCATCATACCCGACCCACAAAGACATTCCTCCGAACAGGGATAAAGATAGCCCCAAGAGTAGTCCGTATCCCCCCGCATTTCTTGACACAGGCAAATAGCTTTTCCCTAATAAAACATTCGCAGCAAATAAAACCGCCACCGTAAATGTCTCGATATAGCTAAAGGACACGATCGAAGGATCTACATATGAATAGAAATCGAAAACAAAGGCTATATATAATACGACACATCCCGTCAAGAGAGGCCCTTTCGTCGAGATCCTTGTCGGACGTACCAACCAAGCGTCTACCCAATACGATAGCCCCGTAAAAATACCGGTAGCGAACAAGCCATTTATAAATAGGGAAGAATCTCCGTACCGAGCCTCCATACATCCGTGGAAGACATCCATTCCGTAAGAGCCCAGCGTCAAGACCGGAAGTACCCAAACGAATATCTCGTAAACCCGCAGACGGAAACGACTATAGAACCAGAGAATAATCATTACCTCTGAAGCCCAAAACAAGGTAATAAAGGTCCCTTCCAGTTGGATCGGGATCGTCACCGATACGAACGTAAGAGCGATACCCAATAACGTATGCATCAAGAAAGTGAAAGGTTCCCCTTTCCGTTTGATCCAAAAGAAAAGAGCGAAGTTAATAGCCGCAACAAAAAGGGTTACCAGACCTTTGTAATTCCGCTCAAGCTCCATATTCTGCAGGAGACAAAGGGCAAAGAACAGGAATACGAAATTGTTCAATCCGATCACTCCTAATAAATATTGATTGATCCCCCGGATATTGATTCGCACGATGGAAGCGACCGATAATAAGAAGATCAAATAGAAGGCGATAGAGAAAATAAGTAAATGCGTTAATTGGACACTTCCCATCAAATCCAGATCCGCAGCATACGTATAACCCGCAAAGACGATCCAAGTCAAGGCAAAACAAATTACAGGCAATTCCCCCCACTTCTTATAGATAGATAGCCCGAACATCCCTAGGTCCAAGATCATGACATAGGTAAACAGCACCCAATAACTTCCATCCCCGCTGCCCACTAAGAATGGAGCGATAAATCCACCCACCAAAGCGATAATCGCCAGTTCCCTACGATTATAGAGTATAGATAAAGACGACATAAACCCGGTAAACAATACAAGCAAGATAAAAGCGACCGTTTGGCTGAACAGCCCGTAATAATGATAGGCGATCGCCACCGTTACATAAAAGATCGCAAAAGCGCCTCCCGCCAGCAAAGAGCTAAAGGTACGATAGGAATCCTTCAAACGCCAAGCCACGAATAGAAGTAATCCGCCCATCCCAAAGCCAAGGATCGTACGCAAGGTCTCGTTTATCCATTCCTTATCTATCGCATACTTCACGAAAAGACCCATGCCCAAGACGAGTATCAGGATACCGATTTTACCGAATAAGTTCTCACCGATATATTTCTCATAATTGACAGGCTTCCGTTCCTTCCGGGGTTGAAGATTTCTCGCTGGTTCGACAATCGCCCTTACCGGTTCAGGTTGTACGAAAACTTCCGACTCTTTCAAGATCTCAGGCTCCGGTTCCTTTATCTCGTCCGCAACTTCCGAACTATTCTCCAAACGTCTACGCAAGGCAGCGATCTCTTTCGATAATTCCTCCGTCTTCTCCTGTGATTTGGATATCTTATTACGCAAGTTTATCCAAATCATGATCAGTAATAGAAGTATCAGTAAGGTATATTCCATAAACTCTAAAATTATAAGCTTACCGCAATATACGCATTTATTTATATAAAAGCTTTCCGAACCATAAAAAAGTCCCGACGATACGAATATCGCCGGGAGCAATTTTTTATCCGGTTTCCTTCCTCACGGAAATACTATCGGAAGAACTTTTTTACTTTAGTATTAACCACACGTTCCCCCATCACGGGATACTTTGTTGTGTGGAAATTATTTAATTAAATATATTTAGATAGAGACGGGACGTGCCCGCCTCTACTGTATCATTTCGAATAAAATAATTATTTAACAACCACCTTAACAGCAGCCTCACCCTCTACAGCTACAGCTACGATACCGGCAGGTACAGCGATTGTAGCGTTATCAGATGAAAGAACTGTCTCAGCAACCACCTTACCTAAGATGTTAGAGATAACAACAGACTTGCCAGCGGCACCTTGGATTGTTACAGTACCATCGTTAGCGATAACAGAGATAGCAGACTCAGCAGCGATCTTGTCATTAGATGTAGGAGTGCTAGTTGTCATTACCTTGAATACTTCTGCTTGCTCAGGATCAGTTGTCCAATAAACAACATTGTTCAAATGAGCCAAATAAGCATTACGAGGTAAATATTTCTCTACATCATACTCTTCACCTTGCTCTTCAGCTGCTTCCTCATCATAAGCCGGATTCAAATATTCTTGAACAGAAAGGATCTTGTAAGCCTCATCGCTATACTCAGCTGCGACCTCAAATGCGACAGCAGCCGGATTCAAGTTCATCGCATTGATTGTATCACCCTTGATTGCGATAGAATCTATACCGCATACAGAACCAGCGATAAATGCAGCACGAACAGCCTCAGCGCCAGCAGCCTCATAAGCATAACCCTTAACCTCTGCAGAATCCAATGTATTCATCAAATAGTTTCTAGTTTTCACACCTTCTTCCGCAAATGCATTAGTAGAAAGATAATACAAAGGCATAGTCTCTTCGAAAGTCAAGCAAGCAGTATCCAACCACAAAGTCAAAGAATCATGCGTATATACATCGCTCTTCAAGATAGACTGTCCTTCTGCCTTCAATACAGCGAAACCATCTTTCTGGCTAGCGATCATCTTGTTATCATCCTCTGTATAAGAAGTGATCTGTACGTGACCGATATTCAAAGTAGCATATGTAGGAGCATCCTTCTTTGCGAACTCGAATGTAGTATTCTCAGTGTTGCACCAGCTAGCTGTATATAGCATTCCAGATCCAGCTAAAGCAGAGATTGCAGAACCATAATAACCATATTCTTCAGTATATTCAGAATAAGAAACCAACTTATATTCATTCTCTACACCAGTAGATAAGAAAGATAATGTAACAGGATAAACACCATTCTCTACATCAGGCTCACCCATTAAATAATAATCAGTTCCATTTTCATTTTTAGAGCATAAAGTAGCCTTACCTAAACGATCTGTTACATTATACTTGTAAACTTTCACTCCATTTGACTCAGCTACAGTTGAATTTGCCTCATCTAATTCAACCTCTTCTACCTTAAATCTATAAGCAGAAGCCAACTCACCGGCAGCTACATACAATTTGCCATCTTTAACAGTTACATACAAGTTCTCCAATAAATCAGATTTCAAACGGAATGACAATGCACCATTAACCAAATCTTCTTTAGAAACTTTCTTATAAGCTAACTCTTGAGCATCCTCCACTTTCGGGCCTTTTACCAATTGAACTGTATCTGTTCCAAAAGAATAAATAGCCTTCGCATCATCTATTACGCGGATAATAGCACCACCTCTAGTACTATTAGTATTCCACATATTAGCCAAATTATTAGTCTCAGTCAAATACCATAAAGCAGTAGGAACTTCTGTTACAGCACCAGCATGAACTGTACCGTTCTCACAGAAAGAGAATACATAGTATTTTCCTTTGTTCTTATTTGCGGAATGATCCTCATCAGACTTCGCATTGTTCATATCCTTAACAAAGTAAGTATACTCTGGATCCAATGTAGTCGGAAGCTTAACCTCAGCGAAAGTACATTTAGCAGCATCCTTAGTCCAGATTGTCAATTTCTCTGTACCTGCGAAGTTACCAAAAGCGATCATCTCACCATTAGCGGCAACCTCCATGTCATAACACATTTTTGACTTCTTCTCCGTATCATTTGCGCCTTTATATACAGGAGTAGCATACGGATAAAGGATCATCTTGCTATTATCGGAAGGATCTAAAACCACCTTGAAAGCATACAACTCTTTCGCACGACCATTCTCTAGGATCGTACCAGCTGTTACACCGGTAGCCTTATCAGCAGCAGCAGCCTCATCTTTAGGTTGTGCGTCTACAGTAAGTTTCCAGAATTTCTCAGAAGACAAATTAGAAGACCAAGAAGTAGAGTCCACAACTAAATACTTACCGGTAGTTCTATCCTGCAAAGTAACATAACCATCTAAACCGTCAATGTCTGTAGCGAACAACTCTTTGCCTGCCAAAGGATTTCCATCCAGATTTTTGTCGAAAGTCAAAGCGAAAGGAGAACCATACTTATTATTTAACAAGTCAGCAGTCATGTTTATCTTTGCTGGAGCTGCTACTGTAAAGTTAATCGCAGATGCAGATACAGCCGTTCCCTTTTCCAAAGTAACAATATCTGTTCTTTCAGCTTCCACATCATCTTTAGCGATGATAGAAACAACTGTCTTATTATCCAACTGAGCAGATAAAGTAACGGCAGTCACATTCTCCGGAGCGATAAACGCACCCTCATTTTTGAAGTTCCACTCAGCTTGCTTATCCAATGTCAACACTCTGCCTGTAGCGCTATTCGTCAATGTGTACGCCCAAGTATTCGCCAAAGAGACAAAACGATAAGTTACTTTCCATAAGGATTTTTGATAATCAGTGTTCTTGATATCCGCAGTAGGAGCATCAGCCAAGATCAAACTATCAGTCTTTGTATAAGACTCTGTGACAGACAAATATTTACCATCCTCATTGGTCAATTGGTAAACTTTGCCATTTTCAACCTTCGCATTAGCGGTAAAGGCAGTACATAAAGCCAAGCCCGCTACAAGAGTAGAAAACTTTTTGTTCATAATTCTAAAATTAATATTAATACTAGTGTTAATTAAAAGCTCTTTATATATGCATCCCACCTAAATGGGTACAAAACGACTAGTCTAAACGATCGTTTAAACTAGTCGTTTTATAAACCTATCTTCATACGATCAATAGCATATACTATATTTTCAATAGAATTTACCCTTTTATCATATATTATATATGTACGAGCGTACATATATAATATAATTATCAAGCAATCAACAGATATTCCTTATTCCTTCAAGTCTTATAATAATGAAACTTTTGTTCACCTATGAAGTAACTTTAGTTCCATAAGCTTAAAACTATAGCTTGATGCCGATGCAACTAAAGTCACAAGGGCAAAACGCCTCTTTCATGCTTTTATTGGTCAAAAAAGAGAGTAATCTATGTATTTGAAAGCTTTTTTCATAAATTTGTCGCTTTATAATAAACTGAGTAAAAAATGAATACACACGAACTTTGCTGCGTAGGACACATCACCTTGGATAAGGTAGTAACACCTAAGAACACCGTCCATATGCCGGGAGGAACCTCCTTTTATTTCTCGCATGCGATAAAACATTTCGATGATATCGACTATACTCTAGTGACAGCCTTGGCTGAATCTGAGATGAAAACGGTGGAGGAACTACGAGCCGAAGGTATCGACGTTGCCGTGATGCCAAGTAAGCACACCGTTTATTTCGAGAATATTTATGGAGAGAACCAAGATAACCGTACGCAACGTGTATTGGCGAAAGCAGATCCTTTCACCGTGGAATATCTGGAGAACATCAACTCTAAAATCTTCCACCTTGGTAGTTTGCTTGCCGATGATTTCTCTTTGGAAGTGGTAAAGTATTTAGCGGGGAAAGGCTTAGTATCGATTGACTCGCAAGGGTATCTACGGGAAGTAAGAGACAAGGATGTATTTGCCGTGGATTGGCCAGAGAAAAAAGAAGTACTTAAATACGTGCACTTCCTCAAGGCTAACGAACATGAGATGGAGGTGTTAACCGGATATACCGATGCCGTGAACGCAGGAAAAGTTATCTACGATTGGGGCGTGAAAGAGGTATTGCTGACTTTCGGAAGCATGGGATCTATCATTTACGACGGTTCCACTTTCCATAAAATCCCCGCTTACATACCGAAAGAAGTAGTAAACGCTACCGGAGCGGGTGATACTTATATGACAGGATATCTCTATAAACGTGCCAAAGGCGCAAGCATAGAAGAAGCCGGACGTTTCGCGGCAGCTATGACAACATTGAAAATCGAAGGAATAGGCCCATTCAACGGCACTAAGGAAGATGTGTTGCGATGCTTAGAGACAGCGGAACAACGAATGCCTGAGTAGTTGAAAATTGAGAATTGAAAATTATTCGCTCTCTCCTAATTTTCAATTCTCAATTCTCTATCTTTAATTATTCTTGAATGCTTTGCAGAATGTAGTCATTAGCAAGATACAAAGCCCTAACAAGCCGACCACGATATAAGCGTATTTCATATTGAAAGCCTGCGAGATCGCTCCGATCAACAAAGGTGCGATCAACGAGCCGATAAAGCTGATACTGGAAAGGATCGTCAAGGCAATTCCCACCGGAGTTCTCGATTTAGCGCCCACTAAGCTATAAATAGTAGGCACCATACACGAGATGCCCAAGCCTACCAACATAAAGCCTAAGGAATTCACGATCACCTTTACCGTCATCGATTCGAACATTCCACCCAACATGGCTGAGATAAAAAAACCTGCTAAAATAAAGAAACCCGCTAATTGCAACACCTTCTGCTTTCCTAAAACACTATAGGCGGAGTTCGTAAGAAAACGGCCTACCGTCATCATCACCATGAACACCAAGAAACCAATCTGTAAGGACTTAGGAACCTGCAATACCGATTCGAAGTAAAGTCCACTCCAATCAAACATCGCGCTTTCCACCACCAAGGCAAACAGCCCGACGATACCTAACTGGATCAACAGCATTTCCGGCTTACGGATAAAGCTCAACAATGCCGGAGCTTCTTTCTTCTCCGCTTCCTTCTCTTCCTCCGGTGACTCAACCGCCACGTCTTCCTGCAAATACTTCCGGCTTACCAAAACAGTCACTCCAATCAATAATGCAATCAACGTAAAATGCCAGAACGGAGTAACACCGGATACGATCATGATAAACCCGATCAAAGCCCCTAAACAAGCCGCCAGACTCCAACCTCCATGAAATGAGGCCATAATCGTACGCCCATAGAGTCGCTCGATACCAATTCCTTGCGTATTCAAGGATATATCGCAAAGATTCCAGAACACCCCAAAACAGAACAAATAAACACCCAGCAGATAAATATTATGTGCCGTACCTATCGCGAATAAGGCCAAGGCATACCCCAACACACTGACCTGCGCCATAATACGACTCCCCAACTTCGACACCAAATAACCCGCTAACGGTATCGCCACAAACTTACCTACCGGGATCAGGAACAAGACCAAGCCCCAATAGAAAGCGTAATTCACCTCAAAAATATCCTTCACGTCCGGAATACGGCTAGCCCAACTAGAGAAACAAAGACCTTGCGCTAAAAAGAAAGAAAGCATCGCATAACGAATCCGTTCCTTGGGAAAAGCGTTGCCCAATGTAGCATTCATTTTTTCATTCATTATCATTTACTTTTATTGTTATCATTTATTCGAGAAAGGGGCACGCCCCCCATTTCTTCGCAAAGCTATCAAATATATCCTAATATCCTAATCCCCTAAGTCTTAAATGTAGAATTTAAGAGATGGCTTCCCTAATGAAAAATATATTTTACACTTTGGCTGAAACACTTAATTATAACTTAAACCTTCGCTCAATTGAACAATTTGACGATATTCTCCAGCAACCCATACGTTGTCGTTTTCCTTGAATACGGTTTGGGATGGAGGATTCATCATTGACTTTCCGTCTCGTTCAATACCCAAGATCAGACAAGCGTTCTTATCCCGAATGTCAGACTGTTGAATAGATCGCCCGATCAACGGAGAGTCTGGTTCAATATTAAATTGCTCTATTTTGATATTATTATTAAAGCTTTGCGCCAACTGATCTCTATATTCTTTGTCCTGTTTTTGTATTATCTCCTGGAAAAGATCCAATTCCTCATCCGTACCAACAATTATAATCTTATCAAAAGGATAAAGGCGTTCCTCTCCTCTAGGTATATTGATTTGTCGTTCACCTCGAATGATGGAAACGATATTTATTCCATATTTTTGACGGAAGTTGATCTCTTTCAAACTCCGGCCGACAATGGAGGATTCTTGGCCAACAACGAAATCCATCAAGTGCAAATCATTGAAAGGCAAAGATTTCAAGATATTATCAGTCAAAGGACTTCCAATGTTTGAGTCCGTTGTTTTCCCGTTGAAGTTGTCAATAAATCTTTTCTCGATCGAGAGAGAACGCTTTTTCAGTTTTTTGGATAAAATAATCATTAGCAATATCAACAGGGTGATAATAAATCCAACACCAGATGCTACATTAAATATATGGACTATGACTGGCATTAGAATACTTGCGCAAAGGAGCAGCTTTATCGCTATCAAAGAAACCAATGGTCCCCGGTTGAATTTACTATCATTCCATAATTTCAGGAATTCAGGAGAATGATTCTTCTTCATAATGATAGCCCAAAGAAAAGGTAATATAATGGCCAAAATAATAGATAAGCTCAATAGAGCCCCTTTGAAGCCTAATATGTTCTCGCGAATAATTGGATTTACATAAGTGAAAAATATGATAATACTGAATATTGTCAATACTGTATATAGTATTACATCTAGTAACATAGATTTCAACAGCTTATTCCATGTACTTTTATGTTTGACCGTGTTGGATCCGGAAGAATAACGGTTCAACATTAGTTTTATAGATGAAGGCAAATAATTGTCAATCAATTGATAGACCGGGGTCGCCATGCGAATCATATAAGGAGTAAGAAATGTTGTAACGACTGATACAGCGACAATAACAGGATACAGATAATCGTCTGTTACCTTTAAGCTAACTCCCAATGAAGCGATAATAAACGCAAATTCACCTATTTGGGTCAGAGAGAATCCTGATTGTAGAGCTATCTTTAATGGCTGTCCGGACAAGAGGACACCAAGACTCCCAAAAAAGATTTGCCCAATGATAACCAATATGGTTAAGATGCAGATTGGGACAAGGTATTCAATCAATAAATCCGGTTGTATCATCATGCCTACAGAAACAAAAAATATGGCCGCAAACAGGTCTTTTACCGGTTTTACCAATTTTTCTATCTTCTCGGCCTCAATGGTTTCAGCCAATAACGATCCCATAACAAAAGCTCCTAACGCAGAGGAGAATCCCGCTTTAGCCGCAATCATAACCATACCTAAACAGAAGCCTAATGCTATGATTAATAAGGTTTCGTCGTTAAGAAATGGCTTAATCTTTTTAAGAAAACTTGGAATCAGATAGATTCCGAGTAATGACCAAAATATAAGAAACGCTCCTAACTTTAGAATACTTTCCAGCATTTCCATTCCTTCGACTTGCTTGCTGACTGCTAAGGTTGAAAGCAAGACCATCAAAACTACGGCCACTAAATCTTCGACCACCAAGACGCCTAATACTACTCCTGTAAATTTTTGCCCTCTGAGTCCCATGTCATCGAACGCCTTGAATACGATAGCGGTGGATGACATAGAAAGCATACCGCCTAAAAATATACTGCTTAGATGCGAGAAGCCAAGCGCGTTTCCTGCAGTATAGCCTAGAAACATCATTCCGGAGACTATGGTTATAGAGGCGATAACAGCTGTACCTCCTACGGTCATCAACTTCTTGAAAGAGAATTCTAATCCCATAGCAAACAAAAGAAAGATGACGCCTATATCTGCCCATATTTTTATATTGGTAGGATCGGATACCGTTGGTATATAAGGTACGGCGGGCCCGGCAAGAATGCCAGCGACAATATACCCCAAAACGACAGGTTGTTTCAAGCATTTAAAAATCAATGTAATTATTCCCGCCGCAATCAATATAACCGCCAAGTCGGAAATAAGAGGTGCAATTTCAGACATGTTATTCATTATTTTGTGCTCGCAAATTTACATATTAACTTAGAACCATGTTGGGATAAAACAAAAGTACTCTTGTCCTAAAAACATATATGGGAAATATTCCAGGACAACCGCAGCAAATTCCTCCTCCCCCCAAGAGCTTTATCTTAACAGCATGAATACACCAATATCTATAAGCGGCAGTTTACGAGATATAAAAAAAGGGTCTTCATTGCTGAATACCCTTTCTTGGTGATCCGCCTGGGATTCTCCTAAGAGAGTTACCACGCTGATATTTAAAACTTTATATTTTTAGCTTCAAGCATATCCCATGATTTATCCCACTGATTTGCTACGTGCTTTTGCGGTAGTTTGCTCATGGAGAATACTGGGACAAAGATAACAAGATCTCATTCTTATTGCAAATTTGTTGCAGAATTTATCACTTAATTAAATCTTAAACTGAGTTTAATAGGTAGCAGTTCCTAAATCGCTTTGTGTAAGTTTAGATAAATCAATTAATCCATCAGTGTTCTTTCTCCAACGTCTTCTAACATAGTTTTCAAAAGTTCCTTGTTTAAGTTCCAAATTATCTGCATGGTCGGAAATTATTACTTGTGGAGCTATCTCAAATTCTTTATATGTATCATTTATGAATTTTAAAATCTGATCAAATAAATTTGTGACTGCTTTTAAATCATCATCTGTATTCTTTAAATCACCCTCCATTTCTTTTAGTTTGTGAGGATCAAAACCATCTTTGTTATTATCGACAATTGTTGGAAAATAGACTTGACTTGGCTGATCTAGGAATAAGATACTTGGAACTAAGCACTTATTCCCTAATGAACAGAAGTACTTCTGAATACCAAGGAAAAGGCAAACATGTGAATATAGCCAATTAGCTCCACTTCCCATTGATCTAAGGTAGATTTTCTTTTCTATTTGTTCTGCCTCATTCTTTTTCAGATGATATAACTCAAATGTATTAATGTCAAATTTTAAGTTTATTTGTTTGTATGATTTTTCAAAGTCAAAATTCTTGCCGATTTCATTCATAGCTTCATTGATGAAATTTTCAGCCGATTTTAATTTGTTTTCAACATCATACTCGTCACTTATTTTCCTTTCCAATGTATCAATATCTTCCTTAAGCTGTTCTATGTTTGATTCTTGAATTTTATTTTTTATATCCAACGACCATTCAAGATGGTTTTCTATTGATAAACGAACTTTAAATCCTTGCTCTTCTAATGATTTATTTTTCTCTAACTCATCATTGACTTTTAATATTTTATTTATTTCATATCGAATGTGTTTAAGCGTTTCATCAATAGCAGCTAATTCTTGTTCGCATTTTTGTTTTTCAGGCAAAAACGAATCAATCATTAAAGGAGCTTTACGTAGCTCTGAATTTAACCAATCAATAGCATCTGATAGCTTATTGATTTGAAGAGAGGTATTATTATTTCCTTGTAAACAGAATGGACATTGAGAATCTTCTTTTATCGCTTCTGAAATAGGGGTTATCATATCAATTGCTTCACTGTATTTTTTTGCATATTTAATAGATGAATTGATGTTTTCCAATTTCAACATTATCTTCCGCCGTGACGCAAGAAGTTCGTTTTTACGTGTTTCAAGTTTTGTATATTGTTCTTTGAAGACATTAGACTGATCATCAACTGTTATACCTCCATCACTTTGAATTTTCTCTAAATATATTTTGGGAGCTTCTAGCATATTTTCAGCAGAATACCCTTGTAATAGGTGATTCCCAACTATCATGTGATATTCTTCCAATAACTCCCTTAGTATTGCAGACCTTTTCTTTTTCTCATCTTTAAATTGAGTGATTTCTCGTTGCTTCTTCTCGTACTCTAACTTTTTATCATTGATTTGTTGTTTAATAATAAAATAGTCTTGATCTACAAAACCTGCAAATATCTTAAATTCATCTATAATCTTGTCTCTTTTTTCTTTCTCATCGAATCGATAAAATAAAGAATGCTTATTTGCAATAAGATTTTGATGTTGAAGAATATACGAGGTCATGTTTCTAACAGAAGGACGTCCCTTTTTATTGCGGTAATTTAAAATATTGTTATCTTCATCAGTTGATGAAATATTTATTCCAAAATATCTTCCTAACTCTTCTTTGTAGGCTTTTAGTGGAAGATAATAATCTGACTGGAAATATTCTGATTTTAAATAATCGGGCGATGGAAAATTGGGATCAACTCGGAAGAAGGCGTAAGTACTTTTTTCTTCTTGATTTCGAGCCAATACTAAATTCGTATTATTGATCTCAAAAACAAGAAAATACAATTTTGTATTATCGGTTATCACCCCATCTGGTATTGTGTTTTCGGAATTACCAAAGCAGAAATCAAATATTTCAATAATAGCACTTTTACCTGTAGAAGAACGTCCTGTGATTATGTTTAATCCCTCAATAAGATCAATATAATGACAATTTTCTTCGTTATCTATTAAACCGATATATTTTATATAACTTTTCATAAGCCTTTAATTCCAAATGTATAATATGTATTAATTATATCTTGCGTAAATATTTTTGGTAGTTTTGATGCAAGGTTTATGGCATCATTAAATGATTTATCAGTATATAAGATATCCCTATTGGTCACTTTTATACTTAGATTTTCATTTATTTCAATATACTTGCAATCCAAAGCATATTGTAAGCAGTCGTTAGTAATCTGCTGAAATTGCTTGAATCTATTCTGGAATCCTGCCATTATCTTTTTATTTGCTACCAATCGTGTTATATTTGAATTTCTATTAACACTTTTTATTTCTTCAATAGCAATTGGATTTAGCACGATCGGAAGAATGAAATAAGCAATTAATATATCTTTTTCTCTTGATGTATAATTTTTGTAGAAAGAAATTATTATTGGAGTTAGAGAAAAGACATTGTTATGTATAAGAAATATATTATCAACAAACTTACTCATGTTTTTAGTTTTATAAGCCAAACAAAATCTTCTTTTTCATCTGCTAAAATGTGTAACATTCCATTATGAAAGTAAGCTGGAACACTATTATATATATAAAAAGTACTATCATTAGCAGACATCATATTGTCATAGAAGTCTTGAGAATGAATAATTTTATGTCTATTGTCAGAACAGTGCCTACAGGCTTTTCGGTATTCTGTATTATGTCTCTTTAAGAGAGTTTCTTCATATTCATTTAATGAATCAGAAATTTTCTTTGATGTTATGATTTCATTTATTATTAGTTCTTTAGTTTGTACATAATCTGTTATTGCTTCCAATACTACTTCATTGTATTCAATCTGTTTGATTTTATCAACGAACGGGTTTGTATTGTATTCTTCGTGTTTTATATCTATCAACCTTATTTTAGAAGGAAAATGAGTCGTCGTATCAATTAGACTTTGAGCGAGTATATTTACTTCTTGCCTAAAATCATCATATGTAATACTCCAATTATTATCAATTGTTTGAGGCGAAATTACATATCCTAACATGGAGCGAATAAATTCATCTTGGCGTATTTCTGGAATTGTTTTAGCATGAGTTTCTTTTATGTATTTGTAATATTTAATATCATTCAAGGCATTGTTATCAATCACAAATTTCTTCAATGCAATTTTTAATCTTTCAAATTTAGCCTCATTTAATACTGATTGAATCAGCTTTTCTGTCTTAGCATCCTTACTTGACTTTTTTCTATAGTATTTTAATGCTGCATTTTGTAATATTTGTAACTTTTCAGCGATATTTTTATCATTCCATCCAAACCAGATACTTGTTGATTTAACGTTTTGCGTAGTCAATAAAACCAAAGAAGAGAAAGAATCAATAGGAAAACTCTCCTTAAGCCAGTTATTCAAAGTATTCCATATATTATGATCATAATCGGTCAGATTCTCTTTATAAAATTTAGATTCTATTTGTACTGTGTCGTTACAACCCAAAATAGATATATCACCATATGTTTCTATATATACAGTTTCTCCAGCTTGTAACTCGAAGCATTTTCCTAAAGCTACAAGAAATTGATAAATTAATCCTTTTATTGTAGGTGTTGAATTATTACTTAGTTTCACCATATCTACAAATTATTTTACATCTGCATTTATACTAACTACAGTGTATGCAAATATAATATCTTTTCTTCACATATTTAGATACTTTAGGTATAATCTTTAGACTATCAATACATTTGCTACCTTATCCTTCTTCTTTTTTCCCTTTTGCTCTTTTTAGGATTAGATAAAAGTTCTTCTGGATTGGAAAAAGAACTTACCTTCGTTGGAGTAAATGAAATGAGTGAACTAGATATTGGGCTATTTTGGAGGGTTATAGGGATTTTAGTTTCTAGCTTTGTAGAAATATTAGTATTTGTATTGTCTTCTAAATTACTATTTTGTTTAATTTCTGTTTTTCTTTCATTAGGTTCCAATTTTTGTTCTTGTAATTTGAGTTGCTCATATATAGGATTATTCTTCATAGTGTTTTGATAATCAAATGCTTCTATTTTCTGACGGTTGTAACTAAATAACTTATCAAACCCCTGTTCTATCTGCTGAAACAGATTCACACGGTCAAAGCCACCTTTTATTATTCCGTTCTTTGTATTCTTATGATTGGTGAGTGGTGATAGTTTCTTTTTATTAGTTTGGTCTTTTCGGCTCACAATCAAATGGCAGTGCATATTCAGTTCATTGTCGGAACGGCTACGGTCAAAATGTATCTTTCCGTAAAACTTTATATCTGCTTCGGATAGTTCTTTGTTGAAGTTCTTGGCATATTCAGGGATAAACACCTCACGAATATAGCATTTCATTGCTTCGGCTTGTTCCTGTTCTGTGTTACCCATCGCCCGGAGTTCCTTTTCCGATGGGCTGATGTGAATAGCGTAAAACTTAGCATCCGTTTTTAGGAGTTGCCCAATATTTGTATCTATATCCTTTATGACCTTTGATTTATAGATATTATCATCTGTAAGATTGAAAAAGCCTTCAGTATAGATGCCTTTCTCCATCCGTTCTAAATCTTCATGCTCCATGTAATTAGCTAGCTGTCGGCTACTACCAGTGTTATTATATGTTCCGTTTGATGGTGGGGCAAAGTCTATGTGCATTATCCTATGTGTTTATCAAATTGCTGATTTCTGCTTTCAGGTTCTCTTTCCTTTTGCTATCCATCACCCCACAAGCAGAAAGTTCCGAATAGAGTTGTATTAGGTGGAACAGTTTTTTATAATCCCGTTGGTGTATCTGGTAAAGTGCGTTAATCTGTTTGGACTGACTGTTTATTACATCGGCATGATTGCAGAACTGCTCACTTAGTTTTTTAAGTACAGCTGTTTGTTTCTCCTGACTGGCTTCCAATTGAGAGAGAATAAGAGTTTCTAAAGTTTTGCCGATAGCATCGAAACGCAAAGCGATAGAATTTGTTACTCGTATCATGGGGTTCAGTTGTTCTTCCTCATAGTGACGGATGAAGCGGATAATATCATCCTGTCTCTTATTTATTTTCGCCAGTTCCGATTTTACTGATTCAGGGGCTTCGGATGGGTTGATATGTGCCTTATCTATATACCCGAACGCCAACTTTACAACTTCACTCTTTTTCAGTGAATAGCGTTTGCATATCTTCTCTACCAAAGCTGCCGTTTCCTTGTCTATGGAAACGGTAGTGAATATCGTTTTTCGACTGTTGTTTGGCATGGTAATTACTTTTTTATAGAAATATGAATAGATAAATACCTGATAATAAGCATTACAAAGAAAATGCTTATTACAGGTGTCATTACAGCGTGTTCTTGTAACACGCTAAAGCCGAAGGCTTTGCCCCGCAGGGCAAGAGGGAAGAACAGGACTTGTCCAGTTCCCTCTTGCTCGATTTAGCGAAACGGGCTGAACCGATAGGTGAAGCAGTTTTTGTTAAATCGAGGTGACAACACAAAGAAATAGCCCGTACACAGGCTTCTTCCTTCTACTGCATTTTGCTATCAGGGCTGATTTGTCAACTGATTGTCTTTTTCAAACCGTTTGTAGGTTTGAAAATCGGCACGTTCACGAACAAAAGTTCGAATATCTACAGCCCGATAATAGGTTTTCCTTCCGATAGTGAAATAAGGAAGTTGATTATTTACTCTGTAGCGTTGAAGAGTTCGGAAAGATACTTTCAGGAGAAAAGCTAAATCCTGATTATCAAGAATCTTCTCATTATCATCTAGTACTGTATCAGTATTGATAAGAGATTTCAAATCTTGTCCGATTACGGTGAGTTTTTTGGATAGTTTCTCCATCCATTTCTTGAAATTTTCGTTATCTATATACATTTTGCTTCATTTTTTAGTTTAACATTATTGTTCTCAATCGATTGATGAAGCAAAGTACGGTAAATGGATGCAAATAAGTTAGGGGTGTAGTATATCTACTCCCCTAACAATTGTTGGTAAGTTCCTGATTTATAGATAGCCTTTCTTTTTACTTTCTTCGGCAATAGCTTTGCGAAGTGTATCCAAAAATTCGATTCGTTTATTGGCTTGCCGACAAATTACACTTTCATGCTTTTTGTGGATGTCCCCAAATTTGATATTGAAGAGATGTTCAAAGGCTCGTCCGATTTCTGTTAATGGTGCTTCTTTCCCGGCATGGTTTATAATTCTCTTAGATAGGAATAATCCGCTAACTAGTTCCATGATTTCAACAAGGTTAGTTTCATCTGTCAGATAGAGTGGCGATTGTGGATTACCATTTTTCCGGTTTTGAAATGGGGTTGGATATTGAATTTTTAGGTTCAATAGCTCCAGTTCTGAATTGATAATAGCCAATGTCTTTTGTAGAAACTGTTTTTTAAGCACATTTTCCCCCCTGCCCATAAAGAGGTACAGTTTCAAGTGAAGCTATCTCAATACGGGTAGCTACAAGAATCCGGAAAGTAGTGGAGTAATCATTTCCATTACTCATGGCTCTAATTTGTTCGACAAATTCACCATAGGCATTTTGCATTTCTTCGGTTGTTACTTCTTGTGAGGTTTCAAATAATAAATCACTCAACCTCGTTTTCAATAAATCATTCATATATCTAATATTTATAAAGTGAAAAATATCATTTATGCACAATATTTTTTAGGCGTGATTTATTGCTTTTTGAATCTATTCCTTTTGATAATACTTTTCTCTTCTAATTTCATAAAATAAAGAAGGTGTTTTACCATTATAAATTAAATCATCAATATATTTGAGTCCTAACCTATTCATCATTTTGATAGAACGGTTATTGGCAGAGTGTGTGTATGCTACAATCCGATTGAAATCAGCTATACTAAAGGCATGTGCAATTATTACTTGTGCAGCTTCAGTTGCATATCCGTTTCCCCATGCGGAATATTTCAACCGCCAGCCAATTTCAGTAGCCTGTCTATCATCTTTTACTGGTAATAGATGTATCCAACCAAGGAAATTTATTGGGTTTTCTTTCGAAAAAATAGACCAATATCCTAAGCCAGAGGGGTAGGATTTCAAAATTCTCTCTTTTAGAAAGGTAAGATGTTCGTATGAACCGTTCCATTCCCCCGGTATATATTCTGTAACCTGTGGAGCTATGTCCATCTCTATACAACTTTCGAGATCGTCTATAGTTCGGGGCTTGAGAATCAGACGAACTGTTTCAAATGTTGGAAGCATAACACTTATAACCTTTTTATCATTTCAAATTGTTTTCCTGCCGGTTCTATATTTTTCGATTGAAGAAAAGTTGTAATTGAATGACATTCTATGTCGGTATTAATGATCTTAATAGAACTATGTTTATTGCTTTCGAGCATCTTCTGAAAAAGCAATGAACCAACTCCCCTGCGGCGGAATTGTTTATCAACAGCTATTTGAGTAACATCCCCAGAGATAGGTTCAAAAACTCCATAGCCGATAAGATTGCCTTCAGAAAAAACGCCTAAACAAATAAAGTCTTTTAAGCATCTCTCTATCGCTTCTATACTATTCTGCCACGAGGGTTTGAAATCCCAAAAGTTGGGTATTGAATTATATTCATCAATTTTAATTGGCTTCAATGTATAAGGGAAATCAAGCGTTCTAATAGTCTTGCTAATCTGATTATTTTTTAACTTGAAGTAATAAAACTCTCGTGTCACCTCGAAGCCTAATTTCCTATAAACGGAGAGTGCACCTATATTATGCTGTAATACTTCTAATAGATATTCCTTTACTCCTAATGCTTTTAAATGGGGAATTGAATATTTAAAAACCTGCGTAGCCAACCCTTTTCCCTGGTAGTCTTTCAGTGTTCCTGTCCCAGTATCGTAAGCAGTTGGTGTTCCATAGAAATTCCCTATCCCATTACACGTAAACGAAACTATTTTATTTCCATCAAATGCTCCAAAAGAGGCTTTGGGTTCAAAGCCACGCCGTTTTAGCATAGTTAAAAGCTCTACTTTGTTTAACTGCACTTCATAATCGGCAAAAGCCTGTTCAAATGCCTCAAATAATTCATTAAGACATATATTATTTAAAGATCTTATTTCCATATTCATACTACTTTATTTACTTTTTTGCAAAAGTAGTGAAATGGTATATAATAGTTCATTGACCTATGTTAAGAGATTTAAGTCGGCTCAATGATTCTGGTTTAATTCCGAGATAAGCGGCAATATAATACTGAGATAGGTGTTGTTCTATTTGCGGATAGGTTTTTAGCAATAATTTATATCTTTCAAATGCACTATCCATTAGGAAAGAAGTTTCCTTCCTGCATTTCTTAATCAACAAGCTATCAGAAATATATTTTCCAAATTTAAACCATTCGTTCGATTCTTCGAGTAATTGATTGTAGGCTGAACTGGAAAGTGTGACAAGATGGGTGTCTTCCAAAGCCTGTATGCTTCCGATACTAGGCTCACCAGTAAGGAAACTTTTGTAAGAAACGACAATTGAACCGGAAAAGTAAAAGTCTTTAATGAACTCAATAGCATCTTTCTCAATATAGGAACGTAACACACCACTTTCGATTATACCAAGATTATAACAAACTTTGCCCTGTTGGACAAACATCTCTTTCTTCTTCAAATATTTAGTTTCTGCCAATTCAAGAAACCTATCGCACATATCGTTCGATAGATTTAGTTCTTTTTTCAGTATTTGTTCAACAACGTTCATTTGTTTATCAAATAATATTATACTATAACTCAATGATATCAAAGGTAATAATAATCTTTGATATCATTAATAGTCTTTCCTATAAAACAAGACTATTTTAGATAAATCTAAATATTTCAACTAACAAGATCGCTTTTGATTTGAGTAATAGTGATTCTGTATTTCATGATATGAGTTATCTGAACAGACTATGGAAATTGATTTATTTCTATATCGGTTATTTATACTTAGCTTATTGTCAATAACAGTCACTTTATACCACTTCCAGACAGTTTTTAAAACGTCTCTTGATTCTTCTTTCATTTGCCGATGAAAATAGAATCAACACGTTTTATAAACCATTTAAAAGAGAAAGTATGGAAGTAGTAACCATTGAAAAGAGAACCTTTTCGTATGTCTGCGAACGGTTCACCGAGTTTGCCAAACGAATAGAAAGTTTGTGCAGCACTCATACCCAGAAAGTAGAAAACTGGCTGGATAGTCAAGAAGTGTGCCTGTTGTTGGGTTTTAGCAAACGAACACTGCAATATTACCGAAGTAGTGGACGGCTGGCTTATTCTCAAATCGGAAGCAAGATTTATTATAAGTCTTCCGATATTGAAAGAATTATTGCGGACAGTGAAACACAAAATTAATCACTCAAACAAACCACATTTTATGAAAAGAGCTAAAGAAGATTACCCGTCCTTCAATCTGTTTTCCATTGTTGGCACATGGGAAAGCGTTAATCTGAATCCTACGATAATCCTTTATCGGAGCGATAAAGAGTACCTTCTTTCTATTATATATGTATCGGAAACCACTAAACAAGCTTCACCCGCTACTTATGAGATACAGCAAGATGGTAGCCAGTATTTTATTGCCACTGCATCCAAACGACTCTATGTAGATTATGATTCGGCAAAAGATGTACTTAGCATTTCATCGCTGGGTGACTATCTGGGTGACTATCTGCGTAACTAGCCAGCTATCTAGCCATCTTGAAATCAATATTTCAATAAAACAATCTTTCAATCATGGAACTAATAAATAAAGATACCCCACAAGTCAAAGAATTTATTTCTTCGCTTGATTCGATGCTGAACGGTATTGAATCTATAGTCAAGCATTACAAGCCACACCTGAACGGGGAGCGTTTTCTTTCTAACAATGAAGTTTCCAAGAAACTGAATGTCAGTTTGCGAACCCTGCAAGAATGGCGAGATACAGGGCTAATCCCCTTTATCCAGATAAAAGGTAAAATCATCTACCGTCAGAGTGATATTGATAAACTGCTCCAAAAACACTACTTTGAAAGTTGGAAAGAGTAACCTGCCAAGCCCAAAACATTGTTTTTCGGAATTTAATTTGAATCATTGACTTTTCCAGTGAAGTATTTAGTCTGTGCAAGTCTTTAGATGAAAATACGCTCGAACATAGTGAGAGGAAGATTTTCATCTAAACCGAAGGCTCGGACTTGAACAGGCTAAATACGGAACTTACCTTTGTCAATGCTTCATATTGAGTTCTGGAAAACTTACTATGAAAGAAAAGGATTGAGAAAATGAAATTCATTCTTCCCAATCCTTTTTCAATATTAGCTACTATCTTTATTATATAGCCAATTCCGACAGGCAGCTATTTACTTTTTGCATATCCTTGAAAATATTCTGATCCAATACCCTTGCATAGTGTTTTGTTACGCTTGTATCTGCATGACCTAACATCTTAGCAACATTCTCCATACTCACGCCATTTGCAAGGCAAATGCTTGTGGCATAGCTATGACGGGCGGTATGAGTGCTAAGATTTTTATGAATTCCGCACACATCGGCAATCTCCTTCAAATAACTGTTCATGCGTTGATTACACAATACAGGTAAAAGTTTTCCGGTACACTCTACTACATCCTTATATTTATCAAGTATAGAAGCTGCCACAGGCAGCACAGGAATGTTACACATGATTTTTGTCTTTTGCCGGTTCTTCCTTATCCAAAGTTCCCCTTTATTGTCTTTTACCAAGTGTTCAGGCGATAAATCTTTCACATCGCTGAACGCCAAGCCTGTAAAAATGCAGAATACAAAAACATCCCGTACCTGTTCTACTCGTTTAATGGTGAACTCTTTGGCAAGAATGATTTTAATCTCGTCCATCGTCAGAAATTCAGGATCGGTTTCTTCCAGTTTGAAGCGATAGTAGGCAAACGGATCTTTTTTTATCCAGTCGTTTTCTAAAGCAATACGAATAATCTTCTTCAAGTTCTTTAGTCGGGTGATAGCTGAGTTCTGCGCACAACCCTTTTCAATCTTCAAGAAAGCATCGAACTTAGAAATGAAGTTCGCTTCCAAGTTATTCAGAGCAATATCCGATAGCTGATATTCTTTCTTAATGAATTCCTCCAAATATCGGGTAGTGGTTTCATACCGTTGAACAGTCTTGCTTACAAAGTCTTTGCCGATCAGCTTACGACTTTGTTCATTATGTTCCCTGAATACCTGTAATAGTGTTTTGTTATCTTCGTCCACACCATAAAACAGTTTTCTAACAAGATCAACAGTGATAACCTTGCCGGAAGTTTCCAGTTCTCTATAAATTTGGTGTACGTGCGAACGTGTGATTTCTAAGTAGTGGTTCAGTTCCACCGACATACGGTCTTTACCTTTTGAATTCTCTTTTGCCTGATTCCATAGGTTTAAGGGACAGCTTCTTTTGATAGAAATATCTACCATACAGCCGTTTACGGTGATTCTCATGCACACGGGTGCTTCTCCGTTCTTTAATAATTTGCCTTTCTTGATGAAGAACAATACAGAAAATGATTTTCGAGCCATTTTTACATCGTTTTTAAAGTTACAAAACTATGTATTCTCTTCCAAAGTAAGTCTATGCAAAATACTATGAATCAGTGAGAAAGGTGCAAATTCGTGGGACTTTTTTGAACTAAATTTTAGTCCCACGATTTATCCACCGATAATATGCTTGAAACGGCTATTTTTTGCTACCTGCTAGAAAAAAGAAATCCCTGATAATATCTGATTATCAGGGATTTGCTTGATTTTTATTTTGTTTTCAGTGATCCGCCTGGGGCTCGAACCCAGGACCCCAACATTAAAAGTGTTGTGCTCTACCAGCTGAGCTAGCGAATCATCCTATGCGTTACTTCTGTAATGCGGGTGCAAAGGTAGGGATATTTTTTTAATACGCAATAGATATGGCTATTTTTTTGCGATTAAATCTGAATTTATTTCCTCTTGTTTAGGTTGATGAGCAAGGCTTCTGGAATCTAACTCATTATATTCATGCAAGATAAATCGTTTATAATAAGATAAGCATAAGGTTGTTAATGGGAGGGCTATTATTAAGCCGATAAAGCCTAAGATCGTTCCCCAGATGGATAATGAGAGTAAAATGATGGCGGGATTCAATCCCATAGCCTTACCCATTATGCGGGGGGTAAGATATAAATCCTGTATACATTGTACGATACCCAAGACTAAAATAGCCAAACCAAAGATCAACCAGAAGTTCTCGCCTGTCTCGGCCGAACGCAATAAGCTCAATAGAATCATCGGGATGATACCGATCGCCTGCATATAGGGAATTAAGTTCAGCACGCCGATAAACAAGCCCAGCGTGACCGCCAACGGGAAATTAATGATCTTAAAACCGATCGCGAGGAGAATCCCGACGGAGAGAGCGATCAGCGATTGTCCTCGGAAATAACGGTTCATGCTGTATTCCACATCCTCAGCCAAACCTTGCAGGAACGGACGGTAACGCTCCGGTATCAAATCGATCCAACCATTCGCGATCTTCTCATAGTCCAAAAGGATGAAGATAAAATAAAGCAAGATCACGAACACGATCGTGATACTGAAAAGGATCGAGAAGGTGTTCGATAAGATAGACCATAACTGGGGTGCTATCTGCTTCACCGCTTTCAACAAATTCTCCTTACTCAATAACTCCATAATCTGAGCGAAGTTCACATTACTTTCCAGATATTCCATCCATGAATGCGGAATCAAAGGGACATGACCTTCACCGGGATCATGTGTGCGGATCAGTTCTAGCGTTTTATCCGCCTCAGCCGCGATGGAAGGAACGACCATGACTATCAGCAACGTTATCAACAGCCCTAAAGTCACCAATACCGCCATAATCGATAAGATACGGCTCTTAAAGCATAATTTATATTGGAAGAACTTTACGAACGGTTGCATCATGTAAGCCAGCAACCAAGCGATCAGGAAAGGTAACAATGCGTTCCGTAATAAGGCTATCAAATAGATAATCCCTGAGATGACCAGTATACCGAACACTATGCGTATTACACGGTCAAACGTAAAAGGCTTGTCAAACAGTGGATTCATATTATTTTCATATCTTTGCTTGCGACAAAGATAGAATAAAGTAGAATATATAAACATCATGATACGTAAAATATCCTTTTTCTTCCTCATTTCTTGCTTATACCTTTCAGTAGGGGCACAGGTTCCACAACCTATCAAGCAATTCCTGCGTAAGCCTTATATGGAAGGAGCCTCATTTTCCTTGATCGTGAAAGACGTTCACAATGGCGAGACGGTATTCGCTTACGATACCCTCCGGCAGCTGACCCCAGCCTCGGTCATGAAGACGGTTACGACCGCTACCGCCTTGGAGATACTGGGCGAGGATTATCGCTTTCCCACGACATTGGCATACGATGGCTCCATCGAGAAGGGCTTGCTAAAAGGGAATCTATACATCAAGGGAAGCGGAGATCCCAGCCTTGGCTCAGCGCATTTCGCCCCGTATCATAAGCGGTTCCTACAGGAATGGATCTCCGCCTTGAAAAAGGTGGGTATCCATAAAATACAAGGTGCCGTAATCGCTGATGAAAGTATATTCGACACGGAAGGCACTTCCTTTAAATGGGTTGGCGAAGATATGGGCAGCTATTATGGCGCCGGAAGCTATGGACTTTGCGTATTCGACAATCTCTATAAATTAGGACTGCAAACCGGGGCTCCCGGAAGCCGCCCGAAGTTGAAAGGAACCGAACCGGAATTATCCGGCATCCATTTCCATAATTACTTAACGGCTCAGCAAGTATCTTCGGATAGTTCTTTTATCGTAGGGGCGCCATTCGCCACGGACCGTTATTTATACGGAATTGTCCCCGCTAACCGGGAATGGTATCCGCTCAAAGGGGATATCCCGGACCCGGCTCTTTTCCTAGCGGATTATCTCACTAGGCAATTGGAACATGAAGGGATCACGGTCGGCGAATCACCGTCTTGTTTCCGTATCTTGCGGGAGGCCGGTAGGTGGCAACCCGGGAAACGGACCGAGATTGTTACCACTTACTCCCCTACGCTTCGGGAAATCGTGGAAGTGACCAACCATGTCAGCCATAATTTATTCGCCGATGCCTTGATCAAGACAATCGGCCTACGCTATACGCCCCGTAAGGGAGAGGTCATATCTTCTTTTAACCGGGGCATCCAGGTGCTTCGGGACTATTGGCAAGGGAAAGGACTCGACCTCTCGTGCGTCTGGATGTACGACGGTAGTGGCCTTGCGGTTACCAACAAGTTATCAACAGCTTTTGTGGCTGATTTATTGATTTATATGAGAACCCGTTCACAACAACACACAGCCTTCTACGAATCATTGCCCGTAGCGGGGGTAGAAGGCTCGGTGAGGAACTTCTTAAAAGGCTCATCCCTCCAAGGAAAAGCTCATCTTAAAAGCGGAAGCATGAGCCGGGTAAAAGGATATGCGGGATATATAAACAAAGGCGATAAGCAATACGCCATCGCCCTATTCGTAAACAACTATTCCAGCGACGGACGTCCTATGACCGTAGCGATAGAGAAATTATTGCTCCAGTTGTTCAACTAACCAGCGGTTATTTCGGCAGGATCGATCTACGCTCTATCATCTCTAGGAAATGCTGTTTATAATTGTCGGAGATCGGGATATACTCCTTTCCAAAGACAATCCGATTCCGCTCGATCACCTTGATCTTCTCCGGCTGGACGATAAAAGAGCGATGAACACGCACAAAGCGATCCGAAGGTAACATATCCTCCAAACTCTTCATGCTCATCAACGAAAGGACCGGACGGGGCTCATCCTCCACGAATATCTTCACGTAATCCTTTAATCCTTCAATATATAATATCTTGCGCAGCTCTATTTGCAACAGCTTATACTCACTCTTGACGAAAATACTCTCCATCCCGCCCCTCTCCGCGATTGACGCGGATTCCTCCTTCTCTTCCGAAGACACCGGCTTACGGAGCAACTCATACCATCGCAACGCCTTATTCGCCGAGGCAAGGAAGTCCGGATAGCTGATCGGCTTCAACAAATAATCCAGCGCGTTTACCCGGTAACTATCCACGGCATATTGATCGAAAGCCGTCGTAAAGATGACACGGGTATCGGCGTTCAAGATACGGGAGAACTCCAATCCGCTCAACTCCGGCATCTGGATATCCAGAAAAAGCAGATCCACCGGCCGATCCCGTAAGTCGGAAAGAGCGTCCAAGGCACTATTATAAGTCCCCTGCAAATCCAGAAACGGAGTTTTCAAGACGTAGCTTTCCAGCAAGCTAACCGCTAAAGGTTCATCGTCAATAATAGCGCAAGTCAATCTCATATCTCAGTCTCGTTTATAGTAATTGATAGATAAGAAGAATAGTTATCCCCCTCCCGACCGCATTGGAACGAGAAATGCCCCGGATAGAGCAGCCCCAAGCGTTTCTCCAGATTCACCAGCCCGATACCGGAACCACTTTTATCTTGATCCGGGCTTTTCGGGAAATAGCTATTCACGATAGTACAAACCACCTCCGCCCCCTCCTGATGGATATCCAAATGGATGAAAGACGGCTTATTATTGCTCACCCCATGCTTAAACGCGTTCTCAACCAAGGAGATAAACAACAGGGGAGCGATCAAGGTTCCCGGAGAGGAAGCGACGATATTCGTTTTCAGCTCCACATGTTTGGGCAGGCGTATACGCATCAACTCCACATAATTACGAAGGAAGTCGAAATCCTTCTCCAAAGGGACAAAAGGCTGGCTACTCTCATACAAGACATAGCGAAGCAAGCGGCTCAAATCGTGCACCGCCTCCTGCGCCTTCTCCGGGCTGAACGCTATCAAGCTATAGATATTATTCAACGTATTAAACAGGAAATGCGGGTTAAGCTGGCTTTTCAAGTTCTGCAATTCCGCCTCGGCACGCTCCTTCTCCAGTTCCCGCTGGATAGCCGCCACCCGGTACCATCCGTCCGTCATCTTGATCGCCACGCTAAGGCCGGCTACCAAGGAGTAGATAACGGCGTTGACGAGAAAGAACCCCACCGTCTCGTTCAACGGGCGGGGCGGACGAGCCGGATGATGCATCTCCGGCGGATAGAAATAGCGCATGCAGAGATGCACGAACAGCATCATACCCCCGATAAGCAATAGGTTGATCAGCAGGAAACGCCCTGTCCGGCGGTTAAACAAATACCGCCTCACCAGCCACCCGTAATTCAAGTAGAAGACGAGCATGAAGGAAAGCGGCACGATGATGCTCCGGAAATAGCCCTCGAACGTGACTTGCGACTCCCTCCCCGTGAAGAAGAAGGGGGAACAGAATAGGATACCCCATCCCGCAATGTGTATCAACTTTCCCAAACCTTTGATAGGGGGGGATTGTGGTGTGTCATTCATCTTATTATCCTCTTTAGTGCTACGCAAATATAGTCATTCCTACCGTTATATGAGCCATGTAGCCTTATCTAGTGAGCATTCGTCTACTCATAGCGTATGGCCTCGATCGGGTCGAGCTGCGCCGCCTTCTTGGCCGGGTACCATCCGAAGAACACGCCCGTCACCGTACATACCACGAAAGAGAGCAGTACGCTCCATGGCTGGATATAGATCGGGAAATGCGCCACGACATTCACGATCAAGGCGGCTCCCACGCCGAAAAGCACGCCGATCAATCCCCCGGTCACGCTGATAAGGATAGACTCGATCAAGAACTGAGCCAAGATATCCATGCCTTTCGCACCGATACTCATACGGAGGCCGATCTCCCGCGTACGCTCCGTCACGCTCACGTACATGATATTCATGATACCGATACCACCAACGAGAAGAGAGATACCAGCCACCGCGGCCAGCAACGTCGTCATTATATCCGTCGTACTTGTCAACATCGTACTCAACTCCTGCATACTCCGGATCGTGAAATCATCATCATCGGTTTCCCGCAGCCTATGGTTACGCCTCAGTATCTCCGATATCTCGTCTATGGCTTGATCGGTGTACTCCTCCTTGAGCGCCGAGCAGGTTATGCCTTGCAAATGGGTAATGGCCAAGATCTTCTTTTGAATAGTTGTGTATGGAGCTAAGATCAGGTCGTCTTGGTCCATTCCCATGCTGTTATATCCTTTGCTTTTCAGTACGCCCACGACCCGGAACGGTAGCTTCTGGAAACGGATCACCCGTCCGACGGGATTCTCTCCGCCGGGGAAAAGGTTATCCACCACCGTCTTCCCGATCACGCATACCTTGGCGGCGGTCTGTACGTCTTGATCGCTGAACATATCGCCATCCTCCACCTCGTATCGGCGTATCTCCATATAATCCGGGCTGATACCGTAGACGGTGGTCGGGGCATTGTTGGCGCCATAGATGGCCTGCCCGCTACTGTTCACGGAGGGAGAGGTGGCGGAGACGTAGCGAGTCTCGTTCACGATATCCTCGTAGTCCTGTAGCTTCAGCGTCTCCATGGCAGAGGCGTCTTGGCGGACACCACCACGCATGTCGGCTCCCGGCTGGATCATGATCATGTTCGAGCCCATCTCGCTGATCTGCGCCTGTATACTCCGCTTCGAACCTTGACCGATGGCCAGCATCGTGATCACGGAAGCCACGCCGATGATGATACCCAGCATCGTGAGGAATCCCCGCAGCTTGTTGTTGGCCAAGGCCCGGAGGGCTATCTTTAGTAAATTCGTCGTATTCATTGTTACTTCTGTTTATCGCTTAATCATCATTCTTGGGCAGGCGGGCCAAAGCCTCGGCGGCGCTCAAGATATTCGTATTCACCGTATCGGCGGTTACATGACCGTCGCGCAACGTGATATTCCGGCTGCTGTATTGGGCGATCTCCGGGTTGTGGGTGACAAAAATAATCGTACGTCCCTCGGCGTGCAGACGCTGGAAGAGCACCAAGATCTCAAAAGAGGTACGGGTATCCAAGTTGCCGGTAGCCTCGTCCGCCAGGATCACCGCCGGATCGTTCACCAAGGCACGGGCGATCGCCACACGCTGCATCTGGCCACCGGACATCTGGTTACTTTTATGCATCAGTCGGTCTCCCAAGCCCACGGCGATCAAGGCGTTGACCGCCTTCTCCCTACGTTGGGCCGCTTTATAAGTAGGATTGTACATGAGAGGAAGCTCTACGTTCTCTACCGCTGTCGTCTTCGGCAACAGATTGTAATTTTGAAAAACGAATCCGATCTTGCGATTCCGGAGGGTCGCTCGCTGCCGCTTGTTCATGGTGCGCACGGATACTCCGTCTAAGTAATACTCCCCGCTCGTAGGAGTATCAAGGCAACCCAGCGTGTTCAACAACGTACTCTTTCCGGAGCCGGAGGTTCCCATGATCGTAACGAACTCCCCCTCGCGAATCGTGAACGACACGCCTCGCAGGGCATGGACGGTCTCGTCGCCAACGTGGAAGTCTCGTTTTATATTGTCTAATCTGATAATTTCTTTCATGACGCAAGCTATCTCTTATTTTTGTTGCTTCCCGGAGGGCCCGGCATGAAAGGGCTACGCTCCGCTCCTGCACCTACTTCCGGCATGTTAGCGGCGCTCGCTAAATCTACGGCTACCTCATCGCCCTCGCTCAAGCCCTCGGTTACTTCGGTCACGCTGTTGTTGCTGGTTCCGACCGTAATCTGCCTCGGGCTCAAGGTATTTCCTTGGCGGGACCAAACCAAGCGTTTTCCGGGTTGTACCTCCGCATTCGGATCCGTCACGGTCATACCCAACGATTCCATGATGGCGGGCTCGGGGATAAAACGAAGCGCCTTGTTCGGCAAGGTCAAGATATTCGCACGTTCCAACGTATAAATTGTGACATTTGCCGTCAAGCGAGGTTTCAGTTTCAAGTCCGGATTATCCGCCGTAATTACTACCTCATACGTAACAACCGTGGAAGAAGAAGTACTGGAAGAAGCACTGGAAGTGCTTTCGCTGTCCCCTAAACGAATCTGACGAACCACGCCCTCGAATTGATCGTTCGGATAGGCATCCACCGTAAAACTAACCCGTTGGCCTTCCTCCACATTACCTATATCCGCCTCATCCACATCCGCTATTACCTGCATCTTCGTCAAGTCGGCGGCAATGGTAAACAGCGTCGGGGTCTCGAAGCCGGCGGCAACGGTCTGCCCTTCCTCAACGGCCCGGTTGATAACCACTCCGTCTATAGGGCTCGTGATCGTGGCATATTCCAGATTACGGTTTACTTTTACCATGGAGGCCTGACTCTGGTCGTAAGCGGCCTTCGCCTTCTCATAATTATAGGTAGCCGTCTCATAATCCGTATCGCTAATCAATTGTTTCTCGTGAAGCACCTTGCTACGTGCGTAGTTCTTCTGTTGATACTCGAACTCCGTCTTGCTGCTCGCCAATTGCGCCTCGGCGGAACGAAGCTCGGCTTGGAGGTTGATCTTATCCATCTCGGCGATCAGTTGGCCGGCTTTCACCACGTCGTTATAATCAGCGTACAATTTATCGATGATACCGGAGACCTGCGTACCTACCTCAACCTCGGTAACGGGCTCTACCGTACCGGTGGCCGTAACCGTATTCGTGATCGTGCTGCGCCCTACTTTAGCGGTCTCCAGCTTGATTCCGCCTTTCGAGGATTTGCCCGTGAAAAGGAACACGCCCCCCGCAATGAGGATAACGGCAACACCGCCCATGATTAGTTTCTTCTTGTCCATATTCTGATTCGTTTTATTTCTGTTTTACGTTGTATTCTTGTTCAAAAGGCCCCCGCGACCTCCGTCGCAGGGTAACCTTGAAAAAAGAGAGTGGAGTAAATATATATATCCATTAGTGGGTTAATAATTCTCCGCAACCGGCTTCTTCTGATAAACATTCAGCAATTGAACGCTCATCAAGGCCATGTATTTCGCTTGTAGCTGCTCTTGCTGGGCGGTCAGATAATTGTTCTTCTCCGTCAATAGCTCAAGCGTATTTTTCATACCGAGGCTGAATTGCTCATCGATCAAGTTATAGCTTTCTTTCACGTAACTCAAGCGTTCGGTAGCCGAGGTATATTGGGTCTGCGACGAGGTAGCGTCCAGATAGATCCCCTCCACGGTTTGCAGCAATTGCTTTTGGGCATTCAGCAACTCCAACTGGCTGGTGGTAATCGCGTATTTCGCCTTGTTATAGGCCGTCTTATACTGGCGGTTACTGAAGATAGGGATGCTGATCGTCAATCCGACACTCTCGTTGAAGCTATTCCAGATCTGGCTACCGAAAGCGTAATCCGTTCCGGAAAGATGGCCGGTACCCAGCCCGGCGTTCATGGAGAGCGAAGGAAGGAAAGCACCTTTCGCCTTTTTCTTCTCCAGCTCGGCGATGTCCACGGCCAGCTCACTGCTCTTTATTTGCGGCATCACGGCCAGAGAGGTATTGTAAATCGTTTGCTTGCTCGGAAGCGGGGTTAAGATATCTTTCTCCGTAAGCTCCGGCATCACCAATTCGATCTCTTCGGTTATATCCAGTTCTAGTAATTGCTTCAATTGCAACTTATAATTGTCTAGATTCGTCTGGGCTACGACCAATTGATATTTATCGGTGCTTAACTGGCTTTCCAACTGAGCCAAATCCACTTTCGAGATCGAACCGGCACGTAGCAACTCCACCGCACGATCCCGTTGCGCCGTAGATACCTCGACCGTATTTTGGTTGATACGAACGGACTCCATCGCATATAGTACCTGCATATAGGTCTGTATCAAGGAGATTTGGATATCATCCTCGTTTTGCTCGATACCCAGCTCATCGACGGTATTTTGTATTTCCTGTTGCTTGATCGCCTGTACACGTTGCCCTCCATCAAAAAGCGTCCATTTAGCGTTCAGCGCATAATTACCGCTATAGCTATTATTCGTAGCGGCGTCGCTCGAAGGATAATTCACGAATCCTTGGGTAACCGAAGCCGAAAGGGAAGGGAAAAGCTGTGCTTTCGCCTGCTTCGTATCCTCTATACCGGAAAGATGCGACACCTTGCTTTTCTTTACTTGGATATTATGCTCCAAAGCGTAATCCAAGCAAGCGCGCAAAGTCCATCGGGTAGGTTGCTCTTGTGCCTTACTCCCCACACAGAGGAAGAACAGACATGCGAATAATAAAGCGTATTGTTTCATATTGCCTTCGTTTTCTATCTTTTTACGAAAGCAAAACTATATTACCTTAAAAACATGGGCAACCAGACTAGAAAAAGGGGCTGTTTTCACCGATTAAACGGGCAATTGCATCGACAGGAAAGCGTGCGGATATATATTTATAAGGCCATCGATTTGACAATTTGACAAAATGATAACCGAAGTCCCGGAGAATCGATTATTCCGGGCAAAGGTACGGCTCACTCCCAAATACGAAAGAAAAAAACGGCAATCATCTCGCTAATAGACGAATACCCAAAAACAGTCTTTTATTCCAGTGAAATGAATTCATCCTAATTCATCTATTTAGACAAGAAAAAGGGTGAAACAGTGTTACGATAGGGTTGTAACAGGCTACGAATGCCTATTCACAGGTACTCACAACCCAATGCACAGCCGCTCACAACGCCTAACGCAAGTATACGCATCAAGGAATGCGTCCTCTCGCAAGCTGTCTCGTCACCTATTATGTCCCAAATCGGCCTCTTTTTAACGAAAAAGCACGCTTATCACCACTTCTTTCCCACAATCTCGCTACCTCCGCACAAAAGGTGTGTCAGCGGATTTGCGTTATATCGAGCAAGAAGTAAGAATAAACGCCATTCCACCTATCTTTTATCGGCTCAAAAGTAGTCATTCTTCTTAAAGAATCAGCTCAAATTGAGCCGATTTGATCCTCAATAATACAAAATAACCCCGGCGATACCTGCCAAAATAATCATCAAGATAGGATGTATCTTGAATTTCCAAGTCAAGATAAAGGCGGCGCCAAAGATCAAGAAGCTCTTGTAGTCGATGAAGTTCTCTTTATTCATTAATAGCAAGGCGGCGGCGGCGATCAAACCGACCGTAGCCGGGCGCAATCCAAGGAAAGCCGCCTCTACATATTTATTATTCCGGAACTTAGCGAAGAAATAAGAGATCAAGAGAACCAATATGAAAGAGGGCAGACATACCGCGAATGTCGTCAGGCAAGACCCTAGGATACTCATCGTCTCTGAATACCCCGCATTATGCACCGCCGTATACCCTATATAGGTGGCGCTATTGATACCGATCGGCCCGGGTGTCATTTGAGAGATAGCGACAATATCGGTAAACTCCTGCAAGGAAATCCAACCATAGCGGTCCACCACGTCGGCTTGTATCAAGGATAACATCGCATACCCGCCACCAAAGCCCAATATACCGATCTTCAGATATACATATAATAATTGTAACCAAATCATATCAGCCCTTCTTATTTAAACCATACACCAAACCTCCGGCTATAGCCGCCAAGATAATCCAAGCGGGAGACACCCCACCCATCCAGATCAGCAATGCCGCCCCGACAGGTATGATCATTTGCACGTAACTCAACTTGATAGAACGTGCGGTTGTCAGACAAGGCACGGCGATCAAGGCGACCACCGCCGGACGCAATCCCATAAACGCCTTCTCCACCCATACATTATCCTTTACCTGCGTAAAGAATAACGCGATCAAGAGCATGATTACAAAAGAAGGGAGAATCGTGCCCAAGGCACAAACAAAACCGCCCCATGTCTTCTTCAGTTTATAACCCACGAAGATCGCTATATTCACGGCGAAAATACCCGGCAACGATTGGGCCACGGAGAAAACATCGATAAAGTCCTCTTTCGTCATCCACCCCCGGTCCACCACATCCCGCTGGATAAGCGGCAACATGGCGTATCCACCTCCGATGGTAAACATACCGATTTTCACGAATGTCAGAAAAAGCGTCCAATACATACCCTTATCAGTTTACGTTGGCTAACGTCCTAAAAGCCTATTGTAAGTTTCTTTATTATTAATAATCTGAAGCGCTTTCTGGTAACTCGGATTATCATCATTGATAATCTGGAAGTACTGCGCCATATCATAGAGATCCCGTGCGATAAGCGCCTTGATCTGAAGCATAATCAACGGCTTCGAACGATTATATTGCTCTTCCTCAAACTCAATCTTCTCATCGCCGGCCATCTTAAGAAGCTCCTCCATGATATCCTCTCCAACCACGAAATATTGCTTATATTGCTGGAACTTCGGATATTTAGCCATCATCTGGTTCCGATTACGATCCAGATAATTCATGGACACCCGATTGACTAAACCGGAAGCTACCAGTTTCCGGTGATAATCCGTATAGCGAGTCGTATCTACCGGGATGAACACGTCCGGCATAATACCTCCACCTCCATATACGGTACGCTCGGTAACCAAGGTGTTATACTTCATTGAATCCGGGAAATGAATGCTATCGGCACTCATCAACTCCCCCCGGTTATAACGGTCGATCAGATCATGGTGGTACTCCTCGATCTTCCCGTTCTCGTAAGGCTTTTGTATACAACGTCCGGTGGGTGTATAGTAACGGGAAACCGTCAAACGAATCATGGAACCATCCGGCAGGGGAATCGGTTTCTGTACCAAACCTTTACCAAAGGTACGGCGACCTACGATCACTCCACGGTCCCAATCTTGAATAGCGCCGGAGACGATCTCGCTGGCCGAAGCCGAGGACTCGTCCACCAGCACGACCAAACGTCCCTCTTGGAATTGTCCGCGAGCGGTAGAGTTCGCCTCCTCACGAGGTTGCTTACTCCCTTTCGTATAAACGATCAACCGGTTTTTATCCAAGAACTCATCCGCCAGCTCTATGGCGATATTCAAATATCCCCCGCCATTTCCCTGCAAATCCAGAATCAAGTTCTTCATACCCTGTTTCCGGAGCTTCTCCAACGCCTCCCTGAATTCATCGGCGGAAGAAGCGGCGAAACGGTTCAACTTAATATAACCGGTATTCTTATCCGCCATATAAGCGGCATCCAGACTATACACGGGAATCTTACCGCGAACGATCTTGAAATCCATCAATTCCGGCGACTTGCCTCGCTTTACCTTCACACGCACCTCGGTACCTTTCGGTCCGCGTAGTTTCTTCATGATATCGGTAGTCTTCATCTTCACGCCGGCGATCAAGGTATCGTCTACTTGGATAATACGGTCGCCCGCCATCAACCCCACCTTCTCAGAGGGACCTCCGGGGATTACCTGAATCACGTAAAGCGTATCCGTCAACATATTGAACTGTATGCCGATACCATCGAAATTGCCTTGTAAAGGCTCGGTCATCTCTTTCGTCTCCTCCGGGTCCATATAATTGGAATGAGGGTCTAGCTTATCCAACATGCCGACTATAGCGTCTTCCACCAACTTCGTCTCGCTAGTAGAGTCGACATATAGATTAGAGATGGCGAATAAAGCCAATTGGAGCTTCCGGGCATCCATATTCGCTTTTTGCGCTGTCGCTCCGGTAAACACACCTAGGACGATCAGCAGGGATAAGACGATTCTTTTCATCAGATATATTCGTTTCATAATTTTCAATACAATCTCGTCTCTTTAGGGACGAATTGAGAAATGTCTTTGCCGTAGCGTAACAACTCACGGACAATGCTTGAGCTAATATGCGTATGTTCCGGTTCCGTAAACAAGATAAAAGTCTCGATACCCGTCAACTTACGATTCACGTCCGCGATCGTCTTCTCATATTCGAAATCATTGACCGTACGGATTCCTCTTAAGATAAAGCCGGCTCCGACCTCTTTAGCGAAATCCACCGTCAATTGATTATATGACATGACTTTCACCCTTGGATTATCCTTGTATAGATTCCAGATCGCTTCCATCCGCTTCTCCAAGGAGAAATAGGTAAGCTTCTTATCGTTGATACCGATCGAGATCACGATCTCGTCCACCAGTTCCAACCCACGCCTTACCAAGGATTGATGCCCGATCGTAAAAGGATCGAAGGTACCGGGAAAAAGCGCGATACGTTTATTTTCAATTGATGACATCTTCTTCAACCACTAAGTTATCGATAATAAAGTTCTGTCGCTCCATGGTATTCTTCCCCATATAGAACTCAAGCATATCTTTCACGAGGTCCTCTTTCTTCATTGTCACCGGATCAAGGCGTATATCCTTGCCGATAAAATGCTTGAACTCATCGGGAGAGATCTCTCCCAGACCTTTGAATCGGGTGATCTCCGGATTCTTCCCGGCAGCGGCTATGGCAGCCAAGCGTTCCTCCTCTGAATAACAATACCACGTCTTCTGCCGGTTACGTACCCGGAATAACGGGGTTTGCAAGATATAAACATGATTACGCTTAATCAAATCGGGGAAGAATTGCAAGAAGAAGGTAATCAACAATAAACGGATATGCATCCCGTCCACGTCGGCATCTGTCGCGATAATCACCTTATTATACCGCAAACCTTCCAAGCCATCCTCAATATTCAAGGCCGCTTGAAGCAAGTTAAACTCCTCGTTCTCGTAAACGATCTTCTTTGTCAAGCCATAACTATTCAAGGGCTTACCCCTCAAACTAAATACAGCTTGGTAATTCGGGTTACGGCTCTTCGTGATAGAACCGCTAGCTGAGTCGCCCTCCGTGATAAAGATACTGCTTTCCTCTAGCAAATCCCCTTTCGAGTCGGTCAGGTGAATCCGGCAATCCCTTAGTTTCTTATTATGTAAATTCGCTTTCTTCGCACGCTCGCGGGCCAGCTTCGTAACACCGGCGATCGCCTTGCGCTCTTTCTCGGACTCCAAGATCTTCTTCAGTAAAAGCTCCGAAGTCTCCATATTCTTATGCAAATAGTTATCCAGGTCATTCTTGATGAAATCACCGATAAACTTCGCTACCGTAGGGCCGTCCGGTCCTATATCTTTCGAGCCGAGCTTGGTCTTTGTCTGACTCTCGAATACAGGCTCCTCCACTTTTATGCTGATAGCGGCCACGATACCCGCACGAATATCCGAATACTCGAAATTCTTATTGTAATATTCCTTGATGACACGGCCTACAGACTCCTTGAAAGCGGAAAGGTGCGTACCGCCTTGGGTGGTATGCTGGCCGTTCACGAACGAATAATATTCCTCTCCATATTGATTGCTATGCGTGATAACCACCTCTATATCCTCCCCTTTCAGGTGGATGATCGGGTAAAGAGGCTCGGTGGTCATATTCTCGTTCAACAAATCCACCAGACCGTTGCGGGAATAGAAACGCTTGCCGTTGTAAATAATGGAAAGTCCCGAGTTCAAGAAGACATAGTTCTTTAATAGCCCCTCGATAAACTCGTCCTTATAATGATAATCCTTAAAGATCTCCCGGTCCGGGACAAAGAATACCTGCGTACCGTTCGCCTCCCCGGTCGGTTGGATATCCGATTCCTCCGTGACGATCGCCTTACTATATTCCACCCGCTTACACTCTCCGTCACGGTAGCTGGTTATCAAGAAATAACTACTCAAGGCATTCACCGCCTTGATACCCACACCATTCAAACCCACAGATTTCTTAAACGCCTTGCTATCGTATTTAGCACCGGTATTCATCTTGCTAGACACATCCACGACTTTACCCAAAGGGACACCACGGCCATAATCCCGTACGGCTACCGTACCTTCCTCGATAGTCACCTCGATACTTTTGCCATACCCCATCATGTACTCGTCGATAGAGTTATCCAGCACCTCCTTCAACAACACATAGATACCATCATCGGCATAGCTACCGTCCCCTAGTTTTCCGATATACATACCGGGACGCCGGCGGATATGCTCCATCCAGTCCAGTGTCTTGATGTCATCATCGTTATATTCCGTAGGTTGTTGTATCGTTGAATTCAGCTCATCCATATCTCTTATAACTTTTTAATATACGCTCTTCTTGATTTATGATGCTCTCGCTTAAAATAATCCCATTGCGCTTGTACGGCACTATTCGTCTCCAGCTCCGGGTTACTCTCGGCGTAAACGGCACCGATACGCTTATAGACCGGAATCAAGTCATTAAATAATAAAGCGTTCACGCCTTTACTTTGATATTCCGGCAAGACTCCTGTCAAATACAGGTCGATTACTTTCGGCTTACTCTTCAACGCTTTCAGCAAATGAATCCACCCGAAGGGTAACAGATGCCCACGAGCCTTTTGCAAGGCTCTCGAAAGGTTGGGCAGGGAGATACCAAAGCCAACCACCGCATTATCCTCTTCCCTTACGATCAGCGTTACCAAATCATAACGCAGCATAGGGATATACATATTGATATAATAATCGATCTGCTTCTCGGTCAATCGTGCGAAACCATACAAGGGAGCGAAAGCCGCGTTCAATGTATGGAATACCGGACGGGCGTAAGGCATAATCTCCTTAGCGTTCTTGAACTTCAGCACCTTCAATCCGTATTTCTTCTTCACGATCTCACCGATACGCAAATGCTTCTCCGGAACGCCATCCGGTATATAGATCTTAAATTCATGCCAATCTTGATCCTTTCCGTATCCGATACGCTCCACTTGCTTGGGGTAATAGGGATAATTATAAATCGTAGCCATCGTACCGATCTGATCGAAACCCTCGATCAACATACCCTCGTGATCCATATCGGTAAAGCCCATCGGACCGTGGATCTCCTCCATGCCTTGTTCGCGGGCCCATTTCTCAACAGCGCCAAAAAGGGCATCAACCACCTCGTCATCATCAATAAAATCAACGAAACCAAAGCGGGCACGTTTCTGTCCCCAAGCCTCGTTACTCGGGTGATTCACCATACCGGCGATACGGCCTACCACCTTCCCGTCCTTATAGGCAAGGAAGTAAATAGCGTCGCACACCTCGAACGCCGGATTTTTCTTCTTATCCAGCGTCATCATCTCTTCCTCTATTAAACCCGGTACGTGATAGGGATTACCCTTGTATAATTCGATATTGAACTTGACAAACTTCTTAAGCTCCTTCTTACTGGTAACTTCTCTTATCTCTACGCTCATCGGTAATTTTATTTAAGCGGCAAAGTTACATAAATAATCTTTTATCATGGCATTATAAAACAAATTTATACCTTTGTAAACTCAGATTCATAGCATACCATGAAAAAAATAGTTATTAAATTAATATTGGCATTTATCATGTTTGAAGGAACCTCTTGTATAAACGATCCTATTATAATCAGCCCCGATCTGGCGTTTCGGGCGGAAGCTACTACAGGGGAGGGATCGATTTGGCATCCCGATCGCAATACACTTTTCTGGGTAGATATTGAAGGAAAGACGTTATATGAGTATATACCGGACTTGCAAAACTGCCGTTCATGGCAGTTCGACCGCATGGTCTCTACCGTCGTACCGGAAACGGACAGTACGGTAGTCGTCGCTTTACAAAACGAGATCATACGTGTAAACCTAACGGATGGGAACACGACATCTATCGCCCCAATCCCGGACAATAACGGGAAGATTCGTTGCAACGATGGGAAATGCGACCCGTCCGGACGCTTATGGATCGGCACCATGGGATTTGGCGCGCCTAAAGGGGCTGCCAGCCTTTATTGTGTATGGGCAGACGGAACCGTCGAAACAAAGTTGACAAAAGTCACGATCTCCAATGGGATCGTATGGTCCGCCAACAAGAAATACATGTATTACAACGACACACCTACCCGTAAGATCATACGTTTCCGGTATGACGATAGCTCCGGTGACATATTGTACGATGGCGTAGCCGTAAATATACCCGAGGGCACCGGCTCCCCGGATGGAATGACGATAGATTGCAACGACAACCTTTGGGTGGCTCAATGGGGAGGTGGCGGTGTTTATTGTTACAATCCCTATACCGGCGATCTGTTGACAAAAATTGTCGTGCCGGCCCCCCACGTAGCGTCATGCGCTTTTGGAGGGGATAAGCTCGACACGCTTTATATAACGACCGCCCGTGCCGGATTAAGCAAGGAACAGCTTGAAGAATATCCACTAAGCGGTAGCGTATTCTGTTGCAAGCCCGGAGCGAAAGGGGTGCCGGCGAATTGTTTCCATTAAGAATCCGCAAGCTTAATAAATCTAATTAACACAATTGTCAACCAAATATCAATTTAAATTGTTTCCTTTGTAGACATGGCGTGCAAAAGACGAGGTGTGCCCCGTCTCCACAAAAACAAATGCAAATAATTATACAGAATGGCAAAGAATAGACCAGTAAAAAAAGATAACAATAAGGAGAAAAAAGGAAAAAAGGAAAAGGGTGTTGGTAAACGTATGAAAAAAGAAGCGATGATCCAAGCCATCATTTCCGTTTTCCAATCCGCTCCCAAGGAACCTTTCAACTATAAACAAATCAGCAAGATCATCGGAGTCGAGAACCAAGTGCAGAAATTGCAGGTGGTAGACATCCTGTATGACTTGTCCGCCGAGGATATCATCACCGAGATCGACCGTGGCCGTTACCGTCTCAACGGATTGGGAACCCTAGCCGTAGGAACTTTCGCACGCCGCAGCAATGGAAAGAATTCTTTCATCCCTGAAGACGGAGGTACGCCGGTATTTATCGCTGAACGTAATTCCGGGCATGCCATGGATGGAGACAAAGTAAAAGTACAGCTTTTCGCCAAACGTAAAGGTGCCGAGCCGGAAGGTGAGGTCGTGGAAATCCTTGAGAGCAAGGAGCGTACTTTCGTAGGTAAACTTCAAGTAGCTAAAGGCTTTGCCTTCTTGATTACGGAAAACAAGACGTTGGCTAACGATATTTTCATCCCTAAGGATAAACTGAAAGGGGGCAAGAACGGCGACAAAGCGATCGTACGTATCGTGGAATGGCCGGATGAAGCCAAGAATCCACTGGGTGAGGTCATCGATATATTAGGTATCGCCGGACAGAATACCGCCGAGATGCACGCGATCCTTGCCGAATTCGGATTGCCTTACAAATATCCTTCCTCGGTAGAGAAAGCGGCGGATAAGATCCCGGAAGCGATCTCTCCGGAGGAAATTGAGAACCGGGAGGATTTCCGGGGGATAACAACCTTCACGATCGACCCGAAGGACGCGAAAGACTTCGACGACGCCCTTTCCGCACGCCGTTTGGATAACGGGAACTGGGAGGTTGGCGTACATATCGCCGACGTAACACATTATGTGAAAACGGACGGTGTCATCGATAAAGAGGCACAAAGCCGTGCGACTTCCGTTTATCTGGTAGACCGTACGATACCGATGCTTCCCGAGCGACTTTGCAACCAAATATGCTCTTTACGTCCCGACGAGGAAAAATTATGCTTCTCCGCTGTCTTCGAACTAAATAGCGATGCCGTGGTACAAAACTCCCGGATCTGCCGCACGATTATCAAGAGCGACCGCCGCTTTACCTATGAGGAGGCACAAGAGGTGATCGAAACCGGCGAGGGAGATTATAAAGAGGAGATTCTAGCCTTGAACGACCTTGCCAAGAAATTGCGGGAACGCCGTTTCAAGAGTGGCGCTATCAACTTCGACCGCTATGAGGTCAAATTCGAGATCGACGAACAAGGGAAACCGGTCCGTGTTTATTTCAAGGTTTCAAAAGACGCTAACAAGTTAATCGAGGAGTTCATGCTATTGGCAAACCGTACCGTAGCCGAGTTCGTGGGTCGTCCTCCTAAAGGAAAGACTAAGAAGACATTTGTTTATCGTATCCATGAGCTTCCGGACCCAGATAAAATGGAGAATTTCGCCTCTTTTATCCGTCGCTTCGGCTATAAGTTGAAAACAGACGGCACGAAGACGGATGTCTCCAAAGGTATCAACTCCTTATTAGACAATGTACAAGGGAAGCCGGAAGAGAACTTGATCGAGACAGTGGCGATCCGTGCCATGCAAAAGGCCCGTTACTCCACGGAGAATATCGGCCACTATGGCTTGGCTTTCGAATACTATACGCACTTCACCTCTCCGATCCGCCGTTACCCGGACATGATGGTACACCGGTTGCTGGAACGTTACTTAGCCGGAGGCCGTAGCGTGATACAAAAGAAGTATGAGGAGCTGTGCGATCATTGTTCCAGCATGGAGCAAGTCGCCGCCAACGCAGAGCGTGCATCCATCAAATATAAGCAAGTAGAATTCATGCAGGATAAGCTCGGCATGGTATTCGACGGCGTTATCTCCGGTGTCACCGAATGGGGACTTTACGTAGAACTGAACGAGAATAAATGCGAGGGGCTTGTACCAATCCGTGATCTGGATGACGATTACTATGAGTTTGATGAGAAGAATTATTGTTTATTGGGCCGTCGCAAGAAACGTCAATATCGTTTGGGAGACCCTATCACTATCAAAGTAGCGCAAGCGAATCTGGAACGTAAGCAACTTGATTTCCAATTAGCGGAATAAGGCCTTTTTCAAAGTAAGTATAACTTCATCAGACAACGAAGTTATACTTACTTAGGCATTTTGATTATACTTACTAGGACAAGTAAGTATAATTTACTTTTTATCACCAATACATAAGTCCCAGCGCCCCACAAGCGATCAGCCCGATTCCCAACAACGCATAGAAGATACGTGCGCCGCCACGACCGAACCAGTTCACGAAAGTCATCGCCCCGCTGGTTTTAAAGTACCAATCAAAATTACAGATCGCCGCTACGATTGAGAACAATCCCAAAGCGATAAACAAGGATAAGATAAAGTATTCGGAAGGATCCATAGACTTACTTAACCTCTACAGTACGTGAACCGTCCGGATTCTCCGAGATCGTTACATCTACCACATCTCCGGGTAACAACTCATCTATTTTCTCCGGCCATTCAATAAAACATAAAGCTCCGCTATAGAAATAGTCTTCTGTTCCGATATCCTCCGCCTCACTCAATTTATTGATCCGGTAAAAATCAAAATGATAAATCAATTCTCCCGTCGTATCGCTACGGTACTCATTGATAATAGCGAATGTGGGACTGTTGATCACATCCTCCACACCCAATTCCTCACAGATCGCCTTGATAAAGGTAGTCTTACCGGCCCCCATCGGACCATAGAAGGCAAAGACCGTACGATCATCCATCCCGGCGATAAACTCCTTAGCCGCCTCATGGATCTTATCCAAACTTTCTATTTTCAGTGTGCTCATAGCATTCGTGTTTACAGTTTATATGGACTGCAAAGTTCGTGATATTTATGATATACGCAACTTTTCGGCATATTATCATTTCGGTTCCATCGTAATAAACGGCACCAACATCTCCTCCATCGAGATTCCTCCGTGCTGGAATGTATTTTTATAATAGGATACGTAGTAGTTATAATTATTCGGATAAGCGAAGAAATTCTCTCCGTAGGCGAAAATATACTTACTGCTTAGATTCGGGGAGGGAAGCCCTACTTTTTCCGGGTCCCGGATCTCAAATACCTCTTTTGGATTGTAGTTCAAGTTCTTGCCTACCTTATAGCGTAGATTGGTATTCGTATTCTTATCACCTATCACCTTGATCGGATTCGTTACCCGAATCGTTCCATGATCGGTCGTAACGATTACTTTTCCTCCCCGCTCGGCGATTCGTTTGAACAACTCAAGCGTAGAAGAGTGCTGGAACCATGATTTAGTCAAACTGCGATAGGCCGCCTCGCTTTGCGCCAACTCGCGGATCATCTTACTCTCCGTACGAGCATGCGAAAGCATATCCACGAAGTTCAGCACAATCACATTCAGTTGATTACGAGTAAGAGAAGGGATCGTAGCCAACAATTTCTCTCCATATTGGGAATCGTGTACTTTATTATATGAGAAGGTATATTTCTTACGGAACCGATCGATCTGGGTTTGAATCAATGGAGCCTCATTCAAATTCTTACCTTCCTCGCTCTCCTCATCTACCCACAAATCCGGAAACATCTGCTCTATTTGCGAAGGCATCAAGCCCGAGAATATAGAGTTGCGGGCATATTGCGTGGCGGTTGGCAGTATGCTATAATACAAGCTCTCGTCAAACGTAAAATACTCAGTAAGCAATTCTTTTACCACCCGCCATTGATCCAGCCGGAAATTATCGATCAATATAAAGAAAACCTTCTCGTCATTATCCAACATTGGGAAGACTTTCTTCTTAAACAGGTCGGGGCTCATCAACGGGCGATCGACCGGATTCTGTATCCAGTCCACATAATTCTTCTTCACGAATTTGGCAAAAGCGTTATTGGCCTCTTCCTTCTGCATACGGAGCATATCTGTCATTGCCACTTGGCTGCTTTCCAGTTCCAGTTCCCAGTACACCAATTTCTTATAGACCTCCATCCAGTCGTCTGTGGTCAAGGAATCATTGATTTGCATACCGATACGACCGAATTCCTGCTGATAACCCACCGTGGTCGTCTCGGAGATAATCACGTTCTTATGGACATTCTTCTTGATAGAGAGAAGCAATTGGTTGGGATTTACCGGTTTGATCAAATAATCCGCGATCTTATTTCCGATCGCCTGATTCATGATACTTTCCTCCTCACTTTTAGTCACCATCACGACCGGCACATTCGGAGCGATCTCCTTGATATGCGACAGCGTCTCCAATCCTGTCAAGCCGGGCATATTCTCATCGAGAAAAATAATGTCAAACGATTGTTCCTTACAGCAGTCAATAGCGTCTTGCCCGCTCACCACCGGAACCACCTCATATCCCTTGTCCTGCAAGAACAAGATATGTGGTTTCAACAAATCAATCTCGTCATCCGCCCAAAGTACTCTATCTTTCTTCGCTGCCATAAGCTTACCTAGTTTATTTACAAATATATGGATAATCCTCCATATAACAACGAAAGAAACGGGATGTTTCGTATTTGATCTCGTAATTTTCCCAAATCCAGATAAGCGAATAGCCAATGAGGAGATCTCCTTCATCAACTCACGAACAGTACTCTCTCTTACTGACTAAGGTTCAAAAATATCCAATTTATCTACAACATCTACAACTATCCTTGTAATCATCTATCTTTAGACGGTTTAGCCTATGGTGGTAGATAAAAAACATCTACAATTATCAGGCCCTATCTACCATCATTTACTACTTTTCTATCTCTAAACAGAACGATCTCTCCACACTTGCCGCAATCATCATACGGTCTCTTCCTTATACAGACAAAACATTAACATATAAGCTTATACAGTTTTTATCCATGAAAAACTAAAGTTTTATACCGCTAAAACCTTTGTTTTCCGCTTAGGAAACTTTTGTTTCTATATAGGGAAACTAAGGTTTCTTCGGCACGAAACTTTTGTCTTCTGTAGGAATGAAGAAAATAGTTCCCTAGGAACTATGTTCATGACTATTTAGTGCCAAATGCCTTTTATGTTAAAACTCCAAAAGATAAGGCAAATATATTGATTTCTTTTAGCAAAACACAATCTTTTCTATTCTAAATCAATATTGTCTTATATTTTATTGACATAACTATATGATTTCAGGGCATAAAAGTCCCACCGGTTAGTCTATTTACGCTCTGTAGATACAATATGTGAATTAGGAAGAAGCGTAGTTTGTAAATACCGAATATAGTTCCTAGGGAACTTTGAAGAACTTAGTTTTACTTCAGAAGTCATGTAATCTTATTTTTATTACTCAGCTTATAATGGCAAAAGACAATTTTAACATTATTTACGAACGAAACTATCAACGATCGTTCATGTTCGCTAAATCATACGTACATGATGATATGATAGCAGAAGATATCGTATCCGATTCTCTTGTGAAGTATTGGAGACTGATCTCCACCCAAAAAGGAGAAGCAACAGAAGCTCTTTTACTTTCGATCTTGAGAAATAAAGCTCTCGACTACTTACGCCATAAAGCTGTACATGATGCTGCGATCGAAAATCTAGAAGAAATAAAAAAGCGAGAACTAAGCATCCGCATATCCACTTTAGAGGCTTGCGATCCAGAAGAAATTTTCCGGGAAGAGATACGCACAATCCTTCAGCGCACCCTACAATCATTGCCCGAACAAACTCGCAGGATATTCGAGATGAGTCGTTTCGAAAACAAAACAGTGAAAGAAATCGCTATAGAAACCAACCTCACCGTAAAAGGAGTAGAATACCACATTACCAAGACTTTAAAAGTATTACGTATCAATCTAAAAGATTATCTTCCCTTATTCTATTTTCTTTTTTCTTGACTTTTCTCGTTTTTCCACTAGGGATCTATCTTGCAGCATCGTTTATTATTTATAAAGCGAAATTAATAGATACCATGAAGGAATTACTACAACGATACATAAAAGGAGAGGTTTCAGAGAAAGAAAGACTGAAAATAGCATCATGGTTAGACGAAAGCCCTGAAAACATGCGTGAATTTCTGGTTTTACGCAAATTATATGACATTTCACTTTGGCAAGCCAATACAGATAAGACAAATTCCGTAAAGAAAGTACATTATTCCATACGGAAGATAATGGCCGAGATCTTAAAAATCGCAGCCATCTTTCTAATCGGCTTTTGGGGAAGCAAACAACTGCAGATACAACAATCGAACAAGAAACAAATGCAAACCATTCATGTCCCTGCCGGACAACGGGCAGAGGTCACCTTAGCCGATGGTACGCATGTATGGCTAAACTCTCGCTCAACCCTAAAATTTCCTGAACAATTCAGCGCAAACACCCGAAACGTGGAATTAGACGGCGAAGGTTACTTCTCTGTCCAGCACAATGAAAATAGTCCATTTACCGTACATACCCAAAATCATGATGTTCAAGTATTAGGTACAGAGTTCAATGTAAAAGCTTACCATAACACATCCTTGTTCGAAACCGCCCTTTTAAAGGGTAGTGTAAAAATCAGTTCCCCTAATTTAAGAAATGGATTACAACTCAAGCCTAATGAAATCGTTAGTATAGAGAATAGGATGCTCAAGAAATCTACAATTAATAATAGCGACTATTTTAAATGGAAAGAAGGCCTGTTCTGTTTTGAGAATGAATCAATCCAAGATCTAATAAAGAAACTAGAACTTTATTATGATACTACGATTGAGATCCAACGTCCCTCATTGTTGAAACATCACTATTCCGGCAAATTTCGTATTCAAGATGGAATAGAGCATGTATTAAAAGTACTTCAGTTAAAACATAAATTCACATACATCAAAGATGACGATAAGAATCTAATAATCATAAAGTAAGAACAGAATGTTAACCTTATAAATCATGTATGCCTATGAGATAAAAAATATCAAAAAAGAAACGGTATATAAAAACCGGGAAATGCGGCAACACTCCCCGGAAAGAATCAATACCACATGCACTTAAATCATCAGTATCAAATTCAAGAGTTACAAATGTATGAAAAATCAAACAAAAAGAGTTATGAAGTTAACTTTTATAACACTATTTCTATCAACCACAGGAATGTTTGCATCTGTTAATTCGCAAAATACACGGGTCAATATCCATGTGAACAATGCAAACACTCAAATTGTCTTAAACGAAATCGAAAAACAAACAGACTATCTCTTTGTGTACGACACCAAAGAAATAGATCTAAATCGTAAGGTTTCCGTAGAGGCGCAAAATAAAACCGTAGCAGATGTGTTATCATCTGTCTTTACCCAAACAGACATCTCATATGCGATGGAGGGTAATAACATCATGTTAATGCGAAAAAACACTTCTGTTACACAACAGAGTAACCGGAGAATTACCGGTGTTGTGAAAGACGCAATTGGTGAACCTATCATTGGAGCAAATATCGTGGTGAAGGGAACCACAAACGGTATAATCACCGACATTAACGGAAATTTCAGCCTTATGGTCTCCGAGAACGCCATCTTGCAAATTTCCTATATCGGATATCAGACACAAGAAATCCCTACCAAAGGGCAGACGAACATCCAAATTACCATGAAGGATGACGCACAAGCATTGGATGATGTCGTTGTTATCGGTTATGGTACGCAACGCAAGAAAGACGTAGCCGGATCTATCTCTTCCATATCTACGAAGGATTTATCTATTCAATCATCCGGGAATATACAGAACCTTCTTCAAGGTAGGTTATCCGGTGTGTCCGTAACAACTTCCGGCGTAGCTGGCGATGCTCCTGCTATCCGTATTCGAGGTGTCGGAACACTGAATAATAACAGCCCGTTGTATGTCATTGATGGTTTTCCTACAAAAAGCGAGATCGCATCCCAAATAAATCCTTCAAGTATAGAGTCTGTACAAGTATTGAAGGATGCTTCCTCCGCCTCTATCTATGGTTCCCAAGCAGCTAACGGGGTTATCTTAATCACGACAAAGCAAGGTAAAGAAGGAAAACCTACCGTTGACGTAAAAGTAAACGTAGGCGTGCAACTTCCCACCAACTTGCCGGAAATGCTAAACTCCCAACAATATGGAGAAGTCTTGTGGAACGCAATGAGAAACGCCGGGTTAACACCACAGCATGACCAATATGGCAACGGAGCTACACCTGTCATTCCTGATTATATTCTACCGGCAGGAGCCATGGAAGGCCAGGTAGATCTCAGCACTTATAATACTGCGGAAAATCAATTTATGCGCGCTAATAAGATCGGAACTAATTGGGCTGATGAAGTTTATCGCCCCGCACCGACTACAAACATTGATATCAGCGCACAAGGAGGTGGCAATGGGTCTAAATATTTCTTGAGCGCAAACTATTATAAACAAGAAGCTCTTGTAAAATGGGCGGGCTATGATCGCTTCTCTTTACGAGCCAATTCTCAATTTAAGATTTTGAGCTTCGCCACATTAGGATCAAACCTAAGCGCAACTTACTCTAAATACAAAGGAAGCAAATCAGACCATGAGGCCGTACGTATGGCTCCGCTTATTCCGGTTTACGACGTAGAAGGTAATTGGGCCGGAACAAAAGCTAATGGTTTAGGTGATTCCAAGAATCCGGTAGCCCAACTTTATAATCAAAGAGAGAATTACAATGACAACCTCAACTTGTTAGGTAATTTGTATTTGGATATCAATTTCTTGAAATACTTCCAATTCAAGACAAATGTCGGCGTAAACGTTGAGGATAGCGGCTCCAAAGAGTTCAATCCAAAAACTTATTGGAACAAAGGAGACGCAAATACGCTAGTGAATTCTTTAAAGGAAGCAAGAGGCCGTAAATCAGAATTGGTTTGGAACAATACTTTGACCTTCACGAAAAAATTTCGTGAAACACATAATCTGAATGTTTTGCTAGGTACAGAAGCCATTAGTTCTAAAATAGAGAATCTCTCTGCTTATAGAAGTAATTTTATTATCGAGGATCCCGATTATAGATACCTTGACGCTGGCGAATCCAACAAGGACAATACAGGCAACGCAAATGAATACGCTTTGTTCTCTCTGTTCGCACGTGTCAATTATCAATATAAAGACAAATATTATTTAGGGGCTATTATTCGTCGAGATGGGTCCTCACGTTTTGGTGCGAATCATAGATATGGCTACTTCCCAGGGGTAAACGCCGCATGGAGACTTACGGAAGAAAACTTCATGAAAGGGCAAGATATTCTTAGTGATTTGAAAATCAGAGCCAGTTACGGTTTGACAGGAAATCAGGATATCGATAACTACGCATTTGCGTCCATGTATTATACGAATATCTCAACTAGCAGCTATCCTATAGCGGGAGATCCAAACTCTGTCACTCAAGGTATCAGTAAGGAGAGCATTGGTAATCCGGATCTTAAATGGGAGACGACTACACAAACAAACATTGGTATCGACGCAGGTCTTTTTAATAATAAACTGAATTTGTCATTCGATTTCTACCATAAATATACTACCGACATCTTGCAAAGAATTACTTATCCTTCTACCGGAGGAGTGGCAAGTGCCCCATTTATGAATATCGGTGAAATGCAAAATAATGGATATGAATTGAATATCAATTTCCAGAATACGACAGACTATGGTTTCCGGTACGAATTAGGGCTCATTTTGTCCGGATATCGTAATGAGGTAAAGAAATTAGCTTCAAATCAATTCATATCGAACACATATACAAGAACAGAAGTAGGTCATCCGATTTCCTCTTTCTATGGCTATGTGATCGATGGTATTTTCCAAACACAAGGCGAGGTCGACTCGCATGTAGAACAGTCAGACAAAGCAATCGGCCGTTGGAAATATAGAGATGTGAATAATGACGGAAAAATAGACAGCCAAGATAGGGCCTATATCGGTAATCCTCACCCTGATTTCGAGTACTCTTTGAGTTCACGCTTCTATTACAAGAACTTCGATTTGTCTCTTTATATCCAAGGCAGTCAAGGAAATGATATTTGTTTCGCATCGAAAGGCGGTAGGGATGGCCTTGATTTCTGGGGAGATTATTTCAATAAAAGTACCCGTATATTGAATACTTGGACTCCTGAAAACAGAAATGCGGAACTGCCGGAGATCAATATCTTGAATCCAAATGATGAGGCAGGTAAGGTTTCTTCATACTTAATTGAAGATGGTTCTTATATTCGTTTGAAACAATTAGAATTAGGATATACCCTTCCAAAACAAACGCTTTCGAAAATTGGACTCCAGCAATGTCGTGTTTATTTGAATGCGGAAAACTTATTGACATTGACAAAGTATAACAACATTGATCCCGAGGTTAAGAACGGCGATGACAAGAATATGGGTGTCGATTATATGAATAATATGCCACTAGCACGCGTATTCTCCATTGGTTTCAATTTATCATTCTAATACTTAAAATTAAACAAACATGAAAAATCTATTTCATATAGCGAAAAAAACGTTCACATGGGTAACCGTCACGATGGCTGTTAGCCTGTTTAATGGTTGTTCTGATTTTTTGGATAAACAACCATTAGGCAAATTGAATGAGTCTGTATTAACAGATGAAAGTACCGTGAATAAACTCCTTATTGCCTGCTATAGTCCATTAAACGGATTTATCAACGGAGTTTGGGGAATAACAAGTGGGCCGGATAATGTCTTCTATGGAGATATGTGCGCTGGAAATATCCATAAAGGAAGTACTACCGGCGATCAAGGCGAACTGCTACAGATGGAGCGTTATGTCGCTACTGCTGAAAATGGTCGTATCCGGGATAAATGGATACTGGTATATGGAGCTATTGAGCGTTGCAACGACGTACTTCGTATGCTGAATGATAATAAAATTGATGGCTTATCAGAAGAAAGTGAAATGGAAATTAGAGCAGAAGCCCGTTTCCTAAGAGGATATTATCATTTTGAAGCGAAAAAAATCTGGAACATGGTCCCTTATATTGATGAATACGTAGAAGATCCGCAAAGAAGGGTTCCCAATGACAAAGATATTTGGCCTAATATTGAAGAAGACTTCTCTTTTGCTACCGGAATTTTACCGGATAATCAGAGTGAGCCTGGAAGACCTACGAAAAACGCCGCTAAAGCGTTCTTGGCCAAGGCTTATTTATTCCAGCAAAAATATAGCGAAGCAAAAGTTTTATTAGACGAAGTCATCACTAGCGGAAAATATAAGTTACTTGACAATTATTTTGATAACTTCAATGCGGAGCAAAACAATAACGCAGAAGTGGTATGGTCTAACCAGGTAGCGGTAAATGTAGCGGGAGCTGGTTACGATCGTAGCCAACGTGGTTTCGACTTATCTTATCCCAATGCTCCAGATCAACCAAACTTAAGTGGAGCCGGATTCCAACAACCTACTTTCGACTTAGTGAATGCCTATCAAGTAGACGAAAATGGCCTACCCATGATTGACACTTACGCTGACCATGAATTCAAAAACGACCAAGATATCGAATCAAGCGAGGCATGGGAACCAGATATGGAAACCCCTGTAGATCCGAGATTAGACTGGGTCGTTGGTCGTAGAGGCATTCCATATCATGATTGGGGATTGCACCCGGGAAAAGCTTGGATCAGGGATCAAGTCAGCGCAGGTCCTTATAACCAAAAGAAATGGATTATATTAGAAAGCCAACTTGCTACATACGCTTATGACAATACAGCAAAATTTAACGCAATGAATTTCAATATTATTCGATACGCTCAAGTATTATTGTGGGCAGCGGAATGTGAGGTGGAGATTGGTAACCCTGAGAAAGCAAAAGAATATGTCAATATGATTCGTCAAAGGGCAAAAGACGGATCTTACGTGAGATTAGGAGATGAAGCACCTTTTGGCAATGGTCCAGCTGCCGCCAATTATAAAGTGGATATCTATAAGGATTCATGGGCAGGACTAAGTAAAGATGTATTACGAAAACGTGTACGATTTGAAGAACGCTTGGAACTTGCGTTAGAAGGTCATTTCTTCTTCGATTTGGTACGTTGGGATATCGCTGAGGATTTTTTAAATAAATATGTCGAAAGAGAAAAAAGACATATCCAATATTTAAATGGAGCCGTTTTTGATAAGAACCATCGCTATTACGCTATTCCTCTAACTGAAATAGATAGAAGCTATGTCGATGGTAAACCAACATTGACACAGAATCCGGGATATTAATTATAGTAAGTGTGAGGGGGTATCATAATATCCCCTCCACTTTTATCTACAAAAGATTTGAATATGACGCAATATCTAAAGTCACTTTATCTATGCATTTGTTTACTGGGGGGATTTATATCTTGTCAAACAAATGAAAGTATCACTCAAGATGAGGAGATACAAACAATCATGGAAGGAATCTCGAATCAAGCGGGTCAAGAAAAAAATCCTTATCTGACAGCAGGAGATAAAACCTACATAATAGGTACGCAAGATGGAAACTTCCCTGATCTTGGTGGACATACTCCCGGAGAGATGGGAGGAGTTTGGAATCATTTGATCAAGCTATTAGATGGCTTTTGGGTAAAAATGACAGATAATAAAGGTAATTCTTGTTGGTTGGAAAACGCAATACAATATACGAATTATCCTTTTGGAAGTAAATTTGAGTACGCTCCTTTATTTAATAATAGTATCCGTGTCAATCGTTTCCAATTTTGCCCACAAGGAAAAAATGGTGTTGTTATTACCTATACCATCGAAAATGTATCGGATTCAGAGCAAACGGTCCTTTTTGATTTTGTCGCAAAAACAGATTTGTTGCCTGTATGGTCATCCGGGACAATCGGGTTAAAAGACGCAAATGATGTCGTGAACTGGGATGCCCAAGATGCCATTTTTAAAGCGAAAGATTTAGGTAATAACTGGAACGTGATTTGGGGAGCGGATCAACATACGAGTATTTATCAACTAGATACTCCTACTTATATAAATACGCAAGGAACGGGTAAAAGTGCCTCTTCTACTTATACGATTACACTTCCTAAGAATCAGGAGAAAAAACTTTCTTTCGTCATCGCAGGATCAAAAGACAGTGAGGAGGATGCCCTAAAAAGTTACAAAGACATCTTAGCGAACCATTCCGAAATGTTGGAAGATAAAAAAATGTATTACACCCAACTATTAGAGAGAGGACGGATTAACATTCCAGATAAAAAGTTACAAGAGGTTTATAACTGGTGCAAAATCAATACGGAATGGCTTGCGGCAGATATGGAAAGTGCAGGACGCTTTCTGGGAGCGGGCGCAATTGAATATCCATGGTTATTCGGTTGTGATAATTCTTATTCATTACAAGGCCTTGTCGCTACAGGTGACCAAAAATTAGCAAAAGAGACATTGAGAGTTATCAAAGAGATGTCAGAGAAAGCCAATAGGAATGGCCGTATTTTGCATGAAATGGCATTCAACGCATTCGTCAGCCACAAAGGAAATACTCAAGAGACTGCTCATTTTGTCATCGCTGTATGGAATGTTTATAAATGGACTGGTGATAACAAATTCCTTGCAGATATGTATCCTTATATGCAAAAAGGTCTGAACTTCCTTTTGAAAGATATGGATACAAATAAGAATATGTTCCCCGAAGGGTATGGAATCATGGAAGTTAGAGGATTAAATGCGGAATTGATTGATGTCTCTGTTTATACCCAGCAAGCACTGGAAGTTATGTCGCAGATTGCCTTAATAATGGGAGAAGAAGCATTTGCCAGTGAGTGCGCCTCGCAAGCAATCGATTTGAAAGAAAGGATAAACGACCTATTTTGGGATAAGGATTTAGAAATTTATTGTGATTTTTATGGAACGAGAGAGCAAGCCTTAGAAACGACTAAAGGTGCTATCGAACAGGTTCGTAATACAGAATACAGGTGGGATGTTGCCGAGGTTTCCTTACAGGAATATGAGGATAGCAAGAAAAAGCATATCGCAATGTATGAGGATATGTATAAACAATTTGAAGCGTATCCAACTGGTATTATGAAAGGATGGTTAACTAACAAGAATTGGGTAATAAGCACTCCAATAGAAACTCATATTGCCTCAGAAGACAGAGCTATTCGGCAATTGGATAAAGTACGAAAAGAGCATTGCGGCGAATATGGTCCTTATTTATCCGCAGTCGAAAGAGATCGCATGATGACTATCGCAACAGGCGTACAAGCGATGGCCGAATGCGCTTACGGACGTGTAGATGAGGCTTTATGGTATATCAATCGCATCGTCGATACATTTGGCCGTACACTTCCGGGATCAATTAATGAGATGATGCCTGATTATGGCTGCCCTGTTCAAGCATGGACCATCTATGGTATAGCAACACCTTTGATTCGTTATATATATGGCATACAACCAGAAGCCTATAAAAAGACCTTGACCCTAAGTCCTAATTTACCATCAGATTGGGACTTTATTGAAATGAAAGATCTTCCTGTTGGAAATAATAAGATTAATTATAAAGTAAAACAACTGGAAGATGGATTGGAAATCACGTTAGATACAACTGAAAAGGATTGGAGTTACCTATTAAGACCGGTAAAACAACCTATCAAGCGATTTATCGTGAATGGTAAGGAACAACGGATTTAGAGAGAGACGGGGCATGCCCCGTCTCCACATATAGACACCGCCTCATAATGATCTAAAATTAAAACAGATAACCCCAACTATTTTGAGTAAATAGAACTTAGTCTGAATTCCGTATTCAAGACCTCTTTCCACTCTAACCTTTTACTATCAATGCGATAAATGGATAACAATCAATTTCTTTCATCCCATATTATACTTGAGATAACCGGAAAGCGGGGAAAATGAAAGTATGATTACTTTAACTATTTTTCTATCAAAAATTCCTACTTTTACCGCTAAATCTGTATTGAAGATGAAAGGAGACGATTTTAATATCATTTATGAACGGAATTACCGACGGTCATTCCTGTTCACCAAATCATATGTACATGATGACATGGTGGCTGAGGATATCGTAGCTGAATCGCTTGTAAAATATTGGCGACTGGTCTCTGCTGGAGAAAACGAGATAACAGAAGCCTTATTGCTCACGATTTTGAAAAATAAAGCCCTTAACTATTTACGCCATAAAGCCATACATGATGCCGCTATTGAAAATTTAGAGGAAATAAAAAATAGAGAACTAAGCATTAGAATTTCCACACTCGAGGCTTGCGATCCGAAAGAGATCTTCTCTGATGAGGTCAATAGGATCATCCACAAAACTTTAAAAAACTTACCAGAACAAACTCATCGAATATTCGAGATGAGCCGCTTCGAGAATAAAACCGTAAAAGAAATAGCGGATGAGACAAACCTCACCATAAAAGGTGTAGAATACCACATAACCAAGGCTTTAAAAGCTTTGCGTATCAACTTGAAAGACTATCTACCCTTATTTTATTTTCTTTTTTCTTAATTTTTTTCATTTTTCCACTAGGGATTTAGCGCACAGCGTTGTTTTTATAATAGAAAATAAATTAACAGACATTCATGGAGCAATTACTACAACGGTACATAAGAGGTAAGGTTTCCGAAGAAGAGAGACTGAAAGTAGTGTCATGGCTGGACGAAAGTCCTGATAACATGCGTGAATTTCTGGCTTTACGTAAATTATATGATATTTCACTTTGGCATACGGATACAGAGCAAAAAACACTTCATAAAAAATTCATTCCAACAATTCGACGTATCGCAATCGAAACACTAAAAATAGCAGCGATCTTTTTAATTGGAATCTTTGTTACTAAACAATTCGTAGAACAAAAGGTAGAGGATATACAAATACAAACCATCCATGTACCCACAGGTCAGCGAGCTGAGTTAACTTTAGCGGACGGGACACATGTTTGGCTCAACTCTCGCTCGACATTGAAATTTCCTAATAAATTCGGCACAAATAAACGGAACGTAGAACTTAACGGAGAAGGGTATTTTTCTGTACATCATGACAAAAAACGTCCTTTTACCGTACAAACCGAAAAATACGCAATTCATGTATTGGGTACCGAATTCAATGTTAAGGCATATCACAACAGTCCTTTATTTGAGACAGCATTATTAAAGGGCAGCGTAGAAATCTCTTCCTCAACCATGCCGAAGAGATTACGCCTAAAGCCGAACGAGATGGCGATCGCAAGTCAGGAAGGATTAAATACATCCTACATCCCCGACCACAATTACTTTAAATGGAAAGAGGGATTATTCTGTTTCGAAGACGAGTCGATCCAAAGTTTAATAGAAAAGCTACAACTTTATTATGATATTAAAATTGATGTTCAACGACCATCCTTACTTCAATACCGTTATTCCGGCAAATTCCGTATCAAAGACGGGATTGACCATGTATTGAAAGTATTACAGTTAAAACACAAATTCACTTATACAAAAAATGAAGAGACGAATCTAATCGTGATAGAATAAATATTTAGTCGTTAACCTTTTAAATACAACAGAATATAGAGAATGAAGACATGACAAACAATTAACAGCACAAATTTCACAAAAAGGGAGATGCTGCAACATCCCCCTTCCGTAAGTCAGTACCAGACTTGCGAAAATAAATTCATTTAGTACTAACAAATAAGACATTACAAATGTATGAAAAAAATTTGTAACGGGCATTTTATGTCCCCTTTTAACACAGAAGATAAAACATTTCGAATAATGAGATTAACATTCATTGCATTATTTGTATTCAGTTTCAGCTTACTCGCATCCGTACATTCACAAACGATGCGCGTCAATATCAATGCTAATAATGAATCTACGCATTCTATTTTAGAACAGATAGAACAGCAAACTGATTATCTATTTATTTATAACACAAAAGAAATCGACTTAAGCCGTAAAGCATCCGTACACGCTCAAGACCAAACGGTAATGGACGTTTTGTCACAAATTTTCAGAAACACGGATATTGGATATGCGATTGAGGGCAGTAATATCATGTTGATGAAGAAAGATGAAAAAGCAGAAAAACAACAGGACAACAATAAGGTCTCAGGAACGATTACAGACAAATCAGGAGAACCTATTATCGGCGCTAACGTCGTTATAAAAGGAACAACCAACGGAACCATTACAGATATAGATGGTAATTATGCGTTAGATGTTCCTGTTTCTGCCATCTTGCAGATTTCCTATATCGGATATTTGACACAAGATGTTCCTGTAAATGGAAAACAACAAATCAATGTCCGTTTAGTAGAAGATACGCAACAATTAGACGAGGTGGTAGTGGTTGGCTATGGTACACAGAAAAAAGGGGAATTAACCTCATCTATTTCCAGCATAAAAAGCGAAACATTCATTCAAGGTTCAGTACAAGACGCAGCCCAGTTGCTTCAAGGAAAGGTTGCGGGACTTGGTATTGTCATGCCTAACGGTGATCCGACGTCTTCATCCCAAATTGTATTGCGTGGTATCGGCTCACTAAAAGGAGACCGGGTTCCATTAGTTATTGTCGATGGAGTTCCGGGTGATATGAGCACTGTTGCACCAGAAGATATCGAAAGCATAGATGTTATAAAAGACGGCTCAGCCGCCGCTATTTATGGAACCAGAGGAAATAATGGCGTTATTTTCATCACCACAAAAAAAGTGAAAGGAGAAATACCTGTGACTATTGATATTCAAGCCTATGTCACTACCCAGCAAATCAAAAAAAGATTAGATATGATGGATGCCAATCAATACCGTCAATTAGTAAAACAAGGGAAACCCGGCGCTATTGATTATGGTTACGACACAGATTGGCTAGACCAGATATTAAGGACTCCTATTTCTTACGTAACTAATGCCAGTCTACGCGGAGGTAATCGCAACTCTAATTATATCGCAAACATAAACTATAAGTCTGGCCAAGGCATTATCAAACGCTCAGACAATAGAGTATTAACCACACGATTGGAAATCAACCATTCTATGTGGGATAACTTATTGAAGTTTAATTTAAACATCATGGGTAAAGAACAAAAATATACAGCCTTAGGAGATGGCAAAAGCTTCAATGGGGAGATTTACCGAAATGCGTTAATCAATATTCCAACAGAACGTTCGAAAGACGATAACGGAAACTGGATTGAGCATCCGACAATGAACGGATATATGAATCCGGTAGCTGCGCTATATGAAAGTAATGGCGAGAATAAAAGTACTCAATTACGTACATTCGGAACCGTTACATTGACTCCCATGGATGAATTTTTCGTAAAAGCATTAGTGTCGAGAACCTCTTATAATCAAACCCGCGGGTATGCTGAAACTAAAAAACACATATCAACTGTCCGCAATGGCAAAAACGGGTTTGCTTCTCGCGGAACAACAGCTTCTATCGATAATCTGTTAGAGATCACAGCCCAATACAAAAATAATTTTGGTGCTCATAACCTTACTGGTTTAGCGGGTTATTCTTATCAAGACAATACCTATGAAAATTATTGGATGCAAAACTGGGATTTTCCATCCGATCAATATAGCTATAATAATATGGGGGCTGGAGCTGCCTTAAAAAGAGGAGAAGTTGAGGAAAAGTCTGAAAAAAACAAGTCTAAGTTAATCGGTGTATTTGCTCGTATCAACTATAGTTTCAATGATCGTTATTTAGCATCTGTCAGTATCCGTCATGAAGGAGCTACACAATTCGGAGCTAATTATAAATGGGGAAATTTTCCTGCCGTATCCGTAGGTTGGAATATACATAATGAGGACTTCATGAGCTCCTTACGTTTTATCAGTAGCTTGAAAGCTCGTTTAGGTTTTGGTGTAACGGGTTCCATTCCTGAAGATCCATATATGTCATTAAGCCGCTTGACCAGCGATAAGAATCTCTATACTGGTTCTGGCTGGCTCCCTTCATTAAAACCTTCAAGTAACGCAAATCCAAACCTGCGTTGGGAGAAAAAGGAAGAGTGGAACTTAGGAATAGACTTTGGTGTCCTTGAGAACCGTATCAGTGGATCTATAGACTTTTATAAACGTACGACAAAAGATATGCTATGGAACTATCAAGTCGCCACACCTCCTTATTTATATAAGGAAATCCTCGCGAATGCAGGAACTATGCAAAATAAAGGACTAGAGATACACCTCAGTGCAATCCCAGTACAAACAAAAGAATTCTCATGGACAACTAGCTTTAATTATTCAACCAACAAAAATAAGTTGGTTGCCTTATCCAACGAGGAATTCCAATTAAAATCCGGTTATATAGAAGATGGCTGGACTGGCGAACCTATCCAACAATATACCCATCGAATCTTTGAAGGGGGTGAGGTTGGTAATTTCTACGGTTTTAAAACTATTGATATAGATAGCGAAGGACGTTGGATTATTGAAGATAAAAACGGTAATCCAAAACCGATCTCAGAGCAACAAGCAGAAGATAAAAAAATTATTGGAAATGGCCTGCCCAAACACCTATTAAGCTGGGATAACAGTTTTACCTTCAAAAATTTCGACTTAGGTATAACTATGCGAGGTGCATTCGACTATGACATCCTCAACTACCCCCGCATGTTTTATGAATGTCCTGTAAACTTGACCCGGGGAAATTTGCTTGCCACAGCTTATGAACCGAAGTACGGAAAGACTGTACTAAACGACCAACAGGAACTTCAATATGTTAGCTATTTCATCGAAAGAGGAAACTTTTGGAAAATTGATAATATCACCATTGGTTATACTTTAAAACTTAAGAATGATTATTTAAAAAGGATACGTATATACGCAACCGGTAATAACCTATTCACATTTACAGGATACAGTGGATTAGACCCTGAGGTTAATACGCAAGGACTTAATCCCGGATGTGATGAATTAGGCCGTTACCCTTCTACACGTTCCTTTACTTTAGGCGCAATGTTTACTTTTTAAAATAAATAAACTCATGAATACAATTAAAAAACATATAAATATCTTATTATTAGGTTGCTGTTCATTGAACTTTATTTCCTGCACAGACCTAACCGAAGAAATCTTCTCTGACATTACTGAAGATAGTTATAAATATGAAGCTGGAGACGCGACTAAAGTGGTTGGTGCCGCTTATACCAATCTTCAAGATTGGGGATATTGCGGTTCCGGACAAGCTCCAATGCTGAGTCAAGAAATATGTACCGATGCCGCAGTGTTCCCCGCTAATGGTTCCGGTTGGGATGATGGAGGTGTATTTCGTAGAATGCATCAACATTCATGGAACTCCGAACAATTACAAGTGAATCGTTTATGGGAAGTTTGCTATTCCGGAATTATCTTGGCAAACCGGGCTATCAGCATTATCAACCAAGATGATTTTCCTTTTGCCGCAAATGAAAACAAGGCTGCCATGATCGCTGAATCTCGAGCATTACGTGCTTTCTATTACTGGTACATCATGGATAATTTTGGAGATGCTCCTTTAGTAACGGAACCCACCTCAGAATTACCTGTAAAAACATCCCGGAAGGATCTTTATGATTTTATAGTCAAAGAACTGAAAGAGTCTTTCAGCGATCTCCCAACAGAGAAAAATGAATCTAATTATGGAAGATTCACATTATGGGGAGCTAAAGCCCTCCTCGCTAACGTATATTTGAACGCAGAAGTATATACAGGTGATCCCCAATGGAATGCTTGTATTCAAGAGTGTGATGATATTATTAATTCAGGAAAATACAGTTTAGACATTAATTATAGCGATCCATTTAAGGCACACAATGAAAACTCATTAGAAAATATATTAGTCATTCCCTATGATGAAATATTTGCCACTGGATTTAACTATCATTTAGCCGCCTTACACGGAGCAAACCAAAAAACGTATGATCTAGTTGGAAGCCCTTGGGGAGCTGGGGCTTATAAAGGAATACCTCAATTCATCGACACCTATGATCCAGATGACGAACGTTTAAATGCCACTTGGCTAGGAGGTCCCCAATACGCATCTGATGGGACACCTCTTACAGGCTCTTATGACTTAATGGGACAACCGCTTATCTTCGTCAACAAAATGCCCAACGGTATTTTCACCGGTGAGGCAGAAGGATATCGCTGGTTAAAATATGAGGTTGAGCTGGAAGCCAGAAGTGAACTAAATAATGATTTGGTCTTATTCAGGCTTACGCAAGTCCATATGATGAAAGCAGAATGCCTTTTACGTACTGGGAAAGCAGATCAAGCAGCGTCTATTGTAAGTATGGTCAGAAAAAGAGCTTTTAAAGAACATCCTGAAAAAGCAATTGTCTCAGGAGCGCAATTACAAGAAAAATCCTGTTACAAATACGGTACGGTAGAAAACTATGTATTAACTTCGCAAAATCAAGTTTATCCAGAAAAATTCGGACGTTTCTATGATGAACTAGGTTGGGAATTCGCTGGAGAATCTTATCGCCGGAGAGATATGATACGTTTCGGTCATTTCACAAAAGCTAAATGGTTATCTCATGAGCCGAATGGAGATTATAAAACGGTATTTCCCTTACCTCAAAAAGTAGTAGATACCAATCCGAATCTGGAACAAAATCCGAATTATCAATAATAACATAGAGGGTATGTCTCTATATTGACATACCCTCCTTTAATCTCAATTTCTAAAGCTATATGAAGCAATACCTTTTACTCGCTGCGTCTGCCTTTCTTTTGCAAGGGTGCCAGACCTCTAAAGAAGATATAAAGGAACAGCCTTTGAAGATGATCGAGCAGATCGATTTCTCTCATGTGAAAATCAATGACAACTTTTGGTCACCCAGACTCAGCAAACATGTCTCGGCGACCTTGCCTGTCTGTATCGATCAAATAGAGAATCAAACCGGACGTATCCGTAATTTCGAGAATGCAGCGAAAGGGGAAGGAGAGCATTCCGGCATTTTCTTTGATGATTCCGACGTATATAAAGCGTTAGAAGGTATGGCTTATAGCCTGATCAACAATCCGGATCCCGAGCTGGAAAAGAAAGCGGACGAATGGATTGATAAATTCGCTGCCGCCCAACAACCGGATGGCTACATCAATACCTTCTATACACTCACCGGATTGGATAAACGGTGGACCAATATGGACAAGCATGAGATGTACTGCGCCGGACATATGATTGAGGCAGGAGTAGCGTATTATCAAGCTACAGGAAAGCGCAAGTTATTAGACGTATGTATACGCATGACAGATCATATGATGAGCCAATTCGGTCCGGGAAAAAGACATTGGGTACCGGGACACGAGGAAATAGAACTGGCGCTTGTCAAGCTTTATCAAACCACCCAAGAGCAGAAATATCTGGATTTCGCTTATTGGCTGCTGGAGGAACGTGGACACGGTCACGGCACTATGGGTGATGAAGGTAAATGGAACCCGGTTTACTATCAAGATATCGTTCCCGTCCGGCAACTTACCGATATCTCCGGGCATGCGGTACGATGTATGTATTTGTATTGCGGTATGGCCGATGTGGCTGCCTTGAAGAATGATACGGGATATATAGCCGCCATGGATCGTCTATGGGATGATGTGGTACACCGCAATATGTATATCACCGGGGGAATCGGTTCATCCCGGGATAACGAAGGGTTTACGGAGGATTACGATTTACCGAACCTAGATGCTTATTGCGAGACTTGCGCTTCTGTCGGAATGGTGCTTTGGAACCAACGTATGAACCAACTTACCGGAGACTCTAAATACATCGACGTACTGGAACGTTCTTTATATAACGGTGCGCTTGCCGGTATCTCCTTGGGTGGAGACCGTTTCTTCTATGTCAATCCGCTGGAATCTAAGGGTGATCACCATAGACAAGAATGGTATGGTTGCGCTTGTTGCCCAAGTCAGCTTTCACGCTTCTTGCCTTCTATCGGAAATTATATCTACGCCTCCTCCGATGATGCGTTATGGGTAAATCTATATATCGGAAATACGGGGCAAATACGGATAGGAGAGACGGATATCCTATTAACACAAGAAACGGACTATCCGTGGGATGGATCGGTAAAACTAACAATTTCTACTTCTCAGCCTTTGGAGAAAGAGATACGCCTCCGCATTCCTGATTGGTGCAAAACCTATGATTTAAGTATCAATGGCAAGAGAATAAACGTGCCTAAGGAAAAAGGCTATGCGGTAATCAAGGATTGGAAATCGCAAGATGTAATCGCTCTAGATATGGATATGCCCGTGGAAATTGTCGCGGCAGATCCGCATGTCAAGGAAAATTTCGACAAACGGGCGATTCAACGAGGGCCACTTGTATACTGCATGGAAGAAATAGACAACCCGGTATATTTCGATCAAATACAGTTGAGCCCAAGTACAACATTCCAAACAGCCTTCGCTTCCGATATATTGAATGGGATAAAAACAATTAAAACAAACGGTAGGGCACAATCTGCTACCTTTATTCCCTATTACGCGTGGGATAACCGTAAAGCAGGAAAAATGAGGGTATGGATCCCCTATAACGAATAACTAAAAAAGCATCAAAATGAAGTATTTATTAACGATAACATTATCAAGCCTAATCTCAATTACCTCCTTTTCTGCCACTTTGCTGGGAAATGAAGGTTCTATCAACATTAATTACCCGAACAATCGTTATCCATTAGCCTCTAAGCCTTATATAGAGTTGCCTATTGGGGATGTTAAACCTGCAGGTTGGCTAAAAATCCAAATGGAACGAATGTGTACGGGAATGACCGGCCATCTGGATTCTATCTATACGAAAGTAATGGGACCGCGTAACGGTTGGTTAGGCGGAGATGGAGACGTATGGGAGCGAGGCCCATACTGGATAGATGGCTTACTACCTTTGGCTTACATCATGAATGATGAGGCCCTGATCCAAAAAGTAAAGCCTTGGGTTGAATGGACATTGGCCTCTCAAAAGCCTAACGGATATTTCGGGCCAGATACAGACAGAGACTATGAACCCGGCTTACAACGGGATAACGCACAAGATTGGTGGCCCAAAATGGTTATGCTCAAAGTTCTGCAACAATATTATTCCGCTACCAACGATCAAAGAGTTATCTCGTTCCTCACTAATTATTTCAAATACCAGCTTTCTGAACTACCTAAAAGTCCTCTGGGAAAATGGACTTTCTGGGCTGAACAACGAGGAGGGGATAATCTGATGGTCGTATATTGGCTTTATAATATCACGGGCGATCCTTTCCTTCTGGAGTTAGGAGAGTTAATCCATAAGCAAACCTTCAATTGGACCGACGTGTTCTTGAACCAAGATCATTTAGCCCGGCAAAACAGCCTGCATTGTGTAAATCTCGCCCAAGGATTCAAGGAACCTGTCATTTATTACCAACAGAGCCATAATCCTCAAAATCTGGAAGCGGTTAAGGAAGCTGTACGGAAAATGCGCCATACGATTGGTTTTCCTACAGGATTATGGGCGGGAGATGAACTTTTACGTTTCGGTAACCCGACACAAGGATCAGAACTCTGTACCGCTGTCGAGATGATGTTCTCTCTCGAGAAAATGTTAGAGATAACCGGAGATGTCCAGTGGGCTGATCATTTAGAGAAAGTCGCATACAATGTACTGCCAACGCAGATCAAGGATGACTTTTCCGCACGACAATATTATCAGCAAGTCAATCAAATAGCGATCACTTGCGAAGGACGTAACTTTGTCTCACCACACGAGGACACAGACATTGTTTTCGGAGAATTGAGCGGTTATCCTTGTTGTACCTCCAATCTACATCAAGGTTGGCCTAAATTCACACGACATCTATGGTTTGCCACCGCCGATAATGGCATCGCTTCACTTATCTACGCACCATCGGAAGTGACTGCCCAAGTGGGAAACGACATCACGGTTAAAATCGCAGAGAAAACCGATTATCCCTTTGAAGAAAAGATCGATTTCAATTTATCGTTCCCTAGCAAGAAAGACAAGAAAGCCTTTTTTCCTTTTCACTTACGTATTCCCGCTTGGTGCAATAATCCCGTGATTACGATAAATGGCGAGGCTGTCTCTATCGCAGCTCACTCTGGCGAAATCGTACGAATCAACCGAGAATGGAAAGATGGCGATCATATCCAGCTAGAGCTACCCATGCGTATATCCACAAGCAATTGGTATGACGATGCGGTTGTTATCGAACGAGGCCCATTATTGTATTCCCTAAAGATGGATGAGAAATGGGAACGCAAGGTTGATCAACGCCCGGAGTCTTCACATAAAGGAGAATGGTATTATGAGGTCACCTCTACTTCAGCATGGAATTATTCCCTGATTCGCAAATATCTGAAAGAAGAAGAACTAGAGAAAAATTTCGTCGTTAGAAAGGCAGAGAACATAGCCCCTTACCCATGGAACCTAGAGAATGCCCCTATCACGATCAAAACAAAGGGACGGATCTTACCTTCATGGAAAATGTTCAAAGGTTCCGCCGGCCCCGTAAATTTCTTCATGCAAGCCAACGAACCGATGGGTGATGAAGAGACGATCGAGTTAATTCCTTATGGCTGTACTACTCTACGTATAACCGAGTTCCCTGTCCGATAGAATAATGTTAATAATGTGCCAATTGTTCAATGTGCCAATATGCCAATTCCGATTCAATACGGAAAGAGTATCCACATTGGCACATTGACACATTGGCACATTATTAACATTATTCAATTTTTTTTCATTGTATAGTCTTTCACCCCCAAGGAATCATACGCCTGCAAAAGCGCCTCGTCATTATCGGAGATCATTAACAACTTGTCGTTCTCCTTTAATTCCGTATTTCCTTTCGGGATGAAATAGCGGCCTTCCCGTTTCACCATTACCGCCAAGGTATGATCGGGTAAAGTCAGCTGCATCAATTTATTTCCATGGGATAATACCGCCGGGGTAATATCGATCTCGCTCATAGCGCTCTTGATCTCCTCGGGAAGCTCGATGCCAAACTCATCCTTTCGTTCCGGCTCATCCACCATATCCAGCCATTTAGCGGCTTGGGTAACCGTGGTTCCTTGAATCAGCAAAGAAAGAATCGTGATAAAAAATACGATATTAAAGAACATACCGGCATGCTCGATCCCGGCGATCATCGGGTAAGTAGCGAAAATAATAGGAACCGCCCCGCGTAATCCCACCCATGAGATATACAGTTTACCTTTGAAGGAGAAATTCTTATAAGGTATCAAGCAAAGGAACACGCTAATCGGACGGGCGATCAAGATCATAAAGACTCCCACCATAACACCTACACCCGTCACCGGTAATAACTCATGCGGGTTCACTAGCAAGCCTAACGTAAGGAACATCACGATCTGCCACAACCAAGCGAAACCGTCAAAGAACGTCCCCATACTTTTCTTGTGAACAATCTTAGCGTTACCAACCACCAAACCAGCGATATAAACCGCTAAATAGCCATTACCCTTACATAAGGTCGTAGCGGCGAAGGTGAAGAAAGCCGTAGCCAATAAAAGGATCGGATACAAAGACTCGTTATCTATATCGATCTTATTGATAATCAACACAGCCAGTCTCCCCAATAAGAAACCGGCGATAGCTCCCACCGATAATTGAATGACCAAGGATAGCCCGGCCTCCCAAATATTCATACCTCCGCTTTGTATGTAAGCGATCAGAAGCAAGGTAAGCATATAAGCCATCGGGTCATTACTACCACTCTCCAGCTCCAAGGTAGGACGCAGACGCTCTTTCAAATAAACCCCTTTACTGCGCAAGATGGAGAAAACCGAGGCTGAGTCCGTAGAGGACATGACCGCCGCCAGCAATAAAGATTCCGGGAAAGTCAACGTAACATATTTGCCAAATAAACCAAATAACCAATAGATAAACCCGCCCGTGATAAAGGTCGTAGCCAACACCCCGAGCGTAGCCAATACCACACCTTGCGAGGCGATAGGTTTGACCTCCGCAACTTTCGTGTCCATACCACCCGAGAACAAGATGATACTCAACGCCAACATGCCGATAAACTGGGCTACATTCGGATCGCTGAACTGGATGCCCAGACCATCGCTGCCAAACAACATTCCCACACCAAGGAACAACAACAAAGCGGGTAAGCCGAAACGATAACCGGCCTTACCTGCGAATATACTAAAAAACAGGATCACCGAGGCTATTAATAGCACTTGCTCAGGATTTTGAAACATACGCAAAACGGGTTTTATGATTAGTGATTTGATACTTTGTCACAAAGTTCGTAAACTTTTCGCAATTATAATCACACAAAAAGAAGAAATCCGGTCCCAAATTTACAGGAAGACCAGATTTATTCTTTCTATAGAAAAACAAATCTTTCTTACAAATTGTTCGAGAATTTTTCTATCTCGCATAGAATCATTACTTTTGGCAAACATACATATCCGCTTTATGAACAAAAAACATCTATTTGCGCTGTTGTTCACATTACTCGTATGGACGAGCTGTAACAACCAACAACATTTTATTACCGACGCCGCTTACCGAGCTGAGGTTGAGAACGATTTCCAAGCGAAACAGGCCGCTCTGCCTAACGGAAACCTTTTCGCAGTATTTAACGATCAAATGACTCCCGAAGAGAGGGAGGCGTTAACCTTCATGTACGCCTATATGCCGATTGGAGACATCACGGACTATAGTGGCGATTTCTATTTGAAAAACATCCGTTCCTCTTTCCAAGCACGGAATGAGATGCCTTGGGGCGATAGCATCCCAGAGGATATCTTCCGCCATTTCGTATTGCCGGTACGAATCAACAATGAGAATCTGGATGAAAGCCGCATGGTTTTCTTTGATGAGTTGAAAGACCGGGTGAAGGGTCTCTCGTTGTACGACGCCGTACTGGAAGTGAATCACTGGTGTCATGAAAAGGTTATCTATACTCCTTCCGATGGGCGCACAAGTTCCCCTTTGGCATCCGTGAAGACCGCCTACGGTCGTTGCGGCGAGGAGTCTACCTTCACGGTAGCCGCTTTACGTTCCGTGGGTATCCCCGCGCGTCAGGTATATACGCCTCGCTGGGCGCATACGGATGATAACCACGCATGGGTAGAAGCTTGGGTGAATGGTAAATGGTATTTCTTCGGCGCTTGCGAACCCGAACCGGTATTGAATCTGGGTTGGTTCAACGGCCCTGCTTACCGGGGTATGTTGATGCATACGAAAGTATTCGGTAAATACAATGGCCCGGAGGATGTCATGGAACGTACCGATGGGTATACCGAGATCAACGTGATCGATAATTACGCACCTTCGGCTAAAGCTGTTATCACGGTTACGGATGCCAATGGCAAGCCGGTAAAGGACGCTTTGGTAGAATTCAAGATTTATAACTATGCCGAGTTTAACAGTGTAGCCCGCAAGAAGACGGACGCGGATGGCAAATGCTCATTATCCGCCGGAAAAGGGGATATGCTGGTATGGGCCAGCAAAGACGGCAAGTTCGGCTACAGCAAGGTCTCTTTCGGCAAGGACGGAGAGGTTACGATCGCCTTGAATAAGAAACCGGGAGATGTGGAGACGATCGCCCTAGATATCGTACCACCGGTAGACGGCTCTATCCCCGCAGAAGTTACACCGGAGCAAAAGGAGGCGAACGCCAAACGTTTATTGGAAGAAGACGCTATCCGTAATAAATATGTAGCTACTTTCTATACGGAAGAGAAAGCAGAGGCTTTAGCGAAAGAATTGGGTATCGACCCGATGAAGACAGAGGATTTCATGATCGGTAGCCGTGGTAACTGGATGGAGATCGAGAAGTTCTTACGGGAGACTCCCGCCGAGAAGCGTGTGCAAGCGATGGCTTTATTGGATGTCGTATCCGCTAAGGATCTACGTGATACACCTGCGTCTGTCTTTGCGGACCATTTAAACAATACGCCGGCCGTTCAAAGCGAATGGTTCAATGAATATATCATGAATCCTCGTGTGGCCAATGAGTTCCTGACTCCATATAAGAGTTTCTTCGCTGCAAACATTGAGCCTTCCCTTGCGAAACAAGCCGTAGAGAATCCACAGGCATTGGTGGATTGGGTGAAGAATAACGTCTCCATTAACGATGCGCTAAACGCACAACGTATTCCGATCATGCCGATGGGTGTATGGAAATCCCGTATCGCTGATAAGGGCTCCCGTAATATCTTCTTCGTGGCCGTGGCTCGTAGCTTAGGTATTCCGGCACGTATCGAGCCGGTAGCCCGCAAGATCCAGTACTTCAAGGACAACGCTTGGGTAGACGTCGATTTCGAGGCTGCCGTACAGACGACCGCTAAACAAGGCAAGGTAATCGCTTCTTACCAACCAATCAAGGCGCTGCAAGACCCGAAATATTACAGTCACTTCACGATCGCCAAGGTTTTGCCGAACGGTACTTTACAGACCTTGAATTTCGAGAGAGGCGGTAATGTGGATATGGGCTTGGGAGATACTTGGAGCGGATTACTGAAGAAACCGTTATCCATGGATGAAGGTAATTATATGTTAGTGACCGGTACTCGTATGGCAAACGGTAGCGTATTGGCCGAGATCGAGTTTTTCAATGTGGAGGCGGACAAGACCACCCCGATCCAATTGGAAATGCGTGAAAGCAAGGACGAGATACAGGTGATCGGTAATTTCAACTCCGAGAATAAGTTCAAACGTGCGGACAACGGTGAGGAGACCAGCCTGCTAGCTACTACCGGACGTGGCTACTATATCGTAGCGCTTCTAGGCTCCCGCCAAGAACCGACAAACCATGCGATGCGTGATATCGCCGCCGTGAAGAAGGAACTAGAAGATTGGGGACGAGGCATCGTGCTTCTCTTCCCTGACGAGAAGGGCTATAAGAACTTCGATCCGAAAGAGTTCGGCGATTTACCGAGCACGATCACATACGGTCTGGATATCGACGGGGCGATCCAAAAGGAGATGGCTACAGCGATGAAATTGCAAAACGCCAATACCTTGCCGATCTTCTTGATCGCCGATACGTTCAATCGTGTCGTATTTGTCTCTCAAGGCTATACAATTGGCTTGGGCGAGCAGTTAATGAAAGTCATACATAAGCTATAACAGATCGTTTCACAAGTGTGATCTGATCTTTTCACCCATGTGAAACGATCGGATCACGGCTGTGAAACGTTCTTTTCACATAGGTGAAAAGATCTATACGACAGGAGACACTCATTTCTTCTACCACAAACCGATCAGACTTCCTCCCTAGATTCGTTTTAATTCCCTTATTTTTCCCGTTCTTCCCAATCAAGGATTCATCTCTCAAAAAAATAATATCTTTGATTAAACCTTTTTACGAAAGGGCAGTCTAAACTTGCGTTTGGTTATATATTTTGGAGTAACGAGTGTAAATTATCAGTAAATACCATACGAGAACATGATGACAAAGAGAGCGAAATGGGGAGTTACGGCGGCTATCTTATTAATGATAGCGGGAATGATCGCTTACCCTCAATTGAAAAACAAGTTCAAGGCATCCCAAGATGCCGCTTCCGTCGTACCCACATCGGGCACGAGCCTGCGAAACCAGACACTTAACATCAATGCCGAGGTATTGAAATACCAATCATTAACCGATAAGATCATGAGTACCGGAAGTACCCTTCCGGACGAAGAGGTGGATTTGGCTTTCGAGTCCTCCGGTAAGGTGGTAGCCATCTATTTCACGGAAGGTAGCCACGTAAAGGCGGGCGATCTGTTGGCTAAAATCAATGACAAGCCGCTGCAAGCCCAGCTAAAGAAGCTGGAAGCCCAAGTTCCTTTAGCCAAGGATCGTGTCTATCGCCAACGTACCTTGCTGGAGAAAGACGCCGTCAGCCAAGAAGCCTACGAGCAAGTAGCCACCGAATACGAGAAGCTAATGGCAGATATCGAGTTGGTCAAAGCGAATATCGCCCAGACAGAGCTTCGGGCTCCTTTCGACGGGATCATCGGACTTCGCTCCGTGAGTGAGGGCGCGTACGTTACTTCCTCCTCTTCCGTAATCGCGAAGTTGACCAAGATATCCCCGTTGAAAATCGAGTTTTCCATTCCCGAGAGCTACGCGGCCGAGGTACAAGACGGAACCCCGATCCTGTTCCGCATGGAGAAAGACGGTATGATGCAGAACTATAAGGCGACCGTTTACGCCGTGGAAAGCAAGGTAGATATGGCGACCCGTACCTTGAAAGTACGTGCCACTTACCCGAATCCGGGCGAGAATATCTTACCCGGCCGTTATACCTCCGTCGAGATCAGCAAGCGGGAGATCAAGGACGCTTTAGCCATCCCCAGCGAGGCCGTTATCCCCGAGATGGGAAAAGACATCGTTTACTTATATAAGAACGGCGTGGCCGAGCCTCAAGAGATCACGATCGGTATACGAACCGAGAGCCGTGTACAGGTATTGCAAGGGTTGAATGTGGGCGATACGCTGATCACGTCCGGCGTGATGCAGTTACGTACCGGCATGAAAGTTTCTATTGATAACTTGACTGAATAAGGAGAAGAACGATGGCAAATATTTCAGAAACCAGTATAAACCGGCCCGTACTCTCGACAGTGATGATGCTGGTCATCCTCCTGTTCGGCTTTATCGGTTACCGGTTCCTTGGCGTCCGGGAGTTCCCGAGCGTAGACCAGCCGATTATCTCGGTCAACGTATCTTATCCCGGAGCGAACGCCGACGTGATCATGAACCAGATCACCGAGCCGTTAGAACAGAATATCAACGGTATCCCGGGTATCCGTTCATTGAGTAGCGTGAGTAGCCAAGGCAGCAGCCGTATCACGGTAGAGTTTGAGTTGTCCGTGGATATGGAGACGGCGGCGAACGATGTACGTGATAAGGTATCTCGTGCCCAACGCTACCTTCCCCGCGACTGCGACCCGCCTACGGTATCGAAAGCGGATGCCGATGCCTCCCCGATCATGCAGATCGCCATCCGAAGCAACAAACGCTCGTTGATGGAGTTGAGCGAGATCGCCGAGCTAACGGTGAAAGAGCGCTTGCAGACCATCGAGAACGTGAGTGGCGTGGATATCTGGGGACAAAAACGGTATTCCATGCGTCTATGGCTGGACCCAATCAAGATGGCGGGTTACGGAGTGACCCCGATGGACGTGAAAAACGCCGTCGATAACGAGAACGTGGAGCTTCCTTCCGGTAGTATCGAGGGAAATACGATCTCCTTATCCATACGTACCTTAGGATTGATGCATACCGCCAAGGAATTCAACGATTTAATTATCAAGGAAGACAACAACAACATCGTGCGCTTCAGCGATATCGGACGTGCGGAGGTAGCTCCCGAGGACTTGCGGAGCTTACTGAAGAAGAACGGCGAGCCGATGGTTATGACCGTTATCATCCCCCAACCGGGAGCCAACCATATCGAGATCGCCGACGAAGCCTACAAGCGTATCGAGCAATTACAAAAAGACCTGCCGGAAGATGTCACGATCGAGATGATGTATGACAACACCCGCTTTATCCGGGCCTCTATCGGCGAGGTACAACAGACGATCTACGAGGCTTTCCTCTTGGTCGTATTGATTATCTTCTTGTTCCTCCGTGACTGGCGGGTCACGCTGGTTCCTGTCGTCGTTATCCCCGTATCGTTGGTAGGAGCTTTCTTCGTGATGTATATCTCCGGATTCTCCGTCAACGTATTGACGATGTTGGCGGTCGTGCTCTCGGTCGGTCTGGTGGTAGACGACGCGATCGTAGTGGCGGAGAATATATATGTACGTATCGAGCAAGGCATGTCACCGAAAGAGGCGGGTATCGAAGGATCGAAAGAGATCTTCTTCGCCGTGGTATCTACCACGATCACCCTGATCTCCGTATTCTTGCCGATCGTGTTTATGGAAGGTATGACGGGGCGCTTATTCAAGGAGTTCAGTATCGTGATCGCCGGTTCGGTCGCTATCTCCTCGTTCGTGGCCCTTACGTTTACACCGATGTTGGCTACCAAGCTATTGAAGAGGAGAGAGAAGAAAAACTGGTTCTATCGGAAGACCGAGCCGTTCTTCGAGGGATTGAACACGATCTACGCCAAGTCGTTGAACGCATTCTTGAACCATAAGATATGGTCGATCCCTATCGTTATCCTTCTTTTCGGATCGATCGGGTACTTCTGGAAGAACATTCGTTCCGAGTTATCGCCTTTGGAGGACCGTTCCATGATCTCCGTGAATATGCGCGGGCCGGAAGGGGCTACCTTCGAGTTTATCCGCGACTACGCGGACCGTATCGAGCAAATAGCCGACTCCATCGCTCCCGAGAAGCAATCCATCATGACCCGCTCGTGGGAAGGAGGAGGTTCGCTAAACCTCATATTAAGCGATATCAAGGAACGGGAACGCTCGCAAATGGAGATCGCCGAGACCTTGTCGAAAGAAGTCCGCAAAGAGACCTTGGCCCGCGCCTTCGTACAACAGCAATCCACCTTCGGCGGACGCCGGGGCGGTATGCCTATCCAATACGTATTGCAGGCCCCGACCTTGGATAAACTGCAAGAGTTCCTGCCCACGTTTATGCAAAAGGTGAACGAGAGCCCGGTCTTCCAGATGGCGGACGTGAACTTGCGCTTCACCAAGCCGGAGGCACGTATCGAGATCGACCGGGATAAGGCTTCCTTATTGGGCGTCAGCACCCGCAACATCGCCCAGACCTTGCAATATGCGTTGAGCGGACAGCGTATGGGCTACTTCTATATGAATGGTAAGCAATACCAGATATTGGGCGAGATCAACCGCCAGCAACGAAATACCCCTGTCGATTTAAAATCGATCTATGTACGTAGTAACAATGGGGAAATGATCCAGTTGGATAACTTGGTTAAGGTTACGGAAAATGTGGCGCCGCCCCAATTGTATCGCTATAACCGTTTCGTATCGGCGACGGTTTCCAGTGGATTGAATAAGGGATATACGATCGGCGATGGTCTGGACGAGATGGACCGTATCGCCTCGGAGGTGCTGGATGGTAGCTTCCGTACCGCTCTTTCCGGCGAGTCGAAAGAGTTCCGTGAGAGTTCTTCCAGTTTGATGTTCGCCATGATCTTGGCCTTGTTGATGATTTATTTGGTGTTGGCCGCCCAGTTCGAGAGTTTCAAGGATCCGTTGGTAGTGATGTTCACCGTACCTTTGGCTATCGCCGGTGCGCTGATGTTCATGAGCTATTCGGGTATCACGATGAATATATTCAGCCAGATCGGTATCATTATGTTGATTGGTTTGGTGGCGAAGAACGGTATCTTGATCGTAGAGTTCGCCAATCAGCGGCAAGAGTCGGGACTTAGTTTGCCGGAAGCGATCCGCTCGTCCGCGACCCAGCGTCTGCGCCCGATCTTGATGACTAGCGTATCCACCATCCTCGGTTTGGTGCCATTGGTATACGCTACGGGCGAGGGTGCCCAAGGGCGTATCGCCATGGGTGTAGCGGTAGTAGGCGGAATGTTGGTATCGACCTTCTTGACCCTGTTTATCGTACCGGCCATGTATTCGTTTATATCCACCAACCGAAAAAAGAACATTACTGAATAATAAATAAACACATGAATAAGTACCTATATACATTACTATTGGCCTTCTCTTCCCTCTTTATGGCGGAGGCGCAGCAACTATTCGATCTGAAACGGTGTATCGAAACCGGATTAGAGCAGAACTACTCCATCCGTATCATTCGTAACGAGCAACAGATCAGCGACAATAACGCCACCCCCGGAAACGCCGGTTATCTGCCTACCGTAGATATGAGCGGCGGATTCAGCGGAAATATCAATAACAACCGTAACAGCCTGCAAGACGGATCGATCGAGAAGGCGAATGGTATAAACAGCGAGACGGGTAACGTCGGACTAAACGTTAACTGGACGGTTTTCGACGGTTTCGGTATCCAAGCCGAATACTCTCGCTTGAAAGAATTACAGCGAATGGGAGAATTGAACACCCGCATGACCATCGAGGATTTCGTAGCCAACCTTTCCAGCGAGTACTACAACCTGATCCGGCAGAAAATCCGTTTGCGTAACCTCCGTTCCACCTTGGACCTTTCCAAGGAGCGTCTACGGATCGTGGAGGAAAGGTATTATATCGGCTCCATGTCCCGTCTGGACTTGCAACAGGCTCAAGTGGACTTCAACTCGGATAGCTCCAAGGTATTAAACCAATTGGAGGTCGTGCATACCTCCCGTATCCGCCTGAACGAGTTAATGGCATTAAATAATGTGGAGGAGGAAATCCAGATCAAGGACTCCTTGATCTACCCGAACCCGTTCCTCGACGAGGTAGATCTATGGAAGAATACCCTCGAAGCCAACGCCTCACTCCTGATCGCCCAAAAGAACCAGACGTTGTCTGAGCTTGATTATAAAAAGGTAAAAAGCCGCTATTATCCCTATGTCAAGCTAAACGCAGGCTACGGCTACACGGCAAACTGGACGGAAGTGGGCAATTACGACCTCCAACAACGGCTGGGGCTTAATTACGGCGTGACCATCGGTATGAGCCTCTTCGACGGTTTCAACCGGAAACGTGAGCAACGCAACGCCCGCATCCAAATCGAGAACCAGCAATTGCGCATCCAAGAACTGGAACTTGCCCTGCGTGCGGACATGAGCAACTTCTGGATGGCCTATAAAAACAACCTCGACCTATGGAGCCTAGAGAAAGAGAACCTCGTAGCCGCCCAAGAGAACTACCGGATCGCCATCGACCGCTATAAACTCGGCGAGTTGTCTGGTATCGAATTGCGTGAGGCGCAAAACAGTCTACTGGAAGCGGAGGAGCGTCTTTCCGTGGCGGAATATTCCACCAAGATCTGTGAGATCTCGCTGCTTCAGTTAAGCGGACAGATATTAACCTATATCCGTCCCGAGCCGGAGAAAGCCAGTTTCTAGGATAAAGGCCAGTGCCACGCCTATGGCACAAGTTATTATAACTCCGTTTAAAGACTAGAGGCTTATGCTAATTGCGTTTTTTTATGTAAGTTCGCGGCAAATGGCAAGGTCATCATTGCCTAACGACAAAAGGAAATGCAAATACTACCAAAGGTTAATACATTACGAAAAGGATCGCTCTTGTACCGCGGCATCCGCTACCGTAAAGGATTCGGAGTACATTCGCCTTTCGTTTTTAACCTCATCACGAAGGTCATCGAGGAAAAATGTTCCTATTATAGTTTCTATGATATAGAGCTTTTACGTAAGCAGTTATTATTCCGGGAAGGAGAGATCACCTATCCGGACCGGCAGAACAAGGGGAAACGAAAGACCCGTTCCATCGGCGAGATCGTAAAACGGGAATCCATCCGGCCCAAGCATGGCGCCTTATTATTCCGTTTGACAAACTATTTCAAGTCCAAGAATATCCTCCAGATAGGAACCACGATGGGGTTGTCTACCTTATATCTAACCTCCTATGCCACGGGATTGAGATGTATCGCCTTGGAAAATGTACCGGAATTCGCCACGATCGCCCGTCAAGCATTCGCTAAAGAGGGACGTAATCCCATCGATTTGCGTATCGGTAATTATAAGGACTTGCTTCCCCAAGCCTTAAATGACATAAATAGCTTAGATTTTGTTTTTTTCAACACTTTATATGAACAACATAACAACCTCTGGCTGTTTAATGAATGTATGAAATACGCGCACAACGACACGGTATTCGTTTTTGAGGGAATCAAGGCGAGCCGTAAGATGCGTGAACTTTGGGAAGAGATCTGCGCATGTCCGGAAGTGACGGTCACCTTAGATCTTTACTCGCTAGGGATTGTCTTGTTCAACAAGAAATTGCACAAACGAGATTATATTGTTTATTTTTAGGATTCAAAACAAGTCAGATATGAAGAAGAGTATTATCTATACCAGAACAGGCGATAAAGGAACCACTTCACTGGTAGGTGGACAACGCGTGTCGAAAGCGCACGATCGGATCGAGAGCTATGGCACCGTAGATGAGCTGAACTCCTTTATCGGATTATTAATCACGGCCTTGAATGATGAGAAAGATACTGATTTCTTATCATTCATCCAGCATAAGCTATTCACGATCGGTTCTTACCTAGCCACGGATCAAGCGACCACGGAATTGAAAATCGAGAGCAAGGTAACGCCCGAGAGCATCGAGCGTATCGAGCGGGAGATAGACCGTCTGGATAACGAGCTGCCGAAAATGCATGCGTTCATCCTACCGGGAGGATGCCGCTCGGCCGCCCTCGCACATGTTTGCCGCACCGTTTGCCGTCGTGCCGAGCGACAAATCTATCGCTTGGCCGAGAATTGCCCCGTTGAGGAGCCTGTATTGATATTTATGAACCGTTTATCGGATTATTTCTTCGTTCTGGCACGAAAAGAATGCATAAATAATAACGGTAAAGAAATTATTTGGGATTATACTTGCGTATAATAAATAAAGTCATATTTTCGCGGAAAAATAGAGAACCAAATCGCTTCGGCGGTTATTAATACTTGACAGCTATGTATTGGACATTAGAGTTAGCTTCAAAATTGGAAGACGCACCCTGGCCTGCGACTAAGGATGAACTTATTGACTATGCACAACGTTCTGGTGCGCCATTAGAAGTGATTGAGAATTTGCAGGAAATGGAAGATGAAGGCGAGATTTACGAATGCATGGAAGACATCTGGCCGGATTATCCAAGTAAAGAAGACTTCTTCTTCAACGAGGAAGAATACTAGTTCAATTGAGAATTGGAAATTGAAAATTAAGAAATAGAAGAACGAGGTGGCGGACGATCGAGCTCCCCTGCCTCGTTGTTTTTTTGTGAAAATACAATTTATCCGGATTTGCTGCGTTTGTAGTTACAACGTGAAGTGAATGTTTAAATGAGAAGACGTCTTCTTTCGATCTTGATCCTTTTGTGTACTTGTGCGGGAATCGTACGGGCGCAATATGACGCACGCTTAAGTCAATACTTCATGGCGAAACCGTATTATAACCCGGCCGTGGCCGGAGCTACGGAGGACTTGAATATATTGGCTCTCGCCCGCTTGGAAATGATCGGCGTACATGGGGCACCCAAGTCGTTCTTCATTACCGCGGATATGCCACTCGCTTTAGGCAAGACGAATCACGGTGTCGGATTGGTTGTATTTACCGAGGCAATCGGGCTTTTCCAGAATACGCATGTAGGGGCGCAATACGCCTATAAGTATAAATTATTCGGGGGAGTCTTGAGCGGAGGATTACAAATCGGCTTAGTCAACCAGTCGTTCGACGGAACCAAGGTGATAAAGGTTGAGTCCGAGTACCATCAAGAGACCGACGCAGCCATCCCCGTAGAGCAGGTCAGCGGCATGGGGTTGGATATGAACTTCGGTATTTACTATACCCATAAACGGTTTTACGCCGGGTTTGGCATGACGCATATCACCCAACCGGAGCTTCAACTGGACGAGAACGCCTATACCTATATAGGTCGTTCACTTAATTTAATGGGTGGATACAATATTCAATTAAAGAATCCGTTGATAGAATTACAGCCCTCGGTGTTCTTGCTGACAGACATGCAAAGTTTTCATGCGGATATTACCGCTAGGCTGGAATATAATAAGATGTTTAATGGTGGTTTTTCCTATCGGGTGAATGAATCGGTGGGCATCATGTTCGGCGTAAAGCTAGGTCGTTTCCATGCGGGTTACGCCTTTGATTTCCCGACCACGGCCCTAGGCCGGGCAAGTAGCGGTAGCCACGAGCTATGTGTCAAGTATGCCTTAAAGCTGAACAAGACGAAGACAGGGAAAAATAGACATAAAAGTGTACGTATATTATAGTATATGAAAAAAGTATTATTAGTACTTGTAACGGTAGCCTTGCTTACCTCCTGCGGTAAATCTCTCCGGAGTGCCGGCGGTGAGGTGACAGGTGTCAGATCGGTAGCGTTCAATGAACCTGCGCCGTATGGAATGGTCTTGGTTAAAAGAGGTTCGTTCGAGATGGGTCCCGCCGACAAGGATTCCTTGTGGGGAATCATGCCGGAGACGAAAGGGGTCTCTTTCGACGCGTTCTGGATGGATCAGACAGAGGTAACGAACGCCAAATATCGCCAGTTCGTTTATTATGTGAGAGACTCTATTATCCGTGAACGCTTGGCGGACCCGGCTTATGGAGGCAACGATCTGTTCAAGATCACGGAAGACCGTTACGGGGAGCCTGTCACTCCGCATTTGGACTGGAACCGTCCGATTCCTTGGAGACGGGCGAACGAGGATGAGCAACGTGCGATAGAAAGTGTCTATTACACGAATCCCGTTACCGGAGAGAAAGGTTTGGACCCTAAACAAATGATCTATAAATACGAGTGGTACGACTATACCGCCGCCGCCCTCCGCAAGAATCAATTGAACCCGGCGGACCGGGTTCGTAATACGGATATTCAGGTAGATCCGAACGAGGTAGTCATGATCTCCAAGGACACCGCTTACATCGATGATGAAGGACGTGTAATCAACGAGACGATCACCCGCCCGTTAAGCAGCGAATGGGATTTCTTGAATACCCGTATCGTCAATATCTACCCGGACGAGAATTGCTGGGTGAACGATTTCAAGAATGCGTACAACGAGCCATATACCCGTATGTATTTCTCTCATCCGGGTTACGATGATTATCCTGTAGTCGGTGTTTCTTGGGAACAAGCGACTGCCTTCTGCGTATGGCGTACGAATTTATACAAAGAATCCTTGAGCTTGCCACCGGGACAATTGGTAGAGCCATTCCGTCTTCCGTCCGAAGGAGAATGGGAATATGCCGCCCGTACAGGTAAGAACGAGAATAAGTTCCCTTGGTCTACCGACGAGCTTCAAGACAGCAAAGGTTGTTTCTTGGGTAACTTCAAGCCGGGTAAAGGTAATTATACGGAGGATGGCCATTTGATTACGTCTCGTGTAGGCTCTTTCGCCCCGAATGAGTTCGGGCTATACGATATGGCAGGAAACGTGGCGGAATGGACCTCAACGTCTTACTCCGAGTCTGGCCCGAGCCAAATGAGCGACATGAACCCGGATCTGCGTTACAACGCCGCCAAGAACGATCCCTACGCCATGAAAAAGAAAGTAGTGCGAGGAGGTTCTTGGAAAGATGTCTCACAATTTATCCGTTCGGACATGCGTACTTTCGAGTTCCAGAACGAGAGCCGTTCTTACATCGGTTTCCGTTGCGCACGTACCCAAATAGGATTCTCTCGCTCCAAGGGAAAGAAATAAGCGGGAATTATAAATTTAAAGTTTTGAATCATTTAAGACAATAATACGACGATGGGAAAATATAGAAGATATAAAAACAGACTGGAGATGTTCCTCTCCAGCGAAAGAGGAAAACGAGTATTGAACTTCCTGTATAGTTGGGGTGCGTCCATCGTAATCCTCGGTGCGTTATTTAAGTTATTACATATACCATACGCTAACCAAATCCTGTTCGTGGCGATGATCACCGAGTCTATCGTATTCTTTATCTCGGCGTTCGAGCATCCGAACAAGGAGTATCATTGGGAAGATGTTTTCCCCGTATTGAAATCAAAGAACCCGATGGATCGTCCGGATTTCACCGGTACGCCGATCTCAACCATGATCAATTCTACGGATAATGTAGAAGACGATGAGATAGCCGGGGGAATAAATATCGGTTCGGCAGCGTCTAAGGCGAACGCGCAAAGAGGTGGTTCCTTGAATATCGCAGGTAATCTGGACGTGACGGAAGAAGATACCAAGAACTTATCCGAGAGCATCAAGAAATTAAGCGGAGCGGCCGAGCAAATTTCCAAGATGGCGGAATTGACGGAAGCTACCCAAAAATATCTGGAGCAATTATCTGGCATGTCTGAGAACATGGAGCGTTTCAGCCAAGTGACTAATTCGCTTACGAACGTATCCGATACACTGTTGAACTCTTATAAGAGTATCACGGATAATTCCGATGGCATCAACCAAAACTCCCGTGGTTACGTACACCAGATGGAACAATTGAACCGTAATGTATCCGGATTGAATACCATCTATGAGATCCAGTTGAAGAGTATCAGTTCGCAGATCGAATCTATCGAACACATCAATAGTGGCTTGAATCGTATCCGTGAGATGTATGACGGATCGGTGGTAGATAGTTCCGTATTCCGTAACGAGACGGAAAAGATGACTCGCCAACTGGCCGAATTGAACCAAGTATACAGTCGTTTATTGCAAGCGATGACCGTGAATATGGGTTATCAGCAGCCACAACAGCCCAGTTACCAACAGCAATATCAGCAACCCTATGGTTACCAACAGCAACAACAGGCTCCGTATACAAACAACCCAATGAAGTAAAGAAATATGGCAGGAATATCAAATAATCCCAATTCTCCCCGTCAGCGGATGATCAACCTGATGTATCTGGTGTTCATCGCCATGATGGCACTGAACGTGTCGTCGGAGGTGCTGGATGGTTTTGAGTTGGTGGAAGGTAGCTTGCGAACCTCTATCGATAACTCCTCCCGCCGAAACAAGATTGTAGCGGACGAGATGGAAGCTTATTACCAAGAGAATCCCCAGAAAGTGGGTGAGTGGGCATTGAAGGCCCGTGAGGTGAAAAGAGCCTCAGATAGCCTCTATACGTATATACAAGATTTAAAGATCCGTATCGCTAAGGTAGCTGATGGCGAGAATGCCAACGTAAACAGCATCGAGCATAAGGATGATTTGGAAGCCGCCTCCCGTGTAATGCTCTCTCCTGTAAGCGGAGAAGGTAAAAAGCTGAGAGCGGAAATCGATAAGTATCGTATCTGGATGGGCGGCTTTATCGAAGATTCGGCGAAGACTGCCGTATTGGAGGCGAACCTAAGCACGACTCCCCCTCATAAAGCGGGGATCAATACCCGTACTTGGGAAGAGGCCTTGTTCGAGAATATGCCGGTAGCGGCGGCTGTTACCCTGTTAACAAAAATGCAAAGTGACGTTCGCTACGCCGAAGGTGAGGTCTTATCGAACTTATTGAATAGCGTAGACGTTGGCGATTACCGTGTGAACCAGATCACGGCGCAGGTAATCCCGGAAAGCCAGATCGTAATGCGAGGAAGCCAGTACAAGGCGAATATCGTATTATCGGCGGTAGACTCTACGAAACGTCCTACGATCTATGTAAACGGAAAAGAATTACCTTACGAGAATAAAGGAGTCTTCACGGTGAATACCGGAGCTGCCGGGACATTCCCGATCAAAGGTTATATCGAGATGCCGAATAGCGACGGCAGCATCATGCGCCGGGATTTCGAGAGCGAGTATTTCGTGACCGAGCCGACAGCTACCGTGGCCCCGACATTGATGAACGTATTATATGCCGGTATCGCCAACCCGATGCGTATCGCCGTCCCGGGTGTACCGAGCGGTAATGTGACAGCTACCATGACGAACGGCACATTAACCCGCAGCAAGGATGGTTGGGAAGCCCGCCCGTCTAAAGTAGGGACGGAAGCCGTGATCACGGTCAACGCTCGCATGGCGGATGGCCGGAACATAGAGATGGCAAAGACTACCTTCCGCGTGCGTGCCCTCCCCGATCCCCTACCTTATATCGAGTATAAGGATCAAAACGGTAACGTCCGTAAGTTCAAGGGAGGTATGATCGCCAAACGTAGTTTGGTAGAGGCTGACGGTATTCTGGCCGCTATCGACGATGATTTGCTAAATGTAAAATATACGGTATTACGTTTTGAGCTGACTTTCTTCGACTCCATGGGTAACGCTATCCCGGAAGTGGCCGAAGGAACCAACTTCTCGCAACGTCAGAAAAACTATATCCGCAATTTAAGTAAGGGTAAACGTTTTTATATCACCCGTGTAGTTGCGAAAGGTCCGGACGGTATCGAACGTACCATACCGACTATCGAAGTAATCGTAAATTAAGATTCGCAGTATGAAACATCTGTATTACATAGCCGCTTTGGCCGCCACTTTTTTAACAGCGATGCCTCTTCATGCGCAAGAAGAAGTTGAGAACGAAGCTACGCAGCAACAACAAACGCGTCGCCGTTCGCCTCAAGCCAGCCGTGGGGAAAGAAACGATAAGAAAGATACCGGTTTACCCGAACTGACCGTACGGGCCCAAGATATGAACGAGCGTTTGACGCAAGAGATCGGGAACGCTCGCTGGATGCGTATTATCTACCGGCAGGTGGACTTGATGAAAGAGCAGAACGCTCCGCTTTATTACCCGACCCGCCCGATGAACGGACAGATGAATCTTTTCTCCGTAATCTTCCAGCTTTTAGGTGAGAACAAGATCAAGGCTTATGAGTATCTGGACGGATACGAGGAATTTGACGAAGCCCATTTGATCAACTTCAAGGATTTGCTGGATCGCTTCTACATCCTTTATGAGGAGATACCGGGGAGAGCGGGTGAGGAACCGACTTTCGTAATCAATGAAAGCGATATACCTGCAGCCGACGTGCGGTCTTACTATGTAAAAGAAGCATGGTATTTCGACCAGAATAATTCCGCTTTTGATGTCAAGATATTGGCGATTTGCCCGATCCTTACCTCTACAGGTGATATGGGAGAGACAACCATGCCTATGTTCTGGCTGCCTTACGAGAACATACGTCCGTATATCAGCAATTCATACATCATGACGTCTAATATGAATAACGCCATGACTTTTACGATGGATGACTATTTCCGTCGCCGGATGTTCGAGGGGGATATCATCAAGACCCAAAACTTGATGAATCTGCCATTGCAGGCGTATTGCCCGACACCGGATTCCTTAAAGAACGAGCAAGCTCGTATCGAAGGTCAATTAACCAGCTTTGAGAAATCACTCTGGTATCAACCGGATACGACTCAAGTAGCGGTAGACAGCAAAGCCGCGAAGAAAGCAGCCAAGAGAAGTGCCCGGAAAGACAAAGGCTCCACCAAGGAGGCCGCTCCAGAGAAAGCTGCTAAAGTAAAAGCGCCGAAAGCAGAGAAATCTGCCCCTGTGCGCAGTGTACGACGCAGAAGATAAAAAGAAGCACATATGCCTGTCATAGAGTAGAATCTATGATAGCTAAGAGAGCCTAATCTATGATAGGAAAGAGAACCTCGTCTCTGCCTTGCCATAGATTAGGCTCTCTTACATATTTCTACTTAGAACCTACCCATGTCCATTTATGCCAAATACCTTCCAACGGCCCATGTTTATGTCTTTCTGCCCACCATTTACAGAAGCGTACTTGCAAGAAGAAAAAGACGATACCGATGAACATACTGACCGTATAACCGCAGTAAGGAGCCAAATTCAAGCCGATCGGGAAATAGATCAACGCACCGAAAAAGGATTGCGACACGTAATTCGTCAAACTCATCTTCCCATACGAGCGCAAGACGGAAGTGAAACGCCTAAAGCCCTCCCATTGGTACAGTAACACGAAAGAGGAGACCAATACAAACGTGAAAGCGAATTTCTGCCACATATCAAGGACGACCCCGGCTGTCTGACGCACGATAGCGCTATCCGCCGTATCCATCAACAATACTTTCAGTTGGTATAAAGGACCGAAAGCAATTGCGGTAATTATCAAAGTCTTTATCCAAAAACGGGAATTCTCCTCCGAGGAGATAAATAGCTTCCTGCGCCCGATCAACATTCCCAGCATAAACAACCCGCAGGTCTGTACATACCGGCCGGCACCAACAGCCCAGAGCAAACTAGCCTTTTGTCCTAACGTCACGTTCTGCCAGATGAAATTCCATAAATCCCCCCGCTTGGTGTGCTCCGCCATCTCTGAGTACATCTCCCCTACTCCTAAATTGGGTAATTGGTAATCCGGATTAAACAGGCTAGCGATATAATGATACCACTCCACCGGCTGCAATAAAAAGATAATAGCCGTTATCAAGACAGCCTTATCGCTCCATTTACGCACGATAAACAAAACAACGCCCACGATCGCATACAGCAGCAAAACATCGCCTGCCGGATAAAAAGCGGCGTTCAACGTAGCGAAGATCGTCAACAGCAGTAATCTCCAAAGGAAGCGGTAACCGAAGTCTTTTCCCTTCGCCTGCTGGTTCGAATACTGTATATAAAAGGTAAAACCAAATAACAAGGCAAAGATAGAATACGATTTCCCGGCAAACAAAGCGAATACCACCGTAAACACGCCTTCATTCAATACGTTCAACCATCCCGGCAGCGTAGCCGGGTCCGGATAGACCGGATAGATAAAATGTTCCACATTATGCACTAATAAGATTGCCAAGACAGCGAATCCACGTAGCGCATCCACCACCTCTACACGAGGTGACTTAGAGATTGTTGTTTGTTGCATACTATTTATTTGCTATTTGTTGTTTCTGTTAACCATGCTACCTTTTGATTGGACTCATGCGGTTGGCCGATAATATCCGCATAAAGTTCCGGACGACGGGCATTTCGGTAACGATATCCTCCAGCCTGTCTCAATTTCTCAGGGATAGCCGTAGCGATCACGAAATCATCACCCAGTTTACGGCATTCCGCCACGATATCGCCGAAAGGATCCAGAATCATCGAGCAACCGTTCTTGATCTCATTATAATCACGCCCGATCGGATTGGAGAATACCACATATACCGCATTGTCGTACGCCCTAGCGGGAAGCCATTTCATAAGCCAAGCACGTCCCTTCAGGCCATCGAACTCCTGTCGCAAGGAAGTCGGGTCGTTTGCCCGGTTCTCCCATAACATAGGATTTATCAAACCAGCCCCGGGGCGAGGGGAAGGGGTACACATCGTCACGTGAGGCATGAAAATGATATCCGCCCCTAATAAGGCCGTGGCACGGACATTCTCTATGATATTATTATCGTAGCAAATCAATATGCCACATTTCCATCCCTTGATCTCAAAAACCACATATTGATCGCCCGGCAAGATATTCGGATTAATAAACGGATGTAGCTTGCGGTACTTTGCCTTCAAGCCATTGCCATCCACGCAAACTTGCGCTTTATAGATGCGATCCCCATCCCGCTCAAAGAATCCGGCCAGTAGCGTGACGCCAAACTCTTTGGCGATGGCGATCAAGGCTTGCGTACTCTCCCCCGTGGGGATCGGTTCGGCAATAGCCAACAATTCCTTGCGAGACAAGTCCTTGGCAAACGTATATCCACAAACCGAGCATTCGTGGAAAGCCACTACATCCGCTCCCTCTACCGACGCTTTCCGGCACATCTCCCGGATGATAGAAAGATTATACACTTTATCGTTATCCCGTGTCTCGAACTGCACGGTGGCGATTTTCAATGGTTCCATGATATTTTGATTTAATTGGTTTATATATTTTTCGACTAGATTCGCAAAGATAACAATAATATACTACTTTTGCGGGATAACTTTTTCTACCGATCATGAATATCAGACAAACACGACAAGAAGATCTGGCCGAGATAATGGCTATGTACGATTATGCACGCAGGTTCATGCAAGAGCATGGCAACGGCAATCAATGGATCAATGGATATCCTTCCGAGGAATTGATCTCCAACGAGATCAAGGCCAGCCATAGTTTCGTATGCGAAAATGAGCAGGGCGAGTTAGTGGGGACCTTTTGTTACATCGAGGGAATCGACCCTACTTACCTAAAGATCTATGAAGGCGAATGGCTGAACGATGAGCCTTATGCCGTGATCCATCGCATGGCCTCCAACGGTAAACAGAAGGGGATCTCCACCGAATGCTTGAAATGGGCGTTCGCTCATTGCGATAATATCCGTATCGACACGCACCGGGATAATATCGTCATGCAGAATTTATTGAAAAAGCATGGGTTCAAGCAATGCGGTATCATTTACATCTCTAATGGCACGGAACGCATCGCTTTCCACAAAATAGTAAATGCAACAAATAAAGAATCATGAAACATCCTATTGACCTAGAACATTGGAACCGGAAAGAGCATTTCCTGTTTTTCGGTTCCATGGACGACCCTTTCTTTGGGCTGACCACCCAGATAGACGTGACCTCCATCTATAAAGAGGCGAAAGCGGATCATGCCTCTTTTTTCCTCTATTCCTTACATAAGATTATGACAGCCGTTAATGAGGTGGAAGAGTTCCGGTACCGGATCATCGACAACATCCCTGTCTGCTTCGACCGAATCCACGTGGGAACAACGATTGGGCGAGAAGACGGAACATTCGGCTTCGGCTTCTTCGAATATACACCGGACAGGCAACTGTTCCTTCAAAACGCACAGAAAGAGATCGAACGTGTGCAAGCTCTCACAGGCCTTTGCAAAGATAGGGAATCTGACCGGCAAGACCTAGTCCGTTTCTCCCCGGTCCCATGGATCGCCTTCACGGAGATGAAACACGCTTCCTCTTTCCGTACAGGCGATTCCGCTACCCGCATCTCCACCGGAAAGCTGATCGAGCAGAACGGACATTGGATGCTCCCTATCTCCGTAACGGCTCATCATGGCTTGATGGACGGCAGACATGTGTCTATCCTCTTAGATCGTATAGCGGATAAAGGTTAAAGACTTAGATAACAAACACCCTCGCCCTTAGAAGATCGACCATTTGCTTTTTAAGGGCAGAGGCATTCAATGGCTTAGAGGCATAAGCATCGAATCCGCTATTCATGACCTGTTCCTCGTCCGACGCAAAAGCATAGGCGGTAACGGCAATGATGGGAATGACTTCGGAGAGCTTACGGATTTCCTTGGTCGCCTCATATCCGTTCATTTCCGGCATATTGATATCCATTAATACGATATGAGGCTCATATTCCTTAAACAGCTCCACCGCCTCCTTTCCGTTCCAAGCGTGTACGATTGTGTAATCATTCTTCAGTATAGTCTCGAAAAGCTTGAAATTGCCGGCGTTATCTTCAGCGATAAGTACCGTCAACTTATCTTTCTCAACCTTTATCTTCTCAAAAATGACATCCTCCCTCACAGGTTTCTCCGGCGCTTTGTAGGGGAAGGTAAACCAAAACGTACTACCCTTCCCGATCTCAGACTCAACGCCCATCTCTCCCCCTAGATGATCGACAATCATTCGGCAGATAGAAAGTCCCAAACCAGTTCCTTGGGCGAAAGAATCCAACTTCACGAATCGGTCAAATATCGCTTCTTGTTGTTCAACGGAGATCCCCCGGCCGGTATCAGAGACATAGAAGCGCAGCATCTTTTTATTTAGGCAAGAATAACCGTAGCTTATAGAGCCTTGGTCCGTAAATTTAATGGCGTTAGTCAAAAGGTTGATGATAACTTGCATCAACCGATTCTTAGCGATAGATACATAACAATCTTTCTCCTTACGCTCAAACACCAGACGGACATTTTCATTTACGACCCTTTTACTCATGGAACGTTCCAGATCGGACAATAAGGTATTGACATCCACGTCCGAATACACGAACTCCAAGGTCCCAGCCTCTATCTTAGACAAATCCAAGATATCGTTTATCAATTGGAGTAGCAACGCATTATTATTCTCAATGATCTCGGCATATTCCTGTTTTTCCTCCAACACGTCTGTCTCGGCAAGGATATTGGAGAAACCTACGATAGCATTCAGCGGCGTACGTATCTCATGGCTCATATTAGCCAAGAAGGCCGATTTAAGGCGATTGGACTCCTCCGCCTTGTTTTTCGCCTCCAGTAATTCTCGCTCAACCTCTTTCCGGTCGGAAATGATCAAGGAAGAACCAACCAACGTGAGAGGTTTCCCGTTCTCATCCTTTTTCTCCACGGCGGCGCAAGCTTCCACCCACTCCAGCCCGTGCAATCCTTTATTCGGATTATAGATCCGGTATTCCTCCTTTATCTTATTCACCTTACCGAGGATAAGTGACTCATAAGCCTTCCTTACCTTTTCGCGGTCTTCCTTATAGATCTTGGAGAAATACTCGGTATCGGGAACCGTCAGCTGGTTCTCGTCAAATAGTCCGGAGAAATTCACGTTCACTGCCTTATTCACGTCACAAAGAATCGTATGCTGAACCAAGTCCCACTTCCAAGGAGTGACATTCGCCACGTCCAACGACATGGACAGTTTCTGGTTCACGGTGCGGAGCACTTGCTGCGTCTTCGCTAATTCCGAAACATCAACCATAAAAATATCCACACAACCCGGGGTATTCGCTGATATGATCAAAACATTGAAGTAACAGTCTGTCGGCTTGTAGTAATATTGTGTATTTATTTTTTTATTTTCCGAGAAAATAAGATGACAAATTTTTAAATACCGCGACATTTGCAACGGATGAATTTCCGAGCCTTTTTTCCCTATATAAGATTTGTCACACTTCAATAAAGCCTCCAATGCCGGATTTAGCTCTAAAATAACATAATCAGTGGGATACTCTTTTTCATCGAATAGGATACGTTGTTTCATATAGCAAATAGGCATACTATTGACCAATCTGCTATAATTTCGCATAAACATTATCTCTTTCTCCTGATACAATCGAATCCTATTCAATGACCGGATCCTCATGAACACAACAAAAGCAATAAATAAAAGAACACCGATCCCTGCGTTAACATAATCGCCATATTGTTCCCAAAACGTAGGAGGTCTCATATAGAATATCGTATCCGCAGGATAACCTGACGAAAACATCCCCCTATTTACCAAGACCGGATAGTTTAATACTGGATGGGGCTGATACGGAGTTATAATGGTATTGAATACTTCATTTCTCAAAAGTCCGTTAATCGTGTTAATAAGGGTATTGGAAATATTCGACGCAGGGAAGAAAAATCCTCCCGCCATACCATTCTCCACAATATCCATATCATTCAAGGTAAAGACAGGCAGATCCGTATACGAACTGATCATGCGGTAGGTATCCGAACTTAACACCTCTTTATTACCTTGTGTATGTAACAATATCCATGAGTAATATAATATGCCTGTCTGTTTGTCCGCATTTTGCAGAATATCTATCAATTCATCAGTCTGTATATCACCGGCAGTGACCAGTTCCAATTTGACATCCGGGAAATTATTGGTTATGGCTTTATGTATGGAATTCTGGTTTTGCGCACTAATATACCGCTTATCAGAAAGAAATAAAAGTCGACGCATATCCGGATTCGCTTGCTTCATAAGGGAAACTGTCTCCATGATATATTCCGGCACATAAATAATTGTCAATTCTCTCTCGGTCTCGACAATATCCGATAAGTTCTGTCGTTCTGGTTCAGGACAAGCTTTTTTGGAAAGATAATATTCCCGGGGAGCTAGATAGTCCTTCTCTACGCAAACCAAATAAGATAACTCCCCACCCCATTTCTCGTTGAGCCTGTCTTTTAACAAAGCGTATGAGCTATTACCTAGCAAAATGATTAATTTAGGGGCCTTCTTATATTTGTCCAATAAATATAAGGTAAAATCTTCCACGTCCTTCTCATTTTTCATCAGCATCACATCCATATGCTCCGTATAGGCATCAATATCCTCATTACCCGCTACCATACGTTCATAGATCGGAGTCGTAAAAATACGGCTCCAAGGCGTGGATTCCGTATAAGAATTAATAATAAGGATATAGTCCGCCTGTCCGTTATTTGATAGAGCCAAGCACTGGGATGAGATAAGTATCAACAAAATTATTAGCAAAAAGATAGATTTATGGTAACCACCCTTTAATATCATGACCTCTTATTTATTTATACTACAAATCAAGAAAATGAGTCAAGCTTTATGCATATTACCCGGCTCTAATAAAGATCGTTCAAAGATACATAATAAATATTAACTACTACAGGATAAGGCACATAAATTACGCTACTATCCGTGAAATAGCTTTTCTATCGATCGATGAATTAAGCTTTCACTTACATCGAACCGGAATAACCATTCGATGTTTTCCTTATGAATCAGATCCATTAAATAAACATTAATTCTTTCCCAACACTTTTTAGCGAGAAGTTTTTGTTCCGATCGAAACGTTCTATGAACAGGACGAACGAACGGATCATTAAAAAATTATCACGATGGAAAGAGAAAGAGAACAAGGTTCTGACCGGCTTGACACGGAGGAACGCAAAGAGTTGAACGACTCTGATTTCGGATTACCCGAAGAACGGAAATATCCTATGCCGGACGCCACACACGTACGGGCGGCTGAATCCTATTTTCGATACGCTACCGATCAGCAAAAGCCAGAATTGGCTCGTAACATCTTGAGAAAAGCCAAAGAATTCGGAGTTGATGTCGAAAGTCCGACAATCTTAGAGTGGGCAAACCGATACTGACACCCACTTTGATCTCTTATTCACCAATATAACCGTATGTGTTTGGTAGCACATACGGTCATAGCAGGTTATTTACGCACCTGTAAAAAGCGTTTTGTCAAATATCTGCGAACCGGCTCGTCATAGAGTTTCAAACTAATGTAAGCCAACACGATACTGCCGACAACTAATGCCACCGCCTCCGGCCATGCTTCCGCGAATGTAAGGTTCTCCTTCTTCACCCACCCAAAATACAAGTATATAAGTGGATAATGTACCATATACAAAGGATAAGAGATATCTCCCAAGAATTTACAGATACGGGCGGAATGCTTATCGGTTGTTTTCCCGGAAGCCCCCAGATAAACAAGCATAGGGAATATTAGGATCGCACATACGGAATCATAGATACCGTTCATCCATAAAGCCTCGCCATTACCGACATATGGCATGGAGAGTAAAACGACGATCGCCAAGCTGCATATCCAAAAAGCTCCTTTGACAGGAATGGGCTTAAAAACGCGCGACATTAATAATCCGATAGAGAAAGAAAATAACACACGCAAGAAACCACCGATCAGATTGTATTCTTCCATCGTCCACCCCACACCCAGATGGCCCGCACCGGAAAAATTGAATATAGCGAACGAAGCCAATCCGATTCCCGCCAACACGACAAGCGCCGTAAGCGCCTTCGTTGACATCCGGCGAATAAACAACGCATACATAATATTCCCGATATACTCAAAGAACAAAGACCAACTAGGCCCATTCAAGGGATACATCTCTCCATTCCCGCGGATCTCAGGCCCGGAGCCGGGTACAGCCGGTATCAAAAAAAGGTTGATAAGCAAAGCTAGCATCACCATGGATATGGAGACCTGCGTACCATCCCACTTCTCACACCCTTGTATACAAAACGCGATAACTCCCAAAACAGCTCCAAGGACAACCATCGGATGCAAACGGATCAATCGACGTTTGATAAAATCCTTTGTCGTCATGGTTTTCCACCGGTCGTCATAGGCATAACCAATCACGAATCCCGATAGGATAAAAAAGAAATCAACGGCTAAATACCCGTGATTAAATCGTTGGTCGATAGGACTCGTCGCAAAGGCTTCGAATACATGATAAAATATAACCATTAGCGCGGCGACACCTCTCAATCCATCAAGAAGGTCATAATGAGGTTTTGTGTCCGCAAATGCGGCCGCTGAGATTTTTGAGTTTGACATTAATTGTTTGAGCTTATTTTTGATACTACTATTACTCCTAATTTCCGCAAAAATACAAAAAGGCCCCATCTTTCACGTTATTAGACAGTTCTTTTTTCATTAGTTACACATAAATAAGGTCGCAAAATACGAAGTCCCCAGCAAAGCTTACGCCTGCCGGAGACTTGTTTCTTTATCCGTACTCCATCCTCACGGAGGTACTTACGGACCTCTTAATTTATTACTTTAGTATTAATATTAATCCAACTCCCGCCTGTTCATCCGTCACGGATTACTTGGGATCGAAACCCTCACGGGAATTGTCGATTATCTTATTTCATTATTCCTTTACTTTGAATATTCAATTATTTAACGACAACTTTCACAGTCTCCTCGCCAACCGTAACGAATACGATACCGGCAGGTACAGCGATTGTAGCGTTATCGGATGTAAGAACAGTCTCAGCTACAGACTGGCCTAATACAGTACGTACATAAGCGTTCTGACCAGCAGCGCCTTGGATCGTTACGACACCGTTGCCACCTACTACAACGATAGAGGAAGCTGCATCTTCAACAGAACCGTTAGAAGTCGGAACGTCAGTACCTAAAGTGAAGACCATAGCGATATCATTGTCAGCAGTCAAACCAAGTTTTCCATTCAAGGCATAAACATAAACTGTCTTACCATCAATCTTTCTTTGAGAAGAAATAACATACTCATCCTCAGAATCCTTAGCTAAAGTTATATTAAACTTGAACGCATCCAGTCTATCAGAATTTACAGTCTCACCATCAGACTCCAATTCCTTAACAACTTTTACAGCCTCACCATTTACGGTAGTAGCGATTGTATCAACACCCTCAAGGATAGCCGGACGGAAGATTACCTTAGTATCCTCTGTTCCTTCCAAATAATATGCCTCATTTGTATATTCTTGAGCAGAGCCTTCTACGAAATATTTCAAAGAATCCTGAGCATTGAACATGAACATTCTCTCAGCCGGTGCTTCTTCGCCTTCAGCAACCTCAATGCCTTTAGAGATATAGAATGAAGGAGTCTTAGCCTTGCTATCCGCCGTATCCAACCAGAAAATCATGCTTTCCGCAGAAAGGATACCTTCAGTGATACCATTCTTATTCAACTGATAGTTGATAGAACCTAACATATTGTCAAATGATGCGTGACGTGGTTGAGAGGCCAATGACGGGTTGAACGGATTAGCGTCCAAGATCTCAACGTTTGCGTAACCATCATTCAAGTCACTAGCTGCTACATAACGCTTCTTATCATAAGCTACAGTTAAATTTGTGCTATTAACGCTCGCAGTTTTAACCGCAGAAGTATTATCAATTGAAGCAGCATAATCAAGCGTACCCTCAGAAGTCGCAGCTAACGAAACCAAAGAATAACCGCCTGCGGCATTCTTAATGATAGCGAACTCTGTAGCGGCATCCTTTTCTTTATCAGTAGCAGCGGCAGCACCTAAATATCTAGCATCGTCACCCTTAACTTCCGTCGTACGCAAGATATAAGTTGGAACAACCAAAGTATCCTTATCCGCAACTCTTACAACCTCATTCTTATCATTTAAGTAAGCATAAGTATTCGTATTCAAGATGTAATCAGCTACACCTTGCAAAGATTTATCCAAAATTTCAGCACCTTTTACTCTTTCCGGATAAAGGGTCAACATTGTCGCCTTCTCATCGGTAGAGACCTTCATACTCTTTTTATCATTAGAAAGAACTGCATAAAGAGTCTTGTCACCAAATACGTTCTTACCATTGAATGTCATCTTAAAGCCCTCGGCGATCTGAGTATCCGTGAATACTTTATAACCGTCCGTACGAGTTGTAGCGATCGTGTTGAACTTAACGGAAGTTGTATTCAGTGCTAAATCTTCTGTTACACCTTTGGAAGCTTTTTCATCTCCTTTGATTGTTACTTCTTCTCCATCATAAGTTGCTTTATCTACTTTATAGCCACCTTCTTTTCCATCCGGTTGTAAACGTAATACCAAATCCTCACCTGTCTCACGGTTTGTCAATGTAAAATTATATTTGCCATCAAAACCAGAAACGATCCATTGGGATACCGGCATCGTAAAATCCGCACTATTATAAGCAACCACTCTTAAACCGTCACCTGTAGCAGGATCAACCGTTAAATACTTATGGTACTCTGTTTGAGCGTTTGGCTTACCCTCAGAGCTCTTGTCCTCATCATTACTTGTAAAGTAAATATTTACCACATTCTCAGCGTTCTTCTTCAATAATACAGAAGCGTCAAGATAAGAATTCGCACCCAGTTGCGGATGGATAGGAGTATAGTTCGTTTTTGTACTTCCTGATAATACAGTAGTCACATAAGTCTTCGTATCAGAAACAGAAGGCTTAACCGCAGCTACATTTACATCATAAGAATTCCAAGTATTACCTTCTTTGACAGAAGGTTTCATCGTTAAAATCAACTTACCATCCTCATTAAAGGCATCTTTCAATAAGATCGTAAAGCTTGCGTTTGCACTAGAGTCCTTAGCAGCGACCTCACCTTTCATCCAATACAAAGCGTAACCTTCACCATCTTGTTTACCATTGATGTTGTAACGTTGAGTAGGATCTACAGCCAAGAAAGAGATTTCTTTTGCAGCTGATATGGCAACTTCATTATTTGTACCACCTTCAACTTCAGCAACAAATGCTTCTACCTTCTTTGCGTCACCTTTCACAAAATAAGTACCTGTCTGGATTTTCGCATCCGTAGCAGCAATCTCCGCACTAACAGTTACCGGAGTCACGGCATCAAACAAGTTACCAACCAATTCGCTAGTCGTATAATCGAAGGACAAAGTTGTACCTTTTGAATTGTATTCAGTCAAATACTTATCTCCGATCTCTTCAGCATAAGAGAAGGCCTGTAAATTACTACCAACCTCGCTAGCAGGCAATGCAGCCGTAAACAAGCCTTTAAATTTCAGCTTACCATCTTTTACAATAAACTTCGTGTTGAAGTCTGAAAGATTTTTCGTTGACTGATCTCCGGTAACGGCAGTACCATCGCTCTTTGTTATAACTTGGTATTCCTTACCATCAATAGTTACCCACAACTCGAAAGTACGAGAAGAGTAGTTACGGATCGTAAATTCGGCGGCAGTTTCATTTGTAGCAGAAGCAGTTGTAGCTGTTAAAGAAACAACTTCCTTATCGCCCTTCAATTTTAAGATATCACTACTCGTATACTTTGCATACAAAGTAGTATTTGACGCTCCTAAATAGAATGTCATGCCATTGCCCAAAGCGGTCTCTGTAGTTGTATAAGAAACAACGGTCTTGTCTCCAACAGCGGCATACGCAGCATTAAAAGCAGGTCCACCTAGCAGTAAACCAGCTGTTAACAAGGTAAAAATCCTTTTGTTCATAAATTCAAAATTTAATATTAATAATAGTGTTAATTAAAGTCCATCCCGTCGTTTAGCACCCTTGTTTTACCCGAAAACGACTAGTCTAAACGATCGTCTAGATCTTGCGTTTTTTAAGGGGGTAAAAAGAATGGTTCGTGAAAGGAATCGGCAGTTTCGTAACGGATAGCCTATTTGATTGATAAGAAAGAGGATAAGGGGTGAAAAAAATAGCTCAGAAGGGTTGCAAGTATCGAAGAAATGCGTACCTTTGCAAATGACTAAAAGAATCGATCGTTTAAACTAGTCGTTTATATCCCATAAAAGATTGTCAAGCATCAAGGTTTTTAACTATATATAATGTACAGGCGTACATTAAAATAATGTAAACCTATCAAAGCATAAGATCTGAATCAAGCTTCCTCTTTGACACAAAAGTACTGATAGTACCGCTAGCTTCGGGTTATAGGTATTTTATAGGTTCACCCGATAATCATTGGGGGTATCTTCAGGCTCATCTATATTTCAGCCGGCAGCCTAAGACAAGTCGACCTACAGAAATATAGAAGTCGGCCAACAGATGAGATCATGGGATAACCATTGCCATATAAATCGCTGTCTTATATCCTGTTAATCAACAGGCCAACTCACTTGAGAAAGGTTTCCCAAGTGAATAACTAACCACTTCCAGACTCGTAAGCTTACGGCTACCCCCAGCCGTAAGTTATTCACTTGACAAGCCGTAAGTTATTCACCTGACAAGGCATAAATTATACATTAAGCGTCTCTCCCCCGATGGTTATCGGGAAATGGCAGAGGAACTATAGATACAAGTGGCCCATTTGTCTTTTTGACAACTTGTAATCTGAAGTCCCGGAGAAACGATTATTCCGTACCCAAGTGCGTCTCGCTTCCAAATTCGAGAGAAAAAAACAGCAATTCTCTGTTTGATAGCTATTTGCTAAAAAACGGCCTTTCGTTCCAGCCGAAATAATTCACCCTAGTTCATGTTTTACGGTCGTTAGGCGGTAATAATGCCCAACGCTACCGTATGTGAGGGCCGATGCCTATATATGTGTAGGCTTACGCCACTATATGTGTAGCTTGACGCGGCTATATGCGTGGGTTGACACTGCTATATGTGTGAGTTGATACAGCCATATGTGTAGGTTGATACGTATATATTCGTTAAAAAGCGACGCTTATCGTGTTAAAAAGCGGTTGTGGCAGCTTGTTCGCGCTCCCCGTTTACGCTCGTTGGCTTTTATAGCCAGAGAGCCGTGTCGTAAAAAAGAAGGTATTTCAATCAAAAAGATACCATTCATCGCATTAAGCTGACATCCGCAATTCTCGTCTTATCCCTTTGAATTAAGTCTGTCCCCAATAAATATCGGGTGAGCGTTTACTTGATTAATATTGGTAATATATGAACGATGAATCTACAGAAAAATATCTTGAGGCAACGATTCGTCAGCAACCACGTCACTGGCTCATAGACAAAAAACGAAACGGCAGACATCTCCGCCGTCCCGCCCAAAAGAGATAGCCTTATCTCTGTTTGTACACATGTCAAGGTTGGTTATTTACTGATATCAGGGCCTATATAAACCCTGTTTTTCATATCGTGCGTAAACATAAGACTTTTTTTCGACAAAAGAGCAGATTCCTTCTTCTTTTTGGGAATACATGTTCTAAACATGCCACACTACCTCTTGGCTACTAGCGTGAGCTTCTATTATAGAGGAACTATGAAAAAGCATTTTACATCAAAACATAAAGCTAAATCCTTTCTTCTGCGAAGCATTGAACCGTTCAATCTCCAAAGAAAGGGATTTCTTTAACTGATTAGCCATAAATATTAAGAAAGACCTGCGTATGATGCAAATTGCTTTCAGTCGGTTTAAGGATTTTCTGAAAGAACAGTAGCCATTATATGAATGTAACATCAAGCCCGAACTTATTACTAAAGATATGATGGTTCTGTTTGTAGACTATTTGCAATCCCGTAGCGTTGGCGAGGGAGCAAAAAGTATCTATCAGCGTTTCAAGAAAGTGATACGCTATGCCATCGAACACGATGTGATACTGAAAGACCCGTGTAAAGAAGTAATTTGCAAGGTAGACGACCAAATGTTACGGAAAGATGTGCTTTCACTGGAAGAAATTCAGGCTCTTATCAACTGCCATTATGAGAATGAGAACCCAATGGTAAGACGTGCCTTTATCTTCTGCCTATATTGTGGTTTACGCTTCTGTGATGTGAAAGACCTTACATATAAGAATGTAGACTACTCAAACAAGCTATTGAAGTTTGAACAAAACGGTGAAGACCGTGCAGCCTATGGTGAGCAACTCTTGAAGAAGCTGGAAAAACGACTGAATACCAAAGGGCTGAATGAACGTCGATTCCGGGAGTTCAGACGTTTGTATCTTGTTTATCCACAGTTGAAAGAAGAGGTTTTAGGCTATGTTATGTCGGGTTCGGGAATTCGGCGGTTGCCGACCGCCGAATTTGAAACAGAGATTCGGCGGTCAGTAACCGCCAAATTGCAAGTGGTTTCAGAAATAGCAAATAATGACTGGAAATTGGCTGCAGAAAAGCTATTTAACAGATTATCTTCTACGCATTTGAATGCAATATCTGCTATTGACAATCCTATTAAACGTGCCTTTTATGAAATGGAAACGATTAGGGGATGCTGGACTGTAAAAGAACTGGAACGGCAGATTGATTCATTGTACTACGAGCGTAGTGGATTATCTAAAAACAAAGAAGCTCTTTCTGCATTAGTACAGCAACAGGCAGTTCAACTACAGCCTGCGGATGTAATAAATACTCCCTTGACCTTAGAGTTCTTAGGGTTAAATGAACGGGCATTAGTTACAGAGAATGATTTAGAGCAAGCCATCCTTGATAATTTACAAAAGTTCCTTCTGGAAATGGGACACGGCTTCTGCTTTGAAGCTCGCCAAAAACGCATACTGATAGATGAAGATTACTTCTTTGCTGACCTCGTTTTCTATCACCGCATACTGAAATGCCATGTCATAGTGGATTTAAAAATTGACAAATTCCACCATGAATATGCATCCCAACTGAATATGTATCTAAACTACTTCAAAGCAGAAGTAATGCAGCCCGATGATAATCCACCAATCGGTATTTTGCTTTGTACTGAAAAAGGAGATACTTTAGTTCGTTATGCCACAACAGGATTAGACCCAAATATTTTTGTACAAAAGTATAAAATCCAGTTGCCCAGTGAGGAAGAAATCAAGAGATTTCTTTCAAAGGAGATAGGCTAACAACTTTCAATAAAAACAAAGGTTTAGTTCATTTTAGATATACAAGAGAAATGGACTAAACTTAATCTGTAACCTTTTCATTATAAAACCTCAAAAATTCCATTTCACCCACCTGCTTTAAAAATTTCTGATTTTCAATAAAGTCTTGCCCATACTTTAACCAACGTTTTGTAAAACCTTTGAACTTAGTGCAAGGAAATAGATGACATTGGTAGCAGTGTGTTATTCCTTTCTCAACGCAACACAGGTAAAATGTTCTACATTTTTCACAGCGGGTTTTGTTTTCCTCTGCTCCCTGACAATTTTTTTCATCTCGTGTGTAGCTTGGACAACCGCCACAGAACACACCACAAGCAGGAATACGACCATGATATGGTTTTATTACAGATAAGGTTTTTGCCATCCAAAAATTAGTCAAATTCAATTTATTTGCCTGTCGTTTTTGTTCCTTCTTCACCACGTATTTTTGCTTCTCAAAGAATGGACGAGCAGTTAGACTCACTTCTGATGTGATTTGTATAATACCTTTTGTAATAGCATATCGTTCTATTTCTTCCAAAAGCATAGTTGCAATGCCTTTGCCTTGAAAGTCTGCGTGAATGAACATAGAGTACAGATAGCCTTGCGGCGTAATGGATGAAAAACCTACAATCTGAGACAGTTGATTAACAGCCACAATAAAATAGTGAGTCTTTATCATTTCCTCTATATTGGAAAGATCATCTCCGCATGATGCCCAATCTTCAACTTCATCCGGTGAATAATCACGCCTGTTTACTACAAGCACGGTATTCTTATATAAATCTCTCAGTTCAGCACTATCAGATTGTTGCGCTATTCTGATTTTAAAGTCCATTTTCATCTTTGGTTTTGTATCTTTTCGTATAATACCTTATTATCATTAAGGGTTAAAACATATATCTGTTTTTCCGAATTATCGTTAAATGCTTCTTCTTCAAAACTTCCAAACTTGTGAATAATATCAAATCCAGCCCGTTCCAGATATGAATCCAATTCTTGAGGGAAAAACATCCTCATATCCAAATTCTGGATTGAATGAAACTCGCCATTGATAAAATAGTGCCATTCTATGCGATTGATTTGGGTTGTACTCTCATAACGCATTGTTTGTTTTATCAACACATCCCGTCCATCATCCGTTGTATATTCGGCAATTACTGCCTGCACTTTTTCGCTCTCGACAATATACTGGATGTTGGGATTAAAGCAATCTAACAGAAATAAGCCTCCTACTTTGAGATGATTTCTAACGCATCCTAACGCATTGAATAAATCTTCGTTTCTGTATAAATGGTGGATTGAATTAAATGGAATAAAGATTAGGTCGAATTTTTCTTGCAAGTCGAGCATTCTAATATCTGCTTCTATGAAATCAATCACTAATTCTGCTTCGATAGCCTTCATCTTTGCTTGTTCGAGCATTGAGGGTGTGTAATCTACTCCGCAAATGCTGTATCCATCTTTGGCAATGGGGATCGTAAGTCTGCCTGTACCACAGCACAGTTCAAGTATTTCAGCCTCCTTATTTTTCGGTAGCCACTTTTTGTAGAATTGCAAATCAGATAGAAAGGTATTTAATCCATCATATATATTTGCATCATAAATCAACTCACCAACCTTGTAACCTATATTCATTTATATTCTCCAATATTCATTGTTTCATGTTTATATACCAAACTTATTTCTATTCTCTTTCGTGTCCGGATGGGATAGTGCGTTAATGTCAGCCCTACTGATACATTCATTAAATTGCAAGGCAATAATTTAGGGGTCTATCATTATCTCTTCTTTGCTATATTTATCATTATTACCCCATTCGGTTTTAAGCTGCGCATAAATTATATCATCTACCCAATCCCCACGCAAATAATAGCTCTCCTTAAAGTGAGCTTCCTTTCTGAACCCCAATCGCTCTATTAACTGGATAGAAGCTGTATTTCTCGGATCGACTGAGGCTATAATCCGATGTTTATCGAGCGTTCCAAAAAGATAATCAACTATTGCTTTCAATGCTTCTGTAGCATAACCTTTTTTCTGATAATCTTTATGTAGTGTACATCCAAGTTCAGCCTGCATATTGTTGTGATTGGTAAAGCTAATTCCCATATCACCAATTAACCTGTTTTCATCTGCAAGAATAATGGTAAACTGAAAACATATATTGGCAATATCCATTGTCGCCGGCATATTGCTAATATAATCACGGACTTCTTCAACTGAATCAGGAAACCATCCCTGATACTTATTTTTCGCAAAGTCAGAACGGTAAGAAAAAATGCTTTCTGCATCTTCCGGTTCAGCAAGCCGTATGATTAATCTTTCTGTTTTAATGGGATATTTCACCTTGTTGTTTATAAATTCATGAGTTGAGCAAAGATACAAAAATTGTCTAGCCGTGGATAGTCCTGCCGAATAATTACATACAAAAAAAGCTTGACTGATTACTCAATCAAGCTTTTCAACTTCAGTACCCAGAGCCGGGATCGAACCGGCATGGAAGTGAATCCACTGGTGTTTGAGACCAGCGCGTCTACCAATTCCGCCATCTGGGCATTTTTGATTAACCTTTTAGCTTTAGCAGTAGGTTTGTTTCTCAAATGCGTTGCAAAGGTACAGCTTTTTTTTAAACCCGCAAGCGTTTGGGTAAAAATTTTCAAATATTTTTTTCACAGTGGGAATATGTATGGGATTGTTTCGCATAGAAAGATTATTTCGTTACATTTGTAAACGTATAATCATAATAACAGCCAATATCATGAAAGATAATTATTGCGTCATCATGGGAGGCGGGATCGGTAGCCGTTTCTGGCCTTTCAGTAGAGAAAGTTACCCAAAGCAATTCCTTGATTTTTTTGGAAGCGGACGGTCTTTACTGCAAATGACATTTGATCGCTTCGCAAAAATCATCCCTACTGAAAATATATACATCGTTACCAACGAATCTTATGCGGACTTAATCAAGGAGCAGTTGCCGGAATTAGCGGAAGAACAAATACTTTTGGAACCGGCTCGTCGCAATACGGCTCCTTGTATCGCTTATGCGGCTTATCATATTAAGGCATGCAATCCGGAAGCCAATATTGTCGTAGCCCCTTCCGACCATCTGATCTTAAAAGAGGATGTTTTCTTGAGGGACGTTCAAAAGGCGTTGGATTTCGTGAAGAGAAACCGTGCGTTGGTCACTTTGGGCATCAAGCCTAGCCGCCCGGAAACAGGATACGGATATATCCAAAGCAGTGATACGGTAGTAGATGATTTCACCAAGGTGAAGACCTTTACTGAAAAACCGGACCTCGAGTTGGCAAAGGTATTTATGGAAAGTGGAGAATTCTTCTGGAATTCTGGCTTGTTCGTCTGGAACGTGAATACGATCTTGGAAGCGTTCTCTAAATATCTCCCGGATATCAGCAGCCGTTTCGATCTAGGTAAGGATAAATTTAATACCTCGGAAGAAAAAGCGTTCATCCAAGAGAATTTCCCTTATTGCCTAAATATATCCATCGACTACGGTATCATGGAGAAAGCGCACAACGTATATATGCTATGTGTAGATTTCGGTTGGGCTGACCTCGGTAGCTGGGGATCTTTGTTCGACCTAGCGAATAAAGACGAAAATGAGAACGCAGTATTGAAAAATAACGAGGCAATGCTATACGAATGCTCCGGCAATGTGATCGCATTAAATAACCCGAAACGTCTAGCCGTTATCCAAGGGCTAAAAGATTGCATCGTGGCCGAGTCTGGAAACGTATTATTGATTTGTAAGAAGGATGACGAACAACGTATCAAACAATTCGTAGCCGACGCTAAAATCAAATACGGAAAAGAATACAACTAATTAAGAATTGAGAATTGAGAATTATCGGCAAGCGGTATTCATTCTCAATTCTCAATTTTCAACTTCTTAGCAAGATATCGTACAGGATACCACGCAGCTAAAAAGCCTATCGTTAATACCGTCACAAAGACTGTTATTATATCGACCGGGACTACACGTACCGGATAAGCCTCTATAATAAACGCTCCGGCAGCTTCCCCTAGTTTTATAAAGCCAAACTCTTGTTGTAGCAAGCAAAGCACAACCCCGATCAAGACTCCGATCAAAGCTCCAAAACCGGAGATCATCCAGCCTTCAAACAAGAAAATCCGACGGATCAGACTGTCATCAGCCCCCATATTACGCAGTGTGCTCACATCCTCCTGTTTCTCGATCATCAACATGGATAAAGAACCCACCACGTTGAATAAGGCGATCGCCAATATAAAAGTAAGGATCAAGAAGGTCATCCATTTCTCGACTTGCATCATCTTGAAAGAAGCCTCTTGTTGCTCAAAACGGTCTTGCACGATATATTGATCACCTAGGATACGTTGAATCTCTTTCTTTACCGGAGCGATATCCCCGCTATCTTTCACCTTCAATTCCACCGCTGTCACTTCTTTATCATAATTAAATAAAGAACGGGCCAATGACAAAGGCACGATCATATATGAATCATCGTAAACCTGTTGGTCCGTACGAAAGACAGCACCGATATAAGCATATTCCAAATTGAAAGAAGAAGCCGGATTCGCCATGTTCACCTTCTCCTCCCGCTTCGGAGCGTAGATCTCTAGCGGAGAGACAAAGCCTGCGTTTATTCCTAGCGAGAAAGCCAATCCGATCCCCATATTCGCATAATTCGCCACCTCGTCATTCAGAAGGAACTTTCCATCGATCAAGATACTATCGATCTGCGCCAGTTTCTCATATTGCTCGTCTACACCTTTCAAGGTAGCTACACCCTGACGATCTCGATAACGGACCAAGGCATTGTCCTGCAATACCTCACTAAAACAAACAATGCCGGGCAATTCCCTCACCTTACGTATCTCTTCCGAGGTCGGGTCGAAAACCTTCCCTTTCCGGGGCATGATCTTCAACTCCGGATCAAAATTGCTGAAGAGAGAAGATACCAAATCGTTGAAACCATTATAGACCGACAAGGCGCATACTAAGGCGATCGTGGCGACAACAACCCCGCATACCGATACCATCGATATGATATTTATGGCATTGTGCGACTTCTTCGAAAAGAGATATCGCCGGGCTATATAGAACGGAAGATTCAAGGCTCCTCTGATTACTTATGCAAAAGATTGTCGATATTCTCGATATAATCCAATGAATCGTCTATAAAGAAGCTCAATTCAGGAATCTTACGAACCTGCAAACGAATACGTTGCCCCAAATCAAAACGGATCGCTTTCGTATTGCTCCGTATAGCCTCCAATAGCTCTTGCGATTTATCCGACGGGAAAATGCTTAAATAAGCTCTCGCCACACTTAAATCAGGACTTACACGAACTACGCTGACAGAGACCAATACGCCATGCATTCCTTGCGTCTGCTTCTGAAATATATCACTCAACTCCTTCTGAAGAAGGCGTTCGATCTTTTGTAATCTAGTACTTTCCATACGCTTTATTATTTACTTTTTCCAGATCATCGTCAAGCCGTCACGTAAAGGGAGGATCACCTTCTCTACCCGATCGTCTTGCTTAACCTTTTCATTAAAAACCAGTATTCCCTTCGTTTGTTTATCGGAAGGATGCACTTCTTCTACCACTTTACCGTCCCAAAGCGTATTATCCGCGAGAATCAAGCCGCCCGGACGGACCATCGGGAATACCAAATCATAATACTCGGAATACAGGCGTTTGTCGGCATCGATAAAAACCATATCGAACGTCTCATCCAAACGGGGGATAATCTCCATCGCATCCCCAAAATGGACTTTTATCTTGTCCTTATGTAGCGAGCGGGAAAGATATTTCATGATAAAATCCTCCATCTCGTCATTGATCTCGATCGTATGGATCAACGCCCCCTCTTCCATGCCTTCCGCCATACACAAAGTGGCATAAGACGTATAAGTCCCGATCTCCAAGACTCTTCTCGGACGAATCATCCGGCAAAACATCTTCAATATCCTACCCTGCAAATGCCCGGATAGCATACGCGGACGGAGAAGGTTCACATTGGCGTCGCGATTCAACGCCGACAGCAAATCCCCTTCTTCATCTATATGAGAAAGAATATACGCATCAATCTCGCCCGTAAACATTCCTCTTACTCTTTAAAAGTAGGCAACTGATATTGCGTGCCGGCATCCAGCACCTTTCCTACGTTGTTAATCTCCAAAAAGCTGGTACCGCCACCTTCGCCGAAGCTACCGCTCAAATACGCTACCATATCGTTGCGAGTGATACGTCCGCTATGGATCAGCTGGTTCAACGCATCATAGAAATATCCCCTACGGCTGTCGTTGTACGGCTGATGAACCGCCCATACCCCATAAGAAAGACCCAACATACGCATCACACGAGGATTATAGCATATAGCGAACACAGTAGAGGTTCCGCGGAAAGCGGCCAGATAACGTGCCGTACGACCCGTGTAACTATCCGTGATAATCGCCTTCACATGTAATTTAGAAGAAGACTTAACAGCTTGTTTCGCCAAGAAAGAAGTTACGTCTAAATCATTCCCCTCGATCGGCACACGGATATCATTCGCGGAAAGCTTGGTCTTCTCGGCTTCACGAGCCACTTTCGTCATGGTCTGTACCGCCTCGATCGGATATTTTCCATAAGCCGTCTCACCGCTTAACATCAAAGCATCCGTACGATAATAAATAGCGTTGGCGATATCCGTAACCTCGGCACGAGTAGGACGAGGATTATTAATCATGGAATGAAGCATTTGCGTAGCCACGATAACCGGCTTCTTCACCTCCACGCATTTACGGATCAGCATACGCTGGATACCCGGGATCTTCTCGGCCGGAACCTCGATACCCAAGTCACCACGAGCGATCATAACGCCATAAGCCACTTCCAAAATCTCCTCGATATTGTCTACACCCTCTTGATTCTCGATCTTAGCGATAATCTTGATAGGGCTGTTACGCTCGTCCAAGATACGTTGGATATCCAATACGTCCTGTTTGTTGCGAACAAATGAGTGAGCGATAAAATCGAGATCATGATCGATCGCCCAAAGGATATTATTACGGTCTTTCTCAGTCAACGAAGGCAAATTGATACGTACGCCCGGCACATTCACGCTCTTGCGGCTACCTAGCGTAGCGTCATTCTGGATCTCGCAAAGCAAACAATCGCCGGATTTCCCGGTAACCTTCATTTCCAGATCACCATCATCGATAAGGATGTCGCTGCCAATCGCCAAGTCGTTCACGAAATTCTTATAGGACACACAAATACAATCATGCGAAGTTTCCTGATCGGGATTACCGATTACCTTCACGATCTCTCCAGTCTTGAAAGGGATCGGTTCCTTGTTTACCGTCGTAGTGGTACGTACTTCCGGCCCCTTTGTATCCATCAAGATACCGATACGGTCGGATACGGTACGGACGTTATTTACCACACGGGTCAACCCCTCTTCCATCATGTGAGCCGTATTCAGGCGCACCACATTCATTCCCGCTTTATATAACGCCTCAACGAACGCAACGTCGCAGCGCTGGTCGGAAACTGTAGCAACAATCTTCGTATGCTTTAACATATACCTTAAATTATTATAACCTAATTATTAATTCTATTTGATAACCTTCTAAACCTTCTATCACATAAACGATTCGATCGCCAACCGATACGAATCCAGCCCAAACCCAAGAATCACTCCCCTGCATGCCGCCGATATCATCGACACATGACGAAACGATTCACGGGCATGCACATTCGAGATATGCACCTCCACGACTGGCGTAGTAACCGCCTTGATAGCATCGTGCAACGCAATGGAAGTATGCGTATAAGCGCCGGCGTTCAATACGATACCGTCATATTCAAAACCCACCTCATGTATCTTGTTAATTATCTCTCCTTCCACATTACTTTGATAATAAGATATCTCACACTGAGGAAAGCGGGCACGTAACTCGCTCAAATAGTCCTCGAACGAGGCATTTCCGTATACTGTCGGTTCTCGCTTGCCCAACAGATTCAAATTAGGGCCATTGATGATCTGAATCTTCTTCATTCTTATTGTAAGTTTATTACCTTTGTACCGCCCGTTGAGGCCGGAATTATCCGGCAAAGGTAAGGATTTTATTTGACACATTCATAACGACATACCGACAATGCGACAAGGAAAAGATATAATAAACCGATATAACACCTATTTACGGTTAGAAAAATCGCTCTCAGCCAACTCCATCGACGCCTATTTGACAGATCTTGACAAATTGCTACGTTTCGCAGAGGATGAGAAAAAGGACGTTAAGGAGATCAGCTACGACGACTTGCAACAGTTCATCGCCCAATTACGTGACATCGGTATCCATCCCCGATCGCAAGCACGCATCATCTCGGGTATCAAATCGTTCTATCGTTTCTTATTGCTTGACAATTATATAACAAATGATCCGACCGAATTGTTAGAGTCTCCCAAGATCGGATTGAAGCTGCCGGAAGTATTAACCGTCAACGAGATAAATAGCATTCTCGACACGATAGACCTCACGCTTCCCGAGGGACAGCGGAACCGTGCGATGCTGGAGGTTTTATATAGTTGCGGACTGCGCGTATCGGAGCTTACTGGCCTGCGTTATTCGGATATATATCCCAAGGAAGGTTTCATCCGGGTAGAGGGTAAAGGAAGCAAACAACGGCTTGTTCCTATCTCCGAAGTTGCTTTGCGGGAAATTAAAAACTATCTGTATGACCGGAATTCGGTCGTGGTTAAAAAAGGCTTCGAGGATATTTTATTTCTAAGCCGGCGAGGAACGGCCCTCTCCCGTATCATGGTATTTCATATCATTAAGCAACAGACAGAGGCCGCCGGTATCCATAAAAACGTAAGTCCCCATACCTTCCGTCATTCTTTCGCCACCCACTTGCTGGAAGGCGGCGCCAACTTACGCGCTATCCAAGAGATGCTGGGGCATGAGAAAATCACCACCACCGAGATATATACACATATCGACCGGGAATTCCTTCGCAAAGAGATACTGGAACATCATCCGAGGAGTAGGCCAAGAACTTAAAAGAACCGATCATGCTCCGCTAGCAAAGCCCCAAGAATGTCATAAATTATTTATTTCCTCCTCTGACAAACCAGTATAACGCACGACCATTTCCATCGAAAGCCCATCAGACCGCATACGCCGAGCTGTTTCTAGACGTTCTTCCGCACGGCCTTCTTCCCAGCCTTCAAACTTAGCAGTGCTCAACACGTCATTCTGGATCATAATTGCATTCAGATGTTCGTCATAAGCATAACGTTCCTCGGGAGACATTGAGTAATAGCGTAATTTCTCTCGTGCCTCTTCCAAGCCGGGGGCTGTCGTTTCGGAAGTTATGATCCCGTCTTTCAAGTATCGCACCCATTCCTCCAAGGGGGTCACGGCCACCTTATCAAACTCATTCACCCGAACCAATATATACTCCGGAAAGATCTCCGAAGGAAGACGCTTGACGATCGCACCCCTCTCCTTGGTATTTACCTGTAAATGATCATGGGTATGCACGCCGACAAATTGGTTCTACCCGTGATACAGATAATCGGTTCCTACGCCTATATCAAAATAAAGGATACTGATAGAATAGATCTTTTTCACCCCGGAATAGTCCTGCCCCAAATGAAGATGCTCGGTGACGGCCTTCGCCACGCTATAGAGCACACGTTCCAAATAATAAAGCTCGCGGGTATTCTGGATCTCGATAAGGATGATATCTCCCTTTGTGTTCTTAGCCTTGATATCCACCCGATTGAATTTATCATCAGCGTCCTGCTGGTTCCCCTCACTCTCCAATATCTCCTCAATCTTGATCTGCTCGCCCAAGAACACGGTAAGAAAGCCTTCTAGCACTCCGAAATTCGCTTTTTGCCGGAGTAGGCGTTTGATGGCCCAGTCGAAACGGATATATCGATCTTGTAATTCCTTCATATACTTCTCCTCTTTTTCTGTTTTCTTTTCCATAGTCATATCATGTTTTAGTTACCCCACTATTGGGTGGCTTCAAATGTACATAAAAAGATCCGGAATACAAGCTTATCCCATCTAAAAAGAAATGTCCTTCCTTTTGGATCCGTAAGTGAATAGCCAACGAACGGAATCGTAAGCGGTCGCAAAAGGGTATTCTTGTGCCGTTATAACTCTATTTTAACCTCATATTGTATCGGTTTAAACTATTTACCCAAAAACAAAAAACATGGATGTGGACAAATATAAAGACTACTCAATTCTTAGAAATGAGGATTCTGCACCAAATGGCCATCCGATGCTCTGTCGCACCACCTTCCGAATGCTGATCGCCGGGAGAGGCGCTATTGGTGAAATCAATCCACGCTTTATGATCATCTTCCGCCCATAAGTTCAAGGCCGTTCCCTTTACCTTTTTACTATCATACCGTTCCATAGAGGTTCCCAGTAAAACGGCGAAATTATGTTTATCGATCGAACGTTTATAACTCAACGTATTCTCCCAAAGAAGCTTCACGCCACGATTCATCGTTTGCTCCACCCTCGATTTCTCAGTCTTGACCATATAACACAAATAGCTAACAGGGAACCAATTTCTTTCGCCCCAAAAAGCCATATCCGTGGAGAGAGGGCTCTTAAACGTAAGACTCTCAAATACTTCTAATTCACCCCAAACAGAACCCACAAACTTAATCCCTCTACGGGAACGCTCTATCAATTCCCGGATATTATTCATCTCCGGAAGACGAATTAAATTAGGTTCAAAAATCTGACGCTTGAAAATGCGGTAGATACTCCACATAGAAATGAATGTGACTATCTATCGGGAATGGCAGTTCTTGAAATAATGGTTTCATAGGCTTTATACTAAAGGTTTCAACCTCTCGATCAGTTCATCCCCAAGCGCCCGTTTATTCACGATATGTTCCTGCACGGCGGTAACAAACGGATTATTCATGAAATCTCCTCGAACACCCTCGAAATCCTGTTGTTTTTCTTTGCTGGAACCATCCACACCGAAACCAATCATAGAAGTCAAGGAGAATTCCTTACGGGCATCCTCATAAAGCATCTCATCCAAGCGGATCACACATTCTTGCCAACGACGAACCAGATCAATAATCTCTGCGGCGGAAATCGAACGGAGATCCACCCCATAATAACGTTCGATCATCTCGTACGCCCATGTCCATTCCAAGGAATAATAACGTCCGTGAACCAAACGGAAAAAGCATTCCACATCCTCTAAGGAAGCGATTTCCCCCTGTTCGATATCTTGCAACAAGGCTTCTAGCGGTTCCCTCGGGAGGATCAAGCCCGCCAAGTCCAACCATTCTCCGGAGCCTTTGGATTCCGTAGGGCGCAATTGCTCCCAGACCTCTTCCATAGAACAATAGGTCGTACCTTCCAAACGCTTGATTAACGAGTTACCAAAGAACTTATTAATTGCCATCCCATAAAAGTTCAACGCATTCCGGAGGGAGGAACCTTTTATACGAGTATTCTGATAATAATAAATCTCGGAAGTCTCTCCAACCAATGCCTGCAGGTTTTTCAAGATATCCACCGCTTTCAGCATCTTCTGGATCGTATAGGGACTCAATAGATTATAGTTAATCATATCCAAGCGATCCGGGTCCGTACGTTTATCACGTTTCGGCCATTTCTGGGCATCACGGATCGTACCTACGCTGCGAAGATTAATTCCCGGAACTAAGTAAGTCTCATCATCCTTCTCTATTAAATAGGAGAATGGAATATCGGAAGTATCGCTATGATGATGATGGCGGCCCATTACCAAAGAGAAAGCGCCAATACGAGCCGGCCAAAGAATATACGAGTCGCTGGTAGTCTTGGAGCCACGTTCCACGATCCCTTGATGGATCGGTCCCAGCTTATACATATGATTACTCTGGTTAGAGCCACTTCCCGCGTTCAAGAACGAATACATTCCCGCTATCAACAAACTACTCTTATGCATAGACACCGTAAACGGACCGGCGAATATAGCGCAAGCCTCCCCATTCTCGAAAGCGCAGTTGCTGAACAACAAGGAATCATGGGCCGAGAAGTTATGCGTCACTTGGCAAGCCTGTCCGATAAAGCAACGGATAATCTTAGCGGCATCCGCGATCTTGGCTCCCGAAGAGACAATGAAATCTTGCGCGATCACACTATCCCCGATAAATACCGGGGCCTCTCTCTTACTATTTACGGAACCATTTTCCAGACGTGCGCTATTCTCTATGGTCGCGTAATCACCAATCTTCACGTTACGGATCGTACCGGTATTGACAATCTTGACCTTATCGCCAACCGTTCCCTCCGTAGAGGCGATACCCTCCGTATAAGCGGTAATCATATCCCGCAAGCGTTCGATCAAGGCCGGACGATGACGGTACAATGCGATAATATAAGCCAATGAAGCCGACAGGCCATCGTAAATCGGAACCTCACGCCCGCCGGTCTCATTCAAGACCGACACCTCGACATTATTCCCGAACGTAGCCTTGCCTTCCACCAACATAACATTTATATTCTGGATAAAGCAGTCATCACCGATCTGGTAATTAGCGATATAATTCTGTACGTTCTCGATCAGCACATTATCCCCCAACGTACAATTATGTAGGGTAACATGACGAAGCCCGCTATGCTTTACCAATCCTCCCGGTAGGGTAAACGCTTTACGAAAGGCTCCTAACTTAACCACTCCCGAAAAACGCACGTGGTTCACATATTCAATATCAAACACCTCTGGAACCCAAACTTGATTCCAATCATCGGCCCGGCAAGCCTGAGATCGCAAGGTGGCGATCTCATCCGGCCGCAAATTTCTCAAATGATTCATTGGTACTAATTTTGTAAGACTCTACTCTTCATCATATTGCTGAAAGAGGAAGTCATTGTAGGGGAAACGGGTGATATGGATTTGTTTAACCCGTTCATACAACATCTCTTTCAACGCCTCTATATTCGTACGTTCCTTGGCGGAGATAAAGATGCAATTATCTTGCAATTTTCCCATCCACGTACGTTTCAGTTCATCCAGATCGATATTCTCACGACCACGAGGGGTCAAATCATCTTCCTCTTTCGGGACAAAGGTAAATGCATCCACCTTATTGAAAACCATGATCATCGGTTTCTCGGTCTTATCGATCTCCGCCAACGTACGGTTCACGACCTCTATTTGCTCTTCAAAAGTCGGGTGTGAGATATCCACGATATGTACCAGCAAATCCGCCTCCCGTACCTCATCCAAGGTAGATTTAAAAGATTCCACCAGCTCGGTCGGTAACTTGCGGATAAATCCGACCGTATCGGACAGCAAGAACGGCAAGTTCTCGATAATGACCTTGCGTACGGTCGTATCCAACGTAGCGAACAACTTATTCTCGGCAAAGACCTCACTCTTGCTCAATAAGTTCATCAAGGTAGATTTACCTACGTTCGTATATCCGACCAACGCTACACGTACCATCTTACCCCGGTTTTTCCGTTGTACGCTTTTTTGCTTGTCAATATCCACCAGCTCTTTCTTCAATCGTGCGATCTTATCCAAGATAATACGTTTATCAGTCTCCAACTGTGTCTCACCCGGACCACGCATACCTACGCCGCCTCGCTGACGCTCCAAGTGCGTCCACAGACGAGTCAAGCGGGGTAACATATATTTATATTGTGCAAGCTCCACCTGTGTCTTCGCATGGGCGGTCTGTGCACGGCTAGCGAAGATATCCAAGATCAAGCTCGTACGATCCAAGATTTTCACCTGCAATTCTTTCTCAATATTACGGAGTTGCTTCGGACTCAGCTCATCATCAAAGATCACCAAGCCGATCTCATTCTCTACCACATACTCCTTAATTTCCTGCAATTTACCGGTCCCGACAAAAGTGACGGAATTCGGGTAATCCATTTTCTGGGTAAAACGCTTTACCGCATCCACCCCTGCCGTATCGGCCAAGAAAGCCAATTCGTCCAGATATTCCTTAACCTTTTGCTCATTTTGCTCGGGGGTAACCAAACCCACCAAAACGGCCTTTTCGGTCTGTGCCTCAGATATGATAAATTCTTTCATGCCACAAAGATATATTATTTCAATTATTTACGTATATTTGCGAACATATTTACAAATATAAATCAACTTAGCTATGAAAAAGAGAATTTGGCATCTATCCAGATGCGTTGTCGTTTGTACGGCATTCCTATTCGTACAACAATTTATCCAGTCACAAGTTTCAAATCCATCTACATGGGAAAGTTTTGTGCAAAGTAACGCAAATATATCTATCCGGGATACGTTTCGGATGCAGACATTTGAGGGACTTGCTTCTGATAATTGGGATTATGCCATTACAGGTGAAGCCCTTATTGAAGATATCTCCGGCGTGAAAGATATTCCTAACAGCCACGGAAACTACGGGTTACGAATGCCAATGAATACGCAAGTGGCTTTCGAGCATTTCACGTTAACAAATCATCAAGATATAAAAATCAGTATACGGAAAGGGGGCATCCTTCTAGTAGAAGGAGAAGGCATGAGAGCCAGAACCTATCGAAAAGGGGAAACAAGTTATCCCTCCTTAGTTCCAACCATAGGAGAGAGTGGCATCAATCCTTTCAAAACCACAGATATAAAAAACAATCCTCCGGGCTTAGATCTTATCGTCCCCACACCGGCCGCCAATACCAAAAACGGCTATTATTATGTAGACAGCGTTTACGCACACGGCATGATTCCTACCTATTCCCTATTTACCGGAAACAGCGATTGGAACCATGAGGATCACTGGAGCCATCTACCCACCTACCGTCACCGCAACGCCTTGATTAACGGTAATATCTCCATAAATACAAATATCAGCTGTAAAGATATCTTTATTGGCAATGGAAATATCCATATTTTACCAACCGGAAATCTATCCGCAAATAACCTTACTATCTATCCAAATGATGGTACCTTGGCGTCTTCCTCCACCTTGCGATCGTCCGGAACTATTAACATCTCCGGCAAAATAACGATCGAGAGGACCTTCGCTCAAAAAGGCAAATGGTATTTTATCTCCTTCCCCTTCGATGTATTCGCTTCCGGCATAGACCCGGATTTCCAACTGGGTGATGACAAAAGCGATACAAACGGTAACTACTTTTACGTACAAACCTATAACGGAGAAAAGCGAGCCAACTCACAAAGCCCTTCCAACAACTGGGAAGTCATACCACAAACAATAATCAATACATCCCAGCCCATCTTCAAGAAGAACAAGGGGTACCTGATCGCTATTGACGCTTCCGCCGATCGTCAGAACCTTCGTTTCTCCTCGAAAGCAAAAGATATCCCTATAGATTTCGGAAAAAACGGTCAAGCCTCTATTCCGGTAAGCATTAACAACCAAAGCCAGAACCAGAATCACAACGGCTGGTATCTATGCGGTAATCCTCTGCCGGCTCCTTTATCTCTTAGTCAAATAGAATCAAACTCAGCCTTAGACGGATACATTTATATATATGACGGCTCCACCTACCAACCCTACGTGATCGGTAGCGATTTCGCCATCCCTCCATTCTCCGCTTTCTTTGTCAAAGCGAATAAAAGTACCAGCCTATCTGTATATAATACATCCGAACCAGCCAATTATAAATTATTATCAACGAATGCACCCATATCTTTCCCAACATCGGAACCTCAAGCCCGACAAGATCCTCCTGTTTCCAATCAAGCCTTTTCATTTCCGGAATTAAGCTATCAGCTAGAGAACAAAACTTTATTCATTAATAATCTTCCATCCCCCGGTAAAGTCAAACTACTTACTCCGGCAGGCATATTGGTATTTACGCAAGCGGTACAGGCAGGGAACCCTATCCTCCCGATTCCCCTCCCACAAGGTTTATATATCTTAATTATTCAAACAGAACATTATCGGGCACAGTACAAATGCGTTTTAACCTCCTAAAGCCCGAAACAATCTTATATCTTTGCCCTGTTTTAAGAATAAAACGAATATGAAGAAGATCAACATCACAACAATTGCCTTACTTGTCTACTTAATCGTAATGAGTATCATCGGCTGGCCGGGAAACAATTCGGGGAATAATTATACCGAATATTTCTTGATGATCGGCGCTACGCTCGTCATCATCATCCTTCTACGCTATCTGCAAGTCAAACGTCTGAGAATGCGAGATAAGTGGAATAAAGACGAAGATCCTGCCAAGCAATAAAAACACAGCCTGTTTTTCTTCACAGAAGAACAGGCTGAATGAACTTTATTTTATTACACTAGTATTAATATTACTGCTTTTTCGCCCTCACAGGCTACTTGAATGTCTCGTAAAGACTACGCACAGTATAAATTATTCGATTATAAATAAGTACAATCTTAACAGGACACACACACCACTTGTTTCGCTTACTTTCTTAAAATGAGTTACTTTCATAATTCTTACATTTTATTCACTAGTACTAAAACGTCATTAACCAATACGCAAAAGACAACCGACATCATTTTTGTAATCGTAGCCTAATCGTCATATCACTGAAAGGCAATACAATCGTGAACACATTTTTAATAACATAGACATATCATCGTAATATAATCACACGTCCTTTGCGTTCTGAAAAAATAGATTAATTCTAATATATTTTAAGGACAAAAGGATGGACAACAGAAATTACTTTACGATGGCGATTCCCGCTCTTTTGCTAGGCGTAGCATACTTACAGCCAATCAATGCGGCACCAGCGGAGGATCTGCCAAACGTTACTGGACGAATGACGATCACCCAACAGACATTCACGGTAAGTGGCGTAGTCACCGATACGAACGGAGAACCAATTATCGGGGCTAACGTGATTGAGAAAGGGACTACAAATGGAGCCGTAACCGATTTTGACGGCAAATTTTCTCTCTCGCTGCAAAACAAGCAAAGCATATTGGTCGTTACTTATATCGGTTATAACACCAAGGAGATTCCAGCCGGGAATGGTTCTCCCCTCACGATCCAATTGCAGGATGACACCCAGAACCTAGACGAGGTTATCGTGGTAGGTTATAGTGTACAGAAGAAAAAAGACCTTACCGGTGCTGTTTCCGTACTGGAGGTAGGCGACCTGAAAGATACCCCGGTATCCAGTGTAGATCAAATGATGCAAGGTAAATTGTCCGGCGTAAACGTAATCCCGGATAATATGCCCGGCGGAGGCGTAGCGGTACGTGTACGCGGTTTCAGCACGATCCGTAACAATGATCCGCTTTATATCATCGATGGCGTACCAGTAGAGGGCGGCATCAATTTTCTCAACCCGAATGATATCGAAAGTATGCAGGTATTGAAAGATGCTTCTTCCGCTTCCATCTATGGCGCACGTGCGGCAAACGGCGTGGTTATCATCAGTACAAAAAAAGGGAAGGAAGGTACTTTCCGGGTAAACCTAGACGCTTACGTGGGAGTACAAACCTCGGCAAAACAGATGCGTATGCTAAACGCCCAAGAATATGGCGACTTATTATGGCAGGCACAGCGTAACGACGGGAAATCACCAGTAAGCGACGTGTATGGCTCCGGCGAGACCGCCGTAATTCCGGAATTCCTTGACGCAGATCACCGTCTTCCCTCGGGAGACGTGGATTGGGTTGACGAGATCATGCAAAAAGCCATGGTCCAGTCCTATAACCTCTCTCTGGCGAAAGCAGATAAAGTTAGCAGCCACTTGTTCTCCCTAGGCTATTTCAACCAAGACGGTCTTATGAAATATACTGGTTTCGAACGTATATCCGGACGTTTCAACAATGAGTCCAAGCTCTTCAACGATCGTTTGAAAATCGGTGAGAACGCCACATTATCACATGCGTGGGGAACCTCGGTCACCAATAACGCCGCACTGGGAGGTATGTTATACAACGCCTATAAGACCGTATCCATTACCCCTGTTTACGATCTGGACGGGAATTTCGGCAGCAACCCGATCGCCGACATCTCCAACCCGTTAGGCGAATTATACCGTAATAAGGATAATAAAGATCGTACCACCCGTCTATTCGGTAATCTATTCGCCGAACTGAATATCCTAGAGGGACTTTATTTCAAGACCAACTTCGGAGCGGATTATAAAAACCTGTATAAACGAAGCTTCAAGGCCAAATACAACGAATTGAACACCCAGCAACCCTTGAGTACGTTGAGCACGCAAAACCGTTGGAACTTCAATTGGGTATTCACGAACACGTTAAACTATTTACGGACATTCGATAAACATACGATCGGAGCCTTATTAGGTATCGAGACAAACCGTTATCAAGAGGAATACTTCTCCGCCTCCCGTGAAGGCTTTGCCTCGGATGACGATAACTTCCATTTCCTCGATGCGGGCGATAGTGGCTCCCAGAAGAACGCAGGTTCTGCCTTTACTTCCAAGATGATGTCTTATTTCGGTAAAATTGATTATAATTTCGACAACCGCTACTTATTCGCAGCCACGTTCCGACGTGACGGATCTTCTAAACTTGGTAACAATAAATGGGGTAATTTCCCGGCTGTCTCCGCAGGCTGGCGTATCAGTAGCGAACCGTTTTATGATATTCCGGCTATCAGCAACATGAAAGTCCGCATAGGTTGGGGACAAAACGGCAACTCTGATATCCCGGCTTATTCCACGATCGATTCTTACATGAGTAATCCGAACCACTCCAACTATCCGATCGACGGTAGCCAAAGTTCCGTGACAACCGGATACACCCAAACCCGTTACGGTAACGCAAACTTGAAATGGGAGACCACCACGCAAACTAATGTCGGGCTGGATCTAGGCTTCCTAGATAACAGCCTAACCGTTGTGCTGGATTGGTTTAACAAAGATACCAAGGACTTATTATGGGAGCGTCCCTTGATCGGTACCGTGGGGGGTACAAACCAAACGGTATGGGACAATGTCGGGAAAATGCGTAACCGGGGTTTCGAAGCTGAGGTCAGCTACAATAAGAGCATCAATAAAGATTTCGGGTTCAATGTCGCCTTCAATATGTCCGCTATCAAGAACAAGATGACGGAATTAGACGGTGATGTCTCCTATATCGGACTGCCTACCAGTGTGATTCACTCCCTCAACTTCGATCAAGAGGTTTCTCGTTCCGCCATCGGTCAACCAATCGGCTCTTTCTACGCTTATAAAGAAGACGGTTTATTCCAGAGCGAGGCGGAGATCAAATCATATACCAATAATAAAGGCGAACTACTCCAACCTAACGCAAAACCGGGTGATATCAAGTTCGTAGACGTAAACGGAGATGGCGTAATAGACGGTAACGACCGTGACTATATCGGTAACCCGCTCCCCGATGTCACAGCAGGCCTTACATTAGGAGTCAACTTCCATAATTTTGACCTCAGTCTATTCTTTCAGGGAATGTTCGGAAACGATGTATACGACTTGACCCGTTATGTGGGTGATTTCTACAATCAATCGCAATACAACAAAAACAGCCGTGTCGTTAATGCATGGACACCAACCAACACGAATACGGACATACCCCGTGTCACCATGGACGATCCGAACAATAACATCCGGCCCTCGTCTTACTATGTGCAAGACGCTTCTTTCGTTCGCTTAAAGAACATGAAAATCGGTTATTCCGTACCTCAGTCCATCCTATCCAAGATTAAGTTCAATAGCTTGTATATCTATGCGCAAGCAACCAACTTATTCACGATCACAGGATACGACGGTATCGATCCGGAAGTGGGATTGCAAAGTTACTCCAGTGACTACCGTAACCTAGATATGGGTGTGGACCGCGGCATCTATCCGTTATCCCGCACCTTCACCTTTGGAGTAAACGTAAGTTTTTAATCATCAAACAACAACAAACTAGAATATGAAGAAAATGATTATAGCGGCCTGTGCCGTATTCGCATTGACATCATGCAGCGATTTTCTGGAAGAGACACCTGTAGGCGAACTGACTCCCGAACAAGCACAAGATCCCAATAACATCGAGGGATTGATTATCTCCGCCTATTCCATCCTAGACGGCCAGATGGACGATGCCAGCTCCGGCTTGAATTCAGGATGCTCCAACTGGCAATTTGGCGATGTGATCTCAGACGATACCTACAAAGGCGGAGGTGGTACGGGAGACCAAAACCCGGTTCACTTAATGGAAATCTTCCATATCGACCCGACTATCCAAGATTACAATCGGAAATGGCTAGCCTTATACGAGGGCGTGAACCGTTGTAACCAAGCGATCCGTATCCTCAAAGGCAGCGATTATGATAAAAAGGAGACCCGTATCGCCGAGATGCGTTTCCTGCGTGCCCATTTCTATTTCAACTTAAAGATCATCTATAACCAGATCCCATATTTCGACGAGAGTGTCAGCGATCCTTCCGCATTCGCCTCTATCTCGAATAAGGAGTATACATCCGATCAATTATGGGAGAAGATACTGAATGATTTTAAGGCCGCCTACGAAGGTCTCCCGGATTCCCAGCCGGATGTGGCACGTCCATGTAAGATGACGGCCCGGGCTTATATGGCTAAAGTTTACTTGTTCCAAGGCAAATGGCAGGAATGCGCTACAGCGACGGATGAGGTGATCAATTCCGGCAAATACCAGCTACTCCCCGACTTCCGGAATATCTTCTTGCCAGAAAATGACAACTGCTCTGAAATTTTATTTTCAGTCCAAGCCTCTATCAACGATGGCTCCCCGAACAACTACAACGGAAATCCGGGCGACCGTTTGTTACCTCCGGGAGGCCCTTATCCCAACTATGGTTTCCTTCGTCCTTCCCAAAACCTAGTAAACGCTTATAAGACCGACTCCAACGGCTTGCCTTTGGAAGACGGCATAGACGTTTCGGAAAATGATTATGTAGACACCCGCCTAGACCACACGGTAGCCCGCCCCGGAATCATGTTCCTTGATGTCCAACTCTATGACTGGACTCCTCGTGAGGCTACGGTTTACGGTCCGTATAGCCCGAAAAAACGTATTGTCTCCAAGAACTCAAGTTACTATTTGGCTATCTGGCCATACGTAAACGCATTGAATGTTTATATTATTCGATATGCGGACGTGTTATTGTGGCGTGCCGAAGCTGCTATCGAACTAGGCGATTTGGCTACCGGATTGAAATACATCAACCAAGTTCGCGAGCGTGCCATGAACAGCCAGACCGTAAAAACCGCTGACGGGACAGCGGATGCCGCCAAATACCGGATCGGATTATATCCGTCATTTTCCGACAAAGAGGAGGCGATCCGAGCCTTACGTACCGAACGACGTCTGGAATTCGCCTTAGAAGGTGAACGTTTCTTTGATCTAGTCCGTTGGGGAATCGCCTCAGACGTGATGAACACTTATTTCGAGCATGAGAAGACATTCCGCTCTCATCTCCAAAATGCCCGTTTCATCAAAGGGACCCACGAATACGGCCCGATACCGCAAGCGGTTATAGACCTTGCGAAAAATGGAATCATCGAGCAAAACCCAGGATATTAATGGAAATGCTCCCATTCCTCTTAAAAGAAATAGCTCCTATCCGAATATTCGGGCAGGAGCTATTTACATTTGTCTTTTTATATCGTCTCCTTATAACTTATCCCTTAAAAACCTTCCGGTATAGGATGCCTCGCAAGCCGCTATCTCCTCCGGTGTACCGGCACAAACCAACTGCCCGCCGGCCTTTCCGCCTTCCGGTCCTAAATCGATCACATAATCCGCACATTTGATCACATCCATATTATGCTCGATAATTACCACGGAGTGACCTTTCTCGATCAAGGCATTGAAAGCTTTCAACAAAGTCTTGATATCATGAAAATGTAAACCGGTCGTAGGCTCGTCGAAAACGAACAAGGTAGGTTGCTGCTTCTCTTGGCCTAAGTAATAAGCCAGTTTCACACGTTGGTTCTCACCACCGGATAAAGTGGAGGAAGTCTGTCCCAGCTTGATATAGCCCAAACCTACGTCTTGCAGCGGTTTCAAGCGTTTCACGATCTTCTTCTCTTGGGAGCCGGAACCTTTCTCGAAGAACTCGATCGCTTGATTCACGGTCATTTCCAACACATCGTATATGTTAGCGCCTTGATACTCTACATCCAATACATCCTGCTTGAAGCGTTTGCCGTGGCAAGCCTCGCATTCCAAGGTGATATCCGCCATAAACTGCATCTCTACCGTGATCTTGCCCTCGCCCTTACATTCCTCACAGCGACCTCCTTCTTTATTAAAGGAGAAATAGGCGGCGTTATATCCCATCTGTTTCGCTAGGGGCTGCTCGCCGAATAGTTTACGGATCTCATCGTAAGCGCCGATATACGTCACAGGGTTCGAGCGAGAACTCTTTCCGATCGAGTTCTGGTCTACAAACTCGATCGCCTGAATCATATTCAAATCACCACTGATACCGGAGCAATCCACGGTCAGGCGGGCGGCATCATCCAAATGACGTTTCACGCCCTCGTAGAAGATATCACGAACCAAGGAGCTTTTACCCGAACCGCTCACACCGGTAACCACCGTCATCACGTTCAAAGGAAACTTCACGTCCACACCCTTTAAGTTATTCTTCCGAGCCCCTGTCACTTCTATATAATTATTCCACGGACGCCGATAAGGCGGGATCTCGATCTGATCCTCTCCCGTCAAATAACGTACCGTATGGCTATCGGTACATTTCCGGAGGTTATTCACATCGCCTTGATAAACGACCTCGCCCCCCAAACGCCCTGCTTTCGGACCGATATCGATGATATAATCCGCCGCACGGATAATCTCCTCATCATGCTCCACCACGACCACGGTATTCCCCAAGGCTTGCAACTGTCGCAATACCTTGATCAACAAATCCGTATCCCGGGAATGCAGACCGATACTCGGCTCATCCAAAATATACAACGAACCCACCAAGCTACTACCCAACGAGGTAGCCAAATTGATACGTTGGCTCTCTCCTCCGGATAAAGAGGCCGAGAGGCGATCTAAAGCCAGATAACCCAACCCCACATCCAACAGGAATTGCAAGCGATTATTGATTTCCGTGAGCAAACGTTTAGCGATCGCCGCATCCGTCTCGTCCAGTTCCAGTTGATCAAAGAAAGCCTTTGCCTCCGAAACCGGCATCGTCACCAGCTCGGCGATATTCTTACCACCCACTTGCACATACAGCGCTTCCGGCCTCAAGCGGCTCCCCTTACAAACCGGGCAAGTCGTCTTTCCCCGATAGCGGGCTTGCATCACCCTGTATTGTATCTTATAAAGATTCTCTTCCACGAACTTAAAAAAATCGTCGATGCCGTGTAAACCTCTCGCCCCATGCCACAACAAATCTTTCTCTTTCTGTGTCAAGTCGTAATACGGACGGTGGATCGGAAAGTTATATTTCTCGCTCTTCACGATAAAGTCTTTCAGCCATTCCCCCATCACCTCACCTTTCCAGCAAACCACGGCTCCTTGGTAGACAGACAAGCTTTTATCGGGCACCACCAGATTCTCATCGATGCCCAGCACCTTACCGAATCCCTCACAGGTCGGACATGCGCCCAACGGATTATTAAAGCTAAACATCATATCGGTAGGCTCCTCGAATATCATGCCATCCGCCTCGAACTTCTTCGAGAATTCCTTCACGACTACCCCTTCCTCCGTATAAATACGAATCAAACAGGTACCATGGCCCTCAAAGAAAGCGGTCTCGGCCGAATCCGCCAAACGGCTTTTCAAGGTCTTATCGTCCGATACCGTCAGGCGGTCCACCAACAACTCGATCGGGTAAGACAGCAACTCCTCGCTCGCCAGTACCTCCGAGATACGATATACCGTATCATTTACCGACAGACGGGCATATCCTTCTTTCCGCAAGATCTCCAGCTGCTCCTTCATATCCCGGCCTTCCGGCAAGACAACCGGAGCGAATACGGCAAAACGAGTTCCTTCGGGATATCGCATGACCTCCTTGATAATATCGCTCACCTGATGTTTTTTCACCTCGGTGCCGGAAACCGGCGATATCGTCTTCCCGACGCGAGCATATAACAAGCGTAAATACTCATAAATCTCGGTAGATGTACCGACCGTGGAACGCGGATTACGGGTATTCACCTTCTGCTCGATAGCGATAGCGGGCGGTATTCCCTTAATATAGTCGCATTCCGGCTTACTCATCCTCCCCAAGAACTGGCGGGCGTAAGCGGATAAACTCTCTACATACCGGCGCTGTCCCTCCGCATAAAGGGTATCGAACGCCAACGATGATTTTCCACTCCCCGACAGCCCGGTTATCACCACCAGCTTGTCCCTCGGAATCTCTACATCTATATTTTTCAAGTTGTTGACACGTGCCCCCTTGATGAAAATCGAATTGCTCTCAGACATATTACCTTTATCTTTTTCTTTAACGCAAAGATAGCCAAAACTAACTGATTCTGCCCTATCTTCATCGAACTAATTCACACAGTTAGACAAGGTGTGCCTCGTCTCTACTGCCAAGTAAATAAAATAACAAGGGCGAAATATTTCATATTTACAGGGAATCTTCTACATTTGTTGAAAATTTCATAGACAAACACAGCAAGGCACCCATGTACATTAAATATTTTCGCTTCTTAGTAGCGATTCTCTTTTGTGCGATAACCTCATGTTCTACGGTTCGCGAGAAGCCTCGTCCGGCTACGAGTACGGGCAAGGAGGCCAAGCGAGAGTTTAGGGGAGCATGGATACAGACCGCTTTTCAAGGCGAATACAAGGATATGACTCCCGCCCGGATGAAAAAAGACTTCATCCGCAAGCTTAATTACCTGCAAGCATGCGGCATCAACGCCATCATCTTTCAGGTGCGCCCCGAGGCGGACGCTTTCTATAAATCCGATATCGAGCCGTGGAGCCGCTTCTTCACCGGAGAGCAAGGCGTAGCCCCGGCAGGTGAGTTCGACCCGATGGCCTTCCTGATCCAAGAATGCCATAAACGGAACATGGAGTTTCACGCTTGGTTGAATCCTTACCGGGCGAGCACGGCGGGAAACACCCGTTTCGCCGATTCCCACATCTATCATAAGCATCCCGAATGGTTTGTCACCTATAATAAACAAATCCTTTTCGACCCGGGATTGCCGGAAAGCCGTCAGTTTATCTGCCGGGTAGTGCGTGATATCGTCGGCCGTTACGACGTGGACGCTATCCATATGGACGATTATTTCTATCCCTATCCCGCAGCGGGTATGCCTTTCCCGGATGATAACAGCTTCCGGAAATACGGCTTGCGAAAAGGATACAGCGAGGCGCAAAGGAACGATTGGCGCCGGGAGAACGTGAATACCCTGATCCGGGAATTGAAACGTACCATCCTGCTCACCAAGCCTTGGGTACGCTTCGGTATCAGTCCCTTCGGCATCTACCGCAACAAGAAAAGCACCGCAGACGGATCGGGTAGCAATACCAACGGTCTGCAAAACTACGACGACCTCTACGCCGATATCACCTATTGGGTACAGCAAGGTTGGATCGATTATAACATCCCCCAGATCTATTGGGAGATCGGACACCCGGCAGCAGATTACATCACGCTTATCAAATGGTGGGACAAAAACGCCAACGGAGGTCATTTATATATCGGGCAAGACGTGGCCCGCACCATGAAAGCGGACCAATTAACCCGCAAGATGCGTTACGAGCGTGCCTTGCCTCACGTGAGCGGCAATTGTTTCTGGCCCGCCAATGAGATTCTATGGAACAACAAGGGCGTAGCCGACAGCCTGAAACGGAACTACCACCGTTACCCGGCCCTTATCCCGGCCTATACCCATATGCATAACCGTCCGCCAAAAGACGTAAGCAAGCTAAAGACCGAATGGACACCTAAAGGCTTCTTGTTACATTGGCAAGCGGAGCAAAGCCCCACGAATCCGGAGCTAGCCTCCTATTTCGTGGTCTATCGCTTTAACGACAAGGAGCCGATAGACACGAGCGATCCCTCGAAGATCGTGGCTATCACCCGGGAAACCGGCTACTTGATGCCTTACGAGAAAGGTAAGGTAAAATATCGCTATGTAGTGACCGCCGTAGATCGCTTTCACAACGAGAGCGAGGGCAAGACAAAGAAAGTAAAATTATAAAGACACCAATTATGTTAACCGACCATCGCTGCACCAAATATACCGACTGTTCCTCTTGTAGTTTCTACCAGAGGGACATATTCAAGTATCGTCTTTATCCGAAAGGGTACGTGATCCCTCAGACAAGATGCATGCAGAACATGGTCTTTTTCCTAGTCAAGGGAGAGATCTGGCTGAACAGCGAGGAGCACCCGGACACCACGTTCCGGGGCGGACAGTTCGTATTGCAACCGATCGGCTCGAAAGTGGAGTGCAAGGTACTCGACTACACCGAATGTATCATCTATCTCTTCGAGCGTCCGCAAAACATATGCGACAATCGTTTCAACAAAGGCATCTCCATCGTGGAGAACGAACGCCAGCAGCCCATCGTAATGACGATGGTCCCGCCGATACAACTCTTCATCGAGGGCATGAAGCTTTACCTCAACGATGATTTAAGATGCTCCGGACTGATGCAAGCCAAACGCTCGGAGATGGTCTACTTGCTGAACTGCTACTACCCCATCAAGGAGCTAGCCGCCTTTTACGCCCCGATTTACCGGTATAGCCACAGTTTCCAGTATTTCGTGATGCAGAACTACCAGAAGGCGAAAGACGTGGAGACCTTCGCCCAATTGGGAGGCTACAGCGTACCCACCTTCCGCCGTATCTTCAAGGATACGTTTGGAGAGCCCGCTTATCAATGGATGCTGAAACGCAAATGCCAAGACATTCATAACGACCTTATCATGACAGAGCTTTCCATATCCGAGATTTGCTACAAGTATGGCTTTGAATCGCTTTCTAACTTCTCGCACTTCTGCAGGGCTAATTTCGGCCAATCTCCCCGCTCTGTCCGTTCTCTAAAGGATGAAAATACATAATATTCAATGATTTTTTTTAAATCTCTCAACTTTTGCAACTCTTTGGACAAAAATAACAATTCTCCCCTTTAGCATTCCCTATACATTTGCGTCCAGAAGATCAATCATAATTGATTTTCAAAGATAAATAAAATGTATAGGTACAATAAGACAAGTATTATCTTAAAGATCTCTATCGCAGTTTTATTCATTATCGGCATGGTGCTGGAATGTAGTTGCGAGAGATCCGAGGAACCGGAGAAAAGAGGCACGGGCTACATCACTTGCACCCTTCGTTGGGATAGCGTGGTAGCAGGTTCCCCGGTACCGGAGAAACTTCGCTATTGTATCTACCCGTCGGAGGGCGGGCCGATGATACAGACGGATGGGAACGCCAATGGCATCACCCTGTTCTTACCACCGGATAAATATAATGTATTGGTTTTCAATTACGACGCGAAAAACATAGGTTTTCGTAATATGTCGAAGTTCGAGGAAGCGGAAGCATATATCTCCTCTCTAGAGGATCTGGAGGCATGTCAAGACGAGGTGATCCCGTTATATGTCGCCACGATCCGTTCGGTAGAGGTTGAGGGGGACACGGAGAAGCATAAGGAATTGACCTTGTCGCCGTTTTTCCTATCGAAGGACAGTTCCTTGAATCTAAGCAATGAAAGGAAAGGGATCGCAAACAATATCAACGGGCTAAAGAAAACGAGTATCCGATGAGAGAGAGCCGGTTATTTATCATCTTGATCTCGCTTGTCATGGGATTGGCGGGATGCTCGAAAGAGACTATGATCGGCGAGTATGTAGACCGTTGCGCGGTGCGCCTCGACATAGATTGGGGTCCTTGCGGTATCGACCCGGATGGTATGACCGCGCTCTTTTACCCGGTCGATGGAGGGGAGCCAAGCCGTTTCCTTACCAACACGGTGACGGGCGACGAGGTGCGATTGAGGAAAGGGATCTATAACGTAGTGGTATTTAACCAAGCGGCCGAAGAATACAGTTATCTCACGATCGAAGGTCAAGATCAATACAGCACCCTGCGGATCGTGATGAAGACGACGGATAGCGATTGGTACACGCCCACCGAGGGAGAGCGGCTGATCTACGATCCGGAACCTTTAGCGGTAGCTACATTGGAGGGTTTTGAGGTGACGCAAGAGATGGTACGGGCGAACCTTAAGGAGGGAAAGGAGTTTTCCTTGGCTTGCCGGCCCGAGAAGGTAATCTTCACGACCCATCTGTCCTTAGAGATAAAAGGATTGCACAACATGCGGACTGCGAGGGGATCGATTAAAGGGATGGCGGATACATATTGGATAGCGGATAGAAAGACCGGAAGTAGCGTAGCGACGCAACTCGTGGACTTCTCGGAAAAGACCTTTCACGAGAACTCAACGACCGATGGTATCTTATCCGGCTCTTACTTGACACTCGGCAGACCAAACGTCACATCGAAGGCCACGGACGAGATCAGTAATTTGCTTACGCTCTCCATCTTATTGGTCGATAACAGAACGGTCATTACGAAGCAATATGATATAGCTCCACGTGCCGCGATCAATAATGAGACGAAAGAGGTAGAGGTGGTGCTGGGTACGAAAATTGATCTGGATAAGGAAGAAGTTCCCGAGGATATTCCGTTGGAGCTACCAAACGTGGAGCCGGAAAAGAATGGCGGCGAAGGGGGATTCGATGCGACAGTAGACAATTGGGGAGATGAGACGAATATCGTAATCCCCGCATAACTATAGAATGATAAATAGTAACAACATAAAACAACATTAAAAGACTAAACATTATGAAGACAAATTTATTTATCGCAGCATTAAGCCTAGTAGTATTGGCGGGCTGCTCAGGCGAAGATGAGATTGGCACATTGGTAGCAAAGAATGACAATGCGATTAATTTCGGAACTTATGTGGGGAAACAGACGAAGGCCAGTATTATGGATGACACCAAACTACAAACAACGGGATTCAATGTTATAGCAACTTATACAGGTGTCGATACATGGGCATCATTAAGTGGAGACAAAGCTAAAGCTCCAAACTTCATGTACGATCAAGCCGTTACATATACTGATAGTAAATGGTCTTATTCTCCTATACAATATTGGCCAAATGAACAAAATGAGGATGGAGATCTTGGTAAAGTAACTTTCTTTGCCTACAGCCCTAAAACAACTAGTATCACTACAATATCAGACAAAGCAAAAACAGGAGCACCGACTATTAAACTGACTGTTTCCGATGAAATTGATACGCAAATAGATTTAGTAGCAGATATGGTCACAGATCTTACTAAAACAAGCACAACTATAGATGGAGTTGCAGTAGATGCAGGTACTGTTAAATTCAAAATGGATCACCTTCTTTCTCAAATTAAGTTTCAAGCAAAGCTCAAGGCACAGTACACTGGAGCAACAAAGATTACCGTAACAGGATTTAAGTTATCATTTGCAACCAACAAAATTAAGAATGCAGGAACATATACATTTAACACTAATAACACAGATAATATATGGGTGCTGGATAATACTTACCACAACGTAGCCATCGAAAAAACGAACTTAGCAAATGAGTTGGACAATACCGTAGCACTAGCAGCGACCGACTTACTAGATCCTATGTTTTTACTTCCTCAATCATATGCAGAAAAAGATATAACAGCTGTGATCAGTTACACTGTAACCACAAGTGCAGGTGATGTTAATAATGTAAAGAAAATCGATTTACCGGTAGTTACAGACGGATGGAAGCCTAGTAAAAAATATTTATATACTTTTGAGATCGAATTACAGAATGTAACAGTTGGAGTAGAATCCGCAGAATGGGGTAATGGTGAAATCAAGTAATATATTATCTTTATTTTCATAGATTAAGGGATTAGGCTTCCTCAACATAGAAGACCTAATCCCTTAATTAATTTTTAATAGCCGGTCTTCATATCACCGCCTCTCTTCTCTATCATAAAATCCATTCTCATAAAAACACGCCACTCTATATTTAGCTAGGATTACTTACAATAAAATAAATATCAGAAAACCTTTCGATAGCAATACGGTCATTATCCCACCTTTTTGAGCAATATAAGCCATATATCGTGACATCCCCTTCTCGCAAGAACCACAAAACAATGAGAAGGAGATAGCCATTAGTGCCCTTTTTCTCCTCGAAAGCCCCCCTTTTCACACACAATAGGTCGCGAAAGCCAACGCGAAAGGCCGCGTTAGGCGACACATATGGTTACGTTGGGCATCGTAAGCAGCTAAGAATAGGGTTATAACCTAATGAGAAAGGCGTTATAACCTTATTATAACCCTATCGTAACCTTATGGAATAGCCCAAACACCCGGCAAACCATGAGTTACGATGAATTAATTTCGCTAGAATAAAAGGCCATTTTCCGACATCTGTCTGTCTACTAAACAATTGCTGTTTTTTTCTTGCGTATTTGGAAGCGAGACGTACATCCGCCCGAAATAATCGACTCTCACGGATTTCCGTTTACATTTTGTCAAAATGTCAATCCGCGAGGAAACTTCTCCCCACATAGCATACGGATATCAATTATTCTTCCTATATTTGCGATAATCCCTCATATCTAAGCGTAGGTCACTGAAGGAGGACATAAGTTAACGAAGAGCGTTTAAAGATATTATCCCGTATTGAAATCTGGACAATTTCATATCCATGGATAATAGACAATAAACGCTCACGTCGGTGCTATATTTACCAGTAATTGCTCTGGACGATATAACAGCATGGCGTGGGCTATTGTTTATTACATGGATAGGGCCGTCCAGAGCCTCAATACGGTAATATCAATAGTTTCCACGCTTCTGTATTTTTAGCCCGGCAACCGATGGAGACAGGTTGCCCTTATCCATTAAATGAAGACGATCCTCCTGTTACCCGTCTTGTCGCTATGGCTCCTGCTTGCCACGCAAGCCAATGCCCAAGTCTATCACCTACATTTATCCGACAACACTTGCCGGATAACAGAATGCGTTGATACTCCACAAGGCGTCAAGCCCTTGGGTCAGACATGGAAAGGAAACACCTTCCATGATCGTTTCACGCTAGATTTCGATCGCGCTATCTTCACGTGGGAAAAGGAAGGAAAAGAGACGTATGCCAACAAGATCATCAACCACACTGCCAAATACGCTCACCACTCATTCACCACGGAGCAGATTACCGCCAACCTCACCATCAACAGCCATCGAGCCGTCCTTCAACTTATCCACTTTCAGAATGGCCAATGGATACAAGTCACTTATTTTTGCGAGATAGGGAATTAACGGCTCATGCGAACATCTACAACATCTACCACTTATACTTGATATTTGTACTTTTTATTTGTGAGTGAAAATTCCAGCCTTAAAAAAGGAGGCCTTAAAGTTTACGATAAACATCTTCAAAAGGTACTCTGCAACGTTCCCCCCAAATGCCTTTATTTCCATCCCGTATCCCACAAGGAATAGCCATGTTTATTTCAGCACCATGAGGTAGTTTCAATGTCCTTTTTAGCCGACGGCTGTCCAGCCCTTCTAAGGGGCACGTGTCATAGCCTTCGTTTGCCATCGCAATCATAAACGTTTGTGCGGCAAGCGCACAGGATTTATGGGCTGTCACACGTATGTCATTCTCGGAAACTTCAAGCATCATAGGACGGAAAATACTGATTATATTAGCCAACAATTTCCTAAGCAATCCGAGAATACCGAAGAACCGGGCATAAACAAAGGGCATCAATATACCGTAATATATTTCCCGATCCTTAATACGTTTGGCCTGACGTTCTTTAGGACTGTAATGACGAATGTTCTCCCGTTCAAAATTGAGTACGAATCGCGCATGTTTCTTGTACCAGTCACGCCGAACCACAAAAATGACAATTTGTGAAGCGGTAGAAGCCGCTTTCTGACCAAGGCAGTCCCTTGAAATTTTTGCCAATAATTCAGGTTCTGTAATATGGTAAAATTCCCATAATTGCATATCAGAACTGTTAGGAGCCAATGTAGCCAGTTCCAAACAATGTTTTACCTTTTCCGTATCTATTGGTTTTTCTTTATCATACACCCGTACAGAACGACGATGATGAAGGACTTCATCTAAATTCATAATGATACTGATTTGAATTAAACATTTATTCCCAGCTGATTACTTCAGCCATTTATTATCGTGCTTTATTTAATTGCCGCATAACGACCTTCGCCATTTCTTTAGAACTGAACGGGTCCTGCCCAGTAATCAGATTATTATCTACAACTACTTTTGAAGTCATAGGTATCAATGCTTTTTCATAATCCGCTCCTCTCTCTTTCAACAACGCTTCAAGATCAAAAGGCACGTCTTCTTTTCTTCTGGCAAGACTTTCCTCAAACCAACTGAATCCCGTCAGCTTTTTGCCTTTAATCATATATTCGCCATTGGATAGTTTGGCATTCAACAACCCACTGACCCCGTGGCAGATGGCCGACACTATCCTCCCACTTTCATCCTGTTTCCTTACGATAGTCTTTAAAGCTTCATTGCCAGGAAAGTCATACATCGCACCGTGTCCGCCGGCTAAATAGACACAATCAAACTGTTGTTCCAACAGGTTATCCAAACTGTTTGCATGATCCAACAGCTTTTTGAATTCTGGCTTTTCCCAATACTTTTCGGACATTTCATCTAAAAAAATTGGTTTTAAACTTTCGGGATCAATGGGAGTATAACCTCCTTTCGGATTGGCTACCGTTATGTCATAGCCGCTTTCTTTTGCACTATGATAGATATGAGTAAACTCACTAAGCCATAATCCGGTTGCGAGTTTCCCATTGGCAAAAGTCCCTGTGCTAGTAACTATTATTAAAATCTTCATGATAATCAAATTATTGATTCATATTCTTTAAAAGAAAACATACACATGGATAGATTGTTTTTCAGAATATGGAATCTTTAACATAATCCGAAAATATGAAAACCTGCAAATCCTTTCAAATGCTATCTCTATCCACCAGCATTCGATAAGGAGAAATTACCGATCCCTTTCCTATTACCTCCGGGAGGAAGCAATTTGATGAATATTGTTTCCATGATGCCCAAGTTGAAAGAAGAATTAAGAACTATTTTCAACGACTATGGCTTGAAATATGTCTTCGATACCAATAGCCAGGAGATTAAAGTAATGAAAGAAAAGAAACCGGGAGAGATATTTTTAATTCCATTTCATTCCATAGCCGATACCCTGCAGCGTATGATTTTCTACAAAGCGGCTATTGAAAGTAACAGTGAGTCCGCATTAGTTTTTGAAGAACCGGAAGCCCACTCATACCCTCCTTTCATATCAAAGGTAACGCAGGATATTATCCAATCGGACAGAAACCAGTTTTTTATAACGACACACAGTCCTTATGTGGTTAACGACTTTCTGGAATTACCGAGTGACGAACTTGCCATTTACCTAGTTGACTTCAGGAATGGGGAAACTTTCGTGAAAAGAGCCAGTGACACAGAAGTACAAGAAATGTACGAATATGGCATCGAGCTATTTTTCAACACCGAAACATAGCGAAAGATACAGAACACATTGCAGGCACAAGCCCATACCCAAGTCTACCGCCTACGCTTATTCGACAGTACTTGCAGGATAACGGAATGCGTTAAAAACTATTTTACGGAATGTCCAAATGTTCTGTCAATACGTTTACGAATGTTCGTAATGGCGCACCTTCATAATTATCCAACTCCCCAACCAAGATCAACGCGGCGTTCTTCATCCATGGCTGGTATGGGATAGATAGTTCATAGGGGATTTCACGGATCAGTTCCGGGGTGTTCTTGATTACCGTATAAGCGTCGCCATCGGCGGCTTTCTTGCCTTCGAAAACTAAGGTACGGTCGAACATTTTTTGCTTGTTTACCCCGTTTAGTACTACCGGGGCCATGACTACGGAATCTCTGTCGCTACTCAACATCGGCATCAAGGACAGGGTTTGATATCGTCCCACGGAGAGTCCGCAGACACTGATCGTTAGGTCTAGACGCAAGGAGTTGCCCTCCCGCTCGATGCGGTTTTGCTTCACGGAGACTTGCCCCCGGTAAGATTGTATAGGCACCTGCGCTCCTGCCGGAAGAACAAGGCCGATCACAAGCAAGCATATATACAAGCATATATAAATGAATGTCTTCATAGATTTATCTCTTTATTTGATGATGTAAACGATACTGATACCTGCCTTTGTTAATCCCCAATACTCGTTGCGGAACTTGCCGATAGGCGCATCTCCTCTAGGAAAAGCGTACTTATCATATTCGAAATGCAAGTATCCGAAACCCGCCGTGAACTCCACGTTCCAACGGGGCGACACGTATAACTGATAACCATAAGAGATACCGCCGCCATAAGCGTTACCGTTATAACTATTCTTTTTCTCCATCCCATACAGGAGCTTCAAACCAGCGAAATCGTAATCCATATACTGGGCATGAACCCCGAAGAAATGTCCGTTGAAACGCTCGTGTATCCAGTAACGCGCCTCGGGCTGTATCATCCAATGCTTAAATGACTTATCGCTCGAGAATGTCCAACCGTTATAATACCCCGATGCCTCAACGGACCAATGCTTGTTGAAAGCGACCTCCGCCCCTATGTTCGGCGTAGTGATCGCGTCATAAAGCACATTGGTCTTCACGGCCACGACCTGTCCTTGAATATCTATAAAAGTTGGCAAAAGAAATACTAACAGTAAATATAGTTTATTCATATCTCCCGGTTCATTAGGTTTGTTTATTTAAGAGACAAAACCGTACAAATATAGATAATATTTATCAGTTCATTCGTACGTTAACTTATATAATATCCACGATTTACAAACGGAAAACGTTATCTTTGCAAGATAAATCCAGAATATGACTCATGAAGGCTAAATATATCGTGATTTTTCTCCTGTCACTCCTTTCGTTTGTCGCTTGCGATAAAGAGGAGGTCGTTATCCCTACTACCGCCCCTCGTACGGTTCTTATCTATTTCGCAGGAGATAATAGCTTGAGTGGATACGTGAGCCAAAACCTGAGGGCGATAAAGAAAGGGATTGAGCGAGATGGATTGAACAACGGCAATTTATTGATCTATACGGATAAGCAGAACGAGGCTCCCCAGCTTTTCCAATTAAAAGTGGAAGCGGATACCATCCGGCAGATCGTGCTCGAGACCTACGACTCGAACCAGAACTCGGCCTCTACCGAGACGCTGACGCAAATAATCGACAAGGTACAAAAGGAATATCCGGCGGATAGTTACGGGTTGGTGCTGTGGAGTCACGGAACGGGATGGCTACCTTCGGATATCTATAGCTATCTGCGTTCTTTCGGGCAAGACGGGAAGAATAATTTCATGGAGATCAATGATTTGGCCTCCGCTTTATCGAAGTATCATTTTGATTTTATTTTGTTCGACGCTTGTTATATGTCGTGCGCCGAGGTAGCTTACGCTTTCCGGGGATGTGCGGATTATATTATCGGCTCGCCCACGGAGATACTGGCCAATGGTTTCCCCTATCAAACGATCATGGGGGATATGTTCAAAAAAGAAGCTGATGTGGTGGGGATAGCGACAAAGTTTTATACGTATTATCAAAGTGAGGCAGGAACGATCTCGGTCATGAAAAGCGATGAGTTGGATGAATTGGCCGCTACTTGCCGTACCCTATTCCATGATAAGACGGAAAGTGATCTTTTCGCCGTACCCGTTAGCGAATTGCAGATCATGGAGTATTTGACGCCGAATTATCATGCCTTATATGATTTTGATGATTACGTGAGCCGTCTGGCCACGGAAGAGCAATATAACGCATTCAAGCGGAGCATGGAAAAGGCGGTTATTTACAAGGCTACTACACCCAAGGCAGTTTACGCTTATCCGTATCCGTATGGAAGCTATCTGCCGGTCAATAAATATAGCGGCTTATCTATCTACGTCCCCCAAGAAGCCTTGCCCAAACTGAACGAGTGGTACAAGGATCTTGAGTGGTATAAAGCGGTCTATTAATCACCCCTTATCCAACGCTTTCCGCGAGGAGTGTGAAGAAATAGTAAGATACTCCCTGCTATTGCAGCAACAATTGTAAAAAACACAGCCACTACTATCATACTAATCTATTTTAAGTATTAAACTTCCAATATATGCGAACCATACGGTAGCAACTAAGCCAACTCCAAAAATATACCAAATGATCAAAGGTATAGTATCAACATATGATAACCTTTCCCTATTACCTATATTAAAGAAAGCTCCACCTAATCCCAACACTAAAGCCGCAAATGTCAACTTTGACAGGTCAAAGAAATACTTTGCGATATTCTCCTTCCGTATCTTCACTAACTCTCGCGCCTCTTTATTCTTTTCTCTCCTTCTTTCAAAATCACTCATGACAAAAATAGTATTTATATTTCACATCCCATTCTATTTCACTAGGAAAACTTCTTTATAACGTTCAATTTTTCCTTGAGGATGAACAAGTTCCGCATAGAAAATATAAACGCCTGTTCTCACCTTGGAACCATTCACCGCAAGGCCGTTCCAAGTCAATTCACCTTCTATCCCTAATAAGTCATGATTTACCACCTCACTGATACACCTTCCGGAGATATCAAATATCCAAGCTCTACAGGTATAGCCGGATTCATCTAGATGGTAAGAGATGGTATATTCTTTCGTCGCTTCAAAGTAAACGGGAGGCTCTATGCCCGTTACCTCGCCTTCATCTTGCTTTCCATATTGGGAATTCCGATAGCCGGGCGTACCGTATCCCGCCGTGGCCGAAGCCGAGGTCCAATTCATCTCATCCTGCGTATCGCTATCAGGATTAATCCGCTCCAAGGCAATCCCCTTCTCGTTTTTCACGGATGGGGCATGCCATTTAGAGGAATAACGAATCTCATCGATCATAACCTCATCTTCTGTACGAAACAGGACTAACGTAGCGGAGGTATTTGCCAAGACCGGAAGTTTTAATTCATGCAAAGCATCCGGCGAAGATATCAGATAAAAATCGCTCACTCCTCCCATACTTTTAGTCAGCAACGCATAATCTTGTGGTTCTACCGGAGAGACTATAGAAGATAAAGGATAATGCGAACTCAATGTACCATCGGATTTACGAGTAGCAACAGACAGTCCGGCCAAAGGCAATGTCCGGTCCGAACGATTATAAAGCTCGATATACTCACTCCCTTCCGGGTAAGGATTCGGCAACAACTCATTAAAAACGATCTCATTGGGTAAGACTATAATGTCCGTGGGGATACCCGGTTTATGGGGAGCGTCCGGACGATCTGGATCTTCTGGTTCATCGTCAGGAGAAGAGTTCGCGGAACCCGGCGTGCCTCCTCGCTCATCCGTTGATAAATGAAAGCCGGTTTCAGAACGTTCCCAAGCGATACCGGCTTTCGCTTTCTCATAGGCAATCCGGTCGATCTCCTTACCGGAAGGATCGAATAAAGCAAGCTCCTTCCCCGTGTTTACCAACGACGCCGGGAATTTATCCAAGGGCAGATCCAGCCCCGCATCATCAATATGTATATCCCTACCGGACCGATAAAGCACGACATATCCATCCGCATCCAAAAACAAAGCTGTCAATACCGTTGGCTTACTACCATATAAGAATGACCAACCATTTAACTCTATAGCCTTATCCGTCGTATTATAAAGTTCCACATACTCCGTTTCCGGAAAAGCCTTTTGTCCTTTCGGATCAGCCATCACCTCATTAATACGGATACTACCAGCGGGGAAAGAAGGAGTATCCGGCACTTCCGGTTCCTCCGGAACGTCGGGCTCTTCTTCATATTCTAACCGAATCTCGGTAGAACTCTCCGGAATCTTATTTCCCTCAAGATCCATTAACCCCGAGCACAACAAATCATAACCCATGCCAACCTTCAACTCTTTATCAAAGCTGATATTCACATAGATCCGCATATCATCCGCATAGGTCATACGAGAAGCATTACCGATACCCGATATAGAGAATATCGCCTCACGGATATCCACCGGAAGATTATATTGTAATTGGAAAACAGACTCGGTGATCGGTTGGATAGCAAGAAGCCGCGGAAGAACCAACGGCTCATCGGGCTCATTGGGTTCTTCTGGCTCTTCGGGAGTATCCGGCTTCTCTGGTTCGATCGAGATATTATCGGATATAATGATGTAGTTACACGCAAAATCATTTACTCGAGTTTTAGAATAGCGGCATTCAAAACGTAGTTGTCCCCCTTTACATGAAGAAGAAACTTCAGACTCACAACTCCCTATCAAGACAAACCTACCCTTCTCTAGCACATATAAGTTCCATATCTTATGATTTTCTAAAGTAAGTTTCACTTTCAAATCCACGGCTCCCAACAAGACATCGAGCGCTTTCTCTATTAAGATCTTTGGATTCTTCTCCGTTGCGGTATGTTTCCGAAAAGTTATCGTTTTCTTATTACTGCCGATTTGGACATAATAATCGTTTTTTAATCCAAGCATCCTCTGATCATCTAAATAAACATGTAGCCGGATATGGTTTTGATCGCTTGGTTTGAAATCCATCCGAATCTCAAATTCCCATTCCATTGTAGCGGAATAAACGAGAGGAGTTTCTATGGAAACACTTTTCCGGGTAGGATCCGCACGTGAGACCAGCCATCCGGTCTCAATCACAAAGCAATCTAAATCACCCGTCCAAGGGTTATCCGATGTAATCTCCAGTCCATTAAACGGTTCTTTTAACTGGGGATAAGCGCAAAGCGGAAGTAAAAACGCAAGAATTAATAATAATTGTTTCATAGCTATATCGTTTTAGTTATAAATTTCTCTATCTTTGCACCCTAATAAGTTACAACTGTAAATAATAGGGCGCAAAAGGCAAAAATATGAAAGCCCTTTACAGACAGCAAAGTTATAACTATTTTACATTATTCAAATTAAATCAGTGCTCAAAATGAAAGTAGCAATTGTTGGTGTAAGTGGAGCCGTGGGACAGGAGTTCCTGCGTGTACTCGACCAGAGAAACTTCCCGATAGATGAGCTGGAACTTTTTGGCTCATCTCGTAGTGCCGGACGTGTTTATACCTTCCGTGGTAAACAGTATACCGTTAAGGAACTGAAGCATAACGACGACTTTAAGGGAATCGATGTTGCTTTTGTTTCAGCCGGAGGTGGTACTTCCAAGGAATTTGAGAAGACGATCACGAAACATGGTACGGTGATGATCGATAACTCCAGCGCGTTCCGTATGGACGAGGATGTTCCATTGGTCGTACCGGAAGTAAACCCGGAGGATGCCTTGAATCGTCCTCGTGGCGTGATCGCTAACCCGAATTGTACCACGATTCAGATGGTTGTAGCGTTGAAGGCGATCGAGAACTTATCTCATATCAAGCGTGTTCACGTATCTACTTATCAAGCTGCCAGTGGAGCGGGCGCTACCGCTATGGCTGAGTTGGTAAAACAATATGAGCAACTATTAAAGGGCGAGGAGCCTACAGTAGAGAAATTTGCTTATCAATTGGCATATAACGTAATCCCTCACGTAGACGTATTCACGGAAAATGGCTATACGAAAGAGGAGATGAAGATGTATAACGAGACCCGTAAGATCATGCACTCGGATATCGAGGTGAGCGCTACCTGTGTTCGCGTACCGGTTATGCGTGCGCATAGCGAATCTACTTGGGTAGAGACAGAGCGTCCGATCAGCGTGGAAGAGGCTCGCAAGGCTTTCGCCGAGGCTGAGGGTGTGGTATTGCAGGATGAACCGGCAAACAAGGATTATCCGATGCCGTTGTTCGTAGCGGATCACGATCCGGTTTACGTAGGCCGTATCCGTAAGGATATCAGCAACCCGAATGGTTTGACATTCTGGACCGTGAGCGACCAGATCAAGAAAGGCGCCGCTTTGAACGCCGTACAAATCGCCGAGTACTTGCTAAAGGTGGGTAATATCAAATAACAGACAACTTTGTAAATTCTATATACGTGGAAGCGGGATCAAGAGAATACTCTTATCCCGCTTTTTTATGCTTAGCGTAATTCCTCCATGCCTTCTCAAAACGTATAAATCAATACGCCCAATACCCGATGGTTGGTTATCGAATGTGTGTCATGAATCCGTCCGCCATCTTGCAAATCCACATTGCCATACCATGCGATGGAAGGGCTATATTCAACACCTAATTTCCAGTGCGGAAGATTATACGAAAGTTGCAGGTTGGTCGTAAATACCTGATCTACGTCCAGACCTACGCCATAGGTTTTGCCTACCAGTGCCTCATTCGCTCCCAAGTTCTTCAAATAGCCTAAGAACAAACCCGGTTTCCATTTCTTTCCGTACACGATATTCAACCAAGAAGTAGAGAAGAGATACGGCGAATATTCCTGTTCGCCGGTACGTGGGTCGATAGAGGTGACGCCGTAACCACCCAACATACAAGTCTGCGTCAAGTTAGAAGCCAGCAAGGTTTTCGCCATCACCAACCAATTCGCGTCCTGATATTTCACGTGCGCCTCGCCGGATACGGAAGAAACCCGCTCGCTGACTTTATAAATCTTGCCATCCACCTCGTTCTGCGTTCTCGGCACTAACGACAAGATTTCCATACCGGCTCCTACCTGCCAACCGGGTTTCTTATAATCCACCCCGAGATAGACTTCCGGCACGCAACTATTCTTGATATATTCCTCGCTCTTTCCGTTCGGTCCAGCCGATAGATATTGCAACTGCCATAGAACCGACCCGGTCAATTGCCACCCATTGTCCGTATAACGATAACGAATTTGCGGGCTGCGGTTAAAGGGCTGGAACGGGGCGCCGGTAGAAAGATTCAACATCTGTGGAAAGACCTCGCCAAATAGCGGATGCCATGTCTGTCCGATCAAGACAGCGGACTTGCCCCAATCCAGATTCACATAGGCATGACGGATACGGAGCACCGCCCAATTGCTACCCGAACCCCGGAAATCGGCCTCCAGTTTCAAGGAAGTCTTGGCCGAACCAACCTTCGGTCCTTGTACATCGATTCCCAAACGGGAGTAAAGCAGGTAAAAACTACCGTTCGGACTAGCGTTCAAGTCCTTGCCATCCGCATCCAACGCCACGTCCTTCGGATATAGGTGGAACAAACCATCCACGATCTCGGCATTCGCACGGGAATTATAGAACAAGTCTCCACGTACCTGTCCGTAAAATTTGTAAGAGAAGTTTTTCTTTTGCGCCTGTACGCATACCGCCATACATAGGCCGATCAAAAGAAGCAAGTTGCGTTTCATTTCCATTCCGGTCAATCTATCTTTAAAAATAATACATCATCAAACCTAATATACGATGATTCGTTATCGCATGTGTTTGCTCGATACGTCCGCTCTCTAAGTCGGTCGTGCCATAATAAGCTGTCGCCGGACAATACTCGAAACCGAACTTCCAATGCGGTAAATTATACGATACGTTTAAGCTGACGGTTATTAATTGATCGATATCCAATCCCATACCATACACCTTATCCGCTGAGACCAAGGACTTCCCGGTTCCCAAATTCTTCGTATATCCGACGAAAACTCCCGGTCTCCATTTCGTTCCGTAGGCGAAATTCACCCATGTCGTAGAATGGCGAAAAGGCGTATATCCCTGCTCGCCCGTACGGGAGTCCACCGAGCTCACCCCGTAACCGCCCAATAAAGCGGTATGATCCAAGGCTGAGGCCATCAAGGTTTTCGCCGCAAAGGTATAGTTTCTTCCGCTATACTTCAAATGTGCCTCGTAAGAGAATGCGGTCATTCGCTCGTTCACCTTAAAAGTTTGCTCCTTCCATTCCGTGGAAGTACGGGGTTTCAAGGAGATCATATGAGCGCCGAGCCCCATCAACCAACCATCCGCAGGGGTAAAATCCGCCCCCACGAACATCTCCGGAATGCAGCTATTCTTAATATAATCCTCGCTCATGCCTTTCGGTCCGCTGGAAAGGTATTGTAATTGCCACAACACGGAAGCCATCAATTGTACCCGGCTATTCGCCTTATACTGGTAACGGATCTGAGGGCTACGGTTGAAAGGCTGGAACGGCGCTCCGGTGGAAAGATTCAAGACATCCGGCATCACGGCGCCAAACAAGGGATGCCACGTGATCCCTACTAATACCGCCGATTTTCCCCAATCCAAGTTTACGTATGCCTGCCGGATACGTAACATCGTATTACTACCGGAAAAACCGCCAAAGTCCGTCTCTATCTTAGCGGAGGAACGAGCCTTGCCAATGTCGGGACCCGTCACGTCCAAGCCCAAGCGGGAAGTGAACGTATAGAAACTGCCATTCGGCGTGGCGTTCAAATCCTTGCCATCCGCATCAAAACTCTTATCCAAAGGATAGAGATAAAAGTTCCCATCGATCGGAGCCATATTAGCCCGGGAATTGTAGAAAAGATCTCCACGGACGAAGCCGTAGAATTTGTAAGTGAAGTTTTTTCTTTGCGCTGTCGTAGAAAATAAGGCTAGCATCCCCACGAGCAACAGGGTAATCTGTCTCATTATAATTCAGTTTGTTATTTTTCTTACCTTATAAGCCGCGAATGTATATATTTTTATGGATTCAATTTGAAGAAACGAAATATTATTTGTTCCTTTGCTTCCAAGTTGTAAGCCTTAAAGGTCAAATTAGATTAATATTGTAAACACCAGATAAAGAAAATGAGTACTAAAAAGTTTTTGCTAGAAGAAAAAGATATACCTACGGCATGGTATAATATCGTAGCGGATATGAAGAACAAACCGCTGCCGATCTTAAATCCACAAACTAAACAGCCCTTAAAGGAGGAAGATTTATATCCTCTATTCTCGAAAGGTGTCTCTCATCAAGAAATGAACACGACAGACACATGGATCGAGATCCCCGATGAAGTACGCGAGCTTTATAAGGTATGGCGACCGACTCCGTTGGTTCGTGCCACTGGATTGGAAAAAGCGCTGGATACGCCCGCTCATATCTATTTCAAGAACGAGAGTGTAAGCCCGATCGGTTCACATAAGTTGAATTCGGCCTTGGCTCAGGCTTATTATTGTAAACAAGAGGGTACGACAAATATCACGACCGAGACAGGCGCCGGACAATGGGGTGCCGCTCTTTCTTATGCGGCAAAAGCTTTCGGCTTGGAACTTGCCGTTTATATGGTAAAGGTTAGTTACCACCAGAAGCCCTACCGTCGTTCGATCATGCAGACTTTCGGAGCACAAGTTGTTGCCTCCCCGAGTATGAGTACGAAAGCCGGACGTAAGATCTTGACAGACCATCCTAATTATCAAGGTAGTCTAGGTACCGCCATCTCCGAGGCGGTAGAGCTGGCCATGCAGACACCGAACTGTAAATATACATTAGGTAGCGTATTAAACCACGTTATGCTGCATCAGACCGTTATCGGACTGGAAGCTGAGAAACAAATGGAAATGGCTGGCGAGTACCCCGATGTCGTTATCGGTTGTTTCGGTGGTGGTTCCAACTTCTCCGGTATCACATTCCCATTCCTGCGCCATAAACTAACGGAAGGTAAGGATATCCGGGTTATAGCGGCGGAACCGGCATCTTGCCCGAAACTTACAAGAGGGCAATTCCAATATGACTTCGGAGATGAGGCAGGCTATACCCCATTAATCCCGATGTTCACGTTGGGACATAATTTCTCTCCAGCGAATATCCATGCGGGAGGTTTGCGTTATCATGGCGCCGGCTCCATCGTCAGCCAGTTGATGAAAGACGAATTGATGAGCGCCGTGGATATCAAGCAATTGGATACCTTCAAGGCCGCTACCTTATTCGCACAAGCGGAAGGAATCATACCGGCCCCGGAATCATCCCACGCTATCGCCGCAGCTATCCATGAGGCAGAGCAAGCCAAGATCGAAGGTAAACCTCGTACGATCTTGTTCAACTTATCGGGGCACGGCTTGATCGATATGGCCGCCTACGACCAATATCTATCCGGTGATCTAACAAACTATGAGGTAACGGATGAGGAAGTAGCTAACAATTTGAAAGATTTGGAGAAAATCATCTGATAAAAACAAGAAAAGGGGCGATACCAAATCGCCCCTTTCCCCTATTTGTCTATGAAAGTCTTAATTTAAAGTATGTATTATGAGAAAATTTCTTCGTAATTAGTACTCGGGATAATCATGTTCTGGACATTTAAGCTAAAGTTTTTCTTTTTCTTATCCCACATACCGTAATTTGTCTTTATCTCTCCACTTTGATCATCATATTGATAAGTGATCTGATAGAATGGAACCCATTCATCGTTTGTCCGATCCCAACGAAACGCTTTCTTCTCGGAAACCTTGCCGTTCTCGTTGTACTGGAACTCATATCTTACCTGTTTGTTCAACAGTCCGTTTTCCTGTAAGAATACCACTTTAGAGATAATCTTACCATTCTCCTCTTTTGTATCATATAGATAATCTTTAGGAGACGCTGCGCTTATCGCTAAACTACACATGAAAGTAAAAACAAGCGCAAGAATACTTTTACCCCAAACTGATGTCTTCATACTATTTTAATTTATAAGGTTACTATCATTTTGTACCGCGAAGTAAGGAAGTTTCCCGACAATCACCAAAAGCAAAGTGACAAATCGTTAGTAATATCACAATATTTAACACATTCAAGACCTTCATTCCCTTCGATTCTCCCATGTTTACTGACATATTGTAAACCAAATCGTAAGTTCCCCCGATTTTTAAATATCTATTATTTACCACCAGCCGGATGTAACTTTCAAAAGAAAACTTTAGACACCGCTTTTTTAATAAATTAAAAATCTATTGATTAATAAATATATTCTTACTTTTGCAAAGGCAGAATGCAAATTGATTTCTTGACATGCGACAAATAATGAAACTATTTATCACATCCTTTCTTTTTATCCTATTCTCAGGATGTACAAAGGATGTATATGATCCTTCCAATAAAATTCCGGGAGAAGGTACTAATCCATTCTCAAAGGTAACAATTTCCTCTAATTTCGATTGGTCGATGATACAAATATCCCACCTTACCGTACAATCTTTCGACCCCTATGATGGCACCTATAATTATCTGGTAGAAGTATTTGATAAAAGTCCGGAAGATCAAGATGCGAATCTTCTCGCTACCGGGGTTTGCTCAAAGAAAACGCTTTTCGATAAGAAAATTATCTATCCAAAGGGAGAGTCGGATCAAGTTTACATACAATTGACGACCCCTACCGGATATCAAGTTACCGCTCCTGTCACCTTAACACCGGGTAATGATAATGTCTGTGCTTTCGATTCGTTAGCCGTATCGCAGGAAACAACCGCTACTCCGGTTAGCCGTACCCCGACCCGAAGCGTGTCTTCCACCTATACATTTATAATAGAAGACTCTTTCCCTAATTACGGAGATTATGATTTTAATGATGCCGTGATAAAAGTCCAGATGGAAACTTCCATGAAAGACGATTATGTACAATTCGCCAATATAAAACTGACTTTCCGTGCATTAGGTGGAACTAAGCGGGCCGGAGCTTTCATCCATCTCCCCGGCATAAAGTCCAAAGACATCCAAAAAGCCGAGTTAAATGGCTGGACCACGACTCCAGAATCGGAAACCGAGACTCCGGTTTATGCCCTATCGGATGATATACATGGATTATTCTCTTTTCATGAAATGATTAATACAGATAATGACCTTCCATATAGGGGAAAGCAAGAACGTTTGATCACCTTTTCGTTCGCAGCCGGTGCCTTAAAAGATTTGACCATTGATGACATCGATCTTTTCACGACCGTATTAAAGCGGGAAGGAGAGGTCTTACGCACGGAAATCCACCAACGTAATTATAGCTATACCCCCAAAGGGGTCAGATACCGTTATTACTCAAATGATAATTGCATATGGGCCTTAATGATACCGGATGATTTCAAATACCCTGTGGAACATGCTTTTATTGGTGATGCCTATCCGGATCTATTGAAATGGGTAAGTGGAGATAGCAAACATGTACAATGGTATAAAAGTAAGAATACGGTTGATAAGTGGATTTATACCCGAGAACAATAACAACCTAAAATCCTCCGTAAAATGAAAACGACCGCCATCTTATATCTTGCCTATCTGGCTTTATGCGTTCAGTGCTCAGTGCCGGAAAACAAGAGCACGAAAAAAGAGATTAATACTCAACCGATAAAGGTGGGTGTATTCGATGGGCATGGAGGAGCACAGACCTGTATTTGGGAAACTGTCGCCGCTATCCGGCTGGACCCGGAAATGGAGGTACGTACCATTACTACAGCAGATATAGCTAATAATGTGCTCGATTCGATCGACGCTATTATTATCCCGGGAGGAAGTGGCAAAAGTCAGTACTTAAACCTAGGGACCTTAAATCAACAACGTATCAAGGACTTCATCGCTAAAGGTAAAGGGGCTGTCGGGATCTGTGCCGGAGCCTATCTATTCTCGAATACTCCCGATTACACCTGTATACAGCTAAATGGACAGCAAGCGATCGACATCGAGCATGACAACCGAGGGCATGGATTAGCGAAATTCACCTTATGCGAGGAGGGTAAGAAGATATTCCCCGAATTAGCCGACCGCGATACGAGTTTCGTCATTTACTATGAGGGACCGGTATTTATAAACAATCCGGCTGATACGATCCAAAGCAACACGCTTGCCATCATGGAAAGCGATGTGCATGAGGAAGGAAACGCCCCGGCTAATATGACAAACGGTAAGCCATTCTTCGTAGCCAATAACTACGGGAAAGGGCGTGTTTTTAGTTCCATCGCCCACCCCGAAGGTACTCCCGGCATGATGTGGATGATCCCCCGGATGGTACGTTGGACCTTGAATAAGCCTTTTATCCCTTATCAATCCTCCGCCGTACGTCCAGACCTGTTCAATCATGAATCATTAATGGCTACCGATGATTTAAAGCAGGAAGAAAAAGCCTTTCAAATCCTTTTAAGCGGAGAAAGCGAGCAAAAAGTTGCCGCCTTGGATTGGCTGGAAGCACACCATTCATGGGACGCCAAACGATGGGTACAAGGATTGCTTTATGACGCTTCACCCGCCGTCCGTATCCGGGCAGCCCGGTATATAGCGGATACCCATTACTTACCATTCTTACCCAACTTACAGGCGGCCTACCGGACAGAAACCGATAAGGCAACCCAAGAAGAGTTAAAGACGCAGCTGGAGAAACTAACAGCCTTACTTCCTTAGGCTAGGGAGATTTAAACTCTCCCTAGATATTCATCTACCGTATAGTTTAAGAAACGATTGAATGGTAATAACAATTTAAAGTCATCCACCGCCTTATCCATCCAATTCTTAGCGTAAAAGAAATTATCCGGCTTATAAGACACCACGCTGAAATCCTTATGCTTCATGATATAACCATAAGGGGAATCCATTGGATAGCCGGCAGGCATGCGTTTCAGCATCTCCCCCTCTAACACCGGGAATGTTTTCTTAAATGTAGGTTCCTCGATAATAGCCGTAAATTCCTCGATATGATCGTATATATCCTGACGAAGTTTCTTTAATAGCGCAGGTGGCGGGCACCATACACCACCGGAAAGCAAGCAACCTCCCGGCTCCAGATGGATATAATAACCACCCCGTTCGCTGGCACGACCACCTTGGGAGATGTAAGCGGCGAAATGACATTTATAAGGAGTCTTATCTGGAGAGAAACGGATATCCCTGTATATCCGGAACAAACAATCTTTCGCCTCCAACCCGGCTACCTCGGGATCGAATAAGGAGATACGACCGATTAAATCCTGTACCTCATCAATAAAAACCTTACGTAGCGCATCGTAACGACTTTTATTGTCTTGGAACCATTCCCGATTGTTATGGCTCCTCAACTCTGTCAAGAACTCTATGATCTGTTCATTCATAACTTTCTATTTTTAATCCTTACAAATGTAAGAAATATTAGAAACTGTAACCCAGATTCAGATAAAATTGCAGGTTATTATTCCGGTTCGACAATCCGAAGTTCGTATTCATCGGACCGACTATACTGTTATAAGCATAACCGATGCTACCTCCCCAAACGCTTTCTCCCTTGAAGAGATCGAAGAAATTATTCTCATGGATCGCATAATTAGCGATCAAAGAGATATAATGCCGTTGCCCGATACGCTGACGCAAGTTTAAGCGGACAATCGCCACGGAATTATCGAATATCTCCATATGGTTGATCCCGGCGAAAGGGAGTTGCTGGGGAAGATACCGTTCCGGCATATCGCCTCCCACCACATTCAAAAAGGGATAAGCCGGATCTTTCCCGATCAACACACGCCCATCGATGGAAGGCAACAGGCTCAAATGGGAAGTCAGCGGCAATACCGACAGGAAGCTGAGCTTCAAGGCGGAGAAGAATGTATGTCCTTTATAGGTCACGAAGTTATCCGTATAAATGGAATAATCCGCTTGCAGAGAAACGCCTTTACTCGGGAAGTAACGACGATCCAACGTCTCCAGATGGGCTTGAGCGAAATAGCTGATAAAGCCTTCCGGTTTTACTTGATACTTTTGGTTTTCCGCCGTATAAAGGAATGAGTTATAATCGAAATACTCATAACGGGCTCCTAGCTTCAACTTGAAATTCAGCCAGTTCATATCCGAATACCCGAGTTCCACGAAATGATGGCGATACGTCGTATTTACGATCTTATTTCCCCTGTTATACACGTCGAGGTCATGGTACGTGAACATGTAAGACAGGTTAATATTACGCAATGGATTACGCTCTATCGCATAGTCCACCCGCCCATACATACGTTTCCCGATCCTCCCGGTTACGGAGAACTTCGAATGGTAACGGGCCCGATTGTCAAAAGTCACATTCAGCAATAGGGCGACGATATCCTCGCTATTGAAATTCAGGCCCACATTAATCGCGCTATTTGATTTTTCCTGTACCGTAAGCACCAAATCCTCCTGCCTCTCGCCGACTAATTTATAGCTTACATTCGAGTAAAGGTTTGTACCGATCACGATAGACATGGCTTCCTGCAATTTCTTCACGGTAAGCAAGCTATTCTCTTTCAAGCCGCTGATTTGCGTCAACCATTTCTCATCACGAGGATCTATACCTTCAAACAAGACACGCCGGATATGAAACGTATCGGTAGGGGCTACCGGATAGGAATGTACTAATCTCTTTCGGTGCATATCCGAACTATCGGATAAACCAATCTTCTTCTTTAAGGCAAGAATCTCATCCCATTGCTTGCGGGCGACTTGCTCACCCCGGTCAATCAAGGTATCCAAGGCCGTCTCCCCAAAACTAGCGGAATTATAAGGGTCTGTATTCGGGCGGAACAACAGATCGGTCTGTTCCTTATTCGGTCCGTATTTCTCATAACCATGCAAGGCGACGATCTGCCCTACGATATCCCAAGGGGTATTTATCCGCTCCAACTGTTTCAAGTCGCTAGTACCTAGATCTACGCCAATAATGATATCCGCCCCCATATCCCGTGCGACATCCGCCGGATAGTTATTCTTGATCCCACCATCTACCAACACCATGCTATCCAAACGTACCGGCGCAAACACGGCAGGAATCGCCATACTGGCACGCATAGCCAACGGAAGACTTCCATGATGGAAAACATATTCTTGGCCGTCCACCACATTCAACGCCACACAAGCGAAAGGTATATTCAATTGATTGAAGTCCACGGAATCATGATAGCCGATCGTTAGATTCGAGAACAGGTTCTGGAGATTTTGCCCTTTTATCATCCCTTGGATCGCTATCTCTTTTTTACTCCGCCCAAAAGGGAGTGAGAATACATAACGCTCGGAATTCTCTTTCTCCGGAAAAGTAAGGCTACTACGTTTCACCCGGTCGCTCAATAACATACTCCAGTCCTGCAATCTCACCATGCTATCGATTTCCGCAGCATTATATCCAACGGAATATAAGCCCCCCACGATAGCTCCCATACTAGTGCCGGCAATATAATCAATCGGGATGCCGGCCTCCTCCAATACCTTCAACACCCCGATATGAGCGACACCTTTCGCCCCACCGCCTCCCAGCACCAAGCCAACCTTTTTCCGCTCAGCCATCACAGAAGGCACCAACATCAACCCAACCAACCACAATAAAAGGAACTTCCTCATCTAGATATTCTTTCCGGCAAATGTAGCTGGTTTACTCGAAAACGCAAACGGATTCATCTAGAATAAAACGTATGTTTACCTATATATAAAGTTTATCGCTATCTCATCTATTCTATAAACCATGCCGTGAACTGTATAAACCAAGGCGTGGTCTGCACATTCCACGGCGTGGTTTATACAGTTCACGGCGCTGATTTAAGAATAAATACTTATTCGCTATGGAATGTATAGGTTATCGGAGAACTATTTCAACAAGAGAGGAACATTTTATTTCCGGAACATAAGTGGGCAATCGATAGTATTTGATACGGCCTCCCTAAAATTAATAGGCATTTCTCGCTAAAATCGATTTACGTATTATGAATCAAGTATGTACGTGTTTATCAAAAAATAATATAGCCATCAACTTACTTTTTTCCAGCAAGGTAGCAGCCGGAGCAATATATTACTTTTTCTTTTTCAGCAGCATGACCACAGGATTCGACTCTTCATCCAAGTTTGCGGCGATCTCCTTCAACTTTCCTTTTAGCTGGCCTTTCTCGTAAGCCTCAACTAAGTCCGGGGCATCTAGAGTTTGGCAGATAGCTATTTCGGGGTTTCTTGGCTCTGATGTTAGAGAGACTTCTTCCTTATTGATGAAATCATCATTGTATAGAATATAGCTGAATAAGGCATTTTCTTGTTTATCATACACCAGATCTTCACCAAGGAAACCTTTAAACGTCGTAAAGTCAACCTCTTTTCTCATGGTTCTCATAAAACAGTAGCGATCGGTGATAACGGTTGGAAAAAGAAAGACTTTCGTATCCATGGAGGATATGGAAGGGCTTCTTACGATAAAAGGACTCAGATTACCATCCGGCAAGTAATGGAATATGGTATCAGACGATGTATTGACAAGTATCCATTTATCCCGATCCGGGAACGTAAGATAAAATTCCGGCGTAATGACAAACTCCCCTTCTGTCACAACCGGAGTCTCAATACCCTTAGAGGGAATCTGGATCTCATGGGTGATACGGCCATCTTGTTTGGAAATAATCAAATGGCACTCCCGCTTGCCTTTTTCCGATGGATAACTCTTATAGCAAATCAAATGATCACGATCATAATTAAATATATAATTATAATAACTGGTATCCGTGAACTTAAAACTCCTTTTATAGTTTCCCAATAAGTCATAGACACCTATTTTTCTCGCCGGATTATCCTTGACGAATATCTCATCGTTATCCTCATCCAAGACAAGCCCTGTAAGCTGCGTGTATTCCTCACCGCTTTGCCCTAAACGGTTTATCTTCCTAAGTCCCTTTCCGTTTTTATCGAAAACAAGAATATCCCCATCACTGCCCCGATTCGTCACCAGCATGATATCCTTTCCGATCGCTTTCACGGCACCTTTAGTTATAAAATCATCCGTGGTTTCCAACGCAATGTATTCCACGTCCATAAGATCTTGAAGTATCAATTCCTTTTCCGGATAATCGGCCATGACATCAACCCTTATAAGGTTATCGACAGAGGAAGCGGACCGATTGCCACATCCCATACATCCGACTAAAGCGAGTAGCATAGCCACTGCGTTCGTAGTTAATTTTCTCATTTTTTATGATGTTTAAAGTCTTTCGTTCGATGTCATTTCTTGCTCTTTAGCATTTTCTCCCGATCCATCATTCGTATCATCTCTTTTACCTCATCGGATGTCTCCGGCAGTTGATTGATCAGGTTACGCAAATCCACGATAGAAATCTTGCTCTTTTTCCCATCCGGGTCTATCATAGTCTCCTCCGCCACATTACGGAAAAACATATCTTCATAGAAGGATTGCAGAAGCGCCCGGCTAAACACCATCGTCCTCTCGTCCGCTTTTTTCTTTAAGCTCTCATTCATATAAAGTACCAAGATAAAAAGCCCTCGCTGGCGATCCTCCTCACTCTGGAATTTAGACACGTCAATCTCACTATACATATGCGAGATCGCCGCCAGGAAATCCAGTCGTTCCGGATTCTTCTTCCATGCCTCATAGTAGAGACGGGACGCTTCCTTATATCTCCCGTCTTTTTGGTAAGTCTCCGCACGGAAGGCCAATAATTGATTTACCAAGAAACGATTGGGCTCCAATCCCTTTTCCGCCCGGTCAAATAAGTCGTAAGCCCGCTTCCGGTCATATGTCTTACCCAAGGCGGAACCCAATAAGAGGCATACCTCGACCGAGGTCGTATCCTGCTCATAAGCCATATCCAGAATATCTACCGAGGGCATATACAGACCGGCATAATACTTCGAGGCTCCCCCATATTTCAAGGTAAGGTAAGTAGAATCACCATCAGCCAACAAACTGGAATAGACAGAATCCGCCTGAACAAATTGTTTCACGGTATATAGCCCCAATCCTTTACTACGCAATAATTGACGATTCCCGGGATTATAAAACAAGGCGGTATCGCAAATCGCTATTCCTTCCGATATATAATCCGGGCTACTAGCCCCCATCCGATACAATGAATTCACTAACGCAACCGCCAACCCCGCATTCTCACGATTCAAGTTATACGCCTGAAAATAAGCGGTCGTAGCGGAAGGATATTGTTCCATTCGAGTATAGCAATCGCCAATCGCACGGTATAAGACAGTATTATCCTCATTCTGAGCTTGCAATTTCTCATAGGCATCAACTGCTTTCTCATACTCCCCCAATTGGAAATACAGACGTGCCAACTGATAATTAGCGTAGAAGTTCGAGCTATCGGCGGATAAGACCTGATGAAAATATCGCTCGGCATCCTCCGCACGGCCTAAGTTCGTCGCCGTCCGAGCCAAGATGTTTAAGATATCCAAGTTCGTCGTATCCATAGAAAAGCAAAGACGGTAATAGTCATAAGCCTTCTGATACCGAAGCATACCCTCATAAGCCTGCCCGATAGCGTTCATAATCTCATAATTCGAAGAATCGGCTAATGTAAGGCTATCAGCATGAGCGATCACAGCCGCATATTGCTTACGGTTCACCAAGTCTTGCCAATTAAACTCTTGAGCATTCCCGGGAAAAATAAGGCAACAAAGTAACAGAACTGTAACTAAATTACATTTCTCATTCATATCTGTATGTTTTTAAGATTACTGATTAAGCGACCAACACAGCCTCTATTCTTATTTCACTGTAACCGGAAAGTAATAGGCACCGTATATAAGACGCGGACCGCCTTTCCGTCCTGACGACCGGGAGTCCACCGGGGCATCATTCCGATGACTCGCAAAGCTTCCGCATCCAAGGAGGGATCTATCCCCCGTATGATTTTAGGTTCCACGATATTTCCTTTCTTATCTACCACAAACGAACAGATCACACGACCTTGCACTCCCGCTTCCTGCGCATCTGTCGGATACTTTATGCTTTGAGCGATAAACTTCAATAATTCACGATCCCCTCCGGGATATTGCGGCATCACGTCCACTACCGTCAAAGTCTCTTCCTTCGCTTCTTCTACCGGACTTTTCAAACGGAACGTAATCGGGACCGTATATTTCACGGCGACCGCCTTTCCACGTTGCATTCCCGGATTCCAACGAGGCATAGTGTTTATTACCCTTACGGCCTCCTCATTCAATAAAGGAGTCACTCCCCGAAGCACCTCCGGATTATTGACGGAACCATCACGCCCAACGATAAACGAGCAGATTACACGCCCTTGCTCCCCGTTATCCTGACTCTCTTTCGGATACTTTATATTCGTGGCTATGTATTTCAACAACTCCGCATCCCCACCCGGAAAACTAGGCATCTTCTCTACCACGGTAAATACTTGCTCGTTCATCTCACGGGATTTGGAAGATAAGGACAAATGGGTATTATTTGTCATATCAGCAGCCAAGACCTCTTGAGACTCCCTTCCTTGATAGCTGCATCGCAAAATCGCATTCGCAGGGACCTCCAAAGAGAAAGCCCCTTTCTTATCCGTGATAGTCCTCTCTTTACCGCCCTTCACCACAACTGATGCCCCGATCAAAGGCTGCCCGGTCTCATCAACCAGAATGCCCGTAGCCGTCACCATAGCGTTCGAGACCGTAGCCTCATTCGCCAGACGGACAGTCAAACGGGCTACCGCCTCGATATTACTTAACAGCATCAAGATCCCTACCAATGGAATAAATATCAGATATTTCGTACGTACGATACCCGGGCTCCGCTTCTTGTTCATCATCATAATCCGGTTCTTCAGATGCAGCACATTGAAACTATTATACAAAGTAGTAACGGACTGATGATGAGCCAATCCCAATAAATGGTATTGATAGCTCTTACTATCGTAACCAGACTGGATCACCGTGTTATCCGCCAGATACTCCAGATTATGCCTAACCTCACGCTTCAATAACCATACAAAAGGATTAAACCAGCAAGCCATACACATCATCTCGCTCAAGATCACGTCAATCGAGTGCCATTGGGATACGTGCGTACATTCATGTGTCAATATCTCATCCGTTTCCTTATCCGAATGACTCTCCGGATGCAAGAAGACCATACGGAAAAAGGAGAATGGCCCGGCGGCCTTCCGCAACGCATAAACCGGAGTTTCATGAATAACAACACGCTCACTGGTATGAGCCAACCATAAGATACTGCTTAATTGCACGAGAAAACGTCCGCATAAGAACGCTACGATCCCCCAATAAATAAACCCCAAAGATCCCAGCAACCATCCATGCCAATCCACGGACGCCGCGGCATCCGCTTTCGCCGTCGCCTCAGGCAACATAGCGGAATACATATAAATCACATCTGCTATAGGCTCTTGTTGCCTTACCCAATCTTGGATGTTCAGCAAAGGATAAAACAGAGCCAAGCCAAAGAACGCCAGCAATATCGCACGACGTAGCTTGAAGAACGTGTCCTTATAGAAGAACAACCGGTAGAAGGCGTAAAAGAGTACAAAGGCTACATTTACCTTCAATAAGTAGGCAAATTCCGGTGTCATGGTATGTGGGATTTAGGTTATTCTTTTCCTTTCTCAATCAAATCGATGATATCCTTTAGATCATCCGTAGAGATTTTCTGATCTTTCGCAAAGAAAGAAACCATTTCTTTATACGAGTTAGCGAAATAATTCGTTACCACGCCGCCAAGGAACGTACGTTTATATTCCGTTTCCTCTATCAAAGGACGGTATTCATACGTATTTCCATAACGTTTCGCCTTCACGTACTTCTTTCGCTCCAGATTCTTGATCACGGAAGCGAGCGTCGTATAAGGAGGTTTCGGGTCCTCGTATTTGGCCAGCACATCTTTCACAAAACAAGGACCGATCCGCCAAATCCAGCGCATCGCCTCTTCTTCCTGCATCGTTAGCTTCTCCATAAATCTTATCCTTTTATTAATGTATATCCACAAAGCTACGAAATAGTCGTAAACGGCATGCGGAAGGCACGTTAATTAACATTAAATAAGAATCACAAGACCTGCAATCGTGAATTATTGCAACTTAAATGTGATCGGCACCGTATATTTCACGGCTACCGGCTCGCCTCTTTGCGTGCCCGGTGTCCAACGAGGCATCATTTGCAAAACTCGAACCGCCTCTTGGTCTAATGCCGGGGAGATTCCTCTAATGACCTTGTAATTCGTAAGTGTTCCATCCTTCGTTACCACAAACGAACAAATCACACGGCCTTGCTCTCCTTTGTTTTGGCTTTCTTGTGGATACTTTACATTCTTGGCTATAAATTTCAAAAGCTCCGCATCACCGCCGGGAAACTTCGGCATCACCTCTACTACCCTAAATACCTGCTCTCCATTTTCCAGCGTATCTTCGTCCTCCGCTTCCACCTGTACTTGCTCTTGTTTTTCTGCCTTTGTTACATCTGTCGGAACACTTTCTTCTTTTTGTTCCGAAGACTGTCCGCATCCTACGCACATCGCCAAAGCGAACAGGATGATCATTGTGTTCATAATCGCCTTTTTCATTTTCAATCAGTTTTAATGTTATTTATACCGTTATTACACATACTTACCAACCTCTAAGCATATCCGGATATTACGTCGGTTTCGCAAACATACGAAATACTCGTAATATAAATATAAACAATATGTTAAATAACACTAATAGCCATCAAAGACATAGAAAAGATAAAAGAACATAGCTTCTATCGCTAGATTATTACAAGAAGTACAACCGAGCGATACATATCGAAGTCAAATAAGCGAATAGAACACAAAAACCGGATTGCCCTCCTCTCCTTTTAAGTCCAACTCCTGCGGAATCGTGATCGAGTGAAGCGACTTATATAAGTTTAGCTCATACGGGGTCACTACTTGTACCAACTCATCTTTTATGACCCTCCCCCAGACCGGGAAATTCCGATAACTTCTCGTACCCTGCATGCCATGTTGAAGGTTCGCGTCCGCCAGTTCATAGATAGACCCCGGCATCTCGCATTTTTCCACGAGTGTCTTTCCCGTCTTTTTATCCACAGAGGCGATATAATAGCCTTGGTTATACAATAAACGGAAATAATAATGTGCCGGAAACTCAATCATATCTTGCACAAAGATATCCTTGGGGTCCTTTTTTTCAATTCGCAAATTACTCATGTCCGTAACATCCAACGAACGAATCACTTCCGCATCCGAGTTTTTCAGATCAAGGACACAAGCCGCACTTATTCGATCCGCCGAGATACAGAAGACCGTATCATTACTACCGGTCTTAAACAACACGGAGTTTTGCGCATCAGAATAAGCGGAGGCGATACTTGTCGTGAACCCGCTCTTCTCATGGGGTAATAAAAAGGAATAAAAATCATTCTTGATCGCTATCGTATCCCCTTTCCTCGAAAATAGGCCCAATCCGAATCCCCCTCCGTTGAAAGGCTGAAAAGGGAATGATATGGCGGCGAAACGATCCTTTCCGATATGACGCATATAGATTACCGAATACTCATGGGTGGATTGTCCGATAAATTCACCTTCTAATGTATATTCCCAAACTCGATTATTACTAAATAAAAAAAGGCGATCATTACGTTCGTCCACTTGGATACATGGCAGAATACCGCTAAATTCACCCGGTCCCTGCCCTTCTTTTACCAACGTCCGGATAAAACGCCCTTGCCGATCGAACAGGACGATACGGGGCTCTTTTACGGGAAGCACATAGATATATCGATCTGTCACGGCATAATCATAAACTCCGTCTATCAACGAGGCATCATCCGTGGTCACCTCTAAAGGGACAAAAGTAACCCCCTTGATCTCATCGCCTAATTCCAATAGCCCCGGTTTATCCATCCCCCCTCTTATATCCGCGGTTAAAAGAGAGGACGCTTCCGTTGGCGAAGAACCGCATGACACGAAACAAGAAACGACAAAAACACTATTTAAATAAAACAAGATAGAGGCTAACTTTACACTTTTCATAACCATGCTTTTTTGCCTCCAAAAATATCCCGTATATCTCACAAATCACATAATAAATGAGAACAAAAATGAGAACAAACCTGCCAAGACCGCTATAAATATATAATAATCAAAAGTTTGATATAAACTCCACAAATGCCTCCGTAGAACCTTCTTTCTTAAAAATCTTCCGGAATAGACGAGGACGAAGTACCGAACTATTATATTTCAATACCCGTGTGATCTGGTTGGCGGGAACACCGATTTTCGTGAGCATACAGGCCTTCAACTCCGTATCGGAAATAACAGGATATAGCTTTTTCAGCCGTAAGGTAAAGTCATCATAAGCCTTATTCAACAAAACCTCCAAAAGCTCCCAATCCTCAGAGATAATCTTGCCGGCATCCCGATCGTGAAACTTCTCATAGACCTCCGATTTCCGCAAGATCGCGACAGATAATAAATGCTTACTCTCCTTATTAAGAATCGACTCGTTACAAATTTCCAGCCGTTGTTTTTCCAATTGTAAGGAAACCAACATCAACTCTTGATCCTTTTCTTCCTTTATTTTCGTAATTCTTTTTTCCAAAAGGGTGATTTGCCGTTCATTCTCTTCTTTTTCTTCTCGCATACGTTGTTGCTGGCTAGCAATCGAACGTCGCAAGGCTTCTTCCCTTCGAAGAGCGTTTTCCTGCGTATTTCTCCATCGCCGATAAAGGAGGAAGCAAATAAATAGGATTATGCCGATAATAAATGCGTACAGATAACGCTCCTGTCCCCTTTGTAATAGCATCAACTCTTTCTTAGACAAGTCCTCACGGATCGGCCTTACATCATAGCGGGAAGTGATCTGATAAATCGATTCTCTCGCTGATAGTGATCCGATAGAATCCCGTAACATCTCGTATTTCTTGACCTCGGTCAGTATCCGGTCTTGTCCGGCCGCATCGTTCAATAACTGATATTGAGCACTCGCTTTTCTCAAAAAAGACATAGCCTTGCCATATAATTCCTGCTCGGCGTACAGCATCCCCATTTGGTTATATAACCTTCCCCAGAATTCATAATCCCAATTCTCTCCCTCATATTCCAACGCACGTAAATAGCATTCCAAAGCTAGGGACGGTTGATCCATATCCTCATAGACTTTCCCCCGGTAAAACCAAGCTTTGGGAGGCCAGTAACAGCCTCGTGTCGTCCTATAATAATCCGTAGCGATAGAGATTATGGAATCCGATGTATGCCTCAATCCCGCCTCATCCCGTGATTCGGTCCATAACAGACAATAACGGGCTTTCTCTCGAAGCGATAATCCATTGATATCCCTCACTTTCTCTAATAACACCAAAGCACTGTCCGGATGATGCGGAATCAATTTCTCTACCTGCCAGAACAGGTTGCCATGCTTGTCGCTCCTATATGAAAAAAGCACAAGAACCAAGATCACGATCGTAAATAATAAGATCGTAAACTTGATCCCTATGGAAAAATGCCGTGACCCATTCAAATCCTTACGCATATAGGCAAATGTATATAAATTATTCATAAGGAAAGCCTTTTCCTTCCGCATTATTCCATGTGTCGGGACACATGCCCTGACCTCTCCCATTAATGCAGAAATATTTCTTTAATCGTTTGCGCAATATATGGATTTAGCATACCTTTGCGTGATAATTACATAGTTTAAGTAGAAATTTCTAAATACAATTAAATAACTTAAATTATTATCTTATGTGGTTACTTAATTCTTCTATCGGGAAGAAGCTGATAATGAGTATATCAGGCCTCTTTCTTGTTCTGTTCTTATTGTTCCACCTGTCGATGAACGTGGCGGCCGTTTTCTCCGGAGAGGCTTATAACATGGTTTGTTCGCTGTTGGGCTCTAATTGGTACGCTGTGGCAGCTACTCTCGTATTGGCCGCAGGCGTTGTGATCCACTTCGTGTACGCTATCATTCTTACCTTGCAAAACCGTAAGGCACGTGGTAACGACCGTTACGCTATCAACGCTCGTCCGAAAGGCGTGGAATGGGCATCTCAGAACATGTTCGTTTTGGGTTTGATTGTTATCCTGTTCATGCTGTTGCACTTCAGCCAGTTCTGGTATAAGATGATGTTCGCCGAATTGATCGGTCATCACGAAGTTGCATTGGGGTCAGCTATGGTATCTCCACAAGACGGAGCCGCTTTTATCAACTATTACTTCCAAGGTAATGCCGTGATCACTGTTCTTTATTTGATCTGGTACGTGGCTTTGTGGTTCCACTTGACTCACGGGTTCTGGAGCGCTATCCAAACAATTGGTTGGAATAATACGATCTGGATGAACCGTTGGGAATGTATCTCTAAGATCGTAGCTACGGTTATTTGCGGACTTTTCGCGATCATTACTATCATCTTCTTCCTAAACGGAGTAGGTGCTTAATTGCAAGCTACAGGTTTTATAATTAAGAACTTTTGAAATTAAATCATTATGTCTGAAATAAATTCTAAAATACCTCAAGGCCCGTTGGCTGAGAAGTGGACTAATTATAAAAATCACCAGAAATTGGTGAACCCCGCTAACAAGCGTCGTTTGGATGTTATCGTAGTCGGTACAGGTTTGGCCGGAGCTTCCGCTGCCGCATCTTTGGCAGAGATGGGATTCAACGTATTGAACTTCTGTATCCAAGATTCTCCCCGCCGTGCGCACTCTATCGCCGCTCAAGGTGGTATCAACGCCGCTAAGAACTACCAGAATGATGGTGACTCTGTTTACCGTTTGTTCTACGATACGATCAAAGGTGGTGACTACCGTGCTCGTGAGGCTAACGTTTATCGTTTGGCTGAGGTTTCTAACTCAATCATCGACCAGTGCGTGGCTCAAGGCGTTCCTTTCGCTCGCGAATATGGTGGTTTGTTGGATAACCGTTCATTCGGTGGCGCTCAGGTATCGCGTACGTTCTACGCCCGTGGCCAGACGGGTCAGCAGCTTTTGTTAGGCGCTTATTCAGCGTTGAGCCGTCAGATCGGTTTGGGTAAGGTTAAGATGTACACTCGTCATGAGATGTTGGATGTAGTTAAGGTAGACGGTCGTGCTCGTGGTATCATCGCCCGCAACTTGATTACAGGTAAGATCGAGCGTTACGCCGCTCACGCTGTAGTTGTAGCTACGGGTGGTTACGTTAATACGTTCTTCTTGTCAACCAACGCTATGGCATCTAACGGTTCCGCCGCATGGCAATGCTACAAGAAAGGCGCTTACTTCGCTAATCCTTGTATGGTTCAGATCCACCCGACTTGCGTACCGGTGAAAGGTGACTTCCAATCTAAATTGACTTTGATGTCCGAATCCTTGCGTAACGACGGCCGTATCTGGGTTCCGAAGAAACTGGAAGACGCTAAAGCTCTACAGGCCGGAACGAAGAAAGGTAAAGATATTCCCGAGGCAGACCGTGATTATTATTTGGAGCGTCGTTATCCGGCATTCGGAAACTTGGTTCCTCGCGACGTGGCTTCTCGTGCCGCTAAAGAGCGTTGCGACGCAGGTTTCGGCGTGAACAGCACGGGCTTGGCCGTATTCTTGGATTTCTCCGACGCGATCAATCGCTTGGGTAAAGAGGTCGTTAAGCAGAAATACGGTAACTTGTTCGATATGTACGAAGAGATCACGAACGATAATCCATACGAGACTCCGATGATGATCTACCCGGCATTGCACTACTCAATGGGTGGATTGTGGGTTGACTATGAGTTGATGACCTCCATTCCGGGTCTGTTCGCTATCGGTGAGGCAAACTTCTCCGATCACGGAGCGAACCGTTTAGGTGCTTCCGCTTTGATGCAGGGATTGGCCGATGGTTATTTCGTATTACCATACACGATCCAGAACTATTTGTCCGACCAAATCCAAGTTCCTCGCTTCAGCACGGATCTGCCGGAGTTCGTCGAGGCAGAAAAGGCCATCAAGGATCGTATCCAAAAATTGATGAACGTCAAGGGTAAAGAAACCGTAGACACTATCCACCGCAAACTAGGTCATATCATGTGGGAACATATCGGTATGGCACGCGACGCAAAAGGTTTGCAAGAAGCTATCCAGATGCTGAAAGACTTGAAGAAAGAGTTCTGGAGCAACGTATTCATCCCAGGCAACGCAGACAACTTGAATACCGAGTTAGAGAAAGCATTACGTGTAGCTGACTTTATCGAGATCGGTACATTGATGGCACACGATGCTTTGGACCGCGCTGAGTCTTGTGGTGGTCACTTCCGTACGGAGCACCAGACAGAAGAAGGTGAGGCCTTGCGTCATGACGATAAGTTCATGTACGTATCTTGCTGGGAGTACCAAGGCGAGGACAAAGATCCTGTCATGTTGAAAGAGGATTTGAACTATGAGTTCGTTGTTCCTCAAACACGTAACTACAAGAAGTAATAATCATCAATCTCAGAAAAAATTAGAATCATGGATAAAGATATAAGTGTAACACTTAAGGTTTGGCGTCAGAGAGGTCCGAAGGAGAAAGGACAGTTCGAGACATACAAAATTGAGAAGATCAATCAGAGTGTCTCTTTCTTGGAAATGTTGGATATCTTGAACGAGCAGTTGGTCAACGAGGGTAAGGAACCGATCGTATTCGATCACGACTGCCGCGAGGGTATCTGTGGCATGTGTTCATTGTATGTAAACGGACACCCGCACGGACCGGCAACTGGAGCTACGACTTGCCAGTTATATATGCGTCGTTTCCACGATGGAGAGACGATCACGATCGAACCGTGGCGTTCCGCAGGTTTCCCTGTTATCCGCGACTTGATGGTAGACCGCTACGCTTACGACAAAATCATCCAAGCGGGTGGTTTCACATCTGTCAACACAGGTGGTGTACCCGACGCTAATGCGATACCTATCCCAAAGAAGGACGCAGACTTAGCCATGGACGCTGCCGCTTGTATCGGTTGTGGCGCTTGTGCTGCCGCTTGTAAGAATGGTTCCGCTATGTTATTCGTATCCGCTAAGGTTAGCCAGCTGGCTTTGTTGCCTCAAGGTAAAGTCGAGGCTGCTCGCCGTGCCAAAGCTATGGTCGCTAAAATGGATGAGCTTGGCTTCGGTAACTGTACGAACACACGTGCTTGCGAGATGGAATGTCCGAAGAATATCTCCGTTAGCAACATCGCTCGTTTGAACCGCGAGTTCATTTGCGCTAAATTACAAGACTAATATTTGATTAGTATATCATGGAAAAGGCGTCTTTCTCTAAAAGAAAGGCGCCTTTTTGTTTTTGTTATATGTCGTAAAACATAATTTAGCATTATAATCCTTGACAGGAATTGAAAAGTCCGTATATTTGCATCGTGGTTTTTTCATAATAGTATTAGATTTAAGGTTAACAAAGTTTGGTTAGGGCTTGTCGTGAGACAGGCTTTAATTGTTTATAGACCTACCTTTTAAACATGGACCATAAAATACTGCAAATAGAGATTGTTTAGCGTCATTTTATCGTCGATCTTTGCCTTTAAAGATCATATAGTATATGCTAATAAGTATTTTATTTGGCTTCTTATGTTATTTTCTCCGGGTGTTGATCAAACACAAGGAAAAAATCATGCGCCAGATAAGACAAATGGTAAAACAAAAATAAAATGGACAAAAAACGAACCACCAGTTCTTTCAGGGCAATGAGCACGGAAAGAAAACTCGAGTCGATCTTCCTTTTCGTAACAGGCCGATGCAACGCCAAATGCGCAATGTGTTTCTATGCCCAAGAAATGGATAAGAAGCAACCCGACCTCACTTTCGATGAAATCAAGAAGATATCAGAAACCGCCGGGCAATTCAATCGATTATGGATATCCGGGGGTGAGCCTACCTTGCGTGAGGATCTACCGGAAATATTGGAGTTATTCTACAAAAACAACCATATCAAAGATGTGAACATCCCTACGAACGGCTTAAAACCAGACCGGATCGTCGAATGGGTAAAACGGTTCCGCCAGAACTGCCCGGATTGTAATATTAACGTAAGCCTTTCCTTGGATGGTTTCGGTACGACCCACGATACACAGAGAGGCGTACCGGGAAACTTCTATAAGGCCTTGGAAACCCTGCGTAAGATACAGGAGAATTTCGGAGATGACGGCAAAGTCTTAAAAAATATAGCAACCGTTATCACGAAATACAATATAGACCAGATAGAAGACTTCATGACTTGGGTATACGGACGTTTCCGTACCTCCACGCATACGATTGAGGCTGCCAGAGGCATGACCCGTGACGATGGCGTGAAAATCCTAACCGAGTCAACGCTACGCAAAATACAAGATGACATATCCCCTATCTATTCTGCTTATGCGGATCGGATGGTAGCGGATACCACCGGCTTAAGGAAACCGATCACACGCTTCTTCTATCTCGGCCTTATACGTACCTTATATAATGTGCGTGCCAGCAACATAGATCACCCGACCCCTTGGGGGATGGATTGTACGGCCGGAGAGACTACCTTGGTAATCGACTACGACGGACGTTTTCGTGCCTGCGAGCTACGGGAACCGCTCGGAAATATAAAAGAGTATGGTTGCGATATAAGTAAAGTGATGAATAGCGAAGCGATGAAACAGGAAATAGTCGCTATCGGACATGGGTATAAAGCCAACTGTTGGTGTACGCACGGCTGTTGGATCACCTCATCCATCATTTTCAATCCACGTAAGATGATTCGCTCCGTATATAAAGGATACCGGGAAACAAAACGATTGAATCATCCCCTAGCCATCAATGAGCAGAAACTACAAACGATGGAAGCCAAATACCATCTGGACATCGAGCGTTTGCGTCAACTGAATATCCGGTAAACAAGATCCTCATAGCCCATAAATAAACGTAGCATGAAAATACTATTAGTAACCAGAGGCTCACAAGGCGACGTCCTTCCTTATTTGGCCATAGCGGCCGAATTGGAAAGACGTGGCCATGAGGTGACCATCAATCTCCCTCAAATATTCGAGGAGACCGTTAAACCCTACGGATTTAAATACGTATTGCAGCAGTTTGACGATATCGGCGGCATGATCGATAGCGCAGCGCAAAACTCACATAAATTCCGGCCATTCCTTAAATGGATGAGGAACGTGATCGATAAACAGTTCGATCAATTGATTCCCCTACTAAAAGAGCATGATATTTTAGTATCGACCAACTCGGAATTTGCTGTCGCAAGTATCGCCGAGTATTGCAAGAAGCCCTTGATACGTACCGCCTACGCCCCGTTCTTGCCGGGTAAGAAGATTCCCCCGGCCGTATTGCCATTTCCCAAACCCAACCCGATCATCACCCCTGCCATCTTATGGAAGTTGATGAACCGGATGACCAATTTCATGGTCAAAGACACGATCAACAAGAACCGGGCTAAATACGGACTCGCACCGATTCGTAATTTTGGTTATCATGCGGGAGAGCGTTCATATAATTACTTGCTTTTCAGCCAGCACCTAGGAAACATAGATCCGGACTGGACGTTCAAATGGTCGATCGGAGGCTATTGCTTCAATGACACTTTTCAATATGATGAGAAGGCTTACGAGGAAATGATATCATTCGTCGACAGCGCTCAAAGCCCTATTATCTTTTTTACCCTCGGGAGTTGTAGTTCCAAGGATGGTAACCGTTTTAGCAAAGCCTTGGTCGATATTTGCAAGAAACATGATTATCGGCTCATCATCGGTTCCGGTTGGGCAAAGACAGGAATCACCTTACAAGCGGATAAACATTTATTCTTAATGAAGCAGCCGGTTCCGCATAATTTGATATTTCCGCACTGCGACGGCGTTATCCATCATGGAGGTTGCGGCACGACCCATAGCGTAGGAAGGGCGGGAAAGCCCCAATTAATCACTCCGTTGATTATCGATCAACCCTATTGGTCCTATCGAATCCACCAATTAGGGTTAGGGCCGGAAGGGCTTAAGATAGCGAAAGCGAGCGAGCAGGAGATCGAACGCAAGGTTTGTGATCTGGTCACCAATCCGCTTTATAAGAAAAATGCCGCTCATATAGGCGAGATGATCCAAAAAGAGGGAGGTATAAAGAATATATGCGACTCTATCGAAAGATTTCAATGAGGCATAAGTTCCTATTAGATTTTATTACATGTTACAAAACACAATTTAGCACTTAAACTATTGACAAATAATAGTAACTCCGTATATTTGCATCGTGGTTTTTTCATAATAGTATTAGATTTAAGGTTAACAAAGTTTGGTTAGGGCTTGTCGTGAGACAGGCTTTAATTGTTTTATAAGGTCTGCTTCCCGCAAAGCCCTTCGATTACATCAGAATAATCCGATGCGTCAATAAAGTTGATATCTTGTCTTTTAAGATCTTCCCATTAATCGGTTTCGCCGTATAGGCATCAAATCCACTATTAATGATCCGTTGCTCATCTTGGGCGAAAGCATAAGCCGTCACCGCGATAATAGGCACGCTAGCAGAAACCTTACGAATCTCTGCGGTAGCCTCGTATCCATCCATGACCGGCATCTTTATATCCATCAAGATCAACTGAGGTTTGTGCTGATAAAATAGCTCCACAGCCTCCTTTCCATTCCATGCATGAATCAATTTATATTCAGGCTTCAATATAGACTCAAACAGGCGATAATTACTGGAATTGTCCTCAGCGATCAAGATCGTAACCTCACTTCGGGCGATCTTCTCCAAAGTAACAGGCTTCTGCTCTTCACTAGGCAATAATTCTTTCTTCGGCTGAAAAGGCAATGTAAACCAGAACCTAGAGCCTTTCCCTTCCACGGAATCAACCCCTATCGTTCCTTTCATCTGGGTAACAATCATCTCACAGATACTTAAACCCAATCCTGTTCCTTGAGCGAAAGTGTTCAGTTTCACAAAACGTCCGAAAATATCTTTCCGTTTATTCTCCGGGATTCCGCAGCCCGTATCCTCTACATAGAACCACAACGTATTATCATCCTTCAACTTATAGCCAAATAAGATCGATCCTGCCTGCGTAAATTTCATGGCATTGTTCAACAGATTGATCATCAGTTGGGACAGACGATTTCGATCCGTATAAATCACGCAAGGCTCCAGATAATCCTTAAATGAGATCTGTACATCCGGATTCTTATTCTTCAAATGAGCCGATTGCTCCAAATCCCTCAATACAGCGTTAATATCCACATAGTCATAAGTAAACTCCAAGGTACCCGCCTCGATCTTTGACAAATCCAAGATATCGTTTATCAACTGCAACAATAGGGAATTATTATTCTCGATAATATCAGCGAATTCCTTCTTATCCTCAAGGTCATCGGTCGAGGCAAGGATATTAGAGAAACCTACTATCGCATTTAACGGTGTACGTATCTCATGGCTCATATTTGCTAAAAACGCTGATTTCAATTTATTCGACTCTTCCGCCTTATCCCTAGCCATTCGAAGGTCATGTTCCAATTGCTTACGCTCGGTAATAGATATCGTAGACCCGATCAACGCTTTCGGTTTACCGGAAGCATCATATTCAGCCATTACCTGTATCTCCTCCCACTCATGGCGATCTTCTCCCGGAATCAACCGCTCCAGACAATATTCTTTTCGTACTTTCTTTATTTTCCCATTACACAAATCATCGAAAGCCTTTTCCACGCAAGCCCTGAAAGACGGGTGTATCTTGCTGAAATATTCCTTCAACGAAACCTCATGGGTATGCACCTCTGCTGTCTCTATATTATCTCCCGGATGTACTTTCGACTCATAGATAATCTTCCCTTCAGCCAGATTATATCGCCACGGTAAAAGATCTGCCGCCTCTAACGCCATAGCCAGCTTATGATTCATGGCTTTCAAATGCGTCTGGAAATTATGGATATCCGTAATATCAATAAAAAACGCATCAACTACATTCTCTTCCGAGGTAGGCATGATGATAATCGTATAGTAAAGCCCTGTCGGCTCAAAATAATACTCACAAGTAAAGGATTTCCCACTCTCCAGAACTGTAGGCACAGCCGATAGAAGCAAAGGATAACTTCCCCCAATTAAATTAGCGATCTCTTTTCCATGCTTATTTACCACGAAATCTTTAGGAGCGATTTTTTCCTCGAAAGCATGGTTTACATCCAAAACCTGCACATCGATTTGCGTACCTTCCCGAATCAGCCGCTGCCGTATATAAGGCAATGGCATATTATTAAATAAATCACGGTAACGGGATAATAGCCTCAACTCCACTTCCTTCATCTTTTGCTTAGAACGATACACGTAATGCCACGCTAAAAACACTACTACCAGAAAGAAAATCAGAAAGCCTAATAGCGGCATCCAATATTTTTCTAAAAAAGAGGGAGGCGCATTCAAATAGATCGCATCATGTGGGAAATTATCTTCATTAGACATCGCGCTCATCAGCGAAACATAATTCAAGTATTTACGAGGATCATCCACCGTTGAAACCGGGATCTTGCCCATATCTTCACCGTTATAAACTTGCTGTAGCAAGGGAATTAGAGCAGTCTCAATCGTTTTAGCGCTATTATAATATCCACCAATCGTATATCCTTCTTCCACGCCCATATCATATAAAGAAAAAACAGGATGCCTAGAAATGCCGTTTATACCTTGATACAAAGTACTATATAATAACGAGTGATTCAAGAAAGGTTTCTCGGTAATCCACGAGTAATACATCACGGCTGTCGCTCGATGCGGATCTTTCTCCGACAGAACCGCCAATAAACTATCCATGGAGCAAGAACCCTCCGTATAAAAATCCACTTTCCCCTCAGGGAAAGAAGTTTCCATATGTTTCTCCATCTCATCCCGAAGCCATGTGGAAACATAACGTCTGTCGGATATGAAAATCAGACGTCTCAAACCCGGGATTAATTCCTTAACCAAGTCGATCGAACCTTTAACATAATAAGGGATAACCAATCCCGTAGCGTTATACCCCTTAACCGCCTCTTGTAAAGGAATCACCCTATCAGAGGAATGCCTCTGATTAAAATAGCATTCATCTTCTGCCATTTCACCCGTTTCCGAACAGACCAGAGTGGGAATATCCCCCCATTTCTCCCGGATCTTATCCCGCATAAAAGCCCATCCATTTACGCCTAAGTAGATAATTCCATCCGGCTTCTTCTTGTTAGCTTCAAAGAAGACCTCTTGTTTCTCTTTTAATTTCTCTGGCGTATCAACCAACATCACGCTTATATGATCTATCCGGAGAGTGTACTCCTCCGGGGTAGCGAACTTCGAGATCATGTTTAATAAATTGCCAGACCAGCGTTCGCCATCCACATATGAATTTATTACCAATACATACGATTCATCCTTGACCGGATATGAAGAACTCCCATAAGCCGGAGTCGGCATACCGGCTATCAAGCATAAAATCAATCCAAAATAAAGTATTATTGCCTTTAAATTTATAATATTTCGTATCATTCCCTACATTCCTCTATTGCAGTTGTAAAGACAAAGATATTCCTTAATTATCAACTAATCTTATCAAACTCGTTTTTTTATCAAGTTTTGGTGTCAAATTCACGTTTCTTACAAACTAAAGGCTTTTTTAATCGGGATTATTCGGTTATTTACCGATACTCGTATAGAAATCAGCGGTATTTACTTGTGTATAGAATGACGAACCCGTACATTTGATAAAAAACAAAAAAATGGAACTTATGGAATGAAAGATTATGACATCGATTTTAAAGAGAAGAGGACAAACGGGTATCTGATCGCTACCTTATTTATCATTGTCGGTATATTATTTTTACTGCGGAATCTAGGAATGATAGATCCATCTTTATTTGACTTGCTTGTATCTTGGCCGATGCTGCTTGTCGTGTCGGGCATCTTTATGATTTTCCACCGTAATCCGGTAGGAGGTATGCTCCTCGTGGGCGTGGGAGTCTATTTCCTTTTCCCGCAGTTAAATTGGATCACGAACGATTTCTTACGTATATATTGGCCGTTAGGATTAATCCTGTTAGGATTGGTCATCATGCTGAAGCGGAAAGATTCTATCCGCACGAAAAAGCATAAACGTCCTTTTAACCATCCCCCTTTCGGGCACAGAAAGCCTAACGATGAGATCAACTACGAGACAGATAACGGTTTCGTATCGGTTGACACCACTTTCAACTCGGTAAGGCACATCGTACTGGACCCCGTATTCAAGGGGGCGGACATAGACGTATCTTTCGGCAACGTGATCCTCGATCTTAAAAAAACAACATTAGAGGCTGATGAAACCATCATAAACATAGATAGCTCCTTCAGCGGCGTAGTAATATACGTTCCTAAAGGATGGCTGGTTCGTCTAAAGGTTGATTCCTTCTTGGCTGGATGCCAAGACATGAGGGACCTGACAGAAACAACCGACATGACGCACACGTTATATATATGTGGAGACTTGTCGTTCAGCGGCCTTGAACTAAGAGACTAAACTCATCATGCAAGAACATCCTATTACAACATCCATATTACATAAAGGGCAGGGAAGCCTATTACTACTTTTAGCCATAGCGATCCAATGCGCATTATTAACTCTTTATGGCGATCTTCCGTTGAGCATCACTTTGGTCGATAGCCTACTTTCCATCGCATTGTTCGCCGTAGCGGGATATTATCTTTGGTATGTACAATGTACGTTACATATCATGCAAGCACGAGTGGCTTTCGCCGTACTCGTACAAATCGCTTGCATAGCCGGATGCTCGATCTTGCTACAAATATTCGGATTGGAAGATTGGGAGGAATTCTCGATCACGATTCCTTTTCGATTCCTGTTCGGCCTAATGGCATGGATCATTCTATCCCAATGGTATGCCAGCCGGGAAAGAAAGAGTGAGGCGGAACCTATCGGGAGACAAATGGAGGAAAAGACGGCACCTCCCCCGACTACCGTTCCGGAGGAGATTCTAGATCGTATATCCGTAAAAGACGGGACACGTATTCATATCATCCCGATAAAAGAGATATTCTATTTGCAAGCATGTGGCGACTATGTGACCTTATTCACCACTTCCGGTCAGCACGTAAAGGAGCAAACCATGAAGTATTTCGAGCGAAGCCTTCCTTCTCCGGAGTTCGTTCGTATACATCGCTCTTATATCGTTAATACGGAACAGATATTGCGAGTAGAACTATTCGGAAAAGAAACCTATCAAGTACGATTAAAGGATGGAACCTATCTTCGTGCCAGTAGCGCTGGCTATAAGCTACTCAAAGAACGTCTTTCCCTTTAGCAGTCCTATAAAAGGGACCTAATCATCGTTAAAATTAGAAGATTTTGATTGTAATATATAGAGTTTTGTGTTGTGTAACACTTTTTGGCAAGCATTGATATGTTACTTAACATATATTAGTTGCAAAAGACTTGACAAATGGTCTTGACGAACGTATCTTTGCATCGTGGTTTTTTCATAATAGTATTAGATTTAAGGTTAACAAAGTTTGGTTAGGGCTTGTCGTGAGACAGGCTTTAATTGTTTATAGAGGTTTGCTTCCCTAGATTTACATATAACTATAAAAAAACGGCCACCCCTAAAAAGAGGCGGCCGTAATTATTCTTAATGAAAGAACCTACTCTTTGACAATCCTTGTAACTTCCAAATCAAAGATCAAAGTCGTATAAGGCTTTATTATGACACTTCCCGAAGCACTCCTTCCAGCCGAACCGTATCCCATCTGTTGAGGAATCCAAATCTCCCAACGATCTCCTGGGTGCATATTCTGTAACGCTGTAGCAAAACCATCTACCATCTCAGAAACAGTAAGCTCGGCAGGGGCACCTGCCTCAAACGATTTATCATCAAAAACCGTTCCATCAATAAACGTCCCTTTATAATAACATTCCACCTTGCTCGTATAATAAATCGGCTCCTTACTCTCTCCTGTCTTCAAGACCTTGTAAAGGATAAATCCGGCATTACTTTGAGAACTCAATTGCTCGAAACCCGGAACCAGCATCTGGGCTTGAAAAGCCTCCTCATTCTGGACCTTCCAAACCTCATCCACCTCTAGTGCCTCATCATCATCCCCACAAGAGGTGATCATGAGCACGCAAAACAACATCAACGCGATATGCCAGTACTTCTTCATTCGTTTACTCTATTACCTTTTTCAATAAATTCTTCATGCTCACCTTCTCCGTGATAATATCGTGAAGCTTATCGATGCTTACGCGCTCTTGCTCCATCGTGTCACGGAAACGGATCGTTACGCAATTATCCTTCAAGGTGTCATGGTCTACCGTAATACAATACGGGGTACCGATCGCATCTTGACGGCGATAACGCTTACCAATAGAATCCTTCTCGTCGTATTGGCAACGGAAGTCGAAACGCAACATATTTATAATCTCCTCAGCTTTCTCGGGCAGGCCATCTTTCTTCACCAATGGCAATACGGCCAACTTGATCGGAGCCAAGGCTGCGGGCAACTTCAATACCACACGGCTCTCGCCATTCGCCAACGTCTCCTCGCAGTAAGAACCCGCCATGATGCTCAAGAACACACGGTCTACACCGATCGAGGTCTCGATTACATACGGAGTGTAACTCTGGTTCAACTCCGGATCGAAATATTGGATCTTTTTACCGGAAAACTTCTCATGCTGACTCAAGTCGAAATTCGTACGGCTATGTATACCCTCCACTTCCTTGAATCCGAACGGCATCTCGAACTCGATATCCGTAGCGGCGTTAGCGTAGTGAGCCAACTTCTCATGATCGTGATAACGATACTTCTGATCTCCCAAGCCAAGAGCTTGATGCCATTTTAAGCGAGTAGACTTCCATTTCTTGAACCACTCGATCTCCTCACCCGGACGAACGAAGAATTGCATCTCCATTTGCTCGAACTCGCGCATACGGAAGATAAACTGACGAGCCACGATCTCATTACGGAACGCCTTACCGATCTGGGCGATACCGAACGGGATCTTCATACGGCCAGTCTTCTGCACATTCAAGAAGTTCACGAAAATACCTTGAGCCGTCTCCGGACGAAGATAAATCTTAGTCGCTCCATCAGCGGTAGAACCCATATCCGTAGAGAACATTAAGTTAAACTGGCGAACCTCCGTCCAGTTACGAGTTCCGGAAATCGGGCAAACGATCTCGCAATCCAAGATCAATTGGCGAAGATCCTCGAAGTTAGACTCGTTCATCGCCTTACTATAACGCTCATGAATCTCATTCCATTTCGCTTGATGCTCCAATACACGAGGATTCGTCTCACGGAATTTAGCCTCATCGAAAGCGTCACCGAATTTCTTTGCGGCTTTCGCCACTTCCTTATTTATTTTCTCCTCGATCTTGCCCAAATGGTCCTCGATCAAAACGTCCGCACGGTAACGTTTCTTCGAGTCCTTGTTATCGATCAACGGATCATTAAAAGCGTCAACATGGCCGGAAGCTTTCCAGATAGTAGGGTGCATAAAAATAGCGGAATCAATACCCACTACATTCTCATGCAGCAAAGTCATGCTATCCCACCAATATTTCTTTATATTATTCTTTAACTCAACACCATACTGGCCATAATCGTATACCGCTCCCAAACCGTCATAAATCTCTGAGGAGGGAAATACGAAACCATACTCCTTACAGTGTGAAACTAATTTCTTAAATACATCTTCTTGTGCCATAATCTAATAATTTGCCAATTTTGTTAATATGCCAATGTGCCAATGATAAGTCCATCGGAGACCCGCCTGAGTGACACATTAGCACATGGTCTCCTTTATGCGGCTACAAAGTAAATGATTTTTTCCGTAACTATAGAAAGTTTTGTATATTTACGACGTAAATCGTTAGTGTTTGCGCAAACAGTATAATTTAAACAAGATAATACCATGAAATCAGAAGAAATCTCACGCCGCTCGTTCCTTAAGCGAGCGCTAGCCTTATCGGCAGTATCAGCCATCCCGTCGTTCTGGACACCCGCCCACGGACGTGTTCTACCTACTTCCCCGCTAATCAGCGCTAATGACCGGGTAAATATAGCGTTCATCGGCATCGGACAACGAGGGGGCGAGATCGCCAAGGAATTGTATAACACAGGTCTGTGTAACGTGGTAGCTCTCTGCGACGTGGACATGGGAGCCCCTCACACGCAAGAGATTATCAACATGTTCCCGAAAGCGGCCCGTTTTCAGGACTTCCGCACGATGTTCGACCGGATGGCGGACAAGATCGATGCCGTCAGCGTAGGCGTGCCGGATCATTCCCACTTCCCGATCACGATCGAGGCGATGGCGCACGGCAAACATGTATATGTAGAGAAACCGATGGCCCGCACGTTCCAAGAAATAGAGATCATGATGCGTGGAGCGAAGAAATACGGCGTTGTCACCCAAATGGGTAACCAAGGACATTCCGAGGCGAACTATTTCCAATTCAAGGCATGGAAAGAGGCCGGTATTATCAAGGATGTTACCGCCATTACCGCCCATATGAATAATCCGCGTCGCTGGCACGGATGGAACCCGAATATTAGGCATATGCCTATGGGAGAACCGGTTCCCGAGACGATGGATTGGGACACATGGATCGGCGTAGCCCAATATCATGATTACAACCATGACTACCATTTGGGACAATGGCGTTGTTGGTACGACTTCGGAATGGGTGTCTTAGGAGACTGGGGAGCGCATATTTTGGATACGGCACATGAATTCCTAGATTTAGGATTGCCTACAGAAATAAATCCGCTTTATTTGAAAGACCATAACCCGTTCTTCTTCCCGATGTCATCCACCCTTCTGTTTAAATTCCCGGAAAGAGGGAATATGCCGGCCGTGGATATCACTTGGTACGATGGACTGGACAATATCCCCGCCGTACCGGAAGGTTATGGTGTCTCGGAGCTCGACCCGAACATCCCGACCGTAGCCGGAGGGAAGATACAACCGGCTAAGTTGAACCCGGGCAAGGAAATCTACTCGAAAGAATTAACCTTCAAGGGTGGTTCTCATGGAAGTACCTTATCTATCATCCCGGATGAGAAAGCGAAAGAGATGGAATCCCGCTTACCGGAAGTGCCGAAAAGCCCGTCTAACCATTTCGCGAACTTCCTGCTAAGTTGTATGGGTAAGGAGAAAACCCGCTCACCGTTCTCTATCGCCGGCCCATTAAGTCAGGTATTCTGTCTCGGCGTATTAAGCCAGCGCTTGAACCGCAAGCTCGTCTTCGATCGTGACACGAAACAGATCACGAACGATCCGGAAGCGAATAAGATGCTGTGTGGTTTGCCGCCTCGCAAAGGATGGGAACAATATTATACCATTTAATTGTAAAATGGAGAATTGAAAGTTATTTGTTTATCGCTTTGACTTTCAATTCTCCCATATAATTTACAAGCCCATTTGCTACAATATCTACAACTATCCCTGCAATCATCTGGCCTTAGGATATTTAGTTCATGGTGGTAGATAAAAAACATCTACAATTATCTGGCTCTATCTACCACTATTTACTGCTATTTACCACTTTTCCTTCACCTAACACAACGATCCTCTACCCTCACCATATAGCATTATCCAATCTCCTTTCAACATATATAAAATATTAGCATCTAGTTATTTGTAGTTTTTCAGCCTAAAAAACAAAAGTTTTTCCATATGAAAACAAAAGTTTAATAAGCGGAAAACTTTTGTTTCTCTATAGGGAAACTAAAGTTTCCTCAGTATGAAACTTTTGTTACCTCTAAGAGAAACCCACTTTTGCTTTTAATCCCGACGCTACGCTCTGCATTTTTTGTTATATTTATGGCAAATATAGAAAACCATAAGAACTAAAAGAATTTTCAAATTACCGAAGGAAAAGTACAAGGAGTGAGAACAACTACGGAAGGGGTCTTATTGTATAAGGGTATTTCATGAAGAACGGAAATCCGAACGAACAAGGATTGGACGAATAGGCCCCCTATACGAAGGAAAAAACATTCGTGATGACATTCCATATCGAATAAAGTCATCACGAACGCCTTCAAATATACTCATAGGACTCCGAGAAACTCGACTGGGAGCTAGAAGAAGCTAATTCTTCAGAGACTAATTGAAGCAGATTGCCATTCTGATCATAGGACTTCGTGATCCGACGAAGCTCTATGGATTCTTTTTCTGTTGGAAGGTCGGCATAAACCATGATCTCCATGTTCAATCCGTTCTCATTACGGTACTCGCTATATCGGAGAACCTCGGACGTTTCGGGATCACGAATCGTTTCTTTTGTCAACAACCCTGTCTCATCGTACTCATAGTCCGTATAAGTAAGCTTCCGGCCGAGTTCGTCGTACTCAACTTTCCGTTCCAGAAGATTATTCTTATAAGAAAAGACTGTCACCTTGCTCTTGCCAATAACCGGATATTCAGTAATCTCCTTTATTTTCCGACCTTGCTCATCATACTTATAATGAAGCGTAGACAAATTATGATACGTCTGATCTAGGTTTCTGTTGAAGTAAACTTCTTTAGACAAAAAACCCCACTCGTCATAAACATATTCAACGTAGCCAATCAAGTATCCTTCTCCATCCTCCGTATTCAATGGATGTAATACCTTGGAGATACGTCCCGACTCATCGTACACATATTCCTTCGCCAGACTCTGAGGAGAGGAAATACCCGCACCGTACCAAACTCGTGCCAATTTAGCTCCCTCCGGATAAACAACACTAGGACAAATCACCGGCTTAGCCTCATCTTGAAATGAGTCCTCGCTACACCCCAGAGTGCCCAGCAAGACAAAAAGCAGGATGATCCCACCTATCGGATTGATGATTCTCATAATATCTTATTTATTTAAGTTTCTATAAGTTATAGATGATCAAACAATCTCAAAAGCTGCGTATCTATTAAAAAAAGACACCGAATATTCGTCAGATTCGTATCCTATGAGTGATTTGCCGTTAAAGCTTGAACTTATACCCAACCGTCAGACTCATCGTATTGTAATTGGCACCGACACTTCTTACCTCATACAGAGAGAAATTATCGCCATCGATCTTATAGTTACCGCCCTCATCACCTAGAGAGAGATCATACCCCAGATTCATCACCCAGTTATTCACCTCTATACCAAAAGAAGTTGTCAATCCCCAATCAAAAGAATTCACGTCTCGAAATGGATGATCGGCGTTTTCAGCCTCATCATATCCCGAATGGCCATAACCATAACTATACCCTAGGCCAGTAGATTTGACATATTTACCAAGCGCCTGCGGCTCCTTCGAATACCCCATCGTAAACGAAGATCCCCAATTCGTATCATTCTTGACAGATACACCGGCATACATACCGACCGCTAAATGCATACGTACCTCTTTCGACACTTTCCATGAGAAATCAGCCATCACGGGCAATTGCAAAAAATGTTGCGTGATACCACCGGTCATCATCTCTTTCAAGACATACGTGGCAGACTCCGTCGTTCTCGGATAATCTCCCAACGAATACCCTCTATTCGCATAATATAGACCGGATTTCAATCCAATCCATCCCGGTTCAAACTGGTAAGATACACCAACGCCTACCTTAACCCCCGCACGCCAGCTAGAGCCCATTCCAACACGATTAACCGCAGCAAATCCACCCTCCGGAGTAATCCCCCAGCGTGATTGAGCGCTCACCATCAAGCCGCTCAAAGCGCATAACACAAATAAAATCAGCTTCTTCATATCATATTCTTTTATATGTAAATATCAATTGTTATTGATAAGACAAAAGATTCTGAAAAACCCCTACCACCTAAATATTTATTTTATAAAATCTCTTTATTTAACGCAAACTCACTCTCGTAAAAGCCTCATTCTTATAAAAACTGCCGAATATTTGCTATATTTACACCCTGTTAGCAATTTGGCGTAATAGCGTTGTGTAGAAAGAACTGGATTTTATGAGACCGGAAGATAAAGAAGACGATTATATCGAGGATAAGGAAAACGAGGAAATTGAGGATATAAATAGTGATACCCAAGATAACGAGACTACGGAGGAAGAGGCGAATACCCATTCCGACTATAAAGTCCCGGGGAAAGGGGATACACGTGTCACGACCTATCATTTGTCTGGGATGTACCAAAACTGGTTCCTAGACTACGCTTCTTATGTGATCTTGGAACGGGCCGTTCCGCATATCAACGATGGACTGAAACCCGTACAACGACGTATCCTGCACTCCATGAGAAGGTTGGATGACGGGCGGTATAACAAGGTTGCGAATATCGTAGGTCATACGATGCAGTTCCACCCTCACGGAGACGCCTCTATCGGAGATGCCTTGGTGCAATTGGGACAAAAGGATCTATTGATCGATTGCCAAGGAAACTGGGGTAATATCCTGACGGGAGACGGAGCCGCCGCTCCTCGTTATATAGAGGCTCGCCTTTCCAAGTTTGCCTTGGAGACCGTATTCAATCCCAAGACAACCCTTTGGCAGCTTTCTTACGACGGGCGTAATAAGGAACCGGTTACCTTACCGGTAAAATTCCCTTTATTGCTGGCACAGGGCGTGGAAGGTATCGCCGTAGGCCTGTCTTCCAAGATACTCCCTCATAATTTCAATGAGTTATTAGATGCTTCCATCGCCTATCTACGGGGAGAGGAATTCGCGTTATACCCGGATTTCCAGACAGGAGGCTCTATCGACATAGCCAAATATAATGATGGAGAACGGGGTGGATCGGTGAAAGTCCGTGCGAAAATCGGCAAGCTCGATAATAAGACATTGGTGATCTCGGAGATCCCGTATGGAAAAACAACCTCTACCGTGATCGAGTCCATCCTAAAAGCGAACGATAAAGGAAAGATCAAGATCAAGAAGGTAGACGATAATACCGCCAAGGATGTAGAGATCTTGGTGCATCTCGCTCCGGGGGTTTCTTCAGACAAGACCATCGATGCCTTATACGCCTTTACGGATTGTGAGATCAGTATCTCCCCGAACTGCTGCGTGATCAAGGAGGACAAGCCGCATTTCCTTACGGTCAGCGATGTGCTCCGCCACTCTACGGATCGTACGTTGGAGCTTTTACGGGAAGAGCTCAAGATCCAGAAACAAGAGCAAGAGGAGGCCCTGTTCTTCGCCTCCCTTGAAAAGATATTTATCGAGGAGCGCATCTATAAAGATCCGGAATTCGAGAACGCCAAGAACATGGACGAGGCGATATCCCATATCGACCTTCGTTTAGAGCCGTTCAAGCCCCGATTTATCCGTGAGGTTACCCGGGACGATATCCTGAAACTCATGGAGATCAAGATGGGACGTATCTTAAAGTTCAACTCCGACAAGAGTAACGAGTTCATCGCCCAGACCTTGGAACAAATCGCCAAGATCAACGATAAGCTGGAACATATCGTCGACTATACCATCGATTGGTTTACCATGCTGAAAGAGAAATACGGCAAGGCTTACCCCCGCCATACCGTGATACGCAATTTCGACACGATCGAGGCGACCAAGGTCGTAGAGGCGAACGAGAAATTGTATATCAACCGTCAAGAAGGTTTCATCGGCATGGGACTGAAAAAGGACGAGTTCATATGTAACTGCTCGGATATAGACGATGTCATTATCTTCTATCGCAACGGTACTTATAAGATCGTCAAGGTAGCGGATAAGATCTTTATCGGTAAGGATATTCTATATGTCAACGTATTTAAGCGTAACGACAACCGGACGATTTACAACGTCATATACCGGGACGGTAAGTTCGGATATAATTACATCAAACGCTTCGCTGTCACGGGCGCTACACGCGATCGGGAATACGACCTGACCAAAGGTACGGAAAACTCCCGTGTCCTTTACTTCAGTGCAAACCCGAACGGAGAGGCGGAGACCGTCAAGGTAATCCTGAAACCCAAACCCCGGCAGAAACTACTCGTCTTCGAAAAGAACTTCAGCGAGATAGCCATTAAGGGACGGGGTTCTCAAGGTAATATCCTGACGAAAGCGGAAGTGCACAAGATCAGCCTCAAGCAGAAAGGCTCTTCCACCTTGGGAGGCCGGGAAGTATGGTTCGACTGGGACGTACTCCGGTTAAATTACGATGGACGGGGAGAAGAGCTAGGCGAGTTCCATAGCAACGATCAGATATTGGTGATCCTGCCGAACGGCGATTTCTACGTCACGAATTTTGACCTTAGCAATCACTACGAGTCCAATATCATGGTCATCGAGAAATACCAGCCGAGCAAGATATGGACTGCCGTATTATACGACGCGGATCAGAAATATTATTATATCAAACGATTCCTGCTGGAGGTAAACACCCGGAAGCAGAATTTCCTAGGAGAGAATCCTAAGAACCGCTTGATGTTGCTTACGGATGAGGTCTATCCTCGTATCGAGGTGATCTTCGGAGGCCACGACGCCTTCCGGGAAGCTCTCATCCTCGATGCCGACGAATTTATCGCGGTGAAAGGCTTCAAAGCCAAAGGTAAACGAATCTCTACATTTGAGGTCGAGACAATCAATGAGCTGGAACCGAATCGCTTCGTCCCTTCCGAAAACGCATCGGAATCAGACGATACCGAAGGCAATGAGGAGGGAAACGACACTGACGACGGGCAGAGTACCACGGATATTATCGATGAAATTACGGGACAGATGAAATTGTTTGACGAATAACCTATGAAAGCTATCACCTGTTTGATTGGTTTGTTCCTGCTGTTTCTCGCGTCACCGGCCAAGGCCCAGTCCGATGGAGACGAGATCCCTTGGTCTATCAACAGCGGGACCATGGTCGGTATAGGAAGCTACAACCTAATGGACACCTATTTATCTCCCAGCATGGAAGATAAGAAATATACAGGCCCCGGATTACGGGTAATGAATGAACGGATGAAGAGGGTCCGACTGGCAAACTATCGGGTATCCAGACAGCAAATCATAAGCGTCGATCTGGCTAGCACGGATAATGCTGCCTCTACCGCTACGGATTTCGCGGGCTTTATCGATTATACGTTGGGTTACTATTATCATTTGCCCACGGTATTGCCGGATTTAAAGCTTCTGGCGGGTGGTGCCGTGCATGGCATGAGTGGTTTTATATACAATACCCGCAACGGAAATAACCCGGCCTCAGCGAAAGCGGATATCGATTTGAACATCTCCGCCATGGCGATCTATAAGTTACGCGTCAAGGAATATCCCATGACGCTACGCTACCAGTTCACGATCCCCTTCGCTGGTGTTTTATTCTCCCCCCATTACGGGCAATCGTATTACGAGATCTTCAACCTAGGGAATGCCTCGGGAGTGGTGCAATTCAATTCCTTCCATAATAAATTCGCCATGAAGAACTTTTTCACGGTAGATTTCCCGGTTTGTAATTTTACGATACGGGCAGGTTACCTAAACAGCTCTTACCGTACAGATGTCAATGGGATACAGTCTCATATAATCTCTCACTCTTTTATGATCGGCCTCGTGAAAGAATTCATCTCTTTCGGAGGAAAACGCCTAAAGAATACTCAGCGGTTCAGAAGCGCTTATTATTAAAAGGAAATCAAATGAAACGATACCTTATATATATATGTATATCTCTCGGATTCCTGTTTACCGGATGTGAGAAATCGGACGAATACGTGGCCTCCCCACAGGAGAACTTTGAGGCGCTTTGGAAAATATTGGATGAGAATTACTGCTTCTTCGAATACAAGGACATTAATTGGAACGAGGTTCACGACCGTTATAAGACACAGATAAGCGATACGATGAACCAATACGTCCTATTTGACGTATTAGGCGATATGCTAAACGAGCTGAAAGACGGGCATACCAATTTGATATCCACCTTCAATATGTCCCGCTATTGGGATTGGTATCTCGATTATCCGGATAATTTCGACTCGGACATACAAGAGAATTATCTCGGAAGGAACTACTCGATCGCCGGAGGACTTAAATACACGACATTGAGTGACGGGCAGATCGGGTATATTTACTACGGTAGCTTTTCCAGTTCGGCCGGCGAAAGCGGTTTGGATCACATATTCTATCAATTCAAGGATTGCAAAGGTTTGATCTTCGATATTCGGGATAATGGCGGTGGCATGTTATCAAACGCCGATCGCATCGCTTCCCGTTTCTTGGAGGAAAAGATACTGATCGGCTATATCCAACATAAGACGGGTAAAGGGCACGATGACTTTTCCGAACCTTATCCCCTTTATCTCTCACCTTCCGAGCGTATCCGCTGGTTACGCCCTGTCGTGGTCTTAACGAATCGTCATTGCTACAGCGCCGCCAACGATTTCGTGCAGAAAGTACGCATGATGCCTTATGTAACGACGATGGGAGATCGCACCGGAGGCGGTAGTGGCTTCCCCTTTAACTCCGAGTTGCCCAACGGCTGGGGTGTCCGTTTCTCCGCGTCTCCCATGCTAGATGTAAACAAACAGCATACGGAATTCGGTATCGATCCTACATATAAGGTTTCTATGACCCAAGAAGATATCGAGAAAGGTAAAGATACGATTATCGAGGCGGCGATCACCCACCTCTTGTCCGAGACCGAGAAGAAATAAGGTTTCGCTAAAAAAACAACGCAAATATTTGCAAGTTTATAAAAAAGCATTACCTTTGCACACGATTCCAATGCGGCTGTGGTGTAATTGGTAGCCACGTCAGACTTAGGATCTGATGCTTCACGGCGTGGGGGTTCGAGTCCCTTCAGCCGCACAAATCCAGAAATCCTTGTAAGTTCGCTTACAAGGATTTTTTAGTATGGATAAACCTCCTCCATATATACAAGCACTGTGAAGATCAAGGATTACAAACAACATCCAAATTGTTAATTTTAGAAGATTTTGCGCATATTCTGTATAGTTTCAAATTCAAAAACATTTTTTACACCGGACTGGCATGTTGTTTAACACAAGTTATACTCAAAACCCTTGACAAAGGGGCTTTACAAGCTTATCTTTGCATTGTGGTTTTTTCATAATAGTATTAGATTTAAGGTTAACAAAGTTTGGTTAGGGCTTGTCGTGAGACAGGCTTTAATTATTTATAGGGGTTTCATTCGTTTATAGATGCTTCCCGGCATCGATTTTATCTTTCCATCCAATTCCAACTCAAAGAGCAGAGAAGATAATTGATGTACCGGAAGATTCAAGGCTACGGACAATTCATTGATATGAGATTCCTTTTGCGTCTCCAAGAACGACAAGATCCGTTCGCTCTCCTCGTTCTCCGGAAACAATAATTGGGTTTGGACCGGTAACGCGTCTGCCTTTTGAGCGACATCCCAACGCATCGCCATGATTAAATCGTCAGCGCAAGTGATCAAGCCTCCTTTATTCTGCCGGATTAAGCTATTACATCCCTTAGAGTTGATATCCGTTACCCGGCCCGGAAAGGCATAGACATCCCGGCCATACGAGAAAGCGATATCCGCCGTGATCAAAGAGCCTCCTTTCTCCGCTGATTCAATAACGATCGTGGCATCCGCCAGACCGGCTACGATCCGGTTTCGCCGGATAAAGTTCTGCCGATCTGGATTCGTCCCGCTAGGAAAGTCGGTCAACAAACCTCCCCGATCCAACATTTCGATCGCCGTAGAGCGATGCACGGGAGGATAGATACGATCCAAACCATGCGCCAATACGCCCACCGTGGGCAATTGGTTCTTCAACGCATTCCGATGGGCACAAATATCGATGCCATACGCGAGTCCGCTAACGACCAATAGATCCGGGAAACTCACGGACAAATCCCGCAATAAACGCTCGGTCACTTCCTGTCCATAAGCGGAGGCCCTACGAGTACCCACAACGCTGATGATATGGGCGGCGTTTAAATCCGCGTTCCCCTTGAAATAAAATAAAACCGGAGCGTCCGGGCATTCCCGCAGACGTTCCGGATAATTCATATCTTTCAAGAAATAGATAGAGATACCGTTCTTTTGGGCAAAAGCCAATTCTTTCTCTGCCCGTAAGAGCACATCCGCCCGCTTAATCTCGGCGATAATCGAATCGCCGATACCCGGTATCTTCTCTAGCGACTGGCGCTTTTCCGTAAACACGGCCTCCGCATCTCCCAACGCTTCCAGAAGATGGCGGGCTAGGATATCTCCCACCCCATTAATCATAGTAAGGCCAATTTGGTAAATCTGTTTGTCTGTCATTTATGCTTGTTTTGATTCTATTCGCTTTAGCATCTCATCGAAATATTCTCCTCTGGTTAATTTGCCATTCTCTACGACAACGGATTCCACGACTCCTTTAGTAGCCAGCGCCCCATCGGATTCCCGGTAAATATCTTGCTCGAACACCAGTTTCACCCCTTTCTTATATACATTCAGGCAAGAAGTATACCGATCGCCGCTCCGCAAGGAGTTCTTGAACTGGATATCCACACGGGCCACAAAAGCATCGATGCCCTTCTCATGCATGGCGCCGAAGTTCTCACCCAACGACTCCAGAAACTCATGCCGGGTATGCTCCATATAATGTTGGTAATTGGAGTTATTCACCACGCCTTGCAAATCGCACTCATAATCGCGAACCTTGTCTGTCAGTTTAAAAATATATTCCTTCATTATCGTAGTTCTTTTTCGATTTGTACTTTCTCCATTTTATAAAGACGATCGGACGGGCGGATCTTCTCGGACATCTTTATCGAGAAGCGTTCCCCTTTCACGGTCTCCTCCACCGGTTTCAGGTCTACCCGGATCTCATCGACGGTCTGCATAACGGCTCCGGTCGTGGGACCTGTTACCAAGATCTCATCGCCTACTCTCAAGGAACCGGACTCCATCTCAAACTCGGCGACACCGATTCCGCTGAAGTATTTGATACCCCGTGCCACGTACACTTTCTTACGGGTAGCACCGGAGCCATATTTACTGCTCCATTCACCCAATCGTTGTCCCAGATAGTAGCCATCCCAGAAACCGCGATTAAAGACCCTGCGCAGACGCTCGTCCCAAACCGCTACCTTCTCCTCATCGAAGGTACCTTCGCAATAGGCCTTGACCGCCTCTTTATAACATTCGGTCACGAGACGCACATACTCCGGCCCGCGGGCACGCCCCTCCAGCTTGAACACACGTACGCCGGCATCCATCATCTTATTCATGAAATGAATCGTCTTCAAGTCCTTCGGCGACATGATATACTGATTCTCCACATCCAGCTCGATCTGGCTATCCTTGTCATGCACCGTATAGGCACGACGACAAATTTGCATGCAAGCCCCCCGGTTGGCGGAAGCGTTCATCTCATGCAAACTCAAATAGCATTTACCGGACACGGCCATGCACAAAGCCCCGTGAGCGAACATCTCTATGCGGATCAATTCCCCTTTCGGACCTTTGATCTGCTGCTTCACGATCTCCTGATAAATCTCATACACCTGCTTTAAGTTCAATTCGCGAGCCAATACGACCACATCGGCGAAGCGGGCGTAAAACTTCAACGCCTCCACGTTCGAGATATTCAACTGCGTGGATAAGTGCACCTCTTGCCCGATGCTATTCGCGTAACTCATAGCGGCCACATCGGCGGCGATAATGGCGGAGACACCCGCATCCTTAGCGGCGTCTATGATCTCCCTCATCAACGGAAGATCCTCACCATAAATAACCGTATTAACCGTGAGATAACTCTTGATACCATGTTCCCCGCAAATAGCGACGATCTTACGCAAATCCTCCGTCGTGAAATTATTCGACGAGCGAGAACGCATATTCAATCCCTCGATACCGAAATAAATGGAGTCGGCCCCTCCTTGTATAGCAGCCATCAACGATTCATAGGAACCGACAGGCGCCATTATTTCAAAATCCTTCTCTTTCAAGGTTATATATTTTAATATTACGGTAGCAAAGGTACGAATAATATTTGAGAAGATTTCTTATAAGCACAAACCCTCCATCCCATCATGAAAGAATAGTTCCAGTTGGAGAAGCACAAGATCCTAAATAAAGCGGGGCAATCCGAGCTCTATCAATATATCATAAATGATCCGGATTATTAAAAACGCCTGTTCCATCCACCGATCATCTTACGAGATGTAAAAATTATTCCCCAAAAAGAAGTACTTTTGTAATCTCTATTTAGTTAGCAAACAGAAGGTATGAAGATTGGTTCAATAGATTTAGGGGAGCGTCCGGTATTCTTGGCGCCTATGGAGGACGTGACGGATATCTCGTTTCGTTTGATGTGCAAACGCTTCGGGGCGGACATGGTATATACGGAGTTCGTATCGAGCGACGCGTTGATCCGCAGTGTGAACAAAACACAGCAAAAACTAAATGTCTCCGATGATGAACGTCCGGTCGCTATCCAGATTTACGGCAAGGACGTAGCCTCGATGGTAGAGGCCGCACGTATTTGCGAGGAAGCTCGTCCGGATATTTTAGATATAAACTTTGGTTGCCCCGTAAAGAAAGTAGCGGGCAAGGGAGCCGGGGCCGGCATGCTACGCAATATCCCGTTGATGCTGGAAATCACGAAAGAAGTAGTGAAAGCCGTGAACATCCCCGTCACCGTGAAAACCCGTTTAGGATGGGATGCCGACAACCGTGTTATCGTGGATCTGGCCGAGCAACTACAGGATTGCGGTATCGCCGCCCTCTCCATCCACGGACGTACACGGGCGCAAATGTACACGGGCGAGGCGGATTGGACCTTGATCGGTGCCGTAAAAAATAACCCTCGCATGCAAATCCCTATCATCGGGAATGGCGACGTGACTTCCGCCGAGATATGCAAGCAGCGTTTCGAGGACTATGGCGTAGACGCCGTAATGATCGGTAGGGCTAGCATAGGCCGCCCTTGGATCTTCCGGGAGGTAAAACACTATCTTACGACCGGGGAATTATTGCCACAAGAGCCTTTCTCTTGGTATCTGGATATCCTAAAAAAACAAGTGGAGCAAAGCGTGGAACGATTGGACGAGCGTAGGGGAATCTTACATATTCGCCGTCATCTGGCAGCTACTCCACTCTTCAAAGGTATTACCGATTTCAAGCAAACACGGATCGCCATGCTACGTGCGGAGACTGTTAACGAATTATTCGAAATTATGAATAACATTCCTAAAAAGTACGGAATTTCAGAATAACAAGCTTGATATATATCAAATTGAAACCTATTTGCGATATCTTTACAATAAAATGTTACAAATACTATTGACGCATATTATAAAACCCCTTATATTTGCATCGAGTTTTTTTCATAGTATTTTAGATCTAAGGTTAACAAGTCTTTGCAAGGGGGGAATCGTGAGATTGTTTCATTGAGGAGCAAAAAAAGCCGCATCCATATTGGGACTAGCGGCTTTTTTGTTTTTCCGGACTCTATATCCTAAATCAAGAAACTTATCGTATCTTTGTCAATAGGTCACATTAAATATTTGGCACTATGAACCAGACTATTTATCCCAGTCGGTATACAGAATTTCGAGAAGATTCGCAAGGACGGAGATACCCATAAACTGGCCTCCTCCCTCGAACTGACCTATGATGAAACACACTCCTTGCTGAGAAAGCGTTACGACGGCTATCATTTCGTAGCCAACGTACCGGGTATCTATAACCCTTTCAGCCTGCTGAATACCTTTAAATATATGCGGCCTGAAGATTATTGGTTCGAGACCGGGACACCTTCTTATTTAGTAGAGTTACTCAAGCACACCCATTACGACCTCTATGAGCTGGCAAATACCGAGACCGATGCCGATGTGCTGAACAGTATCGACTCAACCTCTAGCAATCCTGTCCCTGTCATTTACCAAAGCGGCTACCTTACGATCAAGGATTATGATTCTCGCTTTGGTATCTATAAAGTAGGATTTCCCAATTTAGAGGTAGAAGAAGGCTTTGTCAAATACCTGCTTCTTTTCTACACCAGTGTTAGCGCCCCAAAGACTCCTTTCGAAATCAGGCGTTTTGTCCGGGAGGTGGAATAAAAAAGCCTATGTTTTCGCACACACGCTATACATTATTCGAAATAAACCCTTACATTTGCGAAAAACATAATACTATACCACCATGAGTAAGAAAGTCATAACTTTCGGAGAGATCATGCTTAGGCTGGCTACTCCGGACTATTTACGCTTTTGCCAAGCCAATCAGTTCAACGCTACTTTTGGCGGAGGGGAAGCGAATGTCGCCGCCTCACTCGCCAACTATGCCATAGAGACTGAGTTTGTAACCCGTTTACCCAAAAATGACATCGCCCGTGCCTGCGTTATGGAATTACGCAAACAGGGTATCGGAACATCCAAGATCATTTACGGAGGGGAACGGTTAGGCATTTATTTTCTGGAGACCGGAGCGGTCGCTCGTGCCAGCAAGGTGGTATATGACCGGGCTCATTCTTCCATCGCCGAGATCCGACCGGGGATGATCGATTGGGACGAGGTATTCAAAGATGCCTCTTGGTTTCACTGGACAGGTATCACGCCAGCCATATCCGAAGGTGCCGCCAACGTATGCTTGGAAGCGATACAGGCGGCAAACCGATTGGGCATCACGGTATCCTGCGACCTCAACTACCGGAAAAATCTCTGGAAATACGGTAAGACAGCCCATGAGGTCATGCCGGAACTAGTAGCCGGATGCGATATCATTCTAGGAAACGAGGAAGATGCCGAGAAGGTTTTCGGTATCAAGCCCGAAGGTTTCGACGCCGCCGCCACGGAAGGTGAGGTACACGCCGTCTCTTTCCAGTCGGTATGTACCCAATTAATGGCTCACTTCCCACGTGCCCGGAAAGTTATCATCACGCTAAGAGGCTCCATCAATGCCAATCATAACACATGGGGCGGAGTGCTATACGCCGACAACCGATTGTACGAATCCCGCCGGTACGACATCACCCATATCGTCGATCGTGTAGGTGGAGGCGATTCTTTTATGGGAGGCCTTATTTACGGTTTGCTCTCCTACCCCGGTGACGACCAGAAAGCCTTGGACTTCGCAGTAGCGGCTTCTTGCCTAAAGCACACAATTTACGGAGACTTCAACCAAGTAACCGTAGAGGAAGTAGAAAAACTCATGTCCGGCGACACCTCCGGCCGTGTCTCCCGCTAATTTTCAATTCTCAACTTTCAATTTTTAATTCCCAATATGGCTCGATTCAATAAAATACAAACATTACAGGCTATCATCCAAACCGGAATGGTGCCCGTCTATTATAATAAAGAGGTAGAGATCGCAAAACAAGTTGTAAAAGCCTGTTACGAGGGAGGCGTCAGAGCCTTCGAGTTTACTAACCGGGGAGATTTCGCCCACGAGGTATTTGGCGAGCTGGTAAAATACGCCGCCAAGGAATGTCCGGAATTAGTATTGGGCGTAGGTTCTATCGTAGACCCGGCCACAGCCGCCTTATTCATACAGCTAGGGGCAAACTTCGTAGTCGGTCCGCTGTTTAACCCGGAGATAGCGAAGATATGTAACCGTCGCCTCATCCCTTATACGCCCGGCTGCGGTTCCGTATCCGAGATCGGCTTTGCCCAAGAAACAGGTTGCGACCTTTGCAAGATATTCCCCGCCGGAAATGTAGGAGGTCCCTCATTTGTCAAGAACATAAAGGCACCCATGCCATGGACCCTAATCATGGCGACCGGTGCCGTGGAGCCGACAGAGGAGAATCTATCCGCTTGGTTCAAGGCCGGCGTGACCTGCGTAGGAATGGGATCCAAACTCTTTCCCAAAGAAGCGATAGCGGGAAACGATTGGCAATCCATTACCGATTTATGCCGCGACGCCTTATCTATCATTCAAAAGTATCGCCAAGTATGAAAAGCTTTTTAGATCAAGATTTCTTGCTCCAGACCGACACGGCCCGTGAGTTATATCACGAGCATGCGGCGAAGATGCCCATCATTGATTACCATTGCCATCTGGATCCCCGGCAAATAGCGGAGAATCACCAATTCGAGGATCTTACGGAGATATGGCTGGGCGGAGACCATTACAAATGGCGGGCGATGAGAGCGAACGGTATTCCCGAGGAATATATCACCGGAGATAAATCTCCTTACGAGAAATTCCTTAAATGGGCCGAGACGATGCCTTACACGATGCGAAATCCGCTTTATCATTGGACGCATCTGGAGCTTAGCCGTATATTCGGAATCCATAAAGTCTTGAATCCGGCTTCCGCCAAGGAAATCTACACAACTTGTACGGATAAACTACGTACCCCCGAGTATCGTGCGCAAGCCATCATGAAACGGATGAACGTAGAGATCGTTTGTACGACCGACGATCCTATAGATTCCTTGGAATACCATCAAAAAATACGTTCAAACGGATGCCACACTCGTGTATATCCGGCATGGCGACCGGACAAGGTACTCGCTATCGATAATTTCAAGGCGCTTAATGACTATTTGTCCAAGCTGGAGGAGGCTGCCGATAAGACCATCCTCACCTACAAGCATTTATTGGAGGCTTTACAAAAACGACATGATTTCTTCGCCGCCCAAGGGTGCCGGTTATCGGACCACGGGTTGGATACTTTCTATGCCGAACCTTATACCGAGCAGGAGATTGAGGTGATCTTCCTCAAGGCTCGTATGGGTAAATCGCTCACGGAGCAGGAAGTTCGCAAATACCGTTCGGCATTGCTATACGAATTGGCGGTGATGGATGCCCGGAGTGGATGGGTACAACAATTCCATATCGGCGCAAATCGGAATAATAACAAACGGATGTTCAAGTTATTAGGAGCAGACACAGGTTTCGACGCTATCGATGATCAGCCGGTAGCTGTTTCCATCAACCGCTTTTTCAGCCGTTTAGATCAAGAAGGGCTGTTAGCGAAAACGATCGTTTACAACCTGAATCCCCGCGACACCGAGTTGATGGTAGCCAATGCCTACAATTTCAACGACGGCAGTGTACCCGGGAAGATGCAATATGGAGCGGCTTGGTGGTTCCTCGATCAGATCAAAGGCATGGAAGATCAATTAAATGCGCTTTCCAGCCTCGGTCTTTTAAGCCGTTTCGTCGGTATGCTGACAGATTCCCGTAGCTTCCTGTCATATCCCCGTCATGAGTATTTCCGCCGGATCCTTTGTAATATGCTAGGCAATGAGATAGAGAAAGGCTTATTGCCCGCCTCCGAGTTTTCCTTCATTGGACAGATGGTGGAGGACATCAGTTACAACAACGCTAAACGATACTTTGATTTCTGATTACTGCAACAGCTTTGCAACATTTTATTCACAAACACTTCATAAGACCTTCCACTATACTCGCACATATTACGCCTACTTTTGCGGCAGATTTAGATAAACACTAAAATACGCAAACATGAAACAACGGCTTTATGATTTCATCCCTGTCAAGCATCTATGCGTAGGGATGTCTTTATGTGGCATAGTGGCGGGTACCCAAACCGCTCAAGCTTCTCCCGTCTTTGGGCAATCATCGGGCTTAGAACTTCCGAGTCCCAGCATCTACCAACAAAGTACGAAACAGATTTCCGGTATCGTCAAAGACCAGGCGGGGATTCCTGTAATTGGCGCGAACGTGATCGTAAAAGGGACGACAAACGGAGTAATCACCGGGCTCGATGGAGATTTCCTACTGGAAGTTCCGGAAAACGCTATCTTAGAGATCAGTTATATCGGTTATATGACGCAAAGTATCCCGATAAACGGGAAAACGACCTTCAACATCATCCTAGAAGAAGATACGCAGAAATTGGATGAGGTAGTCGTACTCGGTTATGGAGCGGGGCAACGCAAACAAGATCTCTCCGCTTCCGTGGGCGTGCTGAACAACACGGAAGACTTGGTGGCCCGTCCGGTTACCTCTACCGAAAGTATGTTGCAAGGGCAGTTAGCGGGTGTTACCGTACAAGCGAACGGTGGAGACCCGACGGCTACACCCTCGATCGTGATTCGTGGACAGGGCTCACAGAATGGCGATAACGTATTATGGGTTGTTGACGGTGTTCCCGGCGCACCCATCGCCTCTATGAATGATATCGAGACGATTGTCGTCTTAAAAGATGCTGCCTCTGCCGCTATCTATGGAGCGCAATCCGGAGCCGGCGGTGTTATCTTGGTAACCACCAAGAAGGCGAAAGAGGGCAAGACCTCGTTGAGCTATGACGCGACTTTCGGTGTTCGTAAAGCTAGCAACGTAATCGAGCCGTTAAATGCGGAAGAGCAACTCGAGATGCGAAAACTGTCTTACGCAAACGCAGGGCTTACATTGCCGACCGGTTGGGATTTGACCAAGAACCCATGGGTAGGTACCACACGTACCAACTGGATGGACGAGATCTTCCGCACCGCTTTCTACCAACGCCATAACGTAGCCTTGAATGTTGGTTCCGAGAATGCCTCCAACCGTGTTTCATTTGCTTACGATAACGATGAAGGTGTATTGATCAATACTTTCAACAAGAACCTTTCACTTCGTTACAACGGTAAATTCAAACTGAACAAATGGGTGACTATCACCGAAGACGTGGTTTGGAAAAACAACGAAAGCCGTTCAAAAGATACCGACAGTGGTTATACGGGAGTTGTCGCGGCGGCTATGTATATGCCTGCCAGCGCTACGGTTTACAATCCGCTGGATGGTACTTACGGTGGAACAACGACCGAAGACCCGGATTACATCGCCAAATATGGCTCCAACTTCGCGGATATCCACGGAGACGCTGTCAATCCGGTTCGCTTGCTGGAAGCGGAAAACCGCTATGACCGAACCAGCGACATCTGGAGTACGACCAGTCTGGAACTAGCTAATATCGTTACCGGCTTGAAGTTCACGAGCCGTTTCACTTACAACCTGAAGAATAATCTATATAAGAACTTCAGCCCGATCCGTGACGAGGTGGGAAAACCCTCCTTGACAAATAATCTGGATGAAACGACTTACCGTGCAGACGCATGGAAAACGGAAAACACATTGACCTACGACAATACGTTTAATGACATGCACACCGTGGGTGTCTTACTATCCACTACGGCCGATCATTACAGCAAGCGAGGATTAGAGGTTAATGGAAAAGATTTATCTGACGAATCCGCTTATTTACAATATCTATCCTATGCGAATTCCGTTTCCGCAACCGATTATTTGACCGGTCCTGACGCAAACGTATCCTTGATCGCCCGTCTGGCTTATTCCTTCAACGATCGTTACTTCGTTACAGCCTCTTGGCGTCGTGATTACGCAGGCCGTCTACCTAAAGATAATAACTATGGCGACTTTCCTGCCGTAACAGCCGGATGGAAAATCTCTAATGAATCTTTCTTCCCGAAGAGCGAGACACTGAATTTATTGAAGATCCGTGCTTCTTGGGGACGTGTCGGTAATCTAGGATCTATCGGTTATAATTACAAATCAGCTTTATTAGGTAAGAATTATTGGTCGGAGCAGGCACAGTACGGCGTAGAATCGAACAAGATTTGGGGAAACTTCGTCTATAACTCTACCGCATTAAATCCCAACTTAACATGGGAAACTTCCGAGCAATGGGACTTAGGTCTAGATGTGAACATGTTCGACAATCGCTTGAGCATGGCATTCGACTATTTCGACAAACGCACGTTCAACTTGATCCAGTCGCAAACGATGAACTGGCCGGGAACGATCGGTATCGATGCCATGTTAGTCAATCAAGGTGAAGTCCGCAACCGAGGTTTTGAGGCGCAAATCAATTGGAACCAACAGGTAAATAAAGATTGGTCGTACTTCGTTTCCGGAAACTTCTCTTATCTAAAGAACTGGGTTTCTGATATTGGGGTAAAGAACGCAGACGGAACCCCGGGTGTCTGGACAGGTATCACCAAGGACAATGCCTATTTCGATGGAAGTTATCGTAACCTTCCATATATGTATCAAACAGCCGAAGGAGAACCGCTGGCCTCTTTCTATCTGATCAAGACTGACGGCATTTTTCAAAGCGACGCAGAGGCAGCCGCTTATGTAAACAAAGACGGAAAACGAATCCAACCGGACGCTGTAGCCGGCGATTTGAAATTCGTCGATGCCAATGGTGATGGAGTCATCAATGATGAAGACCGTCAATACTGCGGTAGCGCTACACCTAAAACTACATTCTCATTCTCCGGAGGATTCACTTGGAAGAAGCTTTCCGTAAGCGCTATGTTCCAAGGCGTAGGTGGAGCACAAGCTTTATATGTAGGTAAATATATGGCCTTAAGTGATGTAGAAGGAAACTTCAACCGCTCAAAAGAGATCATGAACGCTTGGAGTCCGTCGAATACAGGGTCGAATATTCCACGCTTATCGAAAAACGACCCGAATAGCAACTTTAGCACACCGTCTGATTGGTATCTGGAGAATGCTTCTTACTTGCGTTTGAAGAACTTCACCGTATCCTATGACTTGAGTGATGTTATCAGGAAATGCGCTCACCTGCAAGAACGCAACAGCATGATGTCGGTTTACCTTAGCGGTGAGAACCTCTTCACGATCACGAACTACTCAGGAATGGACCCGGAAACCGGCGGTTGGGATGCCTTGAAGTATCCGGTTTCACGCGTATTCTCTGTCGGAGTCAAATTGACATACTAATCGGGTGTTTTAAAAGATATTCATATTAACAAAGGATCAAAATGAAAAGATATATTACAGTATTAGCATTATCCGCATTGGTTTGTAGTTCTTGTAGCGACTTCCTCGACGTTCAGCCGGAAGGAAACGCAACTACAACCTCCTATTTCTTGAATGATCAACAGGCCATTGATGCCATTGACGGATTATATGAAAGATTCCATCAAGAGGGTTGTTACGGCCGTGAGTTATTCTGGGAACAGGGAGCCGCATGCGACATTGTTTGGGGACGTACGCGCGGTTATAACTCTTTGGCGACCTTAGCCTATACCGGTGATGAATCTCCTCTAAGAGATGTATTCAGCCGTATGTATTCTACTATGTCCCGTGCGAATTGGATCATCCAAGAATTAGTGAAGAAAGAAAAGGGAACGACGCTGACCGCCGTCGAGAAACGCAGCTTGGGCGAAGCTTACTTCAGTCGCGGTTGGGCACATTATCTGATCGCTTATCGGTACGGTACGGATAAACAAGGAGTGCCTTTCGTACGTTACGAGGACTTCCCCGACGATTACGACAACTCCATACCGCCTCAGCAGGCTACCGTTATGGACAATTATAAACTGATCATCGAAGATATGGACAAGGCAATCGCCTACCTTCCAAACTTCGAATCCTATGACGCTGACAACCGGGGCCGGGCACATCAGGCTGCTGCCGTGGCGTTCAAAGCGAAAACTTATGCTTACTGGGCTACTTGGGATGCTACCCAATGGAACAACGTCATCGAGATGGTCAATCAATTAGAGAACAACTACAATCGAGATCTAGCTCCCACATTTGCGGAACTATTCTCGTCTGACTTGAAAGATTATTGGAACGCCGAATATCTCTGGACTATTCCGAGTATCGGTGGCGCACTACCGGGCGGTACCGAATTCCCGGGTATTATCCTTGAGAACAAAGGCTGGGGCAAATATAATGGTTGGGGGCAGATGAAGCCCTCTTACGACATCTACGAAGAAATGGCGAAAGATGGTAAAGGTAATGACCGTTTAGTACGCTCAATCTTGGAATACAACCAAGAGTTCCCGTTCTTCGGCGAGACACGCAAGTTCTGGTCTACCTCCGATCTTGAAGCTGGTTTCATGATCAATAAATACATGGACGCGTTCAAATACTCAGACCCTGTAGGTGAAGGAGCCGTGAGTGCTAACGGAGACTGGCCTACGGTCCGTGTCAATTTCCCGATCATCCGTTTCGCAGAAATGTTATTGTTCCGTGCCGAGGCATATTTAATGACAGGCCAAGCCGATAAAGCAACCGCAGATATCAACCGTATCCGCCTACGCTCCAACTTGGTACCGCTTGCCGGCACCGCCACGATGAAGGATCTATATCACGAACGCCGTTGTGAATTGGCTTTTGAGTTTACAGACCATCTATTCGACTTAAAGCGTTGGAACCGTTCTTCCAATGCCGACATAAAGACATTGGCCGATAAAGAGTTGAACGCACATCCACGTATCCGCAGATATGAAGACCGGGCGAATCCGGAATCCGCGTTCACGATTATTGGTTACGAAGATTACACCAACAAAAACGCCTATCAAGCACATATGATGGTATTCCCGTATCCAAGTGAAGAGATTACTAAATCGAATGGTCAACTGAAGCAGAACGAGGGATATTAACCGGCTCCTTTAAACCGATCAAGGAACGAATAAGATTCAATTACGGGCTGTCTCAGAAAATGAAACAGCCCGTGTTATTTTCTACCGGGTAAAAACGCATATCTCAAATAGGTAGTTTACCTTTGCCAATTGTATAATATAGTAAACAAAAGATACACCATGAGATTAATTCAAACTCTTTCTTCTTGCTTGTGTACAGGGATAATAGCCTTATTCACGGCCTGTAGCCAAGCACCACAATCCCCCATCGATTCCGTGAATCCGTTTATCGGCACGGGATTTCACGGACACACGTATCCCGGGGCCACGGCTCCTTACGGAGCGGTCCAACTCAGTCCGGACACCCGGAAAGGGAATTGGGACGCTTGTTCTGGTTATCATTACAGCGATTCTACCTTAATGGGTTTTTCCCATACCCATTTAAGCGGTACGGGATGTATCGACCTTGGCGATATCCTATTCCGTCCGTCACTCCAGACACCTCTAGCGTTCTCGCACTCGGACGAGAAGGCTTCCCCGGGTTACTACTCGGTGAATCTCAGGGAGGCAGGTGTATTAGCGGAACTTACCACGACCCCGCATGTCGGGATACACCGATATACCTATAAAAAAGGGATAGAGTCTACGTTGGTGGTCGATATGGACCATTTATTGGATAACGAATATATATACGAAGGCTGGGTTAAGCAAACCGGGGAGAATGAGCTTACCGGTATGCGGCGTACCCGGGGCTGGGTAGACAATCAGTATGTCTTCTTTGTAGCGCAATTCTCGCAACCCTTCTCTTCCATGGAACAGCCTTCCGAACGGCAAGCCGTACTTACCTTCGATACGACTACCGGAAAGCCCATCGTCTGCAAAGTCGGGGTATCGATCGTAAATGAGGAGAACGCCCGTCTGAACCTTGAGCAAGAGACGGATTCCTATGGCTTTGATTTCGACGCCATCCATCAAGCGACACGCTCCAATTGGGAAAAAGAACTGGACGTTATCACGGTAGAAGGAGGCACCGAAGCCGAGCGCACGAATTTCTATACGGCGCTATACCATAGCAAGATCATCCCGAATATAGCGAGCGACGTGAACGGACAATACCGCCGTCACGACATGAGCGTAGCGACGATCCCGGCAGGTCGCCGCCAATTCTCCACCTTTTCCACTTGGGACACCTTCCGGGCCTGGCATCCGATGATGACTCTGTTGGATACTACCTTGGTGAATGATATGGTACAGTCTCTCTTGGATATGTACGACGCCAGCGGCGAGCTTCCGTTATGGCCCTTATCGGCAGGCGAGACCGGGACCATGATCGGTTATCACTCCACATCGATTATAGCGGACGCTTATTTGAAAGGTATTCGCGGATATGATGCGGAACACGCTCTCGAAGCGATGAAAATCTCAGCGGAGAAGAATAAGAAAGGAGCGGATTATTATATAAAGGAAGGCTTCATCCCGACGAATATCAAGAAAGAATCGGTTTCCTGCCTATTGGAATTTGCCTACGATGATTGGTGTATCGCACAAATGGCGAAAGCTTTAGGACATATGGATGATTATGAGACGTTCATCAAGCGCTCCCAGAATTTTATCAACGTATTCGACGGTAGTACCCGGTTCTTCCGGGGCAAACGGCAGGATGGGAATTGGGAGACTCCTTTCGATCCATTCGCCATCGGACGTTCCTATACGGAGGCTACGGCCTGGCAATATCGTTTCTTTACCCCGCATGACGTATATGGATTGACCCAGTTGTCCGGAGGCCGGGAGGCGTTCATCGCTGATCTGGATAGCTTATTTATGGTTACCTCCGAGGTAGTCGGCGATCTGGTAGACGTTACAGGATTGGTTGGTCAATATGCGCATGGCAACGAGCCTAGCCACCACATGGCTTACCTATATAGCTATGTGGGCCAGCCCTGGAAGACACAGGAATGGACCCGTCGCTTGCTGGACGAGATGTACCAGCCCACGCCGGAAGGTATCATCGGCAATGAGGATTGCGGCCAGATGTCCGCTTGGTATATCTTGAGCAGCCTCGGCTTCTACTCCGTATGTCCGGGTAGCAACCAGTTTATCCTAACGACCCCGTTGTTCGATAAGGCGAACATGAAGCTGGGCAATGGCAAGACATTGGTCATTACCGCCAACCAGCCGGATAAGAACAAGTATATCACGAAGGTTACCTTAAACGGCGAGGAGATATCGCATTGCTACATCACCTACGACCAGTTGATGCAAGGAGGCACACTGGACTTTACGCTCTCGGCGACACCGGACAAGCGTTGGGGAACCGCTCCCGAGTACGCTCCCTATTCCTATACGGAGCAACCTACCGTCTCTATCCCTTACATAGCGAATGATCTGGATTTATTTGAAGGAGAGATTACGGCGGAACTAAAATCCACGACACCCGAGGCGGTTATCCATTACACGCTTGACGGATCGGAACCGGATGAGAACGCTCCGGTATACAGCGAGCCATTCGTCTTAAAAGAGACCACGATTATCAAGGCCAAAGGATATAAAAAGGGATTCGTACCCAGCCGTACGTACTCGATCCAAGCGACAAAAGCCGTATTACGCCCCGCGTTATCCATACAGCCTACGAAGCATGGGGTAGCTTATACCTATTACGAAGGAGAGTTCCAATGGGTAGCCGATCTGCAAAAAGCGAAGGTAGTCGAGACCGGAACAATACCTGAGCCTTCTATCCTGAACGCTAAATTGCCGGATCATTTCGGTTATATCTTCACCGGATATATATACGCACCGGAAGACGGTGTCTATGAGTTCAGTACCCGCTCGGATGACGGTAGCGTCCTCTATATCGGCAAAGAAAAGGTAGTGGACAATGATGCCTCCCACGCCGCCATCGACGCGACGGGACGCATCCCCTTACAAAAAGGCTACCACCCCTTCGCCTTGCATTATTTCGAGGATTACGAGGGTGAGTACCTAGGCTGGAGCTGGCGTACGCCAAGCATGTCCAAACTAGACGCGATCCCAACAGAGAACCTTTATATAAATTGATAATATTAAATACTGAATCATATGAGAAGAACAACTCTATCCGTGCTATCCGCCTTAGCCATCCTGCTATCCGGCATGATCGTTCCGGAGGCCGCGGCACAAAGTCGCCGAGACAAAGAACAAACGTATGTACTAGAGAAACCTTACGAGGTCAAGAAACTAGTCCCCCCTACCGGAAAGAAAATAAAGAACGTGATCCTAATGATCGGCGACGGTATGAGCCTTATGCACATGTATTCCGCTTGGACCGCCAACCGGGGCAAGCTCTGGCTGGACAACTCCCAATACACCGGCCTCTCGAAAACCTATTGCGCCAACCGCCTCATCACCGACTCCGGAGCCGGAGGTACCGCACTGGCCACCGGCCATAAAACGAACTACCATATGGTAGGCGTAGACCCGGAAGGCAAGCCCTTGGAATCTTTGACTACCTTGGCGAATAAGAAAGGCCTGTCAAGCGGCATCGCCGTTACCTGTCGCCTATGGGATGCTACGCCCGCCGACTTCTGCTGCCACAATACGGATCGTGACGCCGAGGCCGAGATCGTAGCGGATTACGTGAACTGTGGCGTCGATTACGTATTCGGCGGCGGCTCCAAGCTATTCGAGAACCGTGCGGACGGTCGCGATTTGTTCAAGGAATTAAGGGAGAAAGGTTACCAGACTCCCCGTAGCTGGGAGGAACTGGCGAAGATCCAAAAAGGCAAGGTATTCTGCGTTACCGATACCGTAGACACCCCGCTTCCCGCCGAGCGAGGCGATCTCTTGGCTCGTGCCTCGATGAAAGCGATCGATCTGCTGGGACAAAACCCGGAAGGTTTCTTCCTGATGGTAGAGGGCTCCCAATTGGATGATTACGGACATTTCAACGATATCGACCTGTTGATGCAAGAGACACATGATTTCGACCGTACGATCGGACGTATCTTCGAATGGGCCGCCCAAGACGGTGAGACATTGGTCGTCGTAACCGCCGATCACGAGACCGGTGGCCTTACCTTGGTGGACGGGGATCTGAACGAGGGCCGTATCGTTTGTAAATTCTCCACCGGAGGGCATAGCGGCGTAATGGTCCCCGTTTATGCTTTCGGCCCGGGCGCCGAGAACTTCACGGGTATCTTCGAGAATACGGATATCTTCTGGAAGATCAAAAAGCTCCTGAATCTATAATCAAACAGTATTCATCCGATGGAGAGTATAACAGGGCTATCCCGCTAGTCAAGTACCGCAGTACTTTGGCTGAGAGGACAGCAGTACTTGACTAGCAGTACTACGGTACCCGACCGGGAGGACTGTGTTCACCGACTGAGGCGCGCCTTCTCCCTCTCTCCCCCAATAAATATCATAAAGAATGACAACAAGACGAAACTTCTTAAAGCAATCCCTTCTTGCGGCAGGCGCGGCCTCCGTTCCCGCCGGGAACCTTTTAGCGCAAGAGAAAATGGAAGAGAAACGCCCCAAATACAATCTTCCTTACAAGAACACCTACCTGAAGGAACCCTTCGTGACCGAGAACGAGTTCCGGACGGCGAAACCGGAGACCATCACGCCCGGAACCTTCGAGGAGGCCAAGCAAATCCTCCCGGACCCGACTTGGAGCGGACACGAGAAGGAAATCGAGATGTACTGGAAGGCTTGGCAAATCGGCATCGGCAACATCAAGGCCCCGGAACCGGATTCCGGTTTCGTATGCAGTTACCTCGATGTCGCCTACAACGGCAATATCTTCATGTGGGACTCCGCCTTCATGATGATGTTCGCCCGTTTCGGTACCCGCTTCTTCCCCTTCCAACGTACGTTAGATAATTTCTACGCCAAACAACATCCGGACGGTTTCATCTGCCGGGAGATCAAGGCGGACGGAGCGGACTGTTTCGAGCGTTACGATCCGACCAGCACCGGACCGAATATCCTCCCTTGGAGCGAGATCGTCTATTATAAGCAGTTCGGCGATATAGACCGCCTACACAAGATATTCCCCGCCCTTTGCGCTTATTATAAATGGTTGAAGCTAAACCATACGTGGCGCAACGGTACGTATTGGACCAGCGGCTGGGGTACCGGCATGGACAACATGCCCCGGGTGGAACCGAAATACAATCCGATATACAGCCACGGCCATATGATCTGGCTGGACGTTTGCTTGCAACAATACTTCACCGCCGGGCATCTGCTTGAGATGGGTTTCTATCTGGAGCGTTGGCAGGAGATCGAGGAGTTCGAGGACGAGCAGAAGATGCTAAAGAAGTATATCAACGAGAACCTATGGGACGAGAAGGAGCATTTCCTTTTCGATCAATACGCCGACGGAAGCCTTTCCTCCACCAAGGGAATCTACGCGTACTGGGCCTTATTGACCGATGTCCTGTCCAAGGAACGCATGGATGCTTTCGTGGCCGAGCTGGATAACAAGGAGACATTCAACCGCCTGCACCGCGTCCCTTCCCTTGCCGCCAACCATCCTAAATACAAGGATAACGGCCGCTACTGGCAGGGTGGCGTATGGCCGGGAGCGAACTATATGGTGATTACCGGCCTATTGCAACAAGGCTATCGTAAATTGGCTTACGAGATCGCACGCAACCATTACGATAACGTCCTAAAGGTGTATAAGAATACCGGTACGTTCTGGGAATACTACGCTCCGGAACATGAGGAGCCGGGCTTCATGGCTCGCCCGAATTTCGTGGGCTGGGGCGGACTGGCACCGATCTCCGGCTTGATCGAGCAAATCTTCGGCATCCGCTCCAATGTGTACGAGAAGAAATTGACCGTAGACGTGAACTTGACGGAGGCTTATGGTATCGACCGTTATCCTTTCGGCCTCGACGGTCTGGTAGCGATCAAAGTCAAGTCCCGTTCTTCCGCTACCCAAGAGCCGCAGGTAGAAATTACCAGCGACGTCCCCTTGGAACTAACCGTCCTTTGGGGCGACAAACAGAAGACGGCTAACGTAAAACCCGGCACGCAAACCGTATAAAACAGTAAATCCATCAAACATCCAGTTGTAGAGACGGGGCACGCCCCGTCTCTACAACTAGACTCAAAAAACAATTAGTATATGAAACAGATTCTATCCTTATTTATCACCTCCCTCGCCCTCTGTACGGCTTGCTCCTCCCCGAAGGGATCGGACACAGTTCAAGTGGCGGAGACAACCACGGAGCAGACGATTCAGAAAGCCTCCTCCGCAATTCATTACAACGCCTTCTCGCACAATGATTACTGGCGGGAGAGACCTCTGCTGGACGCCTTGTCCTTCCGCTTCAACTGCGTGGAGGCCGATCTGTGGCTGATCGATGACGAGCTATACGTTTCCCATGACCGCCCGGAACCCAATCCGGCAATTACCTTCGAGAACCTATACCTCAAGCCGCTCGTGGCCCGCATACAAGCGAATGGAGGTAAGGTCTATCCCGGTAGCGATCGTCCTTTCTACCTGATGGTGGATTGCAAGGCACAAGGCGAAGAGATGTACAAGCTATTAAAGAAACAGATGGAACCTTACAAGGAATATTTCTGTTCCGTCGATAACGGCGAATATAAAGAAGGTGCCGTCCTCTTCTTCCTTTCCGGCGACCGTCCGAAGAACAGCCTGCCGAAAGAGAACAGCCGCTTCACCTTCCTCGACGGACAAATAAAGGATCTGGGACAGGGCATCCCTGCTTCCCTCGCTCCGGTCATAAGCGATAATTACTCCGATTTCTTCACATGGAAAGGCGAAGGTGAGATGCCCGCCGACCAACTACAGAAGATGCGTGAGATCATCCGGAAAGTCCACGATGAGGGAAAACTATTCCGTTGGTGGGGCGCCCCGGATACCGAGCAGTTCAAACGCTTCTTCATCAAAGAAGGCGTAGACTTGGTAGGTGCCGATGACCTGAATGGGTTATACAACGTATTGAACGAGCGTTAAACGAGAAAATTACAATAGGCATTATAAGGTTGTTACAATGGGCATTCTAGCATCTTTACAACAGGCATCGTAACAGCCTTATAATGCCCATCATAGTTTTAACATATCACAACCGCTTTTATTCCAACCAAGGCTGCGGATTCAGCTTCGTCTTTTCCTTCCACAATTGGAAATGGAGGATCGTGGAATTACCGTCCTCCGGATCCGAATAGATCCTTCCGATCGCTTGACGGGTAGAGACCCGGTCGCCCGCTTTTACATATACCTGACTCAAATTGCTATAAACCGTCAAGTAGTTACCATGACGAACGATTACGGAATTATTATACCCCGGCACCACGAACACACGCGTCACCTCCCCATTGAATACCGCACGGGCATCCGCCCCGGGTGAGGTCTGGATATCGATACCACTATTACTGGTACGAACATATTTCAACTCCTGATGCTGTTGCTCGCCGAATGTAGCGACGATCGTATGTCTTCCGGCCACCGGATACGGCAAACGTCCCCGGTTATTGGCGAAGTTATCGGACAATTGCTTCTCCGCCTTTGTCATCGCATAGCCCCCTTTCGTATCCGCCACACGTTCCTCACGGATCGGCTCTTTTTTACTTTCCGGTACGGGTTTACCCTTAGCGGCAGCTTGTTCACGAGCACGACGCTCACGTTCCGCACGTTCACGGGCGGCTTTCGCCTCGGCCTCGGCACGGGCGATCTCCTCGGCGATCTGCTTCTCTATCTGTCGGTTTAAAGCCTCGGCTTGACGACGCTTCTTTTGGAGATCCGCCTTCAAATCCTTTTGTCTCTTATTCAATAGCTGGACTTCCTCTTTCTGAGAAGCTTCCTCACTTTCTAGCTTCTTACTCTCTTCTTGACGAGTTCCTAAAAGGGCACGTTTCTCGGCACGGGTCTTCTCCATCTCAGCTTGCTTACGGCTGATCTCGGCCTGCTTTTCAACGATGTCATTCGCTTGCCGCTTCTGCCAATCCGCATATTCCCGCAAATACCGCATACGCCGCATGGATTGAGAGAAACTCTCGGCGGATAGGATAAACAACAATTTATCTTGCGAGCTATGGCGTTTATAAAGCCCTCGCATCGATTTACCGTAATTCGTCTGCTTATCGCCCAGTTCCCGTTTTAAGGTGCGCAACTGGCCTTGGATATTCAAGATATCTTTCTCGATCTCATCCAGCTCTTGATTCAATAAACTGATGACTTTCTTACGGGAAAGAATTTGTTTGGAGAGTAGATTCAAACGGTTCAGGGAAGTTTTAGCAGTCTGGGCCGTCTCTTGCAATAATTTATTCGTCTCCTCGATATCGGCCAACGCCTCCTTGCGCTGCTGCTCCAACTGACGGACAGCGGCGGATTTCTGACCGTAAACCACGGTAGATAAAGACAATGCCAATAGAACGATCCAGACGTGCCTCATGATAGATTATTGATTCAGATTCGTAATCGTTTTCAATACTTGCGCAAAGGTAATACGCTTATATTTAGAAGGAACCGAAAAATCCAACTTGAGCGGCTCGTCCAGTTGGATACGGGAGTAATGGATCTTCACCCCACCCTCGGGATTCCCGTTCTTCAACACCTGCACATCCATCAACATCGGGAACGGCTGCCGATCCACCAAGCGAAAATCCTCGTACAGCCATTGCAAGGCATAACGATCGGAAGGATCCGCTACATAGGTAGAGAGAAGTTTCTCCTCGCCATCCGCCTTAAAGGTATAGAAAAGCCCCATGGCATCCTTGGTCTTGATCTCGGCTACCGGGCCTTCTTGATTCAGCTTAAAACGATTATAATGCTTACGGGAAACGCCCTGCTCCCCCGGGATAAACAGATGATTCGTGAAAAGAGCCTGCAAATTGTAGAAGTTGAACTCGATCGGAGTCTGCCCTTGCAAATTGGAATAATTCTCGATCATATAGCGTTTATTCATGCGGTCTACCACCTTGATCGTATCCCGGCTCAACTCGATACGGAAGATCTCGATCCCGAGAAAAGGTTGTACCGACAGTTGGAAAGCACTATCCTTGACCATCTTCATATCCACCCGAGAGCTCATTTGCTTACCAGGGATATCCAGATCCACGTTCAACCGGGCCGTCAAGGTACGGAACTGGAAGGATTGATCCTCCACCGACTGGAAGAACTCATTATGAGCCTTCACGCTAGCGGATTCCACCGTCCCGACTTTCTTGGACGATTTACAGCCTGTCAACATCGAAAGTAAAAGACCTCCACATAACAGGAAGGTCAAGAAATAGTCTCTTTTCATTTCGCGTTCTCGTCTTCTATATATTGTTGCTCGGCGATCTTACGGTTCAAGATCTCGGAATCCTTCCCCATCTCTTTCGCCTTTTTCCATTGCTCCACCGCTTTTTCCTTATCACCGTTCATGAAAAGGATGTCCCCATAATGATCCACGAGTTCGGCGCTCTTTGTCTTATCTTTCTCCAAAGCGCTCTCGATATAGATTTTCGCCAAGGTATAGTTTCCTTGTACGAAGAAGATCCAAGCGTAGGTATCCAGATACGTGGCGTTGTCCGGTTCCAGCTTGATACATTGGGCGCTCATACGTTCCGCCTTTTTCAAGTCTTTCTTCTCCAAAGAAAGGAAGTAACTGTAGTTGTTCAGTACGACCACGTTCTTGTCATTATACTTCAACGCCTCATCGTACGCTTTATACGCTTGATCCAATTGCCCCATCTGGTAATAAATATCACCGATCTGACCGTAGAAATCCGATTTCAGCGGCAGGTTCTCCTTCGGAATGATATTCAAGCCCGCATAATAGGTATTCAAGGCTTCTTGATATTTCTGTTGTTGGTAGTAAGCGATACCCAGATAGAAGTAATATTCCGGCGACTCGGGGAAAAGCTCCATACAAGCCGTACAGATACGGATGACCTCCGGGATATCCTCCCCTTTCAAAGCCAGATTCAGCAATTGCTGCCAAGCCCCGGCGTTACCCGGTTCCATCTCTGTTACCAACTGGAACTGGAATTTCGCCTCCTCTGTCTTTCCTTGGGCCATCAAGAGACCGCCATACATCAGTTTTAAGTCGATATCCTCCGGATGTTGCTCCAAAAGAGTTTGGAATAAATGGTTCGCATTCTCAGTTCCTTGCTTCGTTTGTTGCAGTTTCAAGATATACCGGGAAAGGATGTTCACTTTCGTCTCCACGTCCAGCTTCTCGTTTACCAAAGCGCTGCGGATTTGTTGCTCGGCGGCCTCCTTATCCCCTTTCGCCTCGTAGTAATTGGCCATAGAGACGATATAATAAGGGTCGGTCGGATCAATCTCATTCGCTTTTTGATAGCAAGCCAAAGCCTTGTCCATCTCCCCGTTTTCCAAATGAAGATCGCCCAATACGATCTGGTAACGGGCCTCCATAGGATATTTAGCCGCTAGCTTCTCGATCTCCTTGAAAGCCTCTTCCGGTTTCTCCAACTGGACGTACAGTTTGTATTTCTGCATGGAGATCGCCTCGTTCATACCCATAACCGACTCCAACGCATCATAAGCCTCGATCGCCTTCCCGATCTCGCCGGCTTGCGTCAAGGCATCGGCCAGATAATAATTCAGCTCCTCCTTCTCCGGATAATCACGAACCAATTCCTCGTACTCCTCGGCGGCTTCGCCATACATGCCCAGATTCCGGGTGATAGACGCCAATGCCATTTTATACGTGAAATTATCCTTGCTGTTGGCCACGGCTCTTTTCAACATCTCGACCGCTTTCTCCGGACGGTTCAACTGTACATAAAAAGAAGAAAGCTCATACAAGACCGGAGCCGCCGTAGAGTCAATCTCCAAGCAATGGTTGAAGGCATCATAAGCGGCGTCGAATTTCCCGGCGTTCTTCAAGTTCAAGCCCTCATAAAAGAAGTAATCGAATTTACGTTGATCCTTCTCCGTTTCTGTAGCACCAGCCGGGAGCACAGCGACCAACGAGAGGAAAGAGATGAGATATATCAGTTGCTTAAACATCCTATTATTCTTGTTAACCTTATTATTCTTATTCTTTTCCGGTATGGCCGAACCCTCCGGCTCCCCGCTCGGTATCATCCAACGTCTCCACGGGCTCCCAATCCACATGGCTATGAGCGGCTATAACCATTTGGCAGATACGCTCACCATCATTCACCGTAAAAGGCTCCGAAGATAGATTCACGAGAATAATGCCGATCTCCCCCCGATAATCGGCGTCGATCGTACCCGGCGTATTCAGCAGGGTTATCCCATGCTTTAAAGCCAGCCCGCTACGCGGACGCATCTGGGCCTCATAGCCTTCCGGCAGCGAGATATAAAGTCCGGTCGGGATTAATTTACGTTCCAACGGTTTCAACACAACCGATTCCGACAAATTCGCCCGGATATCCATCCCGGCAGATAAAGGAGTCGCATAACCCGGCAGCGGGTGATGCGATTTATTGATAATTCTTACTTTCATACTTGCAAAGATAAACAAATTGTCAATAGTCAATCAATTAACCCAATCCCCGTTCTCTTTTATTAACTGAACTAAACGTTCTACAGCGTCTTCCTCGGGGATATTCTTGAGGACACATTCCTTACCTTTATACAGGCTGATTTGTCCACGTCCGGCACCCACATAACCATAGTCGGCATCGGCCATCTCGCCGGGACCATTCACGATACAGCCCATGATACCGATCTTCAATCCTTTTAGATGAGAAGTAGCCTCCTTGATACGGGCGATCGTTGTTTGCAGGTCGTACAAGGTACGTCCGCAACTCGGACAAGAGATATATTCCGTCTTACTGATACGGGTTCTTGTAGCCTGCAAGATTCCGAACATACAGCGATCCGAGACAACCGCCTCGCATCCCTCATTGTGCAGCATCAAGCCATCCCCGAAACCATCCAGCAAAAGCGTACCGAAATCGGCGGCGGATTTCAGTTGCAACAACTCCACATCCGTCTCCCGGAAATCACGATGCAAGACAACCGGCACGTCACAACCCGCCATCAGCAATTTATGCATAGCCGCACGTTGCGAGCCAACCCCATTCCGATGATGTGTACTTAATAAGACCACCACGGTCTTATCCGCTTTCAAGATCTCCAACATACGATCCGTAAGATCCATATACGTCAGACGGATAAACTTAAGCGGACAATCGTAATCCTTTAACTCCTCCGCCTCCGAGGCGATGAAGCAAGGAAAAGCATTCGGACGCTCTTTCCAAAAATGAGCGTCTACCAATAAACGGAAATTATCCGGCAAATTATCCGGATCTTCCTTTCCTATATATATATAGTCCGGCAAGGACAAATAATCAAACTCAAAATCCCCGCTACTACGATCGGAGATCACGACTGGCGAGAAAGTACCTCCGATACCTTCCACCACACGGCTTATACGACGGCTTGTCGCCACCGTATCGAAACCGGGAGCCATCGAAGCCTCGATAGGACGATGATTTTCCCGTTCCCTAATATAATCCACCAATTTACGCGCTACCGGCATTTCCGCCTCGGGGTCCTCACTCAAGGAAACCCGGATCGTATCACCGATACCGTCACATAGAAGCGTACCGATTCCGACAGCGCTCTTGATACGCCCGTCCTCACCGTCACCCGCCTCCGTTACCCCAAGGTGCAAGGGGTAATGCATATTCTCGGCCTCCATCGTACGAACCAACAACCGCACGGTCCTTACCATGACAACGGTATTGGAAGCCTTAATCGAAATAACCACATCTGGGAAATTCTCCTCCCGGCAAATGCGAAGAAACTCCATACAACTCGCTACCATCCCCTCGGGCGTATCACCATAACGGCTCATGATACGATCGGAGAGCGAGCCATGATTCACACCGATACGAATAGCGGTGCCATGTGCCTTACAAATATTCAAGAAAGGGACGAACCGCTCACGGATCCTCTCGATCTCGGCGGCATATTCCTCATCCGTATATTCAAGATGGCTGAATGTCTTTACCTTATCTACATAGTTTCCCGGATTGATACGTACCTTTTCCACCTCACCGGCGGCGGCATCAGCCGCTCTAGGATTAAAATGGATATCAGCGACCAAAGGAGTCGTATACCCTTGCTCATTCAATTGTTTACGAATCTCGCCCAAGTTTCGGGCTTCCCGTTCCCCCTGTGCCGTAAAACGCACATACTCAGCTCCCGCCTCGATCATACGGATCGCTTGAGCTACCGCCGCCTCCGTATCCATCGTTGATACATTAGCCATGGATTGAATACGGATAGGATTCTCACCTCCCATAGGTGTGTCACCGATTTGGGCAACGGATGATTTACGGCGGTTGTAATTAAAGTAAGCCATTGTTCATTGAAAATTGAGAATTGAAAATTGAGAATGAGTGTTGAGAACTGAAAACCTAAAGAGAGACTTTCTCCTTAATTTTCAATTCTCAACTTTCAACTTTCAATTAATTAGTTTTGTATTTAAAAGAAACCTTAGCCAACTCCTCGTTAGCCTTCACGATTTTCTTCTTCAAATCCTCCTTATAAGCGGATAGCTTCTCCTGAAGTTGCTCGTCGCCAACGGCAAGCATCTGCACCGCAAGGATACCAGCGTTCAAAGCGCCATTGATGCCGACAGTAGCCACAGGGATTCCCGGAGGCATCTGTACGATCGCCAACAGAGCATCCATACCGTCCAACGTAGAGTTAATAGGCACGCCGATCACGGGAACTGTCGTCATGGAAGCGATCACACCGCAAAGATGAGCGGCCATTCCGGCAGCGGCGATGATAACCTTGATTCCACGTCCTTTAGCTCCTTTGGCGAAAGCCTCCACCTCAGCGGGAGTACGGTGTGCGGATAGAGCATGCATCTCGAACGGGATCTCCATCTCATCCAAGAACTTAGCCGCCTTCTCCATAACGGGTAGATCCGAGGTACTACCCATGATAATACTTACAACAGGTGTCATTCTTATTTAGCGATTAATTTTTGATAGTCTTCAGCGGATAATAGTTCCTCCAACTCAGAAGCGTCCGTAAGAGAAATCTTGATTAACCAACCTTTACCATAAGCGTCTTCATTAACCAATTCAGGAGCGTCTTCCAATTCAGCGTTTACTTCCAAAACCTCTCCGCTAACCGGCATGAAAAGATCGGAAACAGTCTTAACAGCTTCAATCGTACCGAACACCTCTTCTTTAGCGACGGTCTCCCCCTCTGTCGTAATGTCTACATAAACGATCTCACCTAGCTCGCCTTGAGCATAATCAGTAATACCAACATAAGCTACGTCACCTTCTACACGAATCCACTCATGGTCTTTTGTGTACTTTAAATCTGCAGGAAAATTCATAATTTTAGTGTTTTTATTAGATGAATAAATAGATATAACTCATTAATGAGGCTACAAAGGTACATATAAATCCCAGACAAAACCCCGCATATACCTGCATTGGTGTATGCCTTTTTAAAAAGATACGCGAGGTACCTAATAAACCGGCCACGATCAACACGACTATAAAAGCCCAGTAGGGATTTATCATATGGATACGCGCCACTCCCATAATACCGCCCAGTAACCCGCCGATACCAATGGCATGCGCGCTAATCTTCCAAGCGAAATTGACGCATAAGGCGATTACCAAGGCTACGCAAGCCCCGATCAGCATCGCCAACAACCAAAACGGCATCAGCATCTTATACAGGAAAAAGATACAGACCAAGATGGAAGTGATAAAAATCAGATAAGGAACCACTCGTTCCTTCCGGTCGGAAAGCTCTATATCGCCGGCCGCGCCATTTTTCACCAATAAGAAAATGAAAAGTCCGGGAACTATCGCTGTCGAAATAAAGGTGCCTCCGGCAATCAGCAGCTTCACAGGTAACGGGTAAATGGCGAGGAATGTAAACATCAACGCCAACACGATCCCATAGGTCACCATAAGCAACGGATGGAACACGAAGGATATTATATTCGAGAATAGCTTCATACGCTTTTATATTTCTTTTCTCAGACGAGCTACCGGAATCCCCAGTTGCTCCCTGTATTTCGCTACCGTACGCCGGGCGATGACATATCCTTTTTCTTTCAGGATCGTAGCCAACTCCTCATCGGTCAACGGTTTTCGTTTGTCTTCGGCATCTACATGCTCTTTCATAATCTTTTTCACCTCACGGGTCGAGATCTCCTCGCCGGTATCGGTCTGCATAGACTCGGAGAAAAAGTATTTCAACGGATAAATACCGAAATTCGTTTGCACATATTTACTGTTACTTACCCGGGAAATAGTGGAGATATCATATCCCGCACGCTCCGCTACGTCTTTCAAGATCATGGGATGGAGGGTAGCCTCATCGCCTGTCAGGAAAAAGTCCCGTTGTAAATAGATAATCGCCTCCATGGTACGCTGCAAGGTCTCATTACGTTGCTTGATAGCGTCGATGAACCACTGGGCGGAATCCAACTTTTGTTTCACGAACTGTACGGCATCCCGCCTCTCAGCGGTTTGGTTCGCCTTATTCGCCGTATAATCCTGAAACATCTCGGCATACTCCCGGTTGATACGCATATCCGGTACCCCCCGGTTATTCATGCTCAAGATAAGCTCTCCATTATGCGCTTCCACCACGAAATCCGGGATGATCTGGCTCATCGCCACTTCCATAGAACCACCCCAACTACTTCCGGGTTTCGGATTTAACATAGTAATCTCGTGAATGACCTTCTTTAACGTTTCCTCATCGATATCGAGACCTCGTAAGATCTTATCGTAATGTTTGCGGGTGAACTCCTCGAAATATTCGGTCAAAACACGAATCGCCAAATTTGTAACCGGAGTATTCTCCTTCTTATCCAGCTGGATCAACAGACATTCTTTCAAGTCACGGGCACCTACCCCGGCAGGCTCAAAATCTTGGATGATATTCAAGATAGACTCGATCTCCTTCTCATCTACCTCTTGTCCGGCTTGGAAGATCAAATCGTCCGCTATCGCCGAAAGGTCCCGTCTCAAATAACCGTCATCATCGATATTTCCAATGATATACTCCGCTATTTTCATTTGCTTATCCGGTAAATCCCTTAACCCGAGCTGCTGTAACAGAAACTCATTCAAGGATTGGCTTACGGAGAAGGGGACATCCTCTTTCCGTTCCGCACGCTCGGTCATTTCCCGTAGCTTATAATCAGGTATATCGTCTTCCGTTAAATAATCTCCCAAAGAAAGGTCGGTCTCAGTATCAACAGAAGGGATCTCTTCTCCCCCCTCCTCGCTTTCAGTTCGTTCAAAATCATCAACAGGCTCTTTTCCTTCCTCCAAGGCTGGGTTATCTTCCAGCTCATGCTTCACACGTTCTTCCAACTCGATCGCGGGAAGCTCCAGAAGCCGTATCAACTGTATCTGCTGAGGGGATAGCTTTTGCTGTAACTTTTGTTGTAACTGTTGCTTTAACATAATCTAAATCATTGCACTGTAAGGGCAGGACAATCACCCGCCCTCTTATTTATCAACATGCAAATATAAGTTTTTAGTTTTAACAGTACAGCTATTAAACTATAATAGTTCTAAACAAGGTGCATGACGGACCCTAGCGACTTTAAAATCCTTCCTTCACGATCCGTTTGATCGGGAGGAAGAATCGTTCGATCAAGCGTAATTCTTCCGTTACGATCTCCGCGGAGGCTTGCGTCTCGGGCGAGACGGGCAGGTCGATACCGTAATTGGTTCTCAGCCCCTCTGGAAAATCGATATCCGCCGTATAGTACTCGTCGGTGGGGACCAATGAGATATTCGATACCACGCCGTTTACCACTCCAAACTCCTGATCCGGGAAATTGGAGAAACGGACGATCGCCCGCTGGCCTCTCCGGACTTTTCCCGAGCGTGCTATCGGTATGCGCACTTTCCCCACCAGCCGGCCCTCGCCTTGCGGTACGACGGTGAAAGCCACCTCTCCGGATGGGATATACTGGTTCTCATTCCAGTACTTGGTGAAAGTCACGACACCCCCTACCGGGGCGATGAGGCAATAACGCAACCTCCACTCGTTCATGCTGTTCAGCAATTGTTCCCGGGCGGTCTGTAATTCCTGCCGTAGCGTAAATTCTTTCTCGCTCCGCTCCAGCGTCAGATCCAGCAAGGATTGCTCTTGCTCCCCGATCTGTATCCTGAGATTCTCAGCCGAGGCTGCCGCCCCTTCTAGCGAATAACGGCTTTGCAGTAGGGAAGCCCGTGCGGTCTCATGCTCGTAGGAGGAAATCACGGACCGGCTATACAATAATGAATCCCGGGCGTATTGCCGCCTTGTCAAGGCGAATTGCTCCGAGAGGGTCTTCCGCTGCCGTTCGGTCTCGTTATAGTAAGCCTTATACAACGCTATCTGTTTGCGGATGGAGGCCATTTTTTGCGGATAATAATCGATCTCCCTGTAATTGACGCAGGCATGGAGCGCCGACAGTAGTCCCGAGTAAGCCGCTTGCATATCACCCAGCGATAGCTCCTTGTACTTTGATAATGCCTTGTCCAGGCTATCCACGTCGCTTCCGGATCGTTCCAACGCCTTATCCAGATAGATGGCATCGTCCGTGTCGGCGTGATTCTCTATGACCGCCAGCCAATCCCCCTGCCTTACCGGACGATTATCCCTGACGAGCAGCTCCTGTATCTTCCCCGCCGCCCGTGTCACCACCGCCGTTGCGGGATGTTGCCCCGTCAATGTCATGTCAGCCGTGATCACGTCAGGATACTTGAAGAAACAGCTCCCCACCAGCAACGCTACGACCACGAGGAATAACAGCGTTATCCCCCACCGTACGATCCAGGCCGGCACTTGCCCCATCACCTCCTGCACCTCCTCGCTCCTCAGCTCTATGTCCTTATTTCCCTTCTCCAACTAATTTTCAATTCTCAATTTTCAATTCCCAAGCTCCAACTGGTTCTTCACCAACTTATAATAAGTCCCCCGCAAGGCCGTGAGTTCCTGATGCGTCCCTTCCTCCACGATGCGTCCCTTGTCCAGCACCACGATCTTGTCCGCGTCACGTACCGTGCTTAGCCGATGCGCCACGACCACCACCGTCCGTCCTTTGTAGAAGGCGTGCAACTGCTCCATGATCTCCCGCTCGTTGTTGGCGTCCAAGGCGTTCGTGGCCTCGTCCAGGAAGATGAAGTCGGGATTCTTGTACACCGCCCGGGCGATCAGGATACGCTGTCTCTGCCCTTGGCTCACTCCGTTTCCCTCCATGCCGATCTTCGTATTATAGCCCAGCGGGAGCGAGTCGATGAAATCCCGGATATTCGCCACCGTCACGGCATGCAGCAGGCGTTCCTTGTCCACCACCTCTTCGCCGGGGGCGATGTTGTTGGCGATCGTATCCGAGAAGATAAAACCATCCTGCATGACCGAACCGGTCTTGCTACGCCATACGTGAGGATTCAAGTTCTTGAGGGAGGTATCGCCGATCCTCACGTCCCCCTTGTTGGGGTTATAAAAACCGAGCAGGAGTTTCACGATCGTCGTCTTCCCGCTCCCGCTGGCCCCCACGATGGCGGTCACCCTGTTATGGGGTATCGTCAGGTTGATATCCTCCAGCACGTAATCCCGGTCTGCGCCGTCATAGCTGAAGCTGAGGTTTTCCAGCCGTAGCGTCCTGTCATCGGGGAGAACATTCAGCCTTATCCCGCCTGCCTGTTCCTCGTCCTCCTTCCCGTGTATCTCGCCGAGTCGTTCCAGACTGATCTTCGCGTCCTGTAGGGACCGTGAGAAATCGATCAATTGCTCGATAGGCGAAGAGAGCTGCCCCACGATGTAGGTCACCGACATCATCATACCCAGCGTCATATCCCCTTGCACGACGGCCCGTGCCGCGATGAAGGAGATGAGTATGTTCGTGGTCTGGTTGAAAAAGACCGCCCCGAGTTGCTGGTATTGTTGTAACGCCAACCCCTTGATCCCTATCTTGAAAAGTTTTACCTGTATCCGTTCCCATTTCCAGCGCATCTTGGTCTCGCAATTATTCAGCTTGATCTCCTGCATGCCGGTGATGAGCTGGAATAGGTTGCTTTGTTCCCCGGCCGCCTGCGAGAAACGCTTTACGTCCAGCTCCCTCCTCCATCTCATGAAAGCGAGTACCCACGCCACGTATAACCCGTTACCTACCAAGAAGAGTCCCAGTATCGTCCAGTCGTAATAGGCCAGCACGAACCCGAACACGATGAAGTTGACGAAAGAGAAGAGCGTATTGATGGATGTCCCCGTCATGAAAGCCTCGACGCGGTCATGGTCACCGATGCGCTGCATGATATCGCCCACCATCTTGGTATCGAAGAAATGCAGGGGCAGACGCATCAGCTTGGCGAGGAAATCGGAGATCAAGGCGATATTGATCCTCGTGTTTACGTGCAGCAATATCCAGCTCCGTATGAAGTCCACGGATAGCTTGGCGATAAAGATCACTAATTGCGATATAAGGATCAAGGTTATGAAACCCAGGTTGTTGTCCCGTATACCGGTATCCACCAGGCTCTGCGTGAGGAAAGGCAGGATGAGTTGCAGTACACTGGCGGTCAGCATGCCCAGCACGAGCTGTGCCATCTCACGCCTGTAGGGCGATATATATCGGAAAAAGAATCCGAGGTTACGTTTCCTGTCTCTCCCCTCGTCCTCCATCCCGTAGAACTCCGGCCCCGGTTCCAGCAAGAGCGCCGTCCCGGTATCCTGCCCGTCCACCTTGGTACTGACCCAGCACCGCTTGAACTCCTCCCTCGTATAGGTGATAAGTCCCGCCGCCGGGTCCGCTATGTAGAACTTCCCTTTCCTTATCTTGTAGCAAACCACGAAATGCCATTGGTTCCAGTGCAGTATGCAGGGTAGGGGACATTCCTTTTCCAATTCCTCCACCGTGATCCGCACGCCCTGTGTCCGGAACCCGATCGCCTCCGCCGCCTCGCTGATACCGAGCATAGAGACCCCTTCCCGTGTGATGAAGGCTTTCTCCCGTAAGTTCTGGATCGAGTACACACGACCATAGAACTTGGCGATCATACGGAGGCAGCTAAGACCACAGTCCTTTGCGTCTAGTTGACGATATATAGGGAACTCTAAAATCACAAAACAAATCTATTATAAAATTCTTGCATACAAGAACTAAATATTTCAGACGTATAATATCTCTCATAGCGTAGACGAGAATTTTTAGCCATTTCTTTTCGCATAGAAGAATCTTTTAATAATATTAAAAGTTTAGATTGTAATTCATAGGTATTTAAATCTGTGTGATTCTCATATTCAATGATTGGTATATGATATCCTGAGACTCCATCCTCTATCATTTCTGATAAACCTGTAGATGTACTTGCAACAAGAGGTATCCCATACATCATCATTTCAATTGCCACATAACTACATTGTTCATGGAATGATGGTAATACACCAATATCTGCGATTTGGTATAATTTGTATAAGTCTTCTTTATTTAGTTTTCCAGTAAATGTAATCTTATTCCATGTTGGATTGCAAGAATTTAAATAGTAAGAATAAAACCCATCTCCTACAATAACTAAATGGCAATAAGGGTCAATTTGCAGTAGTTTTTTGAAAGTAAAAATTAATTCTCCCAGCCCTTTTATTTCATCTAAACGACCAACAAAAAGAATAATTTTTTCTTCTTTACTAAAAAGGAAATTCTTTTTAAGATTCAATCGTTTATCGCTATTCAATAATATAGATTCATCTTTAAGACCATTATATAAAATACAAAATTTGTTTATAGGTAAATCATATATTTTACTCAATAGATTTTGTGTACTATTTGACAAGCAAATAATCTTATCAACTTGTTCAAATACATTTTTTTCTTTTTCGCATATTTCTTTGATATTTTTTTCCAAAGGATTTTTGATACTGTCTAATTCTTTGTAAAGAATACTTTTTAAATAAGAATAATTTCCTTTTATTTTAAAGCACCAATCCATATAATGAATAGTAAAGCAACATCGTCCTTTAGAAAAAAAAGCACGAAATGTATTTAACAGATGAATGTGCTGATAATAATTGATATGTAATATGATATTCTCTTTACTATGCGAGCTAAAGTAAGGAAATATTAGATACCATATATTCTTATAATAAGTTTTTATTCTAATTTCTGGATCATTATTTTGTATCGTATCAGGTATATGATAATAATCTATATCTCCTTTGCGTTCTATATAAAAATCATTTTTTGTTGAACGACAACATATCACGCTAAGATGAATCCCTTGCTTCTGTGAAAGAATTAAACAAAGTTGCTTTATATATGTGCCAATTCCATATTGGGATGCTCTGGATTCTTCATTAACAAGAATAATCTGTATCATATGCTTGTCCTATTTTATTTTGTTTTCAACTTCCCTATAAAAACGATACAATTGTCATCATCAGTAATTTGATTATTCAACTTCTTCACTTTACTCAATACTTCTGGGAATAATTTTTGAGTGGAAGTCAGAACCTTTTCCAATTGCTCTTTTAATGCGTAAGGTTCCATGATCGCAGTGAAATAACCTCGATTGAAGGACGGATTGGTAGGCCCATCTATATTCCCTAGCATATTCCATTTCAAATTCACGAAACAACCTTTAAGGCTTTGTTTGTCTACTAGGATTTTCGGGAAACGGGGTAACTCATTATTCCATGAGGTCTGTGTATACCAAGTGACTAGAAAGTGATTGGGCAGCTCCGTGAAATAATGGCAGATCGGCTCATGACCCGTATGCATCGTAAAAACAGGGTGTAGCGTATTCGAGTCTATGTCATAATGATAAAGTGTGTCTTGCGAGGCTATACAATTATGAAGATAGAAGTCGGAAGCGGTGGTATTCAAGGATTCCCGTACCTCATAATCGTAAGTGCTTGGGATCAACATGAATTGGTCGGAGACCGGATATTCTTGGATGATATTGCCTTCGAAATCCTGCGTCCAGATCAATGCGGTGGGAGTTCCCTGAAAAGGTATGCACATGACGGTTACTGTTTTTTTCTCGGCATTGATGACGAACCGGCCTTTATGGGTTATATAGGCCAGAGGAATGTGTTTTTGTGGCTGCCCGTCGAAGTCAAACACTAATATCTTAGAGGCACGAATCTCCATTAGATAGATTTTATTATTACTTTCATCTAAATACTGATCATAAATAAATAGGTTATATTCATCCGGCCCTTGTCCTTGGGAGGAGATCTTTCTGATGAAATCCCCATTACGGTTATAGAGCTTACATGAAGAACCTGCCCTAAAAGATTTCACAAAAATATAATGGTCACTCACGGCTATATGGGTATCTTGCCCTGCGGCGGTCAATGCGTCTTCCGAGTTTTCTAGGCGAATAACTTGAAAGGAAGAAAGCAAGGAGCTTAGCGATAAATTGAATGTATCCTTTACGGAAGAAAAGTCTAAATTAGTCACCGGATCTCCTTGCAGATTAATAACCTGTGCTATGACTGGGCAATTATCCAAGGTCAACTTTCTGGATACATTTGTCTCTTTATTTCCGCATGAGGAAACAATCGTTAGTAACGTGATCGATACGTAATATATGATTCTATTCATGACCTTATTGATTTAAATAACACATATTATATTCATTGGCTACTATTTCATAATTAGATATAGAAGGACATAGATACTTGTTTACGCAGTTTTTGCATGAAACATAATCTCTTGTAAAGAACCAAGGTTTAAAATAGTTTTCTATTTCAGAATAAACAATTTCAGACAATTTTTGATCTTGAATATTTCCAATCGTAGGAAAGTTTACGTTAGAATACACTTCTCCTGTAGGGAAAATGGTTAATTTGCCAAAAAGATTATCATTCAGTATTTGTTTTCTGAAAATATGCTGTTTTGTGTTTTTTTGTTCTATAATATCTTTAAAATCATTATAAATATATTCTTTGAAGAAATCCATATTATCTCCTGTATACCAAGGTATATAATCAACATTTGTGAATTTCCCGAGGTTGTTTTTAGATAAAAAAATAACGTCATTCTTATTAGAAGCGATTAGACTCCAAGTGATATTATATTCATTAAATAAGTTTATATAACTATTTAACTCTTCATAATCTACAGGTAAATGAACCATTATCATTATTGAAAATTGCGGATTTGTTAACAATTGTTTCAAATCTTCTTTGTTGTATTTTTTATATGGTAATATTATCTGTGTTTTAATACTGTACTGGCGGGAGAGTGATAACAGATAGGAAAAAAGCTCTTTTTTTTCTATTGTAGCCGGTATGATATTTATTTTATCTATTTGACAAATAGATAATTGTTCTATTATCTCTAGATATTTTGCATGTGATAATTTTTGTTTTTCTGTATATGTGGGATATAAGAATTGCTTATAGCAATCTTTATACATTGGATTTAAATCAAAACCTTGATTTTCTAAATAAAAGGTCACTTCATGGAGATGAAATAGTGCATTTTCTCCCAGTAAATTGTATTCTTTTGTCTTTGGATTATTAGGATGATGAAGAATCCGTAAAATAGGCTTAGAGATAAAAGGTGGAATACCTCTAATGTTTTTGATTATATCACCTGAAAATGTATTCCTTATCTTTTTTATGAATTCTGTAAATTGCGAATCTCTTAATTGATACTCATAAATACCTACACAATAGGTTTTATTTGTATTATGAAGAATTGATAAGACTGTATTTATTGTCTTTCCATATAGGGAACAATCAATATAAGTTGAATTTAATGTATTGTATATTACATATTGATTTTTACTGTAAAAAAGAAATGTGTAAGATTCTAAATAGAACCAATGAGTATAATTTTCCATGTTCAATCTATTAATATTTCGTTTTCTATTCTATCTAATAAATCAGGATGCTTTTCTAAAGCGTATATGTAGGTGGAAAAATATCGATTGACATCTTCATTTCCAAGATAATAAGGACATACGGTTTGACCTTCCTCATCTTTGGGTAAATAAAACACGCAGATCTCACAATTTTTCCACAACAAGCATTTTTTGCATTTATCAACTATAGGAGTATAAAGTTTCAAATACAGTTGTTTAACTTCCTTGCTATCCAAATTTATTTTACCATCTCTCACATAGCCTAGCGGATACTGTTGTCCAACCTTCTCGCAAGGTAATATTTTCCCTTGTACTGTCAAAAATATCTTTTTAGAAAAAGGTACACAGGTGCTTGTTGGAAAATATTTGATATCTTTATCTTGGAAAAATAGGTCTGGGATGGTTTTGTAAGTATTGCCAAAATACGATTGCATGAAAATATCTAATTGCACAATATGGGAATCATCTGCAATCTCCTTCAAATAGCTACTTCCACAGTTTACCGCTTGCTTTATGCTGTCTTCTTTAGAATGAAACATTCTATTAAATTCTTCTTTCTTGTCTTCAGCAATTCCATTTCTATTCAATTCAGATATATAAGGTGTTTTGTCAAAGTTAGTCTTTATGTAGCTATAAATTTGATCAACAGAGTTTTTATCGTGCAATACAGAGTTGAAATTTACATTGGAATCAAAATAATTAGGATGATTATCTTTTAATTTTTTGATATTAGCAAATACAATATCGAAAGACTCTTTCCCTTCCTTTTTTACCCGATATATATTATTCTGTTTGGATCCATCAATGCTTATCAATAAATGCACATCATTCTCGACAAGATAATTCATATATTTAGGCAATAATATCGCATTTGTCGTTAAATTATATACAAATGTTATCCCCTTTATCTTCACTGCATTTAAGTAGTTAATTATTTTTTCAATTAATATCATATTGACTAAAGGTTCTCCTCCAAAAAATCCTATGTTTATGGTATTATTGAATGATATATTACGATATGATTTCCATAGTGATATTAAATAGTCAATTAGAATTTTAACATTATTAAATTCTTGTTTGCCTCTATTGCGTTCATCTTGATTTGAATATAAGTCTCCATAACTACAGTATTTGCAAGATAAATTACATTCATCCGTTACCTCAATAAGTAATTGATTTAGGTTTGCTAACTCTGATTCTATACAAGAGGTATCATATTCAATCTCCATATTGGGGATTTTTTTCTCGAAAAAATTATTCTCTCTCAAGAAGAAATCTTTTTGTTTATAATATTCATATGCATTCTTGTCCATATCTATATCAACATATTCATTTTCAGAGGGAGACAATAATATGCTATTTATATATGAACTATAAATATATGTATATCCGGATTTTGATATAACTGGTTGTATCATAATTTATTATTTAATTAGCTTTTGATATCACTAGCATTTCGCACATATTGAAATTGGTATAATAGTTAATTGACATTCAATATCTATCTTAGTGGAAGTAAGAACTTCTTATTTCTTTAATAAGAAATAAGAAGTTCTTTAAAGTGACAGATATCCGCTATAAGATACATCTTATAACAGAAAAATCTTATCTTACTTCAGAAAAGGTTAGTAACCCCATCCATATCCACCACCCGGAGAATAAAGATCTCCTGAATGATTTGCGCTAGCATTAGCTGAGCCGCCTCCACCTCCGCAAATGCAGCATCCACCGCCTTTGAGTTTTTTTAGCTCTTTTTTTTCTAACTCATTTTTGCTGAGTTGAGAAAGTTTCAATTTACGTACTTGTTTCATAACGATAAATTTAAATTGTTTATAAATATGAAATTAGCCAGAATAGACTGGTGTTTCTTCTAATATCCATCTAAGTCCATATCCTGAACTTCCTTGATGTAGACCAAGTTCCCATGAATGGATATCCTCATTTTTGGGAAATGATCCTATAATTTGCAATATAGCTTGTTTTTTATCCAATATTATCTTATTATTACAAATAAGATTCCATTCTAATAAAAATAGATCATCGAAATTTGTATGAATTGCTGTTATATCTGCGTTGTTAATTCGTATATTTATATAACTAGATATTCCCATTAGTCCTGTCTCCAAACTAAGATCTTTTATTCTTCGTAAATCCCGCTCCATGACTTTTTTATCGATTTCTGTAAGGATTTCATTGGAATCCCCTTCCATGAACCCATTTTGAATTAGATATTCGATTCCCCAGCCGATTCCACATAATCCAGTCTCCAGATTTATAGGCAATGTCTCTGGAATATTCTCGCAGATTTCTTCGAGCAGTTCCCCTGCAAAGTCATCATATATAGCTGAGTCTGTATATCTTGCGTAGTGCGCAAAGAATAGCACAACTCCCATCTTTCCATGGAATAAACCAATATCCTCTATGTCGATTGAATGCAAAATCAGATGATTCGCTATTCTTCGTAATAATATGTCTTTTTCTGTATTCATCTTACCAACACTCAATTTTAGTATTTAAATCTTTTGCAAAGCCTAGCAATAATTCTTTTTGATAAGTTTTGCTTGATGTCAAACAAACAACCTTACTTGGGTTTAAGATTCGTAAAATCGTCTCAAACGTATTTGCGTATAAGAACAGTCTAGGAAAATTTTGTTCAATGCTATCATTCTCAAATACCTTTTGTTCGGAAAATTCAACTTGTACAGCTGTAACTGTTTCCGGTAGTTCTGTATCATCTGGAATCTCATATTCAGATAATAATAGAATTGGAATCTCTTCTTTTTGTAAAAAAGTCGATATATGAGCCAATTCTTCCTTGTCCACTAGGTAAACCAAGCAACATCTTTTATATGGAGATAAAAGCTTTGTCCAAAGATGATTATCTATATTAAAGTTATTTGTGGTATTCCTTTTCTTTTCTATCCATTCAAAATGATTCAAGAAATTAGAGATGTTGTGAATAGACTCCTCGATAGATTTTCCGGCGATACGGGAACGTATATAATCCATTTGTTCTTTCGAAATGAAAGACAGTATATATACGAACAATGCGTTTTTTATGGAATGGTTGCCAAGCATGAGTCTTAGGGTATCCCGGACCTCATATTCTTGAATAGCAGTTCTTATATATTCTTGTATGATTGTATCAAACTCGATTTTGTATTTTCCCAAATCCAGCGAACTCATCTTTTCTTGAGACTCCTCTTGTCTCCAATTTTCCAATGTGCGCCAAGGAATTGAATGACGTTGCGCAGAATAGAAATAAGAAAACATGGATTCAAAGCGTGAACGTATGAATAAATTTTTCCTTCTTTTCAGCTTTGAATAATTACATTTCTTGAATTTTTCTAGAGAAATGAAGCGATCCTTTGCTTTTTCATACCAATATTGATAAGTTTCAGTGTGCTTTTGAAGACATGGACGTAAATGAAACCATATCAGACCACCATCAAATAGCTTTTTATTGTGAAACATTACTTCCAGAACTTGATTGTAGCCGGGAGCTTTTGGCAAATAACAAGCTTGGTAGGTCATTTCTTCAGAGACCTCGAAAAAGAAAAGATCTCGCACTCCGTTGAATGGGCATAGAATGTCCCGGTAGGTTGTGTCTATCTTTTCGTCTCCTAAAAAAGTAAGCCATTCTCCGTTTTTTTGTAACACATTGATACCAGAGAGGGATACCAATATTTTATCTTGCTTGATTCTTTTTTTCAAATAGGAAAAATAGAAAGGAACCATCTTTATCGCTAACCAGTCTTGCCATTTTCTTTTTGGACTTTTGTCCTTTTTAAAATTATGCAGGTAAGATGTATATAGCTTATAAGCAATTTGTTCCAAAGGGTTGATCCGGACTTTTTGCTCGGTGCGGTAGGCATCACAATATTTTTTGAATGATTCGGAAAAAAATAGCTGATCTGAATCTATCTTGATCGCATAGCGATAGGTTACTTTTGAAATCGCATAATTCGTGTATCCGGAAAGGAGATGAATTGAATCCTTCGGCAAATTCATGGTCTCTTGGAATTGTTCATCCGTTAAATCTATAGGATAGATATAGGGTTGGTATTCAAAGATTTTGATCTTGTAGGGGTATTTGCTCTGTTTTCTTTTAAGTATATTAGCTGTCTCATCTGTACAATTGTGATATACCGCAATCAGCTCATCTAATCCTTCAATACAGGACTCTATGCAAGCGTCTAGGAAATCCGCACTGTTTTGGCAGCGCAATATACCCGTTACCCCTAAAGGGCGTTCTTTTGTCAATTGTGATAAATCGACAGTGTATTCGGTATAGTCCTGTTGCTTAGAGCTCATGGTAATTAAATTATTGATTCATTTCTAATTGATTTTGAGAAAAACAAGTTTCCCAAATTTTTTTCTGTATATAGCTCTCTCTATAAGGACTATATGGCAAATCTCTTTGTGCATCTTCTCCTATGTACTCTTTTCTAAACATTAAATATGTATGATAATCTTTTAGTGTATCGTCATTCAAAATTTCTGTTTCTTGTATCTTTATATCTATATCCGATAATACATCTTTGATCTCACCGGTAATAAAACGTTCTCTTAATAGATAGGTGATTCCCCATCCAATGCCACATAATCCATCTGACAAATCAAGAGATAAATCATCCGGAAGCTCCATTATAGATTCTAATATCTCGTCCGCGAATTGTTCATATAAAGCATCTCCACTATAACGACTGTATTCATAAAATAGGATAGTCATGCCTAGCTTACCGTTATACAATCCGGTATGCTCTAGAGCCTCTGTTTTCAGTACCCCGTAACGGAGTAGGTCTTTTAGTATGCCTTTGTATTGAATGAATAACTCTTTCATATCGTTCATTAATTGTAAAATGAAAAATTCGTACCCCAGCTACCAAAAAAATAATGAGAACAATATGCTTCCTTTATTTTTTCATGGAATGAGGCGGTCTCTCCCTGATAGATATATGAACCCATGTCATCTTTCGTCACAGGCGTTACTTTTGAATAAGGGAAAAGAGTAACCTTGTATCTTTTCTTCAAGGTATTAAATATCCGTGATATCATCAATGGGCCTGTTGTATGCATCACCTTTTGTGCTGGATAGTCCCGTAACATTGCATCAGTAATTTCTTTTAAAATGTCTATCCATCCTCCGCATCTTGGCTCAGAAACCATAAATGCATTTCCTATTAGGGTGGACATACTTGAGTTGAAATTATGCTCCGGGGGCTCTTCGCCAAATCCTATCATCACGTCTTCTAATAATGGCTCGATAGGCTTAAAACATTCCGTATCCAAATCCGTATAGACTCCCCCATATACATATAATATCATATAGCGAATCGTGTCCCAACGTTGTACATTGTATGGAAAACTTCTATACATGGAAAGATACTCCGGAAAATGTTTTTCTACCAACTCATCCATTTCCTCTCCGTTCCAAAGGTGATATTCCCAATCTGGATTCTGCTCTCGCCAAGTTCTTGCCAAGATTTGTAAGCGGGTGGGCATACATGGTTCTGTACGCCCCTCCCAGACTTGATGTATGATTTTAGGGATTGCCATATGCTTTATTTAATCTCGAATTCTCCAACTAGCCATCCTAACTTATGAATCAAGACTGCTTGGTATGTGTCTGTTTCTATCCCGTCCAATGGAATGTTGATAATATCTCCTGTTTCTCCGGAAAGTATATTCTCATACATTATATTACCTGCATGATCCATGATGCGGATCGTTAGATCATTTAATGCTTCCGTGAAATGAACACTCAAAATATTTCCTTCTATAGATAAGGTAGGAGGTAATACGTGGATGGAGCGATAACGTTCATCATCCCATTTCCCGTGTGCCGGGATGTCATCTCCATAAGCAAATGTGATGGAGAGAAATGATCCTAAAAGAATACATAAGGCTAACAAATGTGTTTTCATAACGCTATTACTATTTTTATTAGTAGTGTAATTACGATTTGTGTTGATAAAGATCAGTGAAAAAGCAACAGAAAAATGAACAAAAAACGAACAAGAGCATAATTATGCAAAAAAGATTTGTGCATTTTTTGTTTAGTTCCTTGGCTGATATCTAGTATAGTGTTATAAATTAGATATATAGCAGTCTAGATCTTTGGCATTTCCCTTCTTGCCAGTTAACTTCTCATATAATCTTTTTCGATAAATGGAGGCGTTTCCCAAATTGAGTAGGATCGCGATCGCTCCCGGCTTTACCCCTATTTTGATCAGATAGCAGATCTTTTTCTCGGATTCGTTCAAGGGAACAGACTCTTGTAAACCTATCGCAAAGTTGGGGAAACACGCTTCTACCGTAACGAAAAGCTTGTTCCAATCGTCGTTTGTTGGAGTCCAAGATATGGGGGAGCGAAACTTGTCATACAATCGTCCTACCTGTAATTGCGCTAACTTCTCCTTCCTTGTTTCCTCTTGGTTTCTTAAATTGGAATTCTCTGTTTTGAGGATGGAAATGTCTCGCTCCAGGCTTTCTTTGATATGGGATAATTTCTCCTGTTGTTGTTCTTTTATTTTATGTTCCTGTATGTCATGTAGCAAACTATTCTTGACAGAGGACAAGTCTTTTATCTCTTGCTCTTTTTTAAGGATTTGTTTCTCATTGTCTTTTAATCGTCGTAATGCGTTTTTTCGCTCCTGCCTATAACGGATGAACGTGAAAATGCTTCCTACTAGTAGAACATGGCAGCCTATTATGGATAAAGTATAAAAGAACTTCTGTTGGGAAGCGTAAAGTCGTGCTTCCCATAAGTCTCGCTCAATGTCATTGTATGAATAGAACGCTTGTACATTCCGGATAGATTCGGCCTGCATTTCCTTTTCTATAGAATCCCGTATCGACTCGTATCTATGGGATAATGAAGCTGCTAGCTCCCATTGCTTTTGAGCGAAGGCGATTTCTTTTAACTGGAAAAGTCCTCCGGCACGTGTCTTAGGCAAAGGTGCGGAATCTGCGCATGCTTGTAGGTAGAAACGAGCTGAGTCAATTTGACAGTTTTTTTTATAAAGTTCACCAAGCACTAGGTATACGGGATATTTGGCTTGTGGTTTCACTATATTTTGTAAAGATGTCTGTAATAATCCATGTGCTTCTTCCAAGCGTTGTTCTTCTATATAAAGGCCGGCCAATTCCGTATAAACGGAAGGGAGGATGTTCTTTCCCATTAAGGCGATCGCTTTTTGGTTACAGATGATCGCACTGTCTTGATATCCCAGCATCAAGAAGGTTCGGCCTAAGTCCCGTAACGCAAATACTTGCCCCATTGAGTCTTTTAGCATACGGAAATCCTCAACGGCCTTTTTCTGAAAGGGTAACGCTTTGTCGTAAACCGTTTGGTAGGTATAGAGCATACCTATATTATTATTGATTCTGCCGAGTAACGCATAGTCCTTAATCTGTTCCTCTTCTCTCAATGCCTTGAGATAATATTCCTGTGCCTTTAGGGGCTGATTTAAGTCTTGGTTGATCCGCCCCTTATAGAACCAAGCTTTCGCTTTTCGTTCCAGATCGTCTGTTTCCTCATAATAATCCGTCGCGATCGTGATCAGCGAGTCGGTTTCATGCTTAACAAAAGTCTTGTCTTGTGCTTCTGTTAACAGCAAATAATAATGTGCCTTATCTTTTCGGGATAGGTTTTCTTTGTTCTCTATTTGTTCAAGGAGCATTAACGCGCTATCCGGATGTTGAGGCATAAGGTTCTCTACTTTCCGGAAGTCTATGGTTTGATGCCCCATCCCATCGCAAGAGATCCATATAATAGGTATTAGAATTAACAGGAAAACAATGTTTTTCTTCATTTGCGTGTTATTTGTTGAGGGTAAAAATAATACAAAAAGACGAGAATATCTTGGCTGGAAATCCCGACTTTTTGGATCTATTTTTATTACCATTAAAACATATTGAATAACAGACGGTTACACTAGAAGCAAGTCATCCGTTTATGGCTTGACAAGTGAATAACTAACGAGTAGGGGTAGCCGTCAGTTAACGGCTTGGGAAGTGATCAGTTATTCACTTGAGAAGCCTTTTCCCAGAGAAGATATACTTACTTTGCCGATGAAGTATATCTTCTCCGGGCATAGAATATATACTGCGTTGGCCAAGTAAGTATATATGGATAAAAATAGGACTTTTTCACCCTACCAGCCACCTCTCGATATTCCGGGTCTCGGAGGAGAAATTCGCGCCGATCTTTAAGACCTCCCGGTCGTCTCCGGCGAAGGGTAGGGCATAACCTTTCTCCTCGATCTGCCGCAGAGCCTCCTCTGCGGTTCCGTTCAGCTTGAACTCCATAATATAGACGTAGCGGTCGGTTTGTAGGACGAGGTCGATGCGTCCATTCGAGGTGTGGTATTCCACTTGCGTGTACAGTCCGACCAGCTTGAAGACGATGAAGAGCACGTTGCGGTAATGCAGCTCCGTGTCCCGTTCCGGGTTCCGGCCAATAATCGCCTCGTAAGAGGTATCGGCGAAGAAGCTTTGTAGGCGGTGGAAGAAGGCGTCGTAGTCTCCTGCCCGTACCTCTCTCACAAAGCGGCCTATCTCGAAAGGAGACTTCGAGGCTTGAATGTTCGTATAGAACGGCAGTAAGTATTTCATGAAACCCTCCTCTACCTCTTGGTTGGGGAAACCTAAGCGATAGATCTTGAATTCCGGCTCGTAATCCTTGATCGTGAGGTATCCGCTTTGGTAGATGACGGGGATGGGATTGTTCGAAGCGGAGTCGATGCTGTTCAACACGTCGGCGTCGGTCTCGGTGTTGGCCATGTCGTACAGGTCGTAATTCGTTCGTTTCAGCAACTCCACCAAGTAAGTGGGCGTGCCCGTCTCGAACCAATAATCGCTGAGCCGCATATACTTGAAGGTATTCAGCAGGCTGAAAGGGTTATAAATGCCCGGTCCCCCGGCCACGAAATGATAGCCGTCGTACCGTTTCCGTAGCAAGGATCGGGCCTCCTCGTATGTCCGCTCAAGGGCAGAGGCCAACGTATGGATGTCCTCATCGAAATGCGTACGCAGCTCCGTTTCCGTGATGCCGCAAATGGCGGCGTAAGGCTCCCGCATGGATATATCGTCCAGATTGTTGAGGTCGCTGAAGACGCTTACCTTCCCGAACTTGGTCACGCCGGTCAGTAGGGCGAAGCGTATAGCCCTGTCCATAGTCTTCAACACACCGTAGAAGGGTTTGAGCATGTTCCGGAACCGGTTTTGCATCTCTTCGTCGTGCAAGTTCTGTAGCAAGGGCTTGTCGTACTCGTCGATCAGGATCACGGCCCGCTGTCCGGTTTTGCGGTAGGCCCGGTCGATGATTCCGGCGAAGCGGAGGGGCAGGGTCTCCTCGGTAGGCCGTGTCCCATACTCCTCCTCATATCTGGACAAGGTATCATTTAATATCTTATACAAGCTGTCAGGGGCGTCGTAGTGGGAGATATTCAAGTCGAAATGCAAGATCGGATGCTTGGTCCACTCTTTCTCCAGCTTCTCCATGGCCAGTCCCTCGAACAGCTCCTTTTTCCCTTGGAAATAGGCCTCCAGCGTGGATAGCAGCAGACTCTTCCCGAATCGACGCGGGCGGCTGAGGAAATAGTAGCTTCCTGTTTTCACCAATTGATAGATCAAGGCGGTCTTATCAATGTAGAGATAGCCGTCCTTGCGGATCTTCTCGAAGTTCTGTATGCCGATGGGGTAAATAGTCTGGTTCATATCGTCTTGTGTTTAATGTGACTCATAGACAAAGATATGAAAAAAACACGTACATGTTTTCAAAAAAAGACGTACATGTTTTCGGAAAAACACGTACGTCTTTTTTTAAAGGCTTTATAGAGTATGATTCTACCTAGTACTTGAAGCTTCCTCCCCCCAAGAATTCACGGAGCAAGGAAGTTCCGGGAAGTTCCTCCGTCGGGATGTAATTAAAGTAGCGGAGGAAACGGAGCAAACGATACGCCTCCGCATTCGCCTTACTACTCTCCGGCACTTGCGCGAGGATCGGTTCCGCAAATTTGCGCAAGGCGGCCAGCTCATACAACATGGCGCTGTTAAACATAGCGTCCGCATTCTCCTGATACGGAAAGATCCATTTATCCTCACCCCGGCGAACGCTCGGCCAACGGTTGATCGTATCTTCCGCCGAATATCCCCTAAAGCGATAATCCCGGATGATACGGCGCAGCAGACGATTATCCGTCGTCGGTATCCAATTATGGTTATCCAAAGAGATAGAGGTCAAGACCGAGACATATACCCGATATTTATATTTATCATCGATAAACTCCGTCAGCTCCGGATTCAAGGCATGGATACCTTCTATCACCAAGATCGAGTTCTCACGAAGCTTAAGCTTCTTCCCTTTGAAAACCCGTTGGCCGGTCTCGAAATTAAAAGTCGGCAAATCGATCTCTTCCCCGGATAACAACTTCTTCAAATCCTTATTAAAATAGGGTAAATCCAGCGCATACAAGGATTCAAAATCATACTCGCCATGCTCATCCTTCGGTGTATCTTCCCGGTTCAAGAAATAATCATCCAAGGAAATTCCTACCGGATGAAGCAGGTTAGTTGTTAATTGCACTTGCAAACGCTTGCAAAACGTAGTCTTTCCCGAAGAAGAAGGGCCAGAGATCAAGACGATACGGATGCCCTCTTTATATCCATCGGCGATCTTTTCGGCGATCTTAGCAACCTGTTTTTCCTGCATCGCCTCAGAGACAAGGATTATATCCTGAGAGCGGCCTTTCTCTATCGCTAAATTCAAATCCCCCACATTATCTAAGCCGACAGTCCGCTGCAATGTAAGGTGTTCCTTATAAGCCTCGAACATCTTATCCTGCTTGATGACAGGCTGCAATTCCATCGGATCGGTCTGCTTCGGAATACGGAGCAAAACGCCATCCATATACGGTTCCAAGTCAAACAATTGGATATAGCCGGTCGAAGGGGTTAAACAGCCATAAAAGAAGTTGATATAACCTTCCAACTCATAATAAGAGGTATAAGGCAATCCCGCCGTCTCTATTAAGCGAGCCTTATCATTCATACCCCGCTCCCTGAACAATACGGCGGCATCCACCGTACGGACACTCTTATGGAGGAAAGGAAGATCCGCGTCAATCAACTCCCACATACGTTTCTTGATCCTCTCGATCGTCTCCAGATCGATGTTCTTGCCGTTATGGATCACGCAATAGTAACCTTTCGACACCGGATGTTCCAGATTTAAGGTCGCCGTCGGCCAAATATCATACACCGCCTTGGAAAATATATGGCAAAGCGAGCGGACATAGGTTCTCAATCCGGATAATTGAGTATAGTCGATAAATTCGATATCCTTCGGTTGCCAGCAACGGAAGTTCAAGCTTTCCGTCTTATTATTCACTTGCGCGTTCATCGGCCTGTACCGAAGCGGAGCGCCAAGCGCCGTATAAATGTCCAACAACGAAGAACCAATGGGTACATCCTTGTAGGTATTATTATTTTTGCAGTAAATTGTTATTGTCTCAGACATACTATCTCAGTTATTATTTGTAAATTCGCCCCCTAAAGTTAGGAATATTAATCGGATATACAATCCACTTAAACGTAATTTAAATGGACTATTCTTTTTTTGATTTTCTCCGGCTGATCGGCTCCTTGGCGCTGTTCTTGTACGGAATGAAGATCATGAGTGAAGGGTTACAAAAATTTGCGGGTGACAGTTTACGTCGAATACTAACCGCGATGACCACAAACAGAGTGACCGGTGTGCTCACCGGCGTGTTAATAACGGCTCTCATCCAATCCTCATCGGCTACGACGGTTATGGTCGTGAGTTTCGTGAATGCCGGACTCTTGACATTGACCCAATCCATCGGAGTCATTATGGGTGCCAACATCGGAACCACGGTAACGGCATGGCTTATCTCCGCCCTCGGTTTCAAGGTCGATATCGCCGCATTCGCCCTTCCCCTTTTAGCTTTCGCTCTCCCACTCTTCTTCTCAGGAAAAAGCTCTCGTAAATCAATTGGTGAATTTGTCTTTGGTTTCGCGTTCCTGTTCATGGGGCTTCAAAGCTTAAAGGCAAACGCCCCGGACCTCGGAGCGAATCCGGAGATGCTGGCTTTCGTGCAGAATTATACGGATATGGGATTTTTCTCCATCATCTTGTTCTTATTTATCGGAGCGATCTTAACCATGATCGTACAAGCCTCCGCTGCCACGATGGCTATTACATTGATTATGTGCGCCAACGGCTGGATCGATTATCATTTGGGAGTCGCTTTGGTATTAGGCGAGAATATCGGAACCACGATTACGGCCAACTTAGCCGCATTAACCGGAAACACACAAGCACGACGAGCCGCGTTAGCGCACCTTGTTTTCAACGTTTTCGGTGTCATGTGGGTTTTGGTGCTCTTCTACCCTTTCACGAATGCCGTCTCATGGTTTGTTACCCATGTAATGAAGGTCAGTGATCCGGCTGTGGCGGTATCCTTTAAACTGGCAGCGTTCCACACAGCATTCAATATCAGTAATACTTTCATTATGATCTGGTTCGTAAGCTTGATCGAAAAGACCGTATGTACGCTTATCAAGCCCAAGGTGGAAGACGAGGAATACCGCCTTCGCTATATCACGGGAGGTATGTTATCCACCGCCGAGCTTTCTATCCTGCAAGCGCATAAAGAAATCTCATTATTCGCCGAGCGTACGGCTAGGATGTTTAATATGGTGAAAGAATTATTCTACGAGAAGAATGAGGAGACCTTCCTCAAGACTTATAGCCGCATCGAGAAATACGAGAATATCAGCGACCGCATGGAGATCGAGATCGCAAATTACTTGACTGAAGTATCGGAAGGCCGTTTGAGTTCTGAAAGTAAGGAAGAAATCCGTATCATGCTACGTGCCGTCTCGGAAATCGAGAGTATAGCGGATTCTTGTAATAACCTTGCCCGAAGTATCAAACGCAGAAACGAGTTCAAATCCGAATTCACGGAGGAGCAAAACAAGCACTTGGATCATATGTTCGAGCTGGTATCCGGGGCGTTAAATCGCATGAACCTAATTTTGCATAAACCGGAACTCGTACATGATGATATCAATCCTTCTTATAACATAGAGAACGAGATCAACAACTACCGTAACCAGTTGAAGAGCCGGAATATCGAAGATATCAACAATAAGCTGTACCAATATCAAGATGGCGTTTATTACATGGACATGGTTAGTGAAAGTGAAAAGCTGGGCGATTATGTATTAAATGTTGTTCAAGCGGTTATCGAGAAGAAAATATAGTGTATATTTGTCCTTAACAATATCAACAGCCCTTTTCCGTTATTGAGAGAAGGGCTGTTTTTAATATATATCCACTATGAATTATAAGTATTATACGATCGTTATCCTTGGCCTTTTAGCATTCTCCGCTTGCGAGAAAGATGATATCGATATTCCGGCAACCGACAATGAAGTAAATCAATGGATCGAGCAAACGATGCGAGAGAATTATCTTTGGTATTCCGAGTTCCCGGATAAAAGTTCCTTGGACTTTAGTCTTGATCCGGAGAGCTTCTTCAAGGGCCTGTTATCCGATAAAGACGGGAAAGAGCTTTCTGATGGCCATCATTACTTCTCCCAATTAGAGAAAGCGACCGTAACAAAGAGCATTTACGACGCGAACAACTCATACGGATTCGATTTCGCGACTTCCAACCTTAAAGACGGAGGCAGGACCTATAAAATAGCCATTGTCCTTTATGTATTAAAGGATTCACCCGCCGAAGAAGCCGGATTGAAACGGGGAGACTGGATACTTGGCGTAAACGGCTCCTTGGGTTCTATCCAAGACTATGATGTGTTGAGAAGCGGAGGCAGCGTATCCCTCCAACTAGGAAAAGAAACAGGAAACACCAAGGGATTCGTCTCCACCCGAAGAGTTACCTTGAACGCATCCCGAACGGTAGAAGACACCCCATTCCTAAAAGATTCCGTATACACATATGGCAATAAGCGAATCGGCTATTTGATGTACAACCATTTCGCCTCCGGACCGAATGAATACGATTATAGCGACACTAGTTATAATCTTTATTTGCAACAACTCTTCGAAAAATTCAAAAGTCGCAACGTCAATGAGTTCGTACTTGATTTACGCTATAATGGGGGTGGGCTTGTCAATTGCGCCCAATTACTGGCTTCGCTATTAGTCCGTGAAAACGTTTTAGGAGAACCTTTATGTATCATGGAGTATAACGATAAAAACTCCAATAAAAATGAGACCTTACCTTTGCTCAAAACGACCGAGGTCATGGCGGGAAACTTAAACCTACAACGGCTATTTGTTTTGACAGGTTCAACTACGGCTTCTGCCTCCGAACTTATCATTAACTCGCTACGATCTTATCTAGACGTTCGGGTTATCGGTAAGCAGACTTTTGGCAAGACCGTCGGTATGACGATCTACAATGAATCTAAAAAATATGGCTGGATACTTTCTCCCGTCACTTTCCATATTTATAATAAGGATCGGGAAGCTGATTATGAAGACGGATTTCATCCCGATGTAGCTATCGATGAATTCAAGAGTGATCTAGCTGAATTCGGAGATTTGAAGGATCCTTTATTAGGACAAGCTATTTACGAGATAACCGGCCAGTCACCGCTCTTACGATCCGCTACCCCGAGGGGCAACCGGGAAATCCAATATAATCCCCCGTTGTCCTATAAGGATAACTTATTACTGATTCCAAAAGACTAAAAACAAGATATATGGAAAGCGCATTTCTTAAAATCATAAACGCAAAAGTATTAACTCCTTCGGGTCTCCTACCAAACGGGCAAATCATCATCTCGGATGGGAAAATAGTGGAGATCACCGGGCAAAACCGGGAGATTCCTCATGCGGAGATCATCGACGCAAAAGGATATTATGTGGCTCCCGGCTGTATCGACACGCATGTACACGGCGGCAACGGACATGATTTCACGGAAGCTACCCCGAAAGCGTTCTATGCGATCACAAGAGCACATGCTTTACAGGGAACAACGGCTTTATATCCTACATTGGCAGCTGCCCCTATCGATACCTTCCGGGAAGCGATCAAGACCTGCGAGCACATCATGAACCACCCGGAACAGGGAGCCCGCATCATGGGATTACATCTCGAAGGCAACTATTTGAATATGGCTATGAAAGGCGGACAAGACCCTAATTATATTTACCCGCCCGATCCCCAAGAATATAAGGAATTACTAAACAGTACCCAATGTGTTAAACGCTGGAGCGCCGCCCCCGAGCTTGACGGGGCTTTGGAATTCGGTAAATATGCGTCAGCTCATGGTGTGTTGGTTTCACTAGCCCACACCACAGCCGATTATCTCCAAGTGAAAAAAGCATACGAAGCCGGATTCACCCATGCTACCCACTTCTACAATGCCATGACTTCCGTCCATAAAGACCGTGAGTATAAACATGAAGGAACAGTAGAAGGTATTTATCTCATGAAAGATATGACCGTTGAAGTTGTAGCCGATGGTATCCACGTACCGCCGGCAATCTTAAAGTTGGTATATCAAATCAAAGGGGTAGAACGTACGTCCTTAATCACGGACGCAATGGCCGCCGCCGCTTGCGATAACGGTACGGAACATTTTCCGGACTCCCGGGTAATTATCGAGGAAGGCGTATGTAAATTAGCCGATCGCTCAGCTATCGCGGGAAGTATAGCTACCGGAATCCGTTTGATCCGTACCCTAGTCGAGAAAGCGGAAATTCCATTGCACGACGCTGTTCGTATGGCTTCCGAAAGCCCAGCCCGCCTAATGGGTCTTTTAGACCGTAAAGGAACATTGGAGAAAGGAAAGGATGCCGATATCATCATTTTCAACAACGATATAGAGATTCAAGAGACCTTCATCGAAGGTAAACGGCTCTCCAAAGAATAAGAAATCCAATAAACAATGACTTCTCCTATCTTGTTTTTAGATAAATAAGGGCATGAATGTATATGGAAAACGTAAAAGAACATTACTGGAGATACTCATTGATCACCATTATATTAGGACTAGGGGTAATTCTATTTTTTAAGATTACCCCGTTTCTTGGAGGTATACTTGGAGCATTCACCATCTATATATTGCTGCGTGGACAGATGTTCCATCTGACAGAAAAGCTAAATATGAGACCAGCTTTTGCAGCTTTACTGTTACTGGGGGAAACAATCTTATGTTTCTTAATCCCAATCACATTGGCGATCTGGTTGGTAATCAACAAAACTCAAAATATTAATTTAGACCCGACTGTACTGCTAAATACAGGCCAACATATAGCGGATCTAGTTCAGGAAAAGACCGGGTTTGATGTACTGGATAGAGGAAACTTATTAAAAGTGGCCTCTATACTCCCACAAATCGGACAGTTTTTAGTGGGTAGCATAAGCAGTTTCGCCGTAAATGTCGTCGTCTTGATTTTCATTCTGTACTTCATGTTGATAGGCGGAAGAAAAATGGAAAACTATCTATACACCTTATTCCCCTTCAGTGATCAAAACAAGGATGAGGTACTCAACGAGATCAATATGATCGTAAAATCAAACGCCATAGGTATCCCTCTTTTGGCGGTTATACAAGGTATCGTAGCGGTGATCGGTTACTTTATCTTTCAGACTCCCGATCCGCTGTTATTTGGGTTTCTCACTTGTATCGCTACGATCATTCCCATTGTAGGGACCGCATTGGTCTGGGTTCCGTTGGCGGCTTATATGGCTTTAAACGGAGATTGGGTACATGCCTTGGGATTGGCTATTTATGCCTTGCTTGTCATTACGAACGTCGATAATCTGATTCGTTTTATCCTACAAAAGAAGTTGGCGGATATACATCCGTTAATCACCGTCTTCGGAGTCGTAATCGGGTTGTCCTTATTCGGATTTATGGGGATCATCTTCGGGCCGCTGTTATTATCCTTATTCCTTCTTTGTATAGATATCTTCAAGAAGAGCTATTTGGATAAATAAAGAGTATCTACAGGACAGGGTATCTTAAAAAGTCATACCTTTACACTACATTTTGAGTAAAATGAATTAATATGTCACGTAGAACAGTAAACAATTGGAAGCCTATCAAGGGGCAACCTCTCACCGAATTAGACAAGAAAATCCTATATATCCAAAATAAAGGACATTTAGTACCCACCCGCAAGCTTATCAAGACTCCAGAGCAGATTGAGGGCATCCGCAGAAGTAGCGTGATCAATACAGGGGTGCTGGATTTAATCCAGAAGGAGATTAAAGAAGGTATGTCTACAGCTGTTATCGATAAATTGGTGTATGATTATACGGTAGGGCATGGAGCGATTCCAGCCCCCTTAAACTATGAGGGGTTCCCTAAAAGTGTATGTACCTCTATCAACGAGGTCGTTTGTCACGGTATTCCCAGTGAGAAGGAGATCCTAAGAGACGGTGATATTATTAATGTGGATGTCTCAACGATTTTAGATGGTTATTATTCGGATGCGTCCCGCATGTTCATGATCGGGAACGTATCTCCGGAAAAGCAGAAATTGGTACAGGTCGCCAAGGAATGTCTGGAGATCGGTATGAAAGCGGCGAAGCCGTTCGGATTCGTCGGTGATATAGGCAACGCTATTCAAAAGCATGCGGAGAAAAACGGATTCTCTGTCGTACGGGATTTATGCGGACATGGCGTCGGTCTGGAATTCCATGAGGAACCGGAAGTTTGTCATTTCGGACGAAAAGGAACTGGGATGCTTTTAGTTCCGGGTATGGTCTTTACGATCGAGCCTATGATTAACATGGGTACTTGGAAAGTATTTATCGACGAGGAAGACGGTTGGACGGTCATCACCGAGGATGAACTACCCTCCGCCCAATGGGAACATACCTTCTTGATGACAGAGACAGGATTGGAAATTCTTACCTATTAATATCTAATGCAATTAACGCTTCCGGGCCTTTTCCCGGGCTACCTTTTCCTTTTCCCGCAAGGCTTCCTTGCGGGCTTTTTCCTTCTCTTTCAATTTTTGCTTGTATAAGCGTTCCTTCTCCTTGCGCTCTTTTTCCTTCTGTTTCAAGCGTTGCTTATAAGCACGTTCTTTTTCCTTACGAAGGTCCTCACGAGCTTTCAGTTTCGCCTTACGGTCGGCTTCCGCTTGTTTCAGCTTGGCTTTGCGGTCAGCTTCCAGCTGTTTCTCTCGATCAGCCTTCGCTTTCAACAGGGCACGTTCTTCCTCCGCTTGCTTCTTGAGAAGTTCTTCCTGTTCTTTCGCTTTCTGCTCACGTAATTCCTTATCCGCCTTTTGCTGGGCCTCGAAAGCCTTACGAGCCTCTTCCTTGCGGGCTTCTTCTTCGGCAGCTTCCCGTTTACGGATCTCTTGGATTTCTTTCAAGGTCATGCCTTGATCCTCAACCGCCGGCTGAACAACAGGAACCGTATCCTTACGAAGGGTATCGACAGGCTGGATTTCCGGTTTGTCAAACGCAGGGACCTCAATCGTATCCGGGACGACTGGCATAGCAAGCTGTCGGACAGGTTCTTGAACAGACCGTTGTTCCTCCTCCGGCTCTGTAACAGGTTGTTTTTCTGGTTCAACTTCTGGTTTCAATTCATCTGCCTTTTCCGGCACTTCGGCTTCTTCCTCCGTGATCATTTCATCTTCAGTCGCCTCCTCCTCCTTAGCGGCTTCCATACGGGCTTTCCAACGACCTGCCAGATCCGGTAATTCCTCACCGAAGCTCTCATCGAAGAAGGTGATATATTCATCCAAGGTCTTGCCACGCATCAAGGTCTCATAATTATCATCAGAGATCGGTAACACGGCAACCGCTTTATTCAAGGCCGTAGCATAACCATCCTTACCGTATATCATCTTATAATATTGGATAATCTCATCAAAACTAATAAATCCTTTAATCGCCAGCATACTGATCGGGCCGGCCTGCTCCAAAGCCAAATCAAACTCTTTCACCATGAAGTTCGCAAAGTTATAAGCGGCGACAGCGAATAGCAACTGATTCTGATCTACGCTACCCGTAGGATATACCAAAAGCATCTGATAAGGCGTATTCCGTTCCGGATTAAATACACGGGCCGAATCCTCGGCAGATAACATACCATCCTCGCCCAAACCGAATCGTAAGTTCCAACTCATACCTTTCACACCGCCCTGCACCAAGGCACGTCCCCGAAGAACACCTTTCAACATCTCCCCGGCCAGTTCCGTGACATCTGCGTTCGGATACTTCTCGACCAGCGCTTTCAAGGCATTCTTAAAGCCTTCCGCATCCCCGGCCTGCACATATGATAACGCATCCAAGAACATGAATTTAGGCATCAATGTAGCCAATGGATATTTCTCGCTTACGTACCGGAAACTCTTACGTACATACGCTGTATCGCTCTCCAGATAACGGTCGTAAGTAGCTTGATAGATCGAGTCTTGTACCACATCCATCATGCGGATATTATACTCGTAATTCGGATCAGCCACAGCTACCGCATAATCGCTTTCCGGGAAGGCGTTCATTAGTTTATTCTTATACTCGGTAGCCAACACTGTATTTCCAGTTTTCAGGGCCATCAAATATACTTGATAATAGCTCTCCAAACGGTGCTCATTATCCGGGAAACGGCGTTCCAAATTCTCGAATGCCTCGACAGATAAGGGGATATCCTCCAACTTATCCTTATAGATCATCGCCATATTGTAAAGACCGTCTATAATAATAATGTTAGAAGCGTCTATATCCTCTTGCGTGAAAGGTAGCTGCTGTAGGTAATACTCACGGGTATGCGGATCATCGGCGGCAACAGCCGACAGGTCACCGCCTATCGAATCGGTCGGCAACGGCTCACCGTCCGGCCCTACCATTTGGGTGGAATCTCCCTCGGCCAGCATCTCCTCATCCAGATTCTCATTAAAGGTAGAGAGTTCCTTCTTACGGCGGCGCCAGTGATCTTCCAACGGACGACGTCCCCATTTACGCTGGAACTGTGTCTTTCCTTGCGCTACGGTCTGAGGATTATAGAAATAGAAAGACGCTCCACCGGACGCATTCGGCAAGACAACAGCATTGGTTTCCGTACCGGGACGGTCGATTCCGGTGCCTTTCGCTTCCTGCTCGGCCAGATAAGCCTCCTTCTCAGCCAAGGCTTTCGCCTCTTCCTCCTCTTTCTTTACCTCCTCAATCTTCTTATCGATAATCGCTAACCGCTCCGCTTCCGGCAATTTAGCCAAGGCTTGCAAACTGTCTTGAAGATGGACCGCTTCTACATGCACGACCAATTCATCCAGAATCGCCGACAATTTAGAAACCCGTTCATAATCCCTGTATTCCTTTTGAATTCCGGCTAAGGCTCCGCTAAAGCAAGGTTGCGCTTTCACGTAATCCCGCATCGTAAAATAGATATCTCCCAGCTTTATCTGGCAGATCGCCTTATCCATTCCATTCAATGTACTCTTATCGATACCGAGTTGATAGTTCTTTATGGCATTCACCGTATCTTCCCGGCTGAGGTATACATTTCCTAAAGCATAGTATACTTGATCCAGATAATCCTTATTCTTCTGGCTTTTCGCCATTTTCTCGAGCATCTTCACCACTTTCAAATAATTCGTACCCGAGAATACTTCTGTCTGACGGATACGTGAGGCAAATTCCAACTCATACGGAGGATTCGAACGGGCTACCTCACCAAAGGTCTTATAAGCCAAGCCATCTAATTCTTGATCCGCATAGATTTGTCCCAAAAGATACTTCATCCGGGTACGTTGCTTCCGGTTTTTCTCCGCCTTGATAGCGGTCTTCAGATAAGGGATGGCATCCTCGAACTGCCCGTTCTTGATCAAATAATCGGCATACACCGCCGCATATTGCTTCAAGACGGAAGCAGGAATACCGTTCTTGTTCATCTTATCCAAGATATCCTCGGATTCATAGAACCAACCCATCTCGGAATAACAACGGGCTTGCCACAAACGGGCCTCGGCCACGACCTCCTCGTCCTTCGCGTAATGACGGGCTATATAGGAAAAGGTAGCGGAGGCTTGCAGGAAATCGGCATTGTAGAATTGCGCCTGTCCCATGATCAGCCAACTATTCTTTAAGAAAGGGTTATACTCCTCTTGTTCTTGGATAGCACGTAGTTTGGGATTATTCCGCCAGCCCGGTTTCTTGGCCGGTTTCGCTTTTATGGAGTGTAGCTTAATAGCTTTATTACTTTTCTCGATCGTCCGGTCGAAAGGGCCGCCCGGCTCGGCTTTGTCTTTAGGCTGGGCGCTAATCGGATACATATAGATCCTGTCGGAATAGTTCTCTTTATATCCGTCCTGTTGGCTTTTCAGTGCCTCGTCAAACGCTTGTTTTCCATTGAAATAAATATTATAACGGGTCGTAAAGGCATGATAAAAACGGCTCGCTTTCGTGTTCTTCTTCGTGCTGCACGACCAAAGCAAGAGTACCGTTAATAACGCCACTATGTAGTAAAACCCTTTTTTCATTCTTTAATTAACGCCGTAACAACGGTTTTATTGCTTTCAAGGCCAAAAAGAGGACCACCAAAAACAAGATGATAAACGCACCGGAAGGCACGTTCAGGAAATAAGAAAGAACCAGTCCGGACACGCAACCCAGAAAGCCGATCGCGATACTTCCCCATATGATCTTCTTGAAGTCGGAAGTAAACAGGTTTACCGTTATTTGAGGCAAGGTCAGCAAACTCATCAATAGCATAATCCCTACCAAACGGATCGAAAGAACAATTGTCATGGCGATAAAGCACATCATCGTATACTCGATCCATTTTACCGGTAGGCCTTGCGTGACAGCGAAGTCACGATCGAACGCCACGTAAACAATCTCACGGAGGAAAAGGGAGAATATGAGTATCAACAATACCACCAACCCTAAAATCCATAAGATATCGGCCGTAGAGATCGTTAATATATTACCAAATAGATAGGCGGATAGATTCGGGGCGTACCCCGGGGTAAGGAAGATGAAGATCACTCCCAAAGCCATACCCAGCGACCATACGCCCGCTATAGCGGAATCCTCCCTTACGTTTTGCGTCTTGCTCGCCCACTCCACGCCAAAGGCAGAGAGGATCGAAAACAACATCGCCATCAAGATCGGGTTTGTTCCCAGATAAAAACCCAAGCCCAAACCTCCGAACGAAGCATGCGTGATCCCTCCGCTGATAAATACCAACCGGCGGGATACGATGTAAGTCCCGACAATCCCACAAGCGATGGCGGTTAGCAAGCTCCCGATCAAGGCGTTCTGAAAAAAGGCATATTGCAATAAATCCATATGATTCGTTTCCTAAATTAATGAGTACGGCGTTCGCCAATGATCAGGAATGCCTCATCCTTCAAGGCATCCGGCAAATTGATCCCTCGCAATTGCAGGCTACGGAGCCAACCGGCCACCTCCACTTCCCGGAGGGTATAAAGCACTTCACTAAACTCCTCAACGGCTTCCTCATCGTAAGCGTCCGCTTCCACTCCTTGGAACCGATCCAGTTCCTCATCGTTATAATATTCGATTTTCTTGCTGACGGCGGCTAATAAACTATCCCGCTCGCAAGTCTCATGTTGTCCGCAGCAAACCTCCGGAATCTCCTGTGCCTCGGGGATCTCCGAGATCTCCCCCCGTTCCAGCATCTTCTGAAGTTTCTTATTCCGGAAATACCCGGCGATAGCGGCTACGACACCCAGACCTATAAGACTTATGACAATGTACCACATAATTCAATTGAAAGTTGAGAATTGAAAACTGAAAATTAAAGGGCTGATTCCCTAATAGAGAAACCAGCGGCCTTAAGATCTTCCCAATAATGGGGATAACTCTTGCTGACCACTTGCGGGTGGGCGATCTCTATCCCCTCGGGACGTACCAAAGCGGCGGGAGCGAATGACAAAGCCATCCGATGATCCTCGTAAGTGGCGATTACCGGATGCGACTCCGGTTCCCTGCGTTCACCGTTCCACTCCAAGATGCTATCATTGCGATCCGTCAACACATAACCTAATTTACGAAGCTCTGTCTTCAATGCCTCGATCCGATCCGTCTCCTTGATCTTCAATGATTGAAGTCCCGTAAAGCGGAAAGGGATATTTAATAACACGCAAGTCACCACAAAGGTTTGAGCCAAATCCGGTTCATTCACGAAGTTATAAACCAACTTCTCACAGATATTTCCAGTATGCTTTAACACTACTCCACGTTTCGTATAAGTAGTGCCCACTCCCAATTGAGCGAACAACTTCGCTCCGGCGGCATCTCCCTGCAAGCTATTCTTGAATAAACCTAACAATTCGATCTCAGCATTTTTCGATAACGCCATGATCTCATACCAATAAGAAGCGGCACTCCAATCGGATTCCACCGTAAAACGAATCGGCTTATACTCTTGGGGAAGTACTTTGATCGTATTCTCCGTCCAAGAGGCTCTCACTCCATATTGCTCCATCAATTGCAAGGTGATATGGATATAGGGCCTAGAGATAATAGCGCCCTCCAAATGCAACGTAACCCCATTTTCTGTTAACGGGGCGATCATCAAGATAGCGGATATATATTGAGAGCTGACATTTCCCGGTAGCGAGATCTCTCCGCCTTGCAAGGCGCTTCCGAAAATACGCAAAGGGGGATAACCCTCCTTCTCCATGTACTCGATCCGGGCGCCTAAAGCGTTCAGCGCATCCACCAACACCTTGATCGGACGGTTCTTCATGCGTTCGGTTCCCGTAATCGTCCATTCGCCCACCACCTTCGAGAGGAAAGCAGTAAGGAAACGCATCGTCGTACCCGCCGCACCCACATTAAAATCCCGATCGTTCGAGTTTAATGCCTTTACCATCAAATTTGTATCATCGCAATCGGATAAGTTCTCCACATCGTATGCGCTATAACTTAGCGCATTCAAGATCAATGCCCTGTTACTGATACTTTTAGAAGCGGGAAGCTTTACGGTAGTCCGGATAGCGGAACCCGGAGCATCTATCTGATAATTCATCGCTTTCGTATATTCAAGATTCAAGAAGCAAAAGTACGAAAATTAGCGTACATATGGAGTATAACTGCGGGAAACTTTCTTTATGCTTCTTTTCGAATGCGAATCGTGACAAGGCATTCGTTTGAATCGCCCCAACCAGTAGACGGGAGGGGCAATAAAACGCCCTTTTAAGTGAGAATATTCCCGTTTTCAGGCACGAAAGGCGATGAAAGCCTACACGTATAGTCGCGTTGGGCGACGCCAATACTGCCGTTAGGCATTATAAACAGTCACGAATAGGGTTGTCAGTAGTCGTGAATAGGCATCGTAACCCGGTTAGAACCCAGTCGTAACCCTATCGGATAGCCCGAAGAAGTCAATGGATATGAATTAGGATGAATTATTTTCGCTAGAATGAAAGGCGGTTTTTCGGTATTGTATTATCAATGAACGAATTATTGTTTTTTTCTTGCGTATTTGGCAACGAGTCGTACATAGTCCCGGAAAAATCGGTTCTCCGGGACTTCAGTTTACAAAATGTCAGAATGTCAAATCGCCAAACGGTCTTATCACAAGGCCTTCATCTTCAAGAAATGCTTCCAGAAAAAGAGGATCTGGTAATCAATAGAATTATTCCAGTATTGTGAATCATGATTACCCGGGCGAGTGATAAAGTCGTGGTCGATGCCTTGTTTTAATAACGCCTCGTGGTAGTTCTTATTCACCTCCAAAAAGAAATCGCTGTCACCGCAATCGAAGATCAAAGCGATCTGGTCTTTCCTCAAGGTTGGAACCAAATTGATAACCGTGTACTTCTCCCAGTTTTCCGGATATTTTGCCTTCTCACCTATTTGTACGCTCATCTCCCAGTTTTTCGGGAAAGGGCGGATATCCACGCCACCGCTAGTACTTCCCGCAGCGGAGAAAACATCGCTATGACGAAGGCCATTCCACATAGCGCCATGTCCACCCATGCTCAAGCCGGTAATAGCACGTCCCTTACGATCGGCCACGGTCTTATAATGGGAATCCACGTATTTCACCAACTCATCCGAGATGAAAGTCTCATACCGTACATCAGCGTTCAAAGGGCTATCCCAATACCACGTATTCTTACCATCCGGGCATACGAAAAAGATACCCTTCTCATCAGCGATCTTAGATAGATCCGGCTTGATACCGACCCATGTACGAGCGTTACCGCCATAGCCATGTAACAAATAAATCACCGGACACGCTTTCGTCGCAGCCACATCCGGACTTACCACGACTACCTCTATACTTTTATTCATCGAAGGACTTTTCACTTGCAAAGTATCTACCTTCGCCGCCTGTAAACCGAGCGGAAGCAAACAAACCAACGCTACCGCTACCTTTTTCATCCAATTCATATCAGTGAACATTAATGATTAATTCCCCGTAGCCTTGTTTTCAAGGAACTACGGGGACAAATATACAGATTTTACAGCCAAAAACTTATTTACTTAACGAGAAAGGACGATCCTCTTTCGCGGTTCCTCTCGTCTTCTCCGGTTGATTGCCCATTTGAAGCTCCAGCACGCCCCCATTCACGATATCGCTGTAATGGATATAATTACGTGTATGTCTCTTCCCGTTCAAGGTAGCGTTTTGGATATATACGTTATCCTTACTATTCCCTTTCGCCTCGATCACGAACTTCTTGCCATCCTCCATCGTAATCGTAGTTTTCCGGAATTTCGGGCTACCCAATACATACTCATCCGTCCCCGGGCAAACACTGTAGATTCCCAACGCGCTCAATACGTACCAAGAAGACATACCGCCTTGATCCTCATCACCCGGATAACCATTTTCCGAGCTATTATATAACCGATCCATCACCTGACGAATCCAATATTGCGTCTTCCAAGGCTGGCCTGCGTAACTATACAAGTAAATCATATGCTGGATCGGTTGATTACCTTGGGCGTACTGTCCCATCTTCGCCAATTCCATCTCCAGCATCTCATGAATTTTCGTTCCGTATGTTCCATATTTCACGATACCGGGTAAAGCGAAAACAGAGTCGATCTTCGCCACGAAACGCTCATCACCTCCTGTCAAATCGATCAACCCTTGGACATCATGGAAAACCGACCAATTGTAATGCCAAGCATTCCCCTCGCAATAAGGACCGCCCCATTCGAAAGCATCGAAATCCGCCCAACTACCATCCAATTTACGACCTCTCATAAAACCGACAGATGGATCGTACACATTCTTGTAATTATAAATCTGGCGGGCAAAGACCTCCTCATAAAACTTATTCCCAGTCATTTTCGCCAACTGATACGCACAAAAGTCATCATAGCAATATTCCAACGTCTGTGCCGTAGATCCCATGGATTCCGGATAAGGTATATATCCCAACTGATAATAATCCTTCCAACGAACCCGTCCGTTGGCACCGCCCCAAGGTCCCTTATTCATCGCCTCATGCGCATACGCTTTCAAGGCTTTCTCCGGATCGAAAGTGCGGATACCCTTCACCCAAGCATCCGTCAATAAAGAGATCGAGTGATTCCCTACCATCCCGCCGGTCTCACTCGGGAACGACCAAGAAGGTAACCATCCACATTGCTCCTGAGCGTCTAGCAAGGCTTGCATATATTGCCCCTGCATCGTAGGGTGCAAGATATTGGTCAGCGGGAACTGGGAACGGAAAGTGTCCCAAAAACCATTATCGGTAAACATATATCCATCATGAATCTTCTCATCGTACGGACTATAGTAGTAAGGAGAACCATCCTCTTTCTCCTCATAAAACTTATGGGAAAACAAATTGGCACGGAACATGCAGGAGTAGAAGGTTTTCATATCCTCCTCGGTTCCACCTTCCACCAACACACGATTCAATAGCTGGTTCCATACATCAGCAGCCGCTTGCTTCGTCACTTCTACCGATGAGTGCTTACCTAGCTCACGAGTCATCGTAACCTCCGCTTGCTCCGGACTGATATAAGAGGTAGAGACCTTGGCCTGTACCTTAGAGCCTTTCGCAAATTGTACATAGGCACCGATACCTTCCCCTTCCCGCCTCAAATTATTCTTCTGGATCGTATTCTTACGATTCTCCCATGTACCATAGCTAACGAAAGGTTTATCAAATTGAATGATAAAATAATTCTTATGTGTCTTCGGAGAGAAAGCCCCATTGTGTACATAGCCGGTGATCCGGTGGTTCGCTACATCGATTTGTACCTGACTGGTTTTCGTATAGCCATCCAGTACGAGAAAAGCGTCTCCCTTCGCGGGAAAGGAAAAACGGAAATGAGCGGAACGGGTAGTTGGCGAGAACTCCGTGGTAATACCATTCTCCAACGTAACCTTATAATAATGAGGCTTGGCAATTTCCTTATCATGAGAGAACGGAGTCGCCCGTTTGGACTCATCAACAACCAATTCCGGTACAGGCATCAAAGAGAATACCCCGTAATCTCCCACCCAAGGGCTACATTGATGCGTCGGTTGGAAACCCCGGATCGTAGTGGCCGAGTATTGGTATTTCCAACCATCACCATTCTTCCCGGTCTGTGGAGACCAGCTATTCATGGGATAGGGAACCGCCGTAGTCGGGTAGGTATTTCCCCAACTCAATTCGTAAGTCGAGTTTGTTCCTTGCAAAGTATTTACGTATTGTACCAAGTCTTTCTCCGCAAAAACAGGGAAAGAGAGGGTTAAACAGAGGGCTAAAGCCGCCCCCTGTTTATAAAAAGTATTGAGTTTCATGTTATTTTATTTACTGATTAATTATTCACGCCCCAATTTGTATTCGGCTCGGGGCCCATCTCCAATTCTAGTACGCCACCTTTCATGATATCCCTATAATCAAGATAGCATCTCGTATAATCCGTCCCGTTTAATTTAGCGGATTGGATATAGGTGTTTTCCGGGGTATTTCGGTTGGCTCGTATGATAAATGTATTCCCTTCGCCAACCTGAATCTCAGTCTTCTCAAAAACCGGGCTGGATATCTCATAGCGAGTATCTCCCGGACAAACCGGATACAAACCACATGCCGCCAATACATACCAAGCGGACATCTGACCGACATCCTCGTTTCCAACCAAGCCTTCTACCTTATTCTTATACGCCTTATCGCAAATGAAACGAGACCATTTCTGGGTTTTCCACGGCTGTCCCAAATGATTATACAAGAAAGGCACATGATGAACCGGCTCGTTCGCATGATTGTAATAAGCGTTCCACAGGAAATCTGTTGGTGTCTTGTCGAACATCGTATCCAGATCGGCGATCACCCGTTCCGTTCCTCCCATCAGTTCCACCATACCCGGAATATCATGAGGCACAAACCACCCCTGTTGCAGCTCATTGCATTCCATACAGCCGTACCATTCCTTCAGCTTACCCTCTTCCGGCCAAGCCTCAAACCGGCCATTCGCTTCTCTCGGGCGGAAGCTATGTTTCTCCGCATCATATAAATTCCGGTAAGACTGAGCCAACTTCGCATAATAAACCGCATCCTCCTGTTTTCCTAATGATTTCGCCAACTGAGACATACACCATTCCGTATACGCATACTCCAAGGTTTTGGAGATACTCTGCGGATTCGGGGTATAGCCCAACTCCGCATTCCCGAACATTCTCGAGGTTTTATCCGCATACCGATAAGCCTTTTCCATATCCAAGCTACAAATACCTTTCGCATAGGCATCCGCCAAGACCGATATAGCCGGATTTCCTAACATACAACCGCTATAGGCGTTCAACAACTCCCAGCGCTCATAGTACTCACGGCCACTCTCCTCTGCCATCGTTGTCAATGACTTCAACAAATCGTTCACCAATACCGGATTAATAATCGTTTGCAAAGGCATCTGACTACGGAACACGTCCCAACCGCTAAAGATCGTACGTTTCGTGAACGTATCCGACTTATGCGCTTTTCCGTCCGCGCCCATATATTGACCATCCACATCCGTGTAAATCCTCGGATCGATCATTGTATGATACAAGGAGGTATAGAAGATCACCTTCTGCTCATCCGTTCCACCGCTGACATCCATCTTAGCCAAAGCCGTATCCCATAACGAGCGGGCACGAGAACGTACCGCATCAAAATCCCAATCCTTGATCTCCGCTTTCAAGTTCTTTTCCGCACCCTCCAAGCTTACAAAGGAAATACCAGCCTTGAAAAGAACCTCCTCATTCGCCTCAGTCTCAAACTCCGTAAAGAACCCGAGGTGCTCGCCCTCATATGCCTTTGGTCTCTCCGAAATCTTTGCGTTCGCTGTCAATATCTGGAAAGCCGGACTCTCCACGAATTCCCGATGCCGATCCTGCCCTGCCGGGATATCCACGCTCCATACACCATAATCTTTCAACGGTTTGGAAAACTGCGCATAAAAATACACGGTGTATCGGGAAGAACCTTCACCATTCCCCCAGCCTCCACCTTCCGGCGTACATTCCATTCGTCCGGCGATCGTATGGTCATCTATCACTTGAACCGCCTGATACGTAGAAGTACCTCCTACACGACGGGCTAAGTCCAACTGGATGCGGGACTGCTTATTCTCGGGGAAAACGAATCTCAGCATACCGCTATGAGGAGCCGCTGTCGCCTCCGCTTGTATCTGGTAATCGCTCAGCAATACCTTATAATATCCAGCCTTGGCCTCCTCGGAAGATTTATCATACCGGGAACGATACCCGGCTACGCCCCCCTCTTTTCCTGAGTTCGTGCGCAGATCGCCCACGGTAGGCATTACCAATAAATTACCCAGATCACCATACCAGCCGATACCACTCATCTGCGTAAAAGCGAATCCCTCGATCGTCTCATGCTCGTAGCTATATCCGGAACCATTGTCGCCCCCCGTAATCGTATTCGGACTTACCTGTACCATACCGAAAGGGGTAGTCGCACCGGGGAAGGTCTTCCCCAAGCCATGGTAAGCACCGGCCGCCTCCGTATTCGTACTCGCCCCGATAAAGGGATTTACATAATCAGAGAAATGAACCTCCTCGATAGTCCGGGTCGGACCGGAACAGGCAGTTCCCACCAACGCAAGCGATAACGCCGTGGTCGTTATCCATCTTAAATTTCTTACTAGTCGTATCATTTTTTTATAAGTTCTATTCTACGTACCTTCGGTTGGGCGATCTGATACATACGATCCACCAACATATCGATTTGTTGGCTCCAAGCCTCCCGGATCTCCGGATACATCATCTTGGAGTAGTTATCCAGATGGCCGGCCAAGAAGATATTCGTATGAAGGTTCGCCCTTAACGTATCCATAGCGGCGATATTATCCTGAAATAACATGCCCTTCCGCTTCAAGATATAAAATTCCGTCCACGCATATTCCCTAAAACGTTTCTCGATATTCCAACGTTCCTCATTCAAATGCATGACCCGAACGGCCTGCTGATATTGCGGTGTGTTCGTTAACGCCGTTAAGTTAATACCTTTTGCCAAATCCTCGGCCGAAAACGTAGAAATTGAATCCCCGTCTATCTCCAACCTATACGAACCTTTCAATCCATCCACCCGCAATACCTCTTGATTAAGATCCTCCATAATCGGAGCGTACAAGGTCGCCTCATATTGCGTATGCTTCTTCTCCCAACCCCGAGAGATCGTATCCATCGGATAAGGTAAAGACTTCGCTAAATAGGTAAAAGAGATCGTACCCTTGTCTGATACTTTCAATTCATTCACGAAACAATTCTCGTTCGCCAACACCATACGTCGGGAAGCATCGATATCAACTTTGGCGACCGGTTTACCCGCCAATCCCTGAGACTTCAAGAAGAAATAGGCCATCAACATATTACCGTGGTTATCCGGATGAATCCGATCTCCTTGCATTAAGGTAAACCGCGGATCTTTCGCTTGTTGTACCCTGTTCACCTCTAATACCGGGTTGTGGAAATCCACGAACGCCCAGTCATTCTTCACGGCCGCCTCTCTTTGCAGACGGATGATTTTCTGGATCGTAGCGTTCTTTCCAAGAAAAGGCTTATTTTTCTCATTTTGCCAAGTCTCGTCGTACGGCGTGCCACCGATCATGATCACCCTTGTATCTTTGTGAGATTTCATGATCTTCTGCATCGCCTGAAAGGTCGTATCTACCCGATACATTTGCCGCTCCACGAAAGCCGTAGGATTATCGCCGTTATATTCGAAATAACCACTATCGTTCATACCGAAAGTAGCCGTAACCACCGTCGGATTTTTACCATATACATCCTCCTCGATCCGTTCCAACATATCCCAAGAACTGTCACCACCGGTACCGGCGCTATACATCCGCATCCGCATATCCGGGAAATGAGTGATATAGTACAACCATATATAAGAATGATAATGTCCGCCCTCTGTTATGCTATTGCCTAAAAAAACAACCCGGTCACCCCTTTGAAAAGGGGAAGGAGTTTTCTGCGCATTGCCACACACAAACACAGAAAGCATACACGCCAAACTAAAAAGCCATCGATTAGTTCTCATCTTATTTACTTTTGGACACTTAGAAGTTCAATTGTTTATCCGATACGGCCACAGCCACGAATGAATCGGCACAGCCATAATACAGATACCATTTATTCCGGTAATAGACCAGACCTTCCACGAATACGGTACCCGCAGGGTATTGACCGCTTTTTTCAAAATCATCCGTCGGTTGCAAGAAAGGCTTATCCAAACGACCGATCAATTTTGTCGGGTTATTTACATCGAACAATGCTTGTCCGGCACAATAAGAGTTCGCAGGATAAGCGGTATCCCCTTTTTCTCCCGGTTCGTTTTTACCGTTATACAACAGAACGATGCCATCCTTTGTCAAGATAGCGGGAGGTCCACATTCGGTCAACTGGCTATCAAAATAGCCGGAACGGGGAGAGAACAATTTAAGCAACTCACCATTCTCGTCCAACAGTGGGTCCCAATCTGTTAAATTATCGGAGGTAGCCGCATATACATTCTTCTCCCCCCAGTACATGAAATACTTGCCATTCACTTTCGCAATGACCTGCTTATCTCCCTTTAAAGTCGTGACTAACGATGCGGATTTGGTCGCCTCATCCTTGAATTTGCCATTATAGGCTTTCTCAAAAGCCGGACCGAACTTCGTCCAGTGTTTCAAATCCTTTGAGGTCGCCACCGCCAGACGAGGCACCTTGCGGTTCCATTGCGTATATAGCAAGACATACGTACCATCCTCGGTCATAGCAATACGAGGATCTTCCGTACCTCCGGGACATTCGTTCTCTACTTGATTATCTTTAGCCGGATAAAAAGCAGGCTTCGTATCCCTCTCGAAATGGATACCGTCAGTAGAGGTCGCATATCCCAAACGGGAAGTCCGGGAACCGATTCCCTGAGCGGAGTTATCTTCCGCACGGTACATCACCACAATCTTCCCATCGTAAATCGTAGCCGCCGGATTAAATGTGTCACTCTCCTCCCATGCTACAGAATCTTCCCGCATCGGGCAATAAAACTTAGTTGGTAACGGCTTAATTACCGGATTCACTCCTGTCGGACGCTCAAACCCGTCCAAGCACCAAGCTGTTTCCGATACAGCTTCCGCCGTCTGGTCTTTCTTTTGAGAGCCGCAAGCTACGGTAACCAATCCCAATAAGCCGAAAGTAGAGACTAATAATGTTTCTTTAATCATGTTATTCGTAGTATTAAGTTATATTTATTTTCCATATGAAGGGGGAGCTATCCGAGTTCCCCACGTCTTATCCGGCTTCCCGGATAATTTATATTCCAAGGTCGCCCCCCGATATAAATCCGACCAATCGATCCAAGTGCCCTCCATCTTCTTTCCATCAAGACTTAAGGAATGGATATACTCTTTTTTCTCATCTCCCCCCTTGATAATCACGTCTCCCTCGGGCAAATGTAAAACAATCTTACGGAATACCGGACTATTCACAGAGAAACCTCCCACTCCGGGAATCTCTGGAAACAAACCGATACTGGCAAAGACATACCATGCTCCCATCGATCCTAAATCGTCGTTGCCCGGCAAACCGTTCACACGGCTACTATATTGTTCGTTCAGTATACGCCGGATCACTTGTTGCGCCTTATAAGGAGCCCCCGCCCAATTATAAATCCAAGGGATTTGGAAACTAGGCTCGTTACCGGAGGCGAACCATTCATCTCCATAACTAGCGTCCAAACGTCGGAACATCTCATCCAAACGCTTCTCCGCCGCTTCCTTTCCTCCTATACTATCGATCAACCCTTGCAAATCATAAGGTACCATCCAGAAATAATTCTTATATGTCGATTCCCGCCAATCCGCATCATAACGTTTCCACGAGCCATCCTCGTTTCGGGACTGCAACCAACCGGTCTCCTTATTAAAAAGATTCTTCCAGTTCATCGCCCGTTGCGTATACCAATTACAAACCGGCTCATCATTGCAGGCTTGCAAGGCGAAACGGCCAATCGCAAAATCAGAAGATGTATATTCCAGTAAGATCGAAGCGTCGTAATACCCTTTCTCCAAATACTGTTCCAAGCCCGGTCGAGTCAAAACACCTTGGGAATTAGCCCCCGGCACTTCTGCTCCATAACGCATAGTCCGCAGTAAAGTTCGAGGATCATAGGTGCGAGCTCCAAACGCATACGCATTGGCTACAAGAATCGGAGTCGGGTCCCCCTGCATAACACCTGTCTCTATATTCGCCAGTACCCAACGGGGGAAGCCACCACCGGATTGCTCGGCAAATAAGTAATGAGACATAACGATATCCGAGGTCTCCTCGGGAGCTAGCATAGCGATCAAAGCAGTCTGCGTACGATACGTATCCCAATTACTGAAAGAGGTATAGAATTTTCGGGCTGTCTTATGCACTTGGCTATCCGCCCCCATATATTCCCCATTCACGTCGCTACAAACATTCGGATGGATTAATGAACGATATAGATGCGTATAGAATTGCATCTGGCGATCCTCGTTATCTCCCTCTACCTCTATCTTCCCGAGGTATTCATTCCATTTATCTTGCGTCGCCTGACGGACCGCAGAGAAGTCCCAAGCGGGATTCTCAACCCTCAAATTCTCTCGGGCATTCTCCACCGAGACATAAGAAACACCGATCTTATACTGCACCGCCTGATTCCCCTCTTTCAACGGAAAAGTAAAATACACCCCCGAGTGACTGCCTTCCGCAAACGTATGATTCGCATGTAGTCGCTCCTCCTTCCATGTACCAAAACTCTCCGCATCCGCATCGAACTCAGCCACAAAGTAAACCTTATAGGGAGTTGGGATTCCACAGAAAGCACCACCCTCCGCATATCCCTCGCAACTATGAGGACCCGTAATCTTAATAGCGGCTACTTGGATAGGGGTAGCGGCTACTCCTCCTCCGATAATCACGGTACCCTGCTTTTCCTTGGAAGAAAACGTATAACGAGCCATACCCGTACGTTCCGTAACGGTTAATTCCGCACGTATAGAATGATCTACGGTGGCTGCGTAATAACCGGCCGTTCCGATCTCCTTGCCGACCGGAGTCTGCATATTCAAGATACTATCCGGAGAAACCCGTAAAGCTCCGGCAATCGGAAGCGTAGGGAAATTTCCCATATGATCGCATCCCGCACCACTCAATTGATTGATGACAAAGCCTAGTTGTTTCGTGAAATAAGTCGGGGTAAACTGTACCATACCGAAGGGATAGGTAGCCCCCGGATACAAATATCCGGAAGCCCACCCATTACCTTGAGTCCCTATCAGGGTATTGGTCTTAGAAACGAGATTTGACGCATTTACCAAACCTCCACACAACAAGAAAACATAGCTAACCACACATATTCGCCTTAAAAGCTGTTTACATTTAAACATGGTAATAGATCCTTTTTATTATTTAGCCTTTTATACTATATACCCTTCAATAGAATAAAACACTTACGGCGTAATAATTAAAAAACAGCTATTAACATAAGTCAACAAAAAGGGAATCATATGATTCCTATTCCGCAGGCAGCGATAGCGTGTGTTTTCCACTTTCCAACAGGATCGAACCCGCCGATATTTCTACATTATTCCCATCTAACACACAATTCGATACGTTAAATGGAGCGATAAAGGTCGCCATACTATTCGCCGGTATCTCCAGATCGAGGGAAAGCGATCGGTTCTCCATAGTCCAAGACACACGTGCCGTACCGTAAGGGGTCTCTCTCGCCGCCCTCGCCCACGTCACGCCATTCGGTATCTGAGGTTTGATAAAGAAATGTTTATAGCCCGGCTCATCCTCATCCGGCAAGATCCCTCCGACCGCCTGACAGAACCAAGCGCCAATGCCATTGAAACAATTATGAACCTTACTACGTTCTCCCGACCAGTATTCCCAAGTCGTAGAAGCCCCTTGATCGATCATATATAGATATCCCGGCAGCTCTCTCTTTTTCAGCATGGAATAGAGAAAATCGGCCTCTCCGTCCTTTATCGCCCAATCGGTCAAGATTGTAACACCCACCAAGCCGGAACCGATATGCCCTTTGCAATTCTCCAATGTCTCTCGATATAAACCTTCCTTTACCTCGGGCATATGCTGTTCATCTGTCACGCCGACCAACATCGGATAAATCCGATCGATCTGGGAGCCTGTAGCGTACTGTTTCTTCTCCGGATCATAGAAAGTCTTCTGGATAAGCTCGTTCAATCGTTGGCGACGCTCTTTATACTTAGCGGCATCCTCCGCTTTCCCCAATACCTTCGCGATCTTCTCCATCGTAGTGAGGCAATCGCTTATAAAGCAGTTACTAACCAGATCTACCGATGACTGCGCCGTATAATCGACACCCGCCGGAGCCAACCAATCCCCTAAATACCATGCCCGATAATCCGTATCCGGCCAACGTTTCAGCAATCCATCGACCGTATACGCATCCACATAACGCAACCAATGTCGCATAACCGGATAATATCGCTCGATCAGACGGCTATCCCCATAATTCAAATAAGTCTGCCACGATCCCGTGATAATAAAGCCACACCAATACGGACCACCTCCCGCCGGGTATGGACTCGGTACGCAATGCGGCATACCCCCATCCTCACGGATGCAATCCTGCCACATCTGCATCCAGTTCATATACACGGAAGAGCCCTCATACAATGTCTGGAAACTCTTACAAGAGGCATTTCCATCCCCACCGTATCCCATACGCTCATAATGCGGGCAGTCTACGATATAACCACTGAAAGCTAGGTTCTTGAAAGTATATTTGATCATCGCATAGATAGCATTCAAGTCCGGATCCGAGCACTCGAAAGACGAGGCATCCTTATAATCCGTATGAATCAGATAGCCGGTTACCTCCTCGGGGGCTTTCGCCAAACCGGATATCCTTATATATTGAAACGCATGGTGGTTAAATTTATTTCGGAATACCTCTTTGCCTTGTCCGGAACCGATATACCAATCCTCATACTGTCCGTTCTCCTCTTGTGGCTTGAAATCTTCGTTTTCATTTAACCAATCCGTATATTCCATACGGACCCGGTGGCCTTCCGGTAATTTTGGGAAACTCAGCTCAACCCAACCATTTAACGCCTTTCCCATATCTACGAGCCAAATACTATCCCCTATTTGTTTGATTCCTTTGGGACGGATAATCTCTTGTATTCGATTAGGCTCACACATTTGGGGACTTACCTCTATCCCGGGTACCTCCACCTCCAATACCGGCGTCCAATCCAGTTTGTCAAGCGTAGCCGTTGTCAAATCCGGCAACGCCTTCCGCCCATCCACACATTCACCCCCGAATTGATGGGGATACCAAGTACCGGTACCGGTCTCACCATACATACTTCCCCGGCCTTCCCAAGAGCTATCTGTAACGAGTAACGTACTTGTAGCGCCATTTCTTTGAATCTCGTCCAATTGCAGTTTAACCAACGGCCCATCATGAACGGCATTAAAAGTAGCTTTTCTGTACCAGCCACGGCCCAACCAGAGCAATAAGTCGTTTATTCCCTGCTTTGCGTACGGCGTAAGATCGTACGTCACCGATAATGATCTTTTGTTTAATTGAGATACCGCAGGCGAGAGAACATCTTCCGATACCTTCCTCCCATTTAAATAGATCTCATGATACCCTAAGGAGTTTACATGAAGGAGTAATGTGGCATCACGGTCTTGAAGCTCGAACTTATTCCTTAACATCGGATTCTTCTCATCCGGCATCCCTATATATTTCCCTTGCCATTCCGCTTTATCCAAAAGCCCGATCCCAAAGCGATTGATTGGACTCCAATCCGAGGATTCCCCCTTATCGTCCCATACCCGGACTTTCCAATAGGCCAGCACACTAGATCGCAACTCTTTCCCTCGATAAGGGACCATCACGGAAGCGGACGATTCCACCTTACCTGAATTCCATAGATCGGCTTTGCCTTGAGCCAGCAAGGAACTATCCGTGGCTACTTGTATCTCAAAATACGCTTGCCGCATAGTTTGCCCGTCTGTCTCGATTTTCCAGCTAAAATGGGGATGGGTATTGTCGATCGCAACCGGATTCTCCAAGTTCTCACAACGAAGATCTTTTAAGATGAACCTCCGCCCGGATTCACAGCCCGACATCAGTAACAATAGGGTCACAAAGTAGATAGATATACATTTCATGATAAATAGATTGAGATTACGCATGAATATACTTTCTAATGGCTTACGATACTTATATCCCCGGTAAATATTAAGATTTATTAAACAAGAAAGGCGAGCCACTCGCAAATGACTCGCCTTCCTACGATTCCTCAAGAATGGCTAGAAGCGGATCTTGTAGGATTGATTTTCGATACGGATGATATAGGCACCTTGCGGAATGGTTATCATCGTCTCACCAATTGGCAAGGTTAAAGCCTTATATAGTTGACCGCCGAATGTCACTAGATAAGCCGTACCCGCATGAGCGGACCGGATATGCAATACCCCGTTCGATCCCCAGACTTTCAAGTCATTGGATTCGAGTTCGGCATTGCCTACGGTGGCGTTTTTTATGATTCCGGTGATAGAGATCGTAATGTCGGACGCGATACCCTTGATCTCGTATTTACCGTCAGAGGTCGGCTCAATCACCTTATCACCTACTTTCACGATAGGGGTAGATTGATCGTAGTCCGCTTCCAGCGTAAGAGAGAAAGAGAAGCTGCCACCCTCTTCCACGGAGTAGGTTCCGGCGGAAGGATTCAACGAGGCACCTTCAACGGATGGAAGAACGACGCTGAATGTCACTACCGGATCCGGTTCGGAAGAGACTGCGGTTACTTTCGATAGGGTGGTCAAAGTCGTAGCGATCTGGTCGCTCACCTTACACGTGATTACGCAACGGTACGTACCCACCTCGGGAGCCTCTACCTTATAAGAATCAGCCAACGGCTCGGCAGCACGTAAGAGAGACAAGGATATCGCTTGAGGTGCTGGGGTCTTTGTCGTTGTCTTCTTATCAATCCATGTACCATTCTCTAATCTCTGCCATTGGAAAATCACCGAGGTATAAGATTCGCCGGGGACAGCGGTAGCCATCAAGTCAATGGAGGAGCCTTCTTCCACGGTCTTATCTCCGATCGGAGCGATCGCGAGAGCTCCCGTGCCGCTAACTTCTGAGATCAAGCCGACACTATCTGCGAATATACCCGCATTCTCAACCGTAGTATTGACTAGCTTGGCTTGTTCATCGGCCGACGACAAGATCAGTACGCCCTCATTCTTGATCTCACCTAACCGGTTCGTGCCGGAGAGAGCCAGTTCCGCTTTCGCCTCCGGGGTAACAGTCAGCGTAGGAGCTGTCACGTTCGTCAATTGAATGGTAGCGGTATCTTTAGCGGCAGTCTCATTTGATATCATGATATCCCCTACTATCGCGTTCTCTATTACAGAATCCTGTTGATTGATCCTGAGAGAGTCTAGCATTACGGCTTCCGCCACGATCTTCAGATCCGTGAGGACAGATGGCACGGACAAGGTACCCTTGGCCTTGTCATACGTATATCCCTTTACGTTTACCTCAACACTATCGGGCAGTTCGTAACCCTCCAGCGCCAGTAAGGTAAGGTTCAGCGTACTATTTCTCTGGATGGATTTGACGGTATCCGCCAATGAGATGTTCTTCAAGTCGTATGTTATCGTATAAGAATCCTTGATACTGGGATCGTATTCCTCTATGTTCTTGAATTTACCCCAGAAATCATTATTCTTATAGACATCCAAGCAGCCTTCCGGGACCAATATCTTACAAGTCAAGGTATCTACGCTTTTAAGCGTTTCGACATCAATTCCCGGCATTAACGGTGACGAGAGTTTTATTGTCCGTAAATTGACGCAATTCCTTATTGACGAACCCATACCTTTCACTGAGGCCGGCACCGTCAACGAATCCAAGGAACTCCCGAAAGAATGCTGTATCTTCGTCACCGCATAATCTATTCCCCCCACGGTAAGGAGAGAAGGGATAATGGCATTACTTCCCCCTTTATAGTTAGAAAGCGTAGCTTCCGCATTGGCCTTATCTAACTCATAGGTATTGACTCCCTCTTTATATTCCTCATATCCATCTATTGTTATTTGCAGATCACCAAACAACGCTGGTACTTGAATCTTTTGTTCTTGGTCATTAATTTTCAGAAAGTCCGGTCTACAATACTCTCCTGTCTCTATAGATCTACAACTTACGCTAAACCGAAGCGGCGTTCCATCTTTGCTTCGAACGGTTACATTTACGTCCTCTCCGTATTTTACTGATTCCGGCCCATCAAAACTTACATTCTTAGATTGATAAGTAATCTTCAAATCATTGGATGGAGCTACTCCCTCATCAGACTCAGAGATATTAGCCTCTTGTACCGGAAGACCTGAATAAGCCTTATAAACCTTACCGGCCCCCTTAGGAACAATAATTTTCAAGTTATCCTTGTCAACAACATCAAACAAATAACTTGCTATACCAACAGGAATATATCCTTTAAATGTGATGGAAGCCAGGGACTTCGGGAGCACATTATTAAAATACATAAACTCCTTGACCCTATATTTAGAGCCACCAAACGTCACAGAGTCCGGCACAATCAGATTCTTGGTTGTACTCGGGACATCGTTTATACAGGCTGTTTTGCCATCACGATCAAGACTGTAGGCATATCCTCCTATCACAGCTTTACCATATCCTGTGACATGTATAACTACATCCCCTGTCACATTGGATATCTTGTAGAACTTAGGTTCCTTCTTATCTTCCTCCAAATGCCCCTGTGAATTTTCCATAGAGACACTATAGTTCATAGGATTCCCATACGATTCGTATTTAGGTTTTAACCTAAAGGTGAACGTCTCGCCATGTCCAACCTCCGCCGGACCTTCCACAAGCTCCATGTTCTTAAGATCATAGGTGATCTTGTGCATCACTTTTGCGTTCTCTTGCCCACTGGCAATCCACGTTCCACTACATAAGAAAGCCATCACCAACAGTGACAGTCTTAAACTAATTTTTTGTAAATCTAGTTTCATAAGCTAATATTTATAATGAACAATCGTTTTAACATTCGTTCACGGGTATGCTCATAGCTTCCCGTCTATGACCGGTGAGAGAGCCTAGGCCATGAACCATGAGAGAGCCTCGTCTATGAGGGGTGAGAGCCTAGGCTTTATCAGCCCTCATAGATGAGGCTCTCTGCCTTATCAGATCTCGTCCGGACTCTCGCTATCGCCTCCGCCTCCGATACCTACCGTCAAGAGGATGGGGAACTTATAGGTACGCGGGTCTTTCACCAAGCCGTAATTCGCCCCCGCCTGCGTAGTGACGCTCAGCCAGTACTGCCCCTCGGCGAGTTGCGGGATCTGGATAATTATCTCGCTCTTGGTGTTACGCACGATGAGGGAGACCTTCACGGGCGTGGCGCCCTCCTCGTCCTTGGTGAAGTAGATGCCTACAGATGGATCATCCCCCTTGATAAGCAGTGTGCTGCCGAAGATGATAGCCGGAGCGTTTGGAGTGATATGGAGGTTCTTCTCGTTCGTGGTAGAATCCGTGAGGCTCTCGATCATCGGGCCCACGGTAGCTACGTCGGCGTTCACGTAGATGTTTTCTAGCGCCTTCAGGAGGGTGGCGCTGGGGGTGAACATTACGGTGATCTTATTCTCCGTAGAGCGGAAGTCTGATTTCTTTCCGTCGAACGAGCCGTTGATAGTGAGCAGCCATTGCCCGAACTTGTTCACCACGCAACGGCCTTGGGCGAGGGCCTCGATCATCTCGTCGTAGGAGAGGTCGAGGATGTTGGTGATCGTCTCCGGACGATACTCGGTACGTTTCTTCACGATGCGGTTCGAGATGTCTGAGGTTCGCGTGGTTCCGGTAATGCGGATCTTTCCGGTGAAATCGCCGGTTTTCTCGGTTAACACGTTGTCGTACAGATCTACGGTCAAGATGGTCTTTTCTTCTGCCATGATGTTTTTTGTCTTTAATGCCCCGTGGTAGTGGGGCGTTACCTTTTAATAATGTTTATCACCCTTATTCGCGAAATAAGGGGAGGAGATATCGCACGTCCAACATAAACTAAAAAAACACGCATAACCACTATTTTTAACCGCATATCCACGATATATGCGCAATAAGCATAAATTTGGATTAATTAGAGGATACGATATCTGTATCCCCTTCAATTCCTATTTCTTAATAAATAGATAAAAGTGATTGTTTATCAATAATATTTTTTACATTTGCCAAGCCTTCCGTTGAAAATAGCCTATTATAGGTAATTTTTATGCTGAATAGGCTCTTCCCCTTATTTCGCGAATAAGGGCATCATCCAGCCGCCAAAAGCAAATCCACCTCTTCCGTCACCCTAGCGTTCGCACGATTCAATTCCGACTGTTCCAAAGAGGCCAGATAAAAACGTGTTGTTTTTTCCGAGGTATGCCCCAGCGCTTGGCTAATGATCGATAAAGGGACTTGTTTCCGCAAGGCGTTCGTTGCCCATGTATGGCGGAAAACATACGAGGTCAGATGAATGGGGCGAGATAGCGCACGACCGATCTTCTTCAACGAGTTATTATACGAACGCAGTATCGCCTTGTATTCCTCATGCCCTACCTCTCTACCCGGAGATAAAATAGGGAAAAGGTACGGGGAAGAAGCGTCCGCATACTTATTAATCAACCGCCGCATCCCCGCTGTTATCCCGACACGGATTAAGGTCCCCGTCTTCTTACGCCGATATACGATTTCCTCGCCATACAGATTCGCCGTAGTCAAGCGAGCCATATCCGCGAAAGGCATGCCGCAAGATAAATAGGCGAACGTACAATAGTCGATCACGCACGCCAAATCCGGCTCCTCAGACTTCAAGGTCACGATCTCCCGGAGCGACTCGTTTCCCAACGCCCTAGATCCGGCTCTTTCCCGCTTCAAGTTCAAGTACGCGAAAGGCGATACGACGCAAGCCGGCAACAGACCATCCCGACAAGCTTGGTTATAAATCGAGCGAAAGTTGCTGAGGTATGTATTCACGGTATTCACTCGCAAGCCGGCGGATTGCAGATAAGCGACAAAACGGCTTATTAAGCCCGGGGTTATCTCCGGGAAAAAAAGGTTTCTCCTACCCAGAAAGGCGCAGATCCAATTACGGGTCGTCCTATATAAATCGGCAGTGTTATGTTTCCCCGCTAAACGTTTCTCCCGGATGCGTTCGGTGGCATAGGTATAAAATGTGATGCCCGCCTTGCCCAAGCGGTTATTCTTTCTCTTGCTCATATCTCCTTTTTTGATGATTAAACGTATTATTATCTACCATCAAAAATAGCATAAAAACAAGATCAAGCCAAGTCCATCTCGCAAACAGCAAGCTTCCAACCCTTAAAGACCAAGGTGACAAGACGAAGCTCCGTATCCCCCTTGGTAGCGTGAACCTTCGGGTCAGCGGCGTAACGGCGTAACTGGATGGCAGCCTCGGCTCTCAACGCCTCGATTTCCGTTTCGGAAGCGTCCCAACGGGCGTATTTCACCTCCACGATATAGCTAAAGCCTATCTCGGGCTGGTGGATCAAGTCGGGCATCATGTAGAAATCGGCGTACCCCTTGTTGGCCTCATACTCCGGATAAATTATATAGGTACGGGTCAAGCCTAGATAAGCCAGTAGGAAACCTTTCACGTGCGCCTCCCCCTCTATGAACTCGCGGATAGCGCTCTGCCGCTCCAGCTCGGAGGAAAAATACTCGAACACAGGCTTCCAGTCTCCGTCGTAAGCCATGTCCTTTACCAGATCATGAAGCTTGTATAACTCTATTGAGAAGACATCAGCTTCCCGGTAAGCCTCGATCAGATAGGTATATAATTGCTCACGTACCGTCAGGTTGGGAACGCCCAGAAGGGTATCTCCACGCTTGGTACCCTTGATGGAGAGCAACCCGAAATAGTAAAGCAGGCTCTTGAAGTTGTCCGGCTTGGCGATATCCTCGGCAGGAAAAGCATCCTTGATTACTGCGGTGGTCTCGCCGTTGTTCACGATCTCCTGGATGATCGAAGCGTTCGTGCCGAACCGCTTGTCGAGACGGATCAAATGGCGGAGCTTGTTGTAGTCCGTGCGGATGTTGTTGTCGATCATCTTATCCGGGGCCGATCTCAAGGGCAGGTAATTGCTGATGAAATACAGTACCATATCCGAGTTGTACATAGGCTCGTCCAGACTCTTCGTAGAGAAACGGTAGTTATCGTACCACGGCTTCATCAAGTTGATCAGATCGTCCACACTATCCTCAAAACCTGTCTCGCTCTTGTAATAGGCCAGCATCTCCCGTACCTCTCCCTCGCTAAAACCTATGATTCCATTAAAGCGGTAATCTGTCGTCATGTTGGCTCCGATATTGAAACCGCTGGTCACGTCGTCCATCGTCACTGGAGATACCCCGGTGATAAACATGCGCTTGATAGGGCCATCGCCCGTAGCCCCTTCTTTCAGTTTGTTGAAGAAATAACGGAAGAAGCCCGTACCGTGTGTCAATGCCTTGTAATGTTTCTCACCCATATTGGCGAGGATAGCGTTGGTGAAGTTATCATACTCGTCAATGAAGAGATAGATAGAGAGATTCAAGCGTTTAGCCTCACTGATCGTGTAGGTCAACTTCTCGTCAGCATTTGGCAGACTCTCCATTTTCTCCCGGAAGCCCGGATTGAAGAAACGTTCGTAGTAGTAGGCAAACTCCCGGAAACGAGCGGCACAGTGATCATTAAAAGAGCGGATCAACTCGTCAGGATCTGGGTTCACGCCTGCGAAATTGAAATCCAGTACAAGATATTGTCCCTGCTCCGGGGTCGGATGGGAGCCGATATATAAGTCGCCGAAGAGTTCCTCAAAAGAATCCTTACGGTTCACGTCATAATACCATCTGAGGACATTCAAGAATAGCGACTTCCCGAAACGGCGCGGGCGGATAAGGAAAAAGAAACTTGCGTTCCGCTCCACCTCCGCAATATAGCGAGTCTTATCAACATAATAATAATTGGCGGTACGGATTCGCTCGAAATCCGTCAGGCCATATGGAATTTGCTTCGTTGCCATAATATATCTCCTCCTGTTTATTTGTCGCTTACGAATAAATCACTTGTTCGTAACTTACTTACGCAAAGATAACATCTACAAAATGATTTCACGAATCTTTGACCGTAGAATCATGCCGTCAAACCAAATCAATCGACAAACTCACCAGAAGGAGGATTCGCACCTTCTCCCACTCCCCACTTCTTATTAGGGCGGTCTCCCATAAACAATTCTAATGTTCCTCCCTTCATGACATCCTCATGAGTAAACCACGTCTTATTATACTCGGCGCCATTCAACTTAGCGGATTGAATGTATTTATTTTCCCACGAAACCCCATGAGCGATCATGGTAAACACTTTCCCGTTCGCCAACTGAATCTCCGATTTATCAAATAAAGGACTACCTATCGTATAAACAGGCACTCCCGGAGAAACCGGATAGAAACCTAAAGCGGAGAATACATAGAAAGCCGACATTCCACCACCATCCTCATCACCACAAACACCCATCAGATCATTCCTGAACCAACTTTCCATAAGCATACGAATCCGTTTTTGCGTCTTCCACGGCTGACCGGCGTAGTTATACAGATAAGGAATATGGAAACTAGGCTCATTTCCCATCACGAATTGCCCGACATTGCCCGTAGCATCCGGATGAAGAGCATAATATTGCCATTTTGACATTTTCATATCCTCAACAAATAACTGATCCAATCTCTCAATAAAAGGAGTGTTGCCTCCAAAAAGATCTATTAAATCCTGAATATGATGGCGTACATCCCAATTATAGGTCCAAGCATTATTCTCATCAAAATAAGCCCTAGCCCCGATACCTCCGGAAAAAATATAGTCGAACGGTTCTATAAACTTCCCATCTTTATCCTTCGGATGGAAGAAATGAGTCTCTTTGTTAAAGACATTCCGGTAATTATAAGAACGATCCTGAAAGAATCGATAATCCTCATCTTTTCCCAAATGTTTAGCTAATTGGGCGATACACCAATCGTCATAGGATGCGGCTGTAGTTACGGCTGCCGCTTGTCGCTGTTCAAATGGTCCTACCTCCGTAAACTCTTCTTTTTCTCCCGGATGCAAAGCGGGGAACCAGCCATTCTCATGATAAAAATCATCCAAGGCCGTTTTAGGTCCCCGGTACCAAGGGATCATGGACTCTGTCATCACCGTATGCTTCATACCCTCGAAAGCCTTTTCCACATCAAACCGCAAGCCTTTATTTAAGGCATCCGCAAAGACACCTGCCGCATGGTTACCGTTCATGCAATGCGCATCCCCAAATACACAAGGGAAAGTAGGTATCCACCCGGATTGCTCATACATCCGGATATAAGACGCCAGTTTTTGTTCTTGAGCCTCCGGATTCAATAACACTTGCAACGGGTGAAGGGCCAGATAGGTATCCCATACCCAATCATCCACCCAGAAATCCACCCCATTATCTTCATGTACCTTTCCGTCATACGCACTAAAATATTTACCATCTTCAGAAATATTGATCATTCTTTCGTGCGCCCGATACAAGGCGGTATAAAATGTGGTCTTTTGATCCTCCGTGCCTCCTTCAATCTTTATTTTGCCTAACACGTCGTTCCATTTATCACGAGCTTGCGAGGCCAATTTCTCCAGATTGAAATCATTGATTTCATTATATAAATTCCGCTTGGCCTGTTCTACTCCAATATAAGAAATTCCATAACGGACATTCACCACATCCTCCGATTCCGGAAATTCAGCAAATACCAAAGAATGAGAGAGGCTATCAACTTGAATGGGCTGGGCATCAAACTCCAAATAAAAATAATGTTTTATCCCGGCGAAATTATCATATCCACACAAAGCTCCATCCTTTATATCGATCTCTCCTTTTCCATTGGCTTTCAACAAAATCAACCGTCGATCCGAATCCTCAAACCGAAAACGATAGATCGCCGATTTAGCAGCAGGCGCAAAATCCACCCCTACGGAGAAATCATCCAAATACACCGAATAATTATAAGGCGTAGATTTCTCATGATCATATCGATATTTTAAATTCCCACCGAACTCCTTAACGTCCCCCCTATAAGGCAACAGCAACAATGAATGGCCTTGCCTATGGGAAGGACTATTTAGGGCCAGTCCCTCCATACGATCCGTCGTAAACTCATTATGAGTCGGAATCATTCGCAACATGCTGTTAGGCAGGTGGGTAGTGGGATAGGTAGGCACAAGTAAATGACTGATATTCCCAATCCGGTTATTCACATAATCTACTGGTGTTTTTTCTATTTTACTTATGCAACTACATAATAATAGAAACAAGGTTGTCTGAAATAATAGTTTCTTCATGAGATTGTATTTAATAATAACGATTCTCTAGCATCTATTCTTACCACAAAGATGAAAATTAAAGTTGATGAAGCAAAACTATCGTGAGTTATTCAAAGCAGAACTCTCTAGAGAATTACATGCCGTGTTCCCGTATTATGACTAGAAAAGAGGCTACCTTCCTTTTTGAACTGCACCTCTTTTCTATCTAGAATAAAGTTTATCAAAAGGATACGGGTTGAATATGCATAGCGGCACCACCATCTGAAGCGAGCGGTACTGTTATTTTATCCTTTGCGGTAACAGTTAAAGTATCTTTGATAAGATGATTAGGATTGGTATCTGTGTCTCTCACATCTTTATAAAGAGTTACTTTATAATCTCCTTTACCGAGGGCTAGCATATGGCAGCGAGTACTAGTGACATAAGGGTTACTTTGTTGTATCTTAAACTTGTCTTTCGGAAGAGCCCGAAACCCGCCTAAATGATAATCGGCAGCTCCAGCCAATAAACGGGTAAAAGGAAATGATGTTTAGCTGCCTTTGCCAAGAACTCTTCCTAAATACGTATCATATCTTGATCGCCATTACGTAATTTTTGCACTATTAAGCGCTCCCGAACATCCATCTCATCGCAAAGATTAGGTTTTAAAATGAAAATTAAAACTGTTATTTCTAATAATACAATCTTCCATCCACAGCTTTTTCATTTACCGCTCCGTTTAAATGAAGCTTCTTGTAAATTTTTATATGTGCTCTGGTTTTCTGTGGAAGGATTCGGGACAAACACGTACGACTTTCATCCAAAACACGTACATGTTTTTTCAAAAAGTCGTACGTGTTTTGGATGAAAGATCATCGTGCTTTTTTGACTCTGATTTTTAGCATTTTATACACTAGACTCATCAGTGGTCTTATTGTACGGAATTTGTATTGAGAACAAAGCTTTCCGGCTTAACCCAAACGGATGGGTTGCCATCTCATATACGTGCCTGTCCGCCATAACCACTCCATCGGGCCGTAGCGCAAGCCGGACAGCCAATATTGGCTAAAGGCAATCTGTATGGCCGTAAATCCAAGGCAGACCAATACACTCAAGAAAACACCCAAATGGCTCCAATCCAAGCCAAAACCGGAGAAGATAAAGACACCGGTCACGGACTGTACGATATAGTTTGTCAATCCCATACGCCCATAACTAACCAATGGCTTCATGGCATTTTGAACTTTTACCGAGCGGTAAGCCTCTAAGACCAACACCACCCACAGATAAGCCGTCATCAGATTAATCAAGTTAGTTGTCGTAGCACTCATCCAAGCGTTGGAACAAGCGGATCCGGCCTACGATAAATCCGAGGATAAACAATCCCAAGGTCAGATAGATACGACCGCTGGCAAACTGGAAATTCATTTTTCCAACCAATCCGTCCCAAGCGTTGTTCTCAATGGTCTCGGCTAATGTCGGGACTCGCCGGGGAGCCTCAGCACGAGCGATAGGTGCGGCAGCCGGTCTCTCCACCACTTGCTCGACGGCAGGAGCCGTTACAGCCTTATACGCTACGGGAATTAGTGAGGCACCGCCCAAGAAAAGGAAAAGGGTGATTCCCACCAATAATTTAGTAGGCCATTTATACATCAATACCAATACAAAACCAAGCAACGCATACACCAACAAAATATCTACACGAACCAATAAACCATGAACAAAACCAATCACAAGCAACAATACCAATCGCCATAAAAAACGAGGACGGAAATCAACACCTTTTTGAGCTGCCCGATCCATCTGGATAAAAAAGCTCAAACCAAACAGGCAAGAAAATATAATGAAGAACTTGCCGAACACCAAGTAATTAATAAACCACCGAAAAATCTCATCCAGCGTCCCTTCCCAAGGGAACATGGCTTGGGGAGCCATCGTCCCCATAGCGCCAAAATGCTGCATCCCATGAATCAAGCAAATACCAATCAAGGAGAAGCCACGCAGAGCGTCGATTACCGTAATACGTCCACCGGACGAAGCAAGTGTCTTATTCATTTCCATATCCGTAATAATTTTTATTCTTATTCGTTTTTTCAAGTTTGATAACGCAAAAGTAAATGGTGGCACTAAACGCCGCAATACTTTCAAACTCCAAAACGAAAACAATAAGCCTCATCACGAAAAGAACTAATTTACGGTAAGATAAGCAATTATAGTCCCAACGGCCAAAATAGCGCCGATTGCGGTCTCATAAGGAATCAGCCTCAACCGCTCACGAATGCTTATATCCGCTACCCCACCAGTAGCGTGGAAGAACGATCCATGCGGCAAATGATCAAGCACGGTAGCACCGGAATTAATCATAGCGGCTCCCCAGACACCACTGATACCGGCAGCGATAATAATATCCGCGAATGACGAAGAGGCAACTGTCGCTCCGGCTGTAGTAGAGGCTGTAGCGGCAGACATCAATACGCCGGAAACCGGAGCCAATAAAATCTCTCCCATATCCGTATGCGATAACGCATCTAATAAAACATCCTTGATAGAGGAAGCCTTGATCACTCCCGCTATAGTGCCTGTCCCGACCAACAGGATCGAGACATTCGACATCTTCTTGAGCCCATACGAGAGACTGTCCGTAATCAATGACCATTTCCTCATCGCCAGAATCCCAACGATTCCTCCAACGGGCAAGGCTATCATCGGATCGATCGCCACATGGAATAAAGGGCGAAACGACAGCAGTAGGATCGTCACTACCGGAGCGACCATGCTAGAGGCGAAGGAGGGGAGAGCCGCTTGCAGGTTATCTATCTCCTCGTTCGCATAAAATCCATTTTGCCGGGGTAAGAAACGGCCTATGACATATACCGTAAACAACAATCCAACCAACGCCGGGATCAAGTTCGCATACATGACAGAGTACAAATCCGCATGAAAATTCTCAGCGGCGATAATCGTATTCGGATTTGGAGAAATGATATTGCCACATTTTCCTCCACCGATCATCATCAACAAAAGGCTACCCCGGGGAACCGCCAGTTTCCGGCCGATACTCAACGCAATCGGAGCCACCGTAATAACAGCAACATCAATAAACACTCCAATAGCCGTTAGCAACATCGTAGCGAAAGCGAGCGCAAAAAACACATGTCGTTCTCCCAATCTATAAATGATCGTATTGGAGATAGAAGCCGCCGCACCTGTTTTCACCAATATCCCCGACAATACCCCCGCCGTCAAGATCCGAATGACAGCCGGAGTTACGTCATTTACTCCACTGATCATTAAAGAGACCGTTTCCGGCAACGAGACTCCCCCTAATAATCCTCCTACTAATGCCCCTAAAATAAGGCTATAGACTGGCGACACCTTTCTTATAATCAAGAAAATCGACACTAATAATCCGATAAAAGCTCCCCATGCACTCATTATACCCATGTGTTAGTGATTCATATAGTAATGGATTACACGCAATTGTTGTTCCAAGGCACGCCCAATATTCCGGCAGGTGAAATCCTTATCCATCGCCTGCTCCAAGGAAACCGGATAAGGAAGAAGTGGTAAGACCGCCAGAAACCCGGATTTATTAAGTGCCTCTACCTCCTCTACGGAACCACCCATTACGATAACCGGGATATCCTGTCTCACACCTGCCTGCAACACTCCGAATGGGGTCTTTCCCATGCAAGTCTGTTTATCCAGTTTACCTTCTCCCGTAATAATTAGATCCGCCCCCCGTATACATTCATCAAAACGCAAGGCATCTAGAACCATCCGGATACCGGGTTTAAGTTCAGCCTTTAGGAAAGCGACAAATCCTCCACCTAAACCACCTGCGGCTCCCGCACCCGGAATGTCGTCTATCTCTATTCGTCCCGTTCTTTTTATGACTTCCGCAAAATTTCGCAAGCCCTCATCCAGCAAACGGACCATAGCATCGTCCGCTCCCTTTTGGCGGGCAAAGACATACGCCGCCCCTTTCTCACCATAAAAAGGGTTATTCACATCGCAGGCTATGGTAAATGAAGTTTCCCGCAATTGCGATAATGCCCTTGAACAATCGATCTCATAAATCCGATTAAGGATCTGCCCACCCAATTCCAGCTCATTCCCGTCTCTATCAAGAAAACGAAAACCCAAGGCCTGCAACATACCGGTTCCTCCGTCATTCGTCGCGCTTCCCCCTATTCCTATTAAGAAATTCCGGCAGCCACGCTCCATAGCGTCTTTTATCAACTCTCCGGTTCCATATGTCGTTGTTCTCAAGGGATTACGCTCCGACACAGGCACTAACGTAAGGCCACTCGCTGTCGCCATCTCGATAACCGCCGTACGATTATCCCCCAGTATCCCATAAGTAGCCTCGACCGGCCTCATCAACGGATCATGTACGACACAAGATACGACTTCTCCACCCATCGCCGTAATCAAAGTCTCCACGGTACCTTCTCCCCCATCCCCAACCGGGATTTTCACGACCTCGCAATCCGGAAAGACCTTATGGATCGCCAACTCGGCACATTCAGCCACTTCAATAGAAGATACTGAGCCTTTAAATGAATCGGAAGCAACAACGATTTTTTTCATTTAATCTCCTTTTTACACATAATAATAAAATAAATCAATTCCTTCAAGATGCCCCAATATATAGATTTTAAATCAAATGAAGTACTACTTACTTGGGTAGAGAAGATATACTTCATTGGCAAAGTAAGCTATCTCCTGTGACAAAATAAGTATATCTCCTGCGACAAAAAAACTAAAAGTGACATTTTAATGCGGTTACCCTTCATAGTCTTTCAAGAATTTGTCTAATAGTATTCAAATTTTTATTTTTGCATTTATTATAATACAATTATATATTATGAAACAAAAATTGAACATTACTACATTCTTACTGTTTTGGTGCATCACTGCTTTATGGTCTATCCCACGTCCCGAATATCCCCGTCCACAATTTGAACGCATGGATTGGGTAAATTTGAACGGAGAATGGACTTGCTCATTCGATTTCGGAGGTACCGGAATGGAACGGGAGTTCTATAAATCGAACGGTTTTGACCAAAAGATCACAGTGCCTTTCTGCCCGGAAAGTAAGTTATCCGGCGTAAAATACACGGATTTCATTCAACATTTCTGGTATCAGCGTCCTATCACGATCCCACAAGAATGGAATGGAAAGAATATAAGACTTAACTTTGGAGCTGTTTATTATAAATCGGAAATATACATTGATGGAGTCTTAGCCAATCGCCATTTTGGCGGAACCTCTTCTTTCGCAGTAGATATCACCTCCTTGGTAACACCAGGAAAGACACATAGCCTAGTCGTATATGTAGAAAGTGACCTACGAAGCGCAAAACAACCGGCAGGAAAACAAAACCTACAATTTGAATCCTACGCCTGTAATTATACCCGGACCACAGGTATTTGGCAAACGGTTTGGATGGAGGCTGTCCATCCGGAAGGATTGCAATCCGTGCAGTTGCTGACAGATATAGACCAACAACAATTGGTTGTGCGTCCTCGTTTCTATAAAGAACTAGGAGGTAAATTGCAAGTAACCGTAAAAGACAACGGTAAAATAGTAGCCAGCCAAACCATTACGGCAAGCTCCTTATCTTCTGCTATTCTACCCATCAAGAAAATGAAAACATGGAGTCCGGAAAACCCTTTTCTGTACGACTTGGAATACAAAGTAATAGATAAGAACGGGAAGGTAGTAGATGAGGTAAGAAGCTATACAGGTATGCGTAAGGTACATATCGAAGGCAATAAGATTTATCTGAACAACAAACCTTATTACCAACGCTTGGTACTTGATCAAGGATTTTATCCCGATGGAATTTGGACGGCTCCTAGCGACGAGGCGTTAAAGCATGACATCGAACTCTCCATGGCGGCCGGCTTTAATGGTGCCCGCCTCCATCAGAAAGTATTCGAGGAACGTTTCTATTATTGGGCGGATAAGATGGGCTATCTTACATGGGGGGAAGCTTCCAGTTGGGGAATGGATTGCAATGATACGGAAACCGCCCGGAATTTCATAACTGAATGGACCGAAATCGTAGAACGTGACCGTAACCATCCTTCCCTTCTTATCTGGACACCTACAAACGAGGAGTTCTGGCCTGATCGCATACAATATCCGCGCCTGATGCACGACCTGTATAACCTAACGAAAATGATAGACCCGACGCGTCCTTTCCACGGTACCAGCGGTGGTGTACACATCGCTACCGATATCTGGACAATCCACAATTACGAGCAAAATCCGGAAGAATTGAAAAAGCAACTGTATAATGACGGTAAACTATTTGTCACCCCAAAATGGGAAATACAATTGATGCCGAAAAATATCGGTTTCAACGGCCTGAAATATACAGACCAATACCAATTCCCGAAATATAAAAAAGATATGCCTTATTTAGTTGATGAGTTTGGCGGTATAAAATGGAACCCGTCACAACAGATGGAAAGTACCCAAAATACATCTTGGGGATATGGAGAGCCCCCCCATTCTTTAGAAGAGTTTTACAAACGTTTGGAGGGCCAAGTTAACGCTGTCCTATCTCTTTCGAAGGATATCTGGGGATATTGCTATACACAGTTGACTGATGTGGAACAAGAGCAAAACGGTATCTATTATTATGACCGTACGCCAAAATTCGACATGAAGCGTATTCATGATATCTTCAGCCAAACCCCGAAGGTAGAATAACATCATGATCTTAGTACGAGGGACAGTCAATATGTAACAACCAAATTTTATCAGGGACATATCCACATGGATACGTCCCTTAATTTTTACAGATTACATATTTATCTTTATCTCAAAAATTTAATAAATAAAATAAATAACCTTGATAAGTATCTACTTTCGTTTGGTTAATTTTGAATAGCACAACATTATTTATCAACAGATTCTCCTCGAACTCCACCACCTTCTCAGTAATGACCTACGGTTCCGTACAATCTATGCTCTAAGTTTTTTCATATTCATTTGCAATTATCACCAGCTCAAATATTTTAAGACAAAAGGGAAAAATATTAGCTCTTTACTTACAAAATAAAAAAACACGGAACTCATCAATGAATCCCGTATTCTTTAATTATCAACATTTTAGAGGATATGCTACTTTTTTCTTGTACATCTTATAACTTCCTGATTGATGTACTTAACTTTCTCCAGATCCATCTTCTCCACCTTTCGGTCATAAGTGACCAAGCCGTTTATCTCATGTTCCACATCTGTAGTCTGCGTATAGATGGCCGTGCTTAGTCCGAAATAGTTTATCATCTGCTCTAGCTCGGTAAGCATTAATACATAGGTATCGGTCAGGACCTCTCTATTCAACATCATCTCATAAGCGTCATTGCGTACAGGCCACATATGCCCACGCACAAATAGACCTTTTCCTCCGAATTCGCCAAGGGACGCAGCACGTTTATCATCGGGACGGGGGATCGCCTTAGGCTCGATCTTGCCATAATGATGCATATCCACGAAATCTCCATTTCTGGGATCTCCATAAGCCTTACGATAGCCCGGAGCGTAATTATATCCCGACATACCGTTTACCCAACGATTCGGATCGTACTTTTTCACCCAAGCTGTGATGTCTGTCGCTTCAAAAGCTCCCCAATTCTCATTAAACGGGACCCACATCACGATAGAAGGCGAGCTGACGTGTTGGTCGATCATCACTTTCAATTCGTCACGGAACTGTTTACGAACCGCCACGGAATCCTCACCATCCGGCTCCCAAAGATTCGGCATATCTTGCCAAACCATCAAGCCAAGCCTGTCACAATGATAATACCAACGTTGAGGCTCTACTTTGATATGCTTGCGTATTACATTAAAACCCGCACGTTTCGCCAGTTCTATATCATACAACAAAGCCTTGTCGGTAGGAGCAGTAAATGCGCCATCGGGCCAATAACCTTGATCTAAAAGACCGATATGGAAAACAAACTCCCCGTTCAATAAAGGCCGAAGCACACCATCTACCTTTCCCATACTAACAGAACGCATACCAAAATAAGAAGATACCTCATCTATTATCTCACCCTTTCGATCTTTCAACTGCAATTTCAAACCATACAAGAAAGGATCATCTGGACTCCATAGACGGGGTTCCCGGATAGGCAAGTAAAAACTCATATTGGAATTTCCTTCGGTTCTTGCCACCTCTGAAGTACCATTATCCGCGATAGCCGTTACCTTTAACTCCTTATCCTCCGTATAAGCAATTACTTCCAACCGATTATTTTTTAAATCGGGCACTAGCTTAATCTGAGAAATATATTGTTTCTCTACCGGTTCAAGCCAAACGGTTTGCCAGATACCGGAGGTAAAAATATAATCTCCACGTGAGCCGTTCTTGCCCGAAGCGGCCCGGCCGTCGTTAGGATCATAAGCACCTACCACAAGGACATTTTCACCGGATTTCAAATAATCAGTAATATTTAAACTAAAAGCATCGTACCCTCCCGTATGGGTACCCACCTTCTTACCGTTGACAAACACAGACGAGATCCGATCTACAGCCCCAAAATTCAACAATACATGCCTGCCCTTCCATGCTTGAGGAACAGAGAAGCTACGCTTATACCACAGACAAGTATCACCCCCACGAGCTATACCGGATAATTCCGATTCCGGAGGATACGGCACACGTATCTTTTCTACTTTCGCGGGAAAGGCTGGAGGAGTGGTCGCCGTAACAGGATCGAGCAGGTCTTTTCCTCCCATATAATCATCGGGTAAGTCAAGGGCATTACTGCCCCCTTCTCCCCTAAGAACCGTACGTGAGAGTTTCCCCTCATACGGCTCAAGCAACTCAATATTTCTATTTGTTGTTAGAAATCGGCTCATACTTTCAACAGTTTCGTTTATTTCGCTTGTAGCAGTTGTTATGGACAAGTTGCCGTACAATTGAACCACCAACAGATATTTCATTGACGTTCCATGCTTTTGTACAATCTATCTCCTTGCCGCATAACGGACAAGTCCGCTTCTGCTTGTTCCATAAATATAAGAGTGACTTACGTCCTTTGAGAGATTCCAGCATTTGTTGCTCCTTTCGCTGAAAGAAATAATCATCGTATTCCGGGTCGAAAGGGTTTGCCTCCCCCTTGACTTGCTTGTACGGAGTATAATGTATATCCGACAACCTTTTAAGGGTCAGGTAGTTCACTTTCTTGCTTTTTGTTTCATATTTCCATGCAAACGTCCATTTACGCCCCCGAATTTCATGCCAATACTTATCTGCAACCCAAGACTTGCGTTTCTTTGGGTGGCGACGTAAAGCCCATTTCTTTGTGAGGTTGTAAATGTGATTGTCGCAACCGTGAAAAGCATTGGTTGATGCACCATATCGGTAATAGTTTCCCCAACCTGTTATCACAGGATTGAGCATTCGTATCAGCGATTCCTGCTTACACATTTTATGTCCTTTAACGATGTCACTGATTTTTGCCCTAAAGCGTTTCTGTGCATCTTTGGACGGAGATGTGTACAGCCTTTTGCCGAACTTCCTTACATTGAAACCTAAGAAATCAAATCCATCGTATATGTTCGTAATGGTAGTTTTCTCTTCGGATAAGGTAAGACCCCTTTCTTTGAGAAATTCTATCACCATTGGTTTGACCTCGTTTTCCAATAATTCCTTATCTCGACCCGTGATTATAAAGTCGTCCGCATACCTGATAAGATTCACTTTGTAGTGGAATGTCTTATAGTTGATGAAACGTCTTTTGAATCTTTCAGCCAAGAGTGGTTGAAGTCCGTCAAGTGCCATATTTGCAAGTGTCGGTGATATGATACCTCCTTGTGGTGTACCCTCTTCTGTCGGGAACAGTTTACCATTGAATACAGCTCCACATTTCAGCCATTTTCTGAGTATTGTTTTATCCATAGGGATATTTTCAATAAGCCAGTCGTGACTGATGTGGTCGAAGCAACCCTTAATATCTCCCTCCAAAATCCATTCGGGGGAATGCTGGCGATTTAGAACCGTATCAATCTGACGAATTGCGTCCATTGTCCTGCGCTTCTTTCGGAAGCCGTAAGAAAAACGGCCGCCTGTCGTTTCGGCTATCGGTTCCAATGCCATGAGATATAATGCTTGCATCGCCCTGTCTTTCATGGTCGGTATTCCCAACGGTCGGAGTTTACCGTTCTTTTTCTTGATGTGAACCCTACGGAGCGGCTGTGGATGGTAGCCACGACGTCTAAGTTCACCGATTGCTTTGTACTTGCGCTTGGGAGAGTCCCAAAGCTGTTTATCTACTCCAGACGTATTCTTCCCTTTGTTGGAAGTAACCCTCTTTACTGCCAATGCCTTGGCGTAAAAAGAGTGAGTAAGCATCCACTGCAAGGTTTTCACCTTGTTATGTCTGCCTTCTTTCTGAGCCTTTACAATACGCGCTTGTAGCTTTCGGACATAGGTTTCACACTTAGACCAGTTCATACCGTCCCAAGTCAGATTCCTGCTGTCAGCAGGCGCACACGATGTTTTAATCTCGTTCATTTGCTTTCCTCCTTTTGAAAGTTCTAAAAGTTATCTTGTAAAGAGTTACCATATACGGAAGTCTGCCCACTTTCGTGTCGGATGATGTTACCCTCATTAACTCGTGATGTTGGTTCAATCCGTATCCTCCCCATTACAGGGCGGCATTCGCTTTCTTCGTTATCTCATACCTGCACCCCATTCGGCTTGCCTTGCGGTTCGCTTACTCGCATTATTACGAGAGAGATACAGGCTTGCCCTGTTCCACGCAATTGACAAACGGATAGTTTAGGTTCTGCCAAGTCCGCCGGCAGTGCTATGTCCGTGTAACCCCAACATGGGCGAGGGTTATCCGACTGCTTACCTTTTGGTGAGAGCTAAAGTATCTTGCGCTCCTTCAAACCTTACGACGGCTAAAGTCAGTTCACATTACGTTAACCATGCTATCCAGCCTCGCCACTCGACGGTATGATACTAACCGCCCTTGACGTTCCCTCACGGTTCAGTCTTGTCCTTTCGGAAAGTGTACTTTGTCCTATAAGCTTAGCACAACCCATCACTGGAGATGCACCTTATAGTAGGCTACCGCTGACGGAACAGCGGGTTAAATCTTG
>NZ_JH976500.1:178872-906509 GCF_000307475.1 Parabacteroides sp. D25 | reverse complement strand
GCCGACGGCGCAGGCTCGTGGGAATCCTCACACCGCCACGACACGCTGGGCTTCGAGGTGGAGCGCATCCTTCCGGGAGGCGTCGTCCGCTCGTTCGCCTACGACGACATAGGCCGTCTGGTGGATGCCCGCATACGCAAGGACTCGCGCACACGGCATATGCGCCGCTACCGCTGGGGAGTCGCCGACAGGCTGTTGTCCGTGGAGGACAGCAGGCGTGGCGAGACCCGCTACTCCTACACCCCGACGGGGCAGCTCGACAGGGCGGAATACCCCGACGGCAGGGAGCAGTGGAGAAAGAGCGACCCGGTGGGGAACCTGTATCCCGACCCGGACATGAAGCTGCGCCGCTATCTCAGTGGCGGACGGCTGGAGCAGGACGGTGAATGGCACTGCGAGTACGATGCTGACGGCAACCTGACGGAACGCTACCTCGGCACGGGAAAGTGGCTTGACGGCAAGAAGGACCGCTGGAGATACCGGTGGAACGCCGACGGCTCCCTGGCAAAGGTGGTGCGGCCCGACAAGAGGGAGGTGGAGTTCACATACGACGCGCTCGGGCGCAGGCTCTCCAAGAGCTTCGGCACGACAGTGACGCGGTGGGTGTGGAACGGCAACGTGCCGCTGCACCAGTGGAAGCAGCGCAGGGAATACTCCGTCATGGAGGACAGGTGGAACACGGACACGGAACGCCATGACATGACGGTATGGCTCTTCGACGAGGAGTCGTTCGTACCGATGGCAATGATAAAGGAAGGCAGGTCCTACTCGATACTGACCGACCAGCTCGGAACGCCGACGGAGGCATACGATGCCGATGGCAACGAGGTGTGGAGCCGGATGCTCGACATGGACGGGAATGTCATCGAGGAGACGGGCAACAAGGGAATGGTGCCGTTCCTGTTCCAAGGACAGTATTATGACCGTGAGACAGGACTGGCATACAACAGGTTCAGGTACTACTCGCCGCAGATGAGCATGTATATCTCGCAAGATCCGATTGGACTGGCTGGCGGAATACTAAATCTGTATGGATATGTCCATGATACTAACTATTGGGTGGATGTGCTGGGATTGTCTTCTTCGGGTTACGCAAAGCGCTTTTTTGATGCTAATCCTAAAATGAAAAAATTTATAGGCAAATTAAAAATAGAAATACACCATCGCATACCTCAGATGTATATAGGTACAGGCAGATTATTTCCAGAAGCTATGCGTACTTCTTTGTCTAATTTGCAAGGATTACCAAGAAAAATCCATAGAGAGGTTGTAAGTCCCGCATGGACTGCTTTTAGAAAAGCCAATCCCACCCCTACACGTGCAGAAGTTATACAACAAGCTATGCGCATTGATAAACAGGTAGCAGAACATATTGGACGAATAAATTAAAAACAGAATCAAGATGAATGTTATAATTAATCATATTGAAAAATTATCAAAAACATCCAAGTATATAAAACTATACAGAAATTTTGATACAAAGGTCATATTAAGAAATATGGGGAAAATAACAGGGGAGGTTGATAAGCAGTATATAAGATTTCTAATGGAGACAAATGGTGCCTCAATCTTAGATTATTGTTTCTTAGGAATGAAAAATAACCAATTAGGAATAAATGTATATGATAATATAAGAGAATTGTGGCAAGTGGATAATTTATTAACTTTTCGCTTTTGGGGAGTTATAGGGACAAGTTGTGGTGAAAACTTTGGCTATCTTGATAAAATAGATAGTGATGGTAATCATTTTATAGGATATTACAATACTAATGAGCCAGAACAAGTCTATTTAGTCGCATCTTCTTTTGATATATTTATGAGTAAATTTTTGAAACAAATTGAAAACACATTGAAACTTGATGAAAATGCTATATGTATAGCAAATAATGATTGGTTTCTTAATAAAGAAAAACTAATTGTTGATGATGAGGAAATGAATCAATATCTACAAAATCATAAAACCTCGAAATATGATTTATTGAGCAAATAAAATTAAGTAGTATGTAGGTCTTGTCTTGATTTAGGCATATTTTTTTAATCATCCGCTATTCATTGATGTGTTTATCATCATTATATATGATAAAGGTATTCAACAGAAGGGTGTTTTGATGAAAGTTGATTGAAAATTTATAAAATGCTGGAATGAAATAAAATGAAAATTGCCAACCTTTTGCTCATTGTTAATATAACAAACAAAAAAGATGAAAGCATAATAGATTTATATTTTTATAATAATTAAAACTAACAATTAATACTATGGACGGAAGGTTTACATGGCTACCATTCTATAAAGAATTATCCGACTGGCTACTTAGAAAACAGAATAGCCAGCCAGAACTTATATCTAAGTTAAAAGAAATCGGTATTACCGGTTTTCGAGATGGTACAGAAAAAGGCAAAGAGATTACATTACAAGAAATAGACCCGTTCACATTCTTGTCGTATCTCAACAAGTTTCACTCCGATGAAAGGAGAGTCGAAATCCTACAGGATTTAAGGCATAAGCTAAATTTTAGTTGTCCAGAACCAACAGATGTATCTGGTATCCCGACAACACATCCGATGAAAGTGCATCTATTTCCATGGAAGACAATCAGGGGCAACAATGATATAAATGTATTATGGGAATTGTTCGGACAGGTAAAAGAAGGGAAAGTAGATGAACGACTTTTTCAAACGGCATTGAACATTAAAAGTGTCGGAAAGGGAAAGCTCAGTATTGTTCTATTCTACGTTAATCCGGAAAAATATGTTCCTTTAGATTCCAACACTTCATCGTATCTAAGAAGCAAGAAATTGGGCTATACTTATGATAGTTTTGCATCATATAGTGAGTTGTCAGAAAAAATAGTCAAGACTCTTGGAAAGCATCCGTGGGAGATTTCATACGAGGCATATAATTATACTCCGGAGAGGGATTCATCCAACATTGGTAGTATCAAAATACTATTAGAAAAACTTGAGAACGAGTTAGAAGATAATATGGATTACCATATCTTTTATCGAGGACAGTCAGATAAAAGTTTCGGATTGATACCCTCCATTTATCGGGAAGAGCTTTTAATAAAGAATGAGGATAAAATATTCAAAGATATTATCGCTCAATGTCCGGCTGATTTCAAAGGATGTACATCCACCTTTGAAAAATTGGTCAAGATGCAGCATTACTCCTTGCCGACACGACTCTTGGATATCACTACAAATCCTTTGGTAGCTCTGTATTTTGCATGTGAAAATGAAGATGTTGACGGTAAACTATTCCGGTTTGAAGTTAAAACATCAGATATTAAATATTTTGATAGCGATGCGGTGAGCGTTGTATCCAATATTGCAAAACGCCCAATAGATTTCAGTATCGAATCCCTTCGGGATTTGGAGTGTGAAGATTTTAATGATGAACCAGACATTGCCTATCTTCTGCATGAAATTAAGTACGAGAAGCCCCATTTTCAGAATGTGATTGATTCAAAGGATATCGAGAGAGTCTTTTGTGTAAAACCGATGTTTGACAATCCTCGCATAATCCGGCAGTCCGGGGCATTCTTCCTTTATGGTATCAATGGCGATAAAAGCCGACCTGCGTCACTCAACTTCAGCTACAATGTGTACATCATCAATAAAGCGCAGAAGCAGAAGATCAGGAAGCAGCTTGAAGCCCTCGGCATAGACAAATCAACGTTGTTCCCGGAAGTCGAACACGTAGCCGAGCATATAAAGGACAAATATCATCTACCTAAATAACCTTTCCCTCATTTAAAAAACAAGCCGAGCTATTACGCGGATAGCTCGGCTCTTTACTTTGATAAGATTACATCAAGTCTTAATCTTGTGGTACATCTTGAACTTGCAGGCATTTCTCTACTTTGTATAAATAATACCTACATTTTATTATTACAAATGTTACTATTATACGAGAAATTACTATATGCCCTATGAATAGAATGAGGGGAAAGAGCAATACAATCAGACTTATAACAACAAAAGGGAACTCAAATTCTGAGAAAAACTTATAAGTCCAATCAAAGCTAACAATTCCAACTACAAATAGCGTAATAAAAAATATAAATCTAATATTTGACCATAGATTTCTACTATATTTCCTACAATCTTCTTGATAAAGATTATAGCCCGATATAAATAGCTCTATAGCTAAAACTATCTGAGAAGTTACTAAAATATAAGTTTTTACAAGTGCTTCATGTTGAGACCCAAACATCCCGATACAAAACAAGCATAAAAAACCGTATAATCCAGCATATAATCCGATGAAACCACAACCTTCCAAATCAAGTTGGTTTTCATCAGTCAGATATTTTAAACGGCGATATGCCTTATCTAAATAGGCACTATTTAATATACATTCATTATCTTCACTTTTTAGACTCTCTGTTATAATATCATTAGCACGAGACAATACCTCCCGTACCGACAACTTCAAATCTTTCTGATATTTACGATAAATTTCAGTCAGCACATGCTTGTTATCAAGATAGTATAGTCCAAAGTCAAAAGCAATTATAAATTGTATGAATGCAAGTAGATTAATACATTCTATTCCAGACATTTTTCTATTCAAGTTTTTTAGCTCTCCATTCTTCTCCGTTATGTTTTAATACATATTCAGCAACGTACTGTATTAAATCAACCGGATGGAAAGAATAACGCAAATTCCCTTTACGATAAGTAACCGATAACATAAGTTCTTTCTTGTCTTTATAAAACCCAATAGCCTCATTATACTTGATTTCTAAGTTCTTTTGGTTTTCTTCCAAAAAGATACTATTGGTTATCTTTTTCAAAGAGTCTATCAACTGCTCAATAGAGATTCCTACAGGAACTCTAAATAAGGTATGACGCAACTTATAATCAAACTTCAACTCTTTGTTTTTAGATTCATAGTATTTCTTATCAACAGCAATAACCACAAATTTTCCTTTCCCGATTAATTTTGCTGCATCGGTATCTACTTTTCTGCATAGTAATTTATCCCCATTAGAGATGTCTTCGGGTGACATAGAGGAGCCTTCAACAGTAAATATTAAGGGATTCTCAGATTGTTTATACTCAGAAATGTCTAACATTGAATTTTCACACGGAATCCTATCTGGTAACATTTCAAGACCTTTCAACGGAGTTACACTCAACGTAGGATCTCCAGCCGCCACACTCATAGTACCATCGGCATTCATACCGTTGGTATGCACTTCTCTCCCAAAGGCAAAGTGATAAAGATTAGATACTAACTGTTTCAATTTCAATATATTAATTAATAGTATGCGTCTAAGCGCATATTTGTGATTCGCAAAATTAGCGTTTTTTCTCATAACTCGCAAGTTTATAGGGGTTAAACATCAATAATGCCATCGCATAAGGCTCTTACCTGAACTGTAACAAGAGGATTACACAACAGCCTCACTCACTAATAAAACATTCTACCATAAGAACAAAAAGAATGCAATGAATGATTACGATTTAACCTCTTTTGTTCAAAAGCCGGTTTGCTTTGCCTGTGATGAATTGAATAGCAGGACGAGAAAAGAGACTATGTAGGGTAATATTTCAGAAGAGAGGATAGCCTGTAAACAGATTTTCTTCTATTTAGTCGGTTAATAAATTTAATTGATTGTTTGTTATGTTCAAGGGAAAACACTATTTTTGCGAAATATGATATCCTCCTTCTTGTCTTGAAAGCGGTCTGACTGCTTTAACCAAGGCAAATGTCTTGGTTTTATAATAAATAATAAGATCAGCATGGCAGAATTAAAGGCAACCGTGTGCTTGCAAGGAAAGGACATAGAAGTGATTTCATCACATATTGAATTTAATCGCAAGACAGATAATAAAGGAAGGCCGGTGACAAATGTTATTGGCGGACGTATTACTATAACCGTTGAATCTACCAGAGAAACTACTATTCTTGAAGCAATGGTAAACTGCCCTTTCAAAGCGATAAGCGGCAAGGTGATTTATTATAACACTAAGGATAATTCTATCTTTCGTGTCGTGGAGTTCAAATATGCGTATATCGTGTATTATAAAGAGATTTACAATGTTGACAGGAAACGCCAAATGTATTCCACCATCACATTTTCTGCGGATATTATTATGATAGGAGACGCATATTTAAGCAATCAATGGTAAGAAGAAACATGAATTTTAGTTGTATGGATATTATCGTATCAAGAAATATCACTAACTTTGTTCATTGTGGATGTGGTGATAATGGATTTGCAGTGTCTTTTACTATTTCATTGTATATTCTTATTGCTACATTCCTGTTTCCCAATGGAATTAAAATAGAATTATGTTAATAACAAAGGTATGAACACTTTAATTCTTGATTTTTTAAACAGCTATGCTGACAATCCTAATCCTCAGTATGCCGTGATGCTGAAAGGAAAATGGGGATGCGGCAAAACCCATCTTATAAAACAATGGAAGAAGAGGTTTGACGAGACCGCAGATACCGACGAGGAAATTACGCTAAAGCCCATCTATATTTCGACCTATGGAATGGATAGCGTGAATGACATCAAGACAGCTATAGATAGGGAATTAAATCCCTTCTTCTATTCGAAAACCGGGCGTTTCATAAAGGGTATTTTGAAATTAGCCGGTAAGGTAGTCTTCAAGACGAGTGTGGATTTTAATGACAACTCTAAAGAGGATGGTTCATTTTCCGCAACACTGGATTCATTGTCGTTACTACAAGTGGAGGACGACAGTATAAAAGGTGTAAAGTTTCTGATATTCGATGACATCGAAAGGTGCCTGATAGAGATGAAGGAATTGTTAGGTTTCATCAACTATTTTGTAGAGCACTGTAATTGTCATGTTGTCATAATTGGGGATGAAAACCACCTTGAAAAACTTCCCAAGGCTGTCTTGGGTGAGTTTAAGGAAAAGACCATAGGCAAGGAATTTGAAATACAACCCGATATAGAAGAAGCCATCGAATACTTCCTTGACGAAGTACCGGTATCCGATTATTTGAAAGAAATGCGTGATTTCATTATTGCCTGTTTTATGTGTACAAAATCCGATAACTTACGGGTTTTGAGACAATGCTTGTATGATTTTAAAAGCCACTTAAACAAACTTCCTTCCGAACTGATTGAAAAGGATAATATCTTTCTTAAAAATATCCTTGGGTCATTTATTGCTGTGTATGCAGAGTATAATAATAGTGAGAACAAAGAGTTGATTTGTAATTGGAGTAGAGATTGTCAGATTTCACTACTCCAAGATGATAATGAGGATAAGCAAAGGATACAGCATCTAAGGGAAAAATATCAATCTTTGAACAAGGGGTTAACTTATAATGTCTTAAATCCGGAGTATGTTACGGCTATTATACAATATATTATCACAGGTGCTCCACTTGTAGAATTTATTGTTACGGAAATAAAGGATAAGCAAAAAGAGCTAAAACCTTGGGAAATGCTATCCGGCTTTTTCGACATGGAACAGCAAAAACTTGAAAGTATTTGTCAGGCTACTATAAAAGCCATATTGGATAAAAAGATAAAAGACGCTTATCAACTTGGTTATAGTATTGCGTATCTATCGTATTTTGACGCTATTGGCATTTTTTCTGATATAAAGCCTCACATCTCTTCAATAAAAGTGAGAATAGCAGAAATGATTAATAGTCAAACCAGTTTAGAGGAACTTTATCAGCTAAGAGGGCTTTTTATTAGTGGATGTAATTATGTAACCACAGATTCCAAGACTCCAATAACAGATGATATTGTGGACTATTTCTTGCAGCAGGTGAAATCAAAGATAAATGAGTTGCCGGATCAAATGCAAAAAGCACTGCGTAATTTGACTGAAGAAACAGTAGAGGAACTTATAATTATAGACAGATTGCCTTATCCAGATAAAAGTTGTACATACGAACTTCGTGCGATATTTGCATCTGAAGATGCCAATGCCCTTTTTGATGCTATCTGCAAACTAAGCAATAAAAGCAGAAATGCTTTTACGCAATTTCTTGCATATCATTATAATTTTGGCTATGACCAACAAGATGTGGGAGACAGATATAAGGCAGATATTCCTTGTTTACTCAAACTGAAAGATTTGGTCGGTAATGAAATCAGCATATCAAAAGGAGTGGATAAACTTGCCTTCATAAGGTTAAAAGATGTCTTGATTGAAGCTATTAGGAGGTGTGAAGGCTAAAGTGATACATTGATGCCAATGTAGAAGCTAAAAATGGCGTATCGTAAAAAACGGAGACGCGATGAAAGACCATTATTCCTAATTGGGTTAAAATAGAGGATATGAGGGCTATAAATGGAAACGGGTGGCGGCGGGGAATCAGGAGGCTATAAAGGGAGGAAGGATGCCATAAAAGAGTAGAGCCGTCGGCAGACCGGAGCGCAAAAATCCCTCTGCCCGGTCATCACGACCATGCAGAGGGAACGGTTGAAATTATGATTATGTCAAGCAGCTTCGGCAATAGCTTCGTGTTTGGCTACCTGCGGTTGTCCGGTCTCTTTCAGGCTTTCATCAATCCTGTGTTGAAGTTCCTTACATTCCTGTTTGAGCCTTGACAGTTCATCGGCTTTACTCCACTGGCGACAAATGATGTCCTGCAATGTGGGAATTTCGCTTTCTATCCGCTCTACCGCCTTTTGTTGCTTCTCGATAAGAGAGGGCAATTTGCTTAATGCTCCATGCGGATATTGTGCCGACTCAACGAAACCAAGCGGCAGTGCACCACTCAGGCCGCATCGGTATTTCAATCCACTTATACCCTCTACAAAGAATGTATTGCGGTCAAATGTACCGTCTATGCTGTACTCGCTACGCACCAACAAGTTCAGCCCTGCATACGTGCCAACTGTGCCATACGCTTCGTTGCGGTAGGTCTTGGCAATACGGTGCAACTCCCGGCCTACTTCCTCGGTAGTGGCTTGCGGCAAGCTCAAAAGCAGGGTTGCCTTTGTTCCATTATACGAGTTGATGTATTCCAAATCCCTCATGAGATTGGCCTCTGTACGCTTTGCCTTTTCGATTTCTCCCTGACCGGCAGCTATTTTACGCTCGGCACGGATGCGTTCTTTCTTGAAAATAGCCTGTTCCTTTTCAAGCTGCATAATCTTGTTGTCGAGCTTCGTCTTGTTCAGTAAGTCGTTATTGCCTGACAGAATAGCCACGAACTCGGCAAAGTTCATACCGCTGTCCTCATCCATGCCTCCCTCGTCAATACGGCGCACGGCGATTGTGCCGTTGTTAATTTGGTTGATAAACATCTGCTTGTTTTTCAACAGATTAAATTTATAGGCGTCGAGGGTCTTTTCCGTACCATAAATTACGACATCTACCACATTGCCACCCCACAGCTTTACGGTGTTGCCTTTGCGTATTGCCCTGCCGTTTCGTTGTTCCATGTCAGCAGGTCGCCAAGGTATTTCAAGGTGATGCACCGCCACAGCCCTTTGCTGGGCGTTCACACCTGTGCCTAACATGGTCGTACTTCCAAAAAGAACTCGCACCTTGCCGTTGTTCATTTCTTCAAACAGCTTTTTTCTTGTCCTCTCGGTAGTGGCGCATTGGATAAACTGTATTTCATCAGCAGGAATACCGAGCCGTACCAACTTTTCTTTGATGTCGGTATATACGTTCCATTCGTTCGGTTTGTATGTACCAAGGTCGCTGAACACGAACTGTGTACCCCGATTGTCATTCGAGCGTATATAGTAGTCATAGATTGTCCTCGCACAGATAGAAGCCTTGTTATCGGCATCATCCTTGAACTTGCAACCCAACAAGCGCATATCAAGAGCCATTTTTCGGGCTACATTGGTCGCAACCAACATTTTCGCCTTGTCGAGGTTGTCGGGTTGCGGAACGTCAAGCCCCAAGTCCTCCCACTGGCCGCTACCGGCGAAAGATACCAAGCGTCCTATCATTTCCTCCTGCTCGATTGTCGGGGGATAAGAGAGGAAACGCACGTTCTTCTCAGGTACATCAAGATTTATCATGTCGGCTGTACGGTAATCCGTAATCTCACGCAGAAACATTGCCAGCTCCGGCACTTTGATGTAAGTACGAAAACGCTCTTTGCGCTTCACCGAGCCTGTCACGTTCAATTCATAATCTGCCGTTTTCTTTGTGAATATGGCTGCCCATGCATCGAAACAGCTAATCCGTTGCCGTTGAAGCTCCTGCGGACGCAAATACTTGAACATCACATATAGTTCGGTCAGTGCATTTACCACCACTGTACCCGACAGAAACGTAGCCCCAAGGTCACGACCTGTCCGGCGCTGAATGTCACGAATGGCAAACAGCAGGTTCATCGCCCTTTGCGAGCCTTTGGTATTGCCGATACCTGCAACCCTCGTGTGGCGTGTCTGAAACATTAAATTTTTCATTACATGGCTCTCATCAACAAATATGTGGTCTATGCCCATTGTGTGAAAGTCCACCGCATCGTCTTTCCGATTATTGATTTTCATGCGCAGTTCTTGTAGTTTAGCTCCAAGGTTCTGTTTGCGTTTCTCCAACCCCTCCTGCATCTTTCCGCTGCGGTAGCGCATGGTGGACTGCTCCAAAAATTCGAGGTTACGCTCCACATCGGCAAGCTCTTCCGTGAATATATCTATCATGGTCTCTTCTGACTGCGGTATCTTGGCGAACTGGTCGTGCGTGAGTATGATGCAGTCCCAGTTGTTGTTCTTGATTTTTGAAAAGACCTCTTGCCTGTTGGCAGGGGTAAAATCTTCCTTGCCCGGATAGAGAACTTTGGCCGTAGGGTATGCCTTGCGGAACGTATCAGCGATTTCGTGCACATTGGCTTTCAGCCCGATAATAAGCGGCTTGTGTGCCAATCCGAGACGTTTCATTTCGTAGGCGGCAACACACATTATCATCGTCTTGCCTGTGCCTACCTCGTGCCAACAGATACCGCCTCCGTTCTGCTTAATCATCCAGATAGCATCTTTCTGTGAGGGATAGAGGCTGTTGTATGGAAATTGCTCGAAAGAGAGCTGCGGAAAGGTCTGTGCCGAACCGTCATAATGCGGCCTGACATAGCAGTTGAAACGCTCGTTATACACCCTCACCAGCTCGTCCCGAACCTCTATCGGCTGCCTGTCAAGCCAGCGGTTGAAACGGTCTCTAATCTCCTGTATCTTGGTGGCTGCCTCCTGTATGGCTTCCTCGTCCGGCACACGCACCTTATCACCATTGCGGTATATCTCTTTCGTGATTTCAGGTACAGTATCATGCAGGGCATGAACAAACAAATCCCCACCGTCATAGTTACGAACGGAATAGGTGTTGTAAGCCACCGGAGAGTAACTTTGCAGGCGTACTATGTAGGTGTCGTTCACATCGAAATACATTACGCTTGTCTCGGTCTCGAAAAGTTCAGTTGCAAAATCGGCATATAACTTTGTATCAATCCAACGCTCACCCATGTTAATATCGAGTTCCTCGTAGGGTATCGCTTCGGGTGTCGCATCCGCCAAAGCCTTTACAGCAGTTTCCGTCCAATCTTTTTCCCTGTCCGTGAGTTCGGACAAGTAAGAACCTATCTCCTTGCATTTGGCAATGACATTGCCTGAAAGGAACTTGCCTTTGTGCTCCCACTCCCCGATAACAGGATTGTAAAATATCTCACCTTTGAGGTCGCCGATGATTTCTTCCTCGGCACTATCCGTGGACTGCATCAGGTAGTCCATATCAACCCTGCCGTAGAAATTCAAGCTGCTTGCCAACGCTTCAATCGGTGTCAGCCGTTTGTTCGGGTCTATCTTCTTGAACGCCACAGGTTCACGCATGATGTCGGACTTGACTAAATCCTTTCCAAGCTGCATTTCTATTGTAAAGACTTCCACACCGAGGCTGTCAAGCATGATAAACTCCTTGTTGTCGTTCTCGTGGAAACAACCCCATTTGGCAACAAAGGCATCGTATCGGGCGTTCAGCTCTCCACGCAATCCGTTATCCTCTTTTTGTTCTTCCCTCTCTTTGATTGACAATTCAAAGTATGCCTTGCGTATAGGGAAATAGTCTTTTGCCCTATCTGCATTGACCTTACCCTCGTCCACCGGTACAAAATCAATGGCTACCTCTTGATAAAGACTTGATTTTCGGTATTGGATAGTACCCACCTGTCCCTCAAACAGCACCATTGAGCCGTCTTTCATCCATGCTTCCACCCCGTCCGTGTAGGCTCGTTTGCCTTTTGCGACTTGTTTCATAGCTACACTCCCGAAAAGGGACATCTGCATATCTTCGCTACCTTGTCCTTCCCCCATGAAAAGACTTTTACGGAAATATCGGCCAAAGTCAAGTTTCAGCAGTGCGGCGAGATATTGTGACATGGCATTTTCATTGCCCTGCCATTGGTATTTGCGTACATATTTTCCGTATTGGTTCTGTACAATGCGGCTACCTGTCGCAAGGGTGGTTTTCGGTATGGTGAACAATTTGTTGGCGTATTCGGTCATTGTGCCTGTGGCGTCCGCCTTTTCCCTGCCTACTTGTAAAAACAGTTGTTCCCGCTGTGAGAGTGCCGCCTTGCGCGTGTGCTTTTGGAATATCAGCAGGTCGCTGCCTACCTCTATACCGCTTGTCTGCATGAAAAGCATATCGGGCAGACGGATTGCACTTATCAGGTCGGCATGATTTACAAGATATTCACGCACGAACTTATTGCCGGGCGTGTCGGCTATGCCCCTCGATGTGATGAAAGCTAACAAACCACCCTCGTTCAACAACTCCATTGCTTTGACAAAAAAGTAGTTGTGTATGGTCTTGGTGGCCTGTTCATACATACCGCCTTTCTTCCATAGTTCCGCATCGAACACCCTGAAATTGCCAAATGGAATGTTGGAGGCTATGACATCGAAAGTTGTATGTTCAAAACCTTGTTCTCCGATTTCTTCAAACCCAGTCGTCCGTGTAAGCGTGTTTTCATGGAGCAGGGAAAGTATCATCCCCGAAATGAGGTCTTTCTCAATAGCATAATCATACGTGCCGGACATGGCTATGGGCAGAAAACCGCCTATACCAGCACTTGGTTCGAGAAATGAACGCATTTTGAGACCGTTTTCGCTAAATGTGGCATGTATCTGCCGCACCACTGCATCAACAAGGAATTTCGGCGTGTAAAATGCTGTCAGTACAGATGCTTTGATGCCCTCTATGACATTGTGCCGCATGGGTTCTGTGAAATGAGGGTAAGCATTGATTAACTCCTGTAATCTTTGTATCGGTTCTTTCATATCACCACCTATGGGTTTGTCCGTACCTATATTCAATACTTCTTTGATACCCCCGAAACCAGAATATCGGGATAAAATTTCTTTTTCTTCCGCAGTGGCCTGCCTGCCTTGAACTTGGATTTTCATTGCCGTTTCTATGGCTTCCACGTTCGCTACCAATGACTTCAATTTGTTGTAACTCATAATTTAACCTTTCTTTTTTTTCCCTTTGTTCGGCCTGTTTGCGACCTTTGGGATTTATTTTTCTGCCTCCAAAAGGTGGCGGAAACAATCGGGACAAGGCTGATGCGGAAAAATACGCTCGACAGATGGAGAGGAAGATTTTTGCGACTCACTCGCGGCGGAACGCCGGCATTGGCAAGATTGGAGCAGCCTATTACCTTTGCGGGAAAATAAGTCCACAAGAGGTCGCACGGCAGCAGCAAAACGATAATAAATGACAATCAAATAGAAAGGGATGAATAAAACTGTAAAACAGGGGTGTTAAAACAGGGTAACGGACAACCGGAACGGATTGCCCGTACTATAATCGGGGGGAAGGTGAACTATAAAAGGAGGTGGAAGCGTATGGATTGGCCCATCTCTTGATAATTGCAGAATGACGACTGTATTAAATGTCGTGAAAAAAAATGCAACGGGCTATTTTTTTGTATCATGAGCGTATTATTCAGCAAATTAGTTGTATCTTTGTAATCGCATAGATTTTTTTGAAATGAAAACAGCTATACAGATTGCCAAAATAAGAGCGGTGGTACTCTACATCATGCAGAGTTTCACTCAAGGAGTGGACTATATAAAGTTATTTAAAATACTTTATTTTGCCCAACAGGACCATCTTGTCAAATATGGCAAAGTGATTGTCGAAGACTCTTTCAGAGCATTGAAGCATGGCCCGGTGCCAGCCTATACCTACAAGGCACTGCAAATTGCAGAAGGCAAACCCTTGGATGGGAATTTTGACGAGTTCCTTTCAGACATAGAGGTTCGTGACAAGAAGGTATATACTTCTGCCGTACCCGATATGGACTATATATCAGGTGCCAACAAACGTTGTCTTGACGCTGCTATCGCTAAATATAAGGATACAGACCCTTATGACTTGTCCGATTTGTCGCATGACTCGGCATGGGAAGAAGCGATGACACGCATTCAGGATGATCCTCAAAAGAACTTCATTACCATTATAGATATAGCCCGAGCAGGAAAAGCTACCGAGGACATGGTAGATTATATCCGAGAAAAGCAGATTGTCAAGAACGCTTTATCTTAAATCAAATGGACGACAAAACCGGTGCATTGGAAAGGCTGAAAGCTATAATGGCCAAAGCTGAGCAAGTAGATATGTCATCAGTCAAAATTGGTGACATTATTTATGTTCCCTTGGACGAAGAGGACGGGCTGATACTAAAAGACGGATATAAAGACCGCAATAAATATATTGTTATTATCGGCTTTACTCCGGAAGGTGTCGCTATCGGTGCCTTACTGATAAATTCGGAAATAGACTCTTCCAAGAGGTCGGAAGAGCTACTGAACTGTCAATATCCTTTGATGGTTCGGAACTATCGTGATATTCTGGACTATGACAGTTGGCTGGATTGTTCCGATATATTCGAGCTTTCAAAATTGAAAATCACGGAAAAGAACGGTAAACTGAAAGGTTGCCTGATTTCCGAAGACAGGGAACGGGTTATACAGTTTCTAAGAGAGACAGAGGTGTTCGATAATGCAACTAAAAGGCGTTATGGCATTATTAAATAATGGCGTTAAATCATACAATCCGAATACATTAACCCCACCAGTTATTTATTTAAGAGGTGAGAAAATCGGTTGTTTGAGTAAAAATGTGAATCTTACAAATCGTGTAGATCCGGACGTGCTTAATGACTGGATGATAAGTCAGCGATTATTTGATTAGTTTTCCATACAGAAAAATACATAAGTCTCCAGTCGTAAATTGGGAACTTATGTATTTAGTGGGTCAAATGCTGATGCCGTCCTGTAAAACGACTGGAGTTATCGTTGTAAGTGATAACTTCTTCAGACATCATTAATCTCTACTTTCCAATCTTATACATATTATTACGGGAGTCAAACCGCACACCGCAAAAAATGTAGTCAGGTGTACGCACTGCTCTTGCCGTGTATATATCCTTGCAGTTGCATTCTTCAAGGTATCCTGCCAAACTATCCACCATAATAGCGCAACTTAATTCCGCTGTTCGATGTTTGAACCGCCTGCCGTTTATTTCGACTAACACATAAGGGGCGAAAAAATCAAACGGGCTATTGCTTTCGGGGGATAAGATGCCGATGTCTATCAGTCTGACAGGATTTAACTTTTCGTCCTTTGCCTTGTCGTTGTCCTTTTCAATTTGTTCACGTAGCAAGCGGAGGTAGCAATCTTTCTTCGCCTCAAAAGTATGTATCGACTTAATCCACTCACGAATCCGTTTCTTAAAGTATGCCATACTATTGGAAACAAAGAGCGTTATCCGTCCGTCTATGACAAAACCGTAATCGGTCATACCACTACTCCATTTACCCATACATTTATGGCGTACAGGCTCCCATGTCTTGCCTCCTACAAGGGCGACAAATTCATCTACTGCTGCTTTCTCTTTCCTTTTCATTGTATATAGTTTTTAAAATTCAGGAATAGTTCCTTTCTCAATCAAAACGTTATCGGCATAATACTCAATCGTACCAGTCGTAACACCAATATCCTGACAAACTGTTCTGAGATAGTTTTGATAGTCGTCTCCAGAAAAGTTCTTACCACATAAGTTTTTGAAAATCATCGGAATGGATATATCGTCTGTACTCGATAGTATCACTTTGCCATTCTGCCTAATCTCTGTTTTCATAATGCTGTTTTTGTTTTTATTGTTACTATTTCCCTTTGTTCGGTCTGTTTGCGACCTCTGGGATTTATTTTTCTGCCTCCAAAAGGTGGCGGAAACAATCTGACAAGGCTGATGCGGAAAAATACGCTCGACAGACGGAAAGGAAGATTTTTGCGGCTCACTCGCGGCGGAACGCCGGCATTGGCAAGATTGGAGCAGCCTATTACCTTTGCGGGAAAATAAGTCCACGAGAGGTCGCACGGCAGCAGCAAAACGATAATAAATGACAATCAAATAGAAAGGGATGAATAAAACGGTAAAACAGGGGTGCTAAAACAGAGCAACGGACAACCGGAACGGATTGCCCGTACTATAACATCTTTTTGATAAGGCAGGATGCGGTTCGGAACAGGCAACCTGAAAAACAATGTTTTTTGTTTGCTTATCCGCCAATCTTTCGTTATCTTTGTCAAAATGAAGACAGCAGACGGTACTTTCGGGTACGGTCATTGTCGTGACATGGAAGATTCATACTCGGCTTGGAAACAGGCAGAGATTGATATACATATTGTACGTTCACTGAACGTCTTGGAATAGAAAACTGACACTTATCAAAAAGACAAGATGTATAGCAAAATATTCATACTGCATGTTTATGCAGCAGGGGTTTACTTATCTGCCTTTTAAGTATGACAGTACCTCTATTCCGGAATAGCATGGGGTCATGCTGTTCTTTAAGGTGCAAGGTGGACATAATTCTTAAAAATACATTGAATATGAAACAGATTACCTTGCACGTGTACCAGTCCATCGATGGTTGTCCGGCTCTTTCGGACAAGTATTTTGATGCGGCAGTGGATGCCTCCAGTTGTGTGCTGATTGACGAAGAAACTTACCTGCGTATTTATATGAACCACTTGGGTTGGCCGATTACGGCGAAAGAGACTTTGGTTGTGACGAACGGCGGCATCGACCTGACGGAGAATGAACGAGTGAAGTTCATCCAAGGAGATGCAGTGGCAGAACTGCGACAGATGAAAGAAGACGGCGACGGTATGGTGGTGGCTTACGGTGAGGAAATCGGGGCTTTACTCTTGGATAACGGACTGGCGGACGAAATCACAGTGACAACCGTTCCGGTACTAATCGGCGGTGGCGAAAAGGCATTGGAGTGCGGACTGAATGACGGCAGTGCTTGGATTGTGCGGTCAAATAATGTGCTGTTGGACGGAAAAATGAGGACGGTGTACGGGAAGGTCTAATATGACAAATAGATATTATAGCAAAAGTGCAGCAACCGATTGCTGCACTTTTATTATAAAAGACGTGCCCTAAACATGCTAAATAGGCGAAAAGTAAGGTAAGTATATTACTTTTTAAGCCGAATACTAAAAAAGGTAGGGAAAGGCATAAGGAGGATGGAGCCTCCGAAGATATAAAAGTACAGCAACACCAACTAAACCGGCACATAGGTAAAGCCGGGCAATACATCAGAACCAATAGCGTACTTTGCCATATCACGCTATGGCTGACAAAACAGCCTTTACATGAATGGCAAAGGAATTACCGCTACGGCTCGGAATATGCGAAAACAAGATGTCTGTTATACGATTGAACTGCCATAGAGATTTAGAACTTTTAGTCCATTCGCTGTAGCCTTACGATAAGTATAAAACGTACCACCTTTGGGTTTGCCGTCATACCAGGCAATAAGAGACGAACTGTGACAAACCATATAGTCGTTGCGTCGAAGCAAACAACCATGGTAGTAGTGTTCGCTCAGGATGATAACATCATCCGAGTTACGGAGGATGGTATCGTACCGGGCTTTCATCGCATCGTTCCACCTCTCGGCTTGTCCGCGATACGGTACTACGGCAATAACTTGCAGACCTGACAATTCGGACTGCAACGCAAGGGCAACCCCTGCCGCCAGCATATCAAACCCCATGGCCATGCCACAGTAAAAATGACGATAACCTCCAGCGTATGCCTTGGTTATCGCTGCCTTTAATTGCAGCTTCAGTTGCTTCCTGCATCGGAATGGAATATTACGGTGTCCACTGAAGCAAACGGACACTGCCTTATCATACTTTGTCTGGGTCATATTATTTCACTTTGTAATGGGTTCTTGCGAGGAATATACCTCCGAGTACATTAGCACCAAGGCTTTCAAGCTGATTGGCATAAGTAGCATAACTCAGCCCTTTGGTTATCACATCATCAAAGACTACTACAGACCTGCCGTTGAAAAAAGCCGAATCAAACTCAATGACGTTTACCTTACGGACTTCTTTCTCTGCCTTACGGTTCTCGTGAATGGTCAGCCTCTCACCACTCACTGATACATGGTCATAACCATTGATAGCTCCGGTCAGTTCGCATACCCTTTGGCAGAATGCCTTGTAACGTATCTCGTTCTTCTTATCGGTGGATGCCGGTACGGGAGAAAATACAATGTTGGTGCATGATGTTCCATAACGTTCGGTCATGTTGGCTGCCGTGCGTTGAGCAACCTCTTCGTATGCCCGTCCATCCTTGAAATCAAAGACTAACTTGCGGTCTGCTATCTCACGCTCGCTCACATTGCGTATGCGTGCAGGAAAATACTTACAGAACCATACCTGTGGCTTGTCCAACTGCTTTTGAAGTTCTATGTCTATCGTCTTTGCCATAACTCTGATAATTTTTCTTTTTCCCTCTTTTTGAAGGCTGTTCAGCCTGCTGAGGGATATTTTCTGCCATCAACTGCCGCCCAAGAATACCGATAAGACAAAACGGGGACAAGAAATACGCTCTGACGTGTCAGAGGAAGATTTCTCGTTCCAGCGATAGTGGCGATTTGATGTTTGGTAAAAGGCGGCTTACTTTGCGGGAAATATGACTACGGCAGAGCTGACTGACAAACAGAACATGCTTTCTTACTACAAGCGGTTGTCATATAGACATGTAGAATAGGTGCAAGATTTATAAAAGGAATGGGTGGGCAGTGGAGCGTCTGTGGCTTGCCGGTCCAAACTTCCCGATGAAGTGACCGTACAACTTAGTCTCAAATCTGGCGAAGCGTAAGCCTTGGCAGTTTGTGACCGAGGTGTACGGTCTTTTCATGTTTGGCTTCCGTAAAGAGTCTTTCACTCACCCCATAGCAGCTCTGCTGCCATAAGGTGAGTGAATGTCTCTTGCGGACAAGTCCTGTGACGTTCCGCTGATGGTGTGGGGCGAAGCTATAAAAACAGACAGACGGCATTCCGGTTACAAAAGGACAGATGGTGGAGGTTGCTGCAAGGACAACAGGTTGGCTTGATTGACACTTGTGGCAAATGTGCCATCGTCCTTGCTTTGCCCCAAAGACGGGTACACAGCATATAGCAGACTTGTATGCCATTTGCCGTGTACCGGTCAAAAGGGCAAAAACATCCTCTATAAAAGTTAAGCATGTACACTTAAAAGAGGAAGTTGTATGGGTAAGACTTTATAATATAAGAGTGATATGGCTTACAAATTATCGGTGCTATTTTAGATTAGTGCCACGATTTTGCTAACTTTGCAAGTGAGTGAAAACGGATTCTGATAATAAGCAATGAAGCCATTACATCCATATCCGATTATGCCGAAATACACCGTAATGTTGTAAATAACCGGATTGAAACGGACTGCTTCATTCAAATAAAAATACGATGAATGCAAGACTATTGTTCATACTCCTGCTTTTCGTTATCGGGGCATTGTGGTATATTATCGGCTATTGGCGACGAAAAGCAGGAGAAGCGGCATTCGCCGCCGCACGGTTGGCCGAAAAGAGCGAGGAACGTGAACGCTACTGTCGTCTGGCGGTAATGGCCGGTCATCGGGAAGCCTGCCGTATGTTCTGTCTCTTGCACCCCGAACAGTTTGATGGCCATTCTCCCCATAAGCCGTTCAAATCACGAGGCATCCGAATCTCTTTTTACGGGTATTACTATCCGTCACGATACAATGCGCTGCTCAATGATGAACAGAGGGCTTTCTGCCGTTCCATCTACCAATTCAAACAAGGAGATATACACGGAATCGAGTTCTTTAAAACGTGCATGAATGCTTTGCAACTGAAAAAGAGACCTTACCATATCATGTTCATGCCGTGTAGCAACTGGATAAAATACGGCCAACGGTTCAAACGGCTCGACTGGTACATCGGCAAGCATCGACAGGATTTAACTTCAGGACTGTACGACGTTGATATTTGCGATGCACGAGAAAGCCTGCATGAAGCCAAAGGTGGAGAAAAGCGTATTCTCGAACGAAACTACCTCATTACCGGAAATATCAAAGGGAAAGAGATTATCATCATAGATGATGTGCTGACAACCGGGCAAAGCGTGGCGGATTACAAGGAAGAAATAGAACGGTGCGGTGGCAAAGTAGTGGCGGCTATCTTCTATGGCAAGACGTTCTCCATGCCTTCGATGCTCCTTGTACAAATACACATCTGGGGCAACCACATTGCCCATATTATCGAACGGATGACAAAGTAACCGGAACGGTTTCAGTCCTTTTTACTTCTTTTCACAAACCTGCCAATGCTGATATGCACTCCTGCCGGATGGATTGGATATAATCGAGTATAAGCGAGGGGCTGATACTCCTGCCATTGAGCTTGCAGGTGATATGTAGGTGTTCGCCAGTGCTGCGTCCTGTGGAGCCGGTAATGCCAACCACATCACGCGGATGAACTACTGCCCCTTTGACAATAAGAATTTTAGAGAGGTGACAATAACTGACGGTGTACCTGCCATGCCGCAAAGTTACATACTTGCCGGAAGTCTTGTCCTGTCCGACCTTCACGACCACACCCTCCATCATGGCCATCACCTCGTCGCCACGTGCGCGCAAGTCCAGTCCACCATGAAATTTACTCTTTCCCGTAAACGGGTCCTTACGGTAGCCGTAAGGCGAAGTGACCTTGATATAACGTAACGGGTAACTTACACTCAAGTAACGATCCATCCACTTTTTCTTATCCATATCTGCGGATACCGGGATACCTGTTGAAACTTCCTGTATGGAAACCTCGCTTTCAGGTGCCGGTTCTGCTTGGTCTAACCCCATATCCAACGCCTCCATCTTGTAGCGTGTCGGGGTAACGGCAACGGTATTGAATTGTGCTTTGGCCGTCGTGATACATAATGAGACACCTGTCATCATCAATAATAGAATCTTTCTCATGGCAGCAAAGTTAGCACGCTCTTCTTATAGTCTTTCCATTGCCGGCTGTTTTCTCTCCAAATATAACCATTTAATTAGTTTTGAATATGATTTTTCGCAAATAATCATATTCAAAACATTAAAAATATCACTTTATAATCACTTATAAAGAAATGTTTTAGTTATCAGATAAGAAATCAATCTATATTTGCTGAGTATAATTTTATAACATCATTCAGAATATGAAAAAAGAACAATTTGAGTTCAATGAACTGCCTTATCCGACATTGGCCCGCTTTGGGCTTACCCAAGAAATGATTGAAGATTTGCCCCTGCGTATCCTGAAAGAAATCGGGAAAGGCGGCTACTCGCCGGTACTGCCCGTGCGTGTCGCTAACGAGAATGGCCAAGTAATCGAGAGTCGCAGTCGGTTTGCCTTTATCCGTATGGATAGCGGCGAGGTGGATGTGGTCTTCTACCCCACGCTGAAGTCCTCACCACTGGAATGCTACAACGAGGAACAGCAGAAGCAGTTACTCGACGGCAAATCCATCATTGCAGACGTGGCTATGGCGGACGGACGGCACAGTAAGGCTTTCGTGCAAATTGACGAGGAAACAAAACAGGTGATGTATGTTCCGACACCCATCATTGCCCGTAACCTGAAAGTACTGGCTGAAGTAATGCACTTCGGTACAGTGGAAGTAAACGGAATGCAGCATGGTGAGCCTCTGACGGTGGCAGTGGATGGCGAACCTGTCACGGTAGGTATCGACCTTCATAACAAGACAGGTATCCGTTTCTGTGCGGGTGACGCGCAGAAATGGAAAGAGCAACCCAAGCGCGAATGGGATAAGTACACCTTCGGCTGCTACGGTTGCTGGGTGATGGATGATGACGGTAATCTCGACTACGTTCCGGAGGAGGAATACACCGAAGAACTGTGGAACGAACAGAAGAAAAGCGGCGAGCGTAACCGAGCGGCAGGTATTCACAAATAAAACCTATTTAATATAAGCGTATGGCACAACAGAAATATTATCCCGAAGAGATTCTCGTCGAGAAGATGCAGAGCGGCGAATACGGCTGGCTCGATTACATCAACCATTTTTCCGCCGAGTGGCAGGAGGAGTACGCCCATTACTGTGAGGAAAAAGGACTCTCGGTCTGCGAGGATTCTGCCGCCGGGTTTGTACGTTTCAAAGACGAACAATTGGAAGCGGCTATGAAATACGGTAACGCATAACAAGTAACCATCATAACATCAGACTATGGCGATACGAACAAATACCAATCCCCGACAGATGGACTTGCAGCCCGAAATGCGCAATCTACTGATGCGTAACGGACTTCAAGCCCATGTTGCATTTGACGGAGGCGGCTACCGGCTGATTGTGCAAGGGCATGATTCACCGTTGCTGGTCTATCCTATAACCGAACGCCAGATGTTGGCCCTGACGGACTGGGGAACAAATACGGCCAACAAGAAGGCCTACAACATACTTACGAGCATCATAGGAAAAGACTTCTATATGCCGAAGAATTTCGTCCATGCCCGCAATGCCAACGGGCGTGTGGCGATGGGGCTGCATGGCTACCGCATCGGTATAGGTGAGTACGGACACATGGGACGTCTGGGTATGCCCCCTCCATTTCTTGGTTGGACACCACGCGAGCAGTGGGGCTTCCACCTACGCAGAGTCGGCGGGCAGCTTTTCTTTCCGGGGCCATCCATCGTACCCGAACGCCCAGACGGGCGCATGAAGCCCGGCGAACTGCAATCGGGTGGCTACGGCTTTTACTACAAAGGCGGTCAACAGGAGCAACCCATTGTACAGCAAGATGTATTGAAGAACTTGCAGGAGGTCATTACACCGCTTGTCAGCCGTCCGCACAGCAAGGAACCGGCACAACCGTACAAGGAGTTGATTGCTTCACCAGTCTATTTTTCCAACGAGAAATGGTCGGAGTGCCTTACTTCGCACGGTCTTATCGTGGATATGGAACGGAGGACACTGACCGTACAATCGGAAAGTGTCAATGCCGATATGGTCTATGACCTGACGGAAGAAGAAGTGAAAAAACTGGCTACCACATCCATCGAGGGACAACCTGTGGAGAAACGGCTGGATCTGCTGAATGGCATTATCGGAGCGGACTTTGCCGATAAGGTAACGATGGAACAGCTCAACAGCGAACAACGCATCAGTATCGGCCTGCATCCCGAAGTACGGCATGAACTGGAAGAACGGCAGCGGCAGGAACAAGAATTATTCATGCAGCAAGAAACTCCGATACGGCAGGAATACATACAGGGCAGTATTGGTGCAGCCGTGGACGGGCGTGACCTGCAACTGCTCAACGAAAGCAAAGGCTGGTATCGTGAGGAGAAACATGGCCGGGAAGTAGAGGTCAGCGACATTGCCGTGCAACCGGCACAGACGGAGGGTAAATACAAGATGTCCGCCGTTATTGACGGACAGGTCATCAGCCACGAAATCAGCCAGAAAGACTACGACAAGTTTCTTGCTGTGGATGATTACCACCGGATGAAACTTTTTTCGAAGATTTTCAACGAGGTGGATATGAAGACACGTCCTGAAGCGAACAAGGGGCTTGGCGTGAAGATATTCGCTGCCCTTACCGCCGGTGCGGTGGTGGCGTCGGAAGTCGCACATGGCTTCCATCACCACCACTCTCCGGAGTTTTATGGCGAACGTTTCAGCGGACCGCCACATCCATACTTCAAGCCCGGCGTAGATACACCGAGAGATGTGGCCATCCGTAATTTCGAGGCACAGATGAATCAAGATATTAATGAAATGAGAAGAGGGAGGTAAACCTATGAGAGACGGAGACCTTACATACGATGACTTCCTGCAACGACTAAACATCCAGGACGTATTGATTGACGCAGGGTATCACCTGAACCGTCGTGACGGTCTGCGCTATCCCTCGTATGTCCGTTTGGACAGCGACGGCAGACGTATCCGTGGTGACAAATTTATTGTGACACAACAAGGAAAATGCTGTTTCCACGCACAACAACAGAAAGTTTATAACATCATTTCCTTCATCAAGGAGCATCCGCACTTTTTCACGGAGTACCATGCGGGTATGTCTCCGGACAGACTGGTGAATCTTGTCTGTAACAGATTACTGAATATTCCCGTCACTGAACGGAAAACCAGAATAGTGAACCCTAAACGAGATGTAAAGCCATTTGACATAGCGGACTACGACATTCATAAGTTCAATCCGCAGAACCGGGAAACGCAGAAAAAATTTTATCCTTATTTTAAAAGCCGAGGTATCGACCTCTATACACAATATGCTTTCCATCGGCATTTTTATCTGGCTACGAAACACCGGGAGGACGGTGCAGCCTACACGAACCTGTCCTTTCCACTAACCCTGCCCAAAGGCGACGGAGAGATTGTGGGACTTGAAGAACGAGGACGTGCACGTATGGACGGGAGCGGCAGCTACAAAGGCAAAGCCGCAGGGAGCAATTCAAGCGAGGGACTGTGGATTGCCAGCCCTGCCCGCACTTCTCTCACCTCCGCCAAGCATATCTATTGGTTCGAAAGTGCTTATGATGCGATGGCATATTACCAACTTCATCAGGCAGAAAATAAGGAGTTGCGAAAGGCGGTTTTTATCTCTACCGGAGGGGCACCAAGCCAGCAGCAATTCAAAGGAACGATAAAGGTAACTCCCCATGCCTCACATCACCTTTGCTTCGATCATGACCGTGCCGGACAGGTCTATGCCATCCACTTTGCTCTCACTCATGCAGGCTGGAACTTCTCCACCTGTCTGTCACAAACCGGCAGACTGATTGTACAGAACAACAGCGAAGGCTATCCACAGTATGAAATAGGACTTGAACCATTCAATTTTGAAAAGATTACAGCCATTCTGGGTATAAATGATGCAAAACAAAATTTGAAGAATGGGGAGCATGACGATATGGATATTGGGGACGGCTATCTACAGGAAATGAGCATGGTTCGTATGGATGAGTACGAAATGGCCTGTGCCGAGGGTTCTGCAAGCGAGGAAGAATTAGAGGCAATGAGAAATAATCTGGCAGCCATCGACAAGGCGATTGGGGCTTTCAATCCCGGTCCGAAAGATGTAGGACGTGTCCTGTATGAATCTGCCGCAGAAGGTTATAAGGATTGGAACGACCAGCTACTCGACAAACGGATACAACCCAAGGAAAAGGAAGTTGACGATTGGGAAATCAGTGGTAAAGCCACCCTAAAACGAGCCTTGGCCGATTTACCCGAAATCAATCCGGAACATATCCGAAACGGATTATATGACGAAGCAGACCATGAGGCTGTGCGAAAGCGTCTTGAACGTGCGGACAGAGTAATATTCTCCTTTGAAACCAATGACCAGGGAATGTCAGATAAGGGTTTTCAGGAAATGTACAAGATACGGGAAGAACTTGCCCGGTTGGAAGTGGATATAACCAATTCTCTCTCCGGCATGAGAGAAGACTTTCACTCCCATTTTCACCGATAATCCATAAAACCTATGCAGAGAACTTATCATAAAACCATTGTCATCCATCCGCATACCGGGCAATTTGTCATCAACGAGCTGCCCACTCTCGTGCTGTGCGGCACTGTATGGGTGTACGGAGGCATGGAAGGGTTGCCATTGACAGCTATTGCCACAGTAATTGCCTTGATGCTCTCGTTGCTGTTACTCTACCGTTATCTCTACCTGCGGCGAATCCGTTACTGCATCGGTACGGAACAACTTGTCAGCGAATACGGTATTATCCGTCGCAAAGTGGATTATATGGAGCTGTATCGTATCGTGGATTTTCAAGAGCACCAAGCCTGCTGCAACAATTGTGTGGGTTGAAAACCGTAAGCATCCTTTCAATGGACAGAAACACGCCCCGTCTTGACCTGATTGGTATCTTCCATAGGGACGACCTCGTGTCAATTATCCGTGAACGGGTAGAAACTAACAAACGAAAAAAGGGAATATATGAAATCACGAATCATTAGTCTGGGGCTGGTTGTCTCGCTGGTATGCCTGCTTCCACAGGTGGCAGAAGCCCAAATTGCGGCTTCCAATCCGTTGGAATGGACAGCATTGGCCGAAGGTAACGAACTGATAAACGAGCAGATTGAAAAACAAATAAAGGGACAGACACAAACAGCCTTGCTTCAGAACAGCATCGCTACCGAGTTCAACCAAATCCACAAGTGGGAGAAGCAGTACAACAGTTACCTCAAGACAGTAAGCGGTTACGCTTCATCACTGAAAGCCTGTACGCATCTCTACAATGACGGTGTGCGGATTTTCCTCACGCTGGGGAAATTAGGCAAGGCCATCCAAAACAATCCGCAGGGCATTGTGGCCAGTATGAACATGAACAACCTCTATATAGAAACAGCAACGGAGCTTGTCTCTGTTTTTACATTGCTGAATGACGCTGTGGCCAAGGGTAGCAACGAAAACATGCTTACGGGGGCAGAACGCAGCAAGACGCTATGGGCGTTGAACGACCAACTATCGGATTTTAGCCGGAAGTTGCATCTGCTCTATTTGAGCATACGGTACTATACTTTCAATGATGTGTGGAACAACGTAACGGCGGGAATGCTTGACCGTGACAACGGTGAGGCAGCTCGTATGGCTCTGTCCCATTGGCACAGGGCGGCAGCTCTCGTCCGATAAAATATATCAGTTATGAAATGGACAATTTGGATAAGTATATTACTGCTGTGTCTTACCGGTATCGGTGAGGTACAAGCGCAGAATGACCCTGTACTGGCCGGAATGATTGCAGCATATACCGAAAAGGCAGAGAAGGAATTGAAAAATCAAGAAAAGGTCATGCTGATGCAGACCACCGGGCATATTTGGACAAAAGAAGAAGTGCAGGCTACAACAGACCTGCAACGAGAGTTCAATAACTATCTGAACTCTTTCCGGTCAATAGTCTGCTATGCGGCGCAAACTTATGGGTTCTATTATGAGGTATCGAGGCTGACAGACAATATGGGCGACTTCACCAAGCAATTGAAGCGAAGTCCAGCCAATACACTTGCCGTAGCCCTATCCACACAGCGCAACAAGATTTACCGGGAACTGATGATGAACAGCGTGGAAATTGTGAACGATATTCGCACAGCGTGCCTTTCGGAGAACAAGATGACGGAAAAAGAGCGTATGGAAATTGTCTTTGGTATCCGTCCAAAGCTCAAAACAATGAACAAAAAACTGCAACGACTGACCAAAGCGGTAAAGTACACGACAATGGGCGACATTTGGCGGGAAATCGACGAGGGTGCACGTCCCGAAGCCGATAAACGCAGTATCGTGGACGCAGCCAAACGACGTTGGCGACAGATTGGAAAGAAAGTAAGACCTTAAAAATGTAATGATATGGGAATTTGGAATTCAATATTGAAATATGGCGGCAAAGCAGCAAAAGCTACCGGAAGAAGTATGGGACATGCTGCACTGCATCCTTCACAAACCTTACGGGGCACAGGACAAGCCGTCAAGACCGCAGCCATCGGCGGTGCAGTCGGTTATGTGGGTTGGGAGAAACTAACCACAGATAAGAGCGTGGTACATATCGTAAGCGATGCGGTCATAGGGAAATCGGCTACGGATACCCTTGCAGATGCAGCGGACGGTGTGCGAGAACTAACAAGCAAGGCCGGAGAAGCAGTCGGTTCCGTCAGCGGTACGGTAGCCGGCATAGACTCAAAACTGGGTGGAGTATCGAATTTTCTGCGGCAAGTCTCCAATGGCGGAGTTTCCGATATGTTCGGTAACTTTTTCCGTAATCTCGGACAGGGTAACGTGTCGGGATTGAGTATAGCAGGACTGGTCGCAGCAGCATTTCTTATATTCGGACGCTTCGGCTGGCTGGGCAAGATTGCCGGTGCATTTCTCGGCATGATGCTTATCGGCAACAATGCCGGTATTTTCCGCACACCTGACACGGGAAGCATACAACGAGTACAGACACCCGCTCTTCCTGTTGAAGAACAGACGAATAGCGGAGGGATGAAAAGATAAGAATACAAATCAAATCTAACAACAATAATGAAATATACAGAAGAAATGATCCTGCAATCCGAAAGTGGATACTGTATGCCTTTTGAAGAACGGCAGGGCAAGGATGTGAAACTATCGCTCGGCTACGGCGAACAAACCGATCCGGCAACGGGCAAAACATTTTTTCATCATGGCATTGACTTCGATGTACGGTGTTACACACTGGCGGCTGTCGCCAGCGGTATCGTGTCAGGTATAGGCAATGACCCTACACTCGGCATCTGCCAGACTATACGCTATGGGGAGTATGAAGTGACCTATGGGCATTTGTCAAATGTCTTCGCCCAGTTCGGACAGCGTGTCAAGGCCGGACAGACTGTAGCTTTGAGCGGTGACAAGCTGCATATCGGGATACGCTTCAAAGGTGAGGAACTGAACCCGCTGGAATTTCTAACCATGCTGTATGGTAATATCCAAGCATTATGTCATGCCGATGGAGACGAAGCGGCAACATCTCCCGGCATGGCGATGGCACTGACCACCGATTACGAGCAGGACAGACAGGAAATAGAGGAATTGATGCTGCGTTTCCTGCCCCACTACATGGAAGACTTACAACGTGGTGCATACCGACTTCCTCCACATACGGAGCAGTCACTCCGCCATGTCTTTACAATGGGAGCAGTCAAAGAATACTTCTATGAAAATATGCCGAGTATATCCAACCCACTCGGACTGGGACATAAAGCAATGCCGCTTGCCTGTAAGGTGCAGAACCTACTCATTGCGGACTTCCTGCATTACCTTGCCCTACGGCATGGCGTGTACTTATCGACGATGGGCGGTGATGTAAAAAAAAACTCTATGACGAAGCCCTGCCCCATAGTGGTATCATTGACCCACTAGCAGAATTGGACATAGACATCCAGAGTTTTGACATACCGAGAGCAGTCACGGTATATCCTGACCGGGCCGGTGTGCGCTGGTGGACGAAAGCATGGTTCAATAACCGGGAAGAGGGCGAAGCATCGGTGGAGATTGAGCGAGAACAAGCGATACGCTTTATTCACGACAACATCGAGAAAGATGTATGGCTGGAAGAGTTCTATCCCAAACAGATGGAAATTTACCACAACGCCATCGAGCAGACAAAAGAGCAATTATTAATGAATAGAATAGGATAAACATATAATACATTATGGACGGAATCAAGCATAGCGGACGGTTTGCAGAAATGGAACGCCTTGTGAACGACTATTTCAACTGCCATATCGCACCCGTCATGTCAAAAACGCGAACTGACCTCATACGGAATCAGGGAGAGGAAATGAAAGAATATTCCACCTCTTTAGGTGGTATTCTCAGTATGATGGCATCTTCGGCACAACCCATGAGCGACCCCTATCAGACACTCAAGGTCACAGGCGAATGGAACTCCAAAACGACAGAGGACTATATCGAGATGTGCAAGACGGAGATTACCGGCTCCAAGGAAATGCAGCAAGACCTTGCGTACATGGCCGGACAGTGGCGGGATACCGTCGTGCAGGAAATCGGGAGGGCACGTTACGATGAGTTATCAGAACAGCTCGGTTGTGACCTCGCCTATGCCTATATGGACCACCGGATAGAGGAACTGATGATTGACCGGCTGGTGAAAGAACGTATGCCCAAGTCTTCCGCTGACTACATCGTCCGAAAGGCTACCGAATCGAGTCTGCTGGGATTATCGCAGACGTTAAGCCGTTCACCGCTGACCGATGAAATAGAGGCACGAGGCGAAGCAGCTTATCGCCCGAACAGATGGGAAAAAGGTACGGGATGGATGTTGGGCACAGCCGCAGATACCTTGATGATGGGTGGTGCTGGTTCATGGACGGCACTGGCAAAATTTGCCGGTACAGATGTGGCTATTGCAGCCATCGCCAATCATTTTGAAGGCAAGAAGCCTGACACTCTTTCAGTAGAACAGTGCATCAGTAAAGGAGTGTTCGGCAGCGACAGAAACGTATTCGACGATTTTCGCAAAGAGGCAGCCCAAATACAAGTCAAAGAGAACACGGCGATTGGTACAGACAACAAGCAACTGAAAAAGAAAATCCCTGTCATGGACTTTGGCTTCATGGAGTGGACACAAAACCAGAATAACGGTTTATTGTGGCCGAATGTACAGAACGAGGAACAACAGAAGCATGAGGAACGGTACAAGGATGTGCCGATTGTTGTTGCTCCCGGACAAGAAGAGGCCTACTTGCAGTCTTTGGAACAACGTGACAAAGCGGAAATGGTCAGGACAGAACAGGATGAAACTATGAAAGAAGAGAAGCATGAAACCGTTGTTCCTGCCAATAATGCGGAACAACATGTACAAACGATACAAAGTGCGCAAGTAACACAGGGAAACGGAAACGGTTGGGGCGGACTGCTTGGTATGCTGGGACTGGATGGCATAGGTAATATGACAGGTAATCTCGGTTATGTAATGGCCATGCTCCCTGATGTTCTGTTGGGAATATTCACAGGCAAAACAGAATCGTTGCGCTTGGGAAACAATATGTTACCGATAGCGAGCATTGTGGCGGGTATGTTTGTGCGTAACCCGTTGCTGAAAATGCTCCTGATTGGTCTGGGAGGTATGAATCTGTTGAATAAGGTAGGACACGAGGCCTTGAAAGAACGAACAGAGGAAAAACTGAACGTAACAAACGGGAACAATGTACAGTACCGACACTATACGAATGAAGCTCTGAACCCACGTATCGTGAACCCTGTATTGCAAAATAGCACGTTGATTGCCACGATAGACCGAGTACCGTGTACCATCCAGTTGTCACCGGTTGTAGCAGAAGCCTACCGTACCGGGGCATTGCCTTTGAACACGCTGGCAAATGCTGTCCTTGCCAAGAGTGACCAGCTTCGCCAAGCTGCTGCACGGAATTATGAGGACGGAAAACAGGAAACCATCGTGCGTCCACGGGGTATTCAATAATCCTATAATCAAATAAACGATATGAAAGAAAAATCGCAAATCGAAAAGAAAGCCGAGGAAAAACAAATCACCTTGCTTTCTACGGCTTTGAGTGAAGCCTCGAATGCCGGTGGACACTGGCTCAACGCATCGGGAAAGGGATACCCACGCTTCTATCCAAGGGGTGTTTCTGTCAGCGCATTCAATGCGCTGTTCATGACGTTGCATTCCGATAAAAATGGATGCAAAACCAACCAGTTCACGCTATTCAGTGATGCCAAGGCACAAGGAGCCTCGGTGCGTGAAAATGAGCAGGGAGTTCCATTTTTGTTTTACAATTGGAACAAGTACGTTCACCGTAATAATCCGGAACAGATTATCAGTCGTGATGACTACATGAAACTGTATGAAGAGGAACAAAAATTATATAAAGGTGTACACAACCGTGAAATTCGTACTTTGTTCAACATTGACCAGACGACACTACCCTACGTGGATAAGGAGCGATACGAAACGACGTTGCGGCGGTATGGCAGTGCAGTGGAAAGAGGATATACGGAAGCTGACAACCGACGGTTGCATATTCAATTCAACGACTTCCTGCTGAGGATGCGGGACAACCTTGTGCCTGTGCGTTCGGACGGAAGCGGTGTACCCCACTACGAAACAGATAAGGATGCGGTCTATATGCCGCGACAAAGAGAGTTCGGACATTATCACGACTATATACAGGAAGCCTTGCGGCAAATCGTGAGTGCTACCGGACACCAACAACGGTTGGCGCGTGAAGGTATGGTGATGAAGAACGGTGTGGCTCCCTCGGAGGATGCCGTCAGACAGGAGCGGTTGGTCGTGGAACTGGCTTCGGGAATTAAAATGTTGGAACTGGGGTTGCCAGCACGGTTGTCTGAAGAAAGCCTGAAGACTGTGGAATACTGGTGTCGGGAGCTGAAAGAGAACCCAAACTTGATGGACGCCCTCGAAAGTGACGTGAACAATGCCATCGAAGTAATCAATAAAGCGGAACGGGGCGAGAAAATCGAATACGCCACCATGCGCAACCGGCGGGACACTTCAACCATGCAGGAGCAGATGCCCAAACATTATTTTGTGGCCAACGAGATTCGGCAGCATCCGGATAAAGAAACGAAAAAAATTGTGCTTGTTATTGACCCACAGGCAAAAACCGCAGACGTGATTCTCCCAGCAGGGGCATCAACAGAGGTAGATAACGAGATACCGGGAATGAACAAGGGACGCATCATGCGAGCGTTGCAGAAAGAGGGAATCGAGCAGGTACGCTTCTACAATACGGATGGTGCATTAGGTTATCGGCCCGATGACAGTTATTTTGCCGAGAAGATGATTACGTTGGCCCGGCTGAAGAACTGGGCGATGGAGAAACTCTCCACACTGGACGTGGCTTCGGCGGTCAAACAGGCAAATGAGATCGGATTTGACCACGTAGAGATGATTCAAGACGATAAGAAACGATGGGCACTTTATATCAAACCCGAAAATAAGAGCGGATATAGCATCTATCCTGATAAAGAAGATATAAACCGCTTCTTTTCAACGCTCAAGCAAGCGATGGATAACATCGGTAAGGTGCGGATGGAACTGGCGCACAAGTATTATGCGCTGGCCGAGGTCAAACCTGACCTAAAGGTGGATTTGTTCCACAGCGAAATGCCGGAAATTGATTTGAACCGTATCCAGCGTGTTTCGGTTTTCAAAACCAAACAAGACGGCATACAGTGTGTCGCAACTATCGACGGACAGAAACAGCCTGCCCGAAGTGTCACTCCGCAACAGTGGCAGCGGATGTGGATAGCGGAAGAACGTGACAGCTACAAACGTCATCTGGCAGCTACTCTTTTTGCAGACGTACTGCAAAAAGGACAATCGCAGGAAGCACACACCGGAGAGAAACAACAGAAAGAAGCAGAGTTGTGGCCGATAGAAACGGCAGCGCAGGAACGGACGGAATCAGACAATGAGGGAATTTCACCGGAGCGGCAGTTGTGGGACAAACTTAAGGCGAACCATCCCGATGCCTTGCAACTGCTTCGCACGAAAGATGGTTATCGGCTCTATAACGAAGATGCGGTACAGGGTGCAAAGATATTGGGCATAGCCCTGAAAGAGTATCCGGAACGGGACATTACGGCTTCAACGGAATTTCCAACGGAACAGCTCGACAGCTATCTGTCTAAGCTCGTCCGTGCCGGGGCACGGGTTGCTATCAGTGACATGGAGGAACAAGAAACACACAGAGGTTTTCATAGATAAGGAGTAAGGAAATGAGCAAGAACCAACAATACGCAATGAAATATGCAGAGTATGCTATGGAGCAGATGCGCCGATACGGAATACCCGCATCCGTGACGTTGGCACAAGGCATACTGGAAAGTTCCAACGGACAAAGCCGTTTGGCGCAGAACGAAAACAACCATTTTGGCATCAAGGCTACGCCTGCATGGATTGCCGAAGGAGGAAGGTATGGCATATATACTGACGATAAGCCGAATGAGAAGTTTTGCAGTTATGACAGCGTGGGTGATTCATACGAACACCACTCCCGTTTTCTGAAAGAGAACAGCCGCTATGCCCGATGTTTTGCACTTTCACCCGACGATTACAAGGGTTGGACACAAAATATCGAACAGGCCGGTTATGCCACAGGCGGAGAATATGCCGAGAGCCTGCAACGGATTATAGAGCAAAATGGCTTACAGCAGTATGACAAACTGGTGATGCAGGAAATGGAAACACAGGGTAAGCGGTTCGGTGCGGAACATAATCCTCTCCGAACGTCTGAAAATTCAGAGTATGGTGCGAAATACTCATTCCCGGTAGAGCGTGAAGAGTTTCTTTTTGTTACCTCGCCTTTCGGTATGCGGCAAGATCCGATGGACAACACGAAACAACAGATGCACAAGGGAATTGATATCCGTTGCAATGACGATGCGGTACTGGCTACTGAAAACAACGGGAAGGTGGTGGTTGTGAACCAGAACAAGAACACGCCCGGTGGGAAATCGCTGACTGTGGAATATACCCGAACGGATGGTAGCAAGGTACAATGTACTTATATGCACCTTAAGGAGGTTGCTGTAAAGGTCGGTGATGTAGTACAAGCCGGTGGGAAGCTCGGCACATCGGGCAACACAGGTACACGTACAACGGGCGAACATCTACATTTCGGCGTGACAAACTTCTATGCAGACGGAACAAAGCGTGACATCGACCCTGCGGCTTATCTGACTGAAATCGCACAGAAAGGTAATATCAAATTGGAAGTGTTGCACAACGGGAACAACCTGCTCACCCGATATAAAGGAACAGAAGAGAATGCCGCCGGCAAAAACCTTTCACCCGACGGATGGATGAAGAAGCTGCTTTCGTCAGAGGATAGCGGTGTGGGAATGTCTGGATGCAATGACCCTATAGTAGAGATGGCGATGACAGCCTTTAGTTCCCTTATGCTCTTGGCCGTACAAATCGACAACAAGAACGAGGAGGAGCAAAAGACTGCCATATCGAAACAAATGGACAGCGGGCGCATCAATCTGAAATCATTGTTGCCGGGCATGAAAAACTGTGAACTGGCAATCAGTGAAAATGGAAAGGCTATTCTGCGAGTGGACAATGGAGAGCTGCGTATGTCACGTGAGTTGACTACTGCGGAGCTAAGCCGTCTGTCGGCAACATTGAATAACAACACTCTCACAGAAGAAGCCAAAAGGATACGTGTAACCGGTATGCTGAATACGGTTATCCTCTCGGAAGCGGCTTCACAGAATTTTGAACAAGGGATGTCCCAACAGCAGGGGCAAACAGAGAACTTAAAAAGATAGAGGCGTGGCGATATGGTAAAATGCGTGATGATACAGCTATGCAGATGTCTGTTCGGACTGTCCTACCTTGCCTTGTATGTCCTGCTCTGCTACCAACTCTTCGGCTGGATGGCAACGCTCCTTATCATGAGCGTTCAACTGTTCCTTGCCGGATGGTTGATTTGGGCAATGATACGAGCACCCGATTAAAAGCAATGATTCAGCAGTTCAACAACAAATCATGGCAACACCGTTGTCGGGTGATTATGTATCACATTAAAAGACAATAGAAATGATAAAATGTAATGTTACGGTATGCGGCGTCATCGGACGTAATGCGTCGATACGCACAAACAAGGAAGGGAAAACGTTTCTGGTTTTCCCTCTTCGAGTGATGATTCCTGACACAGACGGGAAGACTATGCCTATTGAGGTGGATGTCAGCAAAGATACTGCCGGAGAGGAGGTCTCCAATTATCGAAATGGTTCCCGCGTCGAGGTTTCGGGGACAATGTATCTCAAACACCGTGGTGACAAACTTTATTTCAATCTTTTTATTAACGAAATTCGTACAGCTACGGCAGATATGAAGGATATGGTCAAAGGCGAATTGGTATTTCGAGGTAAGGTCGGGCAGCATATCGAGGAAAAAAGGGATAAGAAAGACCAGCCTTACACAGTGTTCTCGGCATTCAGTACGGAAAAAGTAGAGGATAGCTTTGAATACCAATGGGTACGTTTTTTCTGTTTTGGCAAAGGACGCGAAGCATGGTTACAGCCGGGCGTGCGAGTGGATGCCAAAGGTGAAATAACCCTTTCAGCATATAACGGGAAGGTGAATGTTTCATGCAAAGTGGAAGAACTTGTACAGTATGTGGCAGATTCGTCTAATTCCAATCAGTAAAGGATATGGCCGGATATAAAAAACAGCACACGGACGGGCCGAACAGTGAGGATAAAGCATTAGACCTCTTCGCTGAAATGATGATTGAGAAAATCGAGAGTATCCGTAAGGATTGGAGAAAGCCCTGGTTCACGGAAGGAGCGTTGCAATGGCCCCGCAATCTTTCCGGACGTGAGTATAACGGCATGAATGCCATTATGTTGCTTATACACTGTGAAAAGGAAGGTTACAAGATTCCGCGCTTCTGCACTTTTGAGTGTGTACAACGGCTCAACAAATCCGATAAGGACAATCAGGAGAAACCTCGTGTTTCTGTACTTCGTGGAGAGAAATCATTCCCAATCATGCTGACTACATTCACCTGCATACACAAGGATTCTGGTGAGAAGATTAAGTATGATGACTACAAAAAACTATCTGATAACGAGAAGAAGGAATACAATGTTTATCCGAAGATGCAAGTATTCCGAGTCTTTAACGTGGCACAGACCAACTTGCAGGAGGCAAGACCGGAGTTGTGGCAAAAACTCGAAAAAGAATATTCGCTATCGAAGATTGAGAACGGAGAACATTTCAGCTTCGCGCCCGTCGATGCACTGATAAAGGACAATCTGTGGATTTGTCCAATCAAACCACAGCATCAGGATAACGCTTACTACTCTATATCGAAAAATGAAATCGTTGTGCCGGAAAAGGAGCAGTTCAAATCCGGAGAGGCGTTCTATGGAACACTATTCCATGAGATGACACACTCAACCGGTGCGGAAGGAGTCCTTGACCGTATCAAGCCGACAACTTTCGGCTCGGCAGAGTACGCGCGCGAAGAACTGGTGGCCGAGTTAGGCAGCGCATTGGTCGCCCAACGTTACGGCATGACGAAACATATAAAAGAGGACAGTTGTGCGTACCTCAAAGGATGGCTCGACGAATTGAAGGAATCACCGCAATTCATCAAAACAACTCTGTTGGATGTGAAAAGAGCAGCTTCTCTGATTACCCAAAAGGTGGATAAGATTGCACTGGAACTGGAGCAGAACATTGATGAAGCACAAACAGCAGCACCGAAAGAAAAAGTGTATTATTCTTCCGTGGCTTATCTTCAGCTTACCGATGACACGATGCGGTTGGACGCATTCAAGGATAAAGGGGACTACGAAGGATTGCTGACTCTCGCCAAGGAGTATTATGACGGTAACGGCATTAACGAAGAATATACTTATTCTTCTCCCATACAGAACCGAGGAGACAATCTTTTGATTGAGGACAAGGATTTTGCTGTGGTGTACAATGGGAGTGTCGGGGGAACTTATGACGTGATGCTGAAATTCACGGAAAAGGAAGTACGCGACCATATCAGGCGTTATGGTGTTGAACGTGCTGGAGATACGTTAAAAGGGGTAGCCAAGGAGATGGCTGCGGAACAATTCGCCATCATGACACAGCAAAAGACTCCTGCATTTGAAATGCCGAACGGTGACGTGCTGTATGTCAGTTATAACAAAGAATCCGACATGATAGATGTTGGGCCGGTTACTAATGCGGGAATTGTCGCACAACATCGTTTCCCATACGATCATAATGCTTCGTTGGATGCCAACCTGCAAACTGTGAACGAAAAGTTGAATGATATGGAGGAATATCGGGAAGAGCTACAAGAGGCAGAGTACGGTGGCGGAATGCGCCGATAAAACAGAAAAAAAGATGCGGAGCAGGTTTGCTCCGTACCTTTTCTTGTTTATTTGCAATTTATTACTCTAACAAATTATCTATCATAGACTGTAAATTTGTTATATCGCAATACTGATTATGTCCCCCTCTGTAATCTTTCGCATGTTGGGCTGTCCGTATCAAGAAAGAATCAAGTTCTATTTTTACACTGCGACCTATTCGGGACAAACCGGAAGAGTGACTGATGTAAACGAATTTGCCGTTTCGTTCAATGAAACAAGAGGTATTATAATGCCCTTTTAAGTTGGATATTACTTTTGCGCCAACAGTTGTTGCATATTTAGAAATCTCACGTACCAAAGCTGTTTGAAAACTGCGGTATTCTTTTGAAACATAGGCTCCTGCATCTGCAAGGATTGCATTCTGCCATTTGGTATAAAAATTCTGTGCCATATTTTTAAATATTAATTCTGTAAATAACTCTCCCAACTCTCTTTGTCAATAGTTAATTTGTTCATTTCCCAATCGTATTCCACTTCCGGCATATCAGAATAAGGGAAATACACAGTGTAGCCTATCTGTCCATAAGAACAATGTAGCGGTATAACGCAAATCTCCTGACCACAATAAGGCTGTGGCGTACAATATTTCTTCCAATCAAAACGACCTGCTGCTATATTGCAGCAAAGTAATTTTAGAGTTACTATACCTTTCCAACTCTGAAAATCTTTTTTATAACCTTTTTTCATACTACTAATGTGCTATATTATAATAAACTTCGGGTTCACTTGACACGTTGTAAATCCAGCTTCCGCAATGTACCAATAAAGCATTCTTGCCATAATAGAGTTTCTTCATTCCGGTTATACTTCCTGTTATGTGAAAGTTAGGGAAACGACTGATGTCTATTTTCTGTGCATCGCATCTGTAGAGTGTTTTAGTTCTCATTGCATTTATTTTTTTTAAGTTGTTTTTTATTTCCCTCTTCTTGAAGCCTTCCGACTTCACCCAAGAGGTTGTTTCATGTGCATTTTCAACGGTGGATGCAAGAACTATGAGCAAGTAACCGGAATGAAATTTTATGAATACCGGAATCTGTGATTGCGGAAGGTTACGTCAAATTTCATTTCAGGTAGCAACAGCGGTACTTGAACATCGTTTGCCACCGTACCTTTGCGCACGAAACAAACAACGGTGCATGTCGGGACTGTGAGAATGTAATACAATTAGAACAGGTAATATAGAATCGGTAAAAGAGGCTGTGAATTGGTAACAGAGGTTCGACAGAACATGGTCTATAAAAGTAATCGGACTGTTATATAGGAAGATGATAACCACCCGCTTGAGTTGCGGGTGGCTTTAAAAAAATCATATGGAGTATCAGAAGTGATAGTCGATGACTCCTCCGATATAGAGTATCGTTCCCGGTTCAAGCGTGCAGACAAACTCCATAAATGCAAAAGATTTTTCGGCAAATGACTGGTATCCCTCTCCGTCCAAATAGAAATGATACGCAATATCCAATGGATTTTCCAATGCCTTTTCAAGTTGATAAACAGGGCCTACAAACTCCAACATATTTTCCGTCGTAATAGCTTCAGCTTTCTTACGGATGTTAGTCACAAAGTTCTCTTTCCATTGTTCCACACCACCAATGTAGCGCATGGTGTCATCGCCTACAAGTTCGAATATATCTTTGGGTAGGGCAGTATTGACCAAATAACGAATATCTTCCTTACGTTCTTCGTCATCTATCTCCGCACAATAGTCATAGAAACTGCCATCTCCCTGATGGAGAGTGTCTTCATTCAGATAGTTTTCTTTTTCTATCCCCATTTTAGAAATCTGAAAAATTCGGCTGTGCATAATTTTAAAATTTAAATGATTAAACTTTATTCCCTTTGCTTGAAGCTCTTCCGGCTTCTTGTCAGGAATGATTTTTATGCGAAATTGACAGCAAGGAAAGGATGGATAAGGCAAGTGAATAGTGAATGGAATGAAGTGGAATACCCAAATCTTCGATATGCGGAAGGCTGCCACAAGTATCCGGAAACTGTTAGCGCAGCGTTACTTGACGACCATTCTAAAGCTGTATCTTTGCATACAAAATCTCTCAGATAAGAACTGCCGATGTGCGATATAAAGAATATCCGGATTGGAAGAATATAAAAGACTGGAGAAGCACTCTGCGACTGTATAAAAGGGCTGGAGGCGACAAAGTCTCTCCAATCTGCATGGCAAATTAGAGAGGCTTATCGGATAATGATAGTTCGCTGAACGCTGTCAGCATACCGTCATTTCGTTTTCTGCATCGGATTAGTCTTAGCCTGCGGCATATTCATAGATGTTACAGAAAGATTTGTCATTTTCATTTTTCCATTGTTCGGCAATAGCAAGAATTTCTGTTATTGATTCGACAGACTGACCGCTTATCTCTTCAAACCACTTGAATATTTCTGTCTGGTTGACAAAATATTCCTTGTACCATTTGTCGTCTGGAGTACATAGGTCTGCAATGTACTTGTCGGGAAAGTATTTGCCCTCTTGGTCATTTGTCCAATACTCAGCCAGACCTGGCTCTTCCGATTGATAGAAATAACATAGTGTTGGGAATTTCTCACATACAAGTTCAAATGTTTCATCACACGGAGACCAAGCTGTTTCCGTTGTGAATTTCAAGATATTGCCCTCCATTTCGAGGTTACTCCAGTCACCTCGGCAATGAATTTTGTTATAATCGCCACCCAAAGCATTCACAAGGCATCCCAACCATGTTTTACCGAAACCGTTAGGAACAGACGGTTCTTTCTGTTCTTGTAACCTTTTCATCAACTTGTAGAGGCTTTTTACTTCTTCCGCGTCACCCTCTATAGCATATGACGCACTGCACCAATTTGGCATAATCGTAATTTTTTATATTAGAATTTCTTTTATTCCCTTTTTTAAAGCCTTCCGACTTCGCCCAAAAGGAGTGTTTTCATGTGCGTTTCAAACGGTGAATGCAAAAACAACGGACAAGGAACCAGAAATGAAATTTTATGAATACCGGAATCTGTGATTACGGAAGGTTACGTCAAATTTCATTTCAGGTAGTGACAGCGGTACTTGGACCGTGTTTGTCCACCGTACCTTTGCACACGAAAACAGACCTACGGCGTATGTCAGGTCAATAAATGTGTTATACTGTTAGAAATGGAGTACGACGAGTAAACAAGGAATAAGAGCGGTAACGGGAGTTCGGTGGAGCATGGCTATAAGAGTAATCAGGCTGAATATACAATACAAGGAAATGCTATCCACCTGCTTTGGCTACAGGTGGATATGTTGTTGTCATTCCGCACCTCTTATGATGGTGAGTTGGTCGGGACGGTTAGGAAACCAATAAGAATCACTGTCAATATATACACATCTGCCACTATTACAGAGATTCCCAAAAGCTAAGACCTCACAAGGTCCAAATATCACTCCATAATCGTTTGTAAACGCCACCATATCTCCCACACTCAAGTCGTTTTCCGTATCCATCACTTTGGAAAGGTGGTCGTAAAACTCAATACCTTCAGCTTCACGTTCTGTTTTCCAACGCAAAAAGTCTTCTTTATGACTTCTACCGGTATGTATCGGTGATAATTCTGAAGGAAAAACCTCCGCTTCCGAAGTATCAGATGCAATCAAAATAACGCTATCCTCTTCAATGTTTTCCGGAATAGAAGCCACTTGGTAAACCCCATTAGACAGACCACTATCTGGGTCATGCCAATAAAGAAGATTACCCAGCTTGATAAAATCGTATTTTCCCATATTCTTTGATTTATTATTTCCCTTTGCTTGAAGCTCTTTCGGCTTCTTGCCGGGGATTGATTTTTATGCAGGATTAACAGTGGAATAAGGGCGATAAGACAAGTAAACAGTGAATGGAATGGAACGGAATACCCACCCTTCGAATGTCAGAGCAGAAGCAGGCTTGTCCTTTTATACCTTGCAATGAGAAGGGGACTGAAAGTCAATCTTTGATTTGAGGAAGGCTGCCGTAAAATATCCAGGAACCGTTAGCATAGCGGTGCTTGACAATCGCCCGGACACTGTACCTTTGCATATAAAATCTCTTCGGCCAGATTTGCCGATGGTGCGATAAGGGAATACTCAGAATGGAAAAACATAAAAAGGGGTATCATGTTATAGGCGAAATATATAACAGAGCTAATATAAGTCCTAAAAAAATATTTTTGCTATCTTTGCCAACGTATTATATAATATTAAGAACATAACAATGAAAAAAACATTTACACAAATCTGTGAATTGTTCGATCAATTCTCAAAAGATGCCAACCTCCAGATGGAGAAAGGCAACAAAGCTGCCGGAACTCGTGCCCGCAAAGTATCACTTGAACTTGAAAAACTTCTCAAACAGTTCAGAAAAGAGTCACTTGAAGCATCGAAATAACTTTCATTCTGGTTCTGACAGTAGGAATATGGCGAACTTCACGTGTACCATATCGAAAAAGCCTCTTCGCTTCACAGCGGAGAGGCTTCATTGATTATGACAAAGTTAAACATCAATTATGCGAAATTTCTATTTCGCTTTTGGAAAAAACAACTCCACTTTCGTATGTCTGTTGGCTTCCACGGGCATATAGTCGGCAATTCCACCTTTGCTAACTCTGATAATCCGCTTGGCTGGTATTCCACGTTGTTCCAGTTCTGCGGTAATAAAACCTGCTCTCGATATACTCAAAGAATCATTGATACTTGATGTTCCTGTAGAACTGTCGGCAGCACCAGTTACCCTCACGGATAAACTGTATTTCTTAGCTACACGAGCCAGTTCGTCAAGATTAAGCCTCTGTGAGGTATCCGTCAAATGTGTCGTATTGAGAGCAAAGAAGAAATAGATGGGTGCACCGATGCACTCTCCATCAGCGTATGAAAGAACCGTGGAATCCATAGCGAGAGTGTCCTGATGGGCGGACGGCACATTTCGGGAAGCCGTATAATTATACGATGGCTTTCCATTCTCAGTCTGAAGAATAGTCGTGTCAAGAGGTGACGACCCGTCCCAATAGCTATGCTTCAACCTTGCACGAAGCGAGTTCAAACCGCTATAATTATTTATAGGATATCTGCATCCGGTTATATCGTCGTTGTCAAAGATATGGCTATATGTATCGAGTAGTCCTTCGATTTCCAGAATTTTCTTTAATTCCACGAGCGTTCGCTTGTCTTGATTGTGACGTCCCACATAACGCCTGTTCTCCTCCGAAAGGAAGTTACCATAATCGACAAGCAGTTCGTTCCGATGGATGTAGGGTGCTGTATCCACCGCGCGCTTCCAGCCGACCTTACCGAGATGAAAGGTGAATCCGGCAGTCAGCGAAAGCATGTGATCGCCCGGACGGTTTGGATAGCCATACCCGTCGAAATCCTGGAATGTAGTTGTGTTAGAGAGTTCCAGCATAGCACTAACCCGTTTGGAAATACGGTATTGTGTTTGTATGCCGTAAGAAAGCGCAAAGGGATTGTTCCCGTTGGTGGCGTTATGTAGCAGACCGACACCCATAAAGGGTGCAAGTCTCCAACGTACCTGTTCCTGTCGGGCATATCTGCGTCCAAGGAGATTCCACAGGAGATCTGCATGGATATAATGGTAATCCTGCGTAGATAATTGTGCATCCTTAAACTGCAAGCCACTATAATTTACCCTTGCGCCGACCAAAGGAGTAAACCACTTGCCGACAGCGAGGCTGTACGAAGGTTTCACTCGTCCAAAAAGGTCTTCACAACCGAGAGGTGTACCAAGAAGAACTGTCGCACCTCCGGATATGCTAACAAACCAGTTGCCGGTTCGGGATGCCGGAAGTAGCACCCCGTTGAGATAGACGGGCTGCATCGGTTGAAGCAATTCCGCTACTTCATAATGAATAGTGTGTCGTACAGTGTCCTTCTGTACGGGTTGTACACTTGCTTGTGCCTGCAACGTGCAGAGCAAAGCGAAGATGAAAATAATTTGTTTCGTCATATTCCAATGATTTCATTAGTTATACTTTTAATCAGGTGTAAGGCGTATGCCATTTACCGTTTAGATTTCTTGCCGATAGTCGAGCGCATCATGCGGCTCGCCATCCTCATACAGCGGAGTGCCCATGCCCGATTGTCCTCGTCCTCGTCGCGTCCCCATTTGAGGTCACTCCCTCCGCCTCCACCACCATGTGATTCGGCAAATGTAGTGGCATCATCTACCATTCCGAGAAATAGCATTGTCGCACAGTGCATGATTTCCGTACCCCGCTCGGCGATAGACTGTACCAGTGAATCGTCAAAGAGCTGTCGTTCTGAAACATTCATTTGTGCCGATGCGTTACGATACTCGCTGATTATACTCTCCAGTAGGACGTCTTTAAACAAGCTATCCACTTTGGAGTGTACATCACGGGAATATTGATAGGCCTCCTCTTTGAGTTCTTCGGTACGTTCTTCAATGGCCCCCATATCCTTTTTCAGTTCGATGAGTTGCCGGTCAGCCGTCTGCAACTTTTCCTGCTTGTCTGCCAGTTGTCTGATGATTCCTTGCAGCTCTTTTTCCAACATTTGTATTTGGATTGCCAATTCTGCCGCATTGCCTTTGTTTTCTTTTAAATTGTACTCGGCTGCCGATAACAAAGTTTCTTTTTCAGTTTTCTGCTTTTCAAGATTGCTAACCATTGTCGTAAGCCCTTTGACTCTGCGTTCTGCCAACCGGATGTCTGATTGAAGTTCACCCAATACCTGTTGATGGCGTTTGATATTATCCTCGATTGTTGTACACTCTTCAGACAACATTCGGCGGTATTCCTCAGTCGTTCTGTGCCGTGCACCCGTTTCGGATATGCTTGTTCCTCTTGACATTCCCCACTTTGTATTGACTTCTGCGAAAAAGTCCGTATGAAGTTGTTTCATTCTTGCACTATATTCAAACTTATCCTTACCGGCGAAGATTTCCTTGTACGCAAAGCGACTATCCTTGATTGGCAGAAGCGTACAGTGGATATGCGGGTTCAATTCATCCAGATGTACAATGAATGCAGCGATGTTCTGCTCACCATATCTGCCACAAACGAATGAATAAACATCCTTCGCCCAGCGTTCAATGTCACGCTTCCGTTCGATGCGGGTATTGTCCGCACCTTTTTCAAAGTCCACCTGTTGCGTACCGAAAGCAAGTTCCTGCATTCGCTTCCGTGAACCGCCGAAGATGATATTTACCACCGTGCGGTATTTTGGTTCGAGCAGCCCCTCATTAGGATCTTTGATTCCACGGTGACTTAATATGTCCGCCATCCGTTTGGGAATGCTACGGCTTGTGTCGATGGGATGTATTTTACCTCCGGGCGCAATCTCGAAGTTCAGCCGTTTACGCGTAGGATCATAATTTCCCTTACTCATAGCGTACTTCTCTGCCTTTTCACTACGGTCACGCAGATGTTCATTACTTTGGGCGGTGGTAATCCCTTTCGACACCTGCACGTCAAGTACCTGTTTTTGATTTGCCATACGTTTTTCATATTGTTTCGGACAATCTACCGTGTCCCAGCTTGCTGCTTGTTCGGACACCCTTCCCACCAACGTCAGGCAGGTGGGGTATTAGGCTCCCCCTTCCCTTTGTTCGTGGCAGACGGGCAAGCCCAGATGCCTTCTATAACTGGCAGGGATCTTCACTGGATACAAAAGTAGATTGTTGCGGTTATACGTTCTGTTTTCAATCTCCAATCTGGTACGTTGCCTCTTGTGCCTTTGCAGCGAATGCCAGAAAAGGCTTAAAAAGCGTTTTAAGGAACTCCCTGTCATCTTCATCATAATCGGTATTGTCATCCCTATCTACATCAAGAATAAGCCCGGCAATACCTTTCGAAGTTGCGACAAGTCCTGTCCAGTCCCCATACAATTCCAATCGGAAGTAGTCCATAAACTCTGCACTGTCGTCGAATCTCGACTTACGCAGTGCCCGTTGTATGGCGGCAAATGCAATGCACTCCAAAGCTACCATACGAATCTTGACAGCCCGTTCATCATCATCCGCTGCCAGATTGATGCGAGTGATACTGTCCGGAGATGGGCAGTTATCGCATATGCCAGCTTCATCCATTGCCCGACGAACAAGTTGTTCACACTTGATACCGGTCTCGTCAAGGGACACTTTGCCGATTATCCAATCGGACAATACCTCACGTAGCTGTTCTGCAAGGTTCAACTTCTTCTGTCCATTGCAAGACTCCGTGGATTGGCTGGTTTGCACAGTCATGGTAATGATGACGCTTTTGGAAAGCCGGATGCGATTCAACAAGCCGAACTCTTCCATTACATCCAAAAAAGAACGGACAGTAGCCCTATGCCAATGCCATTCCGATGAAAGGTCGGAAACAGTCACGTGGCACTGGTTGGGTTGAAGTTCGTAGCCTTTGTTCCTTAAAAAAGGGGAAACAAAACCTGCCAAAGATTTATCCAACAAATCACAGAAGGCTTCTGTCTTTGTTTTTCGTTCACCGACTTTTTCCTTGAGGTAGTCAAATACTTCTCTGTCTGCCAATATAGGGACAGCTATTTTCTGCTTGGTTTTCATTTTCATTTCATTTTTAAATTATTACTATTGTGCGGATATATCAGTGTTGCCGCTATCCGCATCTTGCGGCAATATCGCGTGATGATGGTCATAATAACTTTCGGCTAATAGTCCGGGGAATTTCATCCATTCAGAGATTATGCCTATGTCCTGAAATTCGGTCATAACCCGAACAGAGGGATAGAACAGGGCAGCCAAAAGAAGATAGGCGGCAGTTACCGCCGTCGTGTACAAGTGTGGAACAAAACTGATGGCCAATGCCACCAATGAGAGTATGGCAAACATACATGGTCGGTCACATAAACCTCTTAATAACTTGTCCGCTCTCCTAAATGAATATATAGTGGCACAGACAGCGGTTGAAAGAAAAATACCTAACTCTCCAACATGTCCGCTGATGTAAACATAGTGGAAGAGCAATAGCAAAATCAATACGACCCGTACATATAGTTTACGAGCCTTTACACTGTGTATCATAGCATCATAGAACCTTACCATAAAAGAACGGTGGCTCTTGTACAATGTTAATGGCAATACGAAAAGTATTATACAGAAGATAAGTTGTAGTATATTCCAAATCATAAATAATAGGGTTTTTCGCGTATTTGAATGGGTGGTATCACCAACTCTAATTGGACAATATTGTGGGTGGCCAACAGGATGATAACTTCGGCATCCCTCGGTGAAAGGTATATCGCTGCTTTCTTAATACGTTGCTTGAACGTATGCTCCTGCTTGCGGTAGGCTGCCAATGCCTTATCCAGTTTATGTTCTGGAATTGTCCATGTCATGCCTTTGGCGTATGAGCCTTTGTCTTTGTAAGCCCGCAGTATCAACGTGCGGGAAACAATGTAGTTGATATATCCGTTTCTTGACAAAGCATACTCCTTGTAGAAATTGTCATCAACAACCTCTATCCACGTCCGGTATTCCCTAATCCAATAAACCATTTGTCGGTATAGTGTATCCCGCATAACATGGCCATTAAAGGAAATTCATCAAGAGATCGTCTTTGTTCTTCTTATACTTGAATGTACCACTTTTGGAATGAAGTTCCAAATCAAGGCACAGCTCGCCGTACATCTGCTCAAGAGAATCATAGATGGTAACAAGAATGCTATTTACCTTACCGTCTGCATCTGTCTTGCAATTCATCTTGAACATCTGTCCAAATGCTGGGTTGGAGTATGCACAGGTGCTATGCCCGAATTTGTCAGCGTGCGTGGGGATGTGGTGGTAGAGAGTTATAAGCTCCATATCGTCCTCAAACAGATCCATCACTTCCTCCAAGTCGTAAGGGTCGCGTAGCGGGAAGGTCAGTAGGGCGTAGTCACCGTAGAATTGTGCTTCCTCCATTGTCGTCACATCAAGCAGTTGCGGTAGTTGCAGAGGGACAAATGTCATAAAGTCATTGAAAAAATGTCGTAACATATTCATATTTTTATATTGTTAGAGCGTCTGTATGAAAATATCCATAAGCATTCCTGGCAATTCAGTCAGTTGACCACTTTCCGATTGCAGGATTCGGCTCAAGGTTTTGAACGTCACAGGTGTCTGTGCCGCCATCCGGTCAAGTTGTTTCCGTTCTTTATCGGAAAGCAATGTCATAGAGAATCCGTCCAATGAAGTATAAGGTTGGATAAGCATCCATATATAGGCATGTGCTTGCGAAGAGGTCTTGATTTTTTTGTTCCGAACATCTTCTATACAAATCTGCATATTTTGTATTTGGCGACGGTTGGTGCGCATCGTCAAATAAAGCATAGCCTCCCGATAGGTAATCTCTTTTCTCTCGGCGGCAAGGAATATCTGCGAACAACACTGTTCGGTACCACGTGTGATGTCAGCCATACTCTCACCCTCGAAATCGTGCAAGTGAGAGAGGAACGCACGGAATATGGCATCTTCTTTAGTGATATAAGTAATCAGTTCATTGCGGCTATGTATGCCATTACGGATAGTTCGGGTCAGTAACATACGGTATGCCGCAAGGATTTGCTCTTTGTTACCCTTATGAAACGGAAGGTTATCCAGTGAGTTGAAAAATGGGCGGATTTCTCCAGCGGCATGATGCAGTTCCTCATCATTGTTATAAGGTGAGAACTCTCCTTTGAGAGCTAAAAGTTCCTGATAAGTACGCGTCTTTGAGAGGGCTAAGCGTGAGAACTCAATGCGGATAGAATCATGCAGTCTGATACACTCTTCACGCTGATTGGAATGGGGGTGACTGATCGTATCATTCCGGAAATGCCTAAAAACAGAGTCTTTTACAGTTTGCCATTGTAGGATATGTTCGGTCAATACTTGAAATGAAGAATCTTTCTGACGTCGTATATTGTACAAATACTCCCTGTATATTCCGGCAGGATCGTTCGTAGCTTCAGACAATGATTTGCCATTTCTATCGCTGCATGATATCAGGCCCAATATGGTCAATGAAACGATACATCTTCCAGTCAAAAATGATGGAGCCTTGTAGTATGATTTTAAAATTTTCATATTCAACAATTCATATTTAACAATGCAAATCTATATATTATTTTTGTTGCAAAAGCCCTTTTATATCGCATTTAGTATAATTTTTGGTATCATATTAACAATATGATTGTCAATGAAAATAAGTGCAAGAAAAAGAGCTAAAAAAAGGATTCAGCGAGATTTTTTCCACGATATGATTTTAGATTCAAATGAAAGTGCTATATTTGCACTTGTTATCAAAACAGTGTATATTAAAATGGCAAAAGTTGGCTATATATTCAAGGAAAATAATGACAGTTTTGATGCTGAGAGAGAATGGATGCAGCGATACGGTTGTGTACAAATCGTAGAGGAAACAGTTGAACATGAAACATTGAGACCTATGTGGAAACAGCTTATGGCGAATCTTCAAAGGGGCGATGAAATAGTCATATCCAAATTCAGCAATGCCGCACGCGGCTTAAGAGAACTGGCCGCGTTCATCGAACTATGCCGTATCAAAATTGTACGTGTCATATCCATTCATGATAGAGTTGATACTCGCGGTGAATTATTCCCCGGTACGACAGCAGCCGATGTGTTGTGGATAATAGGGGCATTTCCGGAAGAAATTGCCGCACTACGAAAATATTCCGCTCATGTCGAGAAGTTACGCCAGAATATCAAAGCCCCGGCTGTGCCAAAGGTATTACCTAAAGCTGAACGAGATAAGACAATCGTGGATATGTATATCAACGGTCATTCTTTCGATGATATTTGGGCTGCAAGCGGTTTTAGCAGCAAAAGTTCTATTTGGCGCATACTCAATAAATATGGCGTAAAACTTGATCGTGGCCAAACCAGCGGTCCGCGTGTCAAACAGAAACCGGAAGAGGACGGAACAAATGAAGGTGATTCCTGATAGAATTTTCACATAATCAAGATCGTATATTTGTTTTTCGGTTATTATTTTGTATTTTTATTATTGTTAAAACTATAAAAGTAAGACTTATGGGAGATATTATAATTGTATTGCTGGTATTCTGGGTTGTCGGCAAGCTCCTGAAGGGCGTGTTTGGCGGTTTCAGTAAAAGCAGTTTCAAAGATGATAAGTAGGCCAGCCAAGGGATGGGTACATACGGCCAAAAAGACTGGTTCAAGAGGCGTGAAATTGTAAAAAGGGAGTGGAATGGAATAAATATAAACGGAGCTTCCGGCAACAGGAATCCAGGATACATCGGTTGCGATATACCCTGAATCCATGTTGGATATTGTCTGTCCGGGAATGTTTAGGTTTTCCACCTGTACCCCTCGTCTGTCAGTTCCAAGTATTCCTTTAATTCCGGTTTTACGAAAAAAAGAATTTCAAAGGCTTCGTTACTTCCGTCATCGGGGAATGTCATGTCGGTTTCTCCATTTCGGATAATCCCTTTACCCACGTTGGAACCAAGGTCTTCATCCGCATAGGCATACAGAAACTCGATGTCCGGAAATTTCTCGGAGAGTGTTTGGATAAGCAGCGGCACACCTGCCCAAGCCGTATCAAACCAAAGCACGTTCGGTTCTTCAAAATTCTGATTAAGGGCATTCCATTTTGTACCCCAGTTGGCGATAGACCACTCGTACCAAGTGGTATAACCGTACTTTCTTTGATTTTCCAGATACAATACTCCAAGCTGTAACGCTTCTTTTCTGCCTTCTTCCGTCAATCCTTCCATCCATTGAATGACTTTCAAATCGTCCGGAGAATTGAATGGCTTGCGTTGCATTGCTTTGAGATATTTCATACCAAATTCCCCAGAAGTGGACGCCTCTATCAGTAGGTCCTTTGGCATAGGGATAATGTTGTTGAAATCAATATAGCAAGGCGTACTGTCTTCATCAGTTTCTCCTTTTAAGAAATCCATCACATTTTGTACTGTTTCTCTGTCTGCGTTTATTTCTAAACGGTTTGTTACATAATTGGGCATGATTTTAATTGTTTAAAAATTGGTTAGTATTAACTTTTATTTTCCCTATTGTCGGTTCTTTACTGATTGAACCGTTTTGGGATTTATGGATGCGGCAAACGGCTGTTGATACAGCTTCATACGGCAACTTTTCTTGCCAAATTACTCTTGCGCAGGAAGGAAGAATTTTGCAAGAAATACATTTCAAGTAGCCGAATCAAGCGCGACAGCCGACCTTTGCATCTGATAAAACCAAACCGGTGATAGGATGAAGAATAGATGGGAGATAAAATGAAAAATAATTAATATAAAAGAGGAATGCTATTCTTTTTGCAGAAATATAAAAAAGGAATAGAATGATATAATTATAAAAGAAGGACTATTATTGCCCTCTCAATTATAAGAGGGTATGTTCTCAAACCCCGACCCTTGTTTGTAATAATGTAATACCGTAACACCTCCGTTAAAGGTCGTTACGGTATTTTTTTGAATTATTCTTGTGTTACTTCCATAGCCTTGCTGTATTCTTTGATTTGCTCCATTGTCAGCCATTCGGGTTTTTCGTTTCCCCGGAAGCTGTCGTGGATTTTCGTCATATACTCAATTTGTGTCTTTTCAGAACCAGCCCACAAACGACGAGGACTTTTGTTTCCAAAGCCAAGATAATATTCACAGTCGGCTTGCAAACGACCCAATAACATATACCTGAATTTTAAATCATGCTGTAATACTTCTTCTATTGTCATACTCGTTTTCGTTTTAATTAAGTTTTTTATTTTCCCTTTTTTCAAGTTTTTCGACTTTGCCTGAAGGGTTGTTTTTCATGTGCGTCCCAAACGACGAAGCAGGAACGCAGTGCAAGGAATCGGGAATGAAATTTTATGAATACCGAAATCTATGATTTAGGAAGATTACGTCAAATTTCATTTCGGATAGCGTAGCGATACTTGGATAGCGTTCGTTCGCCGTAATTTTGCACACGAAAACAAGACCGGGCGAAAGTCTGGATAACGACAAGAAATATCAACATTCATTACATAAGGACTGTAAAAGAGAGCAGGCAGTTACGCTGCTATAAAAGGGAAACAAGGAAATTAAAAAAGTGGGCACGGGGCAATCTGTAAAAAAGGTGGCTGCCGCCTGTCTTCGGGCAAAAGAAGATACCATACCGATAGGATTTAACCAGTACGGTATCTCTTTGGTAGTCATCAGTACCATACTTTCAGAAAACCATTTAAAAACATTCGATATTCGCCTCTTGGAAAATCTGCGGGGCATGCTGATAAAGCAAAGGAAGATTCAATACCGCCATTGGATATTCCACAAATCCGCTTCTACGCTTGTAACCGGAATAAGTCGCTAAATTATTTGTCTCCAGAAACTCCATTGCATCCGGATAATGGTTCACATCAATAAATGTACGGTCTGGCAAATCGAGTGCATCCATGCTCTCCAAATTGACGGATAGCACGATATACTCTGCTTCATCTTCCACACTTTGCAAAGTAAGTGCTAACCAGCCATTGCCATAAAATTGAGGCATGAGATAAAAGCGTTCTCCACGAAACTCGTATTCTTTCCGCATTAGGGAGCTGTCCGGCTCTACCAAGCAAAATTCATCCTCTCCAGAAACAAATTCTGTTGATGGGTCGCTGACATCCATATACGTTCCATTTACATTGTGACACAAATACTCTGTATTTTCTGAACGAACAATCACAAATTGAATTTCCATACTTTTAAAATTTAGCTATTAAACATCATATTCTTTTTTTCCCTTTTTTCGGAAGCCTTTAGGCTCCTCCAGTCGGGATTTGATTTTTACGTGCATTCAAGATTGCCTTTAAGGAAAAGCAGGCAAGGAATTTGGACAGAATTTTTACAGTTGCGGTATGGAGCGTATGCGACATTTGAGCGATTGAAAATCGGGAAAGCTACTGAAAAATTGTGTTCAAATAGCGTAGCGGTACTTGAATGTTTTTCCGTGGCAATACCTTTGCACAGGAAAAAACAAGTCCTGACTGGTAGCAGCCTGAAACGAAATAATTTCGTTTTATACAAGGGTAAAACGGAGTGATAAAAAAGGGAATGACCACACAAAGAACAGCCGACAAAAGCCGGCTTTCTTTTGTTCCTGTGGGAGGAGCTGAAGCATTCAATCCGTTACATCATAATAATAGCTTAGCTCGTCATCTTTCAGATACTCCATTGCATATTGACTGGCTTGTGCCCAAAGGGTATTATACAATGTCGCAATTTCTGGCCTTGTTTCATAATACTGCCATATCTTATGGTTAAGCACTAAAACCAGTTCCGTGAGATACTTGTAGTTCTCTTTCCACTCCTTAAAAGCACGGTTGAAAGTGTCCTGTACCGCCGAAAGACCAAATCGGTCAGCAATGGAAAAATCATTCCAAAAGGTTGTTTGCAATTCATAACCGTTCTCTAACATAAATTCTCTGAATGTCATAATGCCTCAAATTTTAAAGATTAATATTTTATTTATTTCCCTTCGATACTTCCTGTACCGAAAGGTTGATTATTTTTCTGCCCACGGGATTGGCGGCCAGAACAGGCAAGGAGGATGCGGAAAATACACTCTTCGATATTTCGGAGAGGAAGATTTTACAGCAGCAAGTGTCAGCGGTCCTTGACAGGACAGACAGCCGACAATCGAATTTTGCAGGGAAATAACCAGGCTTGCGGGACAGAAATATAGGGGGGTAGCTGGGATGGGGCTATAAAGGAGAGCCGGAGTCTAAAAAAGGAAACTGACACAAGCGGCCACCTACAACAGTTGGGCGGGGACATTCATAAATGTGTAAAAAGGACTGGTTTCCCACCACATTTTTGCAGAAATATACGGCATAAAACACAAGTGCCGTAACAGCCTCTTGAGAAAGCGTTACGGCATTTGTTTAAGTACAGGTTACAGGCTTTTTACCTGAACGAGGTTGTCCTGTAGAGTTTTCCAGCCATACACTGCTGCCACATAGGGGTGGAGGGAACGTGTAACTTGGCGAAAACCATTCTCGTCAATTTCATAGTTGTAGATTTTTGCGGCAATCTGTTCTGCGTCGTCACGATTTTCAGCGACACGGTACAAAACATAATTCGTGCCATCATGGTGCGACATACGGCCTCGTATATCGTAGCCGTCACCGTACCACTCTGCATCATACTGTGTAGATTGTAATATCCTGGCAATGTTGTCACCCAAAATTTGATAGCCTTGTTTGCGTCCGTTCCACAATCCTAAATCTCCAAATGCAATAATGACTCCATTGACATCCTTGTTTAGGTTCTTCCGCTCATCCCCCAATTCATTATACACTTCGTCCGACCACTCTTCATCGCTGACTTTGTAGGCATCATCGTCCAGTTCTTCTCGCTTGAAATTTTGATAGTACTCTCTTGCTGTTTCATCCAATAGAGCATCACTTGACCAAATTATTTGTTTCATACATTAGACATTATATAGAATAAAGTTTTAGGGTACTGATAATCATAAGCCCTGTTCTTTATTCTGTATAAACTCTATTCTAATTTTTTATTTTCCCTTCCCTTCAGAGGCTCTTACCTCGTCCGGTGGGATTTGATTTTACGTGCAAACCACAAGGCGGAAGAAGGGAACAATGCAAGGAGGAAGCGGAATCCGAAGGATTTCATTTGAACGGCATTGACTGCAAATGAAACGCGCCTTGCAGGTTCACTTCCGACTTAACTTCGCACTGTAAAATTAATGGACGGCGGATGTAACCTCACTTCTGGGAAGAATACATGGTTATAAGAGGGACTGGAAAGCTACTCAAAGGTATGGAATTGAGAGAGTCTTCTTTTTTCTATTGAAAATCGTAATCTGCCTGTTCATCAAGCGGAGCTAAGTATAACAGTATTACCGGGTGAAGATTTCATTTGGAGTTTGGCATCGCAACAGCCACTTATAAAAGTATGATGCGTATTAATCCGGTCATGAGCAAAACAAAGCGACCAGAAGGTCGCTTTGTTCATGATAAGGCAAGAATTATTTCTTGCCTTTTTTCACGGGTTTTATCGGCTTTTCAGGAACATCCTCCTTTTCGATAGGAGGATAAAACTTGACAGCCACCATAACAATACGATTGTGCTTCACACCGCCCTTATCGGTCCACTCTTCAGACCTAAAGTAGCCTTCAATGGTGAGCATCGTACCTTTGGTCAGTTGGTCGAATGACCCAGTATTCTCGTTTTTACGCCAAGTCTCAATATTCATAAAGGCTGAAATGCGGTTGGTTTCCTCGGCATTCCTTTCCTGACGGCTTACGGCCAATGGGAAACGTGCGACACTGCTGTTGGTGAACTCTCGGATTTCAGCGTCTTTACCTAAGAATCCGGTTACTGTGAAATTGTTTTCAATCTTTTTCATGTTGAATTGCTTTTAGAAGTTATTAAATCAATTTTTACACTGCCTAAAAAGTAGATGTCGTTTAAGGGATGCGCCAAGGATAGCGCGTCAATACGCTTTATTTTTAGCCACAGGCAAAATCGAAGGCTCGATAAAGGAAGATTGAGGCGGCTACGCCATTGGTCAAGACAACCATGTCGTTCCCGTCGGCATACTATCTTTGCAGAGGAAAAATGATGATTGCTTCGATAAAAAGCGATTATGGAAAATGGGAAACAAGTAAACCGGTAATGATAAGGAAAAAGAGCAAATCCAAATGTTGGCACAAAGGCGAGACATCCGTCCGAAAGTCAGTGAAGAATAGCAAAGCCAAAGCGAGACATGCCTGGTTTGAATTGAGACTGTAACAAACAAAATACCGTCCAATCAGAAAAAAGGTCATTGCATAAGGAATGGGGCAGCCAAGAGTGGATAGAAGCGTAGGCAGCCCATCCTTGGAGGATAGTGATATCCGCATCGAAAAAAAATGGAACTGGAAGGAAAAACGGCAGGGAGAACCAGACTTTTCACAAAGTGGTTTCCAATTCGCTTTGCGCGAATGGCTGGTTTCTACAAAAGGGAGTGGCGCAGCCAAAAGAAAAAGTTATAAAAGGAAAATGGAAGTAAGGCTGAAATGGGTGATTCCATTCCAGCCAGTCGATGATATTTGTCCAAAGGTGTCATTGAAATTCAACCATCATAATACGATGCTCGAATATTTTGGTTTTGTCGCTGGGACATCGCTGGCAAACCCAAAGGTGTCGTGCACCGTAACCGTATGTGAAATACTCATCAAGTGGAGTTTTTTTCTCCAACTGTCTCATGCTTTCACGCAATTCCGCCTCATTGCCAGAAAAAAGAATCGTGTTAATGATTCGGAAATAAAGTTCAGTTACCTCGTCACAATAGGGGCAAAAGCTGTGTTCAATTGTTACTTTCATGCTTCTTTTGATTTTTATTGTACTTCGATTATATCTTCAATTCGACCATATAGGACAGAACGTAGTGCGGTTTTGTCAATGGCATAATATTCGGCAATATGTCCGTGTTGTTTCACAAAATACCGTTTGAGAACATCGGAGAAGTCAAAACGGTAGCCCATTAAAGCGATACCTCTTTTGAAATAGCAGCACTCTTTCACATTGCGGGTGAGCCAGTTCTTTTCTTCCCGACTCAACTTGTCGCCATTATCAAGACGTTCCCGTAATTTGTAAACCTTGCTATCTTTCAGTTTTTCCAATTCGGGCACATCCCATTGGACGAATTTCATTGCTATCTGTGTCATGGTTTCTATGTTGTAAAATTGTAAAAATTACTTCGTCAACAGTATTTAATAATCTCTCTTTGCCACAGATGAAACGAACAGTGATTTTGTTGTCGAAATCACCGACAATCGTTCCATCCGTGTGTCTCTTATAGAAATAAGTAAAGTGTAGGATAGACCATAATTTTACTTTATCTTCTTCTACTCATTCAGTTACTAATTTGACCTTCCATTCTCCCTGAGAGAATATTCTAAAGCTCACGTACTCGTTTTCAAATTCATAGGATAGAATCTTGATATAGACTTTATCTTTGTCCTCCAACGATTCTACCATTTTTTTGATTTCTTCTTCTGGATACACCCAACGAGAGGAAAATTCTGCATCTACACTATCACCATATCGATTGGTAAATTCGCTGAAAGTGTCGTTCAAGAAAGCCTCTATTTTGTCGAGGTCTGTTTTATTTTCCGTTCTTGCGTGGAAAATGTTGGTTGCATAATTTGCCATAAATACTAAGTTTTAAGTTTGTTACTTTCCCTCCTGTAGCATTTCACTTACTTTCGGGCTTGATTGAAATTATGTCGCTTCAATAGGTGGCATGGCTATGTATGCAGGGTTTCACTACAAAATACTACCTCTGCGAAGCGGAGCGTGGAGATTTTGTAGTGAACCTTCAGGTTACAACCTTGCATACAATAAAGACATGGCAAATACCTTTGCGACACAATTCCCATCAGCCAGACCGAAAGTTGAAATGCGAGCATGTGGGAGTTTGCTCGGTACGGATATGTGTAAAAAGTGGCTATGAAGTAAAAGAGTATCGCAGCGAAAAGAGAAAAGAGGCAAGAGCTTATCTTCTCTTTTGGCTGTATGAGTAGAATGGGAAAATCACAAAAGTAACATGAAAATCCAGTTTGGTTTAGTTTGTTAGCCTTATATATGCTAAACTAAATTAAACTAAATATAGGCAGGCATTTTTGGCTGCCTGTACAAAAAAGATTATCTTTGCTAAAGCAATACAACTTCAAGAGATAATAATTTGCATTCTCTTTATGAGCTGCAAATAATTTGTTAGTTAAAGTTAGGAGCAAATTCTTCGAATGATGAGAGCAGATAAAATTGCTCGGAATGCACTCTGAAAGCAAACAAACGAAAAGAAAGAAACAGAGTGCAAATAGAAAAATAAGAAATCACTTTAATTCCTATTTTTGTTCCTTATTTGTTTCTCTATTAAAACTACACACCTTATAATATATTGATTATAAAATATTTAAGTGTGCATTTTTAAAAGAGTTAAGAATATTACAAATATCTAAGGAATACATCGACTCCCAGCAACATCCGATCCGCATCAAGGAAGAGTCCCCAAGGCCCACTCCCGAGCGTCAAGCCCAACGCCCTTTCGTTCGCTTGGATTGCTTATACGGTTTCGCTTGTAACCCTTGCTCTTTCGCTTGTCCTCAAAAGGCAATCACCAAAAGCTCCACCAGCGTAACGCCCGAGATCGATTACGAAAAATGTACCGGCTGTATGCAATGCGTATCCCATTGTCCGGGGCTGGCTATTTTCGGCTACGATACCCGGAAGCAAAACTTATTCTTACCGGTAGAATACGAGGTAGAAGTAGGTGCCGAGGTGTGGCTTGTCGATGATAACGGGAAGAAACAAGGCGAAGGTATCATTGAGAAAGTATTAAAGAAGCCGACAAAAACAAACGTGGCCCGTGTGAAAGCGGCAGGAATGGAAAACGATGCCTTATTGAATATCACAGGATTCATCGTAAAAGAAAACTATCCGGAGGAGATCGACTTCAAGCAAGAGCCGGAGTGTGAGTCGGAGACCTATGTTTGCCATTGCGAGGACGTATCTTTGGACGAGCTACTTTCCGCCATTGGGGATCGTAAATATATCTCCGTCGACGAGGTAAAACATATCACCCGCCTAGGAATGGGGCCATGCCGTGGAAAACGCTGCATACCCCGCCTACGCATGAAACTAAGGGAAAAAGGTATCGAACTGGTAGGCGACGCTACCCCCCGTGCTCCCCTATCTACTCGCTTCGTCCTAGGGGAAATGTATCCACAGCGTCAGATAGCGGATACCTATAAAGTAGATTCTGGAAAGCAGGTTCGTAAGACGGAAGTCTTAATCGCCGGCGGAGGTATAGGTGGTAGCGCATTGTTCCGTTATTTTGCGGAAGCCGGTAAAAAGACCGTGCTTATTAATGCGGATCGAGGATCATCATGGCGTAATATCGGTGGTGGTCGTCCAGCGTTCTCGATCCCCGAATTAGCGGAGATCGCCCGTAATAACCAAACGATATTCGAGGAGACACAAAAAGAATACGATATCCATTACCGTGAGATACGCTATATCACGTTCGCCCACGACGAGGCTACCTACAATGATCTGGAACGTTCCTGCGGTTGGTCCAACGCTTATTTGATCGACAAGAAAGACTTTCAGAAAGAGGTGTCCCCCTACTTCAACACGAACCAAAACACCTATTTCGCCGCACAAATCTCCCAGCATTGTTGGCAAGCTACCCCGGGGCGTGTGATAGACTTTATACGAAACAAAGGCAAAGAGCGGCAAGGTGAGGTTTGGGAAGACACACACCTAGTGGAAGTACACAAAAACGGTAGAAAATATCACGTCTTATTATATACGCATGATAAGCGATACATCGAATACGAATGCGATCATTTCGTGAACGCCCTCGGTTATAGCGCCGAGCGTTTCGCCCGCATGCTAGGCCTTTACACCGGCCTCTATCCGGTCAAGTACCAAGCGTTGATTACCCATCGCCTACCGAATCTGGGTAAAAACGGGGATATCCTCGATATGTTGATAGACCGCCGGAAACGTAACGACTTCTCCGCTGTCTACGGTCAGCAATTCGCCGAGACCGGACAGATTATCGCTTGCGCCTCCCCCGCTGTCGACGCTAAAGCGGAGATCAGCAACTTTGATGAGTTGAAGTTTAATACCCGTCGTTTCATGGAGATCATCTCCGAGGTGTTCTGCGATTGGATTCCATCGTTAGCCACAGTACCCGTACAAGCCACATGGTCCGGTTATTATGTAGAGCCTCGCTACATTATCGATCCGGATAACGGACTATTCGTAGGTTTGCAAGGTCACGGCTTCATGCTCGCTCAATACTTGGCTAAACTATACGTAGATAAAGCGTTAGGCCGTACCGTTCCGGATTATATGGAGCGATTGAGGCTCGATGGAGACGGAATTAGTGAGAAAGCTTTCAAATAAACTATAAATAAAATAAAGCCTCCTCTATCACAATTGGTAAGGGGAGGTTTTGATAAAACCAATCTTTTCTATTTTCGTTATTCTATATCCATAAATAGTAATCATATGAATATAGAAACAACAGACAACTCTCCTTTGCTACAGGAATGTATAGAAGAATTGATCAATAGTAAAATCGATGAGGGGAAAGGAAGAACCGCTGGGAATTATCGAAGCGCATGGAATAAATTATCCACCTTTTTAGGTCCGAGGGTAATGGAATTTATATTTGCCGACTTAACGACCGATTTTCTTCATCACTATCTTTTATGGTTGATGCAAGGGGAAGACGGGAAACAGGCTCCCTTGAAACCGGGTAGTTTGGACTTCTACATTCGTAATCTAAAGACAATGTACAACAAGATCGCCCAAGATAAACAAATGGATGTTCCGAGAGAAAGCCCGTTCTCTGGCCTGCAGATAAAGGTCCCACCCACCCGGAAAAGGGCTTTGCCAAGTCTCGACCTACAAAATCTGGCGACTCTTGAGCGGCCCAAAAACCCATACGCCTGTACGGCCCTTCACTTGGCTCTTTTCTTATTTTACGCTAGAGGTATGTGCTTCGTGGATGTCTTTAATCTGCGACACAGCAATATAAACGATGATTATATCCACTACGTACGTAGCAAGACTGGCGTAGCGATGCAAGTAAAGATCACCCCCGAGATAAAGAACATCATATTCTCTTATCGGCGTTTCAATAACCCGTGGATATTCCCTTTCTTACACGAGAAAATCAGCGGAGAGGGAGAAGTCACGGCTCAGTCCGCGCTTCGGAGAGTGAACCGCCACTTAAAGAAAATGGGAGAGCAATTACACTTCGAACAGCCATTCACTACCTATGTGATGCGGCATAGCTGGGCTTCCATGATGCTGGAGGCGAATTCGGAAATCGGCATTATCAGCCAATCCTTAGGACATATGTCCCTACGGACTATCGAGATCTATCTTGGCCGGATATCAGTATCTAAAATAGACAGGGCCTCCGATAATATGTTGAACAATTTGGTTCGCAGCTCTTCCACCCGACAAAGAAGTAAAAATAAGGTGATGGCTTTAAGAGACAATCGGCAAGAAATGCAAGAAGCTCATTTCCTCGATTGCCTCTAAGTTATTCTCATTTATTTAAGATAGTTCATGCAGGAATGCCAAAGGGTAGATTCGTCAAGGCATTCCTGCACAGCCCTTAGAATGGATACTATTTCTCTTCACCAAAATTAACGGTATTCTCGACATTGTCCACATCATCAAAGACAGCCACGTTGCCGTTTGTTATCGTTACACGGAGGTCGGCACTATTAGGGCCGGCGATATTCACCGTCAGCTTATAATGATAATCTTGATAGATATTGTAATCGGTCACCAAGTCACCCCAAGATAGAATTTATACTATTTATCCGTCATTCTGAGAGTTGTCTCTTTCTGCGTAAGAAAGAGACATTTTTTTTCTCCATACTTCTTTATTCTCAATCACTTCTGTTTTTCGATTCATTTTACATTATCGTTTATTTTACCGTTTGTCTCTTTACATCTCACTACTCATTTAACATTTAGGACTTACTGTCCGAAACGGCACGCACGAGGTAGCACGATTCCCGACGGGGGAACCGTGTAAAGATCCATACATGCAAACTTCATATTGTTACATGACGTTGAATTGATAAGGACTAGGAAATACGAAGGCGCAGACATCTTGCCGTTATGTCCGTGCCTTTATGATTGACTAAACCGTGATCGCAATATTACGATCCGTGGTTTAAATGTCTAATTGTTTCGATTTTGTCTATATTCATTAGGTGTAACCCCAACCATTTTCTTGAACCAACGGCTGAAATGTTGCGGATATGGAAATCCCAATTCGTAGGATATCTCGCTGATGGATTTGGTGACATCGAATACACGCTCTTTCGCTATATCGAGCATCTTCTGCTGGATATGTTTCAACGCAGAAACACCGGTTTCCTTTTTCAGAAGGTCGCTTAGATAGTTAGCCGACAGGCAAAGCTTGTCGGCACAATACTGCACGGTGGGCGTACCTTTACTTATGGGAAGATTGGACGCAAGATAATCATCCAGCGTTTGCTCAAATCGGGCTAAGATGTCAAGATTCACATTCTCCCGCGTTTCGAATTGACGGTCATAGAACCGCTCACAATAATCAAGTAGGAGTTTTATATTGTCTGTAATCAGTGATTTCGTATGCTTGTCTATGGGATGGAGCAATTCTTCTCTGATTTTGCACATGCAGTCAATAATGGTTCGCCTTTCCTGTTCAGACAAGTGGAGTGCTTCATTGGCGGAATAGGAGAAGAAACTATAGTTTTTGATGAATTGGGCTAACGGAGTGTTACGTACCAGTTCGGGATGAAAAGCGAGCAGCCATCCACCGGGTTGATGCAACTGACCGTCATCGTCAGACCCCATGACCTGCCCCGGAGCGAGAAAAAGCATCGTGCCTTGCTGATAGTCATAGATGCTACGACCATATTTAAGAGTACCACAGTCCGGGTCTTTCATCAAGATAGCATACAAATTATAGAGTTTCGGACAGAAATGTACCGGATTAGCCTCTCGCGCATCGATGACCGTAACCAGCGGATGCAACGTTTCCATACCGAAATAATCGTTGTATTGCTGCACAGTGTCTATTCTCTTTATCTCATTCATCTTCAATTGTATTTGGCTTCGATTGCAAAGATAACCTTTTCTTTCATACGTTTCTCACCGTCCGATGAAATTGGTTATTATATCTGTGGAATTGATACAGTCTACACCCCAAATAACCGCTATTTTTTCAATAAAAACTTTTAAATAATAATTATATGGGAACAAGAAAAATTATCTGTATGTAAATCCCGCAAAACGAAACGTGATGGTTGTGAAAAACGAAATGCGTTTATTGAAACAAAAACGAAATGTGCTTCAAATTTAATCCGCAAAGTAACCGTCTATTTGCAAAATCAAAGCAAAACACCTTCTTTATACATAAAAAGAAACGGCATTCAAATGGACTTCTAACCCTATTTGAATACCGTTTTTTATTGCCGGCTGTGGTAAAAAAGCGTCTACTAAAGTTGTTTATTCCATACTTTTTTCGTACCTTTACAAGGTAGTTAAGATGGGTTGTTATAGCCTTTTATCGTATGTCGAATAGGCTTCTACTTGCGGGATGCGACGTATAATGCCTTTCCCGATGTTATCCAAACAACGTCCTAACGTCCGGATCATGGCCGGAATGATCTCCTGTTCATAAAAGATGCGAGGCCGCATACCATAGTCTATTTTTACTATCTCCTGCTCGCAAATATCGCCGGTGTCATAGCCGGAGTCTGCCCAAAACCATGTGGCGGCGGTTATCGGTTCCCCTCGTTTATACGCCCATTTGATAGATGATGCCCCGCGCCCATAAGGTAATGGGGACGGATGGAATATCAACGTACCCCAGTTCGCCTCTTTCAGTTCTTCATCGGAAACTTTCACCGTAAGGAGTGGCGCAATGGCAAGGTCACAACGATACCCCTCACACCAAAGCGTATGCCCTTTTGCCTTAACGAACATTTCGGCCGCTTTGAATGCCACCGACTCGCAATTTCCCAATATTTTAATTACCATTCCCTATATATTTAAATGCCTGAACCGCCCTGAAATGGCCGCCATAACCGGTTGCCGCACGATCAGACTTATTTAACCTTTGGGCCGAACGTGCCATCGAAGCCGCGCTGCGCCCTTTATTAACTCCATATAAATGTGCTCCGGTTTGTATCCACTTTTTAGAGTGACGTAACGCTCCACATAGTTGCGGGTGTGAAGTGTGAAAGAACACCGGGTAAGGTTTACCACATCTACCATGTCCCTGAAGATGATATTCACAAACGGCCGCTAAAAATTTAGTACCAACACCTATTCCCTGCCATTCGGGAAGTACTACCAACCGGGTGGACCGGTAAGCCTTTGCCGTAAAGAGTGGTGTTACCGCTAAATGGCAGACGGGCTCACCACCGACAAAGCCCACGAAATACTCGGCCGCAACCGGCATAGGAAGGTCTAAATAATAATGCCGCTTAAACAATCTTGGGAATATAGTTCCCCTGACTTTATAAATTTGAAGTTCGAGTTTTGGGCGTTGCCGAAGGCAGTCACGGTCGTAAAACCGTGCCTCCGCAGTATCATACACCCAGTCAGGTTGTAGCCATTCGATTATATCATAGTGGCAGGAAAGAAGCACGATCTGCCCTCCGCCACGTCTCCACGTCTTCGAGAATGCCGCGGCTCCGACTTTGGCTATCTGCCGGTCAATGACTGATGTAAACTCGTCCACCACGGCGTGCTGCGGTCGCTCGCACGCCAAACGCGCAAGGCCCGCCCGGAACTTCTCGCCGTTGCTCAACACATGAAATGGCCGGAGCCATGCCGGAACATCACCAAGGCCAACGGCCGAAAGCATACCCGTCACCGTGTTGAAGTCTCCGTCAGGAGCAATACAGTCCACAATCGGCTTATCCTTATCCCAGCCGGAATAGAGGTCATAAATAGGTTCTTTGAATATTTTGTTTCCAATACTGGTTTTTCCACTACCGGATGGTCCGACTATCAGTCCGATTTGCCATTCCCGGTCCTCGATTGGTAGCTCTACTGTCTTTTCCCAATCACAGCCTTTTTCTGCGTTGAAAAGGCTTTTTACCCGTGCGGCCCGATAGCTGTTGAAGTCGCTACAATGGTGTTGTACCTCTATTTTCATACATTCACCACTTTAAGGGTTAGACCTTCTTTCAAGAGACGTTCGTAAATCTCCTTTTGTTCTTTTTCATCTGTGCAAATGACGATTACGCCATATTGCGGCTTGTAAGTGTACTTGCTCATACTTTGTTTTGTTTTATGGGTTTGGAACAAAGGTAGAGCCAAACTATTGGACGAACTAATTTAAACCGAACGTTATACTGCACCGCTTGTGCAGTCACTTTGGAAACGTTTCAAAAGACCATACACTTTCCGTTCGCTCACGGCATACCTTTCAGAAAGTATAGCTACAATATAGGACACTTTTTCACCATTCTTGTACAGATTCATATAATCGGAATACAAGTCAATATACTGGGTATCTTCGAGGCGTATTCCCGTCTCATGTAACTTTTTCAACAACTCACGATTGAAGTTTAGTATCTCTATCACTTTCATACAAACAAAAATTTAGTACCTTTGCAATGTCTCACTTATTAAACAACAAAAAAACACCCAAGTGGCGTGGCAGAGGGCATTTGCCCCCGGCCGCGCGCCGCTTGGGTGTGTAAAGTTGAATAGTAAGTGAGACGACTGTTTTAACAGGCCGGGGGCTTTTTTCTATCCCTTCCCCCGCAGGGATTCATCCATTACCCGGCTTCATACAAAGCCAAGTCCAATGCGTCCTTTTTCTTCCATCCTTCAGACAACGCATCTTGTATGTGCTTCATCGCTTTCACGTAGAAATCCTGAAGGTCTGAGACCGTTTCAAACGTCCTGTAATACGGCTCATCATCCGCACCCAGCTTGAACGTCACCGGCAGGTTCCGCCCTCCCGTTTGGACGGCAAGATCGTATGCGGCTTTATAGTTGAACTGGTTCTCGCCGGACAGCCATACCGGAATTTCCTCGTATGTGAATCCGGAAAGGATGGCCTTGTCAGTCTCCCGGTTATACCAGGCCGTGACCGTTGACCGTATCTCCTCGTCGGTCGGCTTATGGTTGAACTCCTCTTCCATGTAAGAAGCGGAACCGTCTTCCTTCTTTTGCACGTCCCAGCGGACGCGCCACTTTCCTTTCACCGGGTTCGTGCATTCCAGCAGCGACACACCGGCACTTCCTTCTACTCGTTTCATGTAAACACGTATTTGGTTCTACCTTTGCCAAACGTTTCCGTCTTTATCGTTGTCTCAAACGGAAAACCGTCCGGCATTTCCCTTACCTGCGCAAGGATGTTTTTCATTTCTTCCGAATTAGTGAAAAACTTCTTGGACTCGCCATTCTGCTCGATACTCACGATACAGCGGTCCTCGCCCTGCTCTGTCTTGATTCCCGTTTCAAAGTCTTTCACTATGATGGGAAGGTTTACCAGTTCCCGGATGCTTACCACAGTGCCGGGAAAACGTTTCTTGCCGTCCTCCGGCTTATAGGAAACGTTCAAATCTTTAAATGATCTCATTTCTTTGCCTGTTAATTTTTTAAACAACATATTACAATCCGCATGCTTGGCCATGCCATAAAAGCTGGCAACCAGCTCACGCCGTCTTCTTCTCGATTTTACCTCGTGCATTTTTCGGGCAAATTTCTGCTTGATACGCTTCCTGAGCCGGACATGGTCCGGAGCATAAATCACGTACCCCAAAAAGTCAATGCCCTCGCCCACCGGGAACACCCTCTCATTTGGCTTTATGGAAAGCCCGATAGAGTTTATCCGCTCATGGACGGCATCACGAATCTTCCACAATTCCGCTTTCGTTTTACCGAGCACGACACCGTCATCACAATATCGATAGTAATAACGGATACCGTACTTATCTTTCAAAAAATGATCTAAATAAACAGACAACAACAAATTGCCCAGCCCCTGCGAACTCCTCAGGCCGATACTGATACCCTCAGGCATCAGCCGGACAAAGTTATCCAGCATGGCGATGAGCTTCCTGTCCTTGAATATCCGGTTCACGCAATACATCACGAAATCTTGTTTCACGCTTTCGTAGAACTTCTTGATGTCAAACTTATAACAGAACCGCGTGCCTTCCGGATCTTCTTTCATATCACGGCGAATATACGCCATCAGATCGTGCGAGCCACGTTTTTTGATGCTGGCCGAAGTGGTTCGGATAAACCGTTTCCTCAAACGCTTGTCTACGATGGTCATGATAGCGTGTACGGCGATACGGTCTCTCATGCTTAGTACCTGAATACGTCGTAACTTGCCACCTTCCACTATATCCCGTTCATGATAATCCTTCACCCGGAAACTTCCGGATGAGATAAGTGCGGTCAGTTCATCCAACACCTCTTCCTTATGCGCAAGCAGGTAACGCCCTTGGCGGCTACGCTTTCTTTTCGTGCCGCGAAGGACTTGATTAAAGGAATCCTCCATATTGGACGGTTCTATAATCTCTTCTACTATGTAACCTTCTCTACGCATTTTATATCAAATTACGGCCACACGGCCTTCAATCTCCCGGGCCTGACTTCTTCGAGCCTTACGGCCTACCAAACTCTACCCGACGCTTGTTTTTTCAGTTTTCCAACCCTTCCGGGCCGCTGTTACTGGGGCTTGTTTCCCTCGGCTCCACGGTGGGGACAAGTCCCCGGTGTTGTACGCCGATTTGAATTTCCTTCGATTGTTGTTCAGACGGGAACCGATATTCGAGTTCGAGTTCGAGGCATCGTTATTCGCATTCGCGTACGACACACCACCATTCGCATTCGCATTGTTGTACCCACGAAAAACCACACGGCTTAAAGGAAACGCCACCCTTTGAAACACAAAGGTATTATTTTTCATGCGGAAACACCGGTGATTTTATATTTTCGACGGGCTTACGCCCGTTTTTCGTTCGCTTCGGATCACACAAACGGGAACGAAAACGCTTTACGCTTTGTCGCTTCGCTCCCGTTTTCGATCATGCTTTCTCGGACAACGCCTTGTACGCTTCCACGCTTTCCGCTTTGACGATCCGACCGCGGAAGGCCAGACGGGAACCGATACACGAGTTCGAGTGCGAGGCATCGTAACCCGCATTCGCGTACGACACACCACCATTCGCATTCGCATAGCTGCACCCACGAAAAACCACACGGCTGGCTGCGGTAGATATGTAGTATTTATCGCAATAATACGTGCTGGACGAGCCGTTTGCGCTTCCTACTGGCACCATATCCATATACTTACCGTGTGCGACACCTACTATCCATTGGTCACTCGAGGTCTTGCCTTTGACAAAACGGATACTGCCGTCTGGCATCCAAATACGCCATTTGCCTGAATTACCGCTATCGTTGGGTAAATCAACACCGTCCATCATGTCGTATTTATGGCCGTAGATGTCCTCATAGCCAAGACAACTGATATTGTTTACCTGCGTCACGGTCGGAGAACCATACTCGTCCTGGCCACGATACCAGGCATATTGGTGGATTTGGTTATTGTCCACAAGCGAGTTCGTTATCTTGTTGTTTATTTTATACGCTTCATCATAACCGATCGTATCCTGCATGCCGTAGCCCGCCGTACCGCCCGTTATGCGGTTGTTTGTATGCTGACCGCCTCCGCATTGCTCCTGGCTGTCACGACGCCCATAACGGGCATAAAACAGGTTTGCGATACGCGAGTGCATCAATGCGTCTATCTGTTGCATACCACGTTGCTGGCTATAATAATGGAAGTCGATCCAGTTCATGCTGGCCGTCGTGGAATTACCCGTTATGCATGAACGCAACTTGCTACCTACCACGCTGCTACCCACCACGGCGCAAAGGTGCTCCTCGTTGGCCACCCAATCGGGCTCCATATCCTCGATCTTGTCGCTGTTACTTAGGACCACCTTGTCAAACTCGGCCGTGTTCAGGATCGAGAAGTGCAAGGCAGTGGCGTCCTCCGGAACATCCGATATCAAGTACATGCCGGCCTCGAACTTCAGACCGATCGTAGGGACCACGATGGTTTTGACCACGTTTCCGGAGCCGTCAACAAATAGACTGCCGACCAAACCCGTACCGGGAACACTCGGAAAACGTACACGCTTATAGCCTTGTACATCCACCTTGCAGACTGAATAGGTCTTGTCCGTGCTATAAGAATCCTTCAACGTGGGTTTGCCACTCAAAAGTTTGCGCTCTGTAAGGAAACCGCCCTGCGTGCCTTTGATGTCGTCCAACGTCAGCACCGTCACGTCCGGAACAGGAGGCATATCGTCAGGGCCGTTGGAACTGTAACAGCTGTAATATTTCTCGTTCAGGTAGTCATTGACACCTTTCGACCAAAAGAACGGTTCGTACATCATCCAGTCGCCCTCGCTGCTGTCAAGTTTGGCTGCGCTGCCATCGTAGTATTTATTACTGCTGGTATCATCCAACGGACAATAGGTCATCTCGCCGTCCGGATTGTTCACGTCAACCGTCTGGCCCGCCATCTCCACTTTACGGCTCGTGGGCTTTTTCGTCACCTTGGCAAGCACACGGTGGCGCTTCTTGAGGATCGCCGCCACGTGGGCATTCATGACGTAAGTATTGCCATACTTATAACCGGTCTCGTTGTCCGGGTTGGAAATGTTGGCATCGTCCGGAGCGCTTTCGTCCGACTCGATGATACTGTAGGCCGGTTGCACGATCTCCAGTTCAGGGTACCGCTCCCTGTATCTGTCCGCTTCTTCGTCCTCCATGTACTTTGTCAGGCGGAGCCTGCCACGCAATCCGGAATGACGGTTGTCTATCGCTCCGGTGGAGGTATAGGTACCATAATCGTAGTATTTTCCGAGCAGCCTGCCGTCATCCTCCATATCGATGTCAAGGACAAAACGCTCCAGTTTACCGCTACCGTTCAACTTGGCCTGATGAAGACGTTCCAGCATGGCAAACCCGTCAATGCCCGGACAACCCATGAACCGGTAGCCTCGCACGTTACCGATGCCATCCAGTACCAATCCGCTCTCTGCCAACCTGGGAAGATATTCCAGAAACAGTTCCTCTATCGTTTCCGGCAAGCATAACTGCACAACAGGCGCACCGGTGGCAAGTTTCACGCGGGTAAGCCCCGTGCCTCTCACGTCCAGCTTCTTCAACCGTCCCTGCCAGCTCAAGTCCAAGGTCGTCACGTTGCCGTTATCGCCATTCCGTGCCAGCAGGTTGTTGCGCATATTAAGCTCTTCCAGAAGAAGCATGCCGTTCGTAGAGGCCATGAATGAACCGTTACGATAACCGCTGGCTTTCTCCACGCTCATGTCAAGTTTAACCAATGAGGTAAGCAAGCCGAAATTGAATCCGATGGCGAACGCGTCCTCATGCCACACCAGCTCCTTGATTTTGGCCGCGCCGATAATCTTCAGCGGGTCGTTCTCACCGAAGGCACGGGCCAGCTGCAGGGAGTGGAGCACGTCCGCATCCACCACGCCGCTGTCGGCCTGCACGCCGTTGCTGGTGGAAAGCTGCACACGGTACGGGATGGTCAGCCGGTACTGCATCGGCTTCAATTTGTATGCCTTGTCCAGCGATGCCGTACTCTGGTAGAACTGGGCGCCCAGCGTAGAGACATAACCGTACTCCACCTGCTTCAGGTCATACCTGCGCTGGATGAAGTAGTTCCGGTGCGCCTTTAACGAACCCTTCAGACCGTAGATCTGCGGGTAGGTCTGTTTCGCGCCGTCCGCACCCACCGGCATCTCGTTCAGGAACGGATACACATACTTGAAGATACCTGATTTGTTGTACAGCCGGCTGCACCACCTCTTCATCTGCTCGGTGTCGAAATGGTCAACGGCCTTCTGGATGCTGAAGGCACTCATGAAGCTGGTACCGCCGTTCACACCCCTGGTCATCACTTCCTCCAGCAGATTACCCATATTGCCCAATATCAGGTTCCACAGCCAGCTGTTGTGTCCCTGCATCACATAGGCCCCGTCCCGCTTGGTCTGCCGGTTGTCATCATACTTCCCGGTCAGGAACGACTTGTTGTCCGAACCCAGCTGGCAGTCTCCGTCGTAATAGGTTATCCACCACATCACGCCGTCCCACGTCCGCACAAGCATGTTTTTCGCCAGCTGGTCCACACCCAGGTTGAACTGTACATACAGGTAGTAGGCGGCCAGGTTGGGAAGGTTGAAATACTTCCCGGCTTCCGCCTTGAAGGTCGGGCTCACCCATTTGGCCGTCGGGAACTTGTTGCCGTCATCCTCATAGTCCACCCCGTCAAACGTGTGCGTCTCCTTGTTATAGGTCATGCCCTTGCCGGCAGGCGTTTCCTTCACGCATTTATATAGGAAACTCATCATGCGGTCAAGCGCCTTGTACATCTTGTCGTACTTGTCACCGGTGCCCAGGTGTTCCTTGATGTTCGGTTCTTCTTCGGCATCGCCTCCGCCATCGTTCCAGAACACGTCTTTCGGGTGGTTGAACTCGAAACCGCCGTCAAAGTTGAAATCCATGAAGTCCATATGGTCGGGCTCCGTGGACGGAAGCCAGCGGAACAGGCACAGGTCGTTCGAGTTGTTCAACGTCTCGATGCAGATGGGCAGGTATTCCTTCGGCCGGTCGCCGTTCGCCTGCAGGTAGTTCAACGTATCGCCGGTCCCCCACTGTTCTTCGCCGATGGTCTTGTCCTGGCCGAATATCGGGTAGCTGTCGCTCTTCTCGTTGTTCATGTTGTACTGGCCGTAGTAGGTCAGATCCTCATCCACGCTCTTTGCCACAAACAGGTCACAGGGCAAGCCGTCAATGGCCGAGCGTATGTCTTCCTTGCACGTATCCGCATGGTCGGCGGCATACTGCTGGGCAGGGGTCAGGATGCCCATTTCCTTCATGCCGTCATGAATGAACTTCGCGCCACCGGTGTTGGTGGTCATGGAGGAGTCCGAAAAGTCACACTTCGCACAGGCGAGTTTTGCCCCAACCGAGTTGTCCCGCAGTCGGAACAGGTTCTTCTTACCCTCCGTAGCTGTCGGGTTGCTCTGCTGCCCGTTACCGTCTATCTCGCCGTAGCTCATCCGTGCCGTGTAGCCACTGGCTGTCTTCTGGAAGTAGAAGCGCAGGTTCTTGCGGGCATAGTTCACCGAACTGGTACCCTGGATACGCAGATAAATGTCACGGGCTATCCAGTCCAGCGCCCGGTTCTCACCGTTGTAGAATCTAACTTCCCGGCACAGCTTGTTGGCCTTCTTGTTGTTCAGCTGGGCCAGCGCGTCCATCACGTTCAGCGTGTCGCTCTCGCTTGGCACCTCACTGCCCACGCTGCCCGTGCCTATCAGTACCAGGATCGAGTTCCGCCGCTTCTTCATCAGTCCCATCAGCTTCTCCATGCTCACCGTGTCCCCCTCGTTCAGCACGCGGTTGTCCTCATCCAGCGAGCGCACGCCCGGTTCCCCGTCGGCATCCTCCAGATGGTTGCGGTCCACGATGTAGTTGTTAAGCACCTCGTCCGAGGTCAGCGCCTTGTTATAGATGCGCACGCTCTTCACGTTCAGGTCAGCCCCCTCCGATTTAAACTCCAGCTGGCTCCGGATGTCAAAGCTCACCTTGTCCAGCCACTTCGAGGCGGCCGACTCCTCCCCGTTCACATAAAAGCCGATCAGCGTCCGCTGCTCGTTGGTCTCCACGTCCGGGTAGAACACGTAAGTGATGCGGATATTCTTACCGGGTTCAAACTTCGTACCCACCGAGTCCTCATAGCGCAGGACCTGACCGGCATCCATCGCCTCCGTCACCACGCCGGTAAGGAACTTCGCCTCCTCCGGGGTCACCACCAGCCCGTAACGGTTGCCGTTTTGCAGGGTGCCCAGACAGGTGATCAGCTCCGCGTCGGTGTCAGTCACGTTGGCCGTGCTGTATTCTATCTCCAACGTCATGCCCACGTCGCGGATGGCAAAACCCTCGGGCTTGTCCGCCTCATTGAACGGGCGATAACCGCCGTCTGCCGTCAGTGTCATGCCCGCACCGCCGGCCAGCAGCAGGCGGTCCTTGTGCCAGCCGCTTCCTGCGCCGTATTCGTTCACGCTCCACAGCACATCACGGAATTCCATCCGTTTGTCCCCGCTCACCCAGCTTTCCGGGTTGTTTTCCGTGTTGCTTCGCCCGAAGGCATCGAACGTGCACACGGCATCCGGTGCCAGCGTGGCTTCAATGTCGGGGTGCGATGTGGTGTTCACCTGCACCTCAAGCACGGCATCACCGCACGACACACGGTAATCCAGCGGTTCCACGTTCACGTTCGTACGCCCGTAGCTGCCGGTCTCACCGCGCTGCAGCAGGTCTTCCTTCACCACACTGCCCCGGCTGGTCACTTTCACACGGGCCGTGTACGCATCCCTGTCATAGCCGGCATACGTGAAGTTCCACGCCGTGAACTGCTCGGCCTCCAGTACGGGGTGCTTCCAGTCACGCTGGAACCCTGCCGCCCGGTGGTTGAACATCATGCCGGCATAGGCCGTCACACCTTCCCCGGCTTTCAGCAGGGTCAGGTAGTGTATCTCGCTCACCACGCCGGAGTTCTCGTGCAGCGCATAGGCTTCCACCACGTTCATGCCCTCCCGCATTTCACTCAGCGCAACGGTGACGTTCTTCTGCTGGACACCGGAACCGGCTGACAGGCCAAGCGTATAGGGCTGCCCGCCGTTGATACGGTAGTAGATGTTCTTCTCGCCACTCGTTCCCTTAGCTGTAAATGGGATGTTCACGTCGTTCCGGTATCCCCCGTCAGCCAGTCCGTTCCCAACCGAATAAGTGGTACTTAGTTCCATAGCCACCATCGTCACCCTGGCGGTAGCGGTTTTCATCAGCGTACCGCCATCATAACCGGCCTGCGCCTCCACCTGCACGGTGTAGGTCGTGGCATCCTTCAGGTAAGGCGACGCGTCAAAAGTATAGCTCTGACCGGCCGTAACGCCGACAAACTCCGCATCCTGGAATTCCGAAAGGACCGTGGAGCCACGTTTTACGACCACCTTGGCCTTCAGGTCGCTGTAGCCACTCACCTCGCCGCCACCGGCCGTGCCCACGCCAACGGCATATCTCACCACGAAACCGGTACCCAACGACAAATACTGGGAAGCGGGCAAGGAGGAACCCGAAGCATCGGTCAGGTCTATATTCACCACCACCTTGTCATCGTCGCTATACTTGGAAAAGCGCACCTCCCTGTCGCTTTCCCCGCCTTCGCCATCCTTCTGCGTGACTGTCATCACGTACTGAGTGCCGTCCTCGCTGTCCGTCACGTCGATATTCGTCACGGTACCCACCAGCGAGGCGAACACCGCGCCGCTCGTGGGGGCTTTCGTCTCACCGGCGACCAGCTCCTCCGTAGGGGTGGCCTTGTCATCGATACTTTTGATATAGTTCTCCACCAACCGGCCGCTCACCGGAAGATTACCCGTGGACTCGTCACCGGACCAATCGGTCTTCTGCATATCCAGACCGTCCTCGTCATACACTTTTTTCGCCATATCGTTATTCTTTAAAAGTTATTTCATCCGTTTCCAGCCATCCGTTCGGCTCCAGGGTTTGTCACCGCGCCAAAAGCCCGCGCCGAAACAGCTCCGGATGGCTTGCCAAACCAGCCTGGCCCCTATATAGACCGTCGCCACCACCCGTTCGCCTACACGGATGGCCGTCACCTCTTTGTTTCCAACACTTATCATACCTATTCCTCCTCGTAAATCAGGTAAATGGTCTTGCCGTCCTTTTCCGGGAGACTCTCAAAGTCTTCCTCGGTCATCTCCTTATGTTTGTAACCTTGGGCTATCGCGTCCTCGGCCTTCTTCGCGGCCGCCTCCGCCTTTGCCGCCGATTCACCCGCGGTTTGGATAGCTTTCTTTGTCTCCTGGGTGGCCGCTTCCATTTTCGGGGCCAGTTCCTCCACCCTTTCGGCCGCCGCGATGGCCCTTGTCGCCGCGTCATCGGCCGATTTGGTGAGCAAATTGATAGGAACGCTCACCAGCTTGTCTCCTTTCTGTCCCGGTAGGGACTTTACCCCGCTCAGCGAGCCGACCGTCTCAAGGGATTCGACACTCTTCGATTCCGCCTTGATCGCCTCCAAAACCTGGGCGATATCCGATTCTGTCAGTGCCATGTCAAACCCCTCCCTCTATCAGTTCATAAACCTGGCCGTAACCGCCGGCCGTCAGGCTCTCGCCGCACACCTCCTTGATAAGCGTACCCTCCTCGGTGGTGATCTCAAGGATTCCACCGCCTTGGATGATACGCTGGCACAGGACGTAAGCCTTGAACTTCTCGTCACGCCCCACGGGCTTGTCCTTCCCGTAATTGAACAGGGCCTCCGCCACGGCGGTGGCGACGTTGTCACCGTCAAGCTCGTTCCCTTTGAACCCCCTGAATCTCCTGTTTAAGTCAACTTTCATATTCTTTGGTTTTAAATGTTTATTCTCCTGTATAGCCGACAATGATGCCGCCCCTCACGATAAGGCGGATCTTGTCAAGGTCGGGATTTTCCGACATGCCGCCACCCCAGTTCACTCCCTCGTTATACACGTATGTACCGTCGGAATTACGGCTCTTGATGTACCGGAACCCTTTCGACGCGCAAACATCACTTATCAATCCGTTACCGGTGTCCCTTACATCTACCGGACCGACAAAGAACCCGGCATAGGTCATACCGCTGGCCGGATAGGTCAAGGGGCCTGTCGACGCGTATATGGCGGCCCCGCCGGAGGTCGCCCCGACCGACTTCACGCCGAACCGCCCGTCGGTGGCGCCATTGAAGGCCACGTCCACGATCCCCTCCGTCGAGGAGCTCGAGACCCCCAGTTTCAAACTCCGGGAATCGTTACCGAAATAATCGCGGCTCTTCCAATACAAGCGGCCGGACTCGATGGTGAAGCCGCCTATCTTGCCTTTATCGGCCTTGACGATCCCGCTGACGTTCGCGTTCCGGGTCTCGATGCTCCCGTCCGTGAGGACCTTGAAATAGCCGTTCGCCGTAACAAGCCCCTCCAGCTCGATCTGGTCGGCCCGGATGGTGACACCGGAAACAAGGTCCCCGAACTCGTCACGCTTGACATAGACCTTCAAATCCGCGCTCTTGACAAGACCGTTGTCGCTCACCCCTTGGGCGAACAGCTTGGAAAAATCAGCGGTCGTCACCAGGCCGGACTTGTTCTTCAGGCTTCCGTCAGCGTTGAAACGCTCGGATATGAGCCTGTTGTACTTCGATGTCGTAATGATGGATGACTCCTCCAGCACGTTACCGTCCTTGTCGAAATTCGCCGCCGCGATCTTGATCATCTTGTCCGACTGCTCGAAGAACGTGGCGTACTTATATGCCAGGGCATCCGTCCGGTCTGTCGAGAATACCAACAGGGACACTTGGATGACACCCGTGAACGACAGCTTGAAGTCCCCCGTCCCGTTCCACAATCCGGAATGGTTGAGTACCTTTTCCCCGCCGACCGGCAAATCACCGTCGTAAGCGAACATATTGAAGTTCTCGAATCCCGCCTTATTCCCGTTCACGAACTCGATACGAAGATGGCCGGCTTCGATCACCTTGTAATGGAAGGACAGGTAGACATAGCCCGGAATGCGAAGCCCGTCCCCGTTCAACTCCTTGAAATCGGGGATCGTGCGGAAATCCCCGTTCTTCTGCATGATGTAGCTGTTCGTTATCCTGACGTAAGGAACCTTGCCGGTCTTTACGACCTCCACGTTGCCGTTCTCGCTCGATGACAACAGTTTGTTACCGGCAAGAATCCACTTGCCGCCGAAAGTCAGGAACGCGGCCTTGTACCCGCTTATCCATTTACTCATCCCCTCGGTAAACGTGGTGTTATCGAAAAAGCTCTGCTCCTCCCTCACCTCGTCACGCAGACCTTCTACGGCGGACTGTATCTTACCCTCCGTAATTTCAAATTTCGTCAGGATATCCTCGCCGGTCATAAGGATAAACGTACCCTTGAGGTACACGTTGTCGCCATAAAGACCGTTCCCGTGCGGCTGGTTATTCGCAGGGAAAGCGCTGTCCTTGATACCGTCGAGATTACCCACCCGGCAACGCAAACAGCCGTTGAAGTTTTTCGCGTTCACGCCGTCCAGTATGTCAACACGTGGCTGGCCGTCCTCGGTAGCCGATATGCTGATCAGGTTCTGCCGGAGCGGGTTTTCCGTGTTACCCATCAACACGCACTCATCACCCGCCTTCGGTTCCGTCCCGCCAAACTCCCTCTGGGGTACCGTTATCCCTTCCGTGTCGCCTTCCGACACTTCCACCCAGTAACCCAGAATCTCCGCCCCCGTAAAAACGGCACAGCGCATCAGGTCGTGCGCCACGAACGTGTTCTCCTGCTCAAAGGTGATGCGGTAATTGTTGCCCTCCTTGGTCACGGTCTTGATCTTACCGTTGGCTGCGGATACAACCAGCTGCCCCCTTACGCTGCGAACCGTTTCTATGAGCAGTTCCAAGGCTACCAACGTCTGCCGGATGGTCGCCTTGTCTATCGTGAGATTACTCAGCCCCGTTATTTTATCTATCCATAGCTGCCAACCCTCGCCGAACATGCCGTCCACGAAACGGGTACTGCGGAGCAATTCCCGGATAACAGCCGTCAGAAACTCGGCGTTCCCGTCGCCGTCAACATTGCCTCCGGATTCACCGGCTTTGTAATCCCCAAAATAAGCCCCTTTCAGAAAACCGATCACCTCGGCAGCGGTATCCCGATGGCGTTTACTCAGGAATTCCCTTTGGCTTCTTTTTGCCGAGAAAAGGTTGTTGTCGGTCGGCAGCGTATTATCGAAGCTCCGGATAATATCGGGAAGCCCGGAACTTTCGGCCTTGGCTTTCGTATAGCTTTTCAATTCCCCTATACTGTCGTTTACCCTGTCAAATTTCGACACCTGCAGGGCGTCGCTGATCTCCAGGTCCATCTCCCCGGGAAGGTTTACCCTGCGGGTGATCTTCGTAATGCGGCTCCTGCGGTAACCGTCTTTCGGGAAATACTCCGAGCTCTCCAATTTTACGCGCCGGCCGACAAACAGATCGGCCTCCTGCTGCTCGATCCACACATGATCGGTCGGAGCCTTGTAAGCGGCAATATCCAGCCAGTGGTCCTTATTGTATTCGTCCACCGCGGCTGCAAATTCCTCCTCTGCCAACCGGTAATATTTATCCGGCATCCGGATATTCCAAAGGATATAGGTGTCCCCGGCCTTCGGGACGAGCTTGCCGCCCGGAAGCTGCGTGTCATCGCCGTAAGGCCAGATCGTGACGATCTCGAACTCACGGGTGGCACTATCGAAGTTCACCTCGAAATAATGGTCGTCCCCCTCTCCCAGCCCGGAAAGGTCACCGCTCTGGAAGGAGACGCGTTTCGTCTCACCGGCCAACTCATAATCGTTAGGATCGAAATCCATCCCGCCGTCCTTGAAGTAATAGACGGTAAAGGCCTTACCTTCCTCGTCCGTCACCTCCTCGCTCCGGACACTGCTTATCGTTCCCACCCGCCGGGGATAGATATCGCTGAAGGCGGCCTGTTCGTAGTGGTCATAGATACCGTACTCGTCCACGCCCACCTCCACGTACTTCTTTTTTCCGGGGAGCATCAGGCGGGGGCTGCCGTACTTCTCGGCGTCGATGTTCCGGCTGCTGCCGATCGGGAAAAGGCGTGTGTAGAACTTCGCCGTATTGCTCGTATCCCGCTCCAGGGAGGTCAGCCCCTTGCCGTATCCCAACGTGATCTCCTCACCGTGTTCGCAACGGCACACGTTCACCGTCTGCCCCTCGACCCACCACTCGGCCTTGCCTCCCACCTTGCCGGCGATCTCCTTCAAAGCCTGGTCGCAGTACATGCCCTCATAGTCGATCACGATAAGATCGGTACCGTCCACCTGCCCCACCTTCCAGTCGGTAATGTTACCCATGCCATCGTTGATGGCCTTCACCACCATCGCCACATGGTCCCGCGGCGTGGCCGTCAATGTAAACAGGGGATTGGTGTCGCCGTCCGTTGTCTCCAGCACGAGAAAACGCCTGATCAGGCTCTCGATACCGTACAGCTTCAGGTTATACTCCCACTCGCTCCCGCTTTTCTCTTTCGGGGTGTACCGCTCCGTCAGCCAGTACCGCTCGCCCATGTAGTCCGTGAAGTCGCCTACATCAAGGGGGATATGGGCATAATGCGTGAAGGAGAGCGCCAGCACGTTGTCGCCCTGCACCTCCTTGCTCTGCGTCGAACTGTCACTTGCGGCCACGTCCGCACGCTTGGCCCCGGCTTTATCGTATATCGTTAGAAGCATATTCGAATCGTCTTTGAATGGTTATATAATCGGTACCGGCTCGCGGAACTTCACCTTGAATTTCCCGGCGTGGACCCCTTCCTTCCACAAATAGGTCAGCGGGGTGAACTTCGGACTGTCCGTGTATTTCACGTGCAGGGTCAGATCAAGCTGGGGAAACGCGATGTCGAGCCACCCGTCCTTCCCTTTTTTCAGAAAATTGATGAACGCGAAATATTTCCGCAGCCATCCCTCCTTTGTCTTGTTATACAGGGCAAAGTGCAGCGTCACGTCACGCGCCTCGTTCCTCGGGGTAAGGACCGCGCTGTATTTCTCCCCGTCCTCCTCCCGTATGTCCACGGCCGTCTCCTTCTTCGTCTTGCTCGGGGTCAGGATCGCCGAGAGGTTATCCATGCCACCGCGCCGGTCCTCCACCAGGAACACGCCGTATTCCGTCCAGATGTCCGTGCCGTTCACCAGCACCAGCCCGCCCAATATATCTGCCATGTCATTTCACTTTTAGTCCGTCACGTATCATTTTCTTTATCTCATCCTTTATCTCGCCCAGGTGTCCGGCACTCACACCGGTGTTCTCGGCTATCCGGGCCAGGTGGCCTTCGGCCGTGTCCATCTTCTCCGACACGCTTTCCAGCCGGTCGTCCATGCTGCTCCAGTGCTGCAGCCCACCGGTGAACATGCCCTCCAGCTTCGTACCCTGATCCTGCGTCATGGCCGTAAAGCCGCCCGCTTTCGCACTTTGGCTCGTACCGCCCTGCTGCGTCTTGTCATAACCGGTGGCTGCCGCCAGGTTGTCACGCAGGTCCACCGCCTCTTCCACATACTGCAAGTATTCATCGGCCAAAGCCTTCCGTTCCGCTTCCGTCAGGTCGTTGTCTTCCATCGCCTTGCCGAACCGTTCCCACCAGCCCTTCAACTTCTCGCTGTACATCTCACCGATCTTGTTGCTCAGCATCGCCCGCATGAAGTACTCGGATATATCCTCCGCCGCCTCCTTCGCGCCATACTTCATGTCCATCAGGTTATCGATAAAGCTGCCGTACATGCCATCGAACGAAATGCCGGTAAGCCCTTCGTACAGCCGGTCGGTCAGTTCCTCCAGCTTTCCGGCCTGGTCTATGTAGTCATCCAGTTTCTCGGTAAGCCGCCCGCCGTAACCGCCCTTGCCCGTGTCCTGTATCTGTGTCCACATGTCCACGTTGCTTCTGAGGGCCTTCATCTCCTCCGGACTCAGGCTCCACAGACTGCCGTCCCACTGGCGGCCGATCTGTCCGCTCAGCTTGTCTATCTGTGCCTGGGAAAAACCATCCCAATAATAATTCCAGGAGCGGTGGCTGCCGTGGTAACCGGCCTGCGCCATCGCCATCTGAAGGTAGTTCGAATCCGTCTCTTGCTGCATCCGGTAAGCATCGCGGTAAGCGGCTACGGATTTGGTACCCTTGCTCTGTTTGATAGTGTCGGTCAAGTCCTCAATAGAAGTCTGAAGCATTTCGTTCCGGCTGGTCAGCCGGTCCATCGTGGCCTGCACCTCTTTCGCGTTACTTCCATTCCAGTTGATGGTGCCACCTAAACTGAACAATGTCTTCACCGCGCCGCCTACCGCCTTGACACCGCCGGTAATGACGCTCATCGGTTTGGTCAGGTCGATGCTTTCCAAGCCGTCCAGCGTCTGCCCTAAACCTTCCAGGTATTCGCCCATCCATTCCGGCGGATCGATACCGAACTGTTCCACCAGTCCCAGCAGGTCTTCTGCCGCTCCCACGTATTCCTTCACCTGCCCCACGCTGCCGTGCAGGGCGTCCGTAGCCTCGGCCAGTGCCCCCTGCCTCGCGTTTCGGGCGGCATCCAACGCGGCCCGGGCATTCTTCTGCTCGGCTTCAGTCCCTTCTTCCACGGCCTTGTTATAGGCTTCCTGGGCCTCCTTGACGGATAAGGTCGTGGATTTTACCCGCGACAAGGATGATTCCAATGCCGCAAAGGGATTGCGCTCGCTAAGTTTCCTGTCGATGGCGTCAATGGCACGCACCAGGTCTTTCAGGCTGTCCGGCTGCAAGTCCTTCTGGGTATCGATATATTCCTTCAGACGGGTACGGAGGGATTGGAGGCTTTCGGAGGATACCTTGTCGAGGTCCCCGAATACGGCTTCCCAATTCAATCCGTCCTTCAATTCCTTCAGATCAAGACCGGCCATCTTTTCCTTCAGTTCTTCCTGAAGTGTTTTCCGACCGCCTTCCGTGGTAGCTTCCGCGATACGTTTTTCATACTCCTTGGTAATGGCCAGTTTCTTTTCTTCATAGCTCCCATATTCCGCCAGGTAATCACGCATGGCCTGGGCTTCTTTTTCCCTCTCATCTTCAAAAATGGCGGCAAGAGCCGCGCTCCGGTTCTTATCGTTGGAGTCGCGTGCGCCGGCAAGGGCATCCCTCTGACCGGGAGTCAGGCCATTGCCACCGGTGGAAACACCGGCTTCCTTGTTTTCACGTTTCCATTCGGCTTCCTGACGGGCTATTTCTTCTTTTCTCTTGTTATAGTCGTATTCGATCTGTGCCAGTTTCTTTTCAGTGCCGTCTTTCATCCGGTCTATCTCCTCTTTCCGATTCTCGGCCTGGAGTGCGGCAAGTTCCTGCGCCAGCCTACGCTCTGTAGCCATACGCTGCCTGGCTTCCGTTTCCGTTTTTTTACCGGACTGTTTAGGATCGGAGTGTCCGCCGATATTTCCCTTCCTGGCGGCTTCGGCGGCTTTCCTCGTTTCCTCCTCCGCCTTCTTCAGATAACCGTCACGCTTGTTCTCCGCATTTTTCAGCAGGATATCATAAGCCTCCTGATCATGTTTTCGGATAGCCTCCTGCGCGTCATACACCTGGCCGACTTCCGCCATATTGCTTTGTATCAAATACTGCCCTATCTTTCCGAAGAATCCCATAGCACTTTCAGCCTCTTCCGGTTTCTGGGCCTTGATCTTGTTTACTTCTTCGTCAGCTTCGGCCGCCTTGCTGACCAGATTCTGGACGTTGGCCTGATGAAGCAAGACCTGCACGTAGTCCTCGCTCTTTTGGGTAAGGGTATCGTACCACTCGGAAAGGGTTTTATAATAACCGAAACTTTCCCCGTATTTGCGGTTCAGTTCCTCCACCTTCGCCTTTTCCTGCTCCTTGCTGCCGGTGAAGTCCTTTATTTCACCGATAACCGATTTCAGCTCAAAGCGGGTACGCACCATCTGGGCGCGGCCGTCCTTCTCGATCTCGGTCATTTCCTTCAACGAGATATTGAATTCGTCCACGCCTTTCTTGGCGCTGAACAAATCCTTCGTCCACTCCACAATCTCGTCACCGTACATCACAAGCAGCATGATGCCGGTCGTAAGTGCCGTCTGCCAGGAAAAAAGAGAAGAGAGTACCTGCTTCCATACCGGCGTGCCTTTCTGCCCCGACTTCCGCAGCTCGTCGTATTCCTTACGGGCACGGGCCAGCTCATCGGTGAATATCGGCAGGTTGTTGCTGATGGCCAGAAAGAACATCTGCGGTCCCATGGCCAACGAGGGCATCTCACGGGCAATCTGCTGGATGCTGTTATGCAAGCCGTTAAACTGGCGCTGCGCATTGGGAATGTCCGGCGGGGTGACCTGTACGGTTTCCGATTCCGCCTGAAGCTGTCTCAACTTGCCACGCAATTCCTCAAGCTGCTTTTCCAGCGCATGGATCTGGGCGATGTTGGCGCTCTGGTCCAGATTGGGGGCGGCCGTCTCACCGGCAAGGCGCAGCCTTTCCAGTTCCGCCTCCAACACCCTGACGGTGTTACGAAGCTCCAGCGCCTCACGCCCGGCCTTGTCCATGCCGGGCGTAAGGCCGTCCTTCATCAAAAATTCAACTTCTACAGGTTTCATTCCAGTCTGCTTTGAAAAAATCCTACAATATCGTCCGCCTCGTCCTCCACGCTACGGTCCGTTCTCCGGCTGCCTTCACCGCCGCCTTTCTTCCGCCTCACATACCGGGGCGCGTCGCTCAGCATCATGATCAGCGTCTGCCAGTTCACCCCGTCAAGGATGTAATCCACGCTCCAGCCGGTCGCCGATGCAATCTGCCATATAAATCCGAAGGGGCTATGTGAACATTCATACTCTGTCCTTAACTCCCCTTCCCTTTTTGGCTCAGTCTCGGCTTCATCGGGTTCGCCCGATCCACCGATCTGATAATACGCATAAAATCCTTCGTGCCCATCAGACGCTCGAACGTCCGGAACACGGCCACCAGGAACCTCCAATCGACAAGCTCCCGGAGTATCCATGCCGTCAGCCCTATGCCTACACGCCGGGCCACGCAGCCCCGGCATACCGTATAAGCCAACATCCGGCTGACGCCTTTTCCGTACTTTGCCACAAAGGCCATTTCCTCCGCCTTGTCCTTCGGTTTCCAGCCGGGTGCCATACCCAGCCTCAGATACTCCCTGGCCAGCAGCATCTGGCCCCGAAGCCGGGGACGCTTCATCGTCACACGCAGTTCCAGGGGATGCTTCTTAAAGGGAACGCGCCACCTTTTAAGAGGAACGGACACGCCACCGTCCAGCAACGCGTCCGCACACTCCATTTCTATCAGTTGCTCCAACCGGTCATCCATACGCTAACCCTCCTCGTCCGAGGTCTGTACTTCCGCCGCAGGCAGTCTGTATTCACCCCACTCATCCGGCAAGGCATCCGTATCGAACACGCCGTAGGGCTGCGAGCCGTCCGCCGGCATCGCCACCTCCAGTGTACACTCGATCTTCGCCGTTTCCGTAAGTGTCAGCTTACCGCCCAAATTGGAGAGCAGCGTCGCGTTGGGCATCAGGACGCTCTTACCCGACACAAGGGCAAGTTCCCAGGGGCCTTGCATCACCATCGCAGCCGAAGGGGCGGTCCAACCGATCGGATTTTCCTTCGACACGTCGGAGCTCTTGTGGTGGAGGGAGCCGCCAAGCAGCTTGTGCAGGTTCTTGTAATCCATCTGGATCACGTTGAACGTCGGTGCTATGCTGCCGTTCGACTGGGCGATGACCAGCACCGGGGCACCGGGTACCTGTTCCGCCTCGATTTTCGCCGCCTCAGGCTTCTGGCCGCCCAGGTCAAAGGAGCCTTTCTCGATGTAGCCCACGATAAAATCCTTATATTTCACGGCACCGATGCCGTACATGAAATTCTTATCCGCCATCTTTCTTTTGTTTTTGAATTAATATTACCGCTAAAACGCATATCACTATTCCAGTCCCAAAACCATAGAAGAAGATTTGAACGGGGCTTGAACGCCGTTTTACCTCCGCTTCGTACAAATCCGCCATTTCCTCCCAGGCTTCCCTGTACGTCTCGGACCTGCCCGCATAATACTCGACCAGGATTTGCAGACTGTCGCAGCTCGCGTGCACGGCGATCACGTCTCCGTCGCGGCTTACCGACACGTTCGCCTGCCCGCTCTTTCCGCTATACGACGCCTTGGGGGGCAGCTTCATCAAACTGTCAGCCGGTATCGCCAGCCGTACCTCCGACTTCGGGACCGCCTCCGTCCGTACAAGGAGGACTTCTTTGGCCATACTGTCCACCGCCATCCGATTCGCCTCCGTCCGGGAGGTCTCCTTCACTGTCTTTCGGGTGCTCGCGCAACCGGAAAAGCACAGGACAATCACCAGAATGCTTGCAATTGCCGGCATCACCGATAGCCTTGCGAAGACGGGCCATCTCACGTTTGGTTGAGCAAAACTCCTTCTTGGTCGCACGCAGTTCTTCCCGGGTCTCATTCAATTCCTTCTTTAATGGTTCAACAATATTATCTATCAATATCCGGGTGGCTTGCTCAGTGTTGTCAATCCGGACCGTCTCGGCCTCGGCCCTCGCCTTCTCCGCCTCGGCATTCGCCTTGCGGACCGTAGCCTTCAGCGTGAGAAGCCCGATGACAGCCGCCAATAAACCGCCGCCCAGTACCAGGTTGAGTATTTCACTAAGCTCCATCTCTGATACCTGTTTATGCCTTGCTTTCCGATTTCTTGACTATAAGGCCGATAAGCCATTGTACCAGTCCCGTGTCCGCGATCCCGTTCGCGACAAGGGACGCACCTAAACCGTAAAGCAGGGCTATATACCACTGGACATCCGACACGAATCCGGCATCCAGCCACCACAGCAACATGGCGCCCGCAATACCGACGCACCAGCTGACAATCTGGGTAACCAACCCGTTCATTTTCGGGAACAGGGACTTGATCCCTTCCGTCAGCAACACCACCATACCGGAAAAACCGGCGAAAGTGGCGATCATGCCGTCATAGTCCACAGCGGTGGATACATCGCCCGTCTCAGCGAACACGGCTGACACAGAGCAAAGCATCAGCGCAAAAAACAAAATCAACTTTCTCATTTCTTTCTTCTTTTTTATTGGTTAATACCGATCTCTTTAAGCCATTTCTGTACGTCAAAGCTGGGGCAGGCTTTCGCCGCCAGCTCATTGTGTCCTACAATCCGAACGTCGGGGAAACGGCGGTGGAAGTCCTTCACATAACGTTCGAGGGCTTTCTTCTGACAGGCGGTACGCGTGTCCTTCGGAGTCTTGCCGTCAGCGGCACACCCTCCGGCATACACGATATGCCGGGAAACGGAGTTATAACCCGCCGCACCGTTGGTGATTTCCCACGGGTCGACATTTGCGTCCTCGTTGTTATCCACAAGGCGTTCAACGCCTCCGTTCAGGTGGAACAGGTCGGTGTAGCCTACCTGTTTCCAGCCACGGCCGCCCTCGCTTACCGGGGCGGTGTGCCAACGGCGGATGTCCGCCGATGACACCTCACGGCCCTCCGCCGTGGCCGTGCAATGGATGACAAGGTATTTCAACCCGGCCATTACGCACCCCCTCCCTGCTTTTTGGCGGTCAGGGTGATTTTGGCCGTCTTACTACGATCGGCATCAAGGGTGAGGGTGATCGTGCCGGTCTTGTCGTTGCCGGTCGTGTTAGGCTCTGCAGTAACGGTCAGGTCCTCGTCCGTTTCCACCACCTTGAAACCTGCCGGAGCTGCGCTCGCTTTCCATTCACCGGAAGCCGTTACCGTAACCTTCTGCGTACCGCCGGTATTCTCGAACGTGAGGGTGGCCGGTTCTACGGAAATGGTTTTCTCTGCGGCCTTGAACACGGGGTTGGTACGGGTATCCAGCACGACAGCCTCCTCGCCGAAAGCGATGTTCGTGTCCGCCTTCATCAGCAATTTGAAGAAATACAACTCGCTGGCGTTGGATACCTTGTCGATCTGGATCACGTCCTCGTCATCCTGCAAGTTGACAGCGGCGAAGAAATTGCCGTCCGCGCCCATCGAGCAAAGGGTGGTCACGATCAGATCGTCCGGCCACGCGGAGAGCGTCTCGATGGTGATGCCCTTGTAACGCTTGCTGTTTACGTCCGTCTCGCTGGCGTTCTTGGCCTCCCGTTCGGTCAACTCATCGTCGTACTTGTCGAAATCGTTAACGCTCATGATAATGCGCAGGTTCGGATTGTTACGGATGGCCACGGGGATAGCCTTACGCACGGCCTTCAACTTCTCCAGCATGGTCGCCGGCTTACCCGATACGATGATAAGCTCGGTATCTTTCGTCATCTGTGTCAGGATACCGTTCATCAGATGGTCGTCGTCATCCCCATACGTGCCGTTGATAAAATGGTCGCCCAGCTCGAACTTCACCTGCTTGGTCAGCTCGGCCAGCAGGGCGTTCTGTCCTTCAGGGGGCAGTTCGGCGAACACGAGGTTGCCCTTGGGCTGCCACTTGCGCCAAATCTGCTCGAAGGCGCGGGGATTGAACACGGTAAAGGCCATGAAGTCCACCGGGTCAAGGGATTTCTCCGAATAGTTGAAATTCCCCTTGGAATCCTTAATGTCCGGGTGTTCCTTACGTTTCTGCAACATCTTGCCGCTTTTAAGACGCGGCAGGCTGATCTTTTTCTCCACACCGGGAATGACCATGATCAGCCCCTTCTCGACGATCTCGTTCCCCGTGGCGGCAAGCGTCAGGATCTGCTCCAGTACCTCGCCGTTGTAATTGGTGTTCTTTACTACTATTGCCATTGTTTATCGGTTTAGTTTGTTCTTGATTTCCGACATGCGCTTGTCCCACGGGCTTTCGCCTCCCACTTCCACGCGCAGGTCAGTGGTCACTCTCTTTTTCGGTTTCAGGCTCCGAAGGGCTTTCTCCCCGTTCTCGCGGTCAGAGCTAAGCAGGTTCTCATACACCGGACGCGTGGTCGCGTCGATACGGCCGTCGGCCTCGGCATCGTCCAGCAATTTTTTCCTTGCCGCCTCGTCCTCCTCCTTGGCCTTGTCCGTAAAAGCCTTGTTCTCTTTTTTCAACCTGTCCACCTCGGCTGTCAGGCCGGGAACCTTTCCCGCCTCCTCCTCGAGCGCGTCCATCACGCGGAACACGTCCGAGTCCGTCGCGCAATCCTTGAAGCGCGGACGTTTCTTTACTTCTTCTAAATTCATTTGGGTATCGTTTAATGGCTGTTCAAGCCGGTTGTTGAATATGCGGTAAACCTGTTCGGGCGTACTGTCCTCCGGTACGGGATCGGCATCATAGACCCCGTCGATAAAACCCAGCGCGAGGGCCTCGTCCGCCTTCAGCCAGTGGTCGGCGTCGTCAAAGTAACGCGCCCGGATTTCCTCCACGCTGGTGCCCAGTCTCGGGGCGTACATCTCGCAGAGGGTGTTTTCCAACGCCTCCACCTCTTCCAAACAGCGCCTGAGTTCCGTCTTGTTGCCGTAACACCCCCCCGAAACGCTGTGCAGCATCAGTCTCGCGTACTTGCTCATCTCGACGGGCTTTCCGCACAGGGCGATCACGCTGGCCATGCTGGCGGCGATGCCGTCCACATAAATATGGATATCCGCCTTGCTGCCGCGCAGGGCGTTGAAGATGGCAATACCCGTATAGACATCGCCACCGTTGCTGTTTATCCTGACATCGATCCTTTTTCCCGATGCCTCCGCCTCCATGAGCTCGCGAACTATGGCGGCCGCCGTGACATCGCTGTATTCGCCGATGTCACCGTACAAAAGGATGCAGCAGGCGTCCTCACCGGGTATCATATTAAAAAAACGGTTCATTTCTCTATATCGCTTAGGGCGGGTTCCCGCCGTGTTTACGGTGCAAAAATGAAGGTATTTAGGGGATCAGGCAAATCGGATTTTTATCATACACGGCTTATAATGTTATCATTACGCTATAAAGTTGTATCATGCGGCAAGTTTTTTCCCGAACGTCGTTTTTTAGCCACCTTTGTCTAAAAAAAGACACTATGGCGGATAAAATGACTACCGGACAGCGCAAGGAATGGGCGAAACTGCTCTTCGTAAAGGAAAACCTCACGCAGGCGGAAATCGCCGAGCGGGTGGGGGTATCGCGCGTCACCGTGAACAAATGGATCAACGCAGAAAACTGGGAACACCTGAAGGTATCGGTCACGATCACCAAGGAGGAACAACTAAAGAACCTGTACCGACAACTGGCCGAGCTCAACGGCAAGATCGCCCAGCGGGAACAGGGACAGCGGTTTCCCAACGCCGCGGAGGCGGATACCATCTCCAAGCTGGCGAACGCCATCAAGAAGATGGAAACGGAGGTCGGACTGGCGGATATCACGTCCGTGTTCGCCGACCTGCTCAAATGGTTGCGTACCTACGACGCGGAGCAGGCCAAACAGGTCTGCCCGCTGCTGGACGCTTTTGTCAAATCAAAACTCGCATAGGACATGGCAAAGAAAAGGCTTACACCACAGGACCGGATGGCATTGGAAGGGTGGAACGAACTGGTCGCTTCCATCCGGGAAAGCTCGGACATCAACCCGGCGGATTCCACCGCCGAGATCGAGGCCAGAAAAAAAGGGCTGGAGGTGGACGACGAGGCATGGTTCCGCTACTACTTCGCGCAGTATTACACCTGCAATCCCGCCGACTTCCACAAGAGGGCGACACGGCGTATGATGGCGCATGAAAGATGGTACGAGGTCAGGGCCTGGTCACGAGAGCTGGCCAAGTCCGCACGCGCCATGATGGAGATCATCAAGCTGGCGCTGACCCGCCGGGTGCGCAACGTGCTGCTCATCTCCAACTCGCAGGACAACGCCCAGCGTCTGCTCCTGCCCTTCATGGCCAATCTCGAGGAGAACCAGCGTATCATACAGGACTACGGAACGCAGAAAAAGCCGGGCGCGTGGGAAACAGGGGAATTTACCTGCCAGTCGGGATGTTCCTTCCGCGCCATCGGAGCCGGGCAGTCGCCCCGTGGTACACGTAACAAGAACTTCCGCCCGGACTGCATCCTGATTGACGATATAGACACCGACGAGGAATGCCGCAACCCGGAACGCATCAAGGCCAAATGGAAGTGGCTGGAAGAGGCACTGATACCGACCATGTCCGTATCCGGACATTACCGGGTGCTGTTCAACGGGAACATCATCGCGGCGGACTGCTGCATCACACGCGCCATCGAAAAGGCGGAGGAACTGAAGGCGAAGGGCATCGGGCATGTGGATATCATCAACATACGGGGTAAAAACGGCGTATCCTCATGGCCCGAGAAGAACTCGGAAGAGGACATCGACCTGTTCCTATCCCTGGTCAGCGCGTCCGCCGCCCAGAAGGAGTTTTTCAACAACCCGGTGGCCGACGGCGAGGTGTTCCAGGAGATCGCCTACGGGAAAGTGCCCGCCCTCTCCAAATTCAAGTTCCTCGTCATCTACGGCGACCCCTCACCGGGCGAGAACAAAAGCAAGAAGAGCTCCACAAAGGCGCTCTGCCTCCTGGGAAAAATCAGCGGGCGGTTATATGTCATCAAGGCATTTCTCGACCGGGGATTGAACGCGGAGTTCATCCAGTGGTACGTGCAGCTACTGGATTTCGTAGGCGGACGATGCCCCGTGTACTGTTACATGGAGAACAACAAATTGCAAGACCCCTTCTTCCAGCAGGTGTTCCAGCCACTGGTCAGAAAGGTGCGCCGCGAGCAGGGCGTGGAACTCTACATCAGAGGCGACGAGGACAAGAAAACAGACAAGGCCACCCGTATCGAAGCCAACCTCGAACCGCTCAACCGGGAAGGGAACCTCATTTTTAACGAGGCGGAACGGGACAATCCGCACATGAAGAGGATGGCCGACCAGTTCCGCCTGTTCAACCTCTCCCTGACCTACCCGGTAGACGGTCCGGACTGCGTGGAAGGCGGGAACCGTATCATAGACCGTAAACAGCGCGACATGGAACCGGCAAAGAAGATCGCCCGAAGCGTGTTGCGCAAAAATAACAAGTACAGACAATGAGCCAATTTATCGAACTGACAGATTATGACGCCAGCATCCACCGCGAGATACTGGACGCGTTAACACGCGAGGACGAGTCCATCGTGGAGATATGTGAGGACCGTGCCGTCACCGATATGCGGGGCTACCTGTCGCGAAGGTACGACTGCGACAAGCTGTTCTCGATGACAGGAGACGAACGCAACCAACTGGTGCTGATGATGGCCATCGACATCACGGTGTACCACATCTTCTGCATCCACAACCCACAGAAACTGTCCCAGACGCGCAAGGACCGCTACGAGCGGGCCGTAGAGTGGATGAAGGCAGTGGCGGCCGGGGACATCAGCATCGACGGCGCGCCGCTGCTACCGCAGGAAGAACGCCGGACACGCTCCGGCTTTATCATAAAAAGCAACCGTAAACGTTCAAACCATTTTTAAATCATGGGAAGAAGAAAGAAAAATACAGGGCGCATCACCGTAGGCGGGAACTTGCGCCGGCCGGGCATCACGGGCACGCAGACCATCGTACTCACGCAGCCCAGACGTTTCGGCATCGACATCGCCGACATGACGGCGGCCATCCGCGCTTTCGAGAACGTGGACTACTCACGCCGGTTCAAATTGTACGACCTGTACAGCGACATACTGATGGACACGCACCTGTCCAGCGTCATCGACAAAAGGGTCGAGGCCGTGCTGGCACTGGACATAGAGTTCCAGCGCGACGGGAAACCGGACGAGCGCATAAACGAGCAGTTGCAGTCGCCGTGGTTCCGGCGCTGCATCGAGGATATCCTTGCCGCCCGCTGGTGGGGATTCTCGCTCATGCAGTTCTACCGCGAAGGGCCGTGGATCAACTACGACCTGATCCCCCGAAAGCACGCCGACCCCGTGCGCCGCCTCATATTACGCCACCAGACGGACATCACGGGAACCCCGTGGGATGAATACCCCGACCTGCTCTTTGTCGGGGACAAGGACGATATGGGGCTATTGGCAAAGGCCGCGCCGTGGGTCATCTACAAGCGTAACGACATGGCCGACTGGGCGCAGTTCGCCGAAGTCTTCGGGATGCCCATACAGGAGTACACCTACGAGACAGACGACGACGAGGCACGCCAGCGCGCCATCGAGGACGCGACGGGTATCGGATCATTGGGCGTGTTCATTCATGGCAAGGACACGGAACTGAACCTCAGGGAAGCGGGAAACAAGAGCGGATCGGCGGACCTATACGACAAACTCTGCGAGCGTTGCAACAGCGAGATATCGAAACTGGTACTGGGCAACACGCTGACCACGGAAGCCTCCAAGACCGGGACACAAGCCCTGGGAACGGTACACAAGAAGGTGGAGGACAAAAAGCTGAAGTCGGATTGCCGTTTCCTGCTGAACGTGCTTAACTACGACATGACCGACATCTTCCAGAGGGTGGGTATCGATACGGCGGGCGGGAAGTTCTGTTTCCCCGAGCAGAAGGAAACGGACACAAAAACCGAAATGACTGTCCTCTCCACCCTGAAAAGGGACTTCAACCTGCCCATCGATGACGATTTTCTCTACGAAAAGTTCGGCATAGAGAAACCGAAGAACTACAAGCGGCTGAAAGCGGAAGCCGCCCAAAAGACACAAACACCGGCCTCGCCCGTTCCGCCAGAAGGCAAAAAAGAAAAGCCCGAGGAAAAGCCGGACAAAGAGGATGAAGCCCCCACGGGGAGACAGAAAAGGAACTTCATGGCGTGGCTAAAGAGTTTTTTCGACCACGCCCCGCACAAAGACGGGGCGGCTTTAAACTGGTAGTCGACACTCTTTACCGGGATGCCGCAGGCGAGGTATCCTCCGGTTTCACTTTTGACCGGGATGTACTGGAGGCGTTCGTGCGCCGCATCTACGAAAAGGACTTCCACCCCATGACGGACATCGAGCTTCAGATGTTCCGTGCCGTCTGGGATACGCTCGACATCGCCACCGACAAAGGGTTCGGAAAGCGTCCGGCAGATGATCCGGATCATGACTTCTACGAGGAACTGAAACGAAACAACGCCGTGTTCGCCGCCTTCAAGGTACACCGGATGCAGAACGACATGGTCGCACTGCTGCTCGATTCGAACGGCGTTTTAAAACCGTTCGAACGGTGGGCGAAAGAGGTCATGCCCATCGCGGACCATCAAATCTACCAGTGGCTGGAGACCGAATACGATACGGCGATAATCCGGGCACACCAGGCCGCCGACTGGCGACAGTTCGAACGCGAGAAGGACGTGCTGCCCAACCTGAAATGGATGCCGTCCACCTCACTGCATCCGGGAGCCGACCACCGCCGGTTCTGGGGAACGATACGGCCCATTGACGACCCGTTCTGGAATAACCACCGGCCGGGCGACCGATGGAACTGCAAGTGTTCCCTCTCATCCACGGACGAGGAGCCTACCCCCCTACCCGACTCCGATCCCGCCGACAAGCCGCAGGACGGGCTGGAGAACAATCCGGGCAAGGACGCCAGACTGTTCTCGGACAAGCATCCGTATGTAGTCAACGCCCATCCGGGAGCTGGGGAAGCGGTGGAAAAACTCATGGAAGAAATTGAAGACAAGGAACGGATGAGAAGGCAACGTGCGGAAATTAAGGAACAAGCAAGGTTCTTAACATCCCGGACGCTTCATAACAATGATTTTGGAAAGGATATCGTTGTCAGCATGGCAAGTATCAAGGAGTGGCTTAACCAGCCCCATAAATGGATTACGGAGAAAAACGCCTTGCTGCCGGTAATTGAAAATGTCATCGCGGAATCAAATTATATAGGATACGGGCCGGACAAACATGACCCGGACATTACAATGCACCTGTTCGAAATCACCATACACGGGGAGAAGAGCTGGGTTATCGTAAGAGAGCTGATCGATGGAAGTGTCAAATTGCACAGTGTGTCTGACAGCGATAACATTTTAAAATATTTATCCAACAAAAAAGGATAACCTGAAAGCAGCATCCTTGGAACTGCAATCCAAGGCCACGCTTTTTAAGCTATCCCTTCTGTGGCAAAAATACAAATTAATCTGCAATGTACAAACCTATGACATCATTTTTGTTCCTTGGAAAAAAGTTCCGTCATGCAGGCTTCATCAGGAAAGTGGATGGAAAGCTGGCGTTTGTCCCCTTGGCCGCGCAACTCGGTACGGCGGTCCTCAAACCGTGCCTGTATTTCCTTCATGACGAAAAGCCGGTGGTTCATGTACCACTGCCCTTTCCAGTTGCAGAAAGATTGGGGATAATTGCCTTTCAGACCATAGAAAGAGTGCATGGACTTTCCGAACGCCTTGCAGTATTCAGTACAACTTACCCACTGCTCGCCACCCAGACGGAACAGGCTACTGTCATTCACTATCAGTTCGCCCCGGGCTATACGGTCAAGGAAATCATCCACTTCCCATGCATATTCAGGACTGAGCCACTGGAAGAATCGTCTCGCCACTCGTGTATCTGTAGCCCATGTTCCTTGTTCGTATTCAGAGGTGTTTCCTTTACGAATAATAATAGGCTCAATTTGTGTTTCGAATATTTTCGATTCACTTTCTTGAGTGTTTCGAATATCTTCACCACACTTCATTCTCTTTCTTGCTACTTCGAGATACTCTTGTGCCGATTTGGTCTTCAACCAGTCGTCAGGTTTCTTACCGAATTGCTGTGCGATACGTGTAAGGTTAATCCAGCATTTGTCACCGTGACGCTCAAAGATCAGGTCTTTGCCGTCCACTCTTGCGAGTTCAATCAAATTCTTTTCGACAGTCATACTTCCAAAAGAATTGCGATAAAAGAAAAAGCCCCCGTAGGTGTGACTGTCACTACATACGATGGGGGTAGGGAGTCGCCGGTCCTTTCGTTCCGGCCACCATAGGGGCCATTCTTTGTATCTTGTTCAAAATAAAACTCGGAATCTTTATTTTGCCCGAAAATGATATGGGTAACAGTCGCCAATAAAAGTACTGGCAATTATTCAAACTACCAAATTATGGATATAAAAGATTTTTCAGCCTTGCTCAAGGCCAAGCAAAAGGAACTGGACACGCTCATGCGACGCGAGCTGCCCGTCAAGGTGGGACGCATGGCCAAAGACCATTACCAGGACAACTTCCGCAAGGGAGGCTTTGTCAATGGCGGCCTGCGGCGCTGGCCGGTGACAAAACGCCAGCGGTCCGGCTCCAAGTCTGCGGCGGCAGGTTACGGCCCGCTGCTCTCACGGCGCAACCATCTGTTCTCATCCGTCAAATATACGCCGGGAGACTACCGCGTCAGGGTGGCCAACGACGTGAAATACGCCCCGCCGCATAACTGGGGAGGCGAGACGCGTCCGACCGTGACACCCCGGATGCGGAAGTTCGCGTGGGCGATGTATTACAAGGCGGCAGGCATACGAAAAAAGGCCGCTAAGGGGAAAAGAAAGGGGAAAACAAGGCAAAGGGAACTGCCGCCGGAAGCCGGTATGTGGAAAGGGCTCGCCCTTACCCGGAAGAAAAAGCTGAAGGTAAAAATCCCCCAACGCCAGTTTATCGGTGAAAGCACGGAATTGAACAAACAAATCAGGCAAACCGTCGAAACGGAAATAAGGAACATTTTAAAATAAACAACATGGAGGAACTGTACATCGCAATCCTGAAAAGGATAGAAAATGAAATGCCGGAAATAGCCTACATCGACGAGGACTACGGCCAACTGGAAGGAATGGATTCGGAAAACGAGGATTTTTATCCGGTGACGTTTCCATGCGTACTGGTGGGAAATACCGAGGCGGACTGGAAAGACATCGGAATGGGGACGCAGGCGGGGGAAATAACATTGACCGTCCGGCTGGGCATCGACTGTTACCACGATACCCACATCGGAAGCGGAACGACCGAGCGTATCAAGGAGCGCATGGAAATGGCCGGGAAACTATACCGGACACTGCAAAACTTCCAGTTCTGCCGGAACATGGACGAACTGGTCAGAGTCAAAAGCCGGGATTATACCCTGCCCGGAAACATCAAGGTGTATGAATTTGTGTTCTCGTTCAGCTATCGCGATGAATCCGCGCTATTGGATAGCCGGCATCGTCCGTGAACAGGGAAAGCTGCTTGAAGGTTAAACGGGGCGCACGGACTTTGGGGACCGGGTGGATATCCGGATCGACCTTGCTGCGTTCACGGATAATGGCCATGATGCGCTCCTCCGACAAAAAGAACTCCTCGGAAAGGATCTTCAGGGCACGGTCGAAGCGGACGCTCTGCGCCTCCGTCCAATAATAGTAGCGGCGGCACAGGGCTTCATCCCGTTTTCTGATCAGCTGTTTATCTCGTCCTTTGGCCATAGAATCAATGTATTTAATACAAAAGTACAGCTTTATACCGTATTTCAAGGCGGCATCGGCCTTTAAGTTTGTTTGGAACAGACGGTTTTTAAGTTTGTTTAAATCAATCACCCCAAAAAACAAGCGGCGGGACAGCTTTTTGTACTTCCCGCCGCTTGATAATTATTATCCGGTTATTTCATCGATTCCAGCCGTTGCAATCGTTTCAAGTGGTAAACCACCGCCTCGAAAAACTCAAGGCTTCTCTTACTTTGCCGCTTTTTGACTCTGCTTCTCAATCTTGGGATTTGTTCCTTGATAAATTCCGCCATTCCTTCAGCATCTTTGACGCATTGTGCCACACTGGGAACCAGTCCTAAATCTTTCATGTTCATAATTCAATCCTCTATTATATCGTTGCTTTGCAATAAACGTTTCATGCTCCTGTCCCTTTCCGCTTTGCTGGGGTAATAATCGCCGTATCTTTTCCAGCTATGCGGATTGGCTTCACTTTTGAATTTTATGCATGGAGAAGGATAATCCATCCGGCGAAGTATGGTATAACCAGCCTTGCATAATTTGGCTTGATCTGTCGCATTCATATTCAACAGATATTAAAGCCTTCCGACTGTTCACAGAAATCTGCCAGCATTTCTATCTTATGTAAGAACTCTTCAGCCGGTGGTTCCGCTTTTTCCCCTAACATGGATTTGATCTTGATTTGTGCCTGTTCCGACAGCTGGTCCCATTCTTCCTTCAACCCCCTTTTTACAGAGACATACCCCCTAAAGAGCCTCGCCATGATACAGGCTTCTTCTTTTGTGACCTCAAATCCGTCATTGCTTACCGGACTGCCATCTTTCCGGGAACCGTCATAAATATATTTTCCCGGAGAAAATGTGTGGTCCCCATAGCCGAACAGGTAGCAAGCACCGGTTTCGTTCAGTATGACGGGCCATGTAAATATCATTCCGCTTTTACAATCGACCCCCTTTTTCTTTGGTATTAAATCATAACCCATAATTATTCTGTTTCCTCCTGTTTTTGTAGTGTTAAACCCAAAGCGGCCATTGCCATTCCCAATTCCATTTCCTTTTTTTGTTCTCCCGCAAGTTCCGTGGGGAAAAGAATTGGTTCTGCAACCATTTTCTGCCAGACTTCATCCGACAGGTTTATATTAGCTAAAAAACACGCTGTCTGAACTACGTTCTTATCCAATTCCATTACTATTCTTACTTTTTCTTCCATGACTGATTATTTTTAATCGTTTTCTGGCACGTAAGCCGATACATAAGTTGTTACCTCACACGATACGATCACACGCCCGGAACCTTTACACTGCGGGCAGGTCGCACCCTCTTTCGTCCCCTTGCCCTCGCAGACCTTGCAGACCACGATATGCGGTGGGATCGTCTTTTCACGTTTGGGAGCCGGGGATTCCGTCTTGGCGGGTTCCGCCGGTTTTCTTCTGAATTTGTTTAAAATGTTGCTCATATTCATTTCGATTATCTGTTCTTACCTGTTTCATCCGGCTGCCAGGCGATAGTTACGACCGCCTTCAGACGTTTATTCCCTTTACACACGGGGCAATCCTGTTTGATGCGCTCCCCGTAATCATCCACTCCCCAGAACCAGCCGTTGCCGTGGCAATAACTACAGGGGAAGCCGCCGAACTCGACCCGTTCGACAGGACACTCTTTCGGGAAGAGCGGCGGCTGGATCAATAGCGCGTGTTGTTGCTTGCTCATGCCTCCGTCATTCCTAATGGTATCGCTATCCATGCCCCGTTGTCGTTCTTGACCTCGGCCCGGATGAACTGTTTGCTGATGGCCGGCTGGTAGGCCTCCTCGATGATCTGCACGCCTTCCATGAAACGCTCGTCTTCCGATTCCTCGGCTATCTTGCGAAGCTGGACGATACGGCTTGCCTTCAGCGTTCCTTGCGCGTTACGGGCCAACAGGCGGAGTACCATTTTTACGAGTGCCTTCGTTTTCTTGTTGTCGGCAAGCCCCTCGATATACTCCTTCACGATGGCGATACCGTCCTCCACCGTGTCGCGGTAGCCGTCGGTCTCATAATACCCTACGGTGATACGCTTGTCACCCGCGGAATTGGTAAAGGTGTCTGTACGTTGGCCGTCTTTTTTCAACTTCAATACTTCCGCCTTCATATTGATGACGCTGCGAAAGTCGTTCAATATCGCCAATTTCGTTTCCTTGATCCCCTGGCTGAGGTCATGGAGCAATGGGATCGCCCCCTCGATGGTTTCGTCCACCAATTCCTTATAGGCCTCGCGATCACGTTTGGCCTGTTCCTTGGCTTTCCTCGCGGCCTGTTCTTCTTTGAACGCCTCAAACTGTTTCAGTTCTTCGTCCGTCATTTCAACGGCTTTTCTTTCTTCTGTCATAGCTTTAATTAATTTAGTTGTGAATAATCCGTGTTCTTTTCCCTGTCTTTCCTTTGGATGATCCGGAGTTTGATGGCCACCGTATCCAGTTCCTCGGTCGTCAGCCGGGAGAACCTTTTGCCCGCGATCCGGGGATTCTGGCAGTAGGCGTCCACCCGGTTCCAGTCGGTCGTGTCAATGCCCCGCTTTTGCATCAACCTCAGCACCGTGGAGCGTTTCTGCCGTAGCTGCTCACGGTAGATTTCCCGCACCTTGTAATTCTCATCCATACGCTGCATGTCCTCGCACATGGCATCGTACTCGTTAACGGTCATTTCCCGGAGCGATTCGGTTCGTCCTCCGGTGTATTGACTGACCAGCGAGGCTTTCAACTCGCCCTTATCCTCCGTGGGCAGACGGTTCAAGAGGATATAAAAACGTGCGTAGTTCCTGCTCATTCGAAATCCTCCTCTTTAAATCCGTACTCGGTCATCAGCGCCGTATGCGATAAATCCGACAGGCGGTCTGATACTTCACTGTAAATGAATGATTGGTCGCCGGGGGAAAAGGCCGTTGCTCTTTCCACCGCGTCGTTTACGATTGCTTCTATCACTTCATCCATGATCCTGTTATTTATGTTGTTCGACTTCCTTTATCGCCACCTTGCAACGGGTGGCGTTCACGATTTTATTAGCCAGTTCCAGTTCCTCGACCTCGACAACTATCAGACCGGCGGTCTTGGCACGCCGTATCCGGATGTCGCAGGGGTATTCGCCTTCGTTCCAGAGCAAGATCACATGGGCGGCGTATTGCGGCTCCATACCTAACTGGTAAACCTTTTTCTTATTCATGGCCCACCGCTTTTATCCCATTGTCACTCCAATACTCCTCGGCCAGCCTCGGGTAGGCGACATACTCGCCGGTCTCACCGATAAACCGTCCCTTGCTGAAAGCCTTTCCTCCCTCGACCCATATTTTCAGCGTGGCATCATACATCACGCTTTCGGCCGCGTCACCTTTCGGGTTCTTGCCTTTGGCATGGCTGATGAAGATGAACAGCTTGCCGGGGAAAGCCTCTTTCAGCGCGATGTAGTCACGGTAACTCATGCGGGTGTACTGGAAACTGTCAACCACCACGATGTTATAACTCTTGTGGCGACGTAAGCGGGCTTTTAACGCTTCCATGTCCTCCTGTATGAAAGCCAGCCGGCGGCTTACTTCCGACATGCCGTGCATCTTCAGGTTGTTCTGTACCGTCAGGCACGCGCCCTCTTCCAGGCTGTTGTAAACCACACGGTCATACTTGCAAAGCTCCTTGCACAGTTGCATGACGAACGACGTCTTACCGTTACCGCTGTTTCCCCAGATAAACCACACGCCGACACGCTCCGGTGTTCCGAACGCCTCCTTCCATTTTCCCTCGAAGGGGAAAGTATTATATTTTTTGTCCAGTATATCCCGGACGCTCAATGCTCGTTTCATATCTTTTGAACGGTGTTTGAATGTTATTAAAACGCTGTTTTACTCACCCATCCGTTTGGCTCGGTGGATTGCCTTCTTCACGCGGCGAAGGTCGAAGTCGCACGGCTCGGCATCCCGGATCACCTCCTCGATCTTCTTCTTGTCCTGCACGCCGTTGGCCACGCAGATGGAGTAGACATCGCCGGCGGTCGTTTCCTCCAGTTCGAAGTATTTACGCCCCATGCGGCTGAAAAACTCCTTATATCCGGGTTTCTGATGGCGCAAACCGAGGCTGATGCGCTTCTTGATGTAGTCGGTGGAAAGGAAAACGATTCCGCTTTTATCCTCCAGCTTGTTGTACATGCTAATGAAGTAATGGAACACCGGCTCGGTCAGCTTGTCCGCCTCGTCGAAGATCAAAAGCGGAGCGTCCATCTGTATCACGTCGTCCAGGATCAGGCCCCAGATCTCACGGATATTGTGCCCGTCCGTCTTGATCCCGACCTTTTGGGCGATCTCACGCACGAAGTCACCCTTCTTCATGTCCTCGGAGCAAAGGATGTAGAAAACCTCCTTGTGCTCTTCCGTGTAAAGGCGCGCCGTCGTCGTCTTTCCGCATCCGGCCTCGCCGACCACCCACGTCACGTTGCGCCAGCGCTGGGCGTCATCCAGCACATAGCTTATTTCCTGATAGGCGGACGTTTCCACGATCTGCCAGCCGGTTTCGGCCTTTCCGCCGCCTACCTGCGAGGCGATCTTGCGGAACATATCGTCCGAGATATTCTCATACTTGCCGTTCATGATACTGCTGATCGTCCCGACACTGGTGTTCTTTAAGCTGCCCGCTGCCTTGTTCTGGCTCGGGTATTTGGCGACGTATATCCGGAGTGCCTCGCGGATAGCGTCCTTTTCTTTGGTACTTAATGGCTCCATTTCAATTATTTTTATCGTTATTGTTTTCTATTTATAATTTACCTGCCACCTTGCGGGTATCCACAATCTTGTTTTCCGTCAGCTGATCCCAGGTAAGGAGGCTGGCTTTCTTGGTGCTCCTACCCAGCCGGATTTCTTCCGGGTCGCAGCTGTACCGTCCGGTCCTGCGGTCGATTTCACGCTGCACCTCTTTGGTCACGCCTTTCAGTTTCGGGGTACTCAGTCCTTTCTGTTCGGGAGCCACGCCGTAAGCCCATTCTATTTCTTTGGCTATCACCTGGCGTTCGATACGGTCGCGGATATTCGCCTCCTGTTCCTGCCGGATAAATTCGGCCTCACCTTCCGCTTGGTCCTGAATGGCACGGTGAATAACCATGTAAGGTTCCGCCACCCGTTCGAACCGGAGCTGCCCGGCATTGTCCCTCCAATACAGGCGGATACTCCGGAGGTCGTTCGGGTCGTACTTGACATGGAACTTGCGGTACGTGTTTTTCCGCCGCCACTCATGGTCAGGCTCTCCGGGGACTGCAAATACCTCGTAGGTCTTTTTCAGCTTGCCGATGGTTATCTGTATGCCTTGATCGGTGAAAGTGGCCGGGCGTTTTGTCCAGATCCAGAAGATGTCCACCATGTCGTGCACCGTTACCACGTCGGTTTCCTCGTTCACGCTTTTTTCGTACATCTCAATGCGGGGAATCCCGGTCGCCGGGTGCTTGGCCTCGTTCCAAGCCTTGCGTGCTTCAGCGTAGTGGGCTTTCAGTTCGTCCAGGGTGAAAAGCTGGTCGTCGTTTTCGTCAACAAACTCAAGGTTCGGACGGCTTTCGGCTCTCACCGCCGTGATGTTCATACCGGTAAACCGCCAGTCCTTATGCAGTTCCTGCTGCTGGAACCGGCTGAATATGTTTTCAATCGTCTTGGATTGCCCGCTGTACGGGGCTGTCGGACGGTGGATATGGCATATCCTGTCGAAAAAGCCTTCCTTTTCGTCCCCTTCCTTCCGGTTCAGTTTCTTGTGTCCGCCCTGGTTGTCGTGCACAATCTCGAAAGGCTTGTGCCCGCTCACCTGGATGGCCATGCGGTAGGCGTTGTATTGCGCCTCGAAATTCTCGTGATCGCTGATATAGTAACCCAGAAGAACCTCGCTGTACGCATCGACCACTTCGTACACCATCGTGGTGCGTACCTTTCCGTCCTCGTCCCTGTAATACAAGTTCAGTTTCGTACCGTCGCCGTACCAGAGGGTGTCGCGCCGGTCGGGTAGTTTCGTCTTGTGCTTCCTGCCGTAACGCTGGTGGGCGGCCATTTCGCCGAATACAGCGTCATACCAAAGCTGCTCAATTTCCGGACGTTCGAACCATTGCACCATGCTCCGCTTGCTTTTGAGCGGTTTCCAGTCCTTTTCCAGCGCGATGCGGTTTATTTCATCAAATATTTGCGCATAGTTATAGACTGGGACCCGGCTCCGGCGCAGGGCGATCAGTTGGCGGCCCATCTCCGGGGTAATCTTGACGGTGCTTTTATTGCCGACCTTTCCGGAAATAAGGGAAGCATAACTTTCCTTTTTGTACCGGCTGATTTTCTCTTTCAGCCGGGCGAGGTTTTCCGGCAGGGTGTGGTGGTATATCTCGCGCAGGTTCTCGCTGGTGGCTGCCACATTTTCCCATACGGTGCTCAGGCTGTTGCCGTACATCTTGCGATCTCGCATCTTTATCTCCAAATCAATGACAAGCGCGTTAAGGACCGAGGCGTTCAGCGTGTATTCCGCTTTCAGCTTGTCGCTAAGGCTGGTTTCCACGCCGTTCATTTCATAGCGATGATCCTCGAAAAATGTACGGGCTTTGTCGTCTATCTTTACCCTGTCTATCATACGCTGTTGTTTTAATAATTCTGTCGGATCGCCGTATTTCGCAACGAAACGGATCTTGTATTTTTCACGGAGCGAGGAATAGATTATCAATGCGTAGGAACCTTCGCCACCGCCACGATGAGCAGTTCGGATGTTGCCTCTTGCGATATTACTTTTCAAAGTGTTATACTTTATAACAGGATCATCGCCGGAGGTAAGCTCCTCGTAGGTTACACATAGTTCGTTTTCAAAATATTCCATCACTCGGTTATTTTGTTTACATTTGCAGAAAAATGTTAGTTATGGATAGAATTGAAGATCCTATAACAGAGAAATTGAGAAAAGAACCCGGAACGGCAACCTATACATTCTATCGAATATTTATTGGAGATCGTGCCGGCATAGCTGAAACAGACGCGAAAGAACTTGTCCAAAGCATTAAGTCTTTCGGTGGAAGTGTTGGCATTAAAAATTTCTCTGAAGTTTATCTCCATGATAATGAAAGTATGGCATCATTATATTCTACGTTCCAAATACATCACACGCAAGATGCTGTCCTCGTTAAGGTGGCATCGCTTTTCGCGTTCGCAGCATCGCATAAACTCTGTCTCGCTAACCAAACATTTGTGCCCAAATAACTCTTTTAAAGGCGGGCGCACAATTCTATGAAATTCAGGATTGGTGCTTGAACATGCCATGTGTCTGCCTTTTTTCATCGCCCTGCAGCAGGCGTCATATACTTTCTTTGTTGCCATAATTTAATCCTCCTCTAATTTATTTGTCGGCACTCGTTTTAACAGCCGTGCGGAATTGCCGAAGTTCAGCACGACCAGCATAACCAGCCATAAGGGATTTTCTTCTGCCATTCCAAGTAGCAGGGTGAAGCTGAAAAGAAAATACCCAGCATAAAACTTTTGTTTTGCGGTGAGCGACTTCCACCACGCCAGCTCACTCTTGAACAACTCCTGCCATATCGTTCCCATGGTTCATATCGTTTATCGGTTCGTCACCCACTTCAACTCCGCCACGCATCAAAGCCATTTTCCGGATCGCCTGCGCCAGCCGGGTGTTCTTCCGGTATGCCAGGCTGTATGATACCATTTCCGGCGTGCAATTCATCAGCAAAGCGATCCGCTTTACCTCTCCATATTCTACTATGATTCGTCTCTTCATTTCTATATCTATCTTAATCTGTTATTGTTGTTACTCAGCATTTTCCACTCTAAAAGAAAAGCTCCTATCTACCAATACCCGCTTCACAAAAGACAGGTCATGTTTATCCACCGGAAAGAACACGGCTTGACAGTCCACGCTCGGATAAGACTTGATAGCTGTTTTCTCTGCCATTCCCTTAACCAGTTCGTAAAGAAATCCTACTGTTTCTGCCGTCGCCTGAGCGATAATCACTTTTGCCTTCATCGTTTCTTATTTATATTCGTTTATAATCGGTTTCAAACTCACGCCGTAGCAACTCATCAAGCGCCGGATAAGATTCTTTACATAAAAATCGGGAGCGGAAAACACAATCCCGGTCTCTTCAGTGTATCTGAAACTGATACCGTCCATCATCAACACGTAAGCGACTTTGTGCTTCACGCTTTGTGTCTGCCATTCTTGAATCTCGTCATTCATATCCTTTGTCATTTTTAAGTTTTACTTCTAATATTCGTTTATATGGCCGCCTTTTCATATCTTTGAGGCGTGTTTATATTTTAAATACACTGCAATATTAATAGTAAATCTTCTAATAACAAAATATTTCGCGAGTAAATTTACTAATAAAATTATGGGCACAGTTCAAAGAATACGGCAATACATTGAAAATAAAGGTATTAGCAAATACAGATTTTACCAACAATCTGGATTATCTAATGGAGCATTAGATAAGGGTGAGAATATAGGCTCTGACAAATGTGAGAAAATACTCTACGCATTTCCTGATCTTAATTCAGATTGGCTTCTTACTGGTAGAGGTTCAATGTTAAAAAATAATGGATTAGAATTGATTGATAATAAAGAAGATATAGAAAAAAATGAATTACCCGAAGTAAACTATGAATATAAAGGAGCACCTTATTATAATGTAGATTTCATTGGTGGCTTTGATTTAGTACTAAATGATCAAACCAATAACCCTGATTATTACATCAATTTCCCACCATACAATAAAGAAGGCGTTGTTTGGTGTAATATCACTGGTCACTCAATGGAACCAGAATTAAATAATGGTGATTTTATTGCTCTGAAAGAAATGACTGACCCGATTGAGTATTTGCCATACGGTGAAATCTATGGAATTATAACAGACAATTACAGAACAGTTAAACGAATACGCATGTCAGAAAGAAAAGGCTTTGTTCGTTTAATACCCACAAATAAGAGTCCTGAATATGGAGAACAGGAGATTCCTATCAATATGATACGAAAAGTGTTTGCAGTTTTGGGAAGTATGCATAGATTATTTTGATATTTAGATATTTACGCCTTATTATATAGGCTGCAATAATAAAAAACTTATGATTTTATACTACTCAATATGCGCAAAAACCCCGTATTAGAACCACAACGAAGTATTATATATAGGTAAATGTACCATAAAAACATATAGTTTTGCATCCCCAAACGCATCCCCTTATAATACATTTCGTTTTTGTTTTAGTAAAAATGCGCCTCCAAATGCATCCCCAATCGCATCCCCAACACCAAAAAAGCGGTATTTCCGACCGTTCAAATCGGTAGGAAACCCGCTATCATAAGGGAAGCCGTTTAAATACGGCTTAAATACTAATAAAACAACTACTTACCGCTTCTTATCAGGTGCGACTGGATAATCATTGCCCGTTTCGTTATTTTGCAGCTTCCATCGATCATCCCGGCGTGTAGAAGGCTGCTTTTGGTAATACCTACTTCTGCCTCCGTCAACACGTCAAAGATGGCTGAAAGACTGCCGAAATAATAGTTCTTCTTCTCATAGATCAAATGTACATGGATAACCTTCGTCATAACTCATTTGGTATTTTTCTTTCTCGCAAAGATACCAAATAATAATTATTTGGAATAATCAAAGAAATATTTCTCACGATCATAATCGAAACCGGATAAAAGAAAAGAGGCCGTTTAAAGCCTCTTTACCACTCCGGCAAGCAAACACCCGTCCGAGCCAATCAAACATCCCTGTGCGCCCCGTTTGCGCCCGTACGGGTCCTATATTAATCCTGTGTACCCCCCAATGTAAAGCAACCGTTTAAAAACCGTTCAAAATAGGCCGCCGATGTAAGCCCAGTGTAAAGGCTGTGTCACTTTTCGTTTTGCACACTTCTCCTACTCTTCACCCGTCTAACTTATTGATATTCTTATTGTATGGTCATTTTCCCTACCAGTAGGTCTTTACACATTTCGTTTTACCCCCCTTATATGGGAAGCTTATTCTTCTTGTCTGTAGCCATTCCCTACGAAAGGCAGACAAGTATTAGGGGTGGCTGTTCCCGGACCATTTGATCAAACTGAAATTGAAAAGCGAGAAGATGTGTTGGTATATACAACACCTGTACTCCACACAGCCGTAGGAGTGACAGGAATGGTGGAATTAAAGTTGTATGTATCTTTCAAGCAATTACAGGAAAGTCGACGAAGCTAGCTTACTTTAAAACAATGGATGTAAATGGAAAAAATTCATAACTATGAATGAAGAAAAACATAGTTATGAATTGAAAATTTCATAGTTATGATTTTTCAGTATCAAAATAGGCAAGTAATTCTTCTATCGTTTGGGTGATATAGGTACCGCCGGAAGTCTCATGGATGATAAAGTGGGTGGTCTTTAAATCGCCAGTCTCAATCCAAATATTCGATTCCACTTCCCGATTCGCCAAAATTCCGTTTCGCTGGAGCCCTTTACGCACCATAGCGTATTTCTGTCCATGTCCAACGAGGCGAATCTGTCGAGAGAATTGATTATCTATACGGAATAATCCGGTATCCTTATCGAAAACAATCCCTTTCCGGGCGAAAAAGTTGCTTAGATGACCACTCAATGCCAAATCCTCGGGAGTACCGGTAGAGATACCATTCGCTTTGTCCATTAACCAGATCTTATCCGATATCTGAAGAGCCAGCTCCAAATCGTGAGTGGACATAAATATCGTCTTATTCGTTTTCCGGGTTAGATGATGGAGTAATTGCATAATCTCTACCTTGCTGGGGAAATCAAGGAATGCGGTAGGTTCATCCAAGTAAATAACCGGAGTCTCCTGAGCGAGCGCCTTAGCGATCATCACTTTCTGGCGTTCTCCATCCGATAAGGTATGGACCATGCGGGATGCTAGTTCCTCAATGCGGACAAGGGCGATGGATTCTTCCACGATCCGCTTATCATCCTTGCTCAACTTACCCCAGAAGCCGGTATACGGGCTACGTCCCATCCCGACCAATTCCCGTACCAACATATTCCGGATCTCACATTTATCGGTCAGCACGACACCGATCGTGGTGCTCAATTCCTTATCGGAATAAGTATCTATATCTTTTCCTAGGACCAATATTTCCCCATCTAATTTAGGTTGGAAAGCCGATAACGTGCGCAATAAAGTAGACTTCCCCACCCCGTTAGCACCCAGCAAACAGGTTAATTCACCACTATAGATCGTAGAGTGTATACCTTTAGCTACCAGCTTTGTACTACTCTTAGAATGGTAACCGATCGAAAGTCCGTTAATATGAATCGTATCTTGTTTCATCTTACTCGTTCAATTCATTCTTACGTTTTCTAAATAATACTGAGGCCACTACTGGAGCACCTACTAAAGCGGTTACCGAGTTGACAGGTAACGCTCCCTCGAACCCCGGCATACGGGCGATCAAATTACAGATCAACGCCAACGCCGCACCGGCGAATAAGACCGCAGGCATTAAAATCCGATGGTCGGAAGTTTGAAATATGGCCCGGCATAAATGCGGAACGGCTAGCCCCAAGAAGATAATAGGTCCGCAATAAGCAGTGACAATCGCCGTAAGGACCCCAGCCGAGGTGATAACCAACAAACGGGCCCGCTTGATATTAAGTCCCAAATTGCGTGCGTAGCTATCCCCAAGAAGCATCAAGTTCATGGTCTTGATAAGCAGGAACGAGAGAGGGATCAAGATTGTCATAAGAATCACGAACAACGTCATCTGATTACCGGAAACACGGGCGAAACTACCCAATCCCCAAATCACGTATGCACGGATATCCTCCTCGACGCTAAAGAATTTAAGTACACCGATCACGGCGTTTGCCACGTAACCGATCATCACACCGATAATCAACAACGTGACATTTCCTTTTACCTTTTGGGAAACATACACGATCAGCGCCATCACGGATAAGGAACCGATCACGGCCGCTATCGATAAGGCGATCTCCCCCATAAAACCAAGTTTACTCAAGGCAACGCCCCCTAAACTACCGCTTAACAACACCACGAAAGCGACACCCATGCTCGCTCCCGAACTGATACCTAAGACCGAAGGTCCGGCCAATGGATTACGGAAAACGGTTTGCATCTGTAAGCCGCTGATGGATAAGCCAGCTCCCGCTACCAACGCTGTCAATGCCTGTGGTAGTCGGGATTTCCAGATAATATTCTGCCATGTAATAGGCTCATTTCCTAAATTCCAGATAATATGCCAAACCGATTGAAGAGGAATAGAGACTGACCCCAACACCAAATTCAAAAAGATTAGAACAAAAATAGCCGTGACAATCGCCAGCATCCATAGGGTATTTGAATGTCTCATCAGTGTTCCTTATTTAAGTCGAGAATAATAGACCGACTCATGATCCGGTAATAAATCCGGATGAAAGATATGAAGCAAATCCGCTAGGACGATCTCCGGTTCTGTCGGCATACTCTCATAAAACGGCGTGTTCTTCATATTACAATAGATAATTCCTTTCTCCCGGAACGCACGGAAATCCTCATAACGAGGATCTTGCTCTTTCAATGCCTCATAGCTGAACGTTCCCGGGAAACTATTCACGATACGCCAATAATCAGCGTCGTCCGCTTGGTTATAGACCGTCTCGAAGTCTAATGTAACACCACCGGATCGCTCATCATCTTTCAAGAAATAATCAGCGCCGGCATCCTTGAAAAGTTGCGCTAAGAAGCTCTTTCCTCCTACGGCATACCAGTTTCCACCCCGTAACTCGCCACTAAAAACGATCGGACGTTTTTTAACCTTACCATCCGCCGTAAGTTCCTTTAATTCATTATACCTCTTCTCGATGGTGGCGAAACGCTCATTGCCATCTTTCTCTATCCCCAACAGCAAGCCTACGAACTTGATCCACTCGGCCTGTCCCAATGGCGTAGTCTCCTTATAACCCAAATGGGGAATCAAGGGAATACCCACGTCTTTCAGCGTCTCATAGCCTCCCCGCTTGAATGGCGATACAAGGATCAAATCAGGATTCATGCTCATGATAACCTCGTTATCGAAATTCCCCTCGATACCGATCTTAGCGGTTTTACCTTCTTTCAGGCGTTCGTTCATCTCTTTATTGAACAAATGCCGTGTACTGGTAATCCCAACGACCCTATCCAAGGCACCCAATTTAATAAAGTTCGATAATTGCAGGGAAGTCATACAGATAACGCTTCGGATAGGAAGCTCTATCACCGTATAATCAGCGGGAATCCCCGTGGGTTTCGCACCTCTTTTCACGAACGCATAATGAAACGTGGTGCTTTCCTCATTTTGAGGATCTTGGATATCAGCCAAGAGATATTGATCCGCATAGGTAAGCTTGAATCCTTGGGCGTATAAAGGCTTAACCTGCTCTTGCGAGAACGCAGATTGCTCTACGGAAGCCGTCTTCCCTATTTCTCCTTTTTCACGGATACCTGAAGTACATGATAAAGTCAATACCGATAAAAGCAAGCATCCACCCGCTATAAACTTATTCATAATCCTTGTTTAATTGACAGTTGATCATTGACAGTTACTCTCGTCCTGCTCCACGGGACAGCAACATTTATTTATGAACCGGCAGGTCTTCTGACTTACTTCCATTCAGGACGCCTTCCCGATTACAAAACCAGTGGCCAAGGTATTGTCCGAATGTTTAAAAGTTCACAGCAGCGTGGTCTGTCCGGGATTCTCACCCGGTTCCCTTTTAATCCGCCTCCCGGAAAAAGAGATAAGCGGAGCCTGTTACAGTGACAAAAGTAGTAAGAATATTTGTATACATCCACAATTTTAAGGACTTTTGCGTTTCAAATAAAAACAGATACACATGAATCATCCTATTCACTTCGTCTCATTAGGTCCCGGTGATCCGGAATTAATTACGCTGAAAGGGCTTAAAACATTACAAAAGGCTGATATTATCTATTGTCCTGCTACACAAGGCAAGCATGGAATCATATCTCGGGCGACGGATATATTGAAAGCTATTGAGGTAGACGAATCCTTGATCCATCCGTTTATTTTGCCAATGAGTAAGGAACGGACAGATGCGTTAAACGCTTATAACGAATTGTTTCTGGATGCCCAAGCTGAATATTTGAAAGGGAAACAAATCGTGATCGTCGCCGAGGGAGACGCTGGTTTTTATTCATCTATACAATATGTATACGATAAATTCGAGGAAACAGGAATCCCGGTAGATCGAATCGCAGGAATTCCGGCATTTATAGCGGCAGGTGCCTTGGCCGGGATACATATCGTAAAACAAGAGGAGCAAATTAACGTAATCCCCGGGACTGCGTCGTTCGATGAACTTTCGGCAAAAATAGAAAATGGAATGATCATCGTCATCATGAAATTACCGGGTTGCCAAGAGGCTATTCATACTTGTATCCGGCAGTATGCGGATAAGGCGGTTTTTCATTATTTCGAGAATGTAGGAACAAGAAAAGAATATTATACTACTGATATCGCCACTATACATTCCAAGGATTTCCCCTATTTCTCCCTACTGATTATCCAACCTCGCTAAAAGAAGAAGGCTGCCCGGAGAGTAACCAAACCCGGACAGCCCATCTTATTACGCTACATGCAATATATGCTTAAGCTGATCGATATGGAAACGAAGTGTATCCATATAAGGTTTCACTGAATTATGGTACATGACCGCTTTTGCGTGCATATCTTCCAACTCGCTTACTTTACGGTTCGCCTCACGCATTTTACAAGCGTTGTAGCGAATACCCGATACATGTCCTTTGATATCCTCGATCGCTTGGTTTCCCCGGTTGAAGATAGACTCTGCTTCTTCCGGAGCGTATACCGTATAGGCTTGGGCAACGTCATCCAGTAACGCCTGTTGATAAGAGCCGGCTATCGGGAGCAATTGATGGATCGCATGATGACATAAAGAATGAACCTCGTTTTGAAGCTTCTTCAATTCTACTTCCCACTTTGATTCACATACTTCATCCAATTGTTTGACTTCCGCTACGACACGACCGCTAAACAATTCCACTACCATCTTTTCCCATGCTTCTGCTACCCACGATTTAGTAGCAAATGTAACCTGACTAAATCTTACTGTTGACATAACCTTAAATTTACATATTATATTGCTAATGTTATTAGTCTCTTATCTGTTTCAATTTATCACACTCAAACCATTTTAGGTTTCTTTTTATCGTTGTGACATCACAAAATTAATCAAATTATTACAGATGAATAATTTTAAAGACTATTTTATAATTCTTTAAAAGTACAACAAGCAAAACGTATGATTTTTGCAAAGCTCACTTTACAAAAAGTTTAATTTCAAGCCTGACAGCTATCACAAAAAGCAAGATCCTCGCCATCTTCGCACAAAAATATCAAAATAACACAATCTTATTATTCCATAAAGGGGGAAAACCTTGTTCCGTATCATTTTGTTATTATAATAAATTAGATTTACTTTGTTCAAACTATATAAACTTACATAAAGCACATGAAATCGGACATTGAGATAGCAAGAGAAACAGACTTGCGTAAAATTAAGGAAGTTGCGACAACGTTAGGTATCCCTCGTGAGGAAGTACAAAATTATGGCAGGTATATTGCCAAGGTTCCTATCCATTTGATCGATAAAAAGCAAATGGACCAGCATAATTTAATTTTAGTGACCGCTATCACTCCCACTAAAGCGGGAATCGGAAAGACTACGGTTTCGATCGGTCTGGCTTTAGGGCTGAATAAAATAGGGAAGAAAGCGGTGGTCGCTTTACGTGAGCCGTCTCTTGGCCCGTGTTTCGGCATGAAAGGTGGTGCTGCCGGAGGTGGATATGCCCAAGTGCTTCCCATGGAAAACATCAACTTGCATTTTACAGGGGATTTTCATGCGGTTACTTCCGCCCACAATATGATTACCGCTTTATTGGATAACTATATTTATCAGACCCGCAACACCTGCGAGGGATTGAAGGAGATCAAATGGAAACGGGTTCTTGACGTAAACGACCGTAGCTTACGTAACATCGTATCGGGTCTAGGCGGCTCGGCGAACGGTGTCCCTACCGAGACCGGATTTGACATCACTCCCGCTTCAGAGATCATGGCGATCCTTTGCTTGGCTACGGATATAGAGGATTTGAAACGACGTGTCGGAAATATTTTATTGGGTTATACAAACGAAGATAAGCCTTTCACGGTAAATGATCTTGGCATAGCCGGAGCTATTACCGTATTGCTAAAAGACGCATTACTGCCGAACCTTGTACAAACAACGGAGAATACTCCCGCATTTGTACATGGAGGTCCTTTCGCTAATATCGCCCATGGATGTAATTCCATATCGGCCACCCAAATGGCTCTTACTTATGGAGATTATGTGATTACGGAGGCTGGTTTCGGCGCTGATCTGGGCGCGGAGAAATTCTTTAATATCAAATGTAGAAAAGCGGGGCTTTCACCGAAACTGACAGTCATCGTAGCGACTGCCCAGAGCTTGAAACTTCATGGTGGCGTTCCGGAGAAAGAAATCAAGGAACCGAATATCGAAGGATTAAAGAACGGATTCGCTAACTTAGATAAACACATTGAGAATATGAAGAGCTTCGGCCAGCAAGTAATCGTTACTTTCAACCGTTTCGCTACCGATACGGACGAGGAGATTGCGTTAGTGGCTGAGCATTGCGAGGAGAAAGGGGTTGGATTCGCCATGAATAACGTTTTCGCCGAAGGCGGTGAAGGGGGTACGGAGCTTGCCCGCTTAGTGGTTGATACGATCGAAAATCATCCTTCCGCTCCTTTACAATATACATATGATCTGAATGATCCGATCCGTACGAAGGTACAAAAAGTGGCCCAGAAGATATACGGAGCTTCTTCGATTGTTTATACGACTTTGGCCGATAAAAAATTGCGTCAGATCGAAAGCTTGGGTATTTCCCATTATCCGATCTGTATCGCCAAGACTCAATATTCATTCTCTTCCGATCCGAAAGCTTATGGGGTCGCCAAAGATTTCGAACTAAAAGTACGAGATGTAATCATCAATAACGGAGCCGAGATGATCGTTGTCGTCATGGGCGAGATCATGCGTATGCCGGGACTCCCGAAAGAGCCGCAAGCCCGAAAGATCGATATCGTGGATGGCATGATTGAGGGATTGAGTTAATAGACAGTAAAACGATTCAAATAAAAAAGGTGCGCCTCACACATTCAGTAAGGCGCACCTTACTTTTGCTTATTTATGAATAAACTTTATAGAACCTCTAGCTGTATTTAGCAAATAGATTCCTGCTGGCAAGCGAGAGATGTCAATACGATTCGACTTACTCTCTGCCATTTTCCCTCCAGTTATCGCATAAATAGAAATCCCGCTTTCCGTTCCTTGTACTTCCAACACATCTCCATAAATATGAAGTTTCAGTTCGTTCTCCTCTACTACAGGAGCGATAGAGGTTGTTCCATTGAAATAGTCATGTGTCTTTCCTGAATATTCCCAGCTTGTCTCAGCGGGGAAATACATTTTCTGATAATTTTTCGAAATCATCGGGTTTCCCGCGTCCACGATCTCCGTCTTGCTTTCTGACATAAGCATCCAACTACCACCGAAATCAATGGAAGACGAGGTTTTCGTGACATTCTTATCGTAAGACCACTCCATTTTCATCTTGAACGTCTCTCCCTCAGCCGTACCTGTCATGAGTATCGAGACCGGATATTTATCTTTGTTGAAAGTGGCTTCTATATCCACTTTCGCCTCGGCTTTCCATGCGCCTCCCTCAAAGCTGGAGGAAGTGACGGAGAACTTCTCATAGCCATTTCCGGTATAAGTGTATTCTGTTTTCTCGCCTGCCACGTCGGCTGCCGAATAAGAGATAGCGACCAAAGTGCGTCCTTGGTTATCATTCTCCATCACGGTCTTGCCATCATATACCCAATCAGACGAACTTGAGTTCCATTTATAACTGTCTATACGAACCACGCTTTTATTACCATCGCATATATAAACATCTTTCTGTTCCTGCGCATCGTTCTTGTCATAGGTAATACTATAGTCCGGACATCTTCCAAACAAATACCCCGGAAGAGAGAATGATTGCGCCATCAATGAAGAAATACCTACTAAACAGGCTACCAATGTAAATAATACTCGTTTCATATTCTTGATTTTTTACGATTAAACTTAAAAACTATAACCTTTCTCCGCAATTCCCGCAAAATGTAGCGGTCGGAGCTAATTGCATTCCGCATTGAGGGCAAAAGCGGCTTTCCGGCGTTGAGACCTGTCCCGGTATCTGCGGTCGCAAAGGATCTTGTGCTGCGGAAGTAGCGGTGGGATTCGGTTGCGGCATCTCGTTACCTTTCTTGAAAAGCTCCTTGAACTTACCGGACAAGCCGCTCAACTTACCATACAGATCGAAAGTAACTTGCGTGGCGGGAGCTACTTGCATATAGCTGCTCATCATTTTCACCAAGATCCAGCTATCAATAAAGGCATACTTTACTGTATAGGCGAACAACAATGAAATAATGAAAGCCATGAAACCGCTCCAGCCGAACAAGCGGAACAATCCACCGAAGAGGATAAACGCAATCAACGTAACCACCACGAACGATAAGATGACCATCCCCGTTGTCTTCGCCGCATCCTTGAGCAACGTCTTCCAGTTCTGAAAATAGATAATGACACCATCTGCCGCCGATTTATAAGGGTTTTGAGCCGGATGGTAAAAGGTGTAACCTAAGCAGCACTCGTCCACATACCCCAACGAGATATCGAGAAACATGTTGGTGAGGCTCTTTATCCCGTCAGCTCCGGGGAGCGCCCCGAGCAAACTGTCCGTAACACGTCCCAACGTACGTTGTAACTGTTTAATGGAACCCGCCACAAGTTTATCCAAGGCAAAATACACGTTGGATGTACCGAAACGTTCCTTTACCATCGTCTTTCCCATCTCGAAGGGTTTGGCAGGTACATAGCCGGTTTGATACGCCATCGCGATCACGGCCACATGCCCGGCTTTTACGAGATAACCGATGTAGTGATTCAAGAAGAAATTCACTACCCCTATAAGTCCCAACCAGATGAAAAACATGATCGCTACCACTCCGTCGCTATTGAACAGGACCGATATGCCCATCAAGATAGCGAAGAGCAGCACGGCTATCAATATATTCAGCAATCCTAATCCTAGTTTTATCCAACCGAATTGCAGGGTCTTGAAGAAAATCTCTTTTGCTGTCATAAAGTATACATTTATGGGTTATTATGCTATTTCAACAGACGGTATTTACCGATGATAGGTAATTCCTTAGCTCGCCCGTTCAGCGCGTTAATGATACCGATGACTGCCAGTACCGTAAACACGATGTAAACGAGGTTCAATACCGTACCGCAAAGAGAGTAGATGCTCCATAAGCCCAATCCCCTCCATAGGATCGCCCGCAAGAGGGCGGTCAGAACGGAGTCCGCTATGATCCAGCCAAACATGGCGATGCATAAAAGCAAGCCTTGGTTGGCATGGAACCGGGCGAATTTCGAGTCCTTGGCCGCAAGGATCGGGATCAATACCAGAATCCCGAAATAAGCAAGGATAGCCATTACCTTATTTTGCTCTACATCGGCTTTATCGAACTGGTCGGTCAGGTCCGCGGTCTTGTTCATACCACTTAATTTGTCGCTCAAGGCATCGGCCGTGGCGGTAGCCTTAGCCATTGATTCCGCATCGGTCGGTTGTACCGGCGGAGGTGTCTGTTGCCTGTTCGGTTCGGCGGCAACTATTTGCATAGGTGATCCGCAGGCCGGGCAAAATCTCACGCCTTCATTCACTTGTTGTCCACATTTTCCACAGAATGCCATAATTTGTTTCCTCCTAATTTTAGTATTGTTATTATTTGAGTAGATCTCCGAAAGCTTCCATCAAGCTGTCTATCTCGCTACCGAACAGCATCCGTACGGCGAAGAACATCAGCAACGACAAGACCGAACCGATTATCATCATGATCAGCATCGCACGGGCGAAGTTCGCCTTGTTCACCTTCTGGCAGCCTCCGCAGGGCCAGATAATGAGTAGGATGAGATTGATCAACGGAAGAAGCATCAACAGGAAGATACCGATATACCCACCCGTCGTGATCGGTTCATACTTGCTTCCCGGGGGAAGCGGAGCGTTCGGATCGCCCGCCGGAGCCACGTATCCCGGTTGAGGTTGTGCGTAAGCCGGTTGCGATGGCGGGGCATAAGCCTGCTGCGGTAGTGGCTGAGGCGCAGGTTGCGGCTGCACATAGGTTTGCTGGGGCGGTGGCGGGGCTTGCGGTTGTGCCTGTACCGACATCGGCGTACCACATGAGGTACAGAATTTTATGCCATCCGGGACATTTGTCCCGCAGTTTGTACAAAAAGCCATGATTTCTCCTTTCTTTAAAGTAACTGTTATACATCATTCCATTTTTGTTCCGCAACCGCTGCAGAAACGATGCCCGGCGATAACTTCCGTGCCGCAGTTCGGGCAGAAACGTTTCGCCGCAGGCGCTTGTTGCACGGGTTGCGTCAAACGGGTTCCACACTCTTGGCAAAAGTTGGTTCCCTCCGGATTATAGGCCCCGCAATTGGGGCAGCTATGCTCCTGCTCCTCGGCTTCCCGGCGGGCACGTTCCTCGGCCTCGGCACGTTCGAGGGCGGCTTTCCGCCGCCTGCTTGTTGGCTGCGAGTAAATCTAGCTCTGCCCTTATCTCCGGATAGTTCTCGCCGCCATCCGTCTCATATACTTGCCGTCCGAGACGGGCATAGATCTTTCCCTCCCTTTCCGAGAACTCTTTCATCTCGGTCTGGGCATTGAATATCTTCACGTCGGGATCATCCTGCAGCATGAATCCGGACAAGCCTTTTACGATTCCTGTTAAAATATCTCCCATACCACCTTACTCTTTCTTAGTTCCTTTCGCCTTATCCGAGAAATCTCCCATATCCAGATTCTTTATCCCGACCTTCGTGGCCAGCGCCGTCAGTTTCGTCACCTTGGCGATTATCTTGATCTTGGTGACACCTCCCACCTCGTTGTCTTCTATCGTTTTGTTCAATACGCTAACGGGTTCCTCCAAGTCTTTCATGATGGCATCCATCTCGTCCTTGGTCATCTTATCTCCTTTTTTCTCCAGCTTTTCAATGGCATCATCCAGTTTTGCCAAGGCTTTATCTACCGGCGAACCTCCGCATGCCGTCATAAGCACGAGGCTTATGATGAACATGAATGTAAATAATGTCTGTTTCATGATACGTATGTTTTTAATGGTTTACAATCCTTCTATTGAAACTAGCTCTTGGCTTGTCATCAGTTTTCCCTTCTTGTTATACATGTTTGTCTTCACAGGGCCAATGCCGTGGCCATACCAGATCTTCTGGATAGCGGTCTGCTTGATACCGATCACTTTCGATACGGTAGTGTTCTCAATCACGACGCAGTCGATACTCGTCCCGTTCACGTCGAGGGTTTCCTCGGCCACGGCCTTCACGCCCGTCACCTCCGTATTGGTCTTGATGCCGGCCAAGTTCAAGGTGATGGTATAGTCGCCGAAGGTATCGCCTACCTTGACATTGGAGGGAAGTTGGAAGGGTGTTCCGGTCACGGTTACTTGCATGCCCTCCATGATCTGTCCTACCAACGACTTGGGATCGTAGGTCACCGTGCCATTCTTCACCTCGAATGTCTGTGTCATCGGTTGCTTGAGCACCGGGTTCTTTTTATTGTCCATCACCATCATCGAGTAGGTAACGGTGCAGTTGTCCGCGTCTCCCGTCACCTTTGTAGCGGTAGTCTCCGTGTAACTGTTGATCTTTCCTTTCTTGTCCTTGTCGGCGTAAGTCAGTTTCACGCCTTCCTTATGTAGGAAGAAAGGTTCTTGCGCGCTCATTCCCAATACCGTCAGCAAGGAAACGGCGATCATAACTAGAAATCTAATGTTCGTTTTCATAATCGTTGTTATTTTAAAGTGAATAATTTTTCTCTATTTCTTCTTCTGTCCGCCCAGCATCTCGAGCAAGGCCTTCATCCGTTCCTCGTCGCTCTTGCTCTTGTCGTTGACCTCTTTCAGTTGCTCCTTGATCTGCTCATTGGATTTTTGGATGGCATCGCGTGTCTCGTCCACTTTTTGGGTGTTCTCCTCGCACGATTTCCCCGTCATCATCTCCAGCAGGCCGCCGGCAGGCATCACAGTCATTTGATACCCTTCGGGCACTTGGAAGAGGTGCGCCGGTTGCGGCCCCATCTTGACGCGGCGAAGCACGATGGTCCTGTCCATCACATACACCGTATTGTCGTGGGCGATGCAGCCGTTGTAGTTCGATACCTTCATGGGCGAGTAAATCCATTCGTGATAGCCGGCGCCATCCTTGCCGCCATCCTTGTAGATCGATTCGCTCTTGACATAGTAGTGGGCACACTCCTTACCGTCTATCTCCTCCATGCCCAAAAACTCTCGGGAGGTAGAGTGAGACACTTCCCAGTCGTAACCCACCAGCTTATTGGTGGATAACTTGTCGATCTCCTCCATCACCATGCAGGTCTTCCGGGCCTCGTTCATCACGTAGGCTTTCTTTTCCTTCATATCGAAGATCATGATGGTCTTTTCGCCACTCCCTTTCCGGCACCACTCACCATAGAAAGAAATTTGCGCCTGCGCCGCCGTCGTTACGTACAGCGCGCATATCAATAATAAGATTAACCTTTTCATGTCCATTCCTTTTAGTGTTGTTAGTAATCATCGTCCCGGGCTAGCTTGGAAAGCGAGCCGCGTTCTCTCCCTTTGTCGGGCAGGATATCCACCCTTGTATCTACGTCCACCAGCCGGGAGAAGGCTTTCAGGTCCTCATTGCTGAGGCGTATGCAGCCCATCGTTATCCGTCCGGGTATCACTTGGGGGTTGGCGGTCCCGTGTATGCCGATGCCCGTGAAGCCGGGTGTTTTCAAGCGGAAGAAGCGGGGGCCGTATATCTCGCCGGGAGTTTCTTGCCTCGTCGAGTCTCGCGGCCAAAGGGAGGTATCTTCCACGGACTCTATCACGAAATGCCCTTCCGGTGTCCGGAAATCCCATTCCTGCTGCTTGTCGCCGTAATTGCGTCCGCAAGCGATGGGAAAAACGGCGAGCGTATCGCCTTGCGGACAAAGAACGGTTATCCGCATATCCTGTTTGGATACTATCACCCGGTTCGTGCCGTCCGCTTTTTCTTCCTGCGCCCGTAGCGTCGCCATCGGCACTCAGAGGAGTGCCAATAGCAACAACACGATCCGGCGTATATGGCAAGAGAAAATGTTCATCCCGTTCCTGTTTTAATGGTTACCTTAAATCTCACCCGGGCTTTCCGAGTCTCCGCCGCCCTCCGGGACACCTTTGGCCAAACGGTAATCGGCTATAGAAGCGTAGCTGATGTCGTCCTCCAGTACGCCGCCGTCCTCGAACGTAAGGCCGCTGAGCACGCTCTCCCGCAATTCTTTCGAGGGAGTGAATACGATCCGGACGTTCTTGATCATGCTGTTCGCCCGGAAACTGTTAATATCTTCCACGCCATCGCTCTTGAAGGTGAGGCGAAAAGTACCCAAGCCCGGTATCTTCACCGTGTGTCCCTGCTGGAGTTGTTGGGGCACGAACTTGGCCAGAAGCTCCAGCGAGGCCTCCATCTCGATGGGAGCAGTAGTGGTGTTGGCGGTGGCGGCGCACGTCATCGCCTTGCCCGAGAGCGGGGTCTCGCTTTTGGGGGTCGCGTACCATTTGCCAGGTTCCTGTCTTTTCTGCGGATTCACTTTCTTAATTAACTTGTACTTTGCCATCTTGTTTTGTTTTAAATTGTTGATAATGTGATAATTGTTATTTCTCTCTATTCTCGTTGCCGGTCTTGCAGGCGTGAGGCTCTAGGTGTCGCACGTGTGAGGCAGCTGATGTCATACGTGTGACACCGTTAACGTCGCACGATGGTCTTGCTCGTCGATGACTCCCCAGCGTTCCCCTCTGGCCACCGTCGCCCGATTCGCCTTGCATTTGTGCGGGTGTTTGCTTCGTCTCGGTGTTTAATTGATTCTCCATAAGCGTATTATACTCTTCCCAGAGGAGAGTGTCTTATTCACCAAGTATTTGTACGCCTCGCTCTTGAGCCGTCCCTGTATCCTCTCCGCCTCGTAATACTTGTCGCGATCCTTCACGCCGCTGATCAGCGCCAACGCGTCTCCCGCCAGGCCGTTCAACCCGCTCATGCTCACGAGGTCGTCCCAGAATTGCTCGTTCGTTATATCGTTCGGCTTGGCTTGCGCCGCCCTTTCGATCACTTGCCGCAGCGTGGCGAAATTCCAGCCCAGGTCGCTTAGGGCCCGGTTTACCGCCTCCTTCTTTTCTTTCAGGTCGATGGATCTGGTGCAGACCAACTCTCCCCCGAAGATGATGGGGCACTCTATATCGTTAAACGACTTAACCTTAAACGGGTTGACTCCGTAATACATGGTATAGGTCAACGAATGGCTTCCCGGCTCGCAAGGCAGGTTGATCAAGTCGAAGTTTATCAAGCTCCAATCCGATTGCGCTATCACCCGGGAAACAGCGGACAAGCAGAATAGCGTTATCACGGTAAATATGAATCCTATGCGTTTCATTTGTGTCCTCCTTTCCATACGTTCAGTAATGCTTGCAATCCTTTATTCTCCGGATCTATCAGCAGCCCCTCGTTCAGGTAGTAGGCGGCCTTTACGCTATCGCCGTTCTGTACGCTCAGCAACGAGGCACCGGCGAAATTGCGTGCGTTGAAGGGGTTCGCCTGTACGGCCGTCTCATACAGCATGAGCGCCGCTCCCACGGCCGTGGGTAATACGACCAAGGTGTCGGCGGCTTTCGCCGTCAGGTAGTCATCGTCGAAATTAAGGTAATGGTGCGGGCAGCTATAGGTGCTCAGGTGAAAATACTTGCGGTATTCCTCCTCCTTGGGGAGCAGCCTGCGGGCAATGGCCCTGAGCTCGCCGCTCGTAAGGTCCTGCCAATAGGAGAAATCCCATACGGTGGACGGGAAAGCGGGGTTGCACATCGCGTTGGCGTAGCATTCTCTCGCCTTATCTTCCTTTCCCTTGTAATCCCACGAGATGGCCTCGAAGAAGTAAGGGTAAGGCGACGCTATGCTTTGGGTAGCCAACAAGTCCCAAGCCTCGCTCCGCTCGCTGTCCTCATCCAATTCCATATTGACAAGCTCCTGGCTCAGTTTTTCGGTCATCGTATCCAGCTTCCCGGTTAGGTTGGTAAGCGCAGTAAGGAGTCCTCCCTCATCTTCCCATCCCCAATCTTCCATATCTTCCTCGTCCTCCTTGCGCTGTTTCTCTTCGGCGGCTTTCTTGGCGGCGGCCCTCTCGTCGCGCTGTTTTACGTAGATCAGCTCGCTCAACCCGTAGCGAAGGCTGGCCACGGCTACCACGGCTTGCCCGTAATAGTAGTTCGCCTGTAGCATATAGCCTTGCTCGTAAAGCTTGTTCCCTTTTTGGAACATCTCTTCGGCCTCGGCCATAAAAGCCGTTTCCGTAGGATAAGCGCCACTTTGCCCGGTGGGCAAGGAAGGCAAGACGAAAGCGAATGCTCCCATAGCGGCAAGACTGAGTAGTAGAATCGATAGCTTCTTCATGGCTTTCTTATTTGAGCGTGTTATACATTCTATATTATATGAATACCTATTTCACCAGTTTATAGCCCTCCTGAGAGGTCGGTATCAACGACGGATCGGGCGAGAAGGTGAGCAACGTGACGGAGGGTTGCGGTTTCATCCGTTCCGCATAGTTACCCATTCCGGCTCCTCCTTTCACGGAGAACTTGCGGTGTACCACAGCTCCGCTATTCTTTTCAATCCAGACGATGTCGGTCGTCTCGATATGTTTCAAGTCTTTAATCGAGTTGTCCATGCTGGATTTAGTGCCAAAGAGGTCTCCTATGGCTTTCATCCCGGCACTCAGGTCGTTCTCGGTACCAGTGACACGGGTGATCTTCTCACAATCGAAGCCGCCCCAACGCACGTCCTCTACCCCGACAGATTCTTGCGTGCTGGACTGGACAAAGCTATCGTCCTGTTCCACCTTCTTCTCTTTCTGAGCAGTATGGACAATGCCATACACATTCCCTATCTTGTCGCAAAAGAACGCATAATAGTCCGAGTCGGAAGTCGCCTTTAGCTGCGCCACCTTGTTTTTAGACGAAATCTGGTAAATCTTATAATCGCCTTCGTCAAGCAGGATAAGCGTCTCGACATTGCCAGAGTTGTTCCAGAAATGGTAATAAAGGATTTTGCCCGACTTTTGTATTTCCACGTTCACCTTGTTCCCCATTGACTTAGCTGTCAGTTCCATACGGAAGTTGCGAGCGAACCACGGATTCTCCTTGTCGATCGCCTTACGCTGGGCCGGCGTGAGCGACGGATCGACAAAGGCACCGTTATCCGGCCTGTCGCCTTGTTTATCCATTTCCAGATCGCTCCCCTTTTCGGAGGCGGCCGCTTCCTTCCGCTCCTTTACGGCCTCGGTAGCCGCACGGAGCTTCTCCTTGATCTTCTCCTTGCCGCCGCAAGCCGTTACCATCAAGACGAGGCTCGCCAAGCACATCAGTATGTAGAATTTCTTTTTCATATCGCTCACTTATTCGTTACATCTTGACAAACTCCACCCGCCGGTTCTTGGCACGACCCTCGTCCGTTCCGTTATCGGCGATGGGAGATGATTGTCCTTTGCCGGAAGCGGAGAGGCGATCGGCACTGATGCCCAGTTCAACCAGTTTACCTACGATGGCGTTGCTGCGGGCCTCGCTTAACGTCTGGTTGGAAGCCTCGTTGCCGGTGCTATCGGTATGGCCTTCTACGGAGAATCTCAGGTCGGGGTTATCGGTCATTAATTTGACGATACGATTGATCTCACCCATACTCTCTGGTTTGATGGTGGACTTGCCGACATCGAAGGTGATGCCATACGTGATGAACTTACCGTCGCTCATCATGCGGTCGTACAATGGCACTGCGCCTTTGGCGACACGTATGTTGCGGATGGAAGTGTTATTCGTAAAATATCCACCGCCTCTATAAAACTGTATGTCAAAATGTCCGGGTGCTACCGTATTCGGAATATTGGCATAGCGGATACCATTTATGTAAACTTTCATTGCCCGTTGATTGAAGGACAGTGAGAAGTGGTTCCATGAGTTCGGGATAGTCCGAAAAGAGTCATCGCTTCCGCTACGGCTGTTCTCCCCAGAGGAAGGAATAAAGTCCCATCTTAGGCGTGTACGATGGTCTGAAGCACTATAATACCAGTCGTCAAGATTGATAGTTTGAACACGACTTCCCGATTCGGGTTTGTAAAAACGTACGATATAGCAATTTTCCGGCTCATCATCTCCCTTTTTTGTAAAAGGCCCTACCCAAAAGTCAAATTCCAGCGTGAACTTTTCCGGCAAATAACTTTTCATATTATCGAATAGCGGTGCAATGACCGGATCATCCTGACTCACGCAAAGTATCACCTTATCGCCATTGATTTGAGCGATCTCAACAGTACCTTTTAATAAATCCCACTGGCTGAGGAATTCTCCTATCTGTTCCCGGGTCACATCATCCTCAAAAATAATCTCATCCCCCGGCACGAAGTCACTCTTGGCATACGTCATTTCGAGTGATTGCTGTGGTTGTTGCTGTTCCTGCTGTGCCAGATCTTCCCCATCATCCATAGTTTCAAAATTCCCTTGTGAATTTGTACTTGTTGGTGGCTCCTCCTTTTCATTATTATTATTCCCTTTCCCCGTCACCACATCCTCCGCTCCCTCGAAAGCCTTGTCTACGGTCTGTTCCACTTTCCGTTCCACGTTCCTCTCCGTTGCCCGTTTGGCACTCTCACCCGCTTTCTTGAGGAGTTTCTTTCCCCATTGGGCTTGCACGTCCATTGTCCCGATTAGGAGCAACATGGCAGATAAAATAAATACTAGCTTTTTCATTTCCTTTAATTCATTAGATTAATAATTCATTCCTATTTATTTACCGAAACACCTTCTGATGGATCGGTCCAGATTTATCAAGGATCTCCGAAAAAAGCGAGAAACCTTCTTACGGCACGATATCCCTTTTTTACGTTCTTCTTCCATTTGCTCGGCCACTTCCTCGACACGTTTGATCCGCTCGTCGGCAGTGGCAGGCTCGTCACGCGAGATGCGCTCATCGATGACCTCGATCACCTCCTCATAAGAAAGCAAAGGCTTCTTGTGTTTTTCTTCTTCCATACTCGAACCAGATTTGGTGAAACGTCCGATTTCTTTATTCGCAAAATTAGCCCCGAGAGCGATCGCCCGTGAGGAGAAATGACGCATTCTTATAGGATAATCGACGCATTTCACTAGGACAAACCAAGAGAATCTGCGCATTGAAAATAATTAACTAATTAAAGAGCAGTCGATTAGAAATGCTAGCCGGCCGAATCGCCTCCGATAGAATCTATGGAAGAATAACAATGGGCATTATTAGCTCCTTATAATGCCCATTGTAAGCACGTCACGTTGCCCATCGTAACAGACGCTCTATAAACAAGAGTTATTCTTGAGGATGGATTGTACCCGGATTGGTTTATAATATATTTCCATGTACAGCCGACGCCACCCGACCTATCCCGGTGATTTACCAAAGTGGCTATCTGACCATCAAGGATTTCAATCCGGAATTCAATATCTATACCCTCGGATTTCCCAATGATGAGGTTAAATATGGATTTCTCAATTTCATAGCCCCTTTCTACACGGAAGTACCCGCTACACGGAATCATTGAATGAGGCTTTTCCTGTATTGCGAAGGCGTTACATTGAAGATCTGCTTGAAAAGGCGGGCGAAATAATTGGCATCCTCGAAGCCGCATTTAAGGGCGATGTCGCCGATCAGTTCCTCGGTAGAGGCCAAGAGGCGTTTGCTCCTCTCCATGCGCATCTGCAGGATATAGGCGGAAGTGTTGTAGCCCGTGATGGCACGGACCTTGCGATTCAACTGGGATCGGCTCATGCACATCTTATCGTCTACCATGTCCGAGTTCAAGCCATGGTTGGATATCAACGCATATATATAATCATTCAGGCGAGCCAAGAAGTCTTGGTCGGCAGGGTTTAGTTTTACATTCAGTTCTGTCCCCTCACGCATAGCCTTGGAATACTTCTCACGCAGCAAACGACGCTGTTCCAGCAACTTTGTTATCCGGATATTCAGCTCTTCCGCATTGAAAGGCTTCTCCAGATAAGCGTCCGCCCCGACTTCTAAGCCACAGACACGTTCCTTTCCTCCTGATTTTGCGGTAATGATAATGATCGGAATATGGTTCAACACCTCGGATTCACGTACCCGCCTACATAACTCATAGCCATCCATCTCGGGCATCATCAAGTCGGTGAGGATCAAGTCCGGCATTTGCTCCGCCGCTATCTCCAGCCCCTCCGCTCCGTTTTGCGCATATATTATTTGATACGCACCATTAAGCAGCCGGCCGATATAATAAGAAATGTCCGCATTATCTTCCACGATCAATATAGACGGGCGCATAGACGTGCTATCCGGCTCCATCGTCGCATCCGGCAGTATCACGGTCTTGTCCGGTTCCGGATGAGAGGCGTTATCGTTAGATTCCTCGCCGGGTACCCAACGTTCCCAGAAGGAGTCACCATGTCTCAATGGCAACATCACGACAAACTCAGAACCAACCCCGGCCGTACTCTTCACGCTCACCCGGCCCTCCATGCTCCTCACCATCTGCCGTACCAAAGAAAGGCCGATCCCCGTGCCCATCGTGCCTGCCCCTCCGGTCTCACCTAGGTAAAAAGCCTTGAAGATATGCGGCAAGTCCTCCTCGGCTATACCGCAGCCCGTATCCGCCACATGCGTGACAAGCATACTCCCCACACACTCCATCGTCACGACAACCCTCCCACCTCTCGGCGTGAACTTGATAGCGTTACGGAGTAAGTTATCCATGATCCTCCGGAAATACTCGGGCACGAAATCCATGCTGATAATCGTCTCCGAAGGAGTAAAACAAAGGTCTACCTGCCCTTGGCGGGCATACGCCCGGTTATCTTCCACGATCATGCTCGTATAAGCTACGATATCTCCAGTCCTCCATTCCGGATCGCCAATCTCAGATCTCACTTTCGCCACTTCCAATAATTGGTTCACCAATTCCAGCAGGTTCTTTCCCTGCCGTCCAATCATATTCAGCCCGGTCTTGAGTTCCTCCTCGCCTATTCCCCCTTTCCGCAACTCTTCCGACACACCCAAGATAACCGTCAGCGGCGTACGAAACTCATGCGTGACATTCGTGAAGAAATTGGCCCTCACCTCCTCCATGCGCCGCATCACCTGCTGATTGCGGGACTTCATCCGCAAGGCATACCATAAAAAGCCCATCGCTACCACCGTAAGGAAGAGTACGATCAAGCAAGCGATCAGGAAAATATTCTTGGTACGCTGCCCCATCTCATAATTCTTCTGTATCAATGAAAGCTTCCGGTTGCTCCTCTCTTTCTCGTAGTCCACACGGAGGTTCTGTATATGGTTCATATTCTCAGTATTTCGCATGCTATCAGCATAAGCGAGACTTGATGTATAAGCGTTGAGGGCATTCTTATAATCACCCAGCTTCTTATAACGCAAGTAATCCAGATGATACACGCTCGACAAATGCTTCCACGCCCGCGGCACCTTAGCGGCACCCTCCGCATGCTCCAAGAAAGCCTCCGCCATTCGCAGATCTCCCTTGTAGATATTCACCCGTGCCAAGGCCAGGCACGATTCCAGCCAATGATACAGATCGTTGTCCGCCACCATAAGGTCGTATGCGTTACGATATTCGCGTATCGCCTGATCCCATTGTCCCTTTTTCTCGAACAAGCGTCCTATATGGTTATGGCAAAGCGAAATGCCGACAACAGACCCGGCCGCACGATTATGCTCCATAGAATAATTGTAATAAACAAAAGCGGAATCCATCATGCCACGCATCTCGAAGATAGAGCCAAGGTTCGCATAGTTCATGGCCAAGCCGAGATCACTATCCAAGGTACGTTCCTCTTCCAGCGCTATTCGGAAAATACTGTCGGCCATCTCGCAATTTTCCAATGTTAGATACACGTTTCCGATACCACTCAAGGAAATGGTCCGGTTTTTTCTTGCTTTATAGCTTTCCTTATCACCCAGTCTCTCGCACAACGACAATGCCCTATAATGATAATTGGAGGCCTCGTCCATGATACCTAACCGCCGGAAGTTCGTACCGATATTATTCAAGGCCTGTATGACCTCCGAGGTATCTTTCCTTTGCATAGCCAATCGCAAGCCTTCCCGGTGGCATCCTATCGCCTCATTAAAACGGGCCGCTTCCCGGTAACGTACCTCTAATTCCTTATAGGCGAGTATCACTCCCAGCTCATTTGCAGTTCTCTCGAAATACCTTAGACATGATTGTAGAGAATCGATGTCCGGACAGGCCGAGACCACACTATCTATACCCACCTGATCATTTTGGGAAAGACCAACCTCTCCCTCTCGATGACAAGAAGGTATCAGCGAGAGTATCCACATCAATAAAATGCATATAAAACAAAAATGCTTTATATACAAAAATACTTTCAGAAGTAAACAAACAGATTCAATCGATACCGCAAAGAGAGTGTTTATTTCCCGAATCACCTAAAACAAGATGTTTAGAGAAGTCCGAAAGCTGTATATTCAGACTGATTTCATGATGAAATGGAGTAAAATCATTAAAAAGAAAGAGAAACGTGGTAGATATTTTTTCATAATGCCTCGAAGATGTACATCCGGTAAGCCCCGATCCGGATAGTATTAATATGAGGAAAGCGTGGGACTATTAACTTATTTAAGAGATAGGCTCTGGTAAACCCGTACGGTAAATAAGCAACAGCCCACGCCCTTTGTCCATATACGTATAGCATATAACAATGACGTGAAGAGTACAACTTATTCTCCCGTGAAAAATTTACCAGATTTTATCTCTGAGAACGAAGCTAAACACTTTCCTAGTGTCTAAATATGTCCGCTATCTGACGATAGCGACACAAATATAGTAATAAAATCAGACCCGGAAAGAGTTTATGTACTCTTTTTAGCTGTTGCGTTTATTGATCCGTATGTTTTTTTACCGAATTAAGCCACTGGGCGGGAGACAAACCCTCTACCTTCTTAAATGCCAAGAAGAACGTGGAACGAGTCCGAAAACCACATTCCTCATAAAGGCTATCTACCGTATGACCAGCATTCTCCGGCAGGAGCAACCTTCGCTTGGCTTCCCCCACTCGCATCTCGTTGATAAGCTCGAAGAAGTTCTGTTTTAAGTATTCGTTGATCGACCGAGAAAGTAATTTTTGGTAAATACCAGTCTCTCTCGATAAGATGGATAAGGAAAGGTCCTTTCGCAGGAAAGCATTTGTTGTCTCCAGATACTCTTTCACTTGGGAACATATATCTCTCATTTGTTCCTCGTCTGGTATAGACTGAAACCCTACCGTCTCATCCTTAACGAGCATCCGTGACGTTCCTTGGATATAAGGAACAGTTGGATGAGCAATAAAATTATAGACGAGGAAGCTCATCGCCATCACATTCAATATCTGTATCAACCAAGCATCAGTCCGAGGCCAAATCGCATAGCAGGTCATCACGGTGACAAACAAGGCAGCGAACAGGATCATAAGTTTCGGAATCCATTCCTTTTGCATGTATTCGGCATCAGACCAATTATCCTTTATATACTGCTTCTTCCGGTAAAGATAAATAAAGATAGCGACAAAATAACCGATCATCTGCGAGGTAATCACGGCAGCGTTAAAATCACCGATCCAAGTATCATCACCGGTGACCTCATGAAGTATACTCTCCATACGCTTCCGCATAGGAATGGATAACACGATAACGACACAGACAATCGCCGGTAAAAAATGCAACAATTGGACAGGCTTGAAACGAGGATCAAGATCAAAGTTGCGGCGGGTAAATAACCACAGCAACGGCATCAACAGCGTATTGACCGAATAACTGATAGGGAAAAAGAACAACGTTATATCATGCCAACCAAGCATGCGGCTCATGTTGTAAATATAAACAGGGATGTTAGGAAGAACGATAATCGCTGCGGCATAACCACTCTCGCCACGAAACCGAGTGGCAATCAATAACAACATCGCCAATAACACCAAGATAATGATGCTACTAAAGTTAACGACAAGTATAAATTCGTGGTAGCTCATTTTCTTAGAGAGGGATGCCCTTCGGTTAAAGCATCCCTCATTTTATTTCATCTTTTAGCATAACAATCAATAAGCTCTGGCGAACAGTACCCGACAAGCCGACGGTTTACCTGTCACCATACACTTACCCGGAGTCTTATCTCCAGCTAAAGGAATACAGCGGATCGTAGCTTTTGTCTCGTTCTTGATCAATTCCTCTGTCTCTGGGGTTCCATCCCAGTGAGCCATGATGAAGACGCCATCCTCGATCTTCTCCTTAAATTCCTCATACGTATCTACGTTTATGATGTTAGCCTCACGGTGATCGTACGCTTTCTTGAAGATATTCGCTTGGATTTCCTCCAACAGATTCTTCACGTATTCCTCAATGCCATCACAAGTGATCGTTTCCTTCTCCAAAGTATCACGGCGCATCACCTCGATTGTATTATTTTCCAAATCACGACCACCCATAGCCAAACGCACGGGAACACCTTTCAACTCGTACTCAGCGAACTTCCAGCCCGGCTTCTTATTATCAGCGTCGTCATATTTCACGGAGATACCCAACGCCTTCAACTTAGCCACGATACCAGCGACCTTCTCGCTGATCTGCGCTAATTGCTCAGCGCTACGATAAATCGGGACGATCACAACCTGAATCGGAGCCAAATGAGGAGGCAATACCAAACCGTTATCATCGGAATGAGACATAATCAACGCACCGATCAAACGTGTGGAAACTCCCCAAGAAGTAGCCCAAGCATAGTCGCTCTTGCCGTTCTTGTCGATGAAAGTAACGTCGAAAGCCTTACCGAAGTTCTGTCCCAAAAAATGGGAAGTTCCCGCCTGCAAAGCTTTTCCATCCTGCATCATCGCCTCGATCGTATAGGTATCCAAAGCACCAGCGAAACGCTCGCTCTCAGACTTCACGCCCTTTATTACTGGCATTGCCATATAATTCTCAGCGAAGTTCGCGTAAACCTCTTGCATCTTCTTAGCTTCTATCTCCGCTTCTTCACGAGTAGCGTGAGCGGTATGGCCTTCCTGCCACAAGAACTCAGCCGTACGAAGGAACAAGCGAGTACGCATCTCCCAGCGCATCACGTTCGCCCATTGGTTGCACAAGATAGGCAGGTCGCGGTAAGACTGAATCCAGTTACGGTATGTATTCCATATAATGGTCTCCGAAGTCGGGCGAATGATCAATTCCTCTTCCAGTTTAGCTGCCGGATCTACGACAACCCCCGTACCGTCATGATTTGTCTTCAAACGATAGTGAGTAACCACGGCGCACTCCTTGGCGAACCCTTCTACGTGCTCAGCTTCTTTGCTTAAGAAAGACTTCGGGATCAGCAAGGGGAAATAAGCGTTCACATGACCGGTTTCCTTGAACATATCGTCTAGGATACGTTGCATCTTCTCCCAGATAGCGTATCCGTAAGGCTTGATCACCATACAACCACGCACGGCGGAATTCTCCGCCAAATCTGCCTTAATTACCAAATCTTGGTACCACTGCGAATAGTTTACACTTCTCGGTGTAAGTTCTTTCAGCTCTTTTGCCATTTCTTTATATTTCTAAATTATACTGTTTTCCTTAATCTGAATAAGTAATGGGTTGCAAAGGTAAGAAATAATCGTATATCTTTGTAAAAACTATATATAGATAATATCATGAATATACACAAGATCACACGTTACTTACTTATGTTATGTGCATTTACGTTCTTAACTCTCACGGCGAAAGGGCAAGATGGAGAGCCTTTGCGACTGGCCGTGGCAGGAGTATCCCACGGACATCTATGGGAGGTGATAAGCCGTTTGGATAGAGGCGATTTCAAGATTGTAGGAGTCGCCGAGAAAGATGATTACTTACGGGAACATAACGGTCTGCGGGATAAGCTGGATCCTAACCTATTCTATGCGGACCTTGGCGAGATGCTGGATAAGACCCATCCGGAGGCGGTCATCGTATACGAGCCGATCCACGACCATCTTCGTGTGGTAGAGGCTTGCGCACCGAGAGGCATACATGTTATGGTAGAAAAGCCATTAGCCGTCAATAACGAACATGCTACCCGAATGGCATCGCTCGCCCGTGAGAAAAATATCTTGTTGCTTACCAACTACGAGACTACGTGGTATAATACCAACCATGAGGCATTCCGCCTTATCGACAGCGGTGCTATCGGGAAGATCGATCGTATCAACGTATACGACGGGCATCAAGGTCCCTTCGAGATCAACTGCGGAAAAGAGTTCACGGACTGGTTAACCGACCCCATGCTGAATGGCGGCGGGGCAGTTATCGATTTTGGATGTTACGGAGCCAACTTAGCCACCCGTCTCATGAAAGATGAAAAGCCTCTTAGCGTATACGCCGTACTACGGCAGAATAAACCGAATCTTTATCCCAAGGTAGACGATGACGCAACTATTATCGTGGAATATCCTTCCGCAACCGTCCAGATCATGGGATCATGGTGTTGGCCGATGGGTAGAAAAGATATGCATATCTATGGCGACAAAGGATATATTTACCAAGATACGCCTAAGGAAATGCGAATTTATACCAACGGAAAGGAGCGCCAAGAAATAGCACCTTCCTTGAACGCTCCTTATAATGATTCCTTTTATTTCTTGAAAGCCGCTGTCCGTAAAGAGATTGACGTACCTCCCACGGACCTTTCCTCGTTGGAGAATAACCTAATGGTAGTGCGGATATTGGACGCTGCCATTCAAAGCGCGAAATCTAAAGCGGTTATCCAGCTCTTTTGAGAGTTTAAAACACATCTTTCCAATGTTTTAGATTCGTATCGATGGTATCCAAGACCTCCTTGCTTCGCCCCTCCATCATTAACTTATACATGGTCTGGGCAAAACCAAGCATTTGGGAGAACTCAATCTTGGGAGGCATCGCTAATGCGTTCGGATCGGTCATGATGTTAACCAAGGCCGGTCCGTCAGCGTTAAACACTTTCTGCAAAGTGGGGAATACATCGTCGGGGTTGATCACGTTGTAGCCCGCCATTCCCATTGAAAGGGCGACCCGGGCGAAATCCGGGTTCAGCATCGTGGTCTGCCAATCCGGCAGTCCGGCCACCTCCATCTCAAGTTTTACCATTCCTAGGGAACGGTTATTAAATACGATTAATTTAATCGGCAAATGGTATTGCACGATCGTAGCAAGGTCGCCCAACAACATTGAGATACCTCCATCACCACACAACGCAACGACTTGCCTGCCGGGATAAGCCAATGCCGCCCCTATCGCTTGCGGCATGGCGTTCGCCATCGAGCCATGATTGAATGATCCCAACATCTTCCGCATACCCGTAGCTTGCAAATAGCGGGCACCCCATACACAAGTCATACCCGTATCCACGGTAAATATGGCGTCGTCCGAGCTAAGCTCGTCTACGACCGAGATCACGTACTCTGGCTGTATCTTCTCTTCTTTCCCCCGGACAGCGGCGGCAGAACGGAGATTTTCCCGAACTTTCTCATATTTAGCCAACTGCACCAATTCCGGATGGGCATCTTTCGCCCCTATTCCACAATAAAGTGTCACTTTCTTCGCATTATTCAACAAATCCGCTAATTCCCGGATTTCCTGTTCGGCGGGACAAACCCGTTGTCGCGTAGGAAAAGAAAAGGTAGAGGACAAACCCGCTGTAGCATTCTCTGCCGCCAAGTCACCGGGAAGTCCGATCACCCCGACCCCACATGATGAAATCGCCGCTTGCATAGCGCCTTGAAGCATCCGGGGAAATTGTTCCGGCGTAGTGGCTACTTGGTTATAATAGCTACAATCATCGAATAATTTGATCGTATTTGTCTCTTGGAAATATTCCGTACCAAACTCCCGGGAAGGGATCGTGGAAGCGATCGCCAAGACCCGTGCTCCGGATCGTTGGGCATCATACAGCCCATTAATTAAATGTACATGCCCGGGGCCACTACTACCTGCGCAACAAGCCAACTCGCCTGTCAACTGGGCCTCCGCCGCAGCGGCATAAGCCCCCGTTTCCTCATGACGGACATGAATCCACCGCAATCTGCCGTTTTTCCGAACAGCCTCGTTCACCTCATTCAGGCTATCGCCTGTCACGGCGTATATACGTCGTACGCCTGCTTTTTCCAGCGTATCCACTAACTGGTCCGCAACTTTCTTCGCCATAGTTTAAACTCTTCTTTTTATTTTATAAGAAAACTATCAAGGGCTGGAGAAAGTTTTTGGAAAGACTGATTTTTATTTGATGCAATCCGTCAATGTTCGTAAAAAAGCGACAATCGCAGTCTCCTCTTCCTGAGATAAACCTAAGTTCCCCAGTTCATCCTTATTTACGGTCTCGGGATATTCCGCCGGGGGGAAATCCTCTACATCCCTTACGTTATAAAAATGTACGATCTCCTCCAAGGTCTTGAAATATCCATTATGGCCATATGGAGCTGTCAGAGCGATATTGCGGAGCGTAGGCACACGGAACTTCCCGTATTCTTCCGGATCACGCAGTCGTGAGCCCAAGCCAAGATCCATCGTATCCTTACCACACGTATTATAGGGAGCCGAAACCTTAAAGAATGGATTGCCCGGATTTGAGGGAATCCCCAGATTATCATAGGTATGATCGGTGAATAGCACCTTCCCGGCCCGTTCGTCGGGATCCAAGATATGGCACTCGGCACATAGCCCTTTTTCCTTGAAAAGCTCATAGCCTAGTTTCTCCTCTTCTGTTAATTGACATTTGCCGGCTTGCCAAGCATCGAACTTCGAGGAGAATGGATTCATCTCGGCGGAACGCTCGTAGAGGGCGATCACCTCGTTTATATAGTAAACATATCACCAAATGTACGATTTATTTCTCAAGATATATGAGCGATGGCCTCTATTTATGGAGAGACATCCCCATGTAGATACCGATGCAATAAGGAATTAACCAGATGAACCACACAACAATGCTAAATCTGTTGAAATGCTGTTTGGCTTTTAACGAACCTTTAAAGTAAGTCCAAATCGCCCAGATCGCATGGATCAGCATCAAGCAAATAGCGATAATTCCCGTTACGGTATGTACCGTATCATGTAAATGGGTCAGTTGGGCGATATGCTCCATCAAGCCCGTTCCAATAGCGTCCGCATAAAGTCCTAATACAAAAAACCAAAGATGCCACGCTTTTAACTGTCCTTGGAAACGCTCGCCCCAGACCCCGATCGTATAGCATATCAAGGCGGATGATATGACACAAATGGCCGTAATCAGTAAATGAATATCAAGTTGATTGAATACCATATTTTTCCTTTTTCAAAAAGAACAGAAGCTTCCTAAAAAAGTTCAGGCTATTGGCAAAGAATTCATACATTCGCGTGTCTAAATAAAAACGACAGGGCAATCCCGTTGAAAAATATGAAACAAAATATACTCGCTCTCTATCTGATCAAGTTATCCAAATGGTTCTCGCTCGTAATGCCTATCATTGTCCTATTCTACGAGGATCATGGTTTAGGACTACAAGACGTGTTTATTTTGAAGAGTGTCTACTCGGTCGCCGCTGTCACTTTGGAGATTCCCTCGGGCTATCTGGCGGACGTATGGGGGCGTAAGAAATGCTTGATTCTAGGTTGTATACTTTTCTTTGGAGGGTACCTATGTTATTCTTTCACCTCCACTTTCACGGCATTTCTCTTCGCCGAGATTTTGTTGGGAACCGGGCAAACCTTGGTAAACGGAGCGGATTCGGCGCTGCTCTACGATACAACCGTACGATATAAAAAAGAAGAACTTTATTTGCGGTATGAGGGACGTATCACGATGATCGGTAATTTCGCCGAGGCCATCGCCGGGATATTCGGTGGATTGCTGGCCGCCTATTCCTTGCGATTGCCGTTTTACGCCCAAGCGTTTGTCGCCTTTATCGGCATTCCAGCGGCGTTCGCCTTGCAGGAATTCAATACTAAGAGCAAGGTGCAGAACCCGGTTTCCGAGATTCTCCGCATCTTGAAATATTCCTTGGTCACGAACCGTAAGCTATGCTATAACATCATGTTCTCCGGTATCATCGGAGCCGCTACATTAACGATGGCATGGTTCGTGCAGCCCGTATTGATGAAGTTGGAAACCCCGACCTCCTATTACGGTGTCATTTGGACCGTGCTCAATCTGACTGTGGGATTGTCCGCCCTCTATTCTGATCAGGTAGAGCGGTATTTCGGGATGCGTAAATCAAACACGTTTATACTACTTATAATCGTAGGTGGATATATATCGCTCGCTTATAACCTTACTTATTGGGGATTAGCGATCTTGTTCATTTTCTATATAGTCCGGGGCTTCGCCACACCGATTTTGAAAGGTTACATTAATCAAATGACCTTCTCGGAGATGCGGGCTACGGTCTTGTCGATCCGTAACTTTGTGATCCGCTTGATATTCGCTGCCATCGCCCCATTTATAGGTTGGCTAAATGATTTCTATTCTTTACGTGTCGCCCTGTTAGTTTCCGCCGGAATTATTGCCATACCCGGAATTTTATTCTTAGTTTTGCAATTCCGTAAAGCAGATTAAAAATATAATAGCATGAAAAGACAACTTATGACCGGACTGTTTGCCGCTTTGGCTTTCACAGCGGTAGCCCAGTCGAATGAGTGGCGAGACCCCGAGGTCAACGCCGTAAACCGTGCCCCGATGCACGCCAATTTCTTCGCCTACGAGACCGCCGAGGTGGCAGCGAAGGACGCCAAGGAACAATCCCAGAACTTCATGACCTTGAACGGTCCTTGGAAATTCTTTTGGGTAAAGAACGCTGACGCTCGTCCTACCGATTTCTGGCGGACCGATTACAACGACAAAGGATGGAACAATATGCCTGTGCCCGGTGTATGGGAACTGAACGGATATGGAGATCCTCTCTACGTAAACGTTGGTTACGCTTGGCGTGAGCAATTCAAGAACAACCCGCCCGAGGTCCCTACCGTTAATAACCATGTGGGTTCCTACCGTCGTGAGATCATGGTTCCTGCCAGCTGGAACGGAAAAGAGATCATCGCCCATTTCGGTTCCGTTACCTCCAATATGTATTTGTGGGTAAACGGGAAGTACGTAGGCTATAGCGAAGACAGCAAGCTGGAAGCGGAGTTTAACTTAACTCCTTACTTGAAACCCGGACAAAAAAACCTGATTGCTTTCCAAGTATTCCGCTGGTGTGATGGCACTTATCTGGAAGACCAAGATTTCTTCCGTTACAGCGGTGTCGGACGTGATTGTTATTTATACGCCCGTAACCCAAAGCAACAGATCGCCGATATACGTGTGACTCCGGATCTGGACGCTCAATACCAAAATGGCTCGTTGGCAGTCAACCTGACCATGAAGGGTAAAGGTACAGTAGAGCTTGAACTATTGGATGCCCAGAATAAAGCTGTCACTACCCAATCCTTGAACGCTTCCGGAAAGGTCAGCACGACGATAGAAGTCTCCTCTCCCCACAAATGGACTGCGGAGACTCCCTATCTATATACTTTACGGGCTACTTTAAAAGAGGGAGGCAAAACAATCGAGGTAATCCCCGTAAAAGTAGGTTTCCGTAAGATCGAATTAAAGAACGCCCAGATACTCGTGAACGGGCAACCGGTTCTTTTCAAGGGTGCCGACCGTCACGAGATGGATCCCGATGGCGGTTATGTCGTTTCACGCGAACGCATGATACAGGACATACAGATCATGAAGAAATTCAATTTGAACGCCGTTCGTACCTGCCACTATCCCGATGACAACTTCTGGTACGATCTTTGCGATAAATACGGTATCTATGTCGTAGCCGAAGCCAATATAGAGTCTCACGGAATGGGATACGGCGAGGAGACGTTAGCCAAGAACCCATCTTATAAGAAAGCGCATCTGGAACGTAACCAACGTAACGTCCAACGTGGCTTCAACCATCCGAGTATCATCTTCTGGTCCTTGGGTAACGAGGCTGGATACGGTCCTAACTTCGAGGCCGCTTACGACTGGATCAAGAACGAAGACCCCAGCCGTGCCGTACAATACGAACAGGCCGGAAAGAACGGAAAGACCGATATCTTCTGCCCGATGTATTACAACTACGAGGATTGCGCTAAATACAGCGAGGATAACTCCATGCAAAAGCCTTTGATACAATGTGAATACGCTCATGCCATGGGTAACTCTCAAGGAGGTTTCAAGGAATATTGGGATTTGATCCGTAAATACCCGAAATATCAAGGGGGCTTCATCTGGGACTTCGTGGATCAATCCGTGCGCTGGACCGGCAAGAACGGGAAAATGATCTATGCTTATGGCGGCGATTTCAATAAGTTCGACGCTAGCGATAATAACTTCTGCGATAACGGCTTGATCAGCCCGGATCGTGTTCCGAACCCGCATATGTACGAGGTGGGGTATTATTACCAAGATATCTGGACAACCCCCGGCGATCTGTCGAAAGGTGAGATCAAGGTGTACAACGAGAATTTCTTCCGTGACCTTTCCGCTTATTATCTGGAATGGGAAATGCTGAAAGGCGGCAAGGTTGTTCGTAGCGGACGTGTCGATGACCTGAAAGTAGCTCCCCAACAAACATCAACGATCCGATTGGATCTAGGCGAGACTTGCCAATGCACGGAATGGTTGCTGAATGTATCTTATAAACTGAAGAACCGTGAGGGCTTATTACCCGCCGGACATACCGTGGCCAAGGATCAGCTGACGTTGAACCCGTACAAGGCTCCATCTATGGATTTGAAAAACGTGGAAACAACCAATATCGAAACCAAGGCTCCAGCCGTACAAGATAACGACGCCAATTACCTGATCGTGGAAGGTTGTGGTTTCCGTACCGAATTCAACCGTGAGAATGGTTACCTGATCAAATACGAGGTAAACGGCCAAGACATGATCAAGGAAGGAGAGGCTTTGACTCCTAACTTCTGGCGTGCGCCGACAGACAATGATTTCGGAGCTGGCCTACAGAAGAAGTACGCCGCATGGAAGAATCCGGAAATGAAGCTGACTTCTCTTAACCAACGGATGGAGAACAAGCAAGTGATCGTAGAGGCCGTTTACGATATGCCGACCGTATCCGCCAAGTTGAACTTGACGTACGTGATCAATAACAAGGGTGCGATCAAGGTTACCCAGAAAATGACAGCAGACAAGAATGCCAAGGTATCCCCCATGTTCCGCTTCGGTATGCAAATGCCGATGCCGAGATATTTCGAGAATATCGAATACTACGGCCGTGGTCCCGTGGAGAATTATATCGACCGCAAGGGTAACGCGGACTTGGCTATTTACCGCCAGACCGTAGACGAGCAATTCTATTCGTATATCCGTCCGCAAGAGAATGGAACGAAATCGGATATCCGCTGGTGGAAAATGCTGAACGAGGCTGGCAACGGTATCGAGGTCGTAGCCTCTGCCCCATTCTCCGCTTCCGCTTTGCATTATACGATAGAGTCTTTGGACGACGGTGCCCGAAAGGATCAAAGACACTCTCCAGAAGTAGAGGAAGTCGACTTGACAAACCTTTGTCTCGATAAGGTACAGATGGGATTAGGCTGTGTAAATAGCTGGGGAACTATCGCACTCCCGGAATACCAGATTCCTTACGGCGACTATGAGTTCACGTTCATTCTTACTCCGGTAAAACATAGCATCGAGATCGAGTAAAACGAATCTTTTATCTAGTGAGAGATATATGAAAGAAGGGGAAAGCAATAGATGTTTTCCCCTTCTCACGTTTTCTATCATCACTATTCTTTAACAGGCACAGCCTACAAAATCCCTGAACAGCTCCACCCCCTTTATCAGCGAGGAACGTGGACAAGCGATATTCCAACGCATGAAGCCTTCGCCTTCTGCTCCATACATCGTTCCGGCATTGAGCCATAGCTTCGCTTTCTCGATCAGCAAGTGCTCCAATTCTTCCGATGATTTACCTAACTTACGGCAATCCATCCATACAAGATAAGTGCCTTCCAACAAGGTTATCGGAAAGTCCGGCAGATATTTCCCGCAAAAATCTTTCATGTATAAGTAATTCTGCCATAAATAATCGATCAGTTGCGACAGCCATTCCTCTCCCTCATTATAGGCCGCTATGGTAGCTATTACACCAAAAGGATTCACATCGCATACCTCGTTGATATTGATTGCCCGGTCTATCTTCCGACGTAGGTTCTCATCGTAACACACGATATTGGCGATTTGTAATCCAGCGATATTGAAAGCCTTGCTAGGCGACAGGCATGTCACGGAATGCCGTAGGAATTCTTCTGAGATAGATGCGAACGGTGTAAAAGTATATCCCGGAAATACGAGTTCGCAATGTATCTCATCTGATACGACTATTAGGCCATTATGGATACAGATCTTGCCGATACGACTTAGTTCCTCACGTGTCCATACCCTTCCAGCGGGATTATGAGGATTACACAACAGCATGACCTTTACCTTCGGATCAGCGGCTTTTTTCTCCAAATCCTCATAATCAATCGTGAATGTATCATGGGCATAAGACAAAGGGGTGCGGATAATCTCACATCCGTTATTGCGGATGGACGAGAAAAAACAGTTATAAACCGGAGTCTGCACCAGTACTTTATCACCCGGCTCGGTTAGCGCCTTGATAACGGCAGAAATTGCCGGAACAACTCCGGAGGTACAAATCATCCATTCTTTTCGTATTTGCCATCCATGCCGACGTTCAAACCAGCCTGTCACCGCTTCGTAATATGCATCCGGTACTCGAGTATAACCGAAAATACCATGTTCTACACGTTGCCGTAAGGTTTCGATAATAACGGGTGCCGTACGGAAATCCATATCGGCCACCCACATCGGTAGAACATCCGTATCCACAGCGCTATCCCATTTATAGGAGTTCGTACCGGTACGAGGCACTATTTCATCGAAGTTATATCTCATATTCTTTATGCGGAAAAGCAAGTACGTTCATTCCATAGCCTCAGTTGGCAATTACCCGGAGCCTTAATGTTCTCGTCGAGGATTACCTCACCATAGCTTCCGGCGGTGATGCTTCCCGTACGGGGATTCTTCACGCTACGGATCGGGCTATTGATAGTCGCCTGCACGGAACTGTATTCAAAGGCTAGATCGCAATCATCTGCCATCGTACAGTTCTCCATCATAAGATCGTGGGCGTAACAAAGCGGCTGTGTACCCGAGATTTTGCAATTTACCAAACGCAGGTTCTTCGAGTGCCATCCCAAGTACTCGCCGTTAATCTCGGAATCGTATACGGTAACATTCTCCGTATTCCAGAAAGCGTCTTTCGAGTTGATGACCGCATTACGGATTTCCACGTTCTTACAATACTGGAACGAGTAGTTTCCATTTTGAGCGTAGTTCCGGATTTTAATGTTCTCGCCGTGCATAAATAAATAATCAGCATGATCTATTTGCACATTTATCAATTCCACGTTCCGGCAATGCCAAAGGGTTTCTTGAGCATTGGGTAGTTGTACGTTTTCCAGTCTGATACCGTCCATCTCCCGAAACATCTTTGGGGCTTCCACCCGTGTATCCGTCATCACTAGATTTTGGGAGTACCATAACGCAGCACGTCCACCTTCGGTAAACAGGCTATTCTTGATGGTGAAGCCATCCACGTGCCAGAACGGATATTTACCCTCAAAACGACAGCCTATGGCTATGATATTGCTACACTCTTTCAATGCCGACTCCCCGGCATGAATAACGACATTGTCTAATTGTAAATCGTGAGAGGCGAACAAAGGACGCTCACCACTAAATTCCATATCCTTTATCTGTTGCATAATGAATCTTATTTAAAGTTTTCTACAAAGAACCGTTCAATCTTATCGAAGGGAATGACACTCATCTGATCGTATAAATCGACATGATTCGCTCCGGGTATAATTAGCAATTCCTTATTGTCACCTTTCAGTTTCTTGAAAGCATCCTCGCTGAAGTAACGTGAATGCGCTTTCTCTCCATGAATAATCAATACGGCGCTACGAATCTCGTCACTATACGAGAGTATAGGCATATTGATGAACGATAAAGCCGAGGTCTTGTTCCATCCGCCATTCGAGTTGAGCGAACGCTTGTGGTAACCACGCTTCGTCTTGTAATAAGCGTAGTAGTCTTTCAAGAATTGGGGCGCATCGTCGGGTAACGTATCGGGCAAACCTCCCGCAAGGGCGTATGAGCCGTTCTTTGTGTCAGCGGTACGCTGTTCATTGAGTTGCTTGCGCAATTCATAACGTGCGTCGGCATCCATCGCATCGAAGTAACCATTAGCGTTCACACGGCTCATATCGTACATCGTAGAGGTTACGGTCGCTTTGATACGAGTATCGATAGCCGCCGCATTAAGAGCCATGCCTCCCCATCCGCAGATACCGAGGATACCGATATGTTCCGCATCCACATCATCACGTGTCGAAAGGAAATCGACGGCCGCACAGAAATCTTCCGTATTGATGTCGGGAGAAGCTACATAACGAGGCTCTCCGCCACTCTCGCCTGTATATGACGGATCGAAAGCGATCGTCAGAAATCCACGTTCTGCCAATTCCTGCGCATATAAACCCGAGGATTGTTCCTTCACGGCACCGAACGGACCGCTAATAGCGATAGCAGGCAATTTTCCATCCGCATGCTTGGGTTTGTACATATCGGCGGCAAGCGTAATGCCATAGCGATTACGAAAAGTAACTTTACTATGGCTCACCTTGTCACTCTGTGGGAATACTTTATCCCACTCCTTAATTAGATTCAAATTCTTGTCCATTGTATGATCGGTATTAATTTGATTGTCTGTAGCGAACAGATTTCCCGTAGCGCAAAAGCATATGGCTATTGCCGTACATAATTCTCTTAATGACTTCTTCATGTCGTTCCTTGTTTATTTTTACGAAGGCAAAGATAGAGGCTCAAATAGCATCCCTTTGTAGACAAATTACGGATGTCATGACCTCAATTACAGGTTTTGTGGAATCAGCCAGAAAGCCTGTAAATACACATAATCCGTAACAATGGTTATATAATCCGTAATTAGGGTTATAACTATATATGAATTATCCTCTATTTTTGCGTACAGAATTATTGATTAAATACGTACGGCTTATGGATAAGATACTTAACTTAGATAGTGTAGACCTATATAACAAACTATACGGCCTCGAAACCCTAAATCCGCTTGTCAGTGTCATAGATTTGAATAAAGCGACGAGTAGTGTAGATCTCATCCGCTTCAATTACGGCATCTACGCACTGTATCTAAAACTAGAGAAAGCCTGCGATATCAAATACGGACGCCAGACATACGATTACCAAGAAGGCACGATCGTTTGCTTCGCCCCCGGACAAACTGCGGAAACAAATCCGACAACCGATAAAGTCCAAGTAAACGCACATGGTATTCTTTTCCATCCCGATTTACTGCGTGGAACGTCACTCGGAAAGAATATAAAGAAATATACGTTCTTTTCTTACGAGGTAAACGAGGCGTTGCATCTCTCGGAAGAAGAAAGATCTATCGTGATGGATTGCCTGAAGATCATCCGTATGGAACTGGAACATGGCGTGGATAAACATAGTAAAACCTTACTTGTAAACCATATCGAACTGCTGCTTAATTATTGTATGCGTTTTTATGAAAGGCAGTTCATCACCCGAGGCAAGACAAACCGGGATGTGCTGACACGTTTCGAAAACCTGTTGGATGAGTATTTCGAAAGTACACTCGCCGAACAGGACGGATTGCCTACGGTGAAATACTTTGCCGACAAGCTTTGCCTCTCATCGAACTATTTCGGTGACATGTTCAAGAAGGAAACCGGCAAATCACCGCAGGAATACATCCAAGAGAAAGTAATCGAGCTAGCCAAAGAACGTATCTCCGGCACGGCGGACACAGTCAGCCAAATCGCATATTCCCTCGGTTTCCAATATCCGCAGCACTTCTGTCGGCTATTCAAGAAACGGGTAGGGTACACGCCAAGTGAATACCGTGCGCAGATCGGTCTATCAACGAATCTATAGAAGGCGTTCAAGAAGATGTTAGATATTAAGACTGTATATGAATGTAACCGGTGCTTGGGATGCAAGACGCTGCACCCACAAGTAAGCCTCATCAATCTAGAGAGCCCGAACCTAGAGCAAGAGGCCGTAAAGTTCGAGTTCTACGCGATCCTCTTGATAGAAGACTGCCCGGACGGTTGCTATTGTTGCGGACGTAAGTATTACGATTATTCCAACGCTACGATGGTGTTTCTTACACCCGGTGAGATTTTCCGCATGAGCGAGAATAATACGCTACCCAACAAAGGGTACCTTTTAGCGTTCCATCCCGACCTATTGTTCCACACGTCATTGGACAACCCTATTAAGAACTATACCTTCTTCGCTTATCACAAAGAAGAGGCTCTGCATCTCTCTCAACGTGAGACAGCCAAAGTTACGTGTTGTCTGGAAAACATCGAGGACGAGCTTCACCATGCCATCGATACGCACAGTGGTACCATTCTATCCCGCCACATTGAATTATTATTGGATTATTGTACACGCTATTATGAGCGACAGTTCATTACCCGGGAAAATAAGAACAAGGCTATCTTGGAGAAATTGGAAAGGCTCCTCGACGAGTATATCATTTCCGGTAAATTAGAGAACGGCCAGCTACCCACCGCCGAATATTGTACGGCAGAACTGGACCTTTCTGTCGCTTACTTCAACGACCTGTTAAGATTCGAGACCGGCAAAACACTGGAGGAATATTTTCAGTTCAAACGATTGAGCGTGGCTAAGACAATGCTACTGAAAAACGGTAATACTCCCGCTTTGGTAGCACGACAATTAGGTTATCCGAACGTACAGTATTTCAGCCTTATATTTAAGAAGATCACAGGCATCGCTCCCTGTGAATATCCATATGCGCAAAACTAAGAAACGGAAGGAATGACCTCCTTCCGTTTCTTAGAATGACATTATTTTCCTAGCTTCTTTTCCAGCATCTTCATAAAATATCCCCCGACAACCGAACGGGCTTGAAAACCTCGTTGCGTACCATCGGAAGTAAAATGCCAATCGCTTAGAGGAACACGTGAAGTCGTCTCGTTGGCGTAGTTCCAGACCGGAACCATCAGCGCATTGAAATCCTCCATCGATCCGGTCAAACAAGCGGACCATAAAATCCAGTCGGACTTCGTATAATCCTCCCGGTTATCCAACGGCAAACCATATTTATTTTGTTTTGTCTTGTAATAAGCCATTTCCGTAGCGGCAACCTCTTTTGGGAAGATATTCAAGCCCAGCAAGCGATCCCAGACCAGATTATATTTTTGGCTCCAAGTGCCCGGCTTATCGAAAGTCAGGCGGTAATGATCACCATCGTTCGCCATCTTCACCCACTTAGCGGCCATCTCACGGGCGACTTCCGTATATTGTCTAGCGATATCGGCCTTACCTAACATCTCCGCCAATTTTCCGTAGCCGGCAACTCCCATAATTGCCTTGATGGACAAGTTCGTGTTATGGGCGAAATGTCCGGCAAAATCATCCGTACAAAGTTGGTTCTTCGGATCAAGGCCTTCCTTCAACAAGTAATTCGCCCATGTAGTCAAGACCTCCCAATGTTGGGCGGCATAATCAGCATTGCCATCCACTATTGCTATAGCGGTCGCTAGCACAAGCATATTACCACTTTCTTCCACGGGCATATCGCCACCATAGGTTTGACCGTTCGCAACCGGATAGGTACCCACATCGTGAGCCGGAAAAGGTTTCTTCCATTGTCCGCTCTCGCTATAATAGAAAATGGGATTCATCATTCCCTTCAATAAATCCGTGTTGTATACTAAGAATAAGGGGGCGGAAGGATACGTAATATCCACTGTTCCGATAGAACCGTTACTGAAATTTTCTTTCGAAAGGAATAAGAGAGTCCCTTCCTTATCAGTCACCAACTTATGGGCGGCGATCGCCTGCCGATATGCGATAGCGCATAGCTCGGCGTATTTCTTCCCTCCTACGGCACTCGTCTCGCTCATCAAAGAAGAATCGAAGGAACCGCAACGCCGCATCAGATCCTCGTAAGAAGCCTCCCCTTTTTCGAACGCCTGATGAATATCCACCTTTCCGTCGTGCTTCCAATAAGGCATCCGGTTGTCTTGGAAATACTGGATCGAATATAAATCATCGTAACCGATCATCAAATGTCCGGAGACGGTTTCCTTGGAGACCTTGCCGATCGGGTCCGTATAAGCGAGGACTGTCATTTGCTCACGCATATCCGAAGAGAGACTTTGCGATCCAGCCGGTAAATTACCAGTAGTCATGAAAGCTTTCTTCGTAGCATAATACTCGTCGATCGTTGCGGAGACTCCCGGTTTCTTGGGGATAACCAAATAGAAATATCCCCAGTCAATCCGTACATCATCCCCGGTTTTCGCCAGAACCTCTTGATCGATTGTTCCTGTCTTCAGGTAAATTAAATCAGGGGTTTCCGTTTTCTCGAAAGTCACCTCTTGATCGATCGTATTCACGGCCCATTGCGGCGTGGCTTCCAGGTATAGTTGCACGTCGTGATCTTTACCGTCGATGGAACGGACTTGATAGGTTATATAATTAAACGGAGAAGTCATAGCCTCCAGATCATTCAGCAAGAAAGGAGCCGTGAAAATCAAGTCCAGACTCACGCCACCGCACTCAAAGGTATAGAATGTTTGCGTAGGCATCACGTTCATGGATTTCTGGATCGCTTTCTCATCGAACGTATCTCCTCGTTTCACCTTCCGCATGATTCCCATATCCACATAAGCGCCTCCCCCATTGTTCCGGCAATGAGCGGCCAACACGTTACCCGTAGGCTTCAAGCTCTCCGCCACCGCTTCCGGTATCTCTTTCAGCAAATCATAGTCCAGACCGTTCCCTGCCACGGCGATTTGCTTTCCATTTAGATACACCTCGATATTATCATCATGCGAATATTGGAGGTAGAGGGCATCCTTTTGCTCATCCGAAGGCCAGTCAAACGTACGACGTACCCAGATATCTCCTGTAGACCAAGGCGTGGAACGATTCGGATTATCTTCCGTTCCGAAAGCGGCTTTTCCCCGCTTCCAACTTTTCGGATCATAAGCCTCGGCGAACCAATCGCCGGCAGGCTGAGACATCGTATAATCGGCCTCCCATAAGCCATCCGAGGCCATACCGATCACCGAGGTCACCTGTATATCGTCCATTCCCATGAAACGGTATGACTTACCATCTACTCGTATACCGCCTAGAAGCGGATAATCACGGCCGGTCCAATGCCGTACCGACTCATCATTCAATTGATCGGCAAACGACCATGCGCTTGTATAGGGGTCGATCGTGACCAAAGGAACGGCCGGAGCACGTAAAGAGTTCTCTGCCGCCGCCGTATATACCTCGGAAACTTTCACTTGCGTACAACAAGATAAAGCCGTACAACAAGATAAAGCCAATAAATAGTTTCTCATCTGCTTACTTCACGGTTTTATGAATGGCCTCCAGCACGATCTTCTCCATGATCTTATAGCCTTCCAAGGTAGGATGCACACCATCTTTCGACAGGTTAGCGGGCAATCCGTTTCGCTCATCTTTCATGGCGGAATGATAATCCACGTATGTCAAACCATTCTTATCCGCATACTCCTTGATCCATTTATTGAGCTGGATAACCTTATCGGCCGGTTGCATACCCGGTCTCCAAGGAAAATCATAAGCCGGCAATACGGAGCAGAAAATCACCTTGATATGATTTGCCTTCGCCAATTCTGCCATAGAGACCAAGTTCCCAAACACGTTTTCCAAGGCGATCACACCGTTATTGTGAGCGATATCATTGATTCCCGCCAAGATCACCACGGCTTTCGGTTTCAAGTTAATAACGTCTTGGCGAAAACGAACTAGCATCTCCGAGGTTGTCTGTCCGCTGATCCCACGGTCTACGAAGTTATTCCGGATAAAGAAAGTCGAATCCGCCGGCCACCATCCGTCTGTAATGGAGTTCCCCATAAATACCACGTTCGAAGGAACTTTCACGGTCTTGTTAGCCTCCGCATAACGACCAAACTGAGCCCAGTCCCCTTTCTCAGTCTGGGCAAATAACGTAGTGGTAGCCAATAAACAACCCGCTACCAGTAAAGCTTGTTTCATGTTTTTCATATTACTTGATTATAAAATACAAACCAACGATCTTGTTTTCATCAAACAAAAGTAATCAAAATTGTCCACTCACCCATTCACACAAGAAAATATCTTATATTTGCTGTCATTGAAAAATAAAAACATCCGAATATGCTGAAAAAGATTCTTTCCAACACGATCGTACGGTTGATACTGGCCGTCTTGATCGGACTTCTGGTTGGGCTTGCCGTAAACGAGTCTGTGTTAAAAGCGGTCATGATCGTAAAACAAATTACGGGACAGATTATTTTCTTCTTGGTTCCGTTGATCATTCTAGGATTCGTGGCGCCTTCTATCGCCCGCTTGAAAAGCAACGCATCCAAAGTCTTATTATTCGCTTTTAGTATCGCATACCTGTCATCGGTTGGCGCCGCTACCTTTGGCGCCGTTGTGGGTTATGAATTAATACCGCATTTGCATATTCAAACCGCCTCGGAAGGTCTAAAAGACATCCCTCCCATGTTGTTTAATCTAGAGATTCCGCCAGTGATGAGCGTTATGTCGGCATTGGTATTGGCCGTGATGCTGGGACTTTCTACCGCATGGGTTAAATCCGAGGAGATGGAGAGGTTGCTGGAAGTATTCCAGAACATGGTACTTAAATTGGTAGAACGGGTCTTGATGCCGGTCCTGCCGCTTTTCATCGCCGCAAATTTCTGTGTCCTTAGTTATGAGGGGGCGATTACAAAGCAGTTGCCTATCTTTTTATCCGTCCTGTTGATTGTCATCATTTGCCATTACATCTGGTTGACCTTACTGTATGTAGTCGCATCGATCTACTCCCGGAAAAATAGCTGGGGCGTATTGAAATACTACGGACCCGCTTATTTGACAGCCTTAGGCACCATGTCATCCGCCGCCACCTTGGGCACGGCCTTGACCTGCGCCAAGAAAAGCAAGATCTTGCGAGAGGAAGTAATTGACGTGACTGTCCCCCTGTTTGCGAACATCCATCTATGCGGCTCTATCTTGACGGAAGTGTTTTTCGTATTGACCGTCTCGCAAATATTATATGGCAGCATGCCGGACTTCACGACGATGTTCGTATTTATCATCTTGCTTGGTTTCTTCGCGATCGGCGCTCCCGGCGTACCGGGCGGTACGGTGCTCGCCTCATTGGGCCTGATCATCGCTATCCTAGGTTTCGACGAGGCGGGAACGGCATTATTGCTTACGATATTCGCTTTGCAAGATAGCTTCGGTACGGCTTGCAACGTGACGGGAGATGGTGCTCTTACCTTAATCACGGATACGTTCGATCAAGGGCAAACGGGAAAAGCTTCCACAGCTTTATAAGGACAAAACCTCATGGCTATTTTACTGCAACCCGCCTTGCAGTAAGTGGTATCACTTCCTTTTCATTCGATACTCTATGGGTGACTCCCCCGTATGCTTCTTGAAATACCGTCCCAGATAGGATTGGCTGGGAAAGTTCAAGTGGTTCGTTATCTCCTGCACGGTCATTTCCGTGGTACGCAACAACACCTTTGTCTCCAATATGATATGCCGGTCTATAATGGTCTTCGCCGACTCGCCCGCCACTTGCCGGGTGATAGTGGAGAGATAACGGGGAGAGATACAAAGCTCGTTCGCATAGAAAGAGACCTCTTTCTGGTCGAGATAATGGGCATGGATGCAATTGATGAACTTATGGAACAACTCCTCCCCACGGTTGCACCCATTTTGCTGGCGGCTCGAGAAGGAGTACCTTGTCTTATCATACATATTAAGGAAGAAGCATTGCAACTGGTTTTTCACGATCATATCACGGTACACGTTATTCCGATCCATGTAAATCAGCCAAAACAGCCGGATGATCACATTTATGGTCTCCTCCTGATCGGCGGGATGCGTATAGCAAGGGCTATCCTTTATGAAGCGGAAAAAGGGCGGATCCAGCCGGAATACGGCCTCGTCGAACAAGACCTTCGAAAAGGATATATATTGTACCTTGAAATCCTCGCTACTCGCGTTCAACGTCAGGATCGTATCCGGTATCAATACGATCACCGTGTTGCGCCGGATATCCCATCGGCTCAAATCGACGGATATATTCGCCGTTCCTTTATAGCAAAATAAGATCATGCCATATCCGCTCTTGTAAGGACGATCCAATAACTCCCTCAAATCGGAATCGCCTATTATGAACGACTCTCCTCTCTCTATCTCAAATGGATTCATATGTCTACTATTTTGCCCGCGAATATAAGAGATCATTAGCATATAACGGATCATTCCATCTCAAAATGAACAATCATCGCCTCATTGTGGAAACAATGGTTCGCCGATAAGCGAGTAGCTTTGCATCCGAAAATATAGGTATTAGTTAAGATGAAAAAGCAAAATCGATTGATGAAGACTGCGATCGCCTTATGGTGTATCGTAGCTGTTGGGTGTAAACAAAGCCCTGTAATCCAACAAAGTTCAGGGTATGCGACAATGACCGTATTCACTTCGGAGAAAACTTTATCCAATAATTACTCGGCGAGTATTCGAGGAAAACAGGATATTGATATTTATCCGCAAGTATCTGGTTTTATTACAAAGCTTTGCGTAACGGAAGGCGAGAGCGTAAAAAAAGGACAAGTCTTATTTATTATTGATCAAGTTCCTTATCAAGCGGCCTTAAACACCGCCATTGCGAACGTAGAGGCCGCTAAGGCATCCGTAGCGACAGCGCAACTGACCTACGACAGTAAACAAGAATTGTATAAAAACAAAGTAGTTTCCGAGTTCGACCTAAAGACCACCTACAACACTCTACTCTCGGCAAAAGCCCAATTAGCCCAAGCGGAGGCACAAGAGATAAACGCCCGTAACAACCTTTCTTACACGGAAGTGAAAAGCCCCTCGAACGGCGTCATCGGAACCCTGCCTTATCGTGTAGGCGCATTAGTAAGCGCAAGCCTACCCAAACCACTCACCACAGTATCGGACAATTCCGAGATGTATGTGTATTTCTCCATGACCGAGAACCAGCTGTTGGCCTTGACCCGTCAATACGGCTCGAAAGACAAAGCCTTGGAGAATATGCCCGAGATCGAGCTTCAGTTGAACGATAAATCGCTTTATCCCCAAACGGGAAAGATCGAGACGATCAGCGGCGTTATCGATCAAAACACCGGAACGGTCAGCTTGCGTGCCGCATTCCCGAACGAGGAGCAATTATTGAATAGCGGGGGCTCCGGGAATGTGATCATTCCGGTTACATACGATAACTGCGTCGTAATTCCCCAAGCCGCCACGTTCGAGATCCAAGACCGGGTATTTGTCTTCAAGGTAGTGGACGGCAAGACGCAATCCGCCCCCGTAGAAGTGACCCGTGTGAACGGAGGACAAGAGTATATCGTAAACGCCGGATTGAATAGCGGCGACGTGATCGTAGCCGAAGGCGTAGGTTTATTGCGTGAAGGAACACCGATTGAAGTAAAACAAAATTAAGAACAATGAAAGTTAGCACATTTATAGAACGCCCCGTACTGTCCGCCGTGATTTCCATCACGATTATGGTTGCGGGTATCATCGGGCTTTTCACCTTGCCCGTAGAACAATATCCGGATATCGCCCCTCCTACCGTTATGGTCAGTACGACTTACTTCGGGGCGAATGCCGAGACCATGCAGAAGAGTGTCGTAGCCCCTTTGGAAGAGGCGATCAACGGCGTGGAAGATATGACCTACATGACCTCCACGGCTACCAACTCCGGTACCGCCACGATCACGATCTATTTCCAACAAGGAACCGATCCGGACATGGCCGCCGTAAACGTACAGAACCGTGTATCGAAAGCGACCGGGCAATTGCCGGCCGAGGTTACCCAAGTGGGTGTCACGACTTCCAAGCGCCAGACCAGTATGTTACAGATCTTCTCGCTCTATAGCCCGGACGGTTCTTATGACGAGAACTTCCTCAGTAATTACATCAGCATCAACCTAAAACCAGAGATACTCCGTATCTCCGGAGTCGGCGAGTTGATGGTTATGGGTGGCGATTACAGTATGCGTATCTGGATGAAGCCCGACGTTATGGCCCAATACAAATTGATCCCCTCGGACGTGACCTCCGTGTTGGCCGAGCAAAATATTGAGTCCGCCACGGGTTCTTTAGGCGAGAACTCGGACGAGACGTATCAGTACACCATGAAATATAGCGGACGCCTGCTTACTCCGGAGGAATTCGGCGATATCGTGATCCGCTCCACCGAGGATGGAGAGGTATTGAAGCTAAAAGAGATAGCAGACATTGAGTTAGGAAAGGAGAGTTATGCCTATATCGGACAAACAAACGGTAAGCCGGGTATCTCCTGTATGGTTTTCCAGACAGCCGGATCGAATGCCACGGAGGTGAATAATAAGATCGACGCTTTTCTTGAGGAAGCCTCGAAAGACTTCCCGAAAGGTATCGAGGTCGTAAAATTGATGAGTACGAATGATTTCTTGTACGCCTCGATCCATGAGGTTGTAAAAACCTTGATAGAGGCCATTATCCTCGTTATCCTTGTGGTATATGTCTTCTTGCAGGATATCCGTTCTACGCTGATTCCGTTGGTAGCGATCGTAGTTTCCTTGATCGGTACGTTCGCCTTTATGACGGTCGCCGGATTTAGCATCAACTTGATCACTTTATTCGCTTTGGTATTGGTGATCGGTACGGTGGTGGATGATGCGATCGTTGTTGTAGAGGCAGTCCAAGCTCGGTTCGACGTTGGATATAAGTCCTCTTATATGGCTAGTATGGACGCGATGAAAGGATTGACATCCGCCATCGTCTCTACTTCATTGGTATTTATGGGCGTGTTTATTCCGGTATCCTTCATGAGCGGTACATCCGGTACGTTCTATACGCAGTTCGGCTTGACGATGGCAGCGGCCGTAGGTATCTCTACCGTTAACGCATTAACGTTAAGTCCGGCACTTTGCGCTATCTTATTGAAGCCTTACATCAACGAGGACGGTACCCAAAAGAATAACTTCGCCGCACGTTTCCGTAAGGCGTTCAACGCCGCATTCGATTCGGTCATCAAGAAATATAAGCACGGGGTATTGTTCTTTATCAAGCGGAAATGGCTGGCTTGGTCTTTATTGGCATGCTCCATCGTATTACTTATCGTCTTGATGAACACGACAAAATCCAGCTTGGTGCCCGATGAGGATCAAGGTACGGTCTTTGTCAACGTAAGTACGGCCTCCGGAAGCTCCTTGGCTACGACTAACAAGATCATGACGAATATCGAGCAACGGATCAACCAGATTCCACAGCTTCAATCTTATTCCAAGGTTTCCGGTTATGGTTTGCTGGCCGGACAAGGTAGCTCTTTCGGTATGTTCATCTTGAAACTAAAACATTGGGATGAGCGCCCGGACAAGGAAGATAACGTACAAGCCGTGATCGGACAGGTATATGGCCGTACGGCAGATATCAAGGACGCTACGATTTTCGCCATCGCCCCGGCCATGATCCCCGGATATGGTATGGGTAACGCATTGGAAATGCATACGCAAGACAAGGCCGGTGGAGACTTAACGACCTTCTTTAACACGACCCAGCAATATCTCGCGGCCTTGCGTGAACGGCCCGAGATCGCTACGGCTTACTCTACCTTCGATATCAAGTACCCGCAATGGCGCGTGGATGTGGACGCGGCGAAATGCAAACGGGCCGGAATCACTCCGGATGCTGTTCTATCAACCCTTTCCGGTTATTACGGAGGGCAATATGTGTCGAATATCAACCGTTTCTCGAAGGTGTATAAGGTGATGATACAGTCTGATCCTAAATATCGTCTGGATGAGGCCTCCTTGAATAATACGTTCGTACGCATGTCGAACGGCGAGATGGCACCGCTTAGTCAGTTTATCACATTGACCAAAGTCTATGGGGCTGAGTCTTTAGCTCGTTTCAATATGTATAATTCGATCGCCGTCAATGCCGTACCGGCCAATGGATATAGCTCCGGGGATGCTATCAAGGCGGTAAAAGAGACAGCGGCCACCTCACTCCCGAAAGGATACGGGTATGACTTCGGTAGTATCACCCGTGAGGAGAACCAGCAGAGTAATACGACCATTATCATCTTCGGTATCTGTATCTTGATGATTTATTTGATCCTAAGTGCCTTGTACGAGAGTTTCCTTGTTCCTTTCGCCGTGATTCTTTCCGTACCGATGGGTTTGATGGGTAGTTTCTTGTTCGCCAAGTTCATGGGATTGGAGAATAACATTTATCTGCAAACCGGTCTGATCATGTTGATCGGGTTGTTGGCGAAGACCGCCATCTTATTGACGGAGTACGCTACCCAGCGCCGCTTGTCCGGCATGAGCCTGACCTCGGCCGCTCTTAGCGCGGCGAAGGTTCGTCTGCGCCCGATCTTGATGACCGCTCTTACGATGATATTCGGTTTGCTGCCATTGATCGTTTCCAACGGCGTAGGCGCTAATGGAAACCGCTCGTTGGGAACCGGTGCCGTTGGCGGTATGTTGATCGGTACATTGGCTTTGTTATTTATCGTGCCTTGCTTATTCATCACGTTCCAATACCTGCAAGAGAAACTACGCCCGATCCAATTCGAGCGTTCCCTTGATTGGCAGGTGCAAGAAGAGGTAAAAGAGGCCGCCGAAGAAAGAAAAGAATATTTAGATAGCAAGAAATAATCTATCCAGTTGTATATATATAATGTATATGAAGAATAACATCATACTCTTTGCCGTAGCGACGCTAGCGTTGAATAGCTGCGGCATTTACAAGAAATACGAGCCTGTCGCCACCCTCCCGGAGAATCTATATCGGGAGGAGATAGCCCCGGCAGATACCTTCTCCATCGGGAATATCAGTTGGCGGGACCTATTCACCGATCCGGCCTTGCAATCCTTGATCGAACGGGGATTAGCCAATAATACAGATCTGCGGATTGCCCATCTAAAGGTGCAAGAAGCCGAGGTGGCGTTAATGACCTCCCGCCTCTCCTACCTCCCGTCGCTCTCCCTAGATCCGCAGGGCACGACAAGTAGTTTCAATAAGGCAAAAGCGTCGTGGACATACAACGTCCCGGTATCGGCCAGTTGGGAGATCGATATCTTCGGCCGGCTGACAAACGCCAAACGACAAGCAAAAGCCGCCTTGTCGCAAAGCCAAGCGTATAGCCAAGCCGTACAAACACAACTGATCGCCAACATCGCCAATTTATATTATACCCTATTGATGCTGGATCGGCAATGCGAGATCACGACGGAAACCGCCGTGAGATGGCAAGAGAGCCTTCGTGCCACCCAAGCGTTAATGGCAGCCGGCATGACTACCGAGGCGGCCGTATCGCAAACCGAGGCTACTTGCTACTCCATCGAGACCTCTGTTAAGGATCTGGAACAGACCATCCGGGAGACCGAGAATACGCTTGCCGTCTTATTAGGAGAAACACCTCAAGATATCGAGCGAGGAAGATTGGAAGAGCAGTCCTTGACCCCGGATCTGGCGATCGGCATCCCGGTGCAGCTGCTATCGAACCGTCCGGATGTACGTAGCGCCGAGTACGCATTGGCGCAAGCGTTCTACGGGACAGCCTCCGCACGCTCCAATTTTTATCCCTCGCTACGTCTTAGCGGCAGCGCAGGGTGGACAAACAGCGCAGGCAGTTACATCGTAAATCCGGGTAAACTATTACTATCGGCGGTCGGCTCCCTCACGCAACCGCTATTTAACAAAGGAGCGAATATCGCCCAATTGAAAATAGCGAAAGCGCAGCAAGAGGAGGCCAAGCTCACTTTCCAACAAACCGTGCTCAACGCCGGAAAAGAGGTGAACGACGCACTTACCCAAGCCCAGACCGCAAAGGGAAAGATCGACTTGCGTACACACCAAATCGAATCGCTTGAAGATGCCGTGCGTAGCACCCAATTGCTGATGACGCATGGAAACACTACTTATTTGGAAGTGCTCACGGCACAGCAAACCCTGCTCAGCGCCCAGCTCTCCCAAGTAACGGATCGTTTTGACGAGCTTCAAGCCACCGTAAACCTCTACCAAGCCTTAGGAGGAGGCAGACATTAAAGAGAGTCCTTTCAGACTTGTATATAATTATGATTGTAACCTCCTTTTGTGCGTGACGCATAGAAGGAGGTAAAAAAATACCCGGTTTATGGTATATGCCGTAAACAATCCATCCACTATCTTTGTCATATAAATAAAAGAATCCAGAAACAACAAAATTCATTTGTATATGGCAAGAATAGCAAGACAACTGACCGACCTTGTCGGCAACACTCCCCTGTTGGAGTTCTCTAATTTCAACGCGAGCAAGGGCCTTAAAGCCCAAGTAATCGGCAAGCTGGAATATTTCAACCCGGCTGGTAGCGTAAAAGACCGCATCGCCTTGGCGATGATCGAGGACGCCGAGGCTAAAGGCTTGTTGAGACCCGGCGCTACCATTATCGAACCGACCAGCGGTAATACCGGAGTCGGACTCGCTTTTGTCTCCGCCTCGAAAGGCTACAAATTAATCCTGACCATGCCGGATACCATGAGTGCCGAGCGTCGTAACTTATTGAAAGCGTTAGGTGCCCGGCTCGTCCTCACCCCCGGGGCAGAAGGCATGAAAGGAGCCATCGCCAAAGCGGAGGAACTGCGTGATGCGACTCCCGGTTCCATCATCCTACAACAATTCGAGAATCCCGCCAACCCGGCCATGCATATCCGCACGACCGCCGAGGAGATCTGGCGTGATACGGATGGTAAAGTAGACCTGTTTGTAGCCGGCGTAGGAACCGGAGGCACGGTCAGCGGTGTCGGTGCCGGATTGAAAGCTCACAACCCGAACGTACAAATCGTAGCGGTAGAGCCTAGCGATTCACCGGTACTTTCCGGAGGCAAGCCCGGCCCGCACAAGATACAGGGCATCGGAGCCGGCTTTATCCCCAAGACCTACAACGGGGAGGTAGTTGACAATATCCTGCAAGTAACGAACGATGACGCTATCCGTACCAGCCGCGAACTGGCCGGGAAGGAAGGGTTGCTGGTAGGAATATCTTCCGGCGCCGCTGTATACGCCGCCGTGGAACTAGCTAAACTTCCGGAGAATGAGGGAAAAACGATCGTGGCGTTGCTTCCGGACACAGGAGAAAGGTATCTCTCCACGGTTCTATATGCTTTCGAGGAATATCCTCTATAGGCTTTTATCGGTTTATCTGATGTCATAGAATCTGAGTCGAAAACACTATAGTGTTTGTGGATAAACACAATAGTATTCAGACTAAAACACTACTGTATTCGTGCACAAATACAGTAGTGTTTTTTACAGATTACAAGAGCCCTTTCGTACTCGGTAGCTCAAACCGATAAATATCTCGTCGGATCGCCATCTTGATCGAGCGGGCCAAAGCCTTGAAGATACCTTCTATCTTATGATGCTCGTTCATACCCTCGGCACGGATATTCAAATTCATGCGGGCAGCGTCGCTCAAGCTCTTGAAGAAATGGAGGAACATCTCCGTAGGCATATCTCCCACTTTCTCACGGTGGAACTCAGCGTCCCAAACCAACCAAGGACGGCCACCGAAATCCAGCGCCACACTACACAAGCAATCGTCCATCGGAAGGCAATAGCCATAACGCTCGATCCCTCGCTTATCACCCAGCGCTTTCAGCATCGCCTCGCCAAGGGCAATCGCCGTATCCTCTATCGTATGATGCTCGTCGACCTCCAGGTCGCCTTTTACCCGTACCGTCAGATCCGTACCGGAATGCTTACCGATCTGATCCAACATATGATCGAAGAAACCAAGCCCGGTAGAGATCGATGTCTTTCCGGTTCCATCCAGATTCCAGTCCACATAGATGTCCGTCTCCTTCGTGGCACGCCGTACGACCGCACGACGCTCGCCGGCAAACAGATACTCGGTGATCTTATCCCAATCATCCGTGATATAGGCGGGAGACAATGAGGTAGCGTAAGCCGCCAACTCACTCTCCGCTCCCTCCTCCGGGCGCAACCAGATACCTTTAGCGCCCAGATTATGGGCCAACTCCATATCCGTAAGGCGGTCCCCGATCACGAAACTATTCTCCAGATCGTATTCACCGGTCATATATTTCGTGAGCATTCCCGTACGAGGCTTACGATTCGGGGAATTATCCTCGGGAAAGGAAGGATCGATCAAGATATCGTCGAATACGATCCCCTCTCCTTCCAGCGTCTTTAGCATCAAGTTATGGGCAGGCCAGAAAGTCTCCTCCGGGAAAGAGGGCGTTCCCAGCCCGTCTTGGTTGGAGACCATCACGAACTCGAAATCCAACCGCTCGCGAATGAAATAGAGGTTACGCATCACCTTCGGGACAAACTCTAGTTTCTCCAAGCTATCCAATTGATAATCTACGGGCGGCTCTTTTACAAGCGTGCCGTCCCGGTCGATAAACAACGCTCTTTTCCTCGTGCTCATAATTTCATGTTTTTCATCGCGTTCAATAAGCTATCATTCTCTTTCGGCGTACCGATCGTAATACGAAGGCAACCCCGGCATTTCTGCACGTTACTACGGTTACGCACTACGATCCCTTTCTTCACGAGCCCATTATACATGGCATCCGCCTTGGCGACATTCACCAACAAGAAATTAGCGTCCGAAGGATATACTTGATAGGAGAAAGGAGGCTCGGACAGGATCTTCTCCAGCCGGTTACGCTCCGTGAGGATCTCGTTCACTTGGTGCTTCATGGTCGCCTCGTCGTTCAAGAGCTCCAAAGCTTTCTCCTGTGTAAGCTGGTTGACGTTATACGGATATTTGATCTTATTCAAGACACCGATAATCTCCGGAGAGGCGAATGCCATACCCAAACGAATACCCGCCGCTCCCCACGCTTTCGACAAGGTTTGAAGAACGATCAGATTCGGGAACCCGGATAATTCCTTCAAGAAAGAGGGATAAGCGGAGAAGTCGATATAAGCCTCATCGATCACCACGATTCCTTCATAATTCTTCAAGATCTTATAGATCGAGCCACGATCCAGACTGTTGCCACTAGGGTTATTCGGAGAACATAGGAAGATCACTTTTGTCCACTCGTCCGCCGATTCCAATACGGCTTCCGCATCCAAATCAAAGTTTTCGTCCAAAGAAACCTTACGGCATTCCACGTTATTTACATTCGCTGCCACCTCATACATGCCATACGACGGCGAGATCGTCACTACACTATCCAACCCCGGCTCGCAAAAAGCACGGATCACCAGATCGATGGCCTCGTCACTGCCATTGCCCAAGAAGATCGAGCTACGGTCCACACCTTTCAACACGGCCAGACGATCCTTCAATTTCCACTGCAAGGGATCGGGATAACGGTTATACGGCATATTCCACGGATTCTCATTCGCATCCAGAAAAACGGAGGCATCCCCATGAAACTCATCACGTGCGGATGAATACGGTTTCAAATTCCAGACATTCGGTCTTACTAAATCTTTCAGGTCTTTCATATCGTGTTCAATCTAATTGTTACTGCGTTGCGGTGAGCATCCAGCTGCTCGTTGGCCGCCATGGTTTGGATCGTACTACCCAAGGCACGGATACCATCGGAAGTGATCTCTTGGAAAGTGATCTTCTTGATGAAACTATCCAAGTTCACGCCGCTATATGCCTTGGCATAGCCGTTGGTCGGCAAGGTATGATTCGTGCCGGAAGCATAATCGCCTGCGCTTTCCGGAGTATATGGACCCATAAAGACACTGCCGGCGTTCTCGATTCGCTCCGCGATAGCGGTGTAATCCGCCGTCTGGATAATCAAGTGTTCGGGAGCGTATTGGTTCGTGAAGTCTACGACTTCCTGCGAATCTTTCAATACGATGATACGGCTGTGCGCTAATGATTTCTCGGTAATTTCCTTTCGAGGCAAACGATTGAGTTGCTCTTGGATGGCACGGGCCACGGGTTCCACGATCGTTTCCGAAGCGGTTACGAGGATCGCTTGGCTATCCACTCCATGCTCGGCCTGCGAGAGGAAATCGGCGGCGATAAAATCGGGATTCGCCGTCTCGTCCGCGATCACCTCTACCTCGGATGGTCCGGCGGGCATATCAATGGCGACCTCTTTCAGGCTTACTAATTGCTTTGCCGCCGTCACGTATTGATTACCGGGGCCAAAGATCTTATACACCTTGGGGACCGATTCCGTCCCATAGGCCATCGCCGCTATCGCTTGGATTCCTCCAGCCTTGAATATCTTACTTACACCTGCGACCTCTGCGGCGAACAGGATAGCGGGATGTACTTTCCCTTCCCGGTTCGGTGGCGTACATAATACGATCTCCTTGCAGCCGGCGATACGTGCGGGCACTGCCAACATCAATACCGTGGAAAACAAAGGCGCCGTTCCGCCCGGAATATATAAACCGACTTTCTCAATCGCTACCGCTTTCTGCCAACAAGTGACTCCCGGGGTAGTCTCCACTTTCTTTCCCTCGAAACGCTGCGAGGCATGGAACTTCTCGATATTCGCCTTTGCCGTACGGATCGCCTGTTTCAAGTCCTCAGCGACCAAGGCATCCGCTTCCCGCATCTCCTCTTCCGAGACTTGAAGGGAAGAAAGGAGCACCTTATCAAACTTTTCCTCATACGCTTTTACGGCGATGTCACCCTGCTCACGTACCTCGTCCAATACCGTACGGACCGTATCGAACAAGGTGGTTACATCCAATGCGGGACGTTTGATTAGTGAGCTCCATTCCTCACGTCCGGGATATTTTATAATCTCCATATTATACAATCATTTTCTCGATCGGAAGCACTAAGATACCTTCAGCCCCCAATGATTTTAGTTTACCAATAATTTCCCAGAAATGCTTCTCGGCGATCACGGATTGAACAGAGACCCATTCATCGTTTGCCAAAGGCGTTATGGTCGGGCTCTTCATACCGGGAAGCACCTCGATAATCTCATCCAGCTTTTCTTTCGGAGCGTTCAGCAACACGTACTTCTTGCCCTCGGCGACTTGAATCGCTTCAAAGCGGAATAGAAGCTCATCCAAGATCTCCAGTTTCTCTTTGGACAGATTATTGTTGGCGATCAATAAAGCCTCACAAGGAAGGACTACCTCCACTTCTCTCAATTGATTGCTTACCAAAGTACTACCGGAGCTTACGATATCAAAGATAGCGTCCGCCAAACCAATGCCCGGGGCGATTTCCACAGAGCCGCTGATTACATGAATATCCGCCTTCACGCCTCTCTCCTCCAAGAAAGACCGTAGGATCGCAGGATAGGAAGTAGCGATCGTTTTTCCCTCAAACCACTCAGCCCCCTTATATTCCTCATCTTTGGGGATCGCTAAGGATAGACGGCACTTACTAAAGCCCAGACGCTTGATCAATTTCGCCTCTTGCCCTTTCTCTACGTACTCGTTCTCTCCGACAATACCAATATCCGCCACACCGTTAGCTACAGACTGAGGAATATCATCATCACGAAGGAATAATACCTCTACCGGAAAACCTTTTGCCGATAATAACAGGATGCGTTTGCCCCTGTTTAGTTTAATACCTGCTTCTTCAAGCAACATCATGGTCTCGTCGTACAGACGGCCTTTCGATTGTACCGCAATTCTCAACATAACTATATCTTATTTTTATATTATAAATATCAACAAAAAAAGGCTTACCGCAAAACGGCAAGCCTTTATCTTTTTATCATGAGTACATACATACCATTCAGCCCACCGAACTATTGCCCGCTGTAATGATGATGGTGATATAATGTAGTCGTTATTTTCATTTCTTTTGTTATTTACGTCGCAAAGTTACAATAATAATTGAAAGAACAAATATTTCTGACAAAATATTATCACAATATCGATATTACTTCAATCCGTTCTTACGAAGCAACTCTTCTATCTCTTTCAAGCTTATAGATTCACGTTCTGCTTTGTCGTAGATGTTAGAGCAAGTTGATCTCTGTCTCATCGATGCTTAACAATTCTTCGACCAAATCCATCTTTAGGCATTTTAGTTCCATTGCCGTCATACAAATGCTCCTTTCTTATTAATTCGTTCTCAAGGACAAATATAATGATTTACTTTAATACAAATGACTCGCTTGCTGCTTAATCTTATTGGAAAGCATCAAGGGGAAGTCCGGATGCGCGGTAAAAAACGCATCAACTTCTTCCCGAGCTTCCTTCGATGTATGGGCGGAAAGCAAGGAGCGAACCCAAGCGGTGGGGAAAAAGATATCGCCAGTCCGCTGTACTTCCGGCATCGCTTCCAAGGCCGGACGGATATAAGCGACCGACTCTTGTTCTCGCAGGCGATGGTTCAAATGAGCGAGAGCGGAAGAGGCCCATGGCTCCACCCTACGATTCCCGGCGATCAACAAGGAAGCGAAAACACTGTCACGTTCCTCTTTACGGGGCGATACGGATGGGGAGATAAATTGATACTCCTTCTTCCGGTCCGGATTCTGTATGCGGGATAATTGCGTAGCGATAATCTTATCCGCTTTTTCCGGCAAATGTATCGCCAATATATAGGACAAGCCAATATAATCACTCTCGCTCAATGCGCAATCTTTCGGAGCTTTCCGTTCCTGCCATAACGTATACAGACGTTGTACCGCCTCCTCCGAATCCGCTATCGAACGATACAAACGAAACGCCTGCAAGCGATGTTGGGATACGGGATTCGTTGTCACGATCCTCCACAAGGCCTCTTCCAACGGACGAGAATCCGACGGGAATATCCGCTGGCAATCTCCTAAATAGCTTAAAGCCATCGAGAACAATAAAGAATTAGACTCATTCGGTAAATACGCTAACATTTCATCACGGAACCCTTGTGGAGAAATCGTTTTCCAACGAAGATTCTCATAAAGGGTAATCAGCAAAGATCCCTTCAACACCTCATCTTCCGATAAGCGAAGCACAGACCATAGACCGGAAGACTCCCCCTCTGTTATTTTAAAGAAGCCATAGCCACGCCCATTTGTATTCGGAAGAATGACACAATTTCCATTCGGAAGAAAACTTAATTTCATTCGGAAGGAATCAGAGTTTCCTTCGAGAGAAACCGGGATTTCTTCCGAATCCGTTCCACAGATCACCCGATAGGTTAATTCTTGCGGCCATTTTAAACCCCGGCCCAACGGATCACGCTGCTCTACGACCAACTCGCCGTCCTTAACCGAAGCCGTAATCTCCGGCATACCCTTCTGATTCACCCACACCTCACTCCAAGCGGCCAGATCCTCTTCCGTATATTTATTCAAGATACGGATCAAGCCCTCCCACGTAGCGTTCCCATACGCATAAGTAGTCAAGTACTCACGGATTCCCTGCTGGAAAGCCTCTTCTCCCAGAACACGTACCAACATTTCCATAACCACGGGAGATTTATCATAGATGATATTACCATATACCAAACCGGCGTTCCGCAAATTATCCAAATCTTGCTTGATCGGATTCGCACCTGACGTACGGTCTTCCGAATAAGATGCGGGAATATAATCCCGAATAAAATTCAACCGGTGATTCACGTCCGGATATAAAGGTTCTACGATACGGGAAGCAAAATAATTAGCGAAAACCTCTTTTATCCATACATCATCAAACCATTTCATCGTTACATAATCGCCAAACCACATATGAGAGGTTTCATGCGCGATCAAGGAACTCCGACTCAATCGCTCATTTAAGGTAGGATGCTCATCCAGAAACATCCGACGATCCGTATATAAAGTAGCACCCGTATGTTCCATACCCCCATATTGGAAACCGGGTAAGATAATCACGTCATATTTAGCGAAAGGATAAGGAATACCAGTAAAGTCTTCCTGCCATTCCAACGCGTCGAACACCTCATCGGCGATGGCTGGGCATTGAGCGATCTTTTTCGGATCCGTCTCCCGATGATAAATAGAGATATCCCGCCCGTTCCGGAAATAAACCTCCCGAGTCAGTTTACCGGCCACGAATGAGAACAGGTAGGTACTAAGCGGTTCCGTCTCCTTGAAAGAAATACGATTCCGACCGGAGACGCTCGTACTATCCGTTTGTGTGATAGCGCCATTCGCCACGGCCTGCCAAGTGGAAGGAACTTCCAAGGTCAAGGTAAAAAACGACTTCATATCCGGCTGGTCAAAACAAGGGAATACCGTACGTGCCCGGTCCGGAACCAATAACGTATACAGGAACTCATCCCGTCGATTCAAGGATTGATCCGCCGGAGTAAAAGTGATCGCTACCCGGTTCTCTCCCACCGCTACCCAATCTGAGGCAATCACGATATGCTCATCTTTCACTTCATAGGGAATATCTCCTCCGTTCAAGGTTACGGAGGTCACTTGCTCCGGTTCTCCGCAGAAATCAATAATAAGCGGCTGTTTCTCGTCTAATCGCAAGGATAGCTCCACTTTTCCCCGGATCGCCTCGTCACGAGATTCCGGGATCGAGAAGAAAAGATTATAACGGACATTTGAGAAATGCTCCTTCCGGAATTGAGCTAGCTCAAGGCTCACACCGGGCCGGGACAAACCGGCCTCATCTTGTTTAACAGAGCTACAAGCAACCAGACCGGACAGTACGCAAGCTCCGATAAATACCTTTAGATTCATATCTCGTAATTATTCTCTTAAGTATTCTGCTATACCCATAAAATTTCGTTCCAACAAATACATCTGGCTAGCCATAAAAGTGAAAAAATCTCCCCAATGCGCTCTCCGATGCAAATCCAATCCTTCTTTTGCTACATAGATACGGGCCACTTGTCGGCCATTCTCACGGACAAAACAAATATCCCAGATCAAACCTTCGGGAAAATCCTGTTCCAACGTCTCTTTATACCAAGTCAGGCGCTCAAACATTTCCAGACGTAAATCCTCGCTACGGTGGTTTACCTCAAGAATAACGTAAGCCCCTTGGCGGTTCGCGTCGAATTTCAACTCAACGCCCTTTACCTTCGTATCATATAATGTCCAAATTTTCTTACGCCCCCGCAAATAGGGTTGCACCTCACAAAAAGCGGCGAAGCTTTCCCAAAACTCCAATTTGAGATTCTTCAGTTCCTCCTTACTATACATTACCTATAAATGTCTTTCTTTGTTACCTTAACGATCTGTCCGAATTTAGAGAGTTTCTCCATATCCATACTCTTTGAATTACCGACTATCGCATATATCATTAAATGATCTTGTATATTCTCCCTATAAAAACGAAGGATATCCTCCATAGTCATCCGATCGATAACCTCCAGATAATCCTTGTTCGGATCGCTCTCGTACCCTTCACGCCGGAAACCGGCGATCTTCAAGGAAAGGGAGCGACTAGTAGGATATTCATTATTCACCCAATTACGAATCGTCTGCTTCACCGACTCCACCCGTTCCGGACGTTCCGGCATATCATGCACCAAATTCTCCAACACTTCCATCGCATCGATCATCTTATCCGTCTGTGTAGCCAATTTCATCACGAAACTAGCGGGCTTCTCCGATCGATTCAAAGGAGGATGTTTCAAACGGGCATTTACTTGATAAGCGAACGAACGAAACTCACGGATCTCCTGAAACATCAAGGATGACATATCCCCTCCGAAATAAGCACTAAACAACCGGGAAATAGGACGATCTTCCTTAGCCTTCAACGGATCGATATACATATAGGCATAGATTATGCTTTGCGTGACATCCTCCATGTCCATGAAAAAGACAGTCGGCTTATCATACGTCATAAGATCACGGATATAGGGAGAGTTCGATGGAATACTTACCTCCTCCAAGGGTAAATGCTGCTTGATCTGCCGGGCAGCCTCCTCCATAGACAATGTACCACAATAATGCAGGTTACAAGCGACCGAACGTACCTTACTGAAAGTGTCCAGCAACATCTTTCCTTTTAGTTTCTTGATTTCAGCGAACGATAATTTAGTCAAATAACGGGATTGCTCCCCAAATTTGACTTTCTCTAACAGCATATCGGCTACGTTCTCGCTGGAATTGAACAACGATTTCTCCGTTACCTTCGCCTCGTCCACAATCTGCCGTAACTTCTTGTCATCTGGCTTGGCGTGCCGCAAGAAATCGCCGACCAAAGCCATTGTTTGGGTAAAATGCCCATCAAAACCATTCACCACCACCAGAAACTCAGAATCCGTGGAATCAAAAGTCAATGTACTACCAAGTTCCTGCAATTTACCCCGAAAGACCTCAAAAGACATCGACTCCGTCGCTACGAAAGGTAGATAAGCGGACAATTTATCAAGATCACGAAGCTCCAACTGCCCCACTCCATAAGATAGTGTCAGCGAGAATATATCATTTACGGAATTATGAGTCTTATACAACGTGACAAGCGGACGCAAAGATACGACCTCGGCGTCTTTCTCAAAATCGAGAAAATGCGGTTTCAATTCTTGTACGGGTATCTTTTCCAAACGTTCCACATAAGCGGAGGAAGCATCGGAGTTCTTCGGTATAATCGGTGAATAATCCGGCTTGGGCAAGATCGTTTTCGGATAGCGTCCGGTCTTCTTCGTGACGTACATATAATTCTCCGTAAAATATTTCTTGGCGATCTCAATCACGTCTTCTCTCGACAAGGCATCGATACGGGTGACCTCATCCAAATAATCCTGCCAGCTTTTCCCTTGAGAGAAAATACGCATCATCACCTCGGCCCTTGAGTTTATGTCTTCCAATTTGGAGGCATATTCGCGTTTCTGTTCCAATTTCAAGCTTTGAAACATCTCATCGCTAAAATCCCCCTCCTTAATGCGGTTGATTTGTTTCCATACTAATTTCTCGGCTGCCGCATAGGTCTGGAAAAAGAACTTCGGAAATACCAACAAGCCTAATATTCCTGCCTCATTCATACTTTGGTTAACCGCCATCGCACCCATCACCTTATGATCTACCGTCAGCTTATCCAAAAATCCCGTACCATTGGAGTTATTCAATAAAGATACGGCGATATTGAGCGCAACTTGATCCGGATGATTCGCGGGAACTCCCCGGAATCCCAATGCCATAATTTTCACGAAAGGCATAGGAATACGTACGCTCACCTTCTCCCGTCCCTTGAATGGCGGTAATGTAACAATATCCCGGTGAGGCGGCTTCCCTTTTCGTATCCGTGAAAAAGTAGATTCCAAGATTGGCAAGACCTCCTCCGTATCGAAATCCCCGCTTAAGATCAATCCCATATTGGAAGCGACATAGTATTTCTCGAAGAACCGGCGCATCTCCGAAAGACGGGGATTCTTCAAGTTCTCCGCACTTCCGATAATCGGATAAGCATACGGATGCGGATAGAAATAACGCTCTGTCAATTTCTCGATGGCGACACTAGCCATCGTATCTCCATACATGTTCTTTTCCTCATAGACCGTCTCCAGCTCACTCTGGAAAAGACGAAATACGGGATTTACCAAACGCTCACTATTGATCTCGGCCCATTGGGAGATATATTGCGGAGAGAATGTATTGAAATATAATGTATAGTCGTAAGAAGTCCCGGCATTCAACTTCGTACCACCGAAACGAGAGATCAACCGGTCGAACTCATTCGGTATTACATACTCAGCGGCACGTACGCTCAGGTCGTTAATGATTTGCTGCAAATGGGCACGCATCTTGGGATCCTCGGTATCCGCCAAAGCGTCATATTTCTCGGCGATAATGTCCAGCAAGACTTTCTCGGACTCATAGTCGATCGTCCCGATCTTATCCGTTCCTTTAAACATCATATGCTCGAAATAATGCGCGATACCTGTGTTAGGGGAATCTTTAGCTCCGGCTTTTACAACTACGGCTCCGAATATCTTAGGTTGGCTATGGTCCTCATTCAACCATACCGTCAAATCATTACTTAATTTATGCTCTCGTACCTGTAGAAAATCTGAGGTTGACAACAGAGATCTCATGGAATCCATTTAAGTTTATATTATTTCACAAAGATACATTTTTCAATTGGATTAATACGCTTACATTTACAAGCAATCTTAACAAAAGGGCAAATTTAACGTAGGATTGAACCTATTTTTAAGAGTAGTGTTATATCAAAAAACGATTATTATGATAAATTTAGGTAGTTGGATGAACAAAGTCCTCACCGGATGGGGTGTAGACGAGAAAATAGCGAACACATTTGACGAGGCGATCATCGCCATCTTACTAGTGGCGGTCGCTATCGGATTAGATTATTTATGCCAAGCTATTTTTGTCGGAGGGGTACGTAGTATCGTTAAGCATACGCATTATAAATGGGATACGTTATTAATTAAACGTAAGGTCGTACATTATCTCGTACATACGATTCCCGGCATTTTAGTATATGTTTTGCTCCCGATGGCTTTTATCCGAGGAAAGGAATTATTATTCATTTCCCAGAAGATTTGCGCGATCTATATCATATTTTCCCTGCTGTTAGCGCTCAACGGTCTTCTCTTAATGATGCTGGATTTGTTTAACCAACAGGAGAAAATGAAAAACAGGCCGATGAAAGGTTTTATACAAGTATTACAAGTGCTTGTTTTCTTCGTTGGCGGCATTGTCATTATAGCGATTCTCGTCAATAAATCCCCGGCTACCCTTTTCGCCGGATTAGGTGCATCGGCAGCTATTCTTATGTTGGTCTTTAAAGATAGCATATTAGGTTTCGTGGCAGGTATACAGCTTTCGGCGAATGATATGTTGCGCCCCGGCGACTGGATCACGATGCCTTCTGCCAATGCGAACGGTATTGTTCAAGAAATAACCCTAAACACCGTGAAAGTTCAGAACTTCGATAATACGATCTCGACAATCCCGCCTTATAATCTAGTGAATAGTTCTTTCCAAAACTGGCGCGGGATGGTTGAGTCTGGAGGACGCAGGGTTATGAAGTCCATTTATCTCGATTTGAATACGATCAAGTTCTGTACGCCGGAGATGCTAGATACCTTCCGCAAGGAAATTCCTTTATTAGCGGATTACCAACCGGATAAGGATGTAGTACCTACAAACTCCCAAGTATTCCGTGTATATGTAGAGCGTTATCTGACAAGTCTTCCTGTCGTAAATCAAGATTTGGATTTAATTATCAGCCAACTTCAATCCACGGAATATGGTGTTCCCGTCCAGATTTATTTCTTCTCCCGGAATAAAATATGGAAAGAATATGAACGGATCCAGTCGGATATATTCGACCATTTCTTCGCTATGATTCCTAAATTTGAATTGAAAGTATATCAATATTCAGACTAAAGTACGTGTTCGGATTATTTTTCCTATCTTCGTCTCCGGATTGTCTACTTAAAGTTTAAAATCGTATTTATGAGCAAGATACAAGAATGGGTATATAATTTATTAGTTCAAATGGGGTTGATAAGCGAAAATTCCAGTTACCTAGACAATATAGTGATCTTATTACTTATTATAGCCGTCACCGTTGGGATCGATTATAGTTGCCGGTATATTTTCCTAGGTATGTTCAAACGATTAGCGAGGAAGACGAAAAATCAACTGGATGATTTAATCGTGGATCGTAAGATCATCAATAAGATGATGCATATGATCCCGGCCATATTGATTTATATATTGTTACCATTCGCCTTCTCAGCCGAAGAGACACCGAAGATTTTAATAGTACTCCAAAAACTTTGTCAGATTTATATCATAGCGGTTTCTTTAAGGTTTATAAACGCTTCCTTAAATCTGATCCACGAGATCTATAATAAAAAAGATTCCTTTAAGAACAAGCCGTTAAAAGGCTTCATACAGATCTTGCAGGTTACGGTTTTCTTTATTGGGGTGATATTGATTATCAGTATTCTTATCAATAAATCCCCGGTTTCTTTACTGGCCGGATTGGGTGCGTCTGCCGCTATCTTGATGTTGGTCTTTAAGGATACGATCTTAGGTTTCGTTGCCGGCATCCAATTATCCGCCAATGATATGCTCCGGGCCGGAGACTGGATCACGATGAGTAAATATGGTGCGGACGGCACGGTTATCGAGGTGACATTGAACGCCGTGAAAGTAAGAAACTTTGACAATACCATTACGACCATCCCTCCTTACGCCTTAGTAAGCGACGCTTTCCAAAACTGGAGAGGTATGAGCGAATCCCCGGGCCGCCGTATCAAGCGCTCTATCAATATCGATATGAACAGCGTACATTTTTGTACCCCGGAAATGCTAGAGAAATTTCGTAAGATCTCTCTTATCACGGATTACATCGATGGAAAAGAACAGGAATTAGATGAATATAATGAAGAACATCATATCGATAGTTCCATTTGGGTGAACGGACGTAGACAAACAAATCTGGGTGTCTTCCGTGCTTATCTCGTACGTTACCTAAGAAGCCTCCCGGAAGTAAGTAAGGAATTAGTCTGCATGGTAAGGCATCTACAACCGACTGATACAGGTATTCCCATCGAACTTTATTGCTTCTCATCCAATAAGGTATGGGTCGAATATGAAGGAATTCAAGCGGATATATTCGACCATGTACTTGCAGTAATACCGGAGTTTGGGCTAAGCGTATTCCAAAATGTATCCGGGGCGGATTTGAAGAATATCATCATCAAACTTCCCGCCGGCTCACAACCCTCAGAGTGTTTCTAGAAACTCATGTACATGTTTTTCCGGAAATGATAGGAACACTCTAAGATGTCAAAAAAATATCTTAGGTGCATCGGCCGACGATCCTAAGATACTTCGCCAGTGAACCTAAGATACTTCAGTAATGAACCTAAGATACTTTGCCTATGAAATCAGTATCGGCGTAGCCTTACGGCACTAGTGGTGTAGGGTTGTGCCTATACTGGCGTGAGGCTATGCCGATATATGTATTTGTCCCCTTAGAATTGGAAATAAATAAACGGCTGCACTCCCGCACTCTTAAACTGAACAACAATGAAAATCGCTATCGCCAATATAGCGGCCTGTATCAATAAAGGGGAACGAGTCACGATTTCCCTCAAGACATCCTCAGAGCGTTTAGGCATAAAATGCAGCACATAACCGATCACCATCAACGCAAACACCCCTTTATATCCTGAGACGAATTGCATGAACACCTCCGGATGAAAATTCGTGAAGATCTGGCTCAGCATCTCTCCCACGGCTTTCATCGAGGTAGCTCGGAACAAGATCCATCCGAAACAAACCACATGGAAAGTAATCAGGACACCTAATACCCGTCGCCAAGGTTTCATCTCACATCCTAAGGCCTTAAAGCTACTGAAATGCCCCATAATGAACTTATGCGCAGCCAAAGCTATACCATGTAAGGCTCCCCATAAGATGAAACTAATGGAAGCCCCATGCCATAACCCGCCTAGCAACATCGTTATCATCAGATTCATATAGGTACGAATCTTCCCCTTCCGGTTCCCCCCTAAGGATATATACAGATAATCTTTTAACCAAGAGGAAAGGGAGATATGCCAACGACGCCAAAACTCGGTAATCGTAGCCGATTGATAGGGAGAGTCGAAGTTTATATTAAAGCGGAATCCCAACAACAGAGCGATACCGATCGCCATATCCGAATAACCCGAGAAGTCACAATAAATCTGTAGCGCATACCCATAGACACCCAATAAATTCTCCACACCCGTATAAAGCAACGGAGCGTCAAAAATACGATCCACGAAATTCATACTGATATAATCCGAGATAACCGTTTTCTTGAAAAGACCACATAAGATAAGGAACAATCCCTCACCAAACTCAGATCGCGTCACCGTAGGATTCTTATACATTTGAGGGATAAAATCCCGGGCACGAACGATTGGCCCGGCAACCAGTTGAGGAAAGAACGATACATAGAAAACATAATCGATCCAACGGCCGAGAGGTTGGATTCGTCCCCGATAAACATCTATCACATAGCTTATACTCTGGAAGGTAAAGAAAGAGATTCCTACCGGAAGGAAGATGTTCATCTTAAGCCATTCTCCCCCGGCGGCCATAGTAAACAGTTCGCCTAGGAAATTGAAATACTTGAAATACCCCAGCATACCTAGGTTTATGCAGAGACTAAGCGTAACGAATAATTTACGTTTTAATACCGATGTCGTATGCGAGATACATTGCGCTATCAAGAAATCGGAAGTAGCCGTAAATACCAGCAGCCCGAACCAAAGTCCACTACTTTTATAATAGAAATAAAGGGAAAACAATGTCACATAAATAATACGAGCCAACGTATGTTTCCTTAGCGACATATAAATCATCAGGAAACCGATAAACAAGAAGAAGAACAACCCGCTACTAAACAAGATCGGGGCATTATGATGATACGTCAGGATATCTCCCAGTTTCTCCCACGTGAATTGATGATTACTAAGCCAATCTCTAAGTATATTATATTCCATATAAAATTCTTATCGGTTATTATATGATTCCATGAACGCCCTAAACAAAAGCGTTCCTTGTTCTTGATACCCTTCTTTCGTAAAGTGAATCCGATCCCGTCCCATCAAACGAGAACTATGCCATTTGCGGCACGAGTTTTTCCCTCCTGTCGTAGTGAATAAATCCCAGCAAGCGACCTCTTCTTTCTTCGCTACATTCCGGATAGCACGGGCAGCCCGCTCGGTATTATCATTACGCACATACGTTCGCTGTTTACCCGACCGGACTCTCCTATAACATTCCGGAGGAGTTGTCAGTAAGATTGCCGTATTCGGTAACTCCTTCTTGACTAACGCCAAGAAAGCCTCCATCTGACCGGAAAACTCATCGGTATTAAAACGTCTGCCAAACGTCTCGTTGGTTCCCATAGAGATGATTAATAAGGACGGTTTTAATAAAGCCAACTGACGTACATAAGCCTCGTCAGTATAATTCACATACATCGCCCCATTCACTCCGATGGAATGGTATAAGATACCCCTGCCTCCATTCTTCAGTGTCAGGCCATAATATAAATTCGTAAAGGATGAGGCCGGACGCAATGTATTCGTGCCCTCTTTCCGTCTCGTACTCTGCAATTGTAGAGTATCGGTCAAGCAGGAGATCCGGAAAGTGTCGGCTAATACACCGGGAACACATACGGTATCCGCACGGAATGTTTGGACCGAGTCTTTCAAAGCCCCGGCAGGAAGCATGGGCATCGACTTCTCCCCTCTATATAAGATCGCCTCATTAAACTCGTATCCGGCACCATTATTCGGGGTTATCACGACATCCAGATTAATCGAGGGGGAAACAGACTTAATCCCGATCCCACCGATCCCTATCGGGGTTTTCCGGACATGCTGAATACAACGTCCGGCAATCCAATCCTTAGCGACGGATTTGATAAAATAATCATCCGGCTCGTTGGTCTTGCTCAACTTAAAAGGAGCGATCCAGCCTCGTCCGGCATTCCCGAACGCCTGTTGGAAAAGGCGCATGACACGACCGCTTAAATGTCCGGCTTGGATATGCGAATCCCCCAACTGGACGATCGTGATAGCCGTATCTTTCCCTGCACGCAACGAATCCAGTTCATTGAAAAAATTATTCCACGCCTTACTAGAATCCGGTAAGATCAACGTATCTTTTCCCACTTTCATAGAATAAGATAAAGGAGGCAACGCTACAGTATCCCGAACCGCCAAACTATCAAGAGATACATCCCCGTTTATTCCGGCTTTAGGTTTCGGAACAGAGAAGCCCATGATCACTCCTAAAACAACCAGACTAATTAACCACTTTCTCCGCTTCATCATAAAAATCTTTTTCTGATAATAACGCTTTCAGCAAGGCATCGGCAATCTCCCGTCCACCCCTGAAGCTTAAATGCGTATAATCCTTACTAGCCCAGTTTAATTCTACGAAACGGACCATACTATTCTCTCCTCCCATGGCACCGAATACATTCCAGAAAGGAACCCCTGCCTTTTTAGCAGCTTGCCTTTGCGCATGCAGCAAGGCTAACACGGCTGGCATCGTCTCGAATTCGCCATCGTCTTGACGGCTTCTGTCCGACACCCCCAACATCAATATATCAGCTTCCGGAAAACAAAGTTGTATATGGTTAATGACCTTTACCATCCGGCTACTATACCATCCATAATTCATCACGCTATCGCTCACGACATTCAACCCATACTGCAAGACAATCAAGTCATACGGACGGATCTTATTCAATGCTTGGCAACGGGAGACATCCAATCGCTCCAATATCATACCCGAGTTTCCCCGAAGAGAGAAATTATCGACCACGACACCTGAATGATCCTCCATAGCGACCCCTAATGCCCGGAACTCCGGAGTATTCTTAAAAGTGAAATCCGCTTCGGTGAACATCCCTTCCAACTCGTATTGGGTTACGATCGATGTGGCGGGAAGCATCTCTTGTAGGGTATCGGCGGAAGCGTTGCAAACCAAGCGCATCTCCGTATTCTTATTCTGCTCATAAATCAGTTTCAAAGAAGAGAACGTCTGGAGCTCCGGATAACGCTTAGTCGTCTTCACATGGATAGAGGCGTTCTCCTCGTTTGCCTCGAACATCATCCCGGATAAAGTATATCCATGCTCATGATCTGTCAGCATAGACCAAGTAGTCCATCCGGAGGCACGTTGCTCCACGGTTGGACGGAACTGTGCCGCTACGGATGTGACCGGTACAAAACCAACACCCCGCCCCCCAAATTCCTTTTGCATCCCGGAACGGAAATCGGCCACCATAATATCTCCTTCGATAAAAGAATCTCCAAGGAAGGCCACACGTACCGGACGATTCAATTCCCGCCTGTTTTTTAAGGCGGCGAAAAATCGTTGCAAACCGATATGTCCAAGAGAATAGTCCTCGATATGAGCCCCCAGCGAATCCGCCCCTTGAACAGCATAGACCGCTTTGTATAACGAATCACGAAGGGCCAAAGCCGCAGAATCTATTCCGGCGGAACGCATGATAGAATCCCTTAATGCTACCGAATCTACTTGAAGGGTGTCCGCTTGTTCCAATTGTTGTTTCAAAGAATCCAAGGAGAGCTTTTCCTCTTTCACCTTGAAATCCGATAAAAGATCTACCTTTTTGATCTTATACCCGAACAATGTATCCGGAAGGCTATATAAACCAAAGCTCATCAACAACGTCAGCGACAGTAACGCTAACACTCTACCCAAATTATTATCTTTGTTCATCTAACTTTTGCTTATAAGGGGACAAAGATAGACAAGTTTACCTACCCGGAAATAATCTTCGGACAAAAAATAACCTTAAATTATCCGTTCAGGGTGGATCATCCCTTAAACGTAAGTTGAGACAAAAAGAGATGCAATAACGAAGGCTCCAGCAGCATTGGGAAAATCAATCCATAAATAGCCCCGTAGAAATGGGCATTATGATTTATGTTATCTCCTGTTTGTTTCGCCATATACTGGCAATAGGCCAGATATAGCAAGCCGAATACGATTCCGGGGACAGGCAGCACGGCGAAAAACAAGATCTTTCCCCAAGGATCAAGGAATATAGAGGTAAATAGAACCGCCGATACCGCTCCAGACGCACCGATAGAGACATAATACGGATCATTACGTCGTTTTATCAAATCATAAAGCGAAGCCACGATCATTCCCCCGAAATAAAAAGCCAGATAAGCCCCACTGCCGAATCCCATATATCGAAACGTTCGTTCAATATAGAGACCAAATGACCAGAACGTGAACATATTCACTAGCAAATGTGTCATATCCGCATGGATAAATCCATGTGTCACGATACGATAATATTCATGATTCCGGATCGTACGATATGGGATAAACGCTAATTTCATAAATAACTCCCTATTACTAAAACAGATAAAAGAGAGAACCACTGTTATTCCAATAATCAAATAAGTAATCATATATTCTATTATTTTTCTGATGAGCCACAAAGCAAAGCATAAATTCCGGTTTATACAAATATCAGGTATATATTATCTAAGCCAAAGGAAAAACAAGAATCCCCAAAGAAAAACAGATAACAGTAAAACCAAAGGCTTCAAAACTTTATCGCAAAAATAGCTCCTTACTTTCTTTCGATAAGGAATATTTTCCACTGCGATAACACGATTCACCTTATTCGTCCTATCAAAATAGGAAGAATATAGAATCAATATATAAAAACCGAATATTTGCAAAAGAAATAGGATGGAGACTAATGGCTTTTCATATCTTTTCTGTTTCTCTTCTATTTTAAATTGCTTTAAGTCAATCTCTTTTATAACCCGAATCAATGTTTTCTTTTCTTCCAATATTAAAGAATCTAGATTCTCTGAAAAAGAAGAATCTAGACTTTTTAAATTCTCATAGTACCGGACCATACTATCAATTCTATTTCTTTCTGTATTCAAAGAACTCAATTTCATACTTTCAGCAGTCATATCTATATATGATATAGAAAAAGGGAAAAGTAAGAAAGCTAAAGACAACACATTACCACTAATAACAACAAATGTTTTATTCAAGCCTCTGTTTAGTTCCTTCCAAAAAATATTTGTCAAAAAGAACACACTAAGCTGTATAATACAAGCAATACATAAAGTACGTATGGTATACCCCACTAATTGCAGCCAATTCTCCATCGCTTCTACATCTACAGTAATACCAAAGAGGGTCACCGCATAAATCAATGTTATAACTATCATTAATCTATGTTCTTTCTTTAATCCAAGTACCAGATCAAACATTCTTTCCCACATACTATCCTTATATTTTTTCGCCAAAGATACAAAGATTGCTTTAAGCACATGGTATATAATAAAAAAGTGGATAAGCCTTTTCTCATATCCACTTTTTATTTGTTACTTGAATAAGAAGCTATTTCTTGCTATCGATTACCAATAACGGAGTATCGGTGTGGAATAACATCTTTCTCGCGATCGAAGGATTGAACATCCGGGCTAGGATATTACGGCGATATGTGCTTAGGGCTATAACATCAATTTGTTTATCACGAACAAATTTCTCGATGGCTAACAGCAAGTCACCATCGGCTAGAACCGTATGGGAAATATGGGCATGTGGATATTGTTTTTTGAAATATTCACGAACGCCCGTTAAACGAATCTCATTCCATTCATCATTACTGGTAGAGATATTGAATAGATGGATATTAAGATCAAAGCCTTTGATGATTTCCATAAACTCGTCAAACGCAACCAAATCTCTCTGGTTAAACGATGTAGCGAAAGCGATATTCTTAGCGTCTCTCAAATCCGTGAAAGGAACATTCTCCGGTATCGCCAATACAGGAACCCGGTTTACCTCGATTACCTCTCCGGTCACGCTACCGATCAGATCCATATCTTTTTGGCTCTTACCTCTCGTTCCCATCACGATCAATGTCGGATGATACTCCTTGCTATAGGCGATGATCTCCTCTTCCGGCAAGCCTTCACGTAATACATAATCGTATTTTACCTTTGGTAATTCACCAGAGGACATCTTCCGGTTGATATGCGTACAAATATTCTCCATATCGATACGGACACGTTGTAAGATATGCTGTACGGATTCCTCCTCGTTTACTTGGTAAGCCAAAGTATCTCCCATCGGGATAGCGGATGGAAAATAGGGGCTGAAATAGGCGTGCATGATCACCACCTCCGCACCTACCGCATGAGCGTAATTAATTCCCAACTCACAAGCCTTGGCGGAATAATCCGAGAAATCAATCGGGATCAGAACTTTCTTGACCGCATTAACCTTCGCCTCTTCCTCCTTTGGTTCCTCAAACCACTTATTGTCTTCAATAATGCGTAAAGCATGCGGTAAATCACTCTCCTTAATACGCACACGCACTCCTGCCGAAACGACCGGCTGAATCTGGTTTACATTATGTATATAGACCTCTATGCCTTCTGTTTCGAGGATTGTCTTGAGAATCTGGGCTTTCTCGAACGTGTGGATAGCCAATGTCACTAATTTATCTTCCATACTCAATACATTTTTATAGATGAAACAATCGGGATTTATGAATTGTTGAATATAAAAAAATCCCAAAGCGTTCTTTCATTTAGCTATGGGATTTTTTATACGAATGAATTTCTCTTACGCTTTTTGTGCTTCGGCATCCTGACTCTCGGCCAGTATCTGCAAAGCACGCTCGAAAATAGTCGTGTCATCTAAAACAACCAACCCTCCGTCCGGACCGGGCTCGATATGGAAACCACAACTCCGTCCATCTTGAAAATTATGTCCACCGAAATAGTTACGAACTGTCTCTACCTTTAATCCCAGCTCATCGGCGATGCGTTGTGTACTTCCGTCAGGTAACGAATCTTTAATTCTTCTCAGTTCGTTAAATGTAATCGTCTTTGTCATGGCTTTCTTATTTTGAAGGTTAATACTTTTGTTTAATATTATGGCACTAACTTAGTCATTTAATAGCATTGAAACAAATTATTATTGAGAAAATGAGCTGAAAACAAATATGCTTTACGACATACTTAACGAAAATCTCTTATATTAAGCACGATACCAATTGCTCATTAAATAGGGCTATTAAAAGGATGGTCAACCAAATCGCATAGGTGATCCAGCGTTTCCGGATATCCGAGTAAATGGCCTCCGGACATACCCAAGAATCTGCCGGAATCAATTTAGGCCTTATATAGTGGTATAACAGATATACAAGATACCCGAATAGCAGACCGGATAAAGCTCCCGGAATAATATCCGTGATAAAATGCACTCCTAAATAAATACGAGTATAGGAAGTCAAAATCGCCCAAAAGAAAATAGTCCATCCGAATAGTTTATTCCTGAAGATCAGCGCCATCAAGGTCGCAAAGCCGAAAGCATTCGCCGCATGGCTGGAGATAAATCCATACATACCGCCCCGATAACCGAACACCACCCTTACCTGATCCATAAAGTCAGGGTGATGAGTCGGACGGAAACGGGTGAAGATGGGTTTACAAACATGCGAAGCGAACTGGTCGCATAACGTGATCGTCAAGACAATGGCCAATAAGATCAACAACCACTCCTTCCAGTTCTTCTTATAGCACAATACCACCAATATAAAAAAGGCTAACGGTAGCCAAACCGCCTTGCCTGAATAGATCCACATAAAGCGATCTAAAAAAGCGGAGTCGCTACCGTTAAGCATAAAGAACGCATCACGTTCCCAAACCAATAATTGTTCTAGCATGTATCAGATTTTTTCTATGTCTTTACTAGGCATCCATCCTACGTTCCCGTCCTCAAGCTCGATCTCGCTCCATTCGCCGAGCGTGCTCTTCACGGTCACGTTCGTTCCCTCGTGTAATACGAAAAGATCCGTACCGCTAGCGTCAGGCGAGCTTTTCACCGTAACGGTCGGGGCGAATACGATAGCGTGTTTACGGTTTATCATCTCAGCCTTCTGGTCGCTGGCGAATATATTGGCAAAAACAACCATGATAATAAATAGGACACCCAAATAGAAACCGATCTTCTTCAAGCGTACCCAACGAGAGAAAAAGAACAAGATCAAGCAACCGATAAACAACAGGAAGCACACGATACCTGTCTTCGCCCAAGAGTCTGCGGAACCGAGGTTCTCCACGCTCTTAAACCATTTGACCAAGAAGAAATCACCAACCGGCTCAATCTTATCGATGGTCTTCTGACGGGCCATCTGTAAATTGAAGCGAGCATCGCTATCACCCGGATCCAGCAGAAGACAACGTTCGTAGTTCAATATAGCCGGAGCGATCTTACCCGCCTTATAATAGGTATTTCCCAAATTATAATAAACGGCGGCAGACTCGCCATTGCTCTTCAAGATTCCCTCATATAGCTCGATCGCCTTTGCGTAATCTTCTTTCGTGTAAGCGACCTCGGCCTCCTTCAAGGCGGTATCTTGCGCATAAGCAGATCCTATCAGACATAGAGTCAATAAGAAAAACAATACCTTTCTTAAATTTATAGTCATCTTCATCTTCTTACTTTTTAATTGTATTCTCCATTTTACCAATAGCGTCTACCGTCAGCTCATACAACTTATCCATAGCGTCCGACGCTTGGGACGGAGCGTAACGAGCGAACTCACAAGTATTCAAGATATCCATGAACTCATTCGTCAAGGATTCGTCTACACCGTATTTAGCCAATTCTATCTCTACGTTATCCTTGGTCAGATCGGATTGCGGGATACTCAGCTTATCGCTCAAATAGCCCCACAACGCACGCAGCACCTCGTCGTAGAATTCTTCCTTCTTATTCTCTTTCATCAGCTTGCCAGCGTTCTTCAGACGTCTAACCGCCATCTTGTTCGCCTTCTTGGTACGAACCAAGGCGATGTCGGCGTTTTCCTTCACCTGCTTACGATAAATAAAGAAGAATACGATAAACAAGATAGCTGGTACGATATAGCAAAGATAATACATAAAGGAACCGAAGAAAATACCATCACCTCCCTCGATAAAGGAGAAATCTTTCGTCTTCAAGTAACGGATATCCTTGCCTAAGTATTTCACGCTCTCTTTATTACTAAAGTTCGATACGACCGGGGAAGAACCGCTACCGCCCTTACCTTGCTCCACATGCAACTTATAAGGCTCGGACTTGATGGTCTTGTACGAACCGGACTTGATATCGAAATAGGAGAAAGCGATCGCCGGGATCTCGAAATCACCTGCGTAACGGGGTATCGCCATATATTCGATCGTCTTGCTTCCACTGACACCGGCGGTCGTGGTCTTGATGTCCATCTCTACTTTCGGATCGTAGACATCGAAATCGTTCGGGAAAACCACTTCCGGATTCTTCACCAACTTCACGTTTCCGTTACCCGTGATTTTCACCTTTATGGTTACAGCCTCGTCTGTCTTGACGTTGTTCGAGCTGATATCAGCCGTCATGGAGAACGTACCTACGGCACCGGAGAAAGAAGCGGGCTTACCGGAGGGCAAAGGCTTCACGTCGATAGTAACCGGAGAAGTGGTCAACACCTTGCTCACATCCCGATACGAGTCGAAAAAACTATCGAAGATGCTACCGCCGCCCGCTTGTTGCATACGGACACGCACCACGGCATCATACTTTCCACCTTCGATCGTGATCTTACCGGAACGTTGGGGATACAGGATCACTTGACGCATTACGGCCGACTGGTAGTTACGCCCGTTGTAGTTTTCCAAGGTCAGTTGTTTCTCTTGCGGCAACTCAACCTCTTGTACCAAGAAACCCTCGAACTCCGGATATTTCAATCCCGTAATCGAGAAATTTTCCAAGGAATAGACCTTGAAAGTCACCAAGAAACCTTCTTGCTCGAACACGCTTCGTTTGGATACGTCCATCTTCACGAACAGCCGATCGTTAGAGATCGCCCCGCTCGCCGTCGTTGTCTCCGCCTCTTGCTTACCCGCCTTATCAGCAGGAAGCACCTTGATGGCCAAGCCATTCGATGTATAATTAGAGCCGTTCACCTTGATCGTTGCCGGAGCGATATTAAACGTACCTTCCTTCTTCGGCATCAAGACATACGTATACGTAACGGTTGTCTCGCTGGTACTCTTCCCGTTCACCCAGCTACTGCTATAGGAGGTGGATTGGGAGGGACCCATTAATACGTCAAAGTCTGGCATCTCCTGTACTCTCAAATCCCTGCCTTCGGCATTGACGGTGAAAGTCAAGCGAAACTGCTCTCCCATTACCACCGCTTGGGGCGCCGAGGCCTTGAAGGTCACATCCGCGGCCTTTGTCGCCACCCCTACCGTTAACATCAGGATGAATAAGAAAATTAATTTCCTCATTGTGTATCTCATTTTTTCGTTAATTATCCAGTTTACCACTCCTTCTCGGTCTTCCGGCGTTGTTGCTGCTGCATCTGCGCCTTCTTCACCTTCTCTTGGGTGTCTTTCTCGTCTTGCAGGAAGGCGTCCAACATCTGCTGGGCATTGTCCTTGCTCATTTGCTCGTTGGATTGCTGTTGCTCTTGGGTCTTATCCTGCTTCTGGTCGTCTTGCGGCTGTTGTTGTTGCTGTTGCTGCTGATCGTCCTTCTGATCCTTGTTCTCCTGCTTGTCGTCGTTCTGTTGATCTTGGCTCTGATCCTGATTCTGCTGATCCGACAGCAGTTTCTGGGCCAAGGCCAAGTTATAACGGGTCTCGTCATCTTTCGGGTTCAAGCGAAGCGATTGCTTATACACCTCCACGGCCTTGCCGTAATCCTTGTTCTGCATGAAGATATTCCCCATATTATGATACACCTCCGACAAGCGTGCCTTCCCTTCCGGCGTAGCCACCATCTTCTCCCCTTGCCCGGCGATCAATTGATATTGCTCGGCGGCCTCGGGGAACTTGCCTTGCTTGTATAGGGAATTCCCCAGATTATAGGTTCCTTCCGTAGAGCGGGGATTCACCTCCAAGCTCTTGCGATAAGCGATCTCGGACTCGGTGTATTTCTCGCTCTCATAAAGCTTATTCCCCTCACGCACGTTCTTCCGTTCCGCTTTCTGGGCAGAGACCGCCCCAGCGCTGAGCGCCAAGACCGATACCCATATCATAGATTTATATATACGTCTCATCACTTCGTCGAATTAAGAGAATAATTTTACTTTCCTAAATATATGGTTCTTACGATCCAAGGTCATGAAATCGGCGATCAAGAGGAACAAAGCTATCCAAGCGAAAATCTGGAACTGCTCGTCATACTCGGAATAGACCTTGCTATCCAGCTCCGTCTTGTTCATTTTCTCGATTTCTTTCTGAAGGGCTTTCAAGGCGGAGTTCGTATTGTCCGCACGTACGTACATACCGTTTCCGGCGGCGGCGATCTCTTGACCCATCTGCTCGTTCAGCTTCGTGATCACCACGTTTCCGTCCTTATCCTTCATATAATTATTGCTTCCTTGGATGGGGATCGGAGAACCTTTCGGATCACCCATTCCCACGATGTTCACGTGGATGCCCTTCTCGGCGGCGGCTTTGGCGGCACCGATAGCGTCGTCCTCATGGTTCTCGCCGTCGGTGATCAAGATGATCGCCTTATCGGTCGTCTCGTCCGGGGTAAAGGAACGGGCGGCCAAGTTGATGGCGGCACCGATCGCCGTACCTTGCGTAGAGACCATCGACGGGTTGATAGAGGACAAGAACATCTTGGCGGAGATATAATCCGAGGTGATCGGCAACTGCGTGAAAGCGTCGCCGGCGAACACGATCAAGCCTACCTTATCATTCGTAAAGCCGTCCGTCAATCGGGATAGCATCTGTTTGGCCTTATCCAAACGGTTGGGCGACACGTCCTCGGCCAACATGGAGTTGGATACGTCCAGACACACCATGATCTCTACTCCCTGACGCTTCACCGTCTCCAGTTTCGAGCCGAATTGAGGCCCCGCTATAATAAAGATAACCATGGTAATGGCTCCGAACAACAGCCAAAACTTCAGATGCTGGCGCTTGGTCGATACCTCGGGCATCAACTCGGCCAACAACGTAGGGTTACCGTATTTCTTTATCGCTTTCTTCTTCACGATCATGGCGTACACGTAGAACGCCACCAACGCGGGAAGGAGAAAAAGCAAATATAAAAAGTCCGGATGCGCAAATCGAAACATAAGCCTTTTATCTTTATGGTATATTTCTCAACAATGTATTTCTCAATAAGATCTCCACCAGCAACAGGGCGAACACCAGCAAGGCCCAGTTCTTATACTCCTCCTGCTTCTTGCTGTACTCTTGTACGCTGATCTTGGTCTTCTCCATCTGGTCGATCTCGGAATAGATCTCCTTCAGGCTGGCGTTGTCCGTAGCACGGAAATATTGCCCTCCCGTGGTAGAGGCGATCTGCTTCAACGTAGCCTCGTCGATCTCCACCGGGATATTCTGGTACTGCACGCCGAATGCGGTCTGGAACGGATACGGCGCCATGCCTTTCGTTCCGACTCCGATCGTATAGACACGCACGCCGAACGTCTTGGCGATCTCGGCAGCGGTAACCGGAGCGATCTCGCCGGCGTTGTTCGAACCATCGGTCAGAAGGATAATCACCTTCGACTTAGCGTGGCTGTCCTTAATACGGCTCACGGCATTCGCCAAGCCCAACCCAATTGCCGTTCCGTCTTGGATCATACCGCTTTGGATATCCTTGAAGAGGTTCAGCAAGACCGTATGATCGGTTGTCAACGGGCATTGCGTAAAGCTCTCAGCAGAAAAGACCACGAGACCGATGTTATCGTTCGGACGGCCGTTGATGAACGACGCAGCCACATCCTTCGCCGCCTCCAAGCGGTTCGGTTTCAAGTCTTGCGCCAGCATACTCCCCGAGATATCCATCGCCAACATGATATCGATACCTTCCGTGGAAGAATTGGACCAACTATTCGTGGATTGCGGACGGGCCAAGATCACGATCAGCAGCGCTACCGCTACCATACGCAACACGAAAGGCACGTGACGCAAGTACACGATCCATGATACCGCTCCCGGCGCCTCGAACGCCTCCGACGAGGAGACCTGCAAGCTGGCCTGACTCTTGCTCAGCTTGTAGACATACCATCCGATCATCGGGATGAGCAACAACAATAAATATAAATAATTAGGATTCGCAAATACCATCTCTTAATCCTTTAAATTAGTTGTATCGTTCGTAGACTTGGGCTGATAGCGTGTCAAGTCGTCTTGACACGGGGCTACCGGCTCATTTGACAGAGGGCTGTCAACGGCTTTGACAGCAGGCTGTCGCTCCTCTTGACCCGAGGCTGTCAGCTCATCTGACAGGGGACTGTCAACCAGCTCCACCATCTCCTCCTCCTTCGTCTGGTTCACGAACAAATACGCGTTCATCATACTCAAATCATTCTCATCCGGCAGCGGGTTCATCTTGGCGAATTTCACGAAGTCGGCCAATTGCAGAATCTGCCTCAAGTTTTCGTACACGCTCTGCGCCTCGGAGTTCTTGCGGATCAGGTCCAAGATCTCACCGGAAGTCATCTCCATGGCATTGATACCGAAACGTTCCTCGATATACTTACGCAGCGTATCCGTGATCAAGGTGTAATACTCCTTGCTTCGTCCTTGCTGCCAGAGTTTCTGTTGCTTGATCTCGTCCAGTTCCTTGATGGCCTGCTCGTGAGGCGGGAGCTTCGGCTCCTCTTTCTTGAATGGTATCAACGACTTCTTCGCACGGATCCGTTTCACGATATAGGCGATCACGCAAATCAAGAACAGGGCCAGCAAGATCCCGTAAATGATCGGATAATAATCGGCCCATACGAAAGGCGGCTTCCATACGGTCTTGATGTCGTTGAACTCCTCCGGCTTGTCTGCGTTCACGGGAATCGTGGAGACCTTCAAGGCGACTTGGTTGGAATATACGGTATCCACCCCGTCTATCACCTTCAACGGAGGTAACAGATAGAGTGACGAATCAAACGAGGTAATCAATACATCCTGCTTGATAACGAGCCGGTCGTTCTCGATCTCCGTAGAGTCCGCCTTGGAGAGATTCAGTACCTCCACACCCGTCATCAAGGTATCGTTCGGGATCACGATCTGCACGGGGCGATCCTTATCCGCCGTTACCGTAAGGTGCAAGGTAGTCTGCTCTCCGATCAATATGGCGGCCGAGTCTATAGCGACATCGATCAACGGCCTTTGCGCATATGCCCTTCCCCCCGCAAGGGAAGCGGCGGCGACCAGAAACAGGATACTTTTCTTTATCAATTTCATCTGCTTGCTTTAATTACGTTTGTCAAAAAGAGCAATCAATGCTTTCACATAATCATCCTCGGTACGGACAGATACGGAGTCTACACGGCATTTCTTGAACGTATCGCTCATCTTCGCCTGCCGTTTCTCCCACCATTCCTTATAGGCCGCACGCACACGGGCGGAGGAACTGTCTATCCATTGCTCCTTCCCGGTCTCGGCGTCCTTGATCTTCATAAGGCCTACGGCGGGAAGCTCGGTCTCACGACGGTCGTACACCTGAATGGCTACCATGTCATGCTTGCGGTTGGCCACCGTCAGGGCGTCCTTGAAACCCTCCTTATCGATAAAATCGGAAATGAGGAAAGCCGTGCAACGCTTCTTGATGGCGTTGGTCAAGTATTTCAACACTTGGCTGATATCCGTTCTCGTCTCCTCGGGATGGAAATCGATCAGCTCCCGGATGATATATAAGATATGTTTCTTTCCTTTCTGGGGCGGGATAAACTTCTCGATCTTGTCCGAGAAGAACACCACGCCGATCTTATCGTTGTTCTGTATCGCCGAGAAAGCCAAGGTAGCGGCGATCTCGGTGATCACCTCCTTCTTCATGACGTTGACGGAGCCAAAGTCACGGCTACCGGACACGTCGATCAGCAGCATCACCGTCAGCTCACGCTCCTCCTCGAACACCTTGACATAAGGGCGGACGTAGCGGGCGGTCACGTTCCAGTCGATATCCCGGATATCATCGCCGTACTGATATTCCCTCACCTCGCTGAACGCCATACCACGGCCCTTGAAAGCCGAATGGTACTGGCCGGCGAAGATGTTACGGGAAAGACCACGGGTCTTTATCTCGATACGGCGTACCTTCTTTAATAATTCGCTTGTCTCCATTTAAGGAACTTCTACTTTATTCAAGATCTCGCTAATTACCTCCTCAGAAGTCAAGTTGTTCGCCTCGGCCTCATAACTCAAGCCGATACGATGGCGCATCACGTCGTGGCATACCGCACGGATATCCTCCGGGATCACATAGCCCCTGCGCTTGATGAAAGCGTACGCACGGGCGGCCAACGCCAAGTTGATAGACGCACGAGGGGAAGCGCCGAAAGAGATCATGCTCGCCAAGTTCGGCAAACCAGCCTCAGCCGGGAAACGGGTAGCGAAGACGATATCCACGATGTAACGCTCGATCTTCTCGTCCAAATAAACCTCACGAACCACGTTACGGGCGTCGAGGATCTCCTCTTTCGTTAAGATCGGCTTGATCTCCGGACGTTCTCCGGATATATTCTGGCGTATGATCAGTTTCTCCTCCTCCTTCTTCGGGTAATTGATGATCACCTTCAACATGAAACGGTCTACCTGCGCCTCAGGCAACGGGTACGTACCCTCCTGCTCGATCGGGTTCTGGGTAGCCATTACCAAGAAAGGCTTCGGCAACTTGTAGGTATGCTCGCTGATCGTGACCTGACGCTCCTGCATGGCCTCCAACAAGGCACTCTGTACTTTCGCCGGGGCACGGTTGATCTCGTCCGCTAACACAAAATTAGCGAAGATCGGGCCTTGCTTTACCTGGAACTCTTCGCTTTTCTGACTGTAAATCATCGTACCGATCACATCGGCCGGAAGTAAGTCCGGGGTGAACTGGATTCGGCTGTATTTAGCGTCGATCAACGACGACAATGTTTTAATGGCAAGTGTCTTAGCCAAACCCGGCACACCTTCCAACAGGATATGTCCGTCCGAAAGCAAACCGATCAACAAGGATTCAACCAAATGCTTTTGTCCGACGATTACTTTGTCCATACCCATCGTAATCATGTTCACAAACGAGCTTTTACTTTCAATTCGCTCATTCAACTCACGAATGTCTACTGTCTGACTCATAAGATTTATTCTATTATATTGTTATTATATTGTCCCAATTTTACGTTGATTTTTTAGGATGCACAAAATTAGAAATGTTAAATTCGTATCCTTCACTTTTGCAGTTAAATAATACTAACCAACACTTCCTCGTTTTGTTTTATTTTACTTAAAAAAGGGGGATTTCTCTTACTCCCCGGCAAGTATCTCTGTTTGTAGGGCGGCGGCTTTCTCCCGCGACTCACGGCTCTTGGCATCGATGCCATACGATTCCGGTGCGGGTATCTCGATCACGGTACCGATCGGGACGTTGTTCGGGTCTTTTATAACAGCCTTATTATGTTGGTAAATATACACCCAGAATAATTTATTGCCATAATATTCCAAGGCGATCACGGTGAGGCGGTCGCCATGCTTGATCTTCACCTGCCCCAATGGTTTTGGCGCCGGTTCCACATAAGGCTCCGGTTCCGTATGCGGGGTCTTCTCCGCTACCGAGTCCGGATGAAGCATCCAAGCTGATTCTTGAACCGTGTCCTTGGCCGTATTCTTGGCTTCCGTTATCACCTCTTCTTGGGCAGGCGCCGGTTTCCAATTATTTCTTCCCAGATAGAAGAATACAGAGATTACGATTATCAAAAAGGCGACGATCATTAATACCCCCTTTTCCTCCGGTTTCCTACGGGCTTGCTCTTCCGGTCTCTCTGGTATGGGAGATGGCTCCGCGGGCAGTTCCGGTTCCAATCCACGTTCCGGTTCAGATACCGATGACGGCTCCGGATCAAACGCTTGCTCTGGCTCAGGCAATGGTTCAGGTTCAGGTTCTAGTATCGGTTCGGGCTTCTCTTTGGGCTGAGTATTTGCCAAAGGGATTTCCTTATCCGGCATTACCTCCTCCACGGACTCGTCTTCCGTTTCCTTCTCCTCTACGGACTCATCCATGTCCGAGAAATCCACGTTCTCGTTGATCTCTGTCGTCTCAAAGATAGAGAAAGGCTTGTTTACCTGTTCCCGCAGGTCTTTATCCGGCAGGAAAGAGAATTTATAATGTTCGGGGATCAAGAAACGTTCACCGGTATTCACGTGGATACTCTCCCGCTTCTCCACAGAGATAATCTTGAAAGTACCCAAGCCCTTTACTTTTACGATCTTATCCGTATAGACCCCTTCGGATACCACCGAGATAAAATCTCTCAAGAAGCGCTCTACCTCTCCTCTGTCCTTGCCGGTACGCTCCGATAATAAACCGGCTAAATCTTGTATATTCAGCCGGTTATTCATGATCACCCAATTCCTTTAAACGATTCTTCACGGTCGTTCCGGGCTTGAACACGGGAACTAATTTAGGGGGAACCAGATATCGCTTCCCGTTCGCCGGATTCACGGAAATACGTTCCGCTTTCTTTTTCACCTCGAACTGGCCGAAGCCTTGCAGATAGATCGTATCGTTATCCACTAATTTCGAACTTACGACGGAACTGAGCGCAGAAAGCATGTCGGATACCTCCTTCGAGGTCCAATCCATGCGATTCGCCAATTCCGTTATAAGTTCCTTGTTTTTCATATCTAATTCCATAACAGTTCGTGCTGCTATATTAGTTATTTTTTCGTTAACCGACAAATATATTGACAGTTTTTACATCAATTCAACACTTTACCATACAGATCAAACGCTTGTGCGTCAATCACCTTTACTTGGTAAAAGCTACCCGGACTCAAGGGAGTATCCTTGGAAATCAATATTTCCGGATCTACCTCGGGCGAGTCGTATTGCGTACGTCCCACGTAGAAATCCTCCTCCTCCCGGTCTACGATCACCCGAAAGGTCTGCCCTACTTTCGAGGCGTTCACGTCGGCGGAGATGCCTTCTTGCACACGCATCAAGTAATCCAGCCGGTCTTGCTTCACCTCCTGTGGGATCTCGTCTTTATAATGCTGATAGGCGTAGGTACCCTCCTCGTGGCTATAGGCGAAAGCGCCCATGCGCTCGAAACGGATATCTTTCACGAAGCGGATCAACTCCTCGAAATCCTGTTCCGTCTCGCCGGGATGACCCACCATCAAGGTGGTGCGTAGATGAATGCCCGGCACTTCCCGGCGCATACGCTCCAACAGCTCATAGGTCTCGGCCTTCGTGATATTGCGGCGCATCATCTTCAACATCGGGTCGCTGATATGCTGGAGGGCGATGTCCATATACTTGCAAACGTTATCACGCTCACGCATCACCGGCAACAGGTCATAGGGGAAATGAGACGGATACCCGTAATGCAAACGAATCCACTCCACGCCCGGGATGTCGGATACCCGCTCCACCAGTTCCGGCAAGGCCATTCGCTTATAGCGATCGAGGCCATAAAACGTAAGATCTTGGGCGATCATTTGGAATTCTTTCACGCCTTGCGCCACCAAGCCACGAACCTCGTCTACAATCTCGTCCATCGGACGGGATTGATAAGCCCCGGTTATGATCGGGATCGAGCAGTAAGAACAAGTACGGTTGCATCCCTCCCCAATCTTCACGTAAGCGTAGTGCCTCGGGGTGGTGAGCACACGCTCGGTAGCCAGCTCTTGATGGTACGACTTGCCCAGATCGGAGATCAACTCCTTCCAATTGAATTTCCCGTAGAAACGATCTACCTCGGGAAGTTCCTTCTCCAGATCTTTCAAGAAACGCTCCGACAAGCACCCCATCACGAAGAGCTTCCCGATCCGTCCTTTCTGCTTTTGCTCGCCCAGCTCGAGGATCATATTGATCGATTCCTCTTGAGCGTCGCCGATGAAACCGCAGGTATTCACCACCACGATCTCGCCATTGATCTTATGGGGATCATGCTCTACCGTATAGCCATTGGCAACGAATTGGCGCATAAGTTGCTCCGAGTCCACTAGGTTTTTCGAACACCCCAGCGTAATAATATCTACTTTATTTTTTCTCATTCTCCAAATAACGAATTGACAAACTCACGTTTGCGGAATACTTGCAAATCCTCCATCCCCTCGCCGAGTCCGATATATTTCACGGGGATACGGAAATGGTCGGAGATACCGATCACGACACCCCCCTTGGCGGTACCGTCCAACTTGGTCACGGCCAAGGCGTTCACCTCGGTGGCGGCGGTAAATTGTTTCGCTTGCTCGAAAGCGTTCTGCCCGGTAGAGCCGTCCAATACCAACAAGATCTCGTGGGGGGCGTCCGGAATCACCTTTTTCATCACGTTCTTGATCTTGGTAAGCTCGTTCATCAAGTTGATCTTGTTATGCAGACGTCCGGCAGTATCGATAATCACCACGTCGGCATCGTTCGCCTTGGCGGAGCTCAGCGTATCGAAAGCCACGGAAGCGGGGTCCGAGCCCATGTTCTGCTTCACGATAGGTACGCCTACCCGCTCGCTCCAGATCACTAGTTGCTCCACGGCGGCGGCACGGAACGTATCGGCGGCGCCCAGATAGACCTTCTTGCCGGCTTTCTTGAACTGGTAAGCCAGCTTACCGATCGTGGTCGTCTTACCCACCCCGTTCACGCCTACAACCATGATCACGTAGGGTTTCTTGCCCTCCGGAAGCGCGAATCCCTCGGCATCCTCCGTATTGTTCTCTGTCAGCAAGCTAGCGATCTCGTCACGCAGCAGGGTGGTCAATTCTTGGGTGGTGACATACTTGTCACGGGCCACACGCTTCTCGATACGGTCGATGATTTTCAACGTGGTATCTACACCGACATCCGAGGTAATCAGTACTTCCTCCAAATTATCCAACACATCGTCGTCCACCTTACTCTTACCGGCGATCGCCTTGGTAATCTTGGAAAAAACACTCTCCTTCGTCTTCGACAGACCTTTATCCAAGGTTTCCTTCTTGTCCTTACTGAAAAAGCTAAAAATACCCATATTTATTTTGTTTCTGTTTTTATTTACTTCAAATCACACTTATCAAGTAGTTTCCGGATCTCCTTAACGGACATAGACTCAATCTCGCTCTTATCATACATCGTCACAAGATAAATTGTTCCTTCATCAACGCTGACAAGTACCGTAAAAGTTATCACCCGAGCTCCCCCTCTCTTGCCCTGTGATTTCGAACGGATGGACATCCGGACCTTACGGAGGCCACCTCCCAAATCCGTTCCCGACAAAGGGTTCTCCAGCAGTTCGTCCCTCAACCTTAGGATATCTTCTTTCAACGACTTATATCGTTTCGCCAAATATTTCACCTCCTTAGCGAAGGGCGGTAATGCCTCAATCTTATAACTCATTCAATATATCCTCCAATGGGCGAGAGGTTATTTTTCCCGCCTTCAAGTCTTTTACGCTCTGGAAAGCCTCTTCCAGCACCTCCCGCTCGCTTCGCTTGGCAGGCGAGAAGGTCTTCTCTTTTAAGTTCCGCAAGAGCGATAAAGCCTTACGCATAAGCTCCTCATTATCCAAGATACTCATGGCTTCCTCCATGTATGTATATTTCAACTCATTCGCTGTCATGGTCATATTCCTCCCTTTGCTTGTTTTTAATCCATCCTGTTCTTATAATCCTCATAGCCGAACGTACGGTACATCACCAGCTGGTCGTCCTTGCTCCAAAGGGCTAAGGAAGGATGCGGGATGCCGTTGAACATATTCGTTTTCACGATCGTGTAGTGGATCATATCCTCGAAAATCAGCTTGTCGCCGATCTCCAAAGGCTTGTCGAACGACCAATCCCCCATATAATCACCGCTTAAACAGCTATTCCCCCCGATCCGGTACGTAGGTTTCCCCTCCACGGCATCCGTGGCGAAACGGATAGCCGGCTTGTAGGGCATCTCCAGGCAATCCGGCATATGGCAGGTGAACGAGGCGTCGATAATCGCCGTCTTGATACCGTGGTTCTCCACGATGTCCACCACGGTTGTCAGCAAGAACCCGGTCTGCCAAGCGAAGGCGCTACCCGGCTCCATGATCAACTCCAAGTTCGGATATCTTTCCTTAAAGCCTTTCAGCAAAGCGATTAAATGCTCCACGTCGTAGCCCTTACGGGTCATCAGATGGCCGCCTCCCATATTCAGCCACTTGACGTGAGGCAGGAAACGGCCGAAACGCCTCTCCACCTCGGCCAGTGTCCGCTCCAGATCATAGGAGGTAGACTCACACAAGGTATGGAAATGCAGCCCCTCGATACCCTCCGGCAGCTTATCTCCCAGCAAGTCGCCGGTCACCCCCATCCGGGAACCCGGGGCGCAAGGATTATACAGGTCCGTCTCCACGTCCGAGTATTCCGGATTGATCCGCAATCCACAAGACACCCGGTTACCATCCGCCCGCACCATCGGATAAAAACGATGGAACTGAGAGAGCGAGTTGAACGTGACATGACTACTGTATCTCAAGATCAACGGGAAATCAGCCTCCGTATAAGCCGGGGAATAGGTATGCGCCGGACTTCCCATCTCCTCGAAGGCCAACTGGGCCTCGAATTTAGAGCTCGCTGTCGAAAAAGGAATGTACTCACGTACGATCGGGAACGCTTTCCATAAAGCGAAAGCCTTAAAAGCCAATATGATATTCACTCCCGCACGTTCTTTTACGCTCTTGATCAAGGACAGGTTGTTTCTCAGTAATTTCTCCTCCATCACATAGCAAGGCGAGGGTATCTTGTTGATGTCTATCATGCTGTATCTCAATATTTCATAATAAATATGCAAATATAGCGAAAACATTCGGAGAAAGCAAGGTTTCCGCTCCGAAAAAGCAATAAAAATACAACTATATTTTTCATTTAAAGACTATTGTGTTTAGCCACGAACACTATTGTGTTTGGCGGCGAACATTATTGTATTCAACCGTGAACACTATTGTGTGTTTTAAAGGGAAAAAACGGCGACGTGACGTCGCCTCTTCTTTTTTTCTTATCTTTCCTAATATACTTATATATAGTAGTGCGAAACGCAGTGCGAAAAAGCGATACCTTTTTCATTCAATCAACTAAAAACCAACACCTTGGTCATTCGAAACGTAGTGCGAAATGCGGTGCGAAATACGATGCGGCTCGTAGCATGCCCAGACATGCCATAAGCTAACCGTCAATCATTCAACATAGTAAGTTTAGCGAACTTCAAAAGTAACTGCTTTTGTCCGAAATGATCGAAGGCCACTGTAGCCTTCGCGTTACCACCCTCTCCTTCTATCGAGACAATCTCACCTTCCCCAAAACGATCATGGCGAACCTTGGAACCCACATGTAACCCCGATAGATCCGTGGCTGGAGCCGCCGAAAAGGACGATTCCATCGTGTTTTTTAGCTTCGTAAGATGCCCTTGACGCTGTGCCGCTTGCTTCACCGGCGACACGAAATCATCCTCAACCGCCCTTGGTTGCCGGAATGGAGAGGCAAAAGCCGGGCGCCCGTAGCGTTCACGGGCCGAGGCGAATGCATCTGAAGCGCCGGCATCCGAAGGCATATCCAGATACTTAGCGTCTATATCCTTCAAGAAACGGCTGGGCGTACACATATCCGTCTTCCCATTACGATAGCGGCTCTTCGCATAGCTCAATACGCAATTTTGCTCCGCACGGGTAATCGCCACGTAGAACAAACGACGCTCCTCCTCTACCGCTCTCGGGTTATCTTTCGACAGGGACGAGGGGAATAGGTCTTCCTCCAAGCCTACCACGAAAACATTCGTGAATTCCAATCCCTTGGCGGCATGTACGGTCATCATCGTGACCTTATCGGAGTTTTCCTCTTTATCGTTATCTTGATCGGTGAGCAAGGATACCTCCGCCAAGAAGTCGGACATGGCGACTTGCTCCATGCCCTCCTCACGCCGGATCTCGCAAAACTCAGCGATACCTTTCAGCAACTCCTGCAAGTTCTCTTGCTTGCTCACGCCCTCTACGGAACGGTCTTGAAACAGGTCGGAAACGATGCCGCTACGCTTCACCACCAAAGTAGCCAATTCCTCTGCGGAGAGTTTTTTATTCTCTTCAATGAAAACTTCAATCAAACTACGGAAATCGCTCAGTTTCTTAGCTGTACCGTTATTTATCGGTAGCGAATATTCCAAGGGGGCTTGAAGCACGGTCCACAGGCTTACCCCGTATTCGGTAGCGGCGCCGACAAGCTTACCTACCGTCGTATCCCCGATTCCCCGGGTGGGATAATTGATGATTCGCTTCAAGGCCTCCTCGTCGTGCGGGTTCACGATCATGCGGAAGTAAGAGATCACGTCCTTGATCTCTTTCCGCTGGTAAAAAGACAAACCGCCGTAAATCTTGTAAGGGATGCCCCGCTTTCGCAACGCCTCTTCCAAGATACGGGACTGGGCGTTGGTACGATACAAGATAGCGAAATCAGCATACGAGAATTTCCCTAATATCCCGTGCATCTCGTTGATTCGGGCGGCTACGGTGTAGCCCTCCTCATAATCGGAGTACGAGGTGAAAACACTCACCTTGTTGCCCGCCTCCTTCTCGGAATAGACCGTTTTGGGTATCTGACGTGTATTCTTGTCGATCAAGCTATTGGCAGCGTTCACGATATTCTGGGTGGAACGGTAATTCCGTTCCAGCTTGAAGATACGGCAACCGGTATAAAGATTCTTGAATTGCAGGATATTATCTATATTAGCGCCTCGGAAGGAATAGATGCTCTGGGCGTCATCCCCTACCACGCAGATATGGCCGTGTCTCTCGCAAAGCCGTTGCACGATCAAGTGTTGGGCGAAGTTCGTATCTTGATACTCATCCACCAATACATACCGGAAGAAGTTCCGGTATTTCTCCAAGACGGCCGGATGATCCCGGAACAGGATATTGGTTTGCAGCAACAAGTCGTCGAAATCCATCGCTCCCGCTTGCAGGCAACGGCTCTGGTAACGTTTGTAGATTTCCCGAAGCAAGGGGACCTTGGCATTCATATCGCTTTCCACGAGCTCTTTATTTTGCTCGTAGGCCGTATAAGTTATCAAGGAGTTCTTCGCGTTGGAGATCCGGCTCTGCACCATTCCTAGGCGGTACACCTTATCGTCCAATTGCATTTCCTTGATGATGGATTTCAGTAAGCTCTTGGAATCAGTGGCGTCATAAATCGTGAAATTGGAAGGATAACCGATATGCTCCGCCTCGTTCCGTAAAATACGGGAGAAGATGGAATGGAACGTTCCCATCCATAGCCGACGGGCCGTTTGGTCACCGGTGATGGCCGCAATACGCTCTTTCATCTCCCGGGCCGCCTTATTGGTAAAGGTCAGCGCCAAGATACTATAGGGAGGCAATCCCAATTGCAATAAATAAGCGATCTTATAGGTCAGTACCCTTGTCTTACCGGAGCCAGCCCCGGCCACGACCAAGGATGGCCCCTCATTGTAAACCACCGCTTCCCGCTGGCTCTCATTCAGTTGATTCAAATACTCTTCCACATTCATCCGTTTTAGGGATACAAAATTAGGGAAAATAAGCGATTCTACATAAAAAAGTTGGGCAGGTCGCCGATAATATATACATTTGCCTACATATAATCAGTAGTATTAACCAAAACAAGAGACTATGGGGAAATGGGAAATTTTGAGAAAATAATTATTAAGAAAGAGCGGGACAAGATCAGGAGGGAGACTTTAGGGAAGTTCTTTTTTGATTTGGCTAAGTTGGTTTTCGCCGCTATAGTATTGGGAGAAATACTCCTTTTGCAAGAGAATGTTTTTGATAAGAGTTGTTGGGTCATGATAATGACAGGTCTTAGTGTCACCTATTCATTAGCTTGGTTAGGAAATAAAATTTTAAAATAAAAGAATATGATATTAAATCCATTAAGTGCCCTATTCTTAGTAGTAGGAGTTATTACAGGTTTATTTATCGCTTGGCTTTACACGAAACCCGGCAAGAAATGGCTGGACGAGTTATGATACCGTAGGGAGCGGGCCTGTGCCCGCCCTACTTATCTAGGGCGTCCAACAGATCATCATTCCTTATGCTTCTCCCCGCCTTCTTCACGCTCGCTTTTAAATCACCGATCCGGTAGTTAATGGCGATGCCGAAACCACGACTAAACATACGCTCGGTCTGCCGGATATGAAAGTCCGGATATCGCTCGTTAATCTGTATCGTCTTATGATCTCCCAGAAAATCTTGCGCCCGCAGCGTACAAGTCAATTTATCCTTCAAGAAGCTCTTTACCACACTCAAGCCGTAAAAATAAAAGCCGTACGAGTCCATCCCCACATTCGGCTCGGAACGCACGTACCCACCCGACAGGACAAAACGCCACCCGTACTTAAACTTCTGCGAGAAATCGACAAAAGCAGAGCCACAAAAGCCGGAATTACGCACATCCGTATCGTAAACCTCATTCCCCTCCTGCGCCCGTAAATCCAGATAATGCAACATGCTGTTCAGCGACACGCTTGTCCGGGGCGAAGGATTATAGCTTAGATAAAGGTTTCCTCCCGCTGCTTTCACGTCCACGAGATTATCATACGTACTATTCACCACATTCGCCGAATCAATGAACAGATACTCATCAATCACCCCTTTTCCCAAGGTGCAGAGCACGGAAGCTTGCACATTCAATTTCGTTCCGTAATAACTGTATGACGCCGAAAGACGATGATGTTTCTCCGATACCAATCCCGGATTTCCATACGAGATAGAGGTCCCAGACACGAACACCGTAGGATTCAAATAGCTGATATTCGGGCGACGTAAACGTAAGTTGTAAGCCAAGCGAAACAAACTCCGGTCATCCAAGCGGAAAGCGGAGGTCCAAGAAGGAACCCAATCCGTTACACGATAATTAAAATCCTTGCCTTCGCCTTGTTTATAAGTCACGTCCTGCCAAGTATGTTCCATACGAATGCCGGGGTTCAAGCTCCATTTTCCATACTTAAATCCATATCCCGCATAGGCGGAGCATATATTCTGCACATGCCGATATTCCACCAAAGGCTGTAAATCAGCGGGTAACCAGACACCCTCACCCAACTCCTTTACCTCCGAAGTAGCGTGGCTCGTACTGTTACGCCGAATCAGCTTCAAACCGCCCTCGATGGAATGCGTACTTGTAAAAGGATTCACGTAATCAAGCTGGGCCGTATGCTCATGGGTGCGGGCATGACTGATTTGCCGGGTATAATCGGCCTCCAGTTGGGGTAACGAGACATTACCCATCTTGTCCTTATCATGAAACACGCTATAAATATCGTTCGGGATATAATCGTACTGATAGGAAAGCGTTAGCATCTCTTCCTTATTTCGTTTGAATAAACGCTGATAATCCGCTTTTAAGGAGGCACTACCCCATTCGTTCTTCTTACTCATATCCTCGTTATAAGCATAGATTTCTTCCCCCTCTTTATCAAACCTGCTATAATGGCTATTCCAAATAGAGTTGCTGTTTCCGATATTCAAGTTTCCGGACAAGGAGATCAAATTCAATGTATCGATCTCGAAACTGCCTTCCAGACTTCCATAATGGGCCGGATATTTCACGTCTACGTCCGAGAGCATCCGGAGCTTCGCACCGTCTCCCGACTGGGTACGGAGATAATCCGACTCGCTCTCGGACGATTGTTGGCTAAACGTATAATTTCCGGAAAGCGATAATCGGCCATATTTCAGCGTAGCGAAACCACCGGCACTCTTAAATAAGTTCATCACCGTAGTGTTTATACTCGCGTTATATCCCTCGAACTCCGCTCCTTTCGTCACGATATTCAAGATTCCGCTGACACCCTCCGCATCGTAACGGGCACCGGGATCTGTTATCACCTCCACTTTCTTGATCATGCTGGCGGGGATACTACGCAAGACCTCCTTGGGATTATTGGAGAACATATTCGAGGGACGCCCATTCATATAAATCTTAAAACTGGATTGTCCGTTTACCTTCACGTTATCCTCGCCATCCACGGTCACTAGAGGGACTTTCCGCAACATCTCCAGCAGGGTATAGGTTCTGGAATCCGGGTCCTCGGCGATACTGTAAGTAGTCTTATCCGCCTCCGCCTTTATCAAGGGTTTCACGGCAACAATGTTTATCTCGGGTAAGTCCTCGTTCAAATACAATGAATCGGGAGAGACGAGTTGGGCGGTCAACGTCGAGTTCCAGTTTCCCACAAGCCCTATCAAGGTCATCATCATCAGAAATCTTTTCATATCTGTATCTTATTTGATTTGTTTTCGGGCAAAAGTAGAGGCAACAGACAACGACAACGTAAATAATCGCCGGATAAGTAGCTGACATTTCCATGACATTTCCATGACATCCGGTCATTTAGCTGGATTTATGTCTATTTCATCCCGAATCCTATCGAAAAGGATACTTTCCTTCTACAATATTTAGTACCTTCGAACGTTCTTTTTATGTTAATTCTAATCTAGCGAATAATGAATACACGACTATCGGCCAATCTATCTGTTTTGGGTACCTCCTTAATGCTGATTCTCTCGTTCAGCTTCGGTTTCCATAGTTATACGGAAGCTAAGAAAACGATCGTGACAGACTTGAACCAAGCGTTGCAACAAACGATCCTGCAAAATTCCCACCAATGGATGAGCCAAGATTCCATACGCACCTATGACAATCTATCCAAGCATTTCGGCAATCCGGTATCCATAGAAAGTTATAACAAGGACTTTTCCGACGCATTGAGTTATACGCCCGACAAGAAGAAAACGGGAATCGTGATCCACGTACTCAATAAAGATCCTCAAACCGAAAACGCTCCCGCTAATGCCAACAAGAAACTCAACGAATATTATATCGCCAGCGATACGATTATCTGGGCATCATCCATAGCGAACAGCCCCAATGCTACCACGGATCATATCGGGATCTCATTCCAAGGGTACGCCAATTGCTCCACCTTTGCGGTTATCGGGCTATCGGACAAATCTTTGCCCGGCCTATTCCTCGGGCTTGCCTTTTTATCCGCTACCCTGCCCTTATTGCTTAAACGTTATAGAAAGGAGCTGATAATGCCCCAATCTATCCATCCGGAAAAGACCATCTCTTTCGGTAATTTGAACCTTTCTTGCGAGACCGCCTCCTTCTATAAGGAGAATGAGGAGAAACTAAAACTCACCCCTCAGCAATATGCCTTGATGGAGATGTTTTTCCTATCGCCTACGCATATCTTGAACCGCTCGGATATCTGCGAAAGTTTATGGCCGGGAAAGATCAACGCCGACGAGACCTTGAACACCTTGATCCGAAGGCTACGGCCTTTAGTGGAGGAAAACAGTAACCTAAAGATCACGACAGACCGTGGACGAGCCTATGTGCTTGAAATAAAAAAGAGCGACCATCTCTGATCGCTCTTCCATTTTTATCTAGATAGAATTAATATCTTCCACCGTCCCGGTTAGAACCATAACCGCCACCTCTGTTAGAGCCATAGCCACCGCCTCTGTTGGAACCGTAGCCGCCACCTCTGTTGTTATTGAAACGACCACCTCTGTCGCCTCTATCCTCTCTAGGTCTGGCTTCTGTTATATTGATGACTTTGCCGTCATAACTTGCTTGGTTTAACTCCTCGATAGCCTTTTTAGCTAGCTCATCGTCGCTCAGCTCAACGAAACCGAAGCCTCTTGAACGGCCAGTTTCTCTATCCATAATAACTTTTGCTGAAGTAATCTCACCGTAATCAGCAAATAACAGTCTTAAGTCCTCATCAGAGATGTTGTAACTTAGATTTGAAATGTAAAGATTCATTTTGTAAACTTTAATTAAATGGTTAATTGAGCTGAGTATGTCGACTAAAAAAGTTTACCTAACAAATCAAGTTGTGAGCAAATACTTTCTAATACTAACTTAAATCAATCTCAAATATGCTGCGAATGTAATGGTTTTATTCGAGCATACAACTATAAATCCAATAAATTTCGAAAAAATATAAGGGCGGGGTCTGCCCGCCCCCCACGAAATTAGAATACGGTAACTTCTTGTCCTGCGGTATTCGCACGGATTAAATAATCGTACATCGCCTCGCAATACACCGGAGGCAGGTAGAAACGGCCCGGGTAGACTGCGCAAAGATTGATCTTCACGGTCACTTGACTGCCTGCCGGCAGACGGTCTATATAACTATAAACACGGTCGTCACGAATATCCTGATAATTCACTCCGGCGCTCAAGCTGTCCGTAGCGGACTCATTCAAGAAACGGGTATTCAGTATTTCCCATCCAGCAGGGAAGATCTCCGATAATACCAAATTATTATATCCCCGGGCCGAAGGGTTCTTTACCGTAACCACGGCGGAGAAATTCGTACCTTGCTCCAATTGGGCGACATTGACCGGACTTCCGTTCAAGTCCACATAGCTAACCGCCAATGAGACACCGTTCGCATACGCTTTTTCCTCTCCCTGCTCCGGTATTCCCTCGGTTATGATACGGGCGAAGAGCGTAGATTTACCCGTGTTCTTCAACTCGACGCTCGCCGAGGTCCCCGCCTTATCCAATAAGGTCTCAGACCATATATTCTTATCCGTTTTCACCTGTCCATCCTTTCCGCCACAAGCGTACGTGAAATCCATGGCCCCGTCTACCCGATATTTAGCTAGGTAGTCCGACAAGGCAACTAAAGCGAATGCCGTAGATTGTGTGCTCAACCAATCATCCGAAGAAAGTTGTTTGGACAATTCTTCCACCAAGGTAGCGGCCTCCTTGCCTTTATCCAACAAGCAAAGCGTCATTAACTGGATGGATTGATCCCGGACATCACTGCCGAACGTCTCGTCATACTCGGAATAACCGGAAGGAAGAGCCGTCGTCTTGCTGATCAGGTCTTGAGCGACATCCTCACGGCCGACCAAGGCATAGGCGGAAGCTAGCGACCAGCGACTCATGGAGGTCAAATCTTTCATCTCTTTCAAGCGGTTCATGGCACCCATCTCCGGCGACCCGGCCAAAGCCAATACATACAGGCGATAGGCTTGGGTAGCCTCTTCCGAATCTTTATAATAAGAGGTAACCGGCTTCCAATTACGGGCTACCCGGCGTAGATTATTCAATACGCTTTGTTTCATGGCCTCGGGAACCAAGTAACCTTTCTTCGAGGCTTCCAGCAAGAAATGAGTAGCATAAACCGTACCCCAGCCATTGCTGCTCGTTCCACCCGGCCAATAGGCGAAAGCCCCATCTACGGTCTGGTAAGAGCGCAGACGGCGGATCACCTCTTTCACGGCCTCCTCCGTGGATTTCGCCTGTTGCAGGGTCAAATCCGTAAACGAGGAGATATAAAGCTGTGGGAATCCTTTCGAGGTGATCTGTTCCAGACATCCGTGCGGATAACCCAACAAATAAGATAGACGTGAGGATACGTTCACGGGGGCGATATCCGACACTTCTAAGGTCAACTGGTTCGTACCCGTGGCACCCGGCATCGCAACCGTCTCTTTCCAAGACTTGCCGACCTCCAAGGTAGCGGCGGTAACTTTCACTTGCGGGCGGCGTACCGTACGGATCTCCAGCTCCGTCTCATAAACGGATTTATCCCCCTTGCCCGCAGCGGTTATCGTTACCTTCCCGATACCCGGGTTCTTCTTCACCCGGATACGGAACAAGGCTTGCTGATCCCCTTTTCGCTCGAAGCTCAAGCTCCTCGTCGTCTCGCCGACCACTTCCATATTCGAACTGCAAGCGATAGATACATTCACGGCTCCTACGCCATCCTCGGTAGCGAATACCGTAGCGGGTACTACCATCTCCTCGCCCACGCCAATCACCCGGGGCAAGGTTCCTAGCAGCATTACGGGCTTACGTACCATCACGCTCTTATCGGCATGTCCATAAGCCTCCCCGTTTCCGGCTACCACCATGATCTTGACACGCCCGTTATAATTCGGCATCTGATAGGTATGACGGGCGGTCTTCCCCTTCTTCAGCAAGAATGGGCCGTCAAATCGCACCACGGGCTTGAAACGGTTCACGATCGCTTTCGGGCCTTTGTTCAGCGCATCGTCGCCGCCGATACTGAACAATTGCTCGATACGGCCGCCATAAGCGCCAACCACGTAGTTATACAAATCCCATGTATTCACGCCCAACGCTTCCCGGGCGTTAAACGCCTTCCAAGGCTCCGGCGTACGGAAACGGGTCAGGTCCAGCAAGCCCTCATCCACGATCGCCAGCGTGTAAGCCATCTCCTTTCCATTCTTCTCGGAGACGGATATGGTATAAGAGGCATCCGGTTTCAACTCGGCGGGAGATTGGATAACCGGGGTCAGATGGCTCTCCGGAGAAGTTACCGTGAACGGGACCACGCCATACAAGCGGATCGGCAAATCGTTCTTCGTAATGCCATGAGGCTGCAATAAGGTGATATAGACGTAAGCGTTCGGCTGCATATCTTTCGTCACATCCAGCCTCACGGTCGTTTGTTTATCCTCGCACGTATGTTCCGTCAAGGAAAGGACACGCACGCCGTTCTCTATACTGATAATCGCACGGCTTCCTTTCGTAGAGGGGAAGGTGACTACCATCTTCTCGCCGGGCGTATAACTATCCTTATCGGTCTTGAAACTAAGCATCGTGGCGGACTCGCTGCCATCGGTGTTACGTCGGCCCTCGTTATAAGGCCAGTCGAAATAACTCATCACTCCCGTAGAGTGCTTGCTCTCCTTATCTTTCACGGAGATGAAATACGTTCCCCACTCCTTATCCGGAAAAGAGAGCTGGAACGTACCCCGGCCGTCCCCATCCGTACGGACGGTAAATGTCTTTACCGGCTTATTGTAGGAATCCGATACGTAATTGGCCAGACCGCTACTGTTGGAGTCCCACCACCAATACCAGTAGACCTTATATACTTTCACGTCTAATTCCGTATTCGCTTGCGGTTTCCCTAAATAATCAACAGAAGCGACCTCGTAGGTGTAATTGGTTCCGGTATTTAGTTGTTCCTTATCTTTCTGCGGAGACTTGATACCGGCATACCGGCGATAAGGCGAGTAAAGCATCCGATCCGCGTCGATACTGAAATCGCCGGATTCCTCATATACCCGGGTCACTAGGTTTGCCAGCAACATTCCGGGAGCGGTAGAACCCAGCTCGAAGCGGGCTTGTACCGTGGCATCGCCCCGCTCATTGGTAACGCCGGAGATCAGCTTGCTCTCTTCCGTATTAAATACACGGGAAGGATCGTCGAAATAGAACCCCTTATACCCCTCGAAAGTAGTCGGGGTGGCGATAAAGGTACCTTGTATATCATATTTCAAGTTACGGGCAATAGCTCCTTGCAGCCATTCCACATGCAGGCGGGCATCCATAGGTTCACCACGCAACAAGGTCTTCTCCGGCATGGATAAGGCGATCTTCAGGCGGTTCGGCTTGATGGACTCGATGCGTAAGCGCTTCGAGAAAGAGACCCCACCCACTTGTGCCTTCACATTCCACGCACCCGTGGGGGCATCCGCCTCGGTAACGAAATCGAAGGCGTAAAGCCCCAGCTCGCCACGGGTCTGCGTCTTACGAGCATACATTTGCCCTAACGGGTTGTACAGCTCCATCACCACCGGATGCTCTGCCGGCAATTGCTTCGCCCGGTCGTTCAGCATAAAGCCCAGATGCAACGTATCACCCGGACGCCATACGCCTCGCTCACCATAGATAAAGCCCTTGATCCCTTTCTGGACGACCTCGCCCGATACATCGAACGAGCTGAGCGAGAGAGCCGATCCGTTATCCACCCGCAGATAGGAACGTTGGGTTCCCTGTGAGGCGATCAGGTAGAACGGACGTCCCGAGGAGATATCCAGCCGTACCTGTCCCTTGTCATCGGTCGTGCCCGAGGCCAACGCTTGGTGTTGGTAATTATAGGCGGTAACCGTAACTCCTCGCTCCGGCTCCGTACTCTGTATGTTATGCACCAACACGGTCATATCATTATCCTGCCCCATCAAGGCGACCAGTCCTAAATTAGTAGCCAAGACATTCTTTCCCTCCACCTTATTAAAATAATAACTGTCCGAGCAAGGATCATCCCGTTTCTCCCAATTATAATCAGACCAATCATACTGGCGATAATAGTAATACCCTCCCTCGTCAAAACGGGCGGACTCTTCCTTGAAACGGATCTCATCCGAGGCCAAGATCTGTTCCTTCGAGAGGACCACCGTATCATTCCCGCAAGGATAAACAGACAAAGAACGGTCAAACGAAAGCTCCAGACGGTAGATAGCGCCCGGTTCCGGCTCGATCAATCGTTTCAAATCGATCGCGAAGGTATTCCACCGGGATAAATCAAGACCCTCTTCATCCAAGAAGATCGTCTTACGGGCGATCAAGCGCCCGACACGCATTAACTCCCCGGACTCATCCAAGTTGTTCGATTGCAGGAACTGACCGATATTCTGCTCCAATATCTTGATAACGCTCACCGTAACCCCTCGCAAATAAATCGCTTGGAAAGGAACGGATAATTGCGTGGATTGCGGGATGATCACTCCTTTCCCGATAAAACGGACGTTAGGTTTCTGCTCGTTGGCTACCACTTGACGCACGACGGCCTCTTTTAGGTTCAAGCCGCTCTTACTGCGGATGCCTTGGTTCAGATGGATGTTCATCGCACCCTTCTCCCGCAAGTCGGCGTCCGGATATAGGCGTAGCTTGTTGCCATCCACGTTTACGGTCTCCGAGGTATTTCCGGCGATAAAAGCCAAGCCTCTCATATCTTGGGCCGAGTCCAATAATTTCGAGAAAGCGACCTCCACGTAGCATTCCGGCTCAGATACATATACCACGTCGTATACAGAGAAATCATTCTGATCCGGAATGTTCACCGTCACTACATCGGCCTTTTCCACGCCTAGTTTATTCGAAGAGACGGAAAGCCTAAGTGTCCGTTCCCCCTCCATCCCTGCGGGAACATTGGTCAAGGTTACCTCATGTTTCTTCCCATCCGGGCTGTGTTGCCAAGTAGCGTCTACCTTCTCCGAGAAATCCACCAACGACTCCACGGTCCCCGGAGATTCCTTATCCGGCGTGAAAAGCACGGCTGTCAGATCGTACCCATTCTCGTTTTTCTTATTGATATCCATCGACTCCAGATTCCCCCGAAGAGCTAAAGGGAGCGTGGTAAAACCGAAAGCGAACCGCTTATCCTTACCTTCCGCCTCAAACCATTCGGACAAATCGGCGTTCACCTGATAAGAGGTGTTTCGCTCAAAGCCTTTCTCCGGCTTGAATACCAACGTCCGGTTATTCTCGAAAGCCCATCGTCCCGGCACATCGGGCTTGAGGCGCACGAGTTTCCCCAATCGGTCCGCCTTTAACCGCTCCGCCGGGATCTCTTGATTAAAGATCAAGTAAACGGGAGAATACCGGGAAATCTTCCCGGTAGTGAACGCCTCCACGTTCGGATTATAAGGAGGAAGATCTTGATCCGTGGAGCTTGTCGTATGACAACTTGTCAAGATAGACAAGAGACAAAGTACGCAGAATAAACCGATAGACCGTATCATACACATGAATGTTTAAATGGTTAATCCACAAATGTACATAAATAGAAGGATTTCTCTCCTATACTTTCAGACAAACTGATATTTTTCGTACATTTGTCTTAAATATGGAGCGACCTGTATGCCACCAAAGAAGTACAGGAGTCGCTAAACAAGAGGAAAGAATAGTATATGGCGAAGAAATTCGAAATTCGAAATAGCACGGCGGAATTCCTTATTTTCATGCTAGAAGGCAAGGAAGATGGCATACAGGTAATGTATCATGACGAAACCATCTGGTGCACGCAGAAAGCGATGTCTACCCTGTTTGACTGCTCTACAGACAATATCGGATTACACCTAAAGAACATCTTTACATCCGGTGAATTACGGAAAGATTCAACTACCGAGTTTTTCTCGGTTGTTCAAACCGAGGGCGGACGGCAAGTATCCCGAAAAACATTGTTTTATAACCTTGATGCGATCATTTCTGTCGGTTATCGTGTAAACAGCGTTCGTGCTACACAATTTCGCCAATGGTGCACATCGGTCATCCGGCAATTCGCTATCCGTGGTTATGTGATAGACAAGAAGCGTATGGAGAACGGCTCTTTCATCGGTGAAGATTATTTTGAACATCTACTAGCCGAGATACGGGAGATACGGTTAAGCGAACGTCGCTTTTACCAAAAGTTGACCGATATCTATGCTACCGCTATTGACTATAATCGTGACGCACCAACTACCCGCCTCTTTTTCCAAAAGGTACAAAATAAGATACATTATGCCGTACACGGTCATACCGCCGCCGAGTTAATCGTGAACCGAGCCAACTCGGAAAAAGAACATATGGGACTGACCACATGGGAAAATGCGCCTAAAGGGAAGATCGTAAAAACAGATGTGGCCATTGCCAAGAACTACCTTAACGAGATGGAGTTGGACGACATGGGACATTTAGTCAACGCAGTTCTGGATATGGCAGAGCGGATGGCTAAACGACATATACCCATGACCATGGAAGACTGGGCAAAACGTATCGACCTGATACTCGAAGCCGGAGGTAATGACTTATTGACCAACGCCGGCAAGGTGACAACCGAATTAGCCAAAGCTTTCGCAGAAGCCGAGTTCGAGAAGTATCGGGTCATTCAAGACCGTCTCTTCCAATCGGATTTTGACCGTTTCGATAGCGAGACCTTGTTCCCGACAGATTTCAATCCCGATAATACATAAATAGCAACATCATGCCCAAGAAACTACACAAGGAAATCCCCATCGACTACGCCGTCTGCCAGCAACAAGATTGCCCTCGGGCCGAGAAGTGTCTGCACCAGATCGCCTACCGGCCGCTCATCGAACAACCGGCAACCGTATTACGGCTGCTGAACCCCACCCTCTGTACCCGGGATGGGGCTTGCCCCTACTTCCGAGACTCCGCTCCCGTCACCTACGCACGGGGTTTCACCGGAATGCAGAGCCGGATGTTCCCGGCGCAATACCAGCAATTCATGTCGATACTCATGTCCCATTTCGGACGTAACCCCTACTTCGAGCGGCGAAGGGGCGAATTTCCACTCTCACCTAAAGAGCAAAGGATCGTGCTAAACGCCTTGCGAAGGGTCGGAGTGACGGAAGAGCTAAGGTTCGATCATTATGAGGAGAGTGTCAATTGGTATGATTGAGGCAGTACTCCTTATAAAGTACCGCAATACTCAGCCGGACAGTACCGCAGTACTTCGTAAGGAGTACCGCAGTACTTTGCGCACAGTACTACAGTACTTCCTACGGAGTACTGGCAGATGCCTCAGCCATCTATCCAAGTCGCTATTACCGAGGCCGGGACGAGTGCCATGGCGCCTCCTCGCATCCCTCTTGGGGATCGGCGTGGCGGCGTGGTGTGTCATGTATGGCATCGTGCCCCGGCAATTATTTCCCGCCCCCTGCTCTACCTTATTATATTCGGCCGAGGGCGAGCTTTTAGGCGCACGTATCGCACCGGACGGGCAATGGCGTTTCCCGGCGGCGGATAGCTTGCCTGATAAATTCGTGGATTGCTTGCTCACGTATGAGGATAAACGGTTCTTTTACCATCCCGGTATAGACCCCGCCGCCATCTTCCGGGCGATCCGCTTGAACGGGAAAGCGGGGCGTGTGGTGAGCGGAGGAAGTACCTTGACCATGCAATTGGCACGCATAGCGAGAGGAAACCAAGACCGTACCTTCTACGAGAAAACGATCGAGATGTGCTGGGCGCTCTTTCTGGAAACCACCCATAGCAAACAAGAGATACTGAACCTCTATGCCTCGCACGCTCCCTTCGGGGGAAACGTAATCGGGCTGGAGACCGCCGCATGGCGTTATTTCGGGCGAAGCGCCTCCGAGCTATCGTGGGCCGAGAGCGCCACGCTCGCGGTTCTTCCCAACTCCCCCGCCTTGATCCACCCCGGGAGAAACCGGAAACAATTGAAGGAGAAGCGGGATCGCTTATTGGCTTCCCTTCAAAAGAAAGGTGTATTGGAGGAAACCGAATACGAGCTGGCCTGCATGGAGCCACTTCCCGAAGCCCCTCTCCCTTTACCTAATGATGCCCCTCACCTGTTAGAAAGACTGGCCGCGGAACAACCGGGGCAACGCATCCAAACCTCCGTCCGCCAAGCCCTGCAACGGCAGACACAGGCCCTCGTAAACCGTTATGCCCGTGAATACAGTTCCAACCATATCCATAATCTGGCGGCGATCGTAGCGGACGTGGAGACCGGGGAGGTATTGGCCTACGCCGGAAACGCTACCTATCCGGCCGACGAGCGGCGGGGGAACCAAGTGGACATCATCACCTCGCCCCGCAGCACGGGAAGTATTCTCAAGCCCTTCCTGTATGCCGGTATGCTGCACGACGGGCTGTTGCTCCCCTCCATGCTGGTATCGGACGTGCCCTTGAATATAAATGGCTTCTCCCCCCATAATTACAACAAGACATTCTACGGGGCGGTACCGGCCCATGTAGCCATAGAGCGCTCCTTGAACGTTCCCTTGGTACGTATGCTCTCCCAGTATAATACCGGACGCTTTATGTCTTTACTGAAATCGTGGGGAATGACTACCTTACGTTTCTCCGAGGAACATTACGGGGCCTCCTTGATCTTGGGAGGGGCCGAGGGAACCTTATGGGATCTTTCCGGTATGTATGCCTCCATGTCTCGTGTGCTTAAACATTACCGTACTTACAACGGACGCTATAATCCGGCGGATATCCATCCGCTGACTCCCTTTCCGGCGGAGAGGAAGGAACCTATCCGTTCCCTTACCGATAGCCGGCTCACCGATAAGGCGCTCCTTTCCTCCGCGGCCCTGTGGTACACGTTCGAGGCGATGTCCGCCCTGAACCGTCCCGAGGAAGAGGCCGACTGGCAACAATTCGAGTCGATGAAACGGATAGCGTGGAAGACCGGGACGAGTTACGGGGGACGAGACGCTTGGGCGATCGGCACGACTCCCCGCTACGTCGTCGGCGTATGGGCCGGTAACGCTTCCGGCGAGGGCCGTCCGGGACTTACGGGTGTCGGCAACGCCGCCCCGGTCCTTTTCGATCTCTTTTCCCTATTGCCCGGTGGCGAATGGTTCGACCTGCCCTACGATGAGACGCTTCCCATGGCGATCTGCCGGAACAGCGGACATAAAGCCTCGCCCTACTGCGAGCAAACGGACACCTTATACATGCCGCTGTCCGGCAATAACACGGGGATTTGCCCCTACCATAAGCTCGTGCATCTATCGGCGGACAGACGGTACAGGGTCAATAGTTCCTGCGAGTCTGTCGACCGGATGATCAGCCGCCCGTGGTTCGTGCTTCCTCCCGCGCAGGAGTATTACTACCGCAACTATCACATCGATTATATCCCGCTCCCTCCGGTAAAACCCGGCTGCGGGCAAGACCTGAACCGCCAGATCGAACTGATCTATCCCGAGCATAACGCCATTCTCTACCTTCCGAAAGGCTTCTCCGGGAAGTCCGAGAAATTTATCTTCAAGGCCGCCCACGCCCGCCGTGATGCTACGATTTACTGGCATCTGGACGAAAGCTATCTGGGAGAGACCACCGATAATCACCAGATCAGTTGCTCCGTCGGCCAAGGAAAACATCTCCTTACTCTCATCGACAACGAGGGGAACCAGAAGAAAATACAATTCGAGGTCAAGTAAAGCATCCGTTAAGCCTTGACCTTGACCCAAACAGCCAATTTGCCTCCCTTGACAAGGAAACGGCCCTTCCCTTCCTCATCAATCGCCACGGTATCTTTTACCGAGCCTGTGATCTCATGCCATACCTCGCCTTTCCGGTTCTCCCCCACAGACATTGTTTTCTCTCCATCTTCCCCGTTCGAGATAACCACCGCCAAGCCCGAATCAGCATGTCCCGGATCTCCCAAGCGTACGAAGCCGATCGTGTTCGGATGATCAAAATAATCCACCTCTTCCCCGTACGCATATTCTTTCCGAGCACGCAATAGCATATCCAATACCTTACGATGGGGAGATTTCTTCCCTTTTACGCCATAATAATCCCCATAAAAGATACACGGATACCCCTTCTTCATCAACAGGATCAAACCGTAGGCGGAAGGTTTGAACCAATCCTTCACCTGCGACTCCAAAGAACTGTTTTTCTGGGAATCATGGTTATCCACGAAGGTGACGGCTTGATCCGGGCATATCTCGACCAAGGTCCCTTTTAATAGATCGCGTAAATCATAGTCACGACCTTTCTCGGAAGCCTCATTCAAGTTATAATGTAAGGCTACGTCAAACAAATCCACGTTATATTCTACTTGCGACAGGTAAGCCTCCAACGATTCGGTATCGTTTTTCCAATATTCCCCGACAGCGTAGAAACCCTCTCCCCGATCCGCTCTCACCGCCTCCAGAAAATGCTTGATAAACTGGTCGTTCATATGCTTGATCGCATCAAGGCGCATACCGTCCAAGTTTAGTTCGTTCGATACCCAGATCCCCCAGTCCTGCATCTCACGCACGACTTCGGGGTTATCGAAATCCAGATCGGCGAACATGAGATAGTCATAATTTCCATTCTCATCATCGACTCCCTCACTCCAATGTTTTCCCTCTCCCAGAATCTGGAATATACCTTCCTTCTTGCGGGACACATCATAGTCCGTCCCGGAGAAATGAAACCAATGCCATTTAAAATTAGAATACATATTGCCACGCCCCGGGAAGTCGAAGCCAGTCCATCCCTCTATCTCATGGGGTTCGCTGGTAGCGTTTTCCCGTTGCCCAGGATCTACCTCTTGCGCCATAAACCACTCGGTATAATCGGCTCCCGCCTTATGGTTCATCACGGCATCCAGATATACGCCAATCTGGTTCCGGTGAAGTTCCTCGATCATTTCTTGAAGTTCCTGTTTAGTTCCATACTTGGTGCGTATGGTCCCTTTTTGGTCAAACTCCCCCAAATCATATAGATCATAGGTTCCATACCCCTCGTCCGCTTGCTCATGGCCTTTGTAAGCGGGTGGAATCCATACGGCGCTGATCCCGATCTCATGTAAATGCGAGGCATCATCCTTCAGCCGTTTCCACAGCATTCCATCGTTCGGCAGATTCCATTCGAAATACTGCATCATTACTCCATTTTCCATATGTTTCTTCTATTTGTTGATAAAACAACACTTCTCAAGCGTCATAAGTTGCTGAAACTAACCACCACCTCCTTTTGTTATAGTAAAAAACTAAAGAATAATAAGATGGATTCAAAGCATGTTACAGAGAGTACGTCCGGTCAAGAGGACATTCAAAAGACTTGGTGGAAAGAAGCGATTATATATCAAATCTATCCCCGTAGCTTTCAAGACAGCGATGGCGACGGAATCGGTGACTTAAACGGTATTACCTCCCGCTTGGATTATATACAAAGCTTGGGTGTGGATATCATCTGGTTAAACCCGATCTTTCTCTCTCCCAACGATGATAATGGCTACGACATCAGCGACTATCGGGAAATCATGCGGGAATTCGGTACGATGGAAGATTTCGACCGCCTCCTGAAAGAGATTCATAAACGGGAGATGCGACTGGTACTGGACTTGGTAGTAAACCATACCAGCGACGAGCATCCTTGGTTCGAGGAAGCCCGTAAATCCAGACATAATCCCTATTATAATTATTACCATTGGTGGCCGGCCGAGAAAGGTGAGCCTCCCTTGCGCCTCAGCTATTTCGACGAGGAAGGCAACGCTTGGATGTATAACAAGTCAACCGACTCGTATTACCTGCATTATTTCTCCCGGAAACAACCCGACTTAAATTGGGAGAACCCGGAGGTACGCCAAGAGATTTTCGATATGATGCGCTTCTGGTTCGATAAAGGGATAGACGGTTTTCGCATGGATTCTATCTCTCTTATCGCCAAAGATCCCTCATTCCCTCTCATAGATTCCAAGAAATATCCGGATATCTTTTCTTTCTATGCCAAAGAGCCTCGCCTACACCTCTATCTTCACGAGATGAATCGGCAGGTATTAAGCAAATACGATTGTATGAGTGTTGGAGAAGGTTCGGCCGTGATGGTAGATGATGTCGCTAAATTTGTCGATCCGGCCCGGGAAGAGTTGAATATGCTTTATCATTTCGACGCCGCCCGTATCCGGAATACAACCCTACCGGACAATCCGGAATCCGGTATAGACTATAGCTTGATCGCCCTAAAGAAGATGTTTACGGAATGGGATAAGGCGGTAGATAAGGGTTGGCCCTCGATCTACTTGGGTAATCATGACCAGCCCCGTATGGTCAGTCGCTTTGGTAGCGATAAGGATGAGTTCAGGGCCTTGTCCGCTAAGATGCTTATTACTTTTCTGCTTACGATGAGAGGAACGCCTTATTGGTTCGCCGGGGACGAGATAGGTATGCGTAACATTCGGTTCGACCGTATCGAGGATTATAACGATATCGATACGATCAACCGCTATAAGAAAGCGAAAGCAGAGGGTAAAGATCCGCAGGCGGTATTGGACGAACAGAAAGAGACCGGACGAGACAACGCCCGCACTCCTTTCCAATGGGATCGCTCGCCGGAAACGGGATTTACGGCAGGAACCCCTTGGTTAAAGGTAAATCCGGATTATACTTGGATAAACGTAGCGGACGAAGAAAAAGATCCGACCTCCATACTTAATTATTTTAAGAAAGTAGTCAGTTTCCGTAAGGAGAATCCGAGTTTGATTTATGGCAGTTATCATTTGCTGGATGCGGAGAATCCCCAATCCTATACCTTTTTACGCAAGACTGGGGCCGACACTTATCTGATTATGCTCAATTTCTCCCCCAAGGCGGCAATCTCCACTCCGGGGATAGATATGAGTAACGCACACGTCCTATTGGACAATTACGGGGACCGAAGTCATATGGCGCCTCAAAAAGATATCACGCTCCGTCCTTTCGAAGCGATTGTCTTTCAATTGAACCATCCCGTCTATGAATCCTTCATAGATTCGCTAGATCTTTTGGAATGATTCGTTAAAAAGAGATACAAAGCGCAACCAAAGACTTTTCGGATGTGTTTAAATACAAAGCATCAGAACTTTTAAATAAAATATAAAACTATTCGTTATGGGATTTATTTGGTCTATTATCATCGGTATCGTTGCCGGCTATCTGGCTGGTAAGATTATGCGTGGAGGAGGTTTCGGGGTCATTGTTAATTTGATCCTAGGTATTATTGGAGGTGTATTGGGTGGCTGGGTATTCAGCTTACTAGGCATATCGGCCGGTGGTATCTTAGGAAGCTTGATAACCTCTACGGTCGGAGCTATTTTGTTATTATGGATCGGCTCGCTATTCAACAAATCCAAAGAGGTTTAAGAAGGCGTGCTCAATTATCAAATCATATATTACATGGCAACAAGATCTCACGAAACTTTAGTTACGGCATAATATAATGTAAAAGGCAGTCCTTGCCGGACTGCCTTTTTATTTAGATCGTTTCCACTTTTTCTTTAGGTAAAACCCATTTCAATACCAGATAACCGCAAAGACCGGATATAAACGATCCCGTGAATACACCCAGCTTCGCCTGATTCAAGAGATCGGCACCCGCCGCCGTACTGCCGTCAAAGGAAAGATTCGCTATAAACAAAGCGACCGTGAAACCGATTCCTCCCAACATGGATACTCCAAATAAATTACGCTTGCTCATGCCTGTAGGCATGGAGGCAAATGGCGTACACGCGAACAAGTAAGAGAAAGAGAATATACCTAATGTCTTTCCTACAAATAGGCCCACGAACACTGCCAACGGAACATTAACTAATGTCTGGGGTTGGATATCCCCGAATGTCACACCGGCATTCACGAAAGCGAATAAAGGAAGTATCACATAGTTTACCAAAGGATGCAACTTATCAGCGATGGTCTGCAACGGACTGATCGTTTTATCCGCCAACGTATGGATGTTATTCAATACCTGAATTTGTGTAGGCGTAAGCACTTCCGCTTTACGGGACTGACGAACCTCGGTATAGTCCAGCATATTCAAATACCCGGTCATATCACACGTGAAATCATCTAGCTTAACAACCGGACGGGCAGGAACCGTAAAGGCGATCAACACGCCGGCGATTGTCGGATGGATTCCTGACTCCAGAAATAGCAACCAAACGATAAAGCCACCGATATAGAAAAACAATCGGTTGTGTACCCGGAACTTTCCTCCCACATACAACAAAGCGAGGACTATCAGGGATATCAACAAAGGCTCGAAAGCGATATGCCCGCTATAAAACAGGGCGATAATTATGATACCTCCAATATCATCCACCACAGCCAAGGCGGTCAAGAAGATACGCATGCTCAACGGCACCCGCTTCCCCAACAAGCCCAATACGGCCAAGGCGAAAGCGATATCCGTAGCCATCGGAATAGCCGCCCCGTTTACCTCGGGAGGCGTATTACATACTAACATATAAAATAAGACCGGCACGATCATTCCACCACAGGCGGCGATAATAGGCAATAGCGCCTTCCGCACGGAACTCAACTCACCGATCAATACCTCTTGCTTGATCTCCAGACCGATCACGAAAAAGAAAACCGCCATAAGGGCGTCGTTCACGAAAGCCAGCATAGACATAGTCTCGCCATGATGCGCAAAGAAGTTAAACTGCCCGGCTTGCAGATCGATTGGAAAAGCTAATAACTGGTGATACCTATCTGCCCAAGGCGAATTGGCCAAGACCATAGCAACGATGGTAGCGGCAAACAATAAAAGACTAGCGTTCGGCTTCTGTATAGCGAAGCGACGCAACGGTTTAAGGATAACATTAATCGTACGGTCCATAAATAATAAGTTAGATGAAGGTCTTCAACAATTGATCGTACTATGACTATTCCCTTTCCCTCCCAAGAGGGAAACGGGATATCATCTTGAAATACCTTCAAGTGTTTTTTCTATTAATTGACAGCTTTGGCTTTTCCTGCTTGCTCCAGGTTATAAGCGCTGCGTGTGAGTTTCTCTACCCAGATGACAAAGATACCAGTTAAAATTAAATTAAACACAATAGTTAACACAGAAATTATCAACATAGGGCCACCTAATCCATATCCCAAGGCTATGAAAATAACGCCGGCTCCTACCTCTCCACGGGTAAACATACCGATAGACAGCGCCAAACGCTCCCGTTTCATCCGGTCACGGTAGAAAAACAAAGGAAATAGTTTACCGATATTGGATAAGAATGAGACGATTACGACGTGTAAAGCGATCATTGACCATGACATCATCGGCTGGGAACCTGTCACCGTAGTTACTTCCGCCGCTTGCTGAGCGAAATCCACGCCCATAAACACCGGCATGCTCACTCCGACAAGGAACATAAAGAGATAAGAGATAAAATCGGACACTTGATGCTCGATCTTGGTATCGATATGCTTATGCCGCATGATCATACCTACGACAAACGCAGGTAAAAGTACCTCGATATGGATGCTAGCCTCCTCCCCGTACATATGTTTCGATACCAGATAAATCACTTGCGTGATACCAAACGTCACAACGGCATAGAACAAGATGGCTTTCCAGTCTTGACGTACATTATAATATCCCATTTTCTTCCAGCCCAGGATCAAGAGCAATACCACAACCAGAATAATGACCCCCAATTGCCAGCGCAAGCCGATCATCATGATTTGCAACGGGATCATCAACAGGATCGTATCCAAGTCGTCGAAGATCGCCAATACCTGTACTTTCTTATATACCCAAGAGGCTTTTAGCCCGGCGGCGGCCAACATCGTAAACAAGATACCCGCCGAGGTAGGCGCGGCGAACCGGCTTAGCAACAGGTTCTCCTTCCAAGCGTCCCAACTTCCCCATAAATCGCCCGGAAGCAAGACAAACATATAATATAAAGCCACGAATATCCACGGAAACGCAGCCGTAGCCATCGCTATGAAATAATCTTCGGTATAAGACTTCCACCGGGTCTTATCAATCTCGAACTCACGCCCCACATTAATCATGATAAACGCAAGGCAAATAAACAAAAATGTATTAGAGATCGTCTTTACCAGCGAATACTGTTCCCCAACCATAGCGGGAAGCATTTGCGACACGACCAAACCCAACACTAGAAAAAAAGAGAATAAAAGAACTTTTTTCATTCAGATAAAACTATATTAATATTTACACAATAAAATGCAGGGGCAGGGTTCCTCATGAGCCTTGTCTCTACAAAAAACAATTGAAAATTGAATTAGTTGATCGCTTGCTACTCTTTTAGATAAGCGGTCTCAACCTTTAACAAACGATTTTTGAGGCGTTCAGCCTCTCCTTTACGGATACGAAGCGTCATCTCGCAATCCATCTCGAACTTCTGTGAGATGATAGCGGGGTTATCCTCTTTTACGATACGCATGATCCCGTTCAGGTATGGATATTCGAAAACGACCGTGATGTCCTCGTCTACCGTACGTTCCTCGATCTCTGCGGCGGAGATAGCCTCGGCGGCGGCCGTGCGATAAGCGACGATCAGCCCGCTGGTTCCTAACTCGATTCCACCAAAGTAACGTACTACGACAATCAATAAATCGGTCAGCTCATTCGAGTTGATCTGTCCGAGGATCGGTTTCCCGGCCGTGGAAGAAGGCTCCCCGTCATCGTTGGCCCGGAACGTCTGCCGCTCTGGACCTAACATATACGCCCAGCATACATGGCGGGCATCATAATATTGTTTACGGTATTTCTCCAGTTGCTCCTTCACCTCTTCTACCGTACGCACGGGGATAGCATACGAGATAAAGCGGCTGCGCTTCTCGGTATAATATCCCTCGGCTACTTGCTTGATGGTCTTGTAACTGTCGTCTGCCATAAATCAATCCGGTATTTTAGTGTTAGACACTTCCTCCCGGTACGCCCGGAAATCTTTCATGATCTCTTCGATCTCCTCGATGAAATAAGGATCTTTCACCTTATTCCTCACCTCCTCATAATAGGTCTCTATGGCAGCCAACGCACATACGTCCTGCCCTCTCAGCACGAAGTAAGGTTCCTCCTTCTCCACGCACTGCTTGATCATTTGTATAGGATTCTTCATTTTTTCTTATTTGCTATATCTAACTCTTCTTTCAAGAACGGAGCCGTAAACCCGACACCACTCTTCGCTAAAGCCTCCGGAGTCCCTGTGAAAAGGACATTACCTCCACGGCGACCGCCCTCGGGGCCCATATCGATCAAGTAATCGGCGCTTTTGATAACATCGAGGTTATGTTCGATAACGATGATCGTGTTGCCTTTATCCACCAACTTGTTCAATACCCCCAGCAAGACCCGGATATCCTCGAAGTGCAGACCGGTGGTAGGTTCATCCAATACATAAAGCGTCTTTCCCGTATCCCGCTTCGCCAGCTCGGTAGCCAGCTTGACACGTTGGCTCTCGCCACCGGATAAGGTAGTAGAGGGTTGCCCCAACTTGATATATCCCAGACCTACATCCTGCAGGACCTTGATCTTGGATAAGATAGTCGGGATATTCTCGAAGAACTCCACTGCCATATTAATCGTCATATCCAAGATATCCGCAATTGATTTCCCACGAAAACGAACCTCTAGGGTTTCCCGGTTATATCGCTTGCCGTGACAATCCTCGCAAGGCACCAGCACATCCGGAAGGAAATTCATCTCGATCGTCTTATAGCCATTTCCCTTACAGGTCTCACACCGTCCGCCCGATACGTTAAAAGAGAAACGTCCCGGTTTATACCCTCTCACCTTCGATTCCGGAAGTTCCACGAACAGATTCCGGATATCCGAGAATACCCCCGTATAGGTAGCTGGGTTGCTCCGGGGGGAACGACCGATCGGAGATTGATCCACATTCACGATCTTATCGACATGCTCGATTCCCTCGATGACGTCGTATGCCAAGGGGTCTTCCAGCGAGTGATAGAAATGCTGGCTCAAGATCGGTTGCAGCGTGCGATTTATCAAGGTAGACTTTCCGCTACCCGACACACCCGTGACGCAAATAAGCGTACCCAAGGGAAAAGACACGTCCACATGCTTCAGGTTATTGCCACTGGCTCCCTTGATCGTAATAAACTGCCCGTTGCCTTTCCGACGCTCGGCAGGAACGGCTATCTCCGTGTTTCCATTCAGATAGGAAGAGGTCAAGGTATCTACACGCAACATCTCCTTGGGCGTTCCCTCAAAGACGACCTCACCACCCAGACGGCCCGCTTTAGGCCCCATATCCACCACGTAATCGGCACTCAGCATCATATCCTTATCATGCTCCACGACGATCACGGAGTTTCCCGTATCACGCAATTGTTTCAGGGAATTAATCAAACGGACGTTGTCCCGTTGGTGTAAACCGATACTCGGCTCATCCAATATATAAAGTACGTTCACCAATTGACTTCCGATCTGGGTAGCCAAACGGATACGCTGGCTCTCACCGCCAGACAAGGTAGCGGAACCCCGGTTCATGGAAAGATAATCCAATCCCACATCCAGCAAGAAGCGCAGGCGGGAGCGTATCTCCTTCAATATCTCCGTAGCGATCCGAAGCTGTTTCGGGTCCAGCTTCTCCTCGATACCCTCCAGCCACTCGTATAATTCCGAGATATCCATGGCCGACAACTCGGCGATATTCTTTCCCGCTATCCGGTAGCTCAACGCCTCCTTATTCAATCGCCAGCCGTTACATTCCGGACAAGTGGCCATCTTGATGAATTGTCCCGCCCATTTCTGCGCCGAGGCGGATGCCTCGCTCTCCTGTTGCATCAAGATATACTTGGCGACTCCCTCATACGACAAAAAATAGTTAGACGATCCTAACGAGTCATTCTTGATCTGCAACCGCTCGTCCGTACCGTTCATGATCTCGTCCATCGCCTCCTCGGGAATATCCCGTATAGGCGTCTTGATCGTCACGCCATGCTTTTGGCAAAGCGCCTCAATCTGCCAGAATATCAACGAATTCTTATATTTACCCAAAGCGACGATGCCACCGCTATATATACTTAAGGATGGATCGGGAACGATCTTGTCCATATCCAACAAATTGACCTGTCCTAAGCCTTTACATTTCGGACACGCTCCTTGAGGGGAGTTGAACGAGAAATTATGCGGAGCCGGCTCACTGTAAGACAATCCGGTCACCGGGTCCATCAAGCGACGACTATAATGGCGAACCTCGTTAGTCTCGGCATCCAGTATCAGTACAAGGCCATCGCCTTGCTTCATGGCGATCTTCAAGCTCTCTTTCAAACGGCGCTCGTCTGCCTCGGAGACAATCATCTTATCGATCACTACCTCGATGCTGTGCATCTTATAACGATCCAGCTTCATCCCATGGAAGATCTCTTTCAACTCGCCATCGACACGGACGTTCAGATATCCTTTTTTACGTATCTGCTCGAAAAGTTCCTTATAGTGCCCCTTACGATTACGGACCAACGGAGCCAAGAGATACGTTTTCTTCCCGTTGTATTCATCCAAGATCAGCCGTAAGACTTGATCCTCGGTATATTTCACCATCTTCTCCCCGCTCAAATAGGAATAGGCCTCTCCCGCCCTAGCGTAAAGCAAACGGAAAAAGTCATAGATCTCGGTAGTCGTACCGACAGTGGAACGAGGATTCTTATTGGTTGTCTTTTGCTCAATGGAGATAACCGGACTCAGGCCCGTTATCTTATCCACATCGGGTCTCTCCATATTCCCTAAGAAATTCCGGGCGTAAGCCGAGAATGTCTCCACATACCGCCTTTGTCCCTCGGCGAAAATCGTATCGAACGCCAATGATGACTTGCCGCTACCACTCATGCCGGTAATCACCGTCAACTTATTCCTCGGAATCTCTACATCTATATTCTTCAGATTATGAACACGTGCGCCAAGTATGGATATGCGCCCGCCTTCCAATGCCTGCTTATCTTTTATCATCTTTTACCTATCTGGTTTTAGGGGCCGTAAAGATACGAAAAAAACAGAAGCCAATCAAACTTTCCGGCAAATCATAGTGTAATCTCCGCCACTTCCTCCAGCCTGTTTGTTCCCTACGGGAAGACCTCGCAGTATCCACCGTAAGGAACCAGGGTTTCTATTTATCCTTCACCTCTGGCTGGGGAGAAGGAGCCTGTATGTTCTCATAAAACCTCTTTTTCTCCTCGTTACTTTTTTGGACAAGGCTTGTCACATATACCGTAAATATTGGAAACATCATCATGCCCAAAGCAGCCAATACGACTGAGAGGACTCGTCCCGTAACCGTAATAGCGGATATGTTAGAGCCAACCGTCGTCACATCCATAAACGCCCACCATAGAGCGTCCCCATAATTAGCCACCAACGGGTTCACCTTATGCTCCAAGACAAAAAATATAAGACTTGAGAAATAAACCGTGGCCAACAACATCGTCAAGTAAGAAACAAACAAGCCCGACGCCTTATTGTACGACAACCATCCCACCACGATCGCCAACGCATACCCACCCCGTACCAAAGGAACGAAACGTAAGAAATAACTAAGCTCGGGTGAGGTGATAATATGATAATATTCTATTATATTTTGGTAAGGGATCGCTACGAGCAAGAAAATAAAGTGCGTTCGCAAATAACGTAATTTATCTTTCGACAGGAAAAATTCCAAAACAAAATCGAAAAGAAAAAACAAACAGATCCATAATTGAATCTTCTTATAAGAAGTTTGCGTGTAAAAGGGAATATTCTTAAATGTATCGATGGAGATACTGATAACCAAGAACAGCGACAACAATAGTATAATGATATGTAACACACCATATACCCCCTTCTTTCTCAATGCGAAATCAAATACGGCCATTTTCATAAGCGTTACTATTTATTTAATTATAATCCTTTTCATTTTGGTTTATGACAACAAACCTCATATACCATTTGTTTAAACAGCGAAATGTGTTAATTAACCAAGTTTTACGTAGCAAAAACAAAACATCTTCTTTGATTCGCTGTTATAAACTCAGACTTAAACGAGAGAAGTAATTCTCATTTTTAAAACATAAATCTATGGCAAATATCAACAAGACAGTAAAGCTAGGTGTGTTTACCCTAGCAATCATGAACGTGACGGCAGTAGTATCTTTACGCGGACTGCCAGCAGAAGCCGTATACGGACTAAGTTCGGCTTTCTATTACTTATTCGCGGCAATCGTATTCTTAATCCCGACCTCTTTGGTGGCAGCGGAATTAGCGGCAATGTTCCAAGACAAACAAGGTGGTGTATTCCGTTGGGTAGGTGAGGCCTATGGAAAACGTCTAGGCTTTCTGGCTATCTGGGTTCAATGGATTGAAAGTACGATCTGGTATCCGACAGTATTAACTTTTGGAGCCGTATCCATCGCCTTCATCGGTATGGATCATCCCGAAGATATGCTACTGGCGAATAACAAATACTACACATTAGCGATCGTGTTAATTATTTATTGGCTGGCTACATTTATCTCACTAAAGGGATTGAGTTGGGTTGGAAAAGTAGCGAAAATCGGAGGTATGGTAGGTACTATCATCCCAGCGGCGTTACTCATCATTTTAGGTATCGTATACCTAGCGACTGGCGGGCATTCCAATATGGATTTCCACAGTAACTTCTTCCCCGACTTCAGTAAATTCGACAACTTAGTCTTAGCCGCAAGTATCTTCCTTTTTTACGCAGGTATGGAAATGGGCGGTATTCACGTGAAAGACGTTGACAATCCTTCTAAAAACTATCCGAAAGCTGTATTTATCGGTGCCTTGATCACCGTTGTAATCTTCGTACTAGGAACTTTTGCGTTGGGTATTATTATCCCAGAGAAAGACATCAATCTTACGCAAAGTTTATTAGTGGGATTCGACAATTACTTCAAGTACATTCATGCCTCATGGTTATCCCCAATTATCGCTATCGCTTTGGCATTTGGCGTATTAGCAGGAGTATTGACATGGGTCGCTGGTCCTTCCAAAGGTATATTCGCAGTTGGTAAAGCAGGTTATCTGCCCCCGTTCTTCCAGAAGACCAATAAGATCGGCGTACAGAAAAACATCCTTTATATCCAAGGAGCGGCTGTTACACTTCTTAGCTTATTATTCGTGGTAATGCCATCCGTACAAAGCTTTTATCAGATCTTATCACAGCTTACGGTGATCTTATATTTAATAATGTATATGTTGATGTTCTCCGGAGCGATCGCATTACGTTATAAGATGAAAAAGGCAGGTCGTCCTTTCCGTATCGGAAAAGGTGGCAATGGCTTGATGTGGTTAATCGGAGGTTTAGGATTCTGTGGTTCCTTATTAGCGTTCGTATTAAGTTTCATTCCTCCTAGCCAGATTTCTACAGGAAATAATACGGTTTGGTTCGCCGTTCTCTTCATCGGTGTAATTGTTGTCGTTGCGGCACCGTTTATTATCTATGCGTCTAAGAAAGCATCTTGGGTAGATCCGAACACTGAATTCGAACCGTTCCATTGGGAAGTAAAAAATGACGTATCCGAGACGAATACGACAAAAGCATAACACACATTCATCTCGATAATTACCTAGTCCGGGCTGCGAAAATATTGCAGCTCGGACTTTTTCGTAAAAATAGCACAGAATATTTACGTTTTATTATGTGTATTATAAAAATGTAATTATCTTTGCGATAGTATTCATAAAATAAAATATCAAAAGAACTATGGCACGTACAGTAGATTATTCAAAAAAGGCAGAGAAAATCAAAGAGCAAGTAGATGAATTAGTACAAGAATTAATGGCTGCTAAATCGGCTCCGGTAGTTTCCAAAAGAAGTTTAAAAGTAGCTGACATCAATTTCGAGAACGAGGATGTTAATACATTAATGCAAATACAAGCTCGCCTCGCTCGCGTTATCTTGGAGAAGAGCAAATAAGAAAAAACTCTGCTAAGGTTTTAATAAAAGTGCCTTTCCCGTCTTTAAGGATGTTTCGGAAAAGGCACTTTATTTTTTAGGTCTCGTGCGAACTTTCAAAGAAAAAGCTTATCTTTGAAAACCTAATCAATAACATGTATGGAACTAACACTCCCAACGAAAGTTAATGTGACACATCCCATCATGCTAGACACGAAGATATTAGTCGTGATCGGAGCGAACGGTGCGGGAAAAAGCTCTTTTGGCAGAGATTTATTGGAGAGATATGCGGGTCAAGCGAAAAGAATATCCGGTATACATGCCTTATTCATCAGCGATGACGAATCTAAATTATCGGCCTCCAATGAATTCGCACGTTTACAGTCTATGATCAAAGAACGACTGTTCATGCCACGTATTTCTGAATACGAGAAACTGATTTTGCAACTCCAGAGCGAGGAGTTCGAGGCGGCAGTCAATTTCAAGGAAGCCTGCAAGACTAATAACGAAGTAGATCCTCCGATCACCAAGATAGATATTATACAAGCGATCTGGGAAAAGATGTTTCCGCATAATCGTCTGATACGAAAGTCGGGATTTATCGAGCTTGTATCCACGGGGCGTGATTCAAATTCCTACACCGCCGGACGCATGAGCGATAGCGAGAAACTGGTGTTCTACTTGATTGGGGCCGCATTATGCGCATGCCCGAACGCCTTGCTCGTGATCGAAGAGCCGGAAACCCTTCTCCACAACTCCATAAAGAACCAGCTTTGGGACGAGATTGAGGCGATACGTCCGGACTGTACGTTTGTTTATCTCACACATGACATTGATTTCGCCACCTCCCGCTCCGACAGCAAACGGATCTGGATTCGTTCTTACGACGCGGATCATTCCGTATGGGATTACGAGTTGATCGAGAGTAATGAAAGTTTCCCGGAAGAAGTATATATGGAAATACTTGGCAGCCGGAAACCGATCTTGTTTATCGAAGGGACCGACACGAACAGTATCGACAGTAAGCTTTACCCCTTCATATTCCCCGATTATTTGGTGAAACCGATGGGTGGTTGCCAAAAAGTAATCGAGACAACCAAAGCGTTCGGCCAACTGAAAGACTTCCATACATTAGATAGCAAAGGTATCGTAGATCGTGATAGGCGTACACAAGGAGAAATAAACTATCTACGGGAACAACATATTTATGTACCGGACGTAGCGGAAGTGGAGAACCTATTGATGATAGAGGATGTGATCAAGACGGTCGCCAAACGGTTGATGAAAGATCCGGACGATGTTTTCAAGCAAGTGAAAGAAAACGTAGTACGTCTTTTCCAAAAAGAACTGGACTCGCAAGTAATCCTTCATGCCAAACATCAAGTCCGTAAAAAACTGGAGACTACCGTTGATCGCAAGATAACGACGGTGGAGCAATTAACCGAACATGTAGAGAGTATCCGTCTGAACATCCATGTGGAAGAAATATACAAAAACATAAAAGAAGAGTTCGAGTCTTATATAGAAACGGAGAACTACAAAAGCATCCTCCGTGTTTATAATCAAAAAGGGATGTTACCACAGAGCCGCCTATGCGCGATCTGCGGTATCAGTAACAAAGAGAGTTATTTAAACCTGATTCTCTCCATATTAAAGGAAAACAAGGAGGATGCGGAAGCGATACGAAAGGCTATCAAACATTCATTGGGCACATAAAAAGTTTCTAAAAATGCGGGGAAAGTCCATAAAAAATTGTTCTTTTGCAAACTGTTTTATAACATTAATGGGCCAAAGCCCTATATATTAATTGTCATATGCGTACACCTACACTTCAATATCTTTACTTGCAAAAGCCGGTAACCATGATGGTAGTAATCTGTATTATATCTGTGTTACCTTGGATCGGCCTCGGCGACTTCTCCACCAAAGGGGAACCCCGGGAAGCGGCCGTAGCGATCTCCATGCTCGAGACGGGCAATTGGGTCTTGCCACAATCCTACGCCAACGAGTTCGCTTTTAAGCCACCGATGGCGCATTGGTTAATGGCTGCTTTCTCCTATCCACAGGGATATGTTTCCGAGTTCACCTCCCGCTTGCCATCGGCTTTAGCCTTTATTACCTTGATCGGGTTCGTATTGGTCTTTTTCGGTAAACGAATCGTAAAGTTTCAGGAGGCATTCATAGCGACCCTCCTATTGGTCACCTGCGTAGAGATACATCGGGCGGCCATGACGACTCGGGTGGATATGTTGCTCACTACTTTCATCGTCATAGGGCTTTTCCAGCTATATCGATGGGAAGATAAATTAGAGCTGAAAGGACTTCCCATATTCATACCTTTATTATTAGGATGCGCCGTTCTGACCAAAGGACCGGTAGGCGTAGTATTGCCCCTATTCGTATTCGGCATTTATCTATTAATGTTAGGTCAATACAGTTATCTCACCATATTCAAGACTTTATTATATGCGGGAATTTCCTCTTTATTCCTACCGATGTTGTGGTATACCGCCGCATGGAAGCAGGGGGGAGATGAGTTCCTTAATGTCGTATTAGCGGAGAATTTCGCTCGTTTCTTACACCTAAACACTCCTGAAATTTCCTATGATCTGGGGCATGAGAATGGTGTTTGGTACAATTTCATGACGTTGGCGGCAGGCTTTATACCTTGGACTATTTTCTTTTTCTTCTCTTTATTCGGGCTGAAACTTAGCAAGCCTGAGCAACCTATTAAAGAGATCTTAAAGAATACGTGGAAACGTATCCGCTCCATGGAAAAAGTTCGTTTATTTAGTTTGGTTGCTTTAATCGGCATCCTTTTCTTCTATTCGATCCCTTCCAGTAAACGAAGCGTATATTTAATGCCGGCTTATCCGTTCATTGCCTTGTTCTTGGCTCAGTATGCCTTATATATTACAGAATACCGTACGAAAGTAACTCGGGTATTCGCTGCCTTTTTAGCTTCCGTAGTAAGTGTCGTCATGATAGCGATCTTGCTTACGGTATTCGGTATTATTGATCCTGTTGGTATCGTCGGTCAATATACACAAAACGCATCGACCTTGGACATGGTACGAATGGTATCAAAAGTATTGGTTCATCCCAGCACGCTTACGATCTGTATTATCTTCATAAATCTATTGATATTAGGAACGGTCTATTACCAGATGTTCAAGAAAATAAATATCAAGATTCTCTACGCTACGATAGCCTTGACATTCTCGGTTAATTTATTAATTGATGGTGTCATTATGAGAGGTATTCGTGAAGGGGATTCTTGCCGTGTTTTCGCTGAACGTATCCTGAAAGAATATCCATTGAATAAAAAGAATGTATATGTCGTAAATAACCTTCGGATTTATCGGAATCTGTACGGGTTAAACTTCTATATGGGAAATATCTTCCATGACTTCGATAAAGAAACACCCGCCAAAGGTTATTTCTTGATCGGAGAAAATGAGATGGAAAAGGTACTTTCCACATACGGGGATAAATATACCTTCCGTACACTGACTAAGTCCGATCAAACGTTCAGCGAACTAAAACAAAAAATTGTACTTAGCGAGTTCGAGTTGAAATAGAAATGTAACATCTAATAATATACCATGAATAGCTCCTATATTTCCCCTTTCGCTAAGCCGGTCTACATCATGTTGAAACCGATTGGTTCTGTTTGTAATTTGGCATGCGAGTATTGTTATTACCTTGAGAAAAGCAAGTTCTATCCGGATGTAAAGAATCACATCATGACAGATCAGATACTCGAGAAGTTCATCAAGGAATACATGGAATGCCAAACCATGCAAGAAGTCTTGTTTACATGGCATGGAGGCGAGACGCTGATGCGGCCGATCAGCTTCTATAAAAAAGCCTTGGAGTTGCAGCGTAAGTATGCGGGAGGACGGCAAATAGATAACTGTATCCAAACCAATGGTACCCTATTGAATGATGAGTGGTGCCAATTTTTCAAGGAAAATAATTTCTTGGTGGGTGTATCTATCGATGGCCCGCAAGAGTTCCACGACGAATACCGTAGGAACCGGCAGGGACTCCCCTCTTTCTATAAGGTGATGAAGGGAATCGAGTTGCTGAAAAAACATGGGGTAGAGTATAACGCCATGGCCGTCGTGAATGATTATAACGTGGATTATCCGCTGGAATTCTATAATTTCTTCAAGGAACTGGATTGCCGTTTCATCCAATTCGCCCCGATCGTGGAGCGTATCGGCCGGCACAAGGAAGGCACCAAGCTATCTTCTCCCGAGGAGCAAGACGCAGCGATCGAGCTAGCTCCGTTCTCGGTAGATAGCGAGAAATGGGGGGATTTCCTTTGCGCCTTGTTCGACGAGTGGCTAAAAGAGGATGTCGGCAAGTTCTACATCCAATTATTCGATTCCACCTTGGCGAACTGGGTAGGCGAACAACCCGGGGTCTGCTCCTTGGCTCGCCATTGCGGTCACGCCGGGGTAATGGAGTTCAATGGCGACGTATATGCTTGCGACCATTTCGTATTCCCGGAATACAAACTCGGGAATATCCAAACAAAGACATTAACGGAGATGATGTACAGTCCGGTACAACAAAAGTTTGGAACGGATAAAGAAGATAAGCTCCCTACGCAATGCAAGGAATGCGAATATCTTTTCGCTTGCCATGGAGAGTGCCCGAAAAACCGGTTTCTCCATACGCCGAATGGAGAGCCGGGACTAAATTATCTATGTAAGGGATACAAGAAATTCTTCAAGCATGTAGCTCCTTACATGGACTTTATGAAAAAAGAATTATTGAATCAACGTCCACCCGCAAACGTGATGGATTGGGCTAAACAACAACAACATGAATATTAACAGACGTGATTTCATTAAAACAGGAGGTATGGTTATGCTTGGAACATTAGCGGCTCCTTCCTTACTAGGAAGTTGCACCGGTAGTGAGGGGGATAAAGCAGCCGGTATTTCATTCGCTATGAATTATTTCAAGGTGAGTGAGGGGGATTTGAGGAAGGTATTGGCGGCAGCCTTGGAGAAAGGCGGGGATTATGCCGATTTGTTTTTCGAGCATTCATACAGGAACAACGTGGGGTTGCAGGATGGTGCCGTAAACCGTGCCTCATCCAACATCGATTTTGGGATGGGCGTACGAGTCTTGGCTGGTGACCAAACGGGATACGCCTACGTAGAGAACGTTACCTTAGACGAGATGCTGAAGGCGGCTCGCACGGCCGCACGGATCGCCACCGGATCGGCGAACACCACCGCAATAAACCTGACGGAAAAAGCGTGTACGAACAATTTCTATAACGTACAAACACCTTGGGACGAGATAGCCATTAATGACAAGATGCCTTTCTTGCAGAAACTGAACGATCAGATATTCGCAAAGGACAAGCGGGTCACCAAGGTGATGGCCTCTTTGGGAGACACGACCTCTCATATCTTATTCTGTAACTCGGAAGGGCAGATTTATTACGATTATCGCCCGATGAGCGCCTTGAGCGCCGTCTGCATCATGGAGGATAACGGGAAGATCGAGAACTCGTACGCCGCACGGGCTTTTCGTATGGGAGCGGAATTCCTGACGGACGACCTGATCAACGAGCTTGCCCAAGAGGCAGTGGATAAGACCTCTATCTTATTTCAGGCGATCAAGCCAAAAGGCGGGGAAATGCCTGTTGTCATGGGTGCCGGTGGCTCTGGCATCTTATTGCACGAGGCGATCGGCCATGCTTTCGAGGCGGATTTCAACCGTAAGAACACCTCTATTTTCTCCGATCAGCTGAACAAGAAAGTTTGCAACGAGCATATCAACGTGGTGGACGACGGCACGATTCCTTTCAACCGGGGCTCGGTCAATATCGATGACGAGGGTGTGGACGGACAAAAAACCTATATCGTACGGGAGGGAGTCTTGACCAGTTATCTGCACGATCGTATCAGCGCAAAACATTACGGCATCCCCTCTACGGGCAATGGCCGCCGGGAGTCTTTCCGTCAGATGCCTATCCCCCGTATGCGTGCCACTTATATGGAAGCGGGCAACGTGACGGAAGAGGAGATCATCTCTACCGTAAAGAAAGGTATCTATGCCGCCAACTTCACGAACGGGCAGGTACAGATTGGCGCAGGCGATTTTACCTTCTTCGTGAAGGATGGTTACTTGATCGAGAACGGCAAGCTCACCCAACCTATCAAGGATATCAATATCATCGGTAACGGCCCGAAAGCGTTGGCGGATATCACGATGGTGGGTAATAATTATAAAATGGATAACGGCACATGGACCTGCGGTAAGGATGGACAGTCTTGCCCGGTAACCTGCGGTATGCCGTCGGCCTTAGTCAGCAAACTTACAGTAGGAGGAGAAAACTAATATGATAACAAACGAAAATAAGAAATTGGCTCAATGGGCCATGGAATATGCCTTGAAGAATGGTTGTCAGTCTTCACGTGTCACGCTTTACAATGGTTCCAGCAGTTCGTTTGAGATACGGGATATGAAAATAGACCGTCTGCAACAGGCGTCCGAGAACAGCATGGTGGTTCATTTGTTCGTGGACGGCCGTTACGGCTCCTACTCTACCAATCGCTTGGATAAGAAAGAGCTGGAGAAGTTCATCAAGGATGGTATCTCCGCCACTCGTTTCCTCGCCGAGGACAAGGCTCGCACGCTGCCGGACGCTTCCTTGTATTATAAAGGTGGGGCGGCGGACTTGCGATTGGTCGACCCGAATTTCGACTCCGTGCAACCGGACGACAAGGTAGCGTTGGCCATGAGCGTCTGTGAGGAAATCATGGGCAAAGACGACCGGATCATCTCCGCCAACGCTTCCTACAGCGACGAGAAGGACTTTAAGTACATGGTAGCCAGCAACGGTTTCGAAGGCGAGGCTTCTGGTTCCTCTTATGGCTTGGTGGGGAGTGTCAGCATCCGTGGGGAGGGTGACGCCCGTCCCGAGTCTTATTGGTACGACTCTTCCTTGTATTATGACGAGCTGGTGAAGACCGGTATCGGTACGAAAGCGCTGGAACGGGTGCTTCGAAAACTGGGACAGCGGAAAGTGGCGTCCGGTAAATATACCATGATCGTGGATAACATGAACTCCAGTCGTCTGCTTTCTCCAGTAATCGGAGCCATTTATGGTTCCTCCATCCAGCAAAAGAACTCTTTCTTGTTGGATAAGATCGACCAAAAGGTAGCGAGCGACAAGATGATCTTGATAGATGAGCCTCATTTGGTAAAGGCTTCCGGCGCACGTTATTTCGATAGCGAGGGTGTTGCCACGAAACGTCTTCCGGTATTCGAGCAGGGTATATTGAAAACGTATTATATCGATACGTATTCCGCCAACAAGATGGGCATGGAACAAACGATCGGCTCTCCCTCGATTCTTACCATGCGGAATGGTGATAAGGATCTGGACGGATTGATCGCCTCTATCGACAAAGGTATATTGGTGACCGGCTTCAACGGTGGAAACTGCAATAGCACGACCGGCGATTTCTCGTATGGTGTGGAAGGTTTCTTGATCGAGAGAGGCAAGCTATCCCAACCGATCTCCGAGATGAACGCCACGGGTAATATGCTCTCCCTATGGAGTAACCTAGCGGAAGTCGGAAACGACCCCCGCCTATCCTCCAGCTGGCGAATCCCTTCCTTGCTTTTCAATGGGGTTGATTTTAGCGGATTATAAATACAAGAAACAACATCCGGAAGAACAAGAATAAAAGAAGCCGGAACCGCTAAACACAGTTCCGGCTTCTTTATTTTTCCTTACACCAAATTATAGATCGCTATAAAATGGCAAACCGTTCCCCCGAGAACGAATAAATGCCATGCGGAATGCATATATTTATATTTATCCAGAAAGAAAAAAATCGTTCCTAAGGAATAGAACAAGCCTCCTCCGATCAACCAATATAAGACATACATCGAATCCGTACGCTGGAAAACATCGATCAATGGTTTGAAAGCGATAATCACCACCCAGCTCATCAGCAGATAACAAACCGTTTTCAGATTATCCTTTTTCTTCATCCGACGGAAGCTAAACCATACGCCGATAACCGCTGCCAGCCAAACCGTAATAAATAATCCCCAGCCCCAGAAACCCTCGTCGCGGAGAGCCACCAAGGTAAATGGCGTATAAGTACCCGCGATATGCAAATAAATAGCGCTATGATCCCAACGGCGCAACTGGCATTTCCGCTTGGGATCGGAAGCGGCGTGGTAAAAGGTAGAGGTCACATACGAGGAAGTCATGCACAACGCATAAACGGCGAAACTACCGATCACCCACGGATCACCTGTACGAATCCCGGCGATCATCAAAACGATAATCGCTGTTAAGCCGAACAACATGCCCGCGCCATGCGTAAGCACATTCGCTACTTCCTCACCATGAGTCTGTCTTTGTTTTCTCATCCATCCGATCGCTACGACTACAAGGCGCTAGCCTTGAAACCGGCCTCCGATACGGCGGAAAGAATGGTCTCCGCCGGAAGATCGGTTGTTATAGTCAATGTTTTATCCGGGGATTTCAAGTCGATCGACCATGCGTCCTCTTTTACTAATTTATTCAACTTAGCGCCGATAGCCGCCACGCATCCGCCACATTTAGCGTTTGTCTTAAATTTTAATGTTGCCATATCTCTACTTATTATTTAAAGTTTACTCCATTTCAACCGTAAGCTATTTAATACCACCGACACGGAACTGAAAGCCATCGCGGCGCTCGCCAACATCGGGTTCAGTAACAGTCCGTTCACCGGGAATAGGACACCCGCCGCCAATGGGATTCCGATCAAGTTATAGATAAATGCCCAGAATAAATTCTGGTGGATCGAGCGAACCGTACGTTTCGACAAGCGGATCGCATCCGGCAATAACATCAAATCCGAAGTAATCAACGTGACCATCGCCACATCCATGGCGATATCCGTTCCCTTACCCATCGCAATGCTCACATCCGCACGGGCTAAAGCTTGCGAGTCGTTGATACCATCCCCAACCATAGCCACTTTCCTTCCGGCGGCTTGCAAGGAACGGATATACTCCTCCTTATCGCTCGGCAAGACATCTGCCTTATAATGACGGATATCCAGCATGGCCGCAACGGTCTCGGCGGTCCGTTTTCCATCGCCGGTCAATAAATGAACCTCGATACCCATTTCTTTCAAGGCCTCTACCGCCTCTCCCGACGTAGGTTTCAACCGATCCGAAATAGCCATGACCGCAAGCAATTCCGATTCCCAACCGTAATAAACGATACTCTTGCCATCCTCTTCCCACCGGATGATTTCCCGCCCAGCCTCGGGCGGAACCATCGCCTTGAAGGTTTCCAAAAAGCCTTTGCTTCCTACCCAATACGTCACGCCATGTACCTGCATTTGGATACCACGCCCCGTTACGCTCTCGAAACTATCAGCGTCGATCTCCGCGGCCTCCGTTCCTTTCAACCATGAGAGGATAGCGGACGCCAAAGGATGCTCAGACTTCATCTCGGCGGTATAAAGGATATCCAGCATATCCCGGCTCGCCTCCGATATCCAGAAAGAGTCTGTCACCTCGGGCACGCCCTCGGTCAAGGTCCCGGTCTTATCCAGCACGACGGTATCCACCTTACAAAGGTTTTCCAAGGCAAAAGCGTCTTTGATCAATATATGATGCTCGGCGCCTTTACCCATCCCGACCATCAAGGCAGTTGGCGTAGCAAGTCCCAACGCGCAAGGGCAAGCGATCACCAATACCGATACCGCCGATAAGAGAGCGTACGAGAAGTACCCGCTTCCTCCTACTACCAGCCAGACGATAAAAGTAAGTATCGCCAATCCGACAACGATCGGTACAAATATACCACTTATTTTATCAACGATACGCTGCACGGGCGCCTTACTTCCTTGAGCGGCTTGTACCATCTGTACGATTTGCGATAATACGGTAGCACTCCCCACCCCGGTCGCCTCCATCAAGAAAGCGCCCTTTTGGTTGATCGTCCCGGCCAAGACTCGGTCGCCTTGTGATTTCACGACAGGAATCGGCTCGCCACTCAACATGCTCTCATCCACGGAAGAGGAACCTTGAGACACCGTGCCGTCCACCGGGATCTTCTCACCGGGACGGACACTGACAAGATCTCCCACCCGCAAGAACGAGATAGAGACCTCTTCCTCCTGACCATCTCGCACACGACGGGCGGTTTTAGGCTGCAATCCCATCAAGCTCTTGATAGCGGAAGAAGTGCTGTTCTTCGCCCGCTCCTCCAGAAGTTTGCCCAACAGGACGAACGCTATGATCACGCCGGATGCCTCATAATAAACATGCGGCTCCAATCCTTTCTCATACCAGAACTGCGGATATACGGTATTGAAGAAACTGAACAGGAAAGCGATCGAGGTACTCAACGCCACCAATGTATCCATATTGGCGCTACCGTGCAACGCATGGCGCACGCCGTTCACGTAGAACGACCGCCCGAACACGATCATAATCACCAAGGCCAGTGCCATCATGATCCAGTTACCGCCGGGCGTATGCATAAACACCATTCCCAGCAGGGCCAGCGGAATGGAAAGTACCCACGCCCCGATCGTATTCCGGCGTAGCTTCCGGTAATGCTCTCGTGCCATCTCTTCCTGTACCGCCGTCGGATCCTCTACCTCCACGACCAAATCGTATCCGGCCTCCTGCACGGCCTCTCTCATTTTCTGAGGAGTAATCAAGGATGGATGGTATTTGACGGAAAGCGTATTCGCCGCGAAATTCACCGATGCCTCTTCCACGCCGGGAAGTCCCTTCACCGTATTCTCTACGTTATTGGCACATACGGCGCAACTCATCTCGAGAACCGGTAATATAATTGTCTCCAAATCTTTCATAGATCGTATCACCTGTTTAGTTATATATAAATGAATAACAAAGATACGATAAATATGATTGCAACCAGATTGCAAACTTTACGAAACAGTATTTACGTACGTTAAGAAACCTAGGAACTTAATAGATTTATTTGAGAAATATGACTATTATTTAACAGGGAAATACCCGACATTTGTAAGGATTTTCAAACCAATTACTAAAACTTAATAACAATATGATTCTAGACTCACTTGAGAACTCTAAGCGGATCGAATGTATCCATCCGCTGTTCAAGCAGGCTTTTGACTATGTTAAGTCTACTGATTTTTCAAAAATGGAAGATGGTAAATACGATATAGCGGACGCTGGTTTCACAGTTAGCATCGCCAGCCTCTTCGGAAAGGAGAAGTCGGAAGCGGCCATCGAGACCCACAAGAAATTTATCGATATCCAATTCCCCTTATTGGGCGTAGAGAAAATCGGATGGAAGCCCGGAGATCAATTGCAAGAGGAATCCGTCTCATACAACGAGGAGCAAGATATCGCCTTTTATATCGACAAACCTACCGCCTATACGAAAATCTATCCCGGACAATTCGCCATTTATTTCCCGGAAGACGGGCACGCCCCGGGTATCGGCCAAGGGAATATCCGGAAGGTGGTTATCAAGATCCCGATCCAATAATATCGAATACCCTATCTGTTCCGCAAGAATAACCAGCTGAATACTTATATATTCTATATCGGATCTACTTCTATTCTACAAACCACGGCGTGGTCTTTGTAAACCACGCCATGATCTGTAAAGACCACGCCGTGGTTTATAGGATTCACGACGAGAATCAAGGAATAGATACAGATATGATTATCTTTATTCATAAGAAGATTTCCCTATTCAACCGTATATTCGCATATATGCGTTTGTAATACTTTATTCACCTCAAATCCACTTAAATCTCGTAAATTCTTGTTACCTTTGATGCCCGGTACAAAATAAAAGTAATACAAAGGAAGATGATTTCAGAAGAATTGAAGAACGACCTAAAGATAAAATGGGATCGGATGAGAGATGGTATGGCAAAGATGGGTATGGATGCCTGTTTGCTTACCGTAGATGTAAATCTTTATTATACGACAGGACAAATCTATAGTGGTTATTTTTATTTGCCGGTAGACGGTGAGCCGTGGTTCCTGATCAAGCGACCGAACGGGCTTTCAGGACATCAAGTGGAATACATCCGTAAGCCGGAAGACATCCCAACCTTATTTGCGGAACGAGGAATTAAGATGCCGAAAAGACTCTTATTAGAGGCAGATGAGTTAACTTATAATGAATATATCCGTTTACAAAAGGTATTCCAACCGGAGGAGGCCGGTAACGCCACCGCTTTCATGCGAAACCTTCGCCGGGTAAAAACCCCTTGGGAGATCGGGCAATTCCGTATCGCCGCCCGCAAGCATGAGGCTACTTATAGCGAGATCCCGGAATGTTTCCGTCCCGGTATGACAGACTTGGAGTTTCAGTACGAGATCGAGAAACGTATGCGCAAGAACGGCTCGATCGGTCTTTTCCGTGCTTTCGGAGCCAATATGGATATCTATATGGGCAGTATTCTCGCCGGGGAAAACGCCGAGACCCCATCCCCTTTTGATTTCGCTTTGGGTGGAGGCGGCATAGACGCTTCTTGTCCGCTGGGCGCTAACGGTACTTTATTAAAAGAAGGTACCGCTATCATGGTGGATATGGCCGGCAATTATACGGCTTATATGACGGACATGACCCGTGTCTTCTCCGTAGGCCGCCTGACGGAGGAAGCTTATCGGGCGCATCAAGTGGCCCTTACGATACAGCAGGAGGTGGAAAACGCTACCCGCCCGGGAACCGCTTGTTCGGATTTATATAATATAGCGGCGAATATCGCTAAGAAAGAAGGTCTTTCGGCTAACTTTATGGGAACCGAGCAACAGGCTAAATTCGTAGGACATGGCATCGGTATACAGATCAATGAGCTACCTGTGCTTACCCCTCGCTCGAAAGAGGAGCTTTTACCGAATATGGTGTTCGCCTTGGAGCCCAAATTCGTGATCCCGGGTGTCGGTGCCGTGGGTATCGAGAACAGTTTCCTTGTAACGGAGACGGGCGTGGAGAAGTTGACACGGTTCAACGAGGAGATCATCCCACTTGGAAATTAGGATTTAATAGAAGAATTTGTTATACATTATTAAATTAAAGCACATGAAAAAAACATTAGCTTTTCTGCTTTTGCTGGCTATTATCATCATGCCGGCCAATGCCGTGGAAAAGGAGAACGTGAAGCCTGTCAAGAACGTGATTCTCTTAATCCCGGACGGAACCTCATTGGCGACTATCTCTATCGCCCGTTGGTTGCAATGGTACCAAGATCCCAGCAAACCGAAATTGAACATCGACCCGTATTTGTGCGGAACGGTGCGTACGCATTCTTCTAACGCCCCTATCGGCGACTCCGCTCCTACTACATCATGCTACATGACCGGACAACCGAGCCGTACGGGTTATGTATCCACTTACCCGGAGAACGACGGTGATAACGATATCTACCCGACCGACCCGGCCCGTGCCTTCCAACCGCTTACCACCGTATTGGAGGCTGGAAAGATGTTGCAGGGCAAAGCCACGGGATTGGTTTTCACTTGCGAATTCCCGCACGCTACCCCGGCGGACTGCTCCGCTCATAGCTACAACCGTGGTAAATACGACTGGATCGCTCCGCAGATGGTTCATAATGATATCGATGTCGTTATCGGTGGTGGAGTTTCTATCCTTACAAAGGATATGGAAGATTATCTATTGGCGAACGGATACGGCGTATATAGAAACGACCTGAAAGGTATGCGTGCCGATAATAATCAGAAGATGTGGGCTTTATATGGCAACAAGGAAATGGCTTACGATATCGACCGCAATCCGGAAGAGCAACCTTCTATCGAGGAAATGACTCGTAAGGCGATCGACAAATTATCCAAGAACCCGAATGGCTTCTTCTTAATGGTAGAAGGCAGTAAGGTAGACTGGGCCGCTCATGGAAATGACCCGGTAGGTATGGCTACCGATTTCTTGGCATTCGATCGTGCCTGCGGTGCCGCATTGGAGTTCGCACGCAATAATGGCGAGACTGCCGTTGTCATCGTACCCGACCACGGAAACAGCGGTATCAGCTTAGGTAGAAAAGATTGTAAAGGTTACGATAAATTGACGAAAGACCAATTGTTCCACCAATTCTCCCTGTATAAATTGACAGCCGAGGGTTTCGCCAACAAGGTAAACAGCGTTCCTAACTCAGAAGTGCAAAACGTATTCCGCACCTACGCCGGCTTCGAGCTGACTCCGGAAGAGATGAACGCGTTGAACAATTGCAAGGACTACAAGAACAGCCCGATACCAGAAGACCAACGCAAACCGGAAGATAATTCCTCCATGTACAGTGGCTCGTTAACCGGATTGATGGCGCATATCATCACTTCCCGCACTTGCTTCGGTTTCACGACCGGCGGTCATACGGGCGAGGAAGTATTCCTAGCCGCTTACCATCCGCAAGGAACCTTACCCCTAGGTATGAATACGAACATCGAGCTGAATGAGTACTTATGCAATTTGTTCGGATTGACACACGGAAACTTGGAAGATCTTACAAGCAAGAACTTCGCACGCCACACGGACGTATTCGAGGATTACACTTGCGAGATCGTCCCTGCCGCCGACGAGAAAGGTTCTCCAACCTTGATCGTTAAGAACAAGAAAGATAAGAAAAAACAGCTAACGATCACCCCGTTCTCCAACATCGTGAAGTCCGGGAAGAAAGGCCAAGATGAGATACGGTTAAACTCTGTCGTCGTTTATGTCGATAAAAATAACACATTCTATCTTCCGGCAAGTCTAGTTGATTTCTTAAAATAAAATATAAAGCGGAGGCCCTTCGGTCTCCGCTTTTTTTATACATTCGCGTACATAAGACAGAATATACACAACCTATGAAAAGTAAAAGTTTAGTTTCTATCGATCAATGTTCCAAAGAGGACATTCTTCGTATTCTGGATAACGCAAGGAAGTTTGAGGAAAATCCGAACCGGAAATTACTGGAAGGCAAAGTCGCCGCCACCCTGTTCTTCGAGCCCTCTACACGTACGAGACTGAGTTTCGAGACAGCCGTAAACCGTTTAGGTGGACGGGTGATCGGTTTCTCGGACGCTTCCACGACTAGTTCCTCCAAGGGCGAGACCTTGAAAGATACGATCTTGATGGTAAGCAATTACGTGGACTTGATCATTATGAGACATCATCTGGAAGGAGCTGCCCGCTATGCTTCTGAGGTGACGGATGTCCCTATCATCAACGCTGGTGACGGGGCGAACCAACATCCCTCGCAAACCATGCTGGACCTGTATTCCATCCGCAAGACACAAGGCAAACTGGATAACCTCACCATCACGATGGTCGGCGATTTGAAGTATGGCCGTACGGTTCACTCCTTGATCGTGGGAATGTCTCACTTCCATCCGACCTTCCACTTCGTCGCGCCGAACGAGCTGCGCATGCCGGACGAGCAAAAGAACTTCTGCGACAAGCACGGGCTCAAATACGAGGAGCATACCGATTTCACGGAAGATATCATCAACCAGACGGATATCCTTTATATGACCCGTGTACAACGTGAGCGTTTCACAGACTTGGAAGAGTACGAGCGGGTAAAGAACGTGTATATCCTGCGTAACGACATGCTGAGAAACAGCCGTGAAAACCTGCGTATCTTACATCCGCTACCCCGTGTGAACGAGATCGCTTACGATGTAGATGACAATCCAAAGGCTTATTACATCCAGCAGGCACGCAACGGGCTGTTCGCACGCCAAGCTATCATTTGCGAAGTTTTAGGTATATCTATCGACGAATAAAAACGAAGTTTTATGTCAGCAGAAAAGAAAAAAGAGTTGCAGGTAGCCGCTTTAGAGAACGGTACCGCCATAGACCATATTCCTCCCAGCCAATTATTCAAGGTAGCCTCTTTACTGGGACTGGAGAAAATGAACAATACGATCACGATCGGCAATAATTTCCATAGCAACAAGATGGGATGCAAGGGTATGATCAAGATCGCCGACAAATTTTTCGAGGAGGACGAGATCAACCGTATCGCCATGATCGCCCCGAATATTATATTGAACATTATCCGTGATTATGAGGTTGTAGAGAAGAAGACGGTTACTTTACCCGACGAGCTGATTGGCTTGGTCAAATGTAACAATCCGAAATGTATCACCAATAATGAGCCGATGCTTTCCCGCTTCCACGTGATCGACAAGGAGAAGGGAACCATTAAATGTCATTATTGCGAACGTAAGATTAATAAAGAAGACATTATCATTAAATAATTGAAAGTTGAGAATTGAGAATTGAAAGTCAAAGACCTTTGTGGAGCTAATTCTCAATTCTCAACTCGCAATTGTAAAAACTGCATTTTATATGAAGCACGATTGGAAACCGGGAACCATGATCTATCCATTGCCAGCCGTAATGGTGAGTTGTGGGAATGAGCCTTCCGAGTACAATATAATAACAGTCGCATGGGTCGGTACGATTTGTACGAATCCGGCGATGTGCTATATATCCGTACGTCCGGAACGATTCTCTTATCCGATCTTGAAGAAGAATATGGAATTCGTCATCAACTTGACGAATCGTGAGCTGGCCTACGCCACGGATTGGTGCGGGGTAAACTCAGGGAAAGACCATCATAAATTCGAAGAGATGAAGCTCACTCCCGGAAAAGCGACCGTCGTTAACGCCCCTACGATAGACGAGTCTCCGCTTTGTATCGAATGCCGGGTAAAAGAGGTAATCGCTCTCGGAAGTCATGATATGTTTATCGCTGATGTCGTAAACGTACAGGCCGACGACCGATATCTAGACCCAGAGACAGGGGCTTTTGATATGCAGAAAGCGGATCTTTTGGCTTACTCGCATGGTAAGTATTACGGGTTAGGTGAATTTGTCGGTAAATTCGGCTGGTCCGTGAAAAAGAAAAAATAACGGTATGAAAAAAGTCTACCTTATAGGAGCGTTGCTATCTTTCGGTCTGTTAGCAGAAGCCCAGAGCTTCATGCGTTTCGAGGACAAGGCATTCAACTTTGGAGCCAAAGTGGGATTCAACGCCACTTTCCCAGTCATAAACTCCCTTTCCATCAATGGGAAGGAAGCGGAGAATATAGACATCGAATATAAGGTAGGTTATCTGGCCGCGGTCTTTTGCCGGGTCAATATCGAACGGTTCTTCCTCCAGCCTAGTTTCTCATGGCATCGCTCCGAGGGAAATATCCGTTTTTCCATACCTCAAAGTTTGCCGGAAAATAATATGCTGTCCAATACATCGGCAACTACCGACCTCTTGATGATGAAAACCAGTTCCTTAGAGGTTCCCATAATGGTAGGCTATAACCTAGTGAAGAAAGGGCCTTACGGACTTAGCCTTATGGTCGGCCCCAAATTAAAATACAACTATAAGATCGCCTATACGGTAGAATCTTCCACCACGCATGTAGAATACGTGAATGACAACACCCCGTTCGGAGTCAATGTCGCTACGGGCGTAGGGGTTAGCATCGGACGGCTATTCTTCGACTTTGTCTATGAGTTCGGATTGAATCAAGTGGAATCCGATTTCGAGAAAGTCAACAATCCAGTTCCCGAGATTAATTATGATATCAATATTGACAAGCGAACGAACGTGATGAGTATCTCACTCGGCGTACTCTTCTAAAAAGACATTTTACCCATTTTTCAAGTACTTAACCAAAACCTTATCGATCCGGGCGCCATCCATATCTACGATCTCGAACTCAAAGTCCAGCCACTTTAATTTCTCACCCGTCTTCGGTACACGTTCCAATATCTCTAGGATCAAGCCACTCAAGGTATTATAATCATGCTCGGCATACAAATCCTCCATGTCGAAATATTCCAAGAAATCATAGAAAGAATATTGGCCGTCCACCAACCAAGTACCATCCTCACGTTGTATGATCTCGGACTCCTCTCCGACTTCCGGTACTTGTCCGATTAAGCCTTCCATAATATCCTTCAAGGTTACGATACCTTGGATACCTCCGAACTCATCCGTAACGAGTCCATATTTCACGTGTGTCTGCTTGAAAGATTCCAAGGCGTTATATACGCTCTGGTTCTCGGGAACGAACTGTGCCGGGCGAAGTACTTGATTGATCGAGAAATCCGGTTGATCGATCCTTCCGAACAAATCTTTCAGATAAACGACCCCTACTATATTATCGAACTTCTCCGAGGCCACGGGATATATATTAAATAAGTTCTCCTCCACTTTCTCCCGAATCTTCTCCGTACTATCCGTCACATCCAGCCAAACCAGCTCGCTACGATGCGTCATGATAGAACCCACGTTACGGTCTCCCAGATTAAAGACTCGCTCTACGATGTCCTGCTCTACCTCTTGCACCTCGCCACCGTCGAAGCCCTCTTTCACGATCGCCTTGATTTCTTCCTCTGTTACCCTATTTTCCTCTTTCGTATCCACGCCCGTCATCTTCACAGCCAACGCCGTACTCTTTGAAAGTAGCCAAACAAAAGGAGAGGATATCAAGGAAAGAAAATTCATGGGTTTAGCAACTAACATAGAGACCTTCTCGGCACACCCCATGCCGATCCGCTTCGGTACCAACTCTCCGAATATAAGTGTAAGATACGTCACGATAATAACGATCGTCGTTTTAGCGATCCCCAACGCATACGGTTCTAGGGCCGGTATTTGCGCTATTATAACAGCGAAATTATGAGCTAACGCCTCGCCAGAGTACAAACCGGTCAAGATACCGATCAAGGTAATTCCGATCTGGATGGTTGAGAGAAACTTATCCGGCTCATTTGCCAGCTTCAAAGCAGTGCCCGCAGATTTATTACCACGTTTCGCTTCGGTTTCCAACCTAGCCTTCCGGGCTGAGACCAAGGCGATTTCCGACATCGCAAGAATTCCATTCAGTAAGATAAGGCCAATAATAATGACTATTTCCATTAATTAATTTATAGTTTGATTATGCTGCGAAGATATATAAATACTTTAATATATAAAACAAGACACCTAAGTGTCTGCGCTTACATTTAACTAAAAAACCTTACGAATCCCTTGCGGTTTCAAAAGAAAGGCGTACTTTTGCATGACAAATACAAAGTGTGATTAGAAATGCTCGATAAAATTAAGGCTCTGCTTCAAGAAGTAGAGAATATGAAAGCGGCAAATGCCGAGGAACTAGAAGCTTTACGTATAAAGTATCTCAGCAAAAAAGGCGAGATATCGGCGTTGATGAATGATTTCCGTAATGTAGCGGCTGATCAAAAACGTGAGGTTGGCAAATACTTGAACGAACTAAAGGAAACAACCCAGAGCAAGATCAACGAATTAAAAGAAAGCTTTGAGAATGTACAGACCGCAAACGATGATATCGATTTGACTCGTACGGCTTACCCGATCGAACTAGGCACTCGTCATCCTCTATCACTTGTAAAGAAAGAAATTTGCAATATATTCGGACGGTTAGGATTCAGCATCGCTGAGGGACCGGAAATCGAGGACGACTGGCATGTCTTCTCTTCCTTGAATTTCGCCGAGGACCATCCTGCCCGCGATATGCAAGATACGTTCTTTATCCAGCATAACCCGGATGTATTGCTTCGCACACATACTTCTTCCGTACAGACCCGAGTAATGGAAAAGCAAGAACCGCCTATCCGTATCATCTGTCCGGGACGTGTATATCGTAATGAGGCTATCTCCTATCGTGCTCACTGTTTCTTCCATCAAGTAGAAGCGTTATATGTAGATAAGAACGTCTCATTCGCCGACTTGAAACAAGCCTTGTTGTTCTTCGCCAAGGAAATGTTCAGTCCGGATACAAAAATTCGCTTGCGTCCTTCTTACTTCCCGTTCACGGAGCCATCCGCCGAGATGGACATCTCCTGCAACATTTGTGGAGGTAAGGGTTGCCCCTTCTGTAAAGGAACCGGTTGGGTAGAGATCCTCGGTTGCGGTATGGTAGACCCGAACGTGCTTGAGAACTGCGGTATCGATAGCAAGGTTTATTCAGGCTACGCATTGGGAATGGGTATCGAGCGTATTACCAATTTGAAATACCAAGTAAAAGACTTACGCATGTTCTCGGAAAACGATGTTCGTTTCTTGAGACAGTTTGAGTCGGCCAATTAAATTGAAAACCTAAATCATTTACCATCTCCCCGGGCCTTAACCTAGCCCGGGGGAAACACACTAGGTTGATATGATAAAGGTTTTTCTTTTAATAATAGGAGGAGCTATCGGATCTGCGCTACGGTTCGGAGTTTCCACGTGGGTGCAACGATCGATGCTTTACTCCTTTCCTTTTGGTATCTTGTCGGTCAATGTGATCGGCTCCTTTTTAATCGGCTTCTGCTGGAGTATAGCGGAAGCCTATAATTTTTCTATCAATACAAGAGCTTTCCTATTCACTGGTCTTTTCGGTGGTTTCACGACTTTCTCTTCTTTTGCTCTCGACACGATGGTACTTATGCGTACCGGAGAATACAAGATGGCACTACTCAATGTACTTGCCAGTAATATCCTTGGTTTGATAGCGGTCTTCCTTGGGATCATACTTGGGAAGAATATCATTACAATGATCAAGTAAATAAATAAAAAAACACGGCACAAGTCAGTCATGACAAGGCCGTGTTATATCGAATAAAGCTGTTTCCAAATTATCTATTTACTAACCTCAAGAATACTTTCTTAGAAAAATAAGAAGCTCTATTTTTCCGATATAATTGCCATCCAGATTATAGCTAATCAAATCATGTCCCCATCCATTAAACAGCAAACGCCCGTTCAACTCGTCCACCAAGCAGTCTACGTTTCTATAGCCACCCGGATCCTTCCCTACATGCCCTATCTGACATTTAAACTTTCCTGTAGCCTTATCAAACAAAAGACATTGCCGGTTAGCGGAAGTGATCAGAATATATTTATCCAATAACTTGATATCAGGAGAACTTCCGACTAGACAATCATCCCTCGTCTCTAAAGGGACATACCGGATCTCATCAAAATAATCAGAGGCTTTCAGCTCGGCAGGCGATGAGATAGCTTTACCTACCTCAATCACCCGCTTGCTCGCTTCTTCGTTTTCACGCTCCATACAGGAGGTTAGAAACATTCCCGCACAGAGGGAGCCGAACAAGCCTACCTTGCATATATACGCGAAAATCATTTCTTCAATTTTATCTCGATAACGCCATTACGACCTTTCTCTCCGAATTTAGCGATCGCCTCGTTTCCTTTGTACACATTCATAGACGCAATACGATCGGGATTCAAATTGTCCATCCTCTCTTTAGAAGATTCCATCCCATCGATGTAGACAATACCGGAGAAAGAGGACTTTTCCTTTGATGCCTCCTTAGCAGCCTTCTCATTGATGTCTATGGCTTTCATGGCCTCCTCTATGGCTCGGTTGATCTCCGGTTGAATCTTCTCCATCTCGGCGGCGATAGTCTCATTTATCTTGGCGGCCTCTATCGCCGCTTGCACAGCCTTGTCGATCTCAGCCTGGTGTTTCGCCATTTCCGCAGAAACGATCTCGTCGATATTCGCCGCTTTCACTGCCTCTTCAACCGCCTTGTCAATCTCCGGCTGGTATTTCTCCATCACGGCCGAGACCTTTTCCTGTATCGCTTGCATATCTTTTTCAGAAACGACCGAATCCCTTGCGAGGGTCTCAACTTCTACATTTCTTTTAGGCTCTTTTTTTTCCTGAACCGGAATAATTTCGCTAATTTTGACACTCGAAATCTTCTCCAATTCGTGAGAGATTTCCGGACGGGCAAAGGCTACCACCGTTAAGGCTGCCAACGGGAGTACATACAGATACTTCAACCGTGCCCATGGACTTGATTTTTGTTTTAACATCATAGCTATTCGCTTTTTAAGTGAACTGTGATTAAAGCTGTTGGCCATAGAAGTGAAGCGCTGTGCACCAACAGCTTTTTTGATTAATAATAATTGATATCTTTTTGCGTCGACGCCTTGATTTAATACGCTCTCGTCGGCCTCGTATTCATGGATATTTTGCAATTCCTGTCTCAACAACCAGACAGATGGGTTGAACCAATGGAACAGGATACAAATCTCGGAGATCAGCAGATCAATGGAATGACGGGCTTTTATATGCGCCATCTCATGCGTCATGATCTCTATCCCACTTTCCTCAAAATCCTTCCGGCTTATTACGATCGTTTGCATCCAACTGAACGGGGCGACTGGTTGGTCCATAAGAATCAGATGGATTCCGTCCACCAGCTTCGGTGTACCTTGTCTCATCAACCGGAACAAGGCATAAAATGAATATGCGAATTGACAAAGCGTTAATATCCCTCCGATTATATAGGCTATCACCATAACTCGTAACCATACAGGTTGGCTAGCGGATTCTGCCGACGTTCTCATGGAAACCGCCGCTAGCAAATTCTCCAAATCCATGACCGGACGCTGAATGGCCGTCGCTTCCTCCAAAGTAATCTCACAAAATGGGATGATAACCGAAAGCATGATCAAGCTTAATAAAGCGATCCGGTTGAAACGATGGAAGGTATCACGGCTCAACAATAGCTTATAAAACAGATAAAATATCGTCAAGCACACGGATGATTTAAGGATATATACAAAGAAGATTCCCATATTCGTTCTTATTTACGATTCCCTTGTTCTACATCATCTATTAGTTTTCGCAGATCATCCACAGAGATATCCTCTTCCTTGATCAGCGTAGAGACAACCCCCAGATAAGAATTATTGAAATACTTAGCGATCACATTTTTCAACGTACCGTTGCTATACTCCTTTTCTGTTAAGACCGCATAATATTGATAGCTATTCCCGAAATTCTTATGGGCGAGGAAACCTTTCTCCTCCAAGCCTCGGACAATCGTAGAAAGGGTATTGAAATGAGGTTTAGGCTCCTCGTAATATTCAAGTAACTCTTTCACGAACAGTGGGCCTTTCTGCCAGAACCAGCCCATGATTTCTTCTTCTTTCGCCGTAAGTCGTTTCATAACCTTATCTTGTTTGCGACAAAGTAACTAAAACTTTTAGTTACCAAACTGATTCATATAGTTAATAAACTAAAAGAGATAGTTTATTCATCGATCCAATCAAAAAAGCCGCCCCGGGAATGTCCGGGACGGCCTCTATTATATCCAGATGTTTGAATGATTAGGCGACAGGAATCGTTCCGCCAATCAAGATCACAACCAATAAGGCCAAGATAGCGTACAACTCTGGGAATACGGCCATTACCATCGTAGCACCGAATACGTTGTGTCCGGCACCAACACCAGCAATACCATTCGCGCAAACTTGAGCTTGGCGGATTGAAGAGTAAAAACCAGCGAAACCTAACACTAAACCAGCGCCGAAAACAGCCGTAGCGGCCAACATGGAAATATCAGCGACCAAGAACTTCTGCATCATAAAGTAGCCCACGAATCCATACAAACCCTGTGAAGAAGGCAACGCACTTAAAGCGATGTACGTACCCAGAGCATCCGGATTTTTCTTCATCGCACCTACCACCGCATTACCTGCGATCGTAACACCATAACTACTGCCGATAAAAGTTAAACCTGTCATCAACGCAATACCTACATAAGCTAATAAAATTGGTTCCATAATAAAATGTGTTTTTAAATTATTCTTTTATTGTTTTATTTTCTCGTTTAATTGTTATGCTTTTCTGAATGGCTCATAGGCCTTACCTCCACCTTCGAACTCCGCGTTCTTGTAATATTCCACGAAGATCAAACGAAGCGGGTGTACCAAGGAGCTGATCGTACAAAGAGCGATATTGATGGAGTGACCCACTAACAAGATCAACAACATACAGATCGCACGTGCCACGATATTCATACCGTCTGTCATCGTAACCGCCAACGTATTAAATACGCCACCCAAGATGGAACCGGTCAGACCGATAGCGAACAAACGAATGTATGATAACGTATCCCCCAGCAATCCGGAGGCCATATTGTACGTGTTCCAAAGTCCGGTACCAAAGTTCAAGAATACGTTCTTGCCCGGTGTATTGTACAAATAAGCGACAACCAGACCCAAGATGGCGATTCCGTAACATACCATAACGACAGCGTTCGGCAAGTGAACGTTCAACATCGGAAGTCCGAACGCCAATGCCAAGGATATGATCACGAACACCCAAGCGAACGGAGCGATACTGTGTTTCGTTCCTTTCTGTATCTTGATCTTGTAAGCAGCGACACATTTACCGAATATGATCTGTACCAAACCGATGACAATAGAGAATGTCATCAAGTTGTCACTATTCACAAAGTAGTTCTTGATCTTTGACAAAGCCGGGATATCCGCCAAGGCCACTCCGAAGAAAGATCCCGTACAAGTACCCACCAATAAGGCGGCAAAGCCTAAATACTGGAACAAGGTCAAATAAGGCTTGAAATCCGGGTTCACCTTCTTCTTCAAGATCGTACAAGCGATCATGACCAGCAAACCATATCCGCCATCGCCGAAACAAAGTCCGAAGAACAGCATAAAGAACGGGGCGAACAACGGGGTCGGATCAAGTTCACCGTAATTAGGCAAGGAGAACATCTTCGTGATAGGCTCGTACAGCTTACTGAATTTATTATTCCGTAGCTTGATAGGCACCTTATCCCCATCCTCGATCTCTAATTGCTGGAAGAAATAACCTTGCTTATCCAGCTCGTGCTCCAAGGCCGGAGCGTTTTCCGTCGGCACCCAACCTTCCAACAACATGAGCTTATCACCCGCTTGCCGATCTGTCTGCACTAACGCATTAGAAAGATTAAACTCGTCCTGCAGGTTCTTATCAAATTCCTCCAACGTTTTATAATCCTCCACGGCACGATGTTTCAGCTCATCCTCCACATTCTGGATATCCTTGGTACGTTGATCCAGACGGGCACGCAACTTCGCCAATCCTTGAACCGGCATCTTCGGACGTTCAGCGTCTATATCGATCAAGGTACCTTCCTTGGTAATCGTGATAAAATACGTTACCGATTGGAAGTTATTGATCAGAATGGCGTTATACAGCACGCCCCATTCCGGCTCGTACTTAGCGGTAGGACAGGTAAAGAACGTAACATCGTATCCCGCTCTTTTCAGACGGTTGATATTTTGATAACTGAACTCACCCCATATTTCCATATAAGCCAGATCCTTCTCGATCGATTGCTTGGAAGCGATCAATTGCGCTTTCTTATCTTGCAATTCCTCTATCTTACGCACCAACTTCAAGCCCTCCTCTTTCGTCAACTCACGGGCCGGAGCAAACTTAACGTCTTTCTCCGCCGCATGGAGGTTCTTAAAGTAACGCATCAGCGTATTGATCTGTTTACGCTCAGCCAGAAGCTCTTGCAACCTCTCGTTATCCATCACGGAGTTTGTCTCCTTGATATGGACGACACCTAAGTCACGAAGCGTAGAAAGGAACGTATCATACTCCTTATGGTACACCATAAAGGCATATTTACTCATCTTTACTATCATACCTCGGCCTCCTCTTTTTCTTCTTTTGCCTTACGTTTCTCCTGATTGGCTCTCATGATCTTCTGTGAGGACTTAGAAAGACTCTCCTCGTCTTCCATAAACCGTTTCACCTTACGGATCGCATCCTTATAACCCGGAATCTGTACCTTCTCAAACAGGTTCACCTTCTGAGTAGTCTTTTTCCTAGCATGCTCCAACAACTCCAGCTTCATGCCCGAGAACTCCGCCTCAATACCGGTACGAGCCAGCTTTTTCAGCAACTCGATACCATCCGTATACCATGCGGGGGCATTAAAGAGACTATAGTGTCCGATCTCGAACTTGATCTCGTCCAATAACGGGACGATCACGCCGGCGATCTTCTTCGTGGAAAGCGTCACGTCCTTCACGGAGATCAACTCCGGATTGAACTCGTTCCACAAAGCCACCATATTCTCGTAACTCTGAATCTCTCGTTCTAGCTGAAGTTCCAATTTATTCACTTCGTCCTTGGTCCGCTTCACCTCGATACGCAGGGCGCTCTCCTTGCTCTTGATCGTAGGCAGGGAGCGTTCACGCATCTTCAGTTGCTTTTCCAATTGCTGAAGAGAGGTTTTATTATATTGAAACTTTATTGCCATGTTTATTTAATTTACTTCCAGTACTTATCAACCAATCCTTGTTTGATATTTACCTCCTCCGGGCTGAAATATCTAGCGAACAATCCCCAAGCTACGTCCAGCATCTCCGTCGTATCCAAGTTTACGTCGATAGCCAACAGCTTAGAAGAATAATCCTTGGCGAAAGACAAGGTACGGTTGTCGTAGTCGGTCAAGTCGAAACCGTTCTCCAGCTTGGTCTTAGCGTTGGCGGCATCGGCATACAAACGTACGGCGGCGTTCATTACCTGTGGATGATCCTCACGGGTCTTCTTTCCGGTTACCAGCTGTTTCAAACGAGACAAGCTTCGGAACGGATCGACGATGACCTTACCCACATCGCTATCACGACGCAAATACAACTGACCTTCCGTGATATAACCCGTATTATCAGGTACGGCATGCGTGATATCACCACCGGATAAGGTCGTTACGGCAATAATCGTGATGGAACCTCCCGCCGGGAATTGAACGGCTTTCTCGTAAATCTTCGCCAAATCCGAATATAAGGAACCCGGCATAGAGTCCTTAGACGGGATCTGGTCCATACGGTTTGATACGATCGCCAAGGCATCGGCGTAGTTGGTCATATCGGTAAGCAATACCAAGACCTTCTCGTTCTTCTCCACGGCGAAATACTCAGCGGCGCTCAACGCCATATCCGGGATCAAGATACGCTCTACGGACGGGTCCTCGGTCGTGTTGATAAAACTAACGATACGGTCTAGGGCTCCGGCGTTACTAAATGTATTCTTAAAGAACAGGTAGTCGTCGTTCGTCATACCCATACCTCCCAAGATAATCTTATCGGACTTCGCACGCAAGGCTACCATCGCCATAACTTGGTTGAAAGGCTGGTCGGGGTCGGCGAAGAACGGGATCTTCTGACCGGTTACCAAGGTATTATTCAAGTCGATACCGGCGATACCCGTAGCGATTAATTCAGAGGGTTGTTTACGACGTACCGGGTTCACGGACGGACCACCGATCTCGACCTCACGTCCCTCGGGGATCGGGCCGCCATCGATAGGCTCGCCATAAGCGTTGAAGAAACGTCCGGCTAACTGGTCACCTACTTTCAAGGAAGGGGCCTTCCCCATGAATACCACCTCGGCATTCGTACGGATACCTTCCGTTCCGGAGAATACCTGCAACGTCACCTCGTCACCGATAATCTTTACCACCTGAGCCAGCTTTCCGTCTACAGAGGCCAACTCATCATACCCAACTCCCGTTGCTTTCAGCGAACAGGTAGCTTTTGTAATCTGGGTAATCTTCGTATATATTTTTTGAAATGCTTTTGTTGCCATAACTCTTTTAATTTTCGATTCTCTCCTTCAAAAGTTCATCCAGTTCCGTATTAAACTTCTTGAATTGGTCACTCTCATATTCCGAATAGTTCATCTGCTTAAAGATGTTGATCATCTTCTTAAAGTAGTCCATAACCTCAAGGAAGTTATCAAACTTAAACTCTGAACGGCAAACGTTCACGACTCTATCCAGCATGAATTCCTGACGTTGCAACGGAGTAACCGCATCAATGGCATCGAAAGCATCCTGTTGCAAGATCACGAAGTCGATCAACTCGGACTTCCAGAATGTAACGTGATACTCGACAGGCACACCATCATCACCCAAGATATTGATTTGCTCGGAGATCTCCTTACCACGCAACATACGGGTCTTGATCTCGTTTACTTTCTCGATCCATTCCGGGGAGATATGTTTAGCGATGTATTCCTGAAACTCTGGATACTCGATATACTTGGAATAACTCTCGATCGGGTTTACGGCCGGATAACGTTTACGGTCGGCACGCTCCTGCTCCAAGGCATAGAAACAACGGGCCACCTTCTTCGTATTCTCGGTCACTGGCTCCTTCAAGTTTCCACCGGCCGGCGATACCGTACCGATGAAAGTGACGGAGCCTGTAGCGTTGTTATTCAAATGAACGAATCCCGCACGAGCGTAGAAGTTCGCCACGATAGCGGACAAGTCCATCGGGAAAGCATCCGGTCCCGGCAACTCCTCCAAACGGTTGGACATCTCACGCAAAGCCTGTGCCCAGCGGGAAGTAGAGTCGGCCATCAACAGAACCTTCAAACCCATGCTGCGATAATACTCGGCGATGGTCATCGCCGTATATACGGATGCCTCACGAGCGGCTACCGGCATGTTGGATGTATTGGCGATAATGATCGTACGTTCCATCAATTTACGTCCCGTATGTGGGTCTACCAATTCCGGGAACTCCGTAAATACCTCTACGACCTCATTCGCACGCTCACCGCAGGCGGCGATAATCACGATATCCGCTTCCGCTTGTTTAGAGATAGCGTGCTGAAGCACCGTCTTACCCGTACCGAACGGACCGGGGATAAATCCGGTACCACCCTCAACGATCGGGTTCACGGTATCGATCGTACGAACGCCCGTCTCCAGCAATTTGAATGGACGGGGCTTTTCCTTATAACAAGTGATGGCTTTCTTTACCGGCCATTTCTGGATCATCGTCACGTTTACGTCCGTGCCATTTTCGTCCGTAAGGACAGCCATCGTATCATTGATGGTGTATTGTCCGGCTGGAACCACCGACTTCACAATATAAGATCCCTCGAACTTAAAGGGGACCATAATCTTATGAGGTTGGAAATTCTCGTCCACCTCTCCCAGCCAATCACCGGCGCTCACGGTATCGCCCGCTTTAGCCAGAGGCTTGAAATCCCACTTCTTATCATTGTCCAACGCAAACGTATAATCGCCACGTTTCAAGAATACACCTTCCATCTTGTCCAAGTCATTCTGCAAACCGTCATAGTTGCGGGACAACATACCCGGACCCAGCGTAACTTCCAACATATGCCCTTGGAATTCAGCCTCGTCGCCGACACGCATACCACGTGTGCTCTCAAATACTTGTACAAAGGCATTCTTTCCTATCACCTTGATTACTTCCGACATCAGCTTCACGCCTCCGACAGAAATGTAACAGATCTCATTCTGAGAAACCGGACCACCCACCTCTACGGTTACTAGGTTGGATACGATTCCTTTTACAATTCCTTTCGTAGCCATAATTTATTTTATATTGTTTCTTTTAAATTCTTCCAACGCATTCTCACTACCCATCTTCATGGCGCCTACCAATTCACGGAAAGTCTTCTCGCCTCTCGCCTTATCCAAGGTTACCCAGCGCTCTATCATCTCCAATTTCAATAAATAAGCGAATACACTCTCTATGTCGAACGTCTTGAAGAAGGTATTATCGTCCAGCCATTTCCATTTCAAAAGATCGATTTTCTTCTCACGAACGATCAGATCGGTCTCTTCGGCGATGCGTTGTAACTCGGGCAAATATTCCACGGAATCGCCCAAGCCGAAATCACGGGCGTTCGACGTACGGATATTTTCTGCTATCTCATTATGCCCCACGATATAATTGGCCTTATCAAATCCATATTTACGGCAAGTGATCGCAGTAAGAACATTGTTGATATTCAGGTTAAGCTCGAACCAATCGGCCACGAACTTATTCCCACATTTCATGGCATATTCATAATATAACGCAGCCAAGCGGTCTTCCCATGATATATATTCTTTCTCGCTTTTGGTGTCCTTAGCCTCTTCGGCTAGATACAGTTTAAAGAATTGCACGAAATAAGGCGGGAGATTATCATTTTTGGGAATTTTTTCCTCATCCTTCAACGCTTTATATAAAGTATTGAACTCATCATACGTTATTCTTCCTCTTTGATCCGGATCGGAGTCCGGTCTTTTAGCGTGAGCCAGCAGATTTATATTATCATATTTCAAATAAAATAAATCAATCAGCTTTTTGTCCTTAGAAGATAGCATATCCTCTATTTCTGTCCGGAACTCACAGACCGAATAGGCTAGTTTACTATCATCCAACGCTATGTTAGGAAGTCCGGAGATTAAGTAGTAATACTTACTCATATCAGAACAGCATTTCTACTAATTGCGGACGCAAGAACTCTTTAAAGAACTCGATGAACTCGTCTTCGCCAAACGTCACTTTATAAGACCCATCCGCCGGGATAATAGAGAAAGACGCTTTCTTTCCGCTTACCTTCTCGATCTTATACCCTTTCTCTAGCAAGCCTTTGGCATTGGCCTCAAAATACGCCTTCAAGCCATCGGAATCAGAAGCTTGGATAGTCAAGAACTCATTAGCGGGCCAGCTTTTCACAAGCTCAAGGATCACTTTCTGCATATAGGCGGGATCCATCAACGCCGCTTTCACATTCGAACTAGCGATATCACCAGTGATAAGGTTTGTCACCTCGCTCTTTAACGCCTCGACAGACTGGGTGGCGAACAATTTCAATTCGGCTTCCGTATTCTTCTTCAACTCGGCAGCTTGTTTCTCGGCAGCCGCTACGATACGTTTCGCTTCCGCTTCCGCATCTTTAAGAATCGTATCCTTTTGAGCATTGGCCTCGGCGATTATACGCCCCGCTTCTTCGTTCCCCTTCTCTACACCTTCCTTGTAGATCTTGTCTGTTAGTTCCTGAATCTTTGTATCCATTTCCTATTATGTATTTGAATTGTATTTTTCAATAGTAAACGCCCACAAAGTTATTATTTTTCGCGGATTAACATCAAAATAAGTGTGAAATCAAGCTAAAAAATAACACTAGTCAAGTAAAATTCTATTTACATTCGTCTATATTGTATTTTTGTTCGTCTATTTGTATCTTTGTGAGTCAAAATACAAAATTAACATGTTTACGATTAGAAAAGCGACTATTGATGACCGTTCTCTTATTCATGACCTTGCCTCACGCATTTGGGAGAACACGTATGGAAAGATACTTTCTAAAGAGCAATTGGATTATATGTTCGATATGATGTACGCTCCGGATAACATTCTTAAACAAATGGAAGAGTTACATCATCAATATTTTATTATATTGGCGGACGATATGCCGGCAGGCTATTTATCCATAGAGAAAACAGGTGAAAACACGTACAATTTTCAAAAGATCTATTCCCTACCGGAAATGCATGGCACGGGAATCGGGCGTTTTATCATCGAACAAGGTATTAACTATTTGAAGGAGGTACATACCGGACCTTTCACTATAGAATTATACGTAAACCGCTACAATCCCGCCATAGGCTTCTACAGACATATGGGATTACGGGAAATAGGCACACGGGACCATCATATAGGAAACGGCTATTTCATGAACGATTATATCATGGGCATGGAAGTGGAGAATAAATAGACAGTCATCCCCTATTCATATATTTATATATAGAATAGGGGATGATGATTGTCAACGGGTCTTCCCTCTTTTCGGATTACGAGGTTTCTCTAGGATTCGTACACTACTAACTTTTACAGAGTAAATAACAGCGATCCTATCATTCTTCGGATTCTCAATCGCAAGTTGAGAGTTCCAGATTTTCTTTTCTTGTTTTTTATCCATAACGCTACAATTTAATAGTTCATATTTAATAAGTCAAACCTTGACTGTCTTTTTCTCTTTTCCTTCCGCTATCTCAACCAGATAAACCCCGGCGCAAATACAGATAATGGCGAACGTCTGTGTCCAACTGAAACGGTCTTGCCCGATCAATAGGGATGTAATCGTTGCCACGATCAAGATCAGATAGCCATAAATAGCCACTAACGTAGTTTTCAAATACTTCAATCCGATAGGAATCAACAGATAACTGATTACCGTAGGGAAAATAAGCACAAACATCAATACGGCAAAAGGCCACCAATGAAATGGCTCCGAGAATAAAGGAGCATGAAAGCCTTCTATCGGCAAAATCAATAGACTGGAGAAAGCGGCGCCCGTGAATGTATATCGAAGCATCGTCATCGTCCCTACTTTTTGTAAGATCCGCTGGCTTAATACCAGATACACGGCATAAAACACGGAGCTAGCCAGACATAGCATATTCCCATTAAAAGCGTCCGCCGCTAAATCGTCGCTTTGCTGGGTCAAGATGCAAACCAAGGCTCCGGATAAACCAATCAAGATACCGAGTATTTTCATCCAAGTAGCCTTTTCCTTATAAAAGAATACCATAATCAAAAATACCCAGATCGGTTGCAAGCTCGTGAAAATAGAACTCGAGACCGGCGTTGTCTTGCTAAGCCCCACTAAATAAAGAAACATAAAACCATAGATACCGATAGCGCCTAATAAGAATAGCCACACCTTATCTTTCGTCGTAGAAACCTCCGGTTTCATAAACCAGCCGATCACCCAAAACGCCACGGCCGCAAACACGCATCGGAAAGAAGCGCCCGTCAACGGGCTCATCCATAAGGGAAGCAAGTATTTCAAGGCGTTCATATTCAATCCACTGAAAGTTTTTGAGACCACCATGCTAATATTAGCTTCTGTTTTCTTATTTTTCACTGTCTATCGTTTTTTAGTTTTATATTCGTAAATCATATTTTATCGTTGAAAAGGAACGAGTCTCGTTTTACATAAGCCCAGATCGTAGCGACCAGCGCAATACAGAGATTAAAAATAAACGCGAATTGCTGGCTTTTGACATGGAACATAGACTGGAAGAAATCGATAATAAACGGACAAAGTAATATCGCCAAATAATTCATCGCCATCACGAAAGCTAATGCCAATGTAACTTTCTCAGGAATGGCCGTACGAGTCGTTTTATCATAAGCGATTGGCTGGATAACACCATATCCGAAACCGATAAAAATACATCCCAATCCAATTAGCCATTCCGTACGAGATATCAAAATCAAGGCCATCCCTAAAGCGATCGCCAATAGACTGACAAATTTTGTCTTTTGCTTAAATAAATCAACGATCTGATTCAAGATAAAACCGGGAGCCATAATAGCCAAGAAAAACAATGATATCATTAATCCGGAATTACCGCTTGTAAACTTATATTCCTTCATTAAAAACGGTAAGTTAAAGCTGACTATAATCACTAAATACGTAGCCAATCCATAAAAACACATGATTTGTACCAGATGCTTTATATCCACACCATATTTACCCGGAACCGTGACGGGATCTGCCGTAACAGGGGCTTTCACTTCTGATTTCGATACGATCGCCGACTCATTTTCCATACTCCTTTTCAAGTATACGGAAAGTACGATGGAAATCAAGGGCAATAGATAAACGGCAAACGGTAAATGCCAATTCACCTCCGCCAGATATCCCGTTAAGATCGTGGCTAATACCAACGTTACATTCGTAATAGCAGAACTTAAACCAAATTGCTTCGTCCGGTATTTCCCGATAAAGAAACGAGATATCAAACCGGTCGATAAGGGTACGATCAAGCCAGATCCGATTCCCATTAAGGCGCTCACCGCTATCAACTGCCACATCTTATTAGAGAGTAAGTATAGAATACCACTTAGGGCAAAGATCACCAAGCCTAATTGCAATAGACGTATCTCATTTACTTTCTCCGTTAATTTACCCGACAATATAATAAATGGAATTATCAATAACGATGGCAAAGAGGAAAGCATCTGGATATCCAGTTCCGTAGAATGAGGAAAAATAACGGAAAGTTTCCCTAATATCGGAGAAACCGCTAAACCCGGTAATGCATTTAAAGCGGAGATAGACCATATCCCTACCAGAGTTATAAGGGGAATTGTGCCCCGGCCTGTCTGTATTCTCATAAAGATTTAGTTTTACGTTTTTATCTAATCAAAACAAACATTTTATGTGAAAGTTCATCATTTTCGCTCTTTCCAAGAGGACTGGACTTGTATCGCTAATAAACCCCAAATAATGTAAATCCAAAAAACTTTCCAATCCATAATCTGTTTTGGCATAAACGCTCAGTGGAAGCAGTATTCCATTGATTCAAATCATTTTATTAACAAAAAAACTAAAGAAAAATGAAAGACTCAAATTTCAGAAATGGCGATGCCAAAACAGCGATTTTTGGCTCAGAAGTGATGTTGACACCCTCTCCTGTAGATAAGATTCCAGATGGCCCTACAACCCCGGAGATCGCTTATCAAATGGTTAAAGACGAGACTTTCGCACAAACACAGCCTCGCTTGAACCTAGCTACATTCGTTACTACGTATATGGACGAGTACGCGACAAAATTGATGAACGAGGCTATCAACATCAACTATATTGACGAAACAGAGTATCCGAGAATCGCTGTTATGAACGCCAAATGTATTAATATCATGGCGAGTCTTTGGAATTCTCCCGAGCAAGAAAAATGGAAAACCGGAGCCTTGGCTATCGGTTCTTCAGAGGCTTGTATGCTAGGTGGTGTAGCCGCTTGGTTACGTTGGCGCAAAAAGAGACAAGCACAAGGTAAACCAACTGACAAGCCTAATTTCGTGATCTCTACTGGCTTCCAAGTCGTATGGGAGAAATTCGCCCAGCTATGGCAAATCGAAATGCGTGAAGTTCCCTTGACTTTAGACAAGACGACACTTGATCCGGAAGAAGCACTTAAGATGTGTGACGAGAACACGATTTGTATCGTTCCTATCCAAGGTGTAACATGGACAGGACTGAACGATGACGTAGAAGCCTTGGACAAAGCGCTCGACGCATACAATGCCAAGACCGGTTATGATATACCTATCCACGTAGATGCCGCCAGCGGTGGTTTTATCCTTCCGTTCTTAAGCCCGGAGACAAAATGGGACTTCCGTTTGAAATGGGTTCTTTCTATCAGCACATCCGGACATAAATTCGGATTGGTTTACCCGGGATTGGGTTGGGTTGTTTGGAAAGACAAGAAATATTTGCCGGAAGAAATGGCATTCAGCGTAAACTATCTTGGAGCGAATATCACTCAGGTTGGTTTGAACTTCTCTCGTCCTGCCGCACAAATCCTCGGACAATACTATCAGTTTATCCGTCTCGGATTCGAGGGCTACAAACAAATCCAATATAACAGTATGGAAATCACGAAATACATCCACCAAGAAATCGGTAAGATGGCCCCATTCGTTAATTACAGCAACGAGGTTGTGAATCCATTGTTTATTTGGTACATGAAACCGGATTACGCTAAGAACGCCAAATGGACACTTTACGATTTGCAAGATAAATTGCAACAAAGCGGTTGGATGGTTCCAGCGTATACACTACCGAAGAAGCTGGATAACTACGTGGTTATGCGTGTCGTAGTTCGTCAAGGTTTCAGCCGTGATATGGCCGATATGTTATTAGGTGATATCAAGAACGCTGTAGAGGCATTGGAGAAACTTGAATATCCGACTCCTACTCGCATCGCTCAAGACAAAAACGTTCCGGTTAAGGGTAAGGTATTTACTCACACCGCAATGAGCAACGCTAAGAAATAAAAACAAAATTCATCAAGGCGTGCATGAAAGGACTATCAGTGTTTTCATACACGCCTTCTTTAATCCAATTCATATATGGACAAAAAAATAACGATCGCCCAAATAAAGGAAGTAGCTCAACAGGCTTACGATCTTTACAAGACAAATACGGATGGTAAGAATGCCGATTACATTCCTTATCTGGCGAATATCAATAAAAATCTATTCGGAATCAGTATTTGCCTTTTAAACGGACAAACCATCGAGGTGGGAGATTCCGAATATCGTTTCGGTATCGAATCCGTATCGAAAGTACACACCGCTATCTTGGTACTGCGCCAATACGGAGCGAAAGAATTATTGGAGAAAATTGGTGCCGACGCTACCGGATTGCCATTTAACTCCATCATCGCTATCCTATTGGAAAACGACCATCCTTCTACCCCATTGGTAAATGCCGGCGCTATCACGGCTTGTAGTATGGTGAAGCCTGTCGGTGATTCCAAACAGAAGTGGGATGCTATCGTAGCCAATATCACGGATTTGTGCGGAAGCGCACCGCAGTTGATCGACGAACTCTACAAATCCGAGTCTGCAACGAACTTCAATAACCGCTCCATCGCTTGGTTGCTAAAGAATTACAATCGCATTTATGACGATCCGGATATGTCTTTGGATCTGTATACCCGTCAATGTTCTTTGGGTATCACGGCTAAGCAACTATCTGTCGCTGCCGCTACGGTCGCAAATTTAGGTCTTAATCCTGTGACAAAGAAACAAGTATTCGATGCGGAGTTATCTCCGAAGATCACTTCCATGATCTCTACCGTAGGTTTTTATGAACACACCGGTGATTGGTTGTACACTTCCGGTATTCCCGCAAAAACTGGCGTAGGCGGTGGTGTCATGGGTGTACTTCCCGGACAATTCGGTATTTCCGCATTCGCTCCTCCTATTGACCAAGCTGGTAACTCTGTAAAGGCACAGCTTGCTATTAAGTATGTAATGAATAAACTCGGATTGAACGTGTTCAACGGTCACCGTGTGACGATCGTTGACTAATAGACTGAATCAGTTTAAACGAGAAGTAGTATAGAAAAAGTGTTTCATTACGATGGGCTGTTATACCATCTAAATGAAACACTTTATTTTTTGTATCAATAAAAATCGGATCAATTCTCCGACACGACCCAAGCCGAATCGTATACTTCCGTATTCGGGGTCTTATAATACATATCCTTTTCTTGAGGAATGCTTAATTTATAGGTCTTCCCACCTGTCACCAACTTACGATCACGGAGCCAAGGATTAAAACGTTTCAAGTCCGCATAAGTGATCCCATGCTCTTTAGCGAAAGCCGACAGATTCTGTATATCTTGGCTTACAGCCACATCTACGGTAGGGATCGGCTTATACAGGTCACGGGCACGAAGCACAAAACCGTACTTCGACGGATTCTCGAAAATTTGCTTGATCGCCATGATTCGATAAATATAACGGGTAGTCTCCTCCACCAGCCAGAGATCAAAGGAGGAATCCGCATCTTGTTTGACCAGCTCACCGGATATACGTCCCATGCCGCCATTATAAGAAGCGGCTACCGCCGCCCAATCTCCATATTTCTTATAGGCGGCCTTCAAATAGCGGCAAGCCGCCCCGGTCGCTTTCTCCACATGGCAACGCTCATCGACCGTCGGGGTGATTGTCAAACCATACTCCCTTGCCGTGCCCTCCAGTAATTGCCACATCCCGACAGCACGAGCCGGAGAGGATACACGGGGGTCCAAATGGCTTTCTATCACCGCTAGATATTTGAAATCATCGGGAATGCCGTTCGCCTTCAAGATCGGCTCGATCACCGGGAAATAACGGTTCGCCCGCTTGATCAGAAGCATCGTCGTAGAATGGAAATAAGTAAAGCTACTCAATTCACGGTCATAGGCTTCCCGCATATCATAGCGGGTAATATCGATTAGTTTCCCACAAAAAGGAACCGAGGACGGAACATCCGGCGACAGGGTCATGGATGAGACAACCGGACGGCTCTCTATCACTTTTTCCACGTCATTCGAACCCATCGAGATACATGCGGTCAAGCAAACGACGCCTCCACATAAAAAACTAGCTAAATTATTCTTGGATATTCTCATTTTCATCTTGAATTGTTTTAGGTCTAAGAATGTTTATATCGCCTTTTTCCTTGTACTTAATACCATCGGAACCTTCGGCTTCTATCACATAAAAATACACACCCGGCTGAACGTATTTACCACCTTTCTTACCATCCCATCCTTGGGCCGGATCTGTCCAGTAATACATCTGTAGGCCCCAGCGATTAAATATCCATGCCTTAAATTTCACCAACGACTTATAGGCAACCCGGAACTCATCATTAATTCCGGGCGTGGTACCCGGGGAGAATGCGTTCGGTATCATCAGATAAGACTCCGAGATATCAATCTGAACCTCATCTTCCGTGCTGCAAGTAGTGCTTTGGTCGCTTACTTCCAACTTGATGATAAAAGTCCCGGATTGGTTGAACGTATAATCCACTTCCTCACCCGTAAAACGAACAACCGGATTATCTTCTTCCCCTTGCCGATAGATTTTCCAATTAAACAGGGCGGCTGTCGGCGTATTCGCGATAGCCGAGAATTGAACAGTGGCGGGAGCGCAATAACCGCTCTTCGTCGTATTCATATTCGGGGCCTCTTGCTCAATCAGCAACGTGTCTATATGAGCATCTACTGCAGCGGCCTGATATTCATCGATACAAAGCGTAACCTCCTTTCCAAAATGACGAGCGAAATAATCGCCTTTCACACAGATCTCCGTATCACACCAAGGAGCGGGAATGGATTTACCGAACAAATTACCCTCGATGACCGCCGTCTCTTGTTTAGAGGTATATTCTTTTTTATCCGAATTATATTCCAATGTATTATAAATAACATCAAATTGGCGAGACAGTTCACGTCTTGTTCCCGTATTCGGCCAATAATAATAAATAGGTTGGATCGTACCTGTCCCAGCCAAGACCAATCCGCTACATGGATCGCTATTATCGGAGACATGCAGGTTGGATATGTTTAAGGTGTATTTGCTGTAATCAACGATCCAGACGTAACGAGATACGGCTCCTTCCTCGACAAAATAACCATATCCCTCCTCTACATTCCGAATGGTGGAAGTAGTTCCATTTTGGGTGGAGGCCACCTTCTCGGCCTCCAATCGCTTGGTTTTATAACGATACCATTGATGCGAAGAAGAAGAGGATGAGGTATAACTAATCGTCACGTTATCCATTCCATACACCAAGTAGACCTCAAGTCGCTCGGCGGAATCGCCGGAACTCTGCGTGGCTTTCATCGGGCTACCACTTCCTCCCGTCACCACATACTGGGCACACGAGACAGCCGCTACAAACACAAAACTTAGCGATAACAGTATCTTTCTTAATTCCTTCTTTAGCATATATAGTCTAAAAATTACGGTTCCAAAATTAGGGAAATAAAAGGACATACGTAGCATGATAAGCAAAATTCACTATCTTTGTCACAAAATACTCCGAACAGCAAATGAACAAGATTAGTATATACGCATTGACGTTCTTTTTAAGTTTATCGAGCGTAACCGTTTATTCCCAAAAGAATAATAAGCAAGTTATTTTTACTAACGAACAAGGGAGCGATATATTTTATCATACCATCGAACGCGGACAAACCGTATACGCCATAGCGACCATGTATGGCGTAAGCGTAGAGGATATTTATCGGTTGAATCCGGAAAGTAAAGAAGGGATCAAGGCCGGTTCTACGTTAAGAATCCCGCAGAAGGACTCCGCTATCGCACCTTCCGGCAAAGCAGATAACTATACATACCATACGATCCAGCCGAAAGAGACCTTGTACTCTTTATCCATTAAATATTCAGTGCCCGCCACGGATATTATCGCCGCCAATCCGGGTCTCTCCACATCGACCTTTACGATTGGCAAGAATATCCGGATCCCGCCGACACGACTGGAAACCTTGCCTACTACGGAAAAAAAGACCGTACAGAAGGAAATGGAATATACCATACAGAAAAAAGAGACCATGTACCGTATCTGCCGGAAGTTCGATATTTCCAGCGTGGAGCTTTTAAGACTCAACCCCGAGCTGAAAAACGGAGTGAAAGCGGGCATGGTTATCAAGATACCGGTAGCCAGTGAAGAAGTGATCACCCAAAACATAAGACAGCCGGAAGAGCGTGAGGTGAACGCCCTCCTCTCTACTCCTAAAGATATAAAGAAGGTGAACCGTATCCAAGTCGCCTTATTGTTGCCGTTCATGACGAACGAGACAACGCAATCATCCGCAACCTCCCGTTTCGTGGAATATTACGAGGGATTGCTATTGGCGGTCGACAGCTTACGAAATATGGGAACCTCTATCGAGCTATCGGTATATGATACTGGAAACGGTACGAAGAAAGTCAAGGAGATATTGAAAGAAGATGCGTTATCAAACGCTAATTTGATCATTGGCGCCGTACAGAACGACCAAATCGGATTGATCGCTGATTTTGCCCAAAAGCATAATATCAAATACGTGATCCCTTTCACCTCCAAGAATGATGATGTCTTGTCAAACGCGAATGTTTATCAAGTAAACACACCTCATTCCTATTTATACTCCAAGGCGGCACAAGCCGGATGCGATTTATTCTCGGATTACAATATCATACTTGTCAATATAAAGGATAAAGAAGAAAAGCCGGAATTTATCAAAGCCTTCAAGACGGAGATGCAGCAACGCGATATCCCGTTCAAGGAAGTAACTTATAAAGGGGATACTTTCGCCACGGATATAGAGGCAGCCATGGTAAGGGACAAGCGGAATGTGGTATTGCCAACCTCCGCCTCCTTAGATGCGGTGAATAAGATCAAGGCACCGCTCCGTATGCTTTCCGAGTTGAAAGAGGAGGAGAAAGAGCCTTATATGGTCAACCTATTCGGTTATCCGGAATGGCAGACCTATACAAGAGAGTGTCTGGAGGACTTCTACGCATTGAACACCTATATCTATAGTAATTTCTATGCGGACAACTTATCTCCGGAAGTCCATAGCTTTTATTCCGATTATAAAAACTGGTATAGCAAGAATTTAATCAACACATTCCCGAAATATGGAATCCTAGGCTTTGACACGGGTATGTATTTCCTAGGTGCCATCAATAAATATGGCTCGAACTTCGAGAATAATCTAGACAAGATCCATTATAAGAGCATCCAGACCGGATTCGATTTCCATAGAGTGAATAATTGGGGCGGTTTTATCAATACGAACTTGTTTATTGTACATTACAAGAATGATTATACGGTAACCCGCAGTGAGGTAAGATAATTGATATGATGACGAAAAAAATATTTGTAGCGATATTTCTGTGCATGGCAAGCTTATCGATTTGCCATGCGCAGAAAAGTACTTTTAAGCAAGAGCTTGCGGTTGGAGCGTCCTTCGGATTAAATTTCTCTAGCGTAAGTTTTGCCCCAAAAGTCCCTACGAAGATGAAACTTGGGTTTAACGGGGGAGCGACGATACGTTGGAATACGGAACCCAATTTAGGCATACAGGCGGAATTGAACTTTACCCAACATGGATGGGAAGAGAAGTTTGAGGAGAAACCTCAATATAAATATAGCCGTACGGTAAACTATATGGAACTTCCGTTCTTGACGCACATCCATTTCGGAAGCAAGCGAGTGCGTGTATTCGTCAATCTAGGGCCTAAAATCGGTTATGCGCTGAGCGAAAGCACGGAGTCGAACCTTAATGGCGAGAACCCGAACGCGAACCGTCCGGACGAACAACATACAATGGAAGTCCAAAAGAAGTTCGATTGGGGGCTTTGCGGCGGACCGGGAATCGAGCTCCGCACCGGAATAGGCTCTTTCCTGTTGGAAGGTCGTTATTACTATGCGCTGGGCGATATGTTCAATAGCCGTAAAGGAGACACATTCTCTAAATCTTCCAGCCAAATAATATCCGCGAAACTAACCTATCTGATTCCCATCTTTAGCAAATAAAGGAGATGGGCCCGTGATAATATCGTAACAACCAATCGTAAGATCTGTGCCGCAAGTAATCCCACTCAAGGGATAAGAACGGTGGATAGTATAGCCAATCTCCGGACGATCTGATCTTTTCACACCTGTGAAGAGATCTTTTCACGCTCGTGATACGATCGTTTCACCCTTGTGAAAAGATCATTTCACATCCGTGAAAAGATCTTTGGATACAGGCGTACAAGCTACTCCCGATAATACCTTTATCCAACAGGAAGGTTCTACAGTAATAAATCATGAATACAATGGGGAACGCATCTAACTATCATTATTGTTGAGGTGACCTACTATAAAAGAAAAGGCCATCCGTCACGGACAGCCAATCTCATTGTTAACCTTAAATCTAATACCATGAAAAACACAGTGCAAATATAGAGACTTTATGTTATGCAGCATAATTTTCCAACAAGAAAAGCTTACTCATTAACTTTATTTAAGACAAACATGCTATACAACATAGAATTCAGCTCTTTTTATCTCGTTTTTTCTATTAATAGCGAAATACTACCACTATAAATATTTCTTACCTTTGCATTTATAAACATAAATATGGATTAATATAAGAAATCATGCTAATTATAGGTATAGCGGGCGGGACTGGTTCCGGGAAAACTACAGTGGTAAAAAAGATCATAGAAAGTTTACCTCCCGGTGAGGTCGTATTACTCCCTCAAGATTCTTATTACAAAGATAACAGCCATGTGCCGGTAGAGAAACGTCAATATATTAATTTCGACCATCCCGACGCATTTGATTGGCCGCTCCTCTCAGAGCAAGTCACCTTGCTGAAAGAGGGGAAATGCATCGAGCAGCCCACTTATTCTTATCTTACCTGCTGCCGATTGCCCGAGACCATTCATATCGAGCCTCGTGATGTTGTCATCATCGAAGGGATCCTCGCTTTATGCGACCCTCAATTACGAGACTTGATGGACTTGAAAGTATTTGTCGATACAGATTCCGACGAACGTCTTATCCGTGTGATCCAACGGGATATGATCGAGAGAGGACGCACGGCGGAAGCGGTAATGGAACGCTATACCCGGGTACTAAAGCCTATGCACCTGCAATTTATAGAGCCTAGCAAACGATATGCCGACCTAATTATACCCGAAGGAGGAAGCAACCAGATCGCCATCAATATATTGAAAATGTTTATCGAGAACAATCTGGGGCTTCCCCATACAGATAATCAATAAACCAATCGTTCCGACAGGGATCTCCCCAATATAAATGCGTGTACCCCGCCAATACGTTCTTGTAGCGATATAGCGGGGTATCCGTTTGACCTCCTTTCGCCGTAAAGGCTTTCGCTACCGAAGGCAGCGGACTTTCCATAGGCACGATCCGGGAATAATGGAACTCATGCCCTCGTAAGACATCATTCTTATAGCATAAAGTCCGATACCCTAAACGTAACTTCATGTTCTCCATCGTGGCGGATTGCGGTAATACACCGGCCATTGGATAGGCATTCCCATCCGTACCGATAATCTCTTTACAGAGATACATCATCCCCCCACATTCCGCCAGCAACTTGCCCCCCACTTCCACAAAGGAATGAATCGATTCACGCATCCCGGAATTCATGCTCAACTCCGATAAATATAACTCGGGATATCCACCCGGCAAATAGACAAAATCGGCCTCCGGTAAACAATCATCCCTCAATGGACTGAAATAGGTAATCTTGCCTAGAGTAGATAAGAAATGTATATTTTCCTCATATGAGAAATTAAAAGCGGGATCACGGGCGATGGCTATATTTAAGTTTGCCTTTGAAACAGTCCTCATGACTTCCTTAACCCGAGGAACTGGCTGTCGCTCTGGCAAAGCCGTGATTGCCAACAGGCGGTCTATATCCACATGCTCCTCCACCAAGCAAGCAACCCGGTCCGCAAACTCCTCAAAGCAAAAATCCTCATCCAACGACAACCCCAAATGCCGGCTCGGGATCTCTACATCCGCACACTTCGGTAGATAGCCTAACGCTTCCACACCTGCATCCTCACACGCTTGTCTCAAGAAAGAATAATGACTCTCCGACGCCACGAAATTAAATACCGCCCCCACGACATTCAGATCTTTCCGAAAATTCCGGAAGCCATAAAGCAAGGGAGCTACCGAATAAGCCGTACTTTTAGCGTTCACCACCAATACGATCGGTATCCGCAATAAACCGGAGATCTCCGCACTACTCCCTCGCATGGCATCGTAGCCATCGAACAGCCCCATCACCCCTTCGGTCACGGCTACATCCGCATTCGAGGTATACCGGGCATATAAATCCTTGATATGCCCTTCCGACATCATGAAACCATCCAAATTCACGGAAGCGCAACCAGCCGCCATTTTATGATGACGAGTATCTATATAATCCGGCCCACACTTAAAAGGCTGCACCCGTAAAGAACGATTTCTCAAGGCACGAAGCAATCCTAAGGTAAAAGTAGTCTTCCCGCTTCCCGACGAAGCAGCACCTATTAGCAAATGAGATCTCATGTATTCTGTTTCTAATATATCTGGGAAACAAAGATATGAAACCAACTCGTAAATGTAACATAGAAATAACATAAATTCTTGTTATACTATAAATCGATCCTATTATATTCGCTGCATGAAACAAAAAGAATAAGTAGTTAGTGAAAACAAGATTAACCATATTATATAGTATTTGTTGCATATCAATGTTTCAGGGCACGACTTTTTCCCAAACAAGCACTTTTACCCACCGGAACGACAGTTCCAATCTAGCGCCTTTATCTACTTGGGGAAGAATCCAAAGACAAACCGACAAGATAATTACCAGCAATGTTTTCCAAATGACCTATATCGGGGTACCGTTGATCGTTAGCGGTTTGATTATCAAGAATGAGGACGATCATTTTCAGAGTTTGCGCAATACATATATTCCAAATTTCCGATACCATTACGACGATTACCTGCAATATCTACCTGCCGTAGCGATGCTTGGCTTAAAAATAGGCGGTGTACAAGGAAGAAGCTCTTGGTCCCGAATGCTCGTATCCGAAGCCATCACCGCCAGTATCATGGGAGCGACCATCAATACGGTGAAACATACGGCAAATGTCACCCGTCCGGATGGTTCGAACAATCATTCTTTCCCTTCCGGGCACACGGCCATGGCATTTATGGCCGCCACCATGTTGCATAAAGAATACGGGACGACCCGTAGTCCTTGGTATAGTATAGGAGGCTATACGGTAGCGACCGCCACGGCCGTATCCCGTATGCTCAATAACAAGCACTGGCTATCGGATGTAATGGTTGGTGCCGGAATCGGGATCTTATCGACCGAGGTCGGATATTTTCTAACGGATCTGATCTTCAAGGACAAAGGTATCACCCATAGCTATCTGGGATTCGAGACATTCAATTACCAGCGAAATCCCTCTTTTTTCGGAATCTATATGGGGTTTAGCTTGATGCCGACAAAGTTTAATCTGGCTCCGGATGTGCGATTAAAAGCATCGCCGGGAAGTACGGCCGGATTTGAAGGCGCTTGGTTCATGAATCGTTATATAGGCTTCGGCGGACGCATCTCGGCGACAAGCATGCCTTTATCCCTTACGAAACCCTTAGCGAATCCGACAGTTCCCGGTACGACCTATCAAGTGAACGCCCTAAAATCCGATCCTCTCGACATGATCGGCGGATACATCGGCTCCTACCTATCGTATCCGGTGACCAATCGATTTCTCTTGGGCACGAAACTGCTAATCGGATGTAATTACAGCCCAGCCTCCCGAATATCAGCATTGGGCGTGGAGGAAGGCAAACCGGAAACGATTGAGAAAGAGATCGTAAACACGAATAAAGCGTTTAATATAGGATATAGCACAAACGCCTCTTTCTCATACATATTGCATCCTAATCTAAATGTGCGGGTATTTCTCGATTATACTTTTATCCCCTCACGATTCGTATCATACATAGCCAACCCCAAAAAAGAAACCGATCGCTTCGAGCATCATAAGACCTTACAGGCCTTGACGCTCGGAGCATCGGTAAATATCATGCTTTGGTAGATTTAAAAATCAATATTGCTCCTTCTCGTTCGGGAAGTCTTGAGATTTCACGTCCTCGATGTACGCTTGTACGGCACGGGTAATCTCCTCCCCTAAATTAGCGTAGCGACGTAAGAAACGGGGAGAAAAGCCTTGATTGATACCGAGCATATCATGCATAACCAACACTTGACCATCTACGCCTCCACCGGCGCCAATGCCGATAACCGGGATCGTAAGCTCCGAAGCGACACGAGCTGCCAACTCCGCCGGGATCTTCTCCAGCACCAAGGCGAAACAACCTATCTCCTCTAGCAAATGGGCATCCTCGATCAGTTTATTAGCCTCGGCCTCTTCACGGGCACGTACCGTATACGTACCGAATTTATTGATCGATTGCGGCGTCAATCCTAAATGTCCCATAATTGGAATACCGGCACACAAGATACGTTCGATAGATTCCCGAACCTCAGCCCCGCCTTCCAACTTGATACAATCGGCATGCGTCTCTTTCATCACCCGGATAGCGGAGGCCAAGGCTTCTTTAGAGTTTCCTTGGTACGTACCGAAAGGCAGGTCTACCACCACCAGCGCACGATTCACCGCTTTCATGACCGATTTACCATGGTAAATCATCTGGTCGAGCGTAATCGGCAAAGTGGTCACGTTTCCAGCCATTACGTTAGAAGCGGAGTCTCCCACCAAGATCACATCCATTCCTGCTTGATCGATCAATTTCGCCATCGAATAATCATAGGCGGTAAGCATGGATATTTTCTCGCCACGCTGCTTCATCTCTATCAAGCGATGTGTGGTCACCTTTCTATTATCATCTACTTTTGCGACAGACATATTATATTTTTATTAATTGTTTCGGCCGCAAAGGTAAGTATTATTATTTATTTTCAAGACAAACATTCACGGCACTTAAGCCTCTGTCGCCACGTTCAAGGTCGAACGTCACGATATCGTTCACGGAGATATCATCCACAACATTGTTCACGTGAAAGAAATACTTTTCCGTCCCCGACAAGTCACGGATAAACCCGAACCCTTTTGCCTCATTAAAATAGTCTACCCTGCCCCTTAAGATAACGGGAGCCACATCCTCTTTCTTAGGAGTCGAGATCAAGATATCTTCCTGATTTATCTCTTCTTTTTGACGAAGTTCGGGAGGGACAGAGGTGATCATCCCATTTTCATCCACATAAGCGATCATATCCTCAAAGCTAGTCGCCTTACCGGATGATTTTCTTTCCTCTTTCCTGTTCTGTTTCTCTACTCGGCGGGCTTGTTTCTTTTTCTCGTTTTCACGTTTACCAAATGATGCGTATTTTGCCATACAGTCGATTTTAATTTATACTAGGGCCTCACGTTCCGTGAAGCGTTGTTTATACTAACTTAGCGTGAGAATTGATGATTAAAGGAGAGATCCGCTTAATAATAATATAAAAAGAAGAACTATGTCGATAATGATTCTAGACTCAAACTTTCGCAAAGATAATAAAATAAACGGAGAAAACCTTATAGATCCTCTCATTTAAGAATAAAAAAACTTACTTTTGCATCCTATACCAAAAAGCATTTATGAAACTACTTTTTTTTGATTTAGAGACTACCGGCATAAAATACTGGAGAAATGGCGTCCACCAAATAAGTGGGGAGATCGTAATTGATGGGGTTACGAAGGAATCTTTTAATTTCAATGTCTGCCCACATTCCCAATGTGAGATAGAGGAAGAAGCGCTTCGCATTTGCAACGTGTCCAAGGAACAGATACAAGCTTATCCTCCCATGCGAGAGGTGTACGTTAAATTCGTGAACATGCTGTCCAAATACGTGGACAAGTTTGATAAAAAAGACAAGTTCTTTCTCGTAGGATACAACAACGCCTCTTTCGATAATCACTTCTTGAAAGCCTTCTTCGTACAGAACGGAGATCATTATTTCTACTCATGGTTCTGGGTGAACTCGATCGACGTAATGGTATTGTCTACCCAGCATTTGATGCGCAAACGGCATGAGATGACAGATTTCAAGCAGGAAACAGTGGCAAGGGCTTTAGGCATACAAATAGATTCCGCTAAATTGCATGACGCATCCTATGATATTCAATTAACCAAAGAAATTTATAATAGGATATCCTCCCTCTCATTTATGGGTTGATTGATTCTTTTTATAAATTATCATTTTTGACTATAGGTTGATTTAATTATCTTTACGGCGTAGAATCAATTTTTAAGATGTCTGTGAAACATAGTATCCGTATTTTCTTCATCTTTATTATCGCTCTCGTATATACAGGTTCCTTGACTGCCCAAGAAAAGGCGTATCCGAAAAACGGAGAGGGCATCACTCTTTTTCTCAAACGCTTCAACCGTACCGGCGGGACGTATCAGAAAGAGTTTATCGAGCTTAATAAAGGGAAGTTGGGTAAAAATAACAGTCTGCGCATGGGCGTAAAATATACCTTGCCTCCGCTCGCCTCCGCCCCTCAGAAGAAGAATTATCAGCCCCTATTCGGCAAGTCGCTAGCCAGTTACAAAATAACCTCTTCCGATTTAAAGGGAGCTTGCTTTTATCTGGTCAGCGGTCATGGCGGTCCGGACCCCGGAGCGATCGGTAAAATGGGCTCCCATGAATTGCATGAGGATGAATACGCTTACGACATCATGCTACGTCTGGCACGCAATCTTTTAACGCGAGGCGCAAAGGTACATATTATCATCCAAGACGCAAAGGACGGAATACGTGACCAGCAATTCCTCAATAACAGCAAACGGGAAACTTGTATGGGTAGTCCGATCCCCCTCAGCCAAGTAAGCCGTCTGGATCAGCGTTGCGCCAAGATAAACAGCTTGAGCCGGAAAGATAAAGAAACTTATAAGAGAGCGATATTCATCCATGTGGACAGCCGGAGCCGGCATCAAAGGACCGATGTCTTTTTCTATCATAAGCCCAAGGATCAAGCGAGCAAGCGCTTGGCTAAAACGATGAAATCCACTTTCTCGCGCAAATACAACCGCCACCAGCCGGGCCGGGGATTCTCGGGCACGGTAGACGATCGTAACTTATATGTATTACGTCACACGACCCCGACCTCCGTATTCGTCGAATTGGGCAACATACAAAACCAATACGACCAACAACGGATCATCCTCAGCAACAATCGGCAAGCCTTGGCCAACTGGCTTTGCGAGGGTTTTGTCACGGATTATAATTATTATAGGAAGTAGCATCCCTAATGATCTATTATACTAACACATATCCTGCGGCAGAAATGTTATATGAGCGATCTTAACAGCAATGTAACATATATTTCATTTCTCCGAAATAAGAATATCCGTTCTTTGCCAAAAATAATTATATTTGTATATGGAGAGCCGTAAGGCACTCTTTTAAAAACAGAACAGCTTATGGCAACAACTCGTATTCTTGTAGTGGATGATGAAGAGGATTTGTGTGAGATCCTTAAATTCAACTTAGAAATAGAAGGTTATGAAGTAGATACCGCCTATAGTGCGGAAGAGGCATTAAAAAAGGATCTGACCGTTTACAATTTATTATTGTTGGATGTCATGATGGGAGAAATCTCCGGTTTCAAGATGGCACGTATCCTGCGACAAGATGAGAAGACGGCCAATACCCCTATCATCTTCCTCACGGCCAAAGATACGGAGAACGATATGCTCACAGGGTTCAATCTCGGGGCGGACGACTATATCTCCAAGCCTTTCTCCATCCGCCAAGTGATAGCGCGTGTTAAGGCCGTACTAAGAAGAACTTCCGAGAAATCAAAAGAAAAAGAGATTGAGAAACTTGAGTATGAGACATTAGCTCTTGATACGAAACGCATCAAGGCTACGGTAGACGGGGTGGAAGTTCCATTGACCAAAAAAGAGTTTGAGATACTAAAACTTCTATTGGAAAATAAAGGGAACGTCTTCTCCAGAGAGGAAATACTGTCTCGCATCTGGAAAGACGAGGTATATGTTCTAGACCGTACCATCGATGTCAACATCACCCGGTTACGTAAGAAAATAGGTCCTTATGGAAAGAACATCGTAACTCGCTTAGGTTTCGGTTATTGTTTTGAATGCTAATATTGTCGCTGAATCATGGTAAAGATAGATGGTGAGAAAAGACACCGGATACCGTTTAGCCAACGGCTTTTCTGGTCGGTCTTTTTTATGTTCTTGGGCTTTACGGTCTGTTTCCTGCTATTCCAATATCAGCGGGAAAGGGAGTTCGCGCAAGAAAAGTTGAACAATGTGTTGAGTAACTATAATTACCAATTATTCCGCAAATGCCAACAAAGTACGGACATCAACCAGACCGTAATAAGTTTCATGGACGACATCCCTCAAAAGGATTTGCGGGTAACCATTATAGATCCGTCCGGCGACGTATTGTTTGATAATAGCGGGACGGATGAGTTCAATAATCATAACGATCGAAGCGAGGTACGCAAAGCCCGATTATATAATGAAGGGTTCGCTATCCGTTCCTCAGAATCTACGGGAAAAAGGTATTTCTATTCGGCATCGAATATAGGAGGTTATATTTACCGCTCAGCCCTGCCCTATGATCCATATGTAAGAGGGATATTGACGGTAAACAAGGACTTCATTTATTTCATGGCATTGATGACCTTGATTTTCTTCTTTGTCCTTTCCCGTTTTACTTTCAGCATAGGTAAAACGATATCCAAACTAAGGGATTTCGCCTTAAACGTAGAGAAAGATCGAATGCCTGCGGTCGATTATGTTTTCCCGAATGATGAGCTAGGTGACATCTCACAGAATATCGTAACCTTATACCATCGGCAGCAGAAAGCGAAAAACGAGTTATCCATGGAGCGGGAAAAGCTTATCAAACATTTCCAATATTCCAAGGAAGGCTTCGCCATGTTTACAAGTGAAGGGCGGGAGATTCTTTCTAACATCCTATTCATTCAATTCATAAATGTCATATCCGACACCCAGATCCACCAAGTGGAAGACGTTACTGATATAGCCGAATTAGAACCAATCCGTACCTTCTTGAATAAGAATATCCGGAATCTGAATCGGAAAAAGAAAGTATTAAGAGAGTCCGTGACTATTGACAAGAACGGTAAAATATTCTTGATCGAATGTATTTTATTCCTCGATAATAGTTATGAGATCTCTATTAATGATATATCCCGTCAAGAAGAAGAAAGCCGGATGAAACGACAGCTTACGCAGAACGTCTCTCACGAGCTGAAAACACCGGTCAGCAGCATTCAAGGGTATTTGGAAACAATCCTATCCAACCCAGATTTGAGTCCGGACAAACGTCAATTTTTCTTGGAACGTTGTTATTCCCAAAGTACCCGCCTTACAGGATTATTACGAGATATTTCCGTATTAAACAGACTTGACGAGGCATCCGAGATGTTCGACCTCACGGAAGTAAATATCACGAAGCTTATCGCCGAGATACAAAAAGAATGCTCCCAAGATATGGAAGAAAAACACATCACGTCGGAAATTATCCTCCCGGGAGATCCGACCGTGTTCGGGAATAACTCCCTACTCTATTCCATATTCCGGAATCTATATGACAACGCGATCGCTTATGCGGGAGAAAACATAAAGATTACCGTCAACTGCTATAAAGAAGATCCTAAATATTATTACTTTAGCTTCTCCGATAATGGAGTGGGTATCCCGGAAGAACATATCAATCGCATATTCGAGCGCTTCTACCGGGTAGACAAGGGACGCAGTCGTAAGATCGGAGGAACCGGATTAGGATTATCTATCGTTAAAAACGGGGTTAATTTTCATAAAGGACAAATATCGGCGAAGAGCAGTCCGGGAAAAGGGGTTACTTTTTTCTTCACTTTGAAAAAGAAACTATAAGGCAGACCTCGAAAATTCCATAACATACGCTTGATATTTAATATTAAAATGTATTTTTGTATTGAACATCATACAATATCATGAGAAATACCTATTTAGTATTATTTATCTATTTAATGATCCCAATGTTTTCTTTAGCGGAAAACACCTATACTACCCAACAAAGGGAAGATAGTCTTTTATCCCTATTAAAGTCCTCGCCAACCGTAGATGAACAGATCGAGTTATATAAAGATTTAGCGACAATGTACAGGCAAACGCCCAAGGAGATTGTTTACCTAAACAAAATGGCGGATGTGGCAAGCTCCACTTTGAAAGGTCATGCTTCTTTATATTACGCATGGGCCAACTTATCCCGCCATTATTACAATATACAAAACAGGGATAGCCTGATTTACTGGTCGCATAAGATAGATTCATTGGCCGCGGCCAAGAATGAGGTTCCAGACGCATTATTCGATGCACGAGGATTCATTTGCCAAATGGATCTATGGGACGGCAATTATGAGTTAGCAATGAACGGGGCGATCAGCCTATACAACTATGCCCGTGATACAAAAAGTGAATATGGATTGATTTGTTGCAATGAGAACCTAGGTTTAATCTATCAAGAGATACATCGGGATAGTGATGCGATAGTAGCTTATCGGGAAGGTCTCGATTTATTACAGAAACGAGGTGACAATCCGAAATTCGAGATGCAATACATGGGAAACCTCATCGAATCTTATCTTCGAACCGATCATTTCACCGAGGCCGAGGAATTATTAACCCGTTACGATGAAATGATCCAAGATAGGGAAAGAGAGAATGAAGAACAAGGCACCGCATTCCCCGTGGATCGTTGCCGTGCGCTAATGTATGTTTTTTATGCGGATATGTATGTCCTTCAAGACAAGCCCAAGGAGACATTGGACGCCTTGTTGAAAGCGACACCGATCGTAGAGAAAACCGGAGATGATTATACGGAATTCTGCTACAACTTCGTTTTCGCCAAGTATTACTATTTAATAGGTATGTATGAAAGGGCGCTGAATATCATAGATAAAAATAAATTAACAGAAGAAGATATACGAACCTCGGAGCTGAAAGTCGAGATACTCGAAGCATTGGGACGTTATAAAGAAGCGCTCGCATTTAGTAGAGAAGTTGTAGAACATACCAAGATGTTGCATGACGAGGCCTTCAACCGGCAGATCAATCAGCTCCGGACATTACATGATCTAAACAATCAAGAGATGCAGGCATATGAACTACAGCTACGTGAACAACAACTGCATACCCAAAGGTTGTTAATGATTATTCTACTCGTAGTATCGATCGTGCTTTTAGTGATGCTATACATCGTATACAAGTCCTATCGCTCCGCACGCCGCTACCAACGAGAACTTATGAAAGACAAGGAAGCCTTAGTAGAGTCCGAGCGTCAACTTCGTACAGCCAAAGAGATAGCGGAACACGCCAACCAGATGAAAAGCACGTTTATCGCCAATATCAGCCATGAGATCCGTACGCCACTTAACGCGATTGTCGGCTTTTCGGAATTAATATCCGATGAATCTATTTCCGCTGGCGAAAAGAAAGAGTTTTTCTCCATTATCAACAATAACTCTTATTTATTACTTAATCTGATAAATGACATTCTTGACCTTTCTCGCCTAGAATCCGGGAATATGAAGTTCATTATAGAGAAGACAAGCTTATCGGATTGTTGCCGGAACGCTTTGGCAAGTGTAGAGCACCGGGTCTTTCCGGGTGTTCAATTGACCTATACACCTTCTGAAGACCCCTTACATATCCAGACAGATTCGATACGTCTCCAACAATTATTGATAAACTTATTGACCAATGCCTGCAAGTTCACGAAAGAAGGAGAGATCAACCTATCTTATCAAATAGATGAGGACAAGCAGCATGTACGTATCACCGTAACCGATACCGGATGTGGAATACCGGAGGATAAGCAGAAAGTCATATTTGAGCGTTTCGAAAAGGTAGATGAATATGCGCAGGGTACAGGCTTAGGGTTATCCATCAGCCAAACAATTATCGAGCATTTAGGTGGCTCCATTCAATTAGACCCGACGTATAAGCATGGAGCCCGGTTCATCGTACTCCATCCCTACAACCCTCTTGATAATCCATCATGACGTAAACCACGTCTTGAAATCCGGCACTCTCGCCTTGCTAACCAATATACGGTCCAAGGTCGGTACGATCAAATTGATCGCAAGGCGTCCGTTAAACCAGAGATCGATATCTTGCACCGCCTTTCTGGATATCAAGTACTGACGATTGATCCGGAAGAACAAGGCGGGATCAAGGCTATCGGCGAGCTCATCCAAGGTCTGCGTGAAAAGGTATTCTTTCCCGTCCGTCATCACCGCCTTTACATTTCCGTCCGCTATATAGAAAAATAAGATCATATCCACGGAAACAGGTAGCAGCTTATCCCCTTTCATAGGGATCAAGAAATGCGTTTTATATCCTTCCACCCGCTTCAAGGCTTGCATGACAGCGGAATAATCGATCGCTTCTTTCTCCACAGCCGTCGATTGTAACCGTGACAACTTATCCAAAGCTTTCCGTATATCATCCGCGTCGATCGGTTTCAACAGATAATCTACGCTATTCACTTTAAACGCTTTCAGCGCATATTCATCATAGGCTGTCGTGAAAATGATCGGGCAAGAGATATCTACATGACCGAAGATCTCGAAAGCCGAACCATCCGCCAAATGGATATCCAGAAAGATAAGTTCCGGCATTGGATGCGATTGAAACCATTCAACACTATCCGTAATACTATCTAGGACATCGATCACCTCGATATCCGGATCAACCTCTCCCAGCAATGCCATCAAATTACGGACAGCCGCTTTCTCGTCTTCTATTATCAAAGCTTTCATACCAAAGGGATTGTTACGCTGAATATACTAGCATCTTCTTTTATGGAAATATCTTTCTTATACAAGAGGTTATAACGTTTACTCAGGTTCACCAAGCCAATACCGGTGCCTCCGCTATGTGTCAATTTCGGTTGGATGGGATTGCTAACCGTCAAGGAATCATGGTCCGAACGAACGGATATGGTCAATGAATGGCGGTTGCTAATCTCGTTATGCTTCACGGCGTTCTCGATCAAAAGCTGCACCGACATAGGAGGCAGTTGCTTAGACTCGTGCTCCTTCCCTAAGTCTATATCGAAAACTAGATTATCCTCATAGCGCATTTTCAAAAGGAAGATATAAGCGTTCACGAAATCCATCTCCTCCCGTAAAGTAACACTACGGCACTCATTCTCTTGCAAGGTATAACGTAAGACACGGGATAACTCCTGCAAATATTCTTGTGCCTTCCCGGGAGTCTCCCGGATCAAGGAACGGAGCGTATTCAAGGAATTAAATAACATATGAGGATTAAGCTGGCTCTTCAAGGCCTCATATTGGTTCAATAAATTCTCCGCCCGCAATTGCTGGTTCTCGACCTGTACTTGCTGGCTTTGACGAATCAGGTAAATCATATAGCAACTACCCGTAACGACGCACGACATGATAAAATCCCTCAACGGATGCAGATAATGATGCACCAAGGCGTCGATCGCCGGGATATCAAACTGATGGTGCAAGAACACGAAACCCTTTCCTAATAAATTATTCACGCACCAAGTCATTACGAACGAGAGCAGAACCTTCTGCCAAGAGATACGCGCTTTCTGCCGATTGAAACCAAAGACATACGTGTTCATCGCAAATAACAGTAAGAGGGACACGAAGGTGAAAAAGACCTCATTCGCTACATCCAATACCGACATATCCGGAAAAAGAGCGTTCTGCCCGGTAACGTCAAACAACGACACCAATTCCGGGAAATGGATCAAGAAGGCCACCATGATCGATATGATGACCAACGAGAACACATATTTATTCTTTATATTCATTTTCTTCATGAAGACAAAGATAGTCATTTCTTCTCTACCCGTGCGGAAACATACATACCGGGACGAAAACGGGGATTCGTCTCTTTCACCCGAGCGTACATTTCCAAGGAACGGCTCGTCTCGTCCACCTCCTGTCCGATCGAGACCAAGACCGCATGGAAGGTCTCCTTCCCCATTCCATTCACCCGGAACTGTACTTGGTTCCCAATGGATAAGTCCGCTAAATCCTTCTCATAAGCGGTCAGGCAAAGGAGAGTCTCGCCTTTATCGATCACATCACAGATCGGTTCGCCCGCGTTCACGTATTTACCGAGATTAATGGACAGCCCGGCGACATAACCGCTTAATGGCGCTTTTACCTCCAAATAAGGTTGGATACCGTCTTCCAGAAGATCGCCGGCGGAGACACCTAGGATAGCGAGTTGCGCGGCGGCGGCATCTTGACGGCTCTTCATGGAAAGATAATCCGCCTTGCTTTGCTGGAAACGTTTTTGCGAGGCCGCTTCTTGCTCGCTCAAACGCTGTTGCCTTTTATACTCAGCCTCTAAGTATTCCGTTTGGGCATGGGCATCCAAATAGGTCTGTTGCAACGTGATAAAATCCGGATTCTCCAAGCTGACGACCACGGAGCCCTTCTTCACATAATCGCCCGGAAGCAGCGTAGTAGCATGAACCGTGCCTCCCATCGTCAATGTAACCGTAGCCTGCCGCTGCGGGGGAACTACCATGATCCCGTTGAAAGAGGAGTGATTCGGAAGGGCCGTAGCCGAGGAAATCCCATCCACCTCTACGCTATCCACGGATGGTTCGGACGGTACGTTTTCTGCTACTTGAGTAATAGCGGGCCGGGCAGTTATGTCTTGCGAATCGCCCTGTCCTTTCTCCGCATTGTTTGTCATACTGCATGCGGCCAATGCCATAAGAGCCGCAGGAATCCATATCTTTTTCATCTTATACTATTTTTCTGGTTATCTACTATACAACTCCAACTCAAGCGCCGATATATTATAGGCATATACGGCCTCGATATATCCCCGCCGGATCTCCCGGGCGGCGTTCAGGCTTTGGACAAACTGCGTGATATCTGTCTCGCTCTCTTTGAACTGTACCGTCGCGCTCTTCAACAAAGCATCCGCTTCCGGTAAAGCGCCGGTCGTATAATAGCGGATATGCTCTCCTTCCTTACGAAGCGCGACGCTCAACTCCTCCACCTTATTGTTCAATTGACGGATGTTACTCTCCGCTTCCGTACGGGCGATATAGGAATCGATCTTCGCTTGCCTTACCCGGCTATGCTGCGGGAAGAACAATACCGGGAACGAGATCCCGACCATCCAAGAGTCCAGACCGCTCAACGGGGCTATTTTCTGACGCACATATCCTACCGATAGTTCCGGGAAGAAACGGCTTCGTTCGATACGAAGCATGGCTTTCTTCTCATCGGCCACGCTCCGGAAGTAATTCAGATGGATATCGGACGGAGCGATCTCGGCTACGCGAGCGGGGAATAAAACCAATGTCGTATCCATAGGCAGCAATGGGGAATCCGAATAACAAGTCCATGAGAAACGACGGGCAGCCAATTGCAACTCCTCCTCCGCCTGCGACAAACGGGTTTGCAGATCGGCGACCAAGGTAGATGACATATTCCGCTCCAATAGCGTGATATCCCCTTGCTCATAACGCAACTGACTTGCCTTTCGCAAACGTCCGGCCCACTCGATCTGCTCTTTATACAAGGCACATAGATGAAAGGCATATTGATAATAAGCCCATGCCCGTTTTACCTCGGCCGTAATCTCCTTCTTCACCAAGTCCCGGTAATATTCTCCCGTGGCGACTTGACGGTTCACCAAGGCGTTCTTATAAAATGGGGTCAATAGAGAGCCTAAGGATTGCGTGATCTCCATCTGATTGTCGTTTCGTGTCTCACCGTTGATCTGTCCCCATGAATAATTAAAGGTGGTCGGTGACACCTCCCAGCTCTCTCCCCGTGAAGCACGACTACGTTCAATGGATGCCGTGGCAGTCTTCAGGCGAGGATGATTCTCCAAGGCGATCGTCACGGCTTCTTCCAACGACACCGTCTGTTGGGCATGCGTGGGGAATAAGATACCTAAAAAAAGAAGAAACGGCAATAGGCGCTTCAACCAGCGTTGGCGCTTCCAAGCGGCCGAGCTATTTACCAACCGATAAAATACCGGGATAATAATCAACGTCAAGATCGTGGAGACAATCAAGCCTCCGATCACGACCGTCGCTAACGGACGTTGCACCTCCGCGCCCGCGGACTTCGCTATCGCCATCGGCACGAATCCTAGAGAAGCTACCAAGCCGGTCAAGAATACGGGGCGAAGTAGATGCGGACATCCTTTCGCGAGGATACGATTCGTTGTCATTTGATATTTAGTTTGTTTCCGTAAGTTATTAAAATGATTAATCATTAATATACCATTCAAGACCGCTACGCCAAACAAGGCGATAAAGCCGACCCCCGCTGATATACTGAAAGGCAACCCTCGTAACCAAAGGGCCAGAATACCCCCTATCAAGGATAACGGGACGGTAGAAAATACCACCAGCGAGTAGGTAACACTCTTAAAGGCAAAGAACAACAGCAATAAGATCAATGACAAGGCGACCGGTATCACGATCGTAAGCGTATCGATCGCATTCCGCAAGTTCTCGAACTGGCCGCCATACTCAAAGTAGTATCCCGGTTCCAGCTTGATATGCTTGTCAAGGGTTTCTTGGATAGTACGCACGACTTTCTGGATATCAGCGTCACGGACATTCACCCCGATCACGATACGGCGTTTCGTGGCATCCCGGTTAATCTGTAGAGGCCCGTTGACCAGCTCGATCGTAGCGACCTCGCTAACCGGGATCTGGATTCCCTCGGCAGTCCGTACAAAGAGCTTATCCAAATTCAGATCCGCCACTTTATCATTATCCAGACGAAGCACCAAGTCGAAACGTCGCTCATTCTCGAAAACGACACCCGCCGCCTCTCCCGCATAAGCCGTACGGATGATCGTGTTCAACTCCTCTATATTCATCCCGTAACGGGCGATCTTGGCACGGTCGTAGTGTACGACCAATTGCGGCAGCCCCATCGCCTGCTCCACGATCACATCGGCGGCTCCCGGTACTTGCTCCACGAAAAGAGAAGCTTCCTTCGCCTTCTTATAAAGCTCCGCCATATCCTCTCCATATAGCTTGATCGCGATATCCGCCTTGGCTCCCGTCATCAATTCATTGAAGCGAAGCTGGATCGGCTGGCTGAAATTAAACTCCGCCCCCGTAATCGGTTCCAAGGAAGCCTTCATCTTCTCCACCATCTCCGCACGGCTGGAGGCCGAGGTCCATTCCTTGAAAGGTTTCATCACGATCATGATATCCGCGTCTTCCACCGCCATCGGGTCGGTCGGAACCTCGGCCGTTCCGATCTTGGCTACCACGTGTTTGATCTCCGGGAAACTCTTCATCAAGGTCTCTTCCGCTTGCTTCGATAGCTCGATACTATGCGTCAGGGAACTACCGGCGGGAAGCGTCATCTGCATGGCGAAATCCCCCTCATCCAGCGTAGGGATAAACTCCGCCCCTAACCTCGTGAATAAGAAAAGGGACACAGCCAGAGCCGCGAAAGAACAAGCGATCGTTCCCCAGATATGACGCAGACAGAAATGAAGCGTACGCCTGTAAACCCCGTTTAATTTCCCGAAGAAACGATCGGCGAATGTAGGCTTCGAAGAGATCGTACGCTTTAGGAACAGGGAGGCCATCATCGGCACGTAGGTGAGCGAAAGGATCAAAGCCCCGATAATACAAAATACCAAGGTCTTCGCCATGGGGGTAAAATACTTGCCCTCTATCCCGGTCAGCGTAAGTAGCGGGAAGAAGACGATCAAAATGATCAATACGGCAAAGGTAGCGCTCCGGGCGACATGACCGGCTCCGGCCTCAACCTCCCGGTCCATCTCCTCGGCAGAGAGCGTACGCCCCATCAACCGCCTCGAATAGATATGCGCCAACATCCCCTCCAATATAACGATCGATCCATCGACCACGATACCGAAATCGATGGCCCCCAAACTCATCAGGTTGGCGGAGACCCCGAAAACACGCATCAAGATAAAAGCGAAAAGCATCGCCAACGGGATCACGGAAGCCACGATCAAACCGGCCCGCACATTCCCCAAGAAGATGATCAATACGATAAAGACGATCAACGCTCCCTCTATCAAGTTACGGATCACGGTGGATATATTTCGGTCTACCAATTCGGAACGATTCAAATAAGGTTCTACACGAACACCTTCCGGCAACATTTTCTGTACCCTTTCGACCCGTGCCTCCAGTTCCTTGGTCACGACATTGGCGTTCGCACCCTTCAACATCATGGCGATACCGCCCACGCACTCTCCCTCGCCATCCTTTGTCATGGCTCCAAAACGCTTGGCGGAACCAAAGCGAACCGAGCCGACATCGCTTATATGAATCGGTATCCCTCCACGGTTCGTGATCACGATGCGCTCGATGTCCTTTATCTTGCCGATCATTCCCTCGCTACGGATGTAGTAAGCCTTATTGATTTTCTCGATATAACTGCCGCCCGTATTCTGGTTATTCCGGTTGAGCGCCTCGAACACCTCGCCGATCGTAATATTCAAGGAATAAAGGGCATCCGGATCTACCGCCACCTCATACTGTTTCAGATAGCCGCCAAAGCTATTGATCTCCACGATACCCGGTATACCGCTCAGTTGCCGTTTCACGATCCAGTCCTGAATGGTACGGAGTTCCATGGCGTCGTATTTCTCCTCATAACCGGGCTCCACGCTCAATACATATTGATAAATCTCGCCCAAGCCGGTCGTGATAGGCATCAGCTCCGGCGTACCCAGTTCCGTGGGGATTTCTCCCGCCACGGTCTGTATCTGCTCGTTTATAAGTTGGCGGGCATCCAAGGTAGGCACGCTTTCCTTAAACACGACCGTTACCAATGACAGGCCAAAGCGGGAAACGGAGCGGATCTCTTCCACGTTCATGATATTACTCATCGCTATCTCGATAGGCATGGTGATCAATTGCTCTACCTCTTGCGGGGCCAAGGTTGGCGATACCGTCACGATTTGCACTTGATTGTTCGTTATATCCGGTACGGCATCTATCGGTAAAGTCATCATGGCATAGATTCCTCCCAGAAGCAGAAACAAGGTTGTCAACCCAACGAATAGTTTCTTCTGAATAGAAAAATGGACAATCGCTTTAAACATCACTTCATTTATTTAATAGAATAGTTACAAAAATAAAAGGTAAGCGTTTGCCTGCCCGACATAAAATAATGAAGTGACCGAAATCAAGGTTGAAGTATCGGTATGAGGAGTTGGAGCATATCAATAGAAAAAGGCTTCACATGCCCTCTATGACACATGAAGCCCCTTTTGTTATCCTATATAAATAATAAGAATCGTTGCCGTTAAAAGCGGATCAGCACTTAATGCTCAACTGTCGCAACACCTCACGGATCTTCTCATACGTGACGATACGTGTAGGAACCAAAGGCAAACGAAGCTTATTCTCGATAAAGCCCATCATATTTAACATACTCTTCGCTCCGGCAGGATTTCCATCCACGAACAACAGGCTGAACAGCTCCGTGAAGCTGTGATGGATCGTACGTGCGCTATCATAATCACCCGCCAAGGCCAGACGTACCATACGGCTAAACTCACGAGGGAAGGCGTTACCGATCACGGAGATCACTCCCACCGCACCTAATGTCATTAAAGGGAAAGTAATACCATCGTCACCGGAGATCACGTTGAAACGGGCCGGCTTGTTCTTGATGATATCATCCATCTGGGTGATATTGCCGGAAGCCTCTTTCACGGCGATCACGTTATCGAACTCACGGGCGATGCGAAGCGTAGTCTCAGCCGTCATGTTCACGCCCGTACGCCCCGGTACGTTATAGAGTACGATCGGTAAATGGGTAGCGTTGGCGATCGCCTTGTAATGCTGGTAAATCCCTTCTTGGGAAGGCTTATTATAATAAGGTACGACCGAGAGGATAGCGTCGATACCCTCAAAATTATCTGTCTTCAACTTCTCGACAACCGACCGTGTACAATTACCTCCCACGCCTAATACGATAGGGATACGGCCCCGTACACGAGTCACTACCAAGCTTATAATGTTTTTCTTTTCTTCTTCCGTAAGTGTAGGGGTTTCCGCTGTAGTACCCAGCACTACCAAATAATCCGTACCGTTCTGCACCTGATAATCCACCAGCTTGCCTAACGCCTCGTAATCTACACTCTCATCTTCCTTGAATGGCGTGATCAACGCCACACCCATTCCTTTTAAATTTATGTCTGCCATGGGGAAAATATTCCTTTTTGTTATTTAGCACTGCAAAAATAAGGAAATTATATCATTTAGCACGGATGGAACGCAAATAAAATAATATCTGTCCGAATAAATACTGAATATCGTCCTTATCTGTTACAGTCAAGCCTAAGTCGTACCATTCTTGGCCCGGATACTTAATCCCGACCTTGAAGGCGGATGGATGCCGGAGAGCGATGTATTGCAAGGCATAACAACCCGGCCGGGTGATATCGATCAAGATATCCGCCTTGAGAGCGCCCACCTTTTCCAAGACACTATCTGAAGGGAATCCCCACGCATTGAGATCGCTCTTTGAATGTACAGGAATATTGGAATCGTCGAAAGGAATATCCGCTCCTCCGGACGGCACATACACACACGTCTTGATATCCTTCTTCGCCTTGCGCAAAGGCTCCAAGGCCCTCATGACGTCCTCGTGATCCTCTATATTATACAAGACCAAAAGCGAACGTGCCTCATCCAAGGAAAGGGAACGATGCGGACGCCCCCCAGCGTCCGACACTAAAGCCTGTATCTTCTTCTTGATAAAATAATTCGTAAACATTTATTCCAGCATATTTAAGAACGCATCCTCGTTGATAATCTTCACACCCAGCTTCGCCGCTTTCTCCAGCTTGGCCGGTCCCATATTCTCGCCGGCAAGGATATAATCGGTCTTCCCCGAGACGGAGCCGCTATTCTTGCCGCCATGTTGCTCAATCATCGCCTTATACTCGTCACGTGAATGCTTGGAAAATGTCCCGCTGATCACGATCGTCAATCCTTTCAACTTCTCGGAACGGTTCGCCAATTGCTCCTCGGAAACCGCCATCCGCAAGCCCTGTTCCTTTAATCGGTTCACCAACGTACGGTTCTTCTCGTCCGAGAAATAACTCAATACACTCTGGGCGATCCGCTCGCCGATCTCGTCCACGGCTACCAAATCCTCTAAGGACGCCTGCTCCAATGCCTCGATCGAATGGAAAGCCGAGACCAAGCGTTTAGCGACCGTCTCTCCCACGAAACGAATCCCCAGACCGAACAAGACCCTCTCAAAAGGAACTTGCTTGGATTCCTCCAGACTCGACATCAGATTCCGGGCGCTCTTCTCCGCCCACCGTTCCAGACGCAATAAATCGGCAACCGTCAACGTATATAAGTCCGCCGAGTCTTTTACATAACCGGCGTTGTACAAATCCTCCACCGTTTCCGGGCCTATATTGATATTCATCGCCTTCCGGGTCACGAAATGCTCTATACGCCCCTTGATCTGAGGAGGACAGCCCGACTCGTTCGGACAGTAATGCGCCGCCTCTCCCTCCGGACGCACCAAAGGAGTCCCGCACTCCGGACACACACGGATAAAGCGGACCTTATCCCCCATCAGCATCGAACGAGCCTCCACGTTCACTCCCACGATCTTCGGGATGATCTCCCCGCCTTTCTCCACATACACTTGGTCGCCGATATGCAAGTCAAGCCCCTCGATAATATCGGCGTTATGCAGGGAAGCCCGCTTCACCACCGTCCCCGCCAACAATACGGGCTCGAGGTTCGCCACCGGAGTGACCGTCCCCGTCCGTCCCACTTGGAAAGAGACCGAGTTCAAGCGAGTCTCGGCACGCTCTGCCTGAAACTTATAAGCGATCGCCCAGCGAGGGCTTTTCGACGTAAAACCTAAGTTCCTCTGCTGACGAAGCGAGTTTACCTTCAACACGATTCCATCCGTCGCCACGGGCAGGTTCTTACGTTCCACATCCCAATAAGCGATATAATCGAATATATCCTGTAGGCTCTGGCATTTACGGATCACGTCCGGAATCTTAAAACCCCATGCGCGAGCCGCCTGCAAATTCTCATAATGCCCTTCGGCCGGCAGGTTCTCACCCAATAAATAATAGAAATAAGCATCCAGCTTACGGGAGGCCACGATAGCCGGATTCTGCTGTTTCAACGTACCGGAAGCGGCATTGCGAGGATTGGCGAACAAGGGTTCCTCCTGCTCCTCCCGTTCCTTATTCAAGCGATCAAACTCCGCCCAAGGCAGCAATACCTCGCCACGGATCTCGAACTCCTCCGGAAAATCAGAACCCCGGAGTCTTAATGGAACCGAACGGATGGTCTTGATATTCGCCGTCACGTCATCACCACGAGTACCGTCGCCACGGGTCACGGCACGCGTCAAGCGTCCTTTCTCATAGGTCAAAGAGATAGAAGTGCCATCATATTTAAGCTCCGCCACAATCTCGAAAGGCTCATTCAAGGAGCGGACCGTACGATCATAAAAATCTCGGATCTCATCCTCGGAGTACGTATTACCCAACGAAAGCATCGGATATTTATGTACTACTTGCTCAAACTCTTTCGAGAGGTCGCTCCCCACTCGCCGAGTCGGGGAATCTGGATCGGCGAACTCGGGATGCGCCGCCTCCAGTTCCTGCAACTCTTTCATCATCTTATCAAACTCAAAGTCTGATATTGTCGGTGCCGAAAGCACATAATAATTATAATTATGCCGCTCCAGCTCATCACGCAGGGCTTTTATCTTTGCTTCGACCATATTAGTATATTAATTCTACGTTGTCTATCCAAAACGTATTTCCCGGAGAGCCGATATAGGCCCCTCCGTGGCTGGAGGTGAACTGCAACACCATATGCGTAGGTGCCTCGCCCGGCTCCGCCCAGCCTACTTCTTGGATAGGAACGCTTTTTCCTTTACTATTTAACGTATAACGTTCCTCTACTTGTATACGCATATACGGTTTATATTCGGGCTTGGATGTTATATTTCCATAAAGGATCGGGTAAGTAGCGTCATTTACCCAATCAGGGGTAGATTCCGTATAGCGTTGCACCATCGTACCGACCCGCTTGGAATAAACATTCCCTTCCGCGTCTTCCCATCGTTTCTGCAACAACAAGATCACCGCCAAGGAATCCTGCCCGGCCACCGTACTCTTACGGCTGAACCCCGTACTACGTACCCGATTCTTCTCGGGAGCGGCTTTCACCTTATAATCAAACCGCAACGCTTTCGGCTTCTTGGAGAAAGGCACTCCTGATTGTAACATCGCTTGGGGGTTCTTTGTTCCCTTGATCGGCTCATGCACCGTACCCAAGAAAACGGAGCCGGCGGCGATCACCTCGATATCCACCAAACCGAAAACCTTCACGCTCTCATAACGGGTCTCCATGCGGGCGCACATCCCATCCCCCCGTTTCTCCGGGAAAACAGACGTATTGGTTTTCACCACTCCCGCCACTTTCGCCATCACGTTGGAAGTAGCCCACGGAGAACCGCCCATATTACGAAACGCCGTATTACCGACAATCGTATCCGAGGGCCCCAGCTCATAAAGCCATTTCGTATTTCCCCCGATAATGCCAGACTCATGAATCTCACGGACAATCCAATTATCCATGTCTCCATAAGCGAAGGGCACCACATTCTCCGATGTCACCCCATCCCCGTCCGCGAGAACCACGGACAAAGGCATACAAGCGATTGCCAAAAATAACGCTTTCTTTCTTAAACTCAAACCCATCCCTCTATCAATTTAATACCTATCTAACCCTTTATTTATAAGCTATAGCCCCATTCCTTCAAGGCCATGCCCCAATTTTCCTCTACGAGCCGGACCGTACGATCCTCGTACTTGTATTGGTTCTTCTTGTAGCCCTTCTTCTTGCCCAGATACTTCTCTATATCCGCCTTAGACTCCTTAAAGCCGGGTAAGTTTAATGACCCGTAAATATTTTCCGTCATGGCGAAAGCGTCTTTCTCGAAATCCTCGAACTTCACTTCCACCAGATTGCCTTCCGGTATCAGGTGCTTCTCTTCCTCGTACTTATAGAAAAGACGGCGATATACCTCGATGAAGTTCGCCTCGATCTGCTCGTTCGTGATATCCTGCAAACGCAATGGCTGGATCGTATTCGTAAAGAAACTGCGGGTACTCTCGAATACCGTATACGGATTTCGCTTCAAGTAGATGAACTTAGCGTTCGGGAACATCTCCAGCAATGTCTTCACACGCCCCGTATGCGGTGGGTTCTTGCTCAAATACTGCGTACCGTTCGTATTCCAGAGGGAAACCTTAACCAGACGCATGAAAGTATCCATGAAGATCCGCCGCTCCTCCTCCGTGATATCGTTAAACAATAAGTAACGATCGCAATACTCCATCCAGCGTTTCGGGAAGAACCAGAAATTATAATACGTATAAGGCATCATGTTCGACAAGGCGAACTCCTCCTCTTGCGGAAGATCCACCTTCAACTCCATATTATCGGTCGGACGCTTATCCGGCATCAAGAAAGCCATGTTCTTCTTGAAGAAAGGCTGCCCCCAGAGCATCAGGTGCGGGAATACCGTCTGGTACGTCGTGGTATAACCGAAATGCTTATCGCAGGCGAAGATGTTATGTACAAAGGTCGTACCACTCCGCCAATGCCCCAAGATAAACAAGGGGTCCATCTCCAGCGGCTTATCGACCAATTTCTTGAACCGGCTATCCTCGATCGGCTTCAAGGCGCTCAACAGGCGGCAAACACCGGTCGTAAGGCGATACTTACCCTTAAAGCCCTTGTCTATCTGCTGCCGGGCCGTCACCTTCCTGAACGTATCCCAATCCGCCCCGACCAACGTATTGATCGGTAGCTTATCAAACTCCAACAATCCCATATCCTATCGTTTTTCCGTTATACATTTCACAGATACGCCCTGCCGGCCCAACTCCTCACAAACCTTACGGATCGCCTCATAATGCTCCTCTCCGATTCCCATCTCCGGGAGGTTCAAGGTAGCCAAAGCGTCTTCCGTCACCATATCTTTAGCGTCCACACGGTCGATGATCATACCCACGGCGGACGTATTATTCGTAATCGGATCGATCAAGATAAACGAGCCGGTCTGCTTATTCCTCCTATACGGATCGAAGAACAACTCCTTGCCGGTAGTAAATACCACACGGCCGATCTCGTTCAGCTCCAGATGATCCACGGAAGACTGCTCCATCGTGTTCACGTTCACCTTATAGCGGATACTATCCACACGGGCACGTGTCGTATGAGTGGTCTGCTTGATGTAGAACTGCTTGTTCACGTCCATGGCTTCCTCATCCATCCACACCAGCATGGCCTCGAAATTACGGTCGCAGATCGGCAAGTTATCCGGGTGCACCAGCATCTCCCCACGGGAGATATCGATCTCGTCCTCCAAGGTGATCGTAATACATTGAGGAGGGAAAGCCTGCTCCAACTCACCCTCGTAGGTGACGATGCTCTTTACCTTCGAGGTCTTCCCGGAAGGCAACGCCATCACCGTATCTCCCTTACGCACGATACCGCTGGCCACCTTGCCGCTAAACCCACGGAAATCCAGATTCGGGCGCAACACGTATTGCACCGGATAACGGAAGTCCTCGTAGTTACGATCCAAGTCGATAGGCACGTTCTCCAGATAATCCAATAAAGACGTACCCTCGTACCAAGGCGTGCGATCACTCTTCTCCACCACGTTATCGCCATCCAAGGCCGACAAGGGGATATACGTGATATCCGGGATATCCAGCGGCTCCACGAAACGTTTATAATCCGCCACGATCCGGTCGAACGTATCCTTGTCGAAGTCCACCAAGTCCATCTTATTCACGGCCAGCACCACATGCTTGATCCCCAGCAAAGATACCAGATAGGTGTGACGGCAGGTTTGCGTGATCACGCCCGTACGGGCATCCACCAAGATGATCGCCAGATTCGCCGTGGAACCACCCGTGATCATATTCCGGGTGTACTGCTCGTGCCCCGGGGTGTCGGCGATGATGAACTTACGGTTGTTCGTGCTGAAATAACGGTAAGCCACATCGATCGTGATACCTTGCTCACGCTCGGCCTTCAAGCCATCCAGCAACAAAGCGTAGTCGATATGCTCGCCGGCGTTGCCCATACGCTTGCTGTCACGCTCCAAGGCATCCAACTGATCCTCGTATATTTTCTTACTATCAAACAGCAATCGGCCTATCAAGGTCGATTTGCCATCATCCACCGAGCCGGCGGTCAAGAATCTCAGCAGGTCCTTCTGCTCGTCCTTATCTAGGAATTCCTTTATATTTAATTTTGTATCTGCCATGTCTCTTCTGTGTTAAAAATACCCTTCCCGTTTCTTCTGCTCCATACTAGCGTCTTGATCGAAGTCGATCACACGGGTCGTACGCTCGCTCTTCGTCGTGGTCATCATCTCCTCCACGATTTTCTCGATCGTATCCGCCTCGCTCTCCACGGCGCCGGTCAGCGGCCAGCAGCCCAACGTACGGAAACGGACCATACGCATACGGATCTGGTCCCGGTATTGCTCCGGCAAGCGGTCGTCGTCCGCCATGATCAAATTACCGTCGATCTCCACGCACGGACGCTCCTTGGCGAAATACAAGGGAACGATCGGGATATTCTCCAGACGGATATATTGCCAGATATCCAGCTCCGTCCAGTTCGATAGCGGAAATACACGGATGCTCTCGCCCTTATGCACACGGGCGTTATAGATATCCCACAACTCCGGGCGCTGGTTCTTCGGGTCCCATTGATGGAACTTATCGCGGAACGAGAAGATACGTTCCTTCGCACGGCTCTTCTCCTCGTCACGGCGAGCGCCGCCGAAAGCGGCGTCGAACTTATATTTATCCAAGGCATGAAGCAAAGCCTGCGTCTTCATCAAGTCCGTATGCACCTTGCTTCCATGCGTGAACGGGCCCACGCCCGCATGGAAAGCCTCCATATTAGACTCCACGATCAAGTTCCAGCCGAATTTCTTCGCGTAAGAATCACGGAACTCTATCATCTCCTTAAACTTCCATTTCGAATCGATGTGCATCAACGGGAAAGGAACCTTACCCGGAGCGAAAGCCTTCTCGGCCAAACGGACCATCACGGAAGAATCCTTCCCGATGGAATAAAGCATAACAGGATTCTCGAACTCGGCGGCTACCTCACGGATGATGTGGATAGACTCGGCCTCCAGCTCCTGTAAATGACTTAACTTGTAATCAGACATATCTTTTTTCAGTGTTTAATTTCTACTTTCGGTACGATCAACTCCAACAACCGGTTCACGGATTGCTCCACGCTCAATACGGAGGTATCCAAGGACAGGTCCGGACGCTCCGGTGCCTCGAACGGGGCGGAAACCCCGGTAAACTCCTTGATCTCGCCTTTCCGGGCCTTGGCATACAGGCCTTTCACGTCACGGCGTTCGCACTCGGCGAGCGGCGTACTTACGTAAACCTCCAAGAAATCCGCTTTACCGATGATAGCGGACGCCATCTCTCTCAACTCGTTGTTCGGGCTGATAAAAGCCGCTATGGTTATAACACCCGTATCGACAAACAGTTTACCCACCTCGGCGATCCGGCGTATATTCTCCACCCGGTCCTCCGGCGAGAACCCGAGATTATTGTTGATACCACTACGGATATTATCCCCGTCGAGGATGCGGCAAAGCAATCCCCGTTTATGCAACTCACGCTCCAAAGCGATAGCGATCGTGCTTTTCCCCGAGCCACTCAAACCCGTGAACCACACCATCACGCCCCTTTGCCCCAAAAGCGCCTCTTTATCCTCACGACCCAGCATACGGTCGAAAATCGGATAGATATTATTTTCTAAAACTTCCATATCATAGGTATTACAAACACGGAGATCAAGAACGTGATCAAGTTCAAGGGTAAGCCCACCTTCACGAAATCCGTGAACTTATAGCCTCCCACGCCTTGTACGATCAGGTTGGTCTGGTAGCCGATCGGCGTACTGAAACTAGCCGACGCCGCCATACAGATCACGACAAAGAATGGGGTCGGATCAACGCCTAATTGCGTAGCTACCGACAAAGCGATCGGGAAGCTCAATGCCGCCGCAGCGTTATTCGTGATCAACTCCGTAAATATATTGGTAATAATAAATAGAATCGCCAGCAACGCATACGGCCCCAAATTGTCGGCCATACCGATTATATGGCGGGCTATCATGGAGGCAAAGCCGGAATTCTCCATGGCCTTGCTGATAGCGAAAGCGCAAGCGATCGTTATCAAGATATCCCAAGAAATGTATTTCGTGTATTTTTTAGGCGGGAAAAGCTTCGTCCACGCCATGATGATTGTCGTAATACAGACAAAGAAGAACATATCCAAGCGCATACTTGGAACGGCCTCTTTCACGACTGGCAACTCTCCTACCGTCGCCCCCATAATCATAAAGATCAACAGTCCTAAAGCCAGCCAACGTTTCTTCTTCGATACCGGCTCCGTTGCCTCATTACCATTCGCCAACATCAAGAAGACACTAGACTCACCCCATGTAGGGATAAAAGAATCGTCCGCCCACAACACCAAGGTATCGCCCTCATGCAATACCACCGTATCCAGATTACGGGTAAAACGCTGTCCGCCGCTTTTCACCTCTTTCACGATCGCCCCGTAATGGCGGGTAAAGTTAAACTCTCCCAAGGTCTTGTTGATACCCGGGAAGCGTGCGCCCAGCACGGCCTCCACCCGGTGGAAATTCCCGGGATTCTCATCCTCCCCGTCTTCGGATACCGTATCCGTCCTCGAGTCCGGAAGCAGTTTATTCGAGAAAGCGAACAAATATAAAATACCGGCGATAGCGATAAAAATACCGACTTTCCCCAGCTCAAACATCGTAAAGCCCTCATATCCCGCCTCCAGAATCATGCCGTGCACCACCAGATTCGTAGAAGTACCGATCAAGGTACATATACCGCCCAATATCGTGACATACGAGAGAGGGATCAAGAATTTCGTGGCCGGAAGCCTCACCGCCTCCGCCCATCGCTTGATGATCGGGGCGAAAATAACCACCACCGGCGTATTATTCAGGAACGCCGACACGAAAGCTACGGGCGGGAGCATCCTCGCCTGCGCCTTGAAGACGGTGGTCTTCCCCTCGGGAAGCAGTTTCTTGATCAATTGGCCTAAAGCCCCGCTCTGCCGCACTCCCTCACTGACAAGGAAGAGCATGGCTACGGTTATCATCCCTTTATTGCTAAAGCCCTCCAGCATCTCCTTGGGAGTAAGAATGCCTACGCAGAGAAAAAACACGACCACTGTCAGAAGAACCATTCCCGGCCGCATCTTATCCCATACCAAGGCGGCGATCATGCCGATCAGGGCCAGCAACACAAACACTATATCAAAATTCATCTATTTACTTTTAAGAGCGCAAAAATAATAAGAATACTCAAGTGCGCACTCCTTTCGCTAACCTATTTTTAGGATTATATGGGATATAGACCAATAATGATTGATTCTGGGCCAACTTATATTCTTACAAGGTAGTCTTCTAAATTTCGTTCATAACCAAATAAACAAGAATGCATTGTACGGCTTGTAGAGACGGAGCATGCTCCGTCTCCCACCGCTGACAGTAACTTAAAATACACATCTCCCTCACTTCACGATAAACCACGGATTATGCAAATCTTCCTTGTTATAGCGAAGCGGGGTCTTACCGTCGATATGATATATGTCGCAACCGGCAGACTTGGCGATGGCGTGGCCGGCGGCGGTATCCCATTCCATCGTCGGGGCGAAACGGGGATAGATATCGGCCGAGCCTTCCGCTACCAGACAAATCTTCAAGCTGCTACCGCTACTGATCAACGTAACAGGCTTTCCCTGCTTGCGGAGATTATCGATGAAAGCGGTGGTCTCCTCCGTTTGGTGAGACCGGGATGCCACTACCACGATTCCCTGATGCGCCAGCGCCATCGGCAAATGTATCGCCCCCTGCTTCATCTCGTCCATCGAGGGCTGGCTACTGCTATCGATTCCCGTAAACTTATAAGCACCCACAGAGGAGGAGGCGAAATACAACTCCTTCCGGACGGGCACATAAATGACGCCCAACACGGGCACACCTTTCTCCACCAAGGCGATATTCACGGTAAACTCGCCGTTTTTCTTGATAAACTCTTTGGTACCGTCCAGCGGGTCCACGATCCACAGCGTCTCCCATTTGGAGCGCTCCTTGAACGGGATCTCCTTTCCTTCCTCGCTTAAGACCGGAAACGGGGTAACGGACAAAGCGTTTGTTATCAATCGATGGGCCGCCTTATCCGCCTTTGTCAACGGCGAGTTGTCTGCTTTTCTCTCTATCCCGAAGTCTGATTCGGGGTCGTTATAAATATCCATGATCGACTTGCCTGCGTCTACCGCGGCACGGATCGCTATGTAAAGATAATTGGCGTAGCTCATCATCACTTCTCGTTTTATTATTTGTTAATAAGCAAATATATGGAAAAAAAAATAAATTAACGCCCTGTCGCCTGTAAATATTCCGTACGTTTGATCAAATAAGCCGTATAATCACCCGTATACTGGTCACGGCTTTGCTGGAGGAGCGATTGGGCGTCCAGAAGATCGCTCAGCGTTACCGTGCCCGCCTTATAATAGTCCGTATTAAGGCGGACATTCTCCTCGGCCGTCGCTATGGACTCCTCCGAGAGCTTGACTTGCTTATAAGACTCCTCCAGCTCGTTCCAAAGCTTCCGCATTTGCACCAACAGAAGCTCATTGGCGTTTTGGCGGGAATACTCGGCCGCCTTCACCTGAAGCTTTTGCTTCCGGATGGCGTGCGAGCCGCCCCACCAATCACTGATCGGAATCGCTACGGTAGCGAAAACCATGCCGAACGGACGGTCCTTATCCAGTAAGTTGTGATACATATACCCGGCTCCGATCCCCACGGTGGGCAAGTATTGCCCAACCTTCAGCTTTTGTTGAAGACGGGCGGCCTCCACGTTCTTCTCCAGCAATTTATAAGAGAGTGTCGTAGGGAGCGCCTCCTCATGGCTCACCCGGTAAAGCTCCGGGGAGGGCACCTCGGCGGGCAGCGTGAAATCGATCTCGAAATCATCTTCCCCGATACCGATATATTGAGCCAGCACCATCTTGGAAAGGCGCAAGCCGTTCTCCACCCGCAGGCGGTCGCTCGCCACGCCGTTCTTTTTCAACTGGACTTGCAGTAGGTCATTACGAGTCGTCACGCCGGCGCCGACCGCTACCTCCACATCCTTATAAAGACTCCCCACCAAGGATTCCACGATCTCGATCGTCCTTAATTTCTCGTGAAGGGAGATCCATTGCCAGTAATACCGCTCCACCGTCAGGGCTACCTCATCCTCGGATTGGCGCATCTGGTAACGGCTCACCTCGAGCGCCAAGTCGGCCAGCTTATTGCCGTTCACGATCTGTCCGCCGGCGAACACGGGCTGGATAGCGGTCACCCCACCCAGCAAGCCGTCATCCATCATCGACAACTCGAGAAGGCCCGGTATCACGCTCATATCCATCATCCCGTGGTTCGCCTTGAATGCCGTTCCCACGGCGCTGACATTCGGGAAGTATTTCGTAAAGGCCTCCTTTTTTCCTTCCCTCGCCCCTTCTACGTCTAAGCGGGCGTTCTTCATCTTCGCGTTATTCTCCAAAGCCATTTCCCGGCATTCTTCCAGCGATAATGTCCGCTGGGCGCTCACGGTCCCCACGCATAAGACGAGGGAACCGACGATGCCATATATCCATCTTTTTATCATCTCTTTTTTCCGCATATATTCATTCCTATATTATATCCTAATCCACATCCGTATCATTCATTTATTCCCGAATATCTTCCAATAGAAAACAGGCAGGATGATGACCGCCAAGATCATCGAGAAGACCGTTCCCGAGCAGATCACCACACCCATCGGCATCCAAAGGGAACTGCCGCTGATGATCATGGGCACCACGCCCACGGCCGTTGTAGCCGAGGTCAGGAAGATCGGGAGCATGCGTCGCCGGCCGGCGTCGAAGGCGGCATCCCTCGGGCTATAATGCTTATGGAGCCGCAGGTCTTGCGCATGCTCGAATATCAAGATAGCGTTTCGCACCACGATACCGATCAAGCTAATAACGCCCAAGACGCACGTCAAGCTGAAATCGATATGGAACGCCCACAAGCCCAGCGCCGCCCCGAACAAGGTGAGCAGCAACGAGGACAGGGCCGCCAACGCCAAGCCGATCTTCTTGAAATTGACCAACAGGAAGAAGAAAACAATGATCACGGCGATCGCCAAGCCCTGCATCAGCGGGTTCATCGTCTCGAAATCCAGCTCCTTGGCTCCACCGTACTCGTACGTCACGCCCTCGGGCAAGGTCGGGATAATACGGCTTTCCATGACTCGCTCGATCCGTTTCTGCATAGCGTTCTGGTTGGTCCCCCGGGTTACCTCGGCGAAGACGCTCAAGGTACGCACGCCGTTGCGACGGACGATCTGCCCATCATTCCAGCCTCCCTCGATCGTGGAGACTTGCCGGAGCGGGACGCTCACGCCGGGGACGATGGTGGGAAGATACTGGTCGCCGACCTTATCGAACGCGTCACCCTCCCCTTTCTTATCGGATCTCAGCTGGATCGGCAAAGCGTAATCGCCTTCCCAGAGGGAGCCAACCGAGAGGCCGTCGTAACGGATCGCCAGATCGGCCGAGGCCATCGCCTTCGTGATCCCGAGGCGGGAGGCTTCCACTGGGTCCAATCGAACCCGTACGTCGGGTAAGGCCTCCTCATAATTGGTGTGTACCCAGACCAAGCCGTCCATCTCACGCAACACGGCCATCAAGGAATCCCCGGCCTGCTTCAACCGGGCGATATCGTCTCCCATGAAACGGACCTCTAAAGGAGAGGATACGTTTTGGTAATCCAGTTGCTTGAACTTCACGTAAGCGTCGGGGAAATAATCGGCGTAGCGGTCCGTATAATCATCCAACACGCTACGGGTGGCCTCTACCGAGGCGGTGTTGACAATGAACTGGGCGTAATTCTTCCCGGCCAAGTTCGGGGCGTAGGTAGCTTGGAAACGGGGCGAGGAAGTTCCGATAAAGGAGGTGACGGACAGGATGCGCTCATCTTCCGACAACAGCTTATAGAGACTATCGCTCACGGCGGCGGTACGGTCCAGCGAGGTTCCCTGCGGGAGATAGATCTCGACGGCGAACTGATCCCGGTCGGCTATCGGCATCATACGCTGGCTCAGTTGAGTGATCATCAGGATCGCCAAGGCAACCGTCAGGATGCCTAGACCGATCGTGGCTTTCGGGAAACGGAAAGTCCACGTCAGCGCCCTCGTATAGACGGCCTGTACGGTATCCAGCAGATTGAACCTCTTCTTGCCTGTATTCTCCCGCCCGGACTTCAATCCCTTCTTGATCAAGACCCGCTCCAGCAGCGGGATAAAGACCATCGCCACCGCCAGCGACACCATGAGGGAGATGGAAAGCGTCCAAGGGAAGAAGGTCACGAAATCCAACATCTGCCCCGTCATCGTGAAAAGCAACGGGAAAAAGATCACGCAAATACACAGCGTAGCCAACAAGATCGAGCTGAAATAGTTCTTGGCGCTATAGACGGCGGCGTACCAACGGGAATAGCCCTTGTCCAGATATTCCAGATAGGCGTCTATCACGATGATGGAGTTATCCACGATCATGCCCAATACCACGATCAAGGCGGCCAGCGTCACCGTATTCAGCGGGATGCCGCAAGCGTACATGACACCGATCGAGATAAAGACACTGATCGGGATGGAAGTAGCCGCCACCAATGCCGAGCGGAACGGGAACAATACCATCATCACCAAGATCACGACCACGATGGACACGAACAAATCCCGCACGAAGGAACTTACCGAGTCTCCCACCACCTTCGGCTGGTCGGCGATCCGGCGGATCGAGACACTCTCGGGAAGATCCCGCTCGAAAGCACGTAGCACCTCGTCTACCTCCTTTCCGTATCGTACGATATTATGGCCCTCACGCATCTCCATGGAAAGGATGATCGCTTTCTTGCCGTTGTTCGTTATATAGCTATCCGGCTCGGGATATTCCCGTACGATACGGGCCACGTCTTTCAAGCGGATCATATGCCCGTCGGCATCGGCCAGCAGGATCTGCTCGCCTACCTCCCGCTCCGAGGGATAGGTCACGGAAAGGTGGATGGGAATGTCCAAGCCGCCATTCTCCAAGGAGCCGGAGGCGGTGGTAAAGCCTTGGGTGAACAAGGTTGTCATCAGCATACGGGTATCTAGGCCGTAAGCGGCTAGCTTGTCTGGATCCAAGTAGACCGAGATCTGCTCGTTTTGTACCCCGTAACGGCGCAGGTTGGATACGGACTCGATCCGGCGCAGGCGGTCTTCCAGCGTCTCCATGTATCGCTGCAATTCCCGGTAGGTCTTGTCTTCCGATTCCAAGGTGATCAATAAGGCGGAAGTATCGCCGAAATCATCATTCGCGATGACGGCGAGTACGCCCGAGGGCAGTTGCGACTTGAAGTTCTGCAAGCCGAGCTTGATCTTCGACCAGACCTCGTCTTTATTGTTCACGTCGTCGTTCAGCTCCACCATTACGTACACCATTCCATCCCTTGACATGGAGTACGTCTTTTTCTTCTTTACCTCCTTGAAGGTAAACAGGTATCTCTCCAAAGGCTTGGCCAACTGCTCCTCCACCTCTCCGGAAGTCGCCCCGGGGTAAACACCCACTACCACGCCTTGGCGGATGGTGAACTCCGGAAACTCCTGTTTCGGCATGTCCACCAAACCCAAAATACCCAACCCGACCAGCACGGTAATCACCAGCAACGTGATCTGGTAATGACGCATGGTCCATTCGATCACTCCGTTTTTACGTTCTCTCATAACGCACGCACTCTCATGCCCTCACTGATTTTCTGGTAACCGCCTATCACGACGATATCCCCCTCGTTCAACCCTTCCAGAATAAACAAGCCTTGCTCCGTCAAGTCGCCCGTCCGTACGGGCGTAGCTTTCGCCTCTCCGTCTACGATCTTCCAGACGAAACGCCCCCCGTCGTTCGCTATCAGCACGGCGTTGTTCGGCAAGGCGATAGCCGGCACGGATTCCTCTCCCGACAGGCGTACATCGCAAACCATGCCGGGCAATAGAGCGCCGGACGGGTTCTCCAGCCGGATCTTCGCCTCGTACGTGTGGGAGATGGGGTTGGCCACGATACCTTTCTCCGTCACTTTCCCCTCAAAACATTGTCCGCCCAGAGCGGCTACCTTTATCATGGCGGCTTGATCGCCTAGCGTGGCGACCTCGTTCTCCGGGACGGCGATCTTCACGTTTACCGTCTCTATCCTTAACAAGGAGAAAACCGGTTGCCCGGGCTGCACGTTCTCTCCCGCCTCAACCATGCGCTTGCCGATAACGCCGCCGAACGGGGCATACAGGTTCCGGTCCTCAAGGTTTTTCCTCGAGATTCGCTCCATGGAACGGGCCTGTTCCAATTTGCTCTCCACCTCTACCCATTTCATATCCGGCAGGCTCTTATTCTCGTGCAAGGTTCTCATGCGGGCATAGGCGTCCTCCGCTTGTCGCAAGGAAGCGGCCGAGGCATTATAGGCGTTTTCCAGCGTCGCCTTGTCTAACACCGCTAGTAGTTGGCCCTCACGGACCTTCTGCCCCTCGCCCACCAATACTCGCTCTACATTACCCATCACCTGAAAACTAATCGAGGAAGATACGACCTCCTCTACCGTTCCCACATAATTCCTTGTATCAGCCGGAACGGTCTTCGCTACCTTCACGATCTCCACCGGGATCTCTTTACTATCCCGTCCCTCTTTTTGACTGCCCGAACATCCGGACAGCACGAATACGACGGATAATAATCCTCCATAAACAATGCCTTTCATCCTTTTCATATCCTATGATTTATTATACCGCGAAGATGATGAGTTTATCCACTCCAAAGAAGTTCCGTTTTGCAACCAAATTGTCCCATTTGACACATTTCAATTGGATTATTCTATTATTTCACTAATTTTATCGCCCAAACAAGAATAAATTATGAACGTAACAGATCTACCTCAAGCTTGTATCTCTCTTATCGAGAACGTACCCGGCATAGACTTCATCGACGAGGATTTCGCCATATTCGATAACATCGACGATATTCCCTCGCTCGACCATCCGATGCGAATAGACGCCGTCGTATTCGCGCTTTGCACGAAAGGCTTCATGCGTATACGGATCAATATGGAGGAATATGTCGTAGGGGAAAACCATCTCGTATTGTCCTTGCCCGATCAGATCATCCAACACGTGGAACGTAGCGAGGACGTGGCCGGGATCTTCATCGTCATCTCCAAGAATTTCATGGAGGAGATCATTCCTCATATACAGAATACCTTGCCGGCGTTCTTCTACATCAAGGAGCATCCGGTCACTGAGTTGAATGCCGAGGAGATAGGTTGTATCAAGGAATATCATTCTTTTCTCTGGAAGAAAGTGAAAGCGAAAGGGCATCCTTACCGGAAAGAGATTGCCCAGAGCTTATTGTTGGCGGTATTCCACGAGGTTTACGGCATGTTTAAGAATCATATGCCGATCGAGGTGAAGAAGAGCCGGCAAGAGGAGTTGTTCGCGGCGTTCATACAAACGCTCGCCTTACATCATAAGCAGGAACGGTCGGTAGCTTTCTACGCCGGGAAATTATGTGTCACTCCCAAATATTTATCCCTTTTGGTAAAGAACGTCAGCAACCGTACAGCCGGGGAATGGATCGATAATTACGTTGTCTTGGAGGCGAAGGCGTTATTATCCTCCTCCACCCTTTCCATCCAAGAGATATCAGACCGGCTAAACTTCACCAACCAATCCTTCTTCGGTAAATACTTCAAGCAACACGTCGGGATATCGCCTACGGAGTATCGGAAGAAATGGTAAAATGAGGGCGAGCAGTTCCCACCCCTATTCTAATTATCCTCCGATCAACGCGGTTATCCCACAGGAGGCGAATTGATCGATACACCTTTGCAGGACTGCTTCGGAAGGGGTGGATAGCGGAAGGTGCCCGGGGTTGTAGAGGGTTCCTCGCTTATCGTGCTTACCTTTTCCGATGTCGTGGTACGGGAGGAGATTAACGACTTTCCGCTCCCACGGCAAGGAGGCCAAGAAGATGGCGGAACGGGATATATTTTCCTCGTCCGCATTGACTCCCTCGATCAACGGGATACGGATGAGGAAGTCTATGCCGGCCTCGGCGATCATCCGAAGATTGGAGAGGATACGCTCGTTCGGGACACCCGTGAAACGACGATGGCTACCGGAATCCATATGCTTTAAATCCACCAGAAAAAGATCCGTGCGCTCCATTACGCTCCGGACGGTATCCGGCGAGGCGAACAAGGTCGTATCCACCGCACGATGGATTCCCAACGCTCCGCAACGATCCAGCAGGGCAACCAAGTCCGATGGATGCGACAACGGCTCTCCCCCGCAGAAGGTAACGCCTCCCTCGGAGCGATCCATAAAGACCGTCTCTTTCTCGATCTCACGCATGACCTCGTCGATAGAATACTCACGGCCGGACATCTCCATCGCCAAGGTGGGACAAACCTCGGCGCATCTACCGCATGTCCGGCACAGAGACCGATCCGTGACGATACCCGCCTCCGTCAAGGTCAACGCCCCGGTGGGGCATACATCCACGCAGGCCCCGCAACCTATGCACTTCTTTCTCGTATACAGCTTCTCCGCCCGGGGCGAGATGCCTTCCGGGTTATGGCACCATACGCAGGCAAGCGGGCATCCTTTCATGAAGATCGTGACACGAATGCCCGGCCCGTCGTTTATGGCGTATCGTTTGATATCGAATAACAGCATGGCTCAGAAAGTCTCTTGCTCCGTACGTGCGATCACGTCCGCTTGCAAATCGGCGTTCATATCGTTGAAATAGTCGCTATAGCCCGCTACACGGACCAGCAGATCCCGGTAGTCCTCCGGACACTTCTGGGCGGCGTAAAGCGTTTCCGTATCCACGATATTGAATTGGATATGATGGCCACCCAAGGCGAAGTAGCTACGGATCAAGGAGGCCAGCTTCGAGATATCCTCCTCCCTCCAGAGCAGGCTGGGCAGGAAGCGTTGGTTCAGCAGTGTGCCGCCGCTCTTCACCTGATCCAGTTTGCCAAGCGACTTGATCACGGCGGACGGCCCGTGGATATCCGCCCCATGCGAGGGCGAGGTACCATCGGAGATGGCACGCCCGGCCAAGCGACCGTTCGGGGTGGCTCCCATCACCTTGCCGAAGTAGACATGGCAAGTGGTGGATAACATATTCAAATGGAAACACTCCCCTTTCGTATTCGGCTTGCCCTCGATCGCGTCATATAAATCGTCGAAGACACGGACGGCGATCTGGTCGGCGTACGGATCATCGTTGCCAAAGAAAGGCGTACGGTTCAGGATCATTTGGCGCATCGGCTCATGTCCCTCGAAATTATCCGCCATCGCATCCAACAAGGCTTCCATTGTGAAGGTCTTATCCTCGAAGACGTGTTTCCGCAAAGAGGAAAGGCTATCGGTTATCGTGCCTAATCCGGTACACTGGATATAAGTGGTGTTGTAACGAGGCCCGCAATTGTAGTAATCCTTACCCTTCGCTATACAATCATCGATAAACAGGGAGAGGAACGTGGCGGGGGCGTACTTGGCGAACATGCGGTCGATATAGTTGCTGACCCGCACCTTCATGTCCACGAAATAATGGATCTGGCGCATGAATGCCGCGTAAAGCTCCTCATACGTCCGGAAACCACGGGGATCGCCGGTCTCCAGACCGACCTTGCGACCGCTTACCGGATCTACGCCGTTATGCAGCGTCACCTCCAATATCTTCGGCACGTTCAGATAACCGGTCAACACGTACGCCTCCTTCCCGAAAGCGCCTACCTCGATGCAACCGCTGCAACCTCCCTCGCGGGCGTCACGCAGCGACTTGCCTTGCCGCATCAACTCCTGCACGTACACATCCGGGTTGAATACCGACGGGTAGCCATGGCCTTGGCGGATCACCTTGCACCCAGCACGAAGGAAACGCTCCGGCGTACGGGCACTGACGTGGATGGCGCTGCCGGGCTGGAGGATATGCAGCTCCTCGATCGTCTCCAACATGATATAGGAGACCTCGCTTACGCCATCGCTACCGTCCGCCCGGATGCCGCCGATGTTCAGGTTCGTGAAATCGTTATAGGTTCCGCTCTCCTTCGCCGTGATACCCACTTTCGGCGGGGCGGTATGATTGTTTACCTTGATGAAGAAGCAAGACATCAACTCTTTCGCCTCGTCACGGGTCAAGGTTCCGGCGGCGATTTCTTTCTCGTAGAAAGGCGCCAGATGCTGGTCGAAATGACCGGGGTTCATGGCATCCCAACCATTCAGCTCCGTGATCGTACCGAGGTGGACAAACCAGTACATCTGGATCGCTTCCCAATAGGTATGGGGAGCGTGGGCGGGAACCCAGCGGCATACCTCGGCGATCTTCCTCAGCTCAGCGGCACGGCGGGGATCTTTCTCGGTGAGAGACATCTCGTCAGCCAAGTCCGCGTGTCGCTCGGCCAGCAGGATAGCGGCGTCGCAGGAGATAGACATGGCCGTCAGCTCCTCCTGCTTGTCCGTGGCCTCGGGGTCGTTCATGAAATCCAAGGCGCTTAGTTCCCCCTCGATACGTTTCTTCAAGTCCAGCAGGCCATATTGGTAGACCTTGCCGTCCAAAGCGGTATGCCCGGGGGCACGTTGCTCCATGAACTCGGTGAACATACCCACCTCGTACGCCTCTTTCCATTCCTTGGGGACGTGGCTGAAGATGCGCTCCCGCTGGGTACGGCCTTTCCAGTACGGGATCACCTCCCGCTCGTAAGTATCGATATCTTCTTGGGAGATTGTGTAACGTTGCAGCTCCCGGGTATTCAATATATGCAGGTCCTCCACGCTATGGCAGGTAAGTTCCGGGAAGGTAGGCACGGCCTTGGGGCGGGGCCCCCGCTCGCCAACGATCAACTCGTCCTCGCCGATATAGATCGTCTTCTGCTTGCAGATCTCAAGGAAGTTCAAGGCACGCAGGATAGGGATCGGATACTTTCCGTAATTCTCCCGATAAAAACGGGTCTCGATCAAGGCCCGCTCGATCGATAGGGAAGGTTGGGCCTCAAAGGTCTGCCGGCGCAAACGTTTGATACGGTCGTTCATCCCGAAATTGTTCGCTCCTACGGAAGAGACGGTATCATGTACGCATGAATGTGTGTGATGGGTCGTATTCATAAAATTATATGTTTTATCGTAGAGGTAGGATCTATCCGCCCTCATCAAGGTTATTTTTTATTGTTACACAGGACGGGCATCCCCGCCCCCATGAGTTTATATAGGGAGAGTATCTGCTAGAGATAAAACATCAGGCAGTTGAAAAGCATCCGATAGCCTTTGTGTAACATAGCGCTTGTTTCTTTTTGAAGTATGATGGCAAAAATAAGGAAATTATTGATAATATCACAATTCATCAACAGAAAGTAACCGTTTGTCAAAAAAATAACACAGGAACGTAAATAAAGGAATAGCTTTGCTTTGTATTTCCAGATCAAAGGGTTTAAAATTAAAAGAACTTATACCATGCAAAGTACATTCAAGAACCTGCTTTATGTCTTGAGACATTATAAATTAGCGACGGTCACTAATCTTTTAGGACTTAGCTTCGCTTTCCTGTTATTCATGCTGATAAGCATACATGTCGGTCATGAATATAGCTTCGACGCTTCCCTCTTGAACAGGGAAAGGATCTTTCAGTTAGAAAACAAGCGGGATGACGGGATATGGGAGGCTAATTTCGCACGTCCACAACTCGAGCGTTTCATCGCCGCCTCCCCTTATATAGAAGCGGCCGCTATCACAAACAACCTTGTTTACTCCTCCGTACGTTTTGGGATATCAGCCAGTGAAGGGCCCGACGCACGGAGCTATATGGAGCAGGTGGAACGGATCACCCCGGGATATACTAAGGTCTTTGGCTTCGAACTGGTGGCCGGCGATACGGATTGCCTGAAACGTCCGGAAGGGACGCTGATCCCAGAGAGCATGGCCCGGAAACTCTTCGGCGAGGAAAATCCTATCGGGAAGCCGGTTTATCTGTCGGAGTTCGCCGGGGCCGAAGGCTCGATTATATATGGGCTTAGTTTTGAGCCGGCATATATCGTGGGAGGCGTCTTTCGCGATTTCCCGGAAAACACCCGGGTGAAGAATGCCTTGTATATCCCGATCATGGAGAAAGAGATGATGGAAAACTGGCATACCGGCCTTTACTATTGTTATCTGCTGATGTCGACGCCGGAATCCGCCTCTGTCACTACCGAGACCTATATGGCCGATAGCCGGGCTTTCCTGAAAAGTTTCACGATCGAGGATATGCGCCTCCGGCCCTTGTCAGATCTCTATTTCGGCCAGCCGGTCCGAGCGGACGCCGCTCCCATCGGTAATAAGCTACGGACGAATATGTTATTCTTTATCGCCATCCTGATCATAGGTATCGCCTTGGTCAATTATATCAACCTGTCGATAGCCTTGGCGCCGATACGCACCAAGTCGATCACCATCCAGAAAGTGCTGGGAAGCTCGGACGCCACGCTACGGAAGTATCTGGTCTTGGAGTCCTTGGGAATCTCGGTTGTCGCCTTCTTCCTCGCCTTGCTTTTCCTGTTATTTTTGAATAACGTGCAATGGGTCACGAATATGGTGGGGCATCCGTTGAACCTGTATGCCAACTGGAAGATTCCGGCGTACACATTCTTCCTTGTCGCAGGCGGCGGTATACTAGCCGGTTTGTATCCTGCTTTCTATATCACCTCGTTTCCTCCTGTCATGGCGCTGAACAAGTCTTTTACCCTTAGCGACCGGGCCAAGAACACTCGCAAGTTACTTATGGGGTTCCAGTTCGTTATCTCGATCACGCTGATTGTCGGAGCGTTGTTCGTCTCCTTGCAAAACAGATATATAGGGAACGTGGACTTGGGGTTTAACAAAGAAAACGTACTGGAGGTAAGACTAAGCATGGGGGCGGCCTTGAAAAAGGGCGAATTGTTCAAGGCACGTCTCTTGGAAAGCCCCGCTATCCGTGATGTTTCCTTTAGTGAGTTCAAATTTGTCTCGGACGAATCACGTTCTTTCATCGGGTATAATTACAAAGGCCAACATTATTATATGAGCTGGCTGGGAGTATCCGCCAATTTCCCGGAGCTAATGGATGTAAAGATGATCGCCGGAAGGAAGTTCCGGCCGACGGATGAGGCGGCGGATAACACACAGGCCGTTTGCCTCCTTAGCGAGACGGCAGCGAGGGAGATCGTCTCGGGCCTTTCCCCCGAGAAACCGGACGACCTATCGGACTTGGTAGGAACAAGCATCACGGATAATGATATACCGGTACGGATTGTCGGTATCTTTGAGGATGTCCATTATGAATCCCTATATAAAGAGTTACGCCCGATGGGACTTTGGACCTCGGCTAAGAATCATTACCGCCGTTCGGTGCCGGAAAGATACGCTTATGTCAAGATCCCCGGCGGAAATCCCCGGACGGCTATCGAGCATATCCGGAAGGTAACGGATGAATTGATCCCGGGTTATCCGGCCGATATCCATTTCTTTGATACGGCACTGGAGGAGCTTTACAGTAAAAGTGGGCGGCAGGGAGCGCTGATTACCGCCCTTTGCCTGATGGCCGTCTTCTTATCCCTCGTGGGAGTATTCGGACTGGTTATCTTTGAGCTACAGGGACGGGAAAAGGAGATAGCCGTGCGGAAAGTACATGGGTCCACGGTCCGGCAGATCCTTTGGATGCTGAACTCGTCTTTCCTCCGGATCACGCTCGTCTGTTTTATTATCTCGATCCCGCTTGCTTACTATGGGGTGCATATTTGGTTACGAAGCTTCGCTTATAAAACGCCGATCTACGTATGGGTATTTTTAGTGGCTTTGGTAATCATAATGACACTGACCGTATCTACGGTTACTTTCCAGAGTTATCGGGCGGCGATGGCAAATCCGGCGTCTAAATTGGGGCATTAAGGTTCATTACGAAAAAAGGACAGGTAGATTGATCCGTCCTTTTTTACTCATATATTATCTTGTCTCAGGTTTGGTTACCGTTTCCAATAACCTTCCATCTCCTCCAGCGTCTTTCCTTTCGTCTCGGGGACAAATTTCCAGATGAACAACGCCGCCAATATACCCATCACGCCATAGATCCAATAGGCCATACCGTGATTGAACGTATCGGTCAAGTATTGATTCTTATCCAGCATCGGGAAAGTCCATGATACCAAGAAGTTGGCGATCCACTGCCCCGCCACGGCGATACTCATTACTGTGGAGCGGATCGAGTTCGGGAAGATCTCGGCCAGTAACACCCAGCAGACCGGTCCCCACGACATAGCGAATCCCGCCGTATAAACCAGCATGCAGACCAATGATCCCATACCCACCGAACGCGTATAGAAAGTAGTTCCCAAGATCAACATAGATACCGCCATGACGAGCGCCCCGATAATCATCAACGGACGGCGTCCGAACTTATCCACCGTGAAAATAGCCAATACGGTAAACGACAGGTTCACCGCCCCTACCACGATCTGTTGCAAAAGGGCGGCGTCCGTGGCCGCTCCCATCGTCTTGAAGATCTCCGGGGCATAGTAAAGCACCACGTTGATCCCCACGAATTGCTGGAAACCGGAGAGCAACACGCCCACCAAGATGATCAGCACGCCAAACGACCGGATCGGGAACAGCAAGGCGATACAGAAACTAGCCAACAAGGCGATCTCCAACGCATTCGTATTACCTGCCCACGACAACAACCCGTAGCCGGCCAAGAACAGCGCCAGCCAAGTCCCCATAAACCGGAAGTAAGGCTTCATCGACGGAGCTTTCTCCTTGAAACTATTCCGTATATCCTCCAGCTCACGGCCAGCGTCCGCCTGATCCATCAAATGGCTCAAGACGCCCAACGCCTTCTCCGTACGCCCACGCATCACGAGATAACGAGGCGTCTCCGGCACGAACATCAAGAACGAGAGGAACAATACCGCCGGAATAATCTCGGAAGCGAACATCCAACGCCAGCCGATCGTATTCAGCCAAGCGGCATCTCCTTGAAGGGCGATCGTATAATTCACGAAATATACCACCAGCATACCAAAGATAATGGCAAACTGGTTCCATGCCACCAGATTCCCCCGGCGATCGGCCGGAGCCACCTCGGCGATATACATCGGCGATACCATGGAGGCCAGCCCCACGCCGATACCTCCCAGAATACGATAAGCCACGAACGCATACATAAACGTATGATCACCACTTCCGGGCATGCCGATAAACAGCTCCGGCCAAGCCGAGCCGATAGCAGAAAGCAAGAAAAGGATAGCGGCCAGTATCAACGTAGGCTTCCTGCCGTAACGCTGGCTGATCCACCCGGCGAACGAGGCGCCGAGGATACATCCGATCAACGCACTACTCACCACGAACCCCTCCAAGGCGTTGGCTTGATCCAACGGAAGCCCTTGCGGCTCGATGAAGAACTTACGCAAAGACTCCACCGTACCGGAGATCACCGCCGTGTCATACCCAAACAGCAGACCTCCCAAGGTAGCGACCAAGGTAAGAGCGAAAATATAAGTGTTGTTATTTTTCATGGAATAGATTTATTAATTAAAAACTGAGAATTGAGAGCTGAAAACTAGGGCTTACGCACGATAATTTTCAATTCCCAATTCTCGATTTTCAATTATTTAAATATGCAGATTTACAATCATCTCGTATAATTCCTGCTTACCGCTGATCTGTTTCGGCTCGCCGTCACGCAAAGCGATCGTACGAAGATCTTCCAGCGTAAGCTTGCCATCCTCGAATGCCTTGCCCTCACCGGCATCGAAACTAGCGTAACGCTCGGCACGCATCTTGCGGTAATCTGAGTGCTCAAGGATATCGGCGGCGATCATCAAGGCACGGGCGAAAGCGTCCATACCACCGATATGAGCGATGAAGATATCCTCCAAGTCCGTAGAATTACGGCGGGTCTTGGCGTCGAAGTTCGTACCTCCGGTAGTCAAGCCACCTCCCTCAAGGATAACCAGCCAAGCCTGTGCCAGCTCATAGATATCCATCGGGAATTGATCCGTATCCCAACCATTCTGGTAATCGCCACGGTTCGCGTCGATACTGCACAACATGCCGGCGTCGGCGGCGGCTTGCAACTCATGCTCGAATGTATGTCCGGCCAAGGTAGCGTGGTTCACCTCGATATTCAAGGCGAAATCCTTGTCCAATCCATAATGGCGAAGGAAGCCGATCACGGTCTCCGAATCCACGTCATATTGATGTTTCGTCGGTTCCATCGGTTTCGGCTCGATCAGGAACGTACCCTTGAAACCGTTCTTGCGGCCATAATCACGGGCCATCGTCAACATCATGGCTAAATGATCCTTCTCACGTTTCATGTTCGTGTTCAATAGGCTCATATACCCCTCACGGCCGCCCCAGAACACGTAGTTCTCGCCCCCTAAGGCGATACAAGCGTCAATAGCGTTCTTGATCTGCGTGCCGGCGCATGCCACGGTCGGGAAATAAGGGTTCGTAGCGGCACCGTTCATATAACGCTTATTGCTGAAGACGTTCGCGGTAGACCATAGAAGCTTCTTTCCGGTAGCGGCTTGATGCTCCTTGGCATGTTCCACCATCGTCTGCAAACGTTTCTCGAACTCACCCAGCGTAGGAGCCTCGTCCACCACGTCCACGTCGTGGAAGCAATAGTAAGGAATATTACATTTGGTCATAAACTCGAAAGCGGCGTCCATCTTGTACTTCGCACGGGTGATAGCGTCCGTGCTGTCATTCCAAGGGAATGATTTTGTTCCACCACCAAACTGATCACCTCCCTCAGCACATAAGGTATGCCAATAAGCCATAGCGAAGCGTAAATGATCCTTTAGTGTCTTACCCATTACTACCTTATCCGCGTCATAATAATGAAATGCCAACGGATTTTTTGACTCACGTCCCTCAAACTGAATCTGTCCGATTCCCGGGAAAAATTCTTTCTCTCCTTTAAAGTAACTCATAATAATATGTATTAAAAATGTAAATAATTCAGCCGTTAAATAGATTGTTCCAATCGTTCCTTCCAAATCTCGAACGCCCCGCAATAAGCATTCGCCTTGAAACCGTCCGGCTCGATCACGTTGATCTTCTTCAAGGAAGCGAACGCTTCTTCCGCGTTCTTGTAGATACCGGCACCCATACCGGCACCCTTGGCCGCCCCTACCGCACCGTTCGTATCATACAGTTCGATCACCGTACCCGTCACGCCCGCCAAAGCATCCCGGAAGATCGGGCTTAAGAACAAGTTCGCGTTCCCCGCACGGATTACCTGAATATCGATCCCCATCTCATTCATAATATCCATACCGTATTTAAAGGCGAACACGATACCTTCTTGCGCCGCCCTAGCCATATGCGCCTTGGTATGTATGTTGAAGTTCAATCCATGAACCGAGCAATCGATCTGCTTATTCTGCAACATACGCTCCGCCCCGTTTCCGAACGGCAAGATCGAAAGACCATCGCAGCCGATGGGAACCGTAGCCGCCAAATCATTCAACTCATTATAGTTGATGCCTTCCAGCGCTATATTCCGTTTGATCCAAGAATTAAGGATACCGACCCCGTTGATGCACAACAAGACACCCAAGCGGGTCTGCTCCATCGTATGATTCACGTGGGCGAACGTATTCACACGGGAAAGCGTATCGTAATTCACCTTGCCGTTCACGCCATACACCACTCCGGATGTCCCGCCGGTAGCCGCTATCTCGCCCGGATTCAATACATTCAATGATAAAGCGTTATTCGGTTGGTCGCCCGCGCGATAAGTAACCGGCGTGCCTTTCTTCAAGCCCAGCTCGGCGGCGACCGAGGCGGTAACCTCGCCCTGCAAACCGAACGTCGGACGGATATCGGCGATCAGATCCTTACTGAATCCATAATAATTCATCAACTCCTCCGATAAGGCATTATTCTTGAAGTCCCAGAAAATCCCCTCCGACAAACCGGAAACCGTAGTCACGATATCCCCCGTCAGGCGCATAGCGATGAAATCTCCCGGCAACATGATCTTATGGATACGGTCGTAGATATCCGGCTCGTACTCCTTGATCCAAGCCAGCTTGGAAGCGGTAAAATTACCCGGCGAGTTCAATAGGTGGGAAAGGCATCGCTTCTCGCCTATATTCTTAAACGCACGCTCGCCATAAGGAACGGCACGGCTATCGCACCAGATAATAGATGGACGAAGCACCTCCATCTTCTTGTCCACCACCACCAAGCCATGCATCTGGTACGAGATACCGATCGCCTTGATATCCTCGCCTTTCACCTTCGCCTTGCTCATGGCACCTTTCATAGCGATCTTCACGTACGACCACCAATCCTCCGGATTTTGCTCCGCCCACCCCGGGCGCAACGCCTTGATCGGGGCCTCTTCTTTGGGATAAAAATCCGCACCTATTGTTAACCCGGTCTCCTCATCGACAATAGAGACCTTGATGGAAGAACTTCCAATGTCACATCCTAACAGACACATAATCGTATGGTTTTATATCTTATTAAACTTCGAACGTTGTTGATTATATTTCACCTTATCAAACCGATAATACCGTGCGGCACGATGGGCGACCCCGTCTTGCATATCCTCCGTGGGCACCACGTAATCCAAGGAATTCATCTTCTTATGAAAATTGCGCACGTCCATCTCACGGTTATAGATCACCTCGTACGTGCGCCTAAGCTGGAACGCCGTGAACTTCATCGGCATATAGTCGAAAATGATAGCGGGCTCCTTCTCCACCCAATTACGGATCTCCTGTATGGCAGCCTCAATAATCTCTTTATGATCGAATGGCAAGCGAGGAAGATCGTCGATAGGACACCAACGGATCGAGTCGGATTTATCGGCCGGACACGTCTTCCTGCTGTTCTTGCACAAGGCGAGATAAGCGACCGTGATCAACCGTCCGATCTTCACCTTGGAAGTCGCCTCCAGCCACATCACGTCCAACCGGTTCGAGGTACGGGCGGGGGAACCGAAACAACGGAATTGTTTCAATTGGACACGCTTCAAGCCGGTCGAATCATTCAGTATCCGATAGGCGGCGTCATCTAAATCCTCGTTCTCATAGATCAGGCTGCCGGGTAATTTATAGCCGATCAACTCGCCTTCCTCACTTTTCCGCTCCGCCAACAGCACGGTGAGCTTGTCATCATTGATGCCGAGAAGAACGCAGTCTACGGAAACATAGGGGGAAAGCATCTCTCTATTCTCGTTTTGTGTATCCATGATATCAGTAATTAGATTTGCGCAAATATAAGTATTTTTCTAAACAAAGCAATTACAAAAGGTCTTTTTTGCATCTCCTAATTGATTATTTTTCTGATATTTCAGTATCGTACATCATACAATATGCTATACAACACATAATGTAAGTAAAACAATTAGTATGAGAACAAATAATGAAGGCGCTTTCACGTACCTCTAACTTTTATTTCCTACATTTGTTATATTTATAAAACATCGGACATGAATCTAAAAAACATATACTTCTCTTGGCTGATTTATTGGGGTAAAATGAAGGGATTATTGAACGGGATAGCGGAAGCGATTATCCTACTCGCCTCCTTAGCCTCTTTCTTCGTATTGATCTACCAATTCGGCTTTGTACAGACACCCGATTCCGTCCATATCCTAGAGCGCTCCCGCCCATTCATCCTGCTAGCTTTTTTCACGGGCATAACACTCCGGTACGTGGTGAGGTTCCAAGAAATCATACAGGAGAAAATGTTGTATCTCGATATCAGCATCTATTTCCTTTTATTCGCCGTATTATCCAGCAAGATATTTTTCAAGGATGCCATAGCGTACTCTTTGCCTTATTTGTCTTTCCTTACGAAACCTCTCTTCGTATATGTCTTATTATTGCTGCTTAGCACGATTCACTTATCCCGGCAGACGTTCACGCTGATGCAGACACGGATCAAGCCCTCGTTGCTTTTCTTGCTCAGTTTCGTGTTCGTGATATTGGTCGGGGCCGGGTTGCTATCGTTGCCGAACGCCACTACGCACCGGATTCCGTTTATCGACGCTTTGTTTATCTCCACGACCTCGGTATGCGTAACCGGACTAACCACCGTCGACGTAGCCACCAGTTTCACGCATATCGGACATATTATCATCCTGATTTTGATACAGATCGGCGGTATCGGGGTCATGACATTTACCTCTTTCTTCGCCCTCTCCTTTATGGGGAAATCCTCTTTTACGAGCAAGATGATGCTGAAAGATATGCTGAACGAGGATCGGACGGGAGGATTGTTCCGGGTCATCTTAAATATTCTTTTCGTGACCTTGTTTATCGAGGGGATCGGTGCCTATTTTATTTATATGGACGTGCGAGGAAGCCTGCCGGGAGGCACGCAGCAGGAATTATTCTACGCAATGTTTCATGCCGTGTCCGCTTTTTGTAACGCAGGGATCTCTACCTTGAGCGGCAATATGTACGATCCGTTAGTGGCGGATAAGTACAACCTCCATTTCTGGATAGCCATGCTGATTATATTCGGAGGCTTGGGCTTCCCGATCGTCTTCAATTACCTGAAACTCTTGCATCACTTGCTGATGAATGGTATCAAGATATTGATCGGTAAGCAAAAGCATTATATCCATACGCCCCGTATTATTAATGTACATACGTACATTGTTGTTATATCTACCTTGATCCTGTTAATTACCGGAACGGCTTTCTACCTCTTTTTCGAGTATGACAATACCTTGGGCGACCTTCCCCTGCGGGGGAAACTGGCAAATGCGTTCCTAGGCGCCGTCACGCCTAGAACGGCAGGATTCAACGTTGCGGATATGGCTACATTGGCCCCTCCGACCTTAATGCTGACGTTGATTCTTATGGTAATCGGAGCCGCCCCTATGTCCACCGGCGGCGGATTGAAAGTGACCACCGTTTTCGTAGCTTTGGTTACGACCCTGAACGCCGCACGCGAGAAAGATAAAGTGGAAGTGAGAAAACGGGAGATCGCCCCATTCGCCATCCGCCGGGCATTCGCTATCATCATGATGTATTTCATGTGGGTGGCGATCGCTACGTGGGTATTATCCTATACGGAAAAAGGGGCGCCGCTGTTCTCCCTATTGTTCGAGGTTGTTTCCGCCTTGAGTACCGTAGGCTTGAGCATCGATTATACCCCTCACCTCACCCCTATCGGGAAAATCATCATTATCAGCACGATGCTGGTCGGGCGTATCGGGGTATTGGCCTTCCTCGTAAGTTTCTGCAAGGAATACACGAAAAAGGACTATACATATCCACAAGAAAATATATTAATGTAAAAATAAGATAGCATGAAATATTTAGTAATCGGATTAGGGAATTTAGGACGTGCGATAGCGAAAGACTTGACACGTGTCGGCAATGAGGTGATCGGCGTAGACATGGATCTGCATCGTGTCGATATGCTGAAGAACGACATAGCGGGGGCGGTCGCCTTGGACTCTACGGACAAAGAGGCATTGAGCACCCTGCCATTGAGTGAAATGGATGCCATTATCGTAACATTCGGTAAGGATTTCGGGACTTCCGTTCAGACCGTCGCTTTATTGAAAAGTCTGGATGCGGGCAAACTGATCGTGCGGGCGATCTCCTCGATCCATGAGACGGTGATCCGTGCGATCGGGGTAAGCGAGATTATTACCCCGGAAAAGGATTTCTCTACGATGTACACCTCCCAAGCGTCTTTAGGCGGCCTGTTCCGGCATTGGTATAAAGTAACCGACACTGAACATCTCTATAAGATCAAGACACCGGCCACTCTTGTCGGGCAAACCATCAAGAACATCGATTTCGAGGAGAATTTCGGCATCCATCTGGTAGCGATCGAACGTCCTTACGAGAAAAAGAACCTGATCGGGCTCACACAGACAGAATACAAGGTTATCAGCCGTATCACCGAGGAATTGATGATCGAGGCGGATGATCTGCTGATCTTATTCGGGAAGATGGAGCTATTGAATAAAATAGCCAACATCTAAAACAAAACATAGGCAGACGATCACGATATAATCAGCGTCGTCTGCCTACGGCAAATATCAACGAAGCGATCAAGCCCCCGCTATCTCTATCGTATAGGAGGCATCGAAGAGCTCTCCCGGTTCCAAATGCCATACCCAATCCCGGTCTTTATACTCACCCGTATAATCCACCCGGTCGCAACGTCCATACCAAGGTTCGATACAGACAAACGGAGCGTTTCTCGTAGGCGGAGACCATAAACCGACCACCGGAGCCGTAAAGGTGAGCGAAAGGTACGGGCGTTTCTCCACATCCAATAAGTCCACCCGCTTAATCTGGCTGTCCTCCAAGATAAACGTATCGATATCGAACGTATGGATATTCAACGGCAGCAAGCCGTCCGCATCCAAAGGTACCGGACGAACCACATCCCCTACGCACCCTTTCTCCACCAGCGCACGGTATACGAGATCTTTTTTCACATCGAAAGCGAAATACCCTCGATCCGGTTGATCCACCTCATAATTCGGGTACAGGAAAGCCGGATGAGCGCCGATCTGGAAATGCATCGTCTTATCTCCCGTATTCTTCACACGCCAAAGCACCTCCACCTTATTGCCCTCCAAACGATACCCGATCTCCAGAAGGAAAGGGAACGGATAGGCTCTCAGCGTGTCCGGGGTACTTTCCAGCGCGAAACGCAACTCGTTCTCCGCCTCATCAATCAACGTAAAATCCATATCCCGCGCAAAGCCGTGCTGCGACAGCGGATACACGGTTCCCTCGTTCCGATACTCGGCCTTCCATACGCTCCCGACGATCGGGAACAATACCGGGGAATGACGTTTCCAGAAAGCGGGGTCCGCTTGCCAGAGATACTCCTTTCCCGTAGCGTTCGCTACGATACTACTCAACTCCGCTCCATGTTCGGAGACACGGATCGTTAGTTCTTGATTTGATACTGTCTTCATTCCTTATGATAAGTTTAGTAATTGTTCGGCGGGAAGTCCCTTGCTTTTCAAGAAACCGTTCAAAGTCCCGAATAATAAGGGCTGTCGCCGGAAATCTTCCAGATAAACCCGTTTCAGGCAGTCTACCGGCATCGATATCGGAACGTATGGGATCAAGTTTCCATGCTCATAACGATAGAGCACCTCATCCGTAGCTTGCAGCGAGGCCAACCGCCATTCCTTATCCCCCACCGAGGAAGGCTGTTTCACCTCCAGACAGGCGTTACACAGCATCGAGAAAAAGCGGGAATCAGGCGTAAAGCCCGTGTGCTCCTCATCAAAAAAGAAGGTATCGTATTCCTTTTCCAATTGTGCCGTAAAATGGTTCAAGATAGGCTCCTTCTCATACTTGCAGGACAACAGGGAATAATTCTCGAACAGGCAAAGCTCGCCCAACGACTGATAGTCCAGCTCAAGGACCAGAGAAGGCTCGGCAGACTGGGCCGGCTCACCGGGTTCCTCATACAAAGGGATCACGTACATGCCTATCTCCGGCCCCACCAGCATCCGGCTGTCCTGTCTGAAAAAGGGCATCGCCTTCTTGCTCTTTTCCACAGGTATCCCTTTGCGTTCCTCATACAAGCCGATAGACTCCCTAAGCAAGGAAAGCCCATACTCGATCTCCTCCTGCGGCACGATATGCATCAACCCCTTCGCCGGAAGCGTGAAAAAGGAATCAGGCCCCGAGGTATTCCGAAAGCTTTCGACAAAAGCGTTCAATGATACTCTACAATATAAAACCATACAATCTGTTTTTTGCCTCGCAAGGTAGAAAAATATTATCAGAACCGATATGCCTTCCGACAAGAATTTATCTTATTACGCAAGATCACTGCAACCCGGGTTGCAGTAAAAAGCAGTTCTACTTTGTAAAAGGAGTTGACTCGCATATCAAAATAATCATTATCTTTGTTCGGAATAACAAGCGAATAAAAAAGACCGTACCGTAAATCAAATATAAACCAATATAGTATACAATTATGAAACGTCGTGATTTTTTAAAGACCAGTGTCATCGCTAGTGCGGCTCTATCCTTAAATTTTGAAGGTCTGCAAGCGGCCCTTTCCACGAACACCGTAGCCGTAGAGAAGGCTCCCGATATGGTAGCAGTTATGGGTGGAGAGCCGGAGGTGATGCTAGATAAAGCCTTGGAAGCCCTTGGCGGTATCGGAAACTTCGTGAAGAAAGGACAAAAGATCGTGATCAAGCCGAATATCGGCTGGGACCGCTCTCCTGAATTGGCAGGTAATACGAACCCCAAATTAGTGAAAGCCTTGGTCAAAAAATGCTTGGAGGCCGGCGCCTCTAAAGTGACCGTATTCGACCACACCTGCGATAACTGGCAGAAATGCTACGAGACAAGCGGGATCGCCGAGGCCGTAAAAGAGGCCGGAGGTATCATCATGCCTGCCAACGATGAGAAATATTTTAAGGAAGTATCCATTCCGGGTGGCGTGAACCTGAAAAGCGCCAAGATCCATGAGGCCCTGATCGAGGCGGACGCATGGATCAACGTCCCCGTATTGAAGAACCATGGTGGGGCGAAGATGACTTGCGCCATGAAGAACTATATGGGAATCGTATGGGATCGCCGTTTCTTCCATCAAAATGATTTGCAACAATGCATCGCCGATATTTGCACTTGGCAAAAGAAACCGGTATTGAACATCGTGGACGCTTATCGTATCATGCACCAAAACGGCCCACAAGGAAAGAGCGCTGCCGATGTGGCTACCTTGAAATCCTTGATCGCTTCCCCGAATATCGTCGCTATCGACACCGCTGCCCTTCGCCTGTTCAACCAAGTGAAGAAGCTGGATATGGCCGCCGTAGGTCATATCGGTAAAGGCGAGGCTTTAAAGCTAGGTACGACGAATCTGGATAATGTCACGATCAAACGTATTAAGATATAATCGAGGATGAAGAAGCCTAATTACTTAAAAGGATTGCGGGTCGTACTCGCGATCCTCATTTTCGTACCCATACTTTTATTCTTCGTTGATTTCGCCGATGTATTGCCGGACAACCTGCACACGTTGTTGCATCTCCAGATCATACCCGCTATTTTAGGGGGGATGGCGGGGTTGGTAGTCTTCCAATTCGTATTGGCTTTATTGTTCGGCCGGATCTATTGCTCGGTTATTTGCCCGGCGGGCGTATTGCAAGATATTATCAACCGGGTTTTCTGTATCGGGAAGAAGAAAAAGAAAGGAGTACGCAGGTTCAGCTATCATAAGCCCATGAATATCTTACGGTACTCAATTCTCGGGCTTACATTCGTATTGGCTGTTTTCGGGATGATCGAATTATGTACGTTGCTAGATCCGTACAGTAACTTCGGCCGTATAGCGAACAACCTGTTCCGTCCGGTCGTCATGTGGGTCAATAACCTGCTGGCCGACGGATTGGCACGGATGGATAACTATACGCTTTATCACGTCACGATTAGCAACGTGACGGTATTCGGCGTGATATCCGCTTTGGTCGCGTTGCTCGTATTCATCCTCATGGTCGTATTCCGGGGAAGGTTGTTCTGCAATACGCTTTGCCCGGTAGGAACGCTGTTGAGCCTGATCTCCCGGTATTCGTTTTTCCGGATCTCCTTTGACAAAGAAGCTTGTACGCATTGTGGTAATTGCGAGCATACTTGTAAGGCGGAGGCGATCGACAGCAAGAACCTCACCGTAGATACCTCCCGTTGCGTAGATTGCTTCAACTGCGTGTCCTCGTGCGCTAAAGGAGGATTGCAATACCGTTTCAAGCCTTCCTTCAAGAAAGAAGCCGAAACAGCTCGCGCACAAACGGACGTGATCCAACAGGCTACCGCTCCGAACAGCCGCCGTACATTTCTCTCGGCAGGGGCTACCGTCGCGGTCTCCCTCCCGATCGTATCCACCATTGCCCAAGGAATGGAAAAAGGGCATGGCAAAGGGCAGCACGGGCAAGGTAAGCACGGCAATAAATGGCCCCCTATCGTACCGCCGGGAGCGATCAGCTTAGAACGTTTCAAGGATGTATGTACCGGATGCCAGATTTGCGTGACTCAATGCCCGAGTCATGTACTACGTCCCACGGGATTGGAGTATGGCATTGATTATATGTTGAAACCCCGTATCGCTTACATCGACAGTTATTGCAATTACGAATGCACGGTCTGCTCGGAGGTTTGCCCCACGCACGCTATAAAGCCGCTTACCAAGGAAGAGAAAGCGACTACACAAGTGGGCATCGCCACCTTCTTCATCAACCGTTGTATCGTAAAGACGGAGGGGACGGATTGCGGGGCTTGTTCGGAGCACTGCCCTACCCAAGCCGTGCATATGGTTCCTTACGAGGGCACGCTGACCATCCCGCAAGTAAACCCCGATCTTTGCATCGGTTGTGGCGGCTGCGAATCGATCTGTCCCGTACGCCCGATGAGAGCGATCATCATCAAGGCGAACGAAGTACACAAGTTCGTGGAGAAGCCTAAAGAGGAAGAGGTGAAAAAGGTAGAAATAGATGACTTCGGATTCTAAGAGAAAAATGCTACCTTTGTCACAAATTTTTGATACATGACATTTGAATTACAGTATAACGATACGAAATCGAACGCTAGGGCGGGCTTGATTACCACCGATCACGGGGTAATCGAGACGCCTATTTTTATGCCCGTGGGTACGCAAGGTACGGTAAAGGGTGTACATATGACCGAGCTAAAGGAAGATACCAAGGCACAAATCATTTTGGGGAATACGTACCATCTGTATCTTCGTCCCGGTATCCAGATCTTGGAGCAGGCCGGAGGCTTGCATAAGTTTAATACATGGGATCGCCCGATATTGACCGATAGCGGGGGGTTTCAGGTATTCTCTCTTTCCGACAATCGTAAGCTGCATGAAGAGGGAGCCGAGTTCCGCTCGCATCTCGACGGCTCCAAGCATATGTTCACGCCGGAGAAGGTGATGGATATCGAACGCTCTATCGGTGCGGATATCATCATGGCCTTCGATGAGTGTTGCCCGGGAGATGCCGACTACAATTACGCCAAGCAATCACTGGGCCTGACCGAGCGTTGGCTGGATCGTTGTTTCGCCCGCTTCAACAGCACGGAGCCGAAATACGGCTACCGGCAAAGTCTCTTCCCGATCGTACAGGGATGCGTCTATACGGACTTGCGGCAGAGGGCGGCGGAGAACGTGGCCCGAAAAGGCGCCGATGGAAACGCTATCGGGGGACTGGCCGTTGGCGAGCCTACCGATAAGATGTATGAGATGATCGAGGTCGTAAACGATATCTTACCGAAAGATAAACCTCGTTACTTGATGGGCGTAGGTACCCCGATCAATTTACTGGAAGGGATCGAACGAGGCATCGATATGTTCGACTGTATCATGCCAACCCGCAACGGGCGCAACGGCCAACTTTTCACGCGTTTCGGTACTATCAATATGCGTAACAAGAAATGGGAGAACGATTTCTCGCCGGTCGATCCGGACGGACATTCCTACGTGGATACCTTATATAGCAAGGCTTATCTGCACCACTTGATCAAGGCGAAAGAAATGCTTGGCTTACAGATCGCTTCTATCCATAACCTCGCCTTCTACCTATGGTTGGTGAAAGAAGCGAGGGCACATATCATCGCTGGCGATTTTACTACATGGAAAAGTGGTATGGTCCGTCAATTAGCGAACCGGTTATAAAAAACGAGACAGATGAAATTTAAACTAAAACGGATCGATTGGTATATCATCAAGCAGTTTCTGGGCACGTACGTGTTCGCTATCGCCTTGATTATCTCTATCTCCGTCGTTTTCGATATAAACGAGAAGATCGATAAGTTCTTGAATCCGGATGTCCCCTTAAAAGCGATCATCGTGGATTATTACTTGAACTTTATCCCCTATTTCGCCAATTTGTTCAGTCCGTTGTTCACATTTATCGCCGTGATCTTTTTCACGTCGAAGCTAGCGGATCGTTCGGAGATCATAGCGATGCTTGCCAGCGGTATGAGTTTCCGTAGGTTAATGCTTCCTTATGCGGTCTCGGCTACGATTATCGCTATCGTGACGTTTATCCTGAACGCTTACATCATTCCCCCGGCGAATGAGACTCGTATCGATTTCCAGAACAAATATATCCGTAACAAGAAGGTGGATTACGTGAAGAACGCCCAATTGGAGATCGAGCCGGGTGTTATCGCTTATTTCGATAGCTATGACGCTCGCTCGAACATGGGATACCGTTTCTCTCTGGAGCATTTCGAGGATAAAAAATTGATCTCCCGTCTGACCGCCAAGTCGATCAAATACGACTCGCTTTATCAATGGACCGTTATCGATTATATGATCCGTGATTTTGATGGCATGCGGGAACATATCACCGAAGGCTCCCGTAAGGATACGACCTTGACCATCGTGCCCTCGGACTTCCTGATTTCCGTAAATGATTGCGAGACGATGACAACGCCCGAGCTGAATACGTATATCAACCGGCAGAAAAAAAGAGGTATCGGGAATATACAGACCTTCCAGATCGAGTATCATAAGCGCTTCGCCACGATCATGGCGGCGTTTATCTTGACTTCTATCGGAGCGTCGTTGTCTTCCCGGAAAATAAAGGGAGGTATGGGTATGAATATTGGTATCGGATTGGCGTTGAGTTTTTCTTACATCCTGTTTATGACGGTCACTTCCACCTTCGCTATTAATGGTTATGTGAGTCCTGCCGTAGCAGCTTGGATACCGAATATAGTTTATACATTTATAGCGATATTCTTATATCAGAAAGCACCAAGGTAATTGATTAACTCCTATATTGGTATAACTCTGCCAAATTTCATCCAGTTGTAGAGACGGGGTGTACTCCGTCTCTACAACCTAGGATTTTCAATTATTTCGTGAAATTAAGTCCAAACTCTAACGTTTTTGCGTTCGGAAGTAGTTGCAATACCATATCTACCATTTGCTGAGAATTCTCCGGAACCATCGGTTTCAAGATAGGAGCTATCATGGTCAAAACCGGTACGATTAAATCCTTATCCGCATAAAAAGTAGCCTCACTTCCATCCACCTTCATGTTAAGAGGTAGACCATAATAACCTCCTAAATCAACCAAAAGCTTCATGATCTCGTCAATAGAGATACCAGCGGCCTCCAATTTGTCACCAGCAGCCTGTTGTAATAAAGTAGTCAAGACTGTCACATAATTTTTATCCACAGTCACCATAAATTTCCCGTCTACCACACAATATTGGATACTTGCCATTTTTGTGATCTCACCGATTCCTTTATCCTCAGAAGCCCCTATAGGTCTCCAAGAAACATCGAAGATTCCATCTTCCGGTAAGTTAACATTTACAGCGCTTACTTTGCCCCAAATCAAGTTACCGATAGCAGGTTTTATCATAGGCACGAGATTATCGATAGTAGAATTCCCGGTAACTATATTCGCATAAATAGCTCCCGCACCCGCTTTCAAGCTCCAATTACCTATGATAGAAGAAGTTAATTTACGAGTATAAACAACAGAAGCTACGCCCCCTTTCACCGTACCATTTACTGATACCACGCAATCGCCAACCGTACTCTCGCCGGTAAACGTATAAGTGCCGTCCGCTTCCTTCAATGCGGCATCGATAACGACCGACTTATTTTCGGGGATGATATTGTTCAAGGTTACGGATACCTTCTCCGCAGAAGAAGCGGCAATCACGACCGATTTACCGTCAACAGGGATTGTCACTTCTCCCATTACCAGATTTACGCTCTTACCCTCGTACGTTTTCGACAGATCTTGCCAGTTACCGGAAGAACTTGAATCGTCATCATCACCACATGCCGTAAAAAAACCCATCGTGCAAATCACGGCAAATACATACAACAAACTCTTTCTCATGACTCTTGTTTTAAATTTAACATAAATAGCTATTAATATTATCACAAATATATCCATTCCAACTTCCACTAACAACAATAATTTAATATCAGATGTTCGATTCCTGTGTTTAGATCAAAAATTCACTACTTTTGTCGTACCAAATACTTAAAAACAATCTATCATGAAGAAAGTGTTTATCTCAATGACCTGCGTATTAATCGCTCTATCCGGTTGCACGAATGGAGGAAGCAATAAAGAATCCATGGAAGTCGTACTGAATATCAAACGGAAAGTAAAACCCGAATGTGTCTCCGCCTTAAAGGAATCATTCTTGAAATGCAAGGAAAGCACGTTGCTAGAACCGGGATGTATCGACTACGGCATGTACCAATCCCTCACCGATAGCACCGAATTCTTTATCGCCGAGACTTGGAAAAACGACGGGGAATTACAAAAGCACGGCGAAACCGCCCATCTTAAACAACATCTGAATGAGATCAAAGATATGGGAGACCCTTCCTATAAAGGTAGTTTCCGGAAGATTTATGTCTGCCCGAGCGTAAACGATTAATCGTTAAGAATTGAAGATTAAAAATCAAGCTTCACATAAGCGTTTATTTTCAATCTTCAATTCCCTATATTAATTACAAAAGATCTGACGCTAACTCAGATAACTCGCTTCGCTCGCCTTTTATCAAGTTGATATGGGCGAACAAGTCCTGTCCTTTCATCTTGTCGATCATATAGGCCAAGCCATTACTTTGGGCGTCTAGATACGGGGAGTCAATCTGTTGGATATCTCCCGTGAAGACCATCTTCGTTCCCTCTCCCGCACGGGTGATAATCGTCTTGATCTCATGCGGCGTGAGGTTCTGGGCCTCATCGATGATACAATAAGTCTCGGACAGGCTACGCCCCCGGATAAAAGCCAACGCCTCGATCACCAACTGGTTGTTCTTCTGCATATCGTCGATCTTACGGACATCGGGATTACCCGGGGCAAACTGAGTCTTGATCACGTTCAGGTTATCGAATAGAGGTTGCATATAAGGAGCGACCTTTTGCTTCTCGTCACCCGGAAGGAAACCGAGATCCTTATTCGCCAAAGCGACGATCGGACGGGCCAAAAGTATCTGTTTATACGTGCCGGCTTGTTTCAAGGCAGAGGCCAACGCCAACAACGTCTTTCCGGTACCGGCCTTTCCGGTCAGCCCCACTAGCTTGATATTCGGATCGTTCAACACCTCGAAAGCGAAACTCTGCTCGGCATTACGGGGCTGGATACCAAAGTTCGTGCCTTTATCCACCTTCTTGATCTTATCCGTAAACGGATTGTAGCGAGCCAATACACTATTACGTACGCTTTTCAAGATAAAGCATTCGTTCGGGTCGAGCTTAGACTTGATATCCAACGAATCTGCGTCTACGCCTTCCGGAGAGCTGTATATCTTATCGATCAAATCGGGGTCTATATTCTCATAGGTCTCTTGCGCACGCTCGAAAATATCTACATTCACGACCTTATCCGTAATATAATCCTCTACGGGAATACCTAAAGAACGAGCTTTCATACGAAGATTCACGTCCTTACTGACCAAGGTTGTCTTGATCTTCGGATTCTTCTCGGCAATCGTCAACGTACAAGACAAGATACGATGATCCGGTGTTTTCTCCGGAAAAGAAAGAGCTATTTTCTCTTGGTATTTATCACCGGTCACGATATAGAGGGTTCCCTTGCCCGGTCCTAGTGAGGCGCCTTTCAAGAACAGGTCATTGCTGGTCAATAAGTCTAGTTCCCGAACAAACTCACGGGCATTATAATTGATCTGCTCACTCCCCTTCTTGAACTTGTCCAACTCTTCTAATACCACGATGGGTAGATAGATATCATTTTCCTGAAAGTTCTCGATGCACTTATAGTCATGTAATATGACATTCGTGTCCAACACAAAATTCTTCTTTGCTCCCATGGCCTTTCGATTTAATGATTATTGCTTCTAATATAAGAACAATTCTGACACGTTGATAGTTCAGGCCAGCTAAAATTAGTTACACACACCAATAATTTCGTCATATTGACCAATTCAAGGAAAAATATGTATCTTTACGAGGATTAAAAAATAGAGGAGGGTAACGTCATGTTCACAAATTTCAATTTCCAACAAATACTTAGCGCATTCATCGTATTATTCGCTGTTATCGATATAATCGGAGCTATTCCCATCATCATAGACCTAAAGGATAAAGGCAAGGATGTCAATGCGTTGAAGGCAACCTTAATCTCCTTTCTATTGTTATTAGGGTTCTTCTACGCCGGGGATATATTACTCAGGCTTTTCCATGTGGACATCGAGTCGTTTGCCGTGGCCGGCGCTTTTGTGATCTTCCTCCTATCTTTAGAGATGATTCTCGACATAGAGATTTTCAAGAATCAAGGGCCAATCAAGGAGGCTACGTTGGTGCCGCTGGTATTCCCGTTGCTAGCCGGAGCAGGATCGTTCACCACTTTGTTGTCGCTCCGTGCGGAATATGCCAGCATGAATATTATCGTAGCCTTGGTACTGAATATGCTATGGGTCTACTTTGTTGTCCGCATGACACGCAAGGTAGAGAAAGTCTTGGGGAAAGGCGGCATATACCTGATCCGTAAATTCTTCGGTATCATCCTGCTGGCGATCTCCGTCAAGCTATTCATGAGCAATATCACCCTGCTAATGGAACAGATAGAAGCGAGTACGAAAGCAATATAGGATTTCCTTTAGAAGAGCATCCAGTTTCATCCTATTGAAACAAAGAGTTCATTAGGATGAAACTACAAGGCATCTATTATTTTCCGAAACGGGATGTGTCTATCGAATCATGTTTCCTCTCCTTGTAACCACCAAACTTCCAGACAAAAGATAATTTCAGACATCTCTCATCATTCAATTTCCTCATCCGGCTCCATTGATTGCCTTGGTTTATCTTGATGGTACGTGGAATGCTGCTGGCGAAAATATCGTCTCCTTTAAGTGTCAAGCTGGCACGGTCATTCAAGAAAGTCCATTTTAATCCAGCGGATATCTCATACATGGAACCCAAGTCGTATATACCTTGGATGGCACCGGGAGTCACGTATTGGCCGTCTATCGTCATTTTTAAATTCGGTTTATCACATAGGTTAAATGTGTTACTCATATGCGCTAACCCTAGATAAGCCTCACGGTTATATGAGACGCCGTGGAAGTTATCATTCTTCTCTTGCATCCTCCAACCTCGCAGTGTGATGCGGCTATTCCAAAAACGACCCACATTAAAAGGAATGATCACCGCCAATCCCGCTTCCAAACTATAATCCATATTCTCGAAACGAAAAACGGTCTTCAGTTCCGTATCGCTTTGATAAGGAAGTTGGGCGAAATAATCCGGCGTGTATTCACAGAACGCTACCAGCATATACTTTTGGCGGAAGATATAGACCATCTGCCCCTCATACGTGCGATAAGGTTTCAACAAGGGATTTCCCGCCACCTCCGAGTAAGAGTTTAGAGGCGTTACTTGTGGGGAGACTTGCCAATAACCGGGATAGGTCTTATCGCTACTTATATCGAACTGTAAAATATGTCGGGGAGAAAACGTATAGCTCAGGGATACGGTAGGAAACAACGCCCCCTCATTCCATAGGTTCATATTTTCCCGGCTAGAGGCGTAGTCAGACTTAAAATACTCCCCTTTCAGCCCAACCGTAGCAGAGAAACGCTCTCCGAAGCTTTTCGATACCTCGGCGAAAATATCAGCGATGTATTCCTTTTGTGTATTATCCTCCAACGCTTCCTCGTCCATCTCATAGCCAGCACCTTGCTCATATAAATACTCCGAATAGTTTTTCGACGAGGCGTAACCTCCATGCACGCCGTAATTCAATCCCCACCCGGAAGCGAAACTATGTGTCTTATTTAGGAATACGGACCAGCGGGATACATCCTGTCTCGTATTATTTATCATATCAGTCCGGGAACCATTCGTATTCGTATCATGGTAATCAAGTACCGAGGGCGAATGATAACGAGTAAAATCCGCTCCTGCCGATATCCCGGCATGTCCGTCATACTGTAAACGTATATTATGGATAGCGGAGTGCCCGTCGTCACGGACCAAGCTCGTACTCTCACTTTTATTTTCCGGCTTCGACAGATCCAGATATGAGGTAAAGGCATCACGGTCCGATAAGACTTTATCTCCCTTCAGATAATATGCCAAAGAGAGTTTATCCTCATTCGCGAACGTATAATCCATTCCCAGACGAACCGTTCCTCTATTTACATGGACAAGGGCCCGATTATGTTGGCTTATTTCCGTCATACCACTATTTAATGTATGGCGGGCCAACATATCCTCCCCCATCACATCCCGTCTCTTATTACCATTCAACAGGAAATCTAAGCTAAAGCCCTTATTCGTATAAAGTAAATTCACATGCGCATCTCCCCCCGCATGGCGATATTGGGTGTAATCCACACCCGTTTCACCTTGCCAAGAATGAGTCTCGGACTCATTCTTACTTAATACGACATTGAGTAACGCCCCCTTGACATTATATTTAGCTGGAGCGTTATACATCACCTCGACCTTTTCGACCCTTGAGGCCGGCATAGTTTTCAGTAACTGGATTAATTGATCTGCCGACATTGTCGTCAACTGCCCATTCAAGATTATATTCAAACGACTAGCCCCTACCAGTTCCAGATTATCATTTCGTTCGATAAGCCCCGGTAAGTCCTTGATGATCTCAAAAGCGTTCGTGGCAGTCTTATCCTTCATCAGTTGAGGGACATCATACGTCAGCTTGCCTCCCTCCAGTTTCACTTGCGAGCGTTCTCCCTTTACGGTAATCTCGGCCAACTGATAATCTTTCTCCTCCAGCACCACCGTACCTACGTTGGCGGTAGTTATCTCTTTCTCTACCATATTATATAAGATGTGTTGGAAAATAAGTCGATACGACTGGTCTAGCAGATGATTCAATCGAAAATTCCCAAGCGTATCGGTAACCACGGTATCCACATATACAGAGTCGAGGGTCTGTAATATCACCGCCACTCCATCTACCGGCTGTTCCTTGCCATCCATCACCTTCCCGGAAATACCTTGTGCCATAATCTCACCGAGACTCATCAGCAAGCATAAAATCATGTAGTAAATAGTACGTTTCATATCGGTTTGTTTTTATCATTTTTCGTTCATACAAAAGAAACGTATTCTTAAAAGAAACTATGTTACCACTCACTTACGAAGTCTTACCTTGTCTTATCAGGAATGTTATTTAGTCTTATCGCCATTTATCAAACCCAACAAAGAGGAACAAGGTAATCTAGAAAACACCTTCGGAAAAGTAGTATGAATGGTATCCTTTGTGCTAAATCTCACCTAAGGGAATTGCAGGAAAAAGGTTTCAAGGCCGCCGTACTCTTTGACGCGAAAACGTAAACTGAACATTAAGAGGTTCTAACTGTTGATATATCAATCAAATATTTGAAGATAACCTATTAAAAGTTGAAAATCATGTGTACAAGAGTAGTTTATTCGGGAACAAACGGGATGGTAGCGACTGGTCGCACAAGACTTTAAGCCGGCGCAACCGTTCAAGTTTATGGGTGTAAAGGATCTTATTTAGTCTTGGCTAACTATTTTTTGGGATAATATGTTCCATATTTCCTTTTACAACATTTGAGTTTCAATTAATATTTATATTTGACGTCAAAAATCTTACAATATGGATAAACAGTTCCTCTGCCTTGATTCACCTACAGACTTTATGGTTGGTAAATACATATCCGCCGATGAACTCAAGGAGTTTATAAATATTCCTTGTAAGATAAAAGCCGGGGTCTTTATCCTTTGCATGGAAGGGCAAATACGCTCAACTATCAATATGTCAGAATTGACCACCTCGAAACTCAATGTTGTAACGCTATTGCCCAATAGTCGCATACAAATACATGAGATATCCCCCGACATCTTGATCTATTTCATAGCGTTCTCTTTCGATTTTATGTGTTACGCAAATTTTATCAAGAGCACGATGGGTTATCTACTTATGATTTACAGGTATCCGATTATAAAAATATCCCAAAACAGGGCCAACCTGATCACGAACTTCTACGAGCTTCTCTATCAATATGCCGTATATCCCGATATCTTGAACAATAAAGAGATGATAAAGGCCATTTTCATGATGTGTAGTCAAGGTATCGCAGAAATATACAGTAAAAATTACCCATTAGAGAAACAGGAACTTACACGTCCGTTACAAATCTATCAAGAGTTCCTAAATATGGTATTAAGATACTATACAAAAGAGCATAACGTATCGTTTTATGCCGAGAAGTTGGGCCTCACGTTCTCCTATTTCTCGACATCCATCAAAAAAGCGATCGGCGAGACTCCCCAAGAGATCCTCACGCAAACAATAATCATAGACGCTAAGACACAGTTAAAAGGGACTAACCAAGAAATCAAAAACATAGCGATGGACCTCGGCTTTAATAATCTATCGTTCTTTAATAAGTTCTTCCGTCGAAATGTAGGCATGACTCCACAAGAATACAGGGGTAAATCGTATACCTATTCTTGTTACCAGAAAACATCCGACTAGCCGAAAGCAAAAACGGAACATATTATCAAAAAGAAGAATTTCAAGGGTACCTTTTATAATTTTTACTTTTGTAGAATAATATAAAAAGACATACGATGGAAGGGCGAGAGACGGATCTAGAATACAACTTATTGATGGGGCTTACGGGAGCTAGCGTCAGCAAACATTTATTGGATGAGCATTTCACACTTTTATGGGCAAATGACTTCTATTACGATATGATAGGTTACCCCAAAGAAGAATATGAAGCTCTTTTCCACAATAAACCCGATTTGTATTTTAAAGGTTATGATGAAGCTTGGAATATATTATCCAAGAATGTTTACGAGACGATAGCTAATAAAGCCAGCGGTTACGAAACCGTTATCCAGATGCCAACGAGAAAAGGGAAAAGATGGACTAAAATCACCTCAACGTTTACCGACCAACTACAAGACGGCATCCCTATCTCCTATACGGTAATGACCGATGTAGAGGACGTAATGCGAAGGCGGATCGAGCAAACGATCACTTATGATAATATCCCCGGCTTCATATCCAAGCATAAGGTACATAAAGACGGCAGTTTTACATTGCTGGAGGCAAATGATAAATATATGGACTTCTCTGGTATCGATAAAAATTCTTTTTTATCTTTCAGTCCTTTCTCCCGTTTAGATGAAACAAGCCGTAATACGATGAACGCACATATCCCCTGTATGCTAAAAGGGGAACCTGTACATTTCGTTATCCAGTCGAAAGACAAAAACGGCAACGGCGCTTGGCTACAGTTGAACGGGGAATGTATCGGCTGGGAAGGTGACGAGCCTATCTATCTTATCGTTTACATCAATATCACCGACATTACCGAACAGAGGGAGTTGCAAAAGAAACTGGAGAAACAGTCAAAGCAACTTAAAGAAGCACTAAAGTCGGCGGAACAAGCCAACCAAGCCAAATCTGATTTTCTCGCCCGCATGAGCCACGATATCCGTACACCCATGAACGCCATCATGGGAATGGCGACTATAGCCAAAGCCCATGTAGATGAACGTGAAAGAATATTAGATTGTATGGAAAAAATCAATGGAGCCTCTAAATTATTATTGAGTCTGATTAATGAGGTTCTCGATATGTCCAAGATCGAAAGTGGCAGGTTAATTCTTTCGGAGGATGAGTTCAATGTGGGTGAGCTCTTGCAAGACTTGGTCGTTATGATGCAACCGGAGATCAAAAACAAACAACAAACTTTAAATATACACGTCAAGAACCTTAGGCATGAGAATGTAAAAGGCGATACGCAGCGTATCAAACAGGTATTGATGAATATCCTCTCGAACGCAATTAAGTATACGCCAGAGAATGGGCGAATCACGATAGAAATCTACGAGAAGGACCCTCATAACGGCATCGGAAATTATCAATTCGTGTTTGAGGATAACGGAAGAGGTATGAAACCGGAGTTTCTGGATAAGATTTTCGAGCCTTTCGAGCGTGCGAGCGATGATGAGATCAAGAGGATACAAGGCACTGGCCTCGGGATGTCGATCAGCCATAAGATCATTCAGATGATGGGAGGAGATATCAAGGTGGAGAGTGAATATGGCAAAGGTTCCCGCTTCACCATCGACATGCCATTGGTTTGTCGGGATCAGAAGCCCGATGATAAGATAGAGGTAGAAGGTTTAGAGGTTCTTGTGGTAGATGATGATAAGATCGCTTGTCTAAACACGTCTAGCTGTTTGCGAGAGATCGGGATAAACAGTGAATGCGTATATTCAGGTAGCGAAGCTATAGAAAAAGTACGACAGCATCATTTAGCGGAGAAAGAGTATTTCGCCGTGATCATTGACTTGAAGATGCCTCAAATGAACGGCATTGAAACAACCCGGCAAATCAGACGTTTCGTGGGAGCGGACGTACCGATCATCATTCTCTCCGCATACGATCTTGAGGAATATGAGGCAGAGGCTAAGGAGGTTAAGGCCAATGGATTCATCACCAAGCCTCTCTATAAGTCCAAGCTACTCCAAGTATTGAGATCTTTCCTTGACGAAGGAGACCAGCCGGAACCGATCCGCCCATTCAAGTTATCAAACGTCGATTATTCCGGCAAGCGCATCTTGCTGGTGGAGGATAACGAGTTAAATCGTGAGATCGCCGTAGAGATCATCGGCAGCACCGGTATCACTATCGATACGGCGATAAATGGGCTCGACGCCGTACATAAAGTCGCCCAATCGGAAGAAGGATTTTACCAGATAATACTGATGGATATCCAGATGCCTATCATGGACGGTTATGAGGCGACCCGGCAGATTCGTTCCCTCCAACGAAGGGATATCGCACATATGCCAATTATAGCCATGACCGCCAACGCTTTTTCCGAAGACGTGACAAACGCTATCAAAGCGGGCATGAATTATCATTTGGCTAAACCGATTGATATTGGGGCGTTGATGGGCATCCTTAGTAAATATTTACAAGCGCCCGCATAAAGTTTATCTTGCGTATTAAAAGTTCATGTAATAAAATTGTCTATTTTTAGCGATCAATTCGATTATAAGCATAAAGAGACTTCATGAACATCAGACTTCGTTTTAAGTTAATCGCTTTGTTGATCGTCCTATCGCTGGCCGGGCTTTTGGTTTTCCAAGGATACTGGCTGAAAGGTTTATATGATACATTATATAAACAGATGGAGATCAATATAGAGGAAGCGATGAAGATCGCCGACTATAAGGAGTTGTTCCTGCGCATCCGATCTATCAAAAAAGAACAGGGAGCGCTGGGACCTCAAACCCAAGATGTGTACTTCAGCTCAGAGCTAGATCCGTCTAATAAGCAGAAGATGGACGCAAAAGCTTCGATCCATCCGCAGAAAGAAGATCCTGACCTTAACCGGGAAGATATCTTCAAGACGGCAAATCCCGACTCACACATGAAACTACATATCGATTACGGGGATGAGGAGGACTTTAGCTCGATAGACTCTACCCTAACGGATTACCTATATGTAATCGGCGAGGTGGAGGACATGGTGCAGCAAGCGATGCACGCAAATATAGATTCTATAAAACCAATTGATTTCAAGACCTACAACAAATTATTAACCTCGGAGCTGGAGGCAAGAAACATCGTAACGGAACATGAGCTGGTAACGATTTATAAACCAAACAACGGGGACGAGAAGGGTTGGATGCATCTGGACAAGCCGGAACGATTCACTACGTGGAAAAACCCCGTGCATTTCGATTACCCGCTCCATAACGAGAGCACGTTACAATATCGCCTGTTCCTCAAATCGCCGGCCAGCGTGATACTCACCCAGATGAAAGGCATCCTGATCTCCTCCTTCCTATTACTTTTGCTGATCATTTGCGCTTTCATATACTTACTCCGCACCATCTTAAAGCAAAAGACCGTGGAAGAATTGAAGACCGATTTCACCAACAATATGACGCATGAGCTGAAAACCCCGATCAGCGTCAGCTATGCCGCCGTAGACGCATTATTGAACTTTAGCGATCCCGTCAACGAGAAACAGAAGAAATACCTGACGATCGTTAAAGACCAACTTATCCATCTTACCGGATTGGTGGAACAAATCTTGACACTCGCCGTAGAGAACCGCAGTACCTTCCGCTTGCGCCCCGAAACCATCTCATTAAACGAGTTGGTGAACTCCCTCATCGAGCAATACAAACTGAAAGCGAGCAAACCCGTGGAGTTTACTTGCTCCATCCCCGAGGATATAGAATTGGTGGCCGATCGTACCCACCTATATAATATGTTGAGCAACCTTATCGATAACGCGATCAAATACGCCGACAAGGAACCTTGCCGCATCGAAGCGACAGCCCGGCAAGACAATCACGAAACGACAATCTCCATAACCGATAACGGCCCGGGTATCAGCGAAGCCAACCAGCGGCAGATATTCGACAAGTTCTTCCGGGTTCCCAGCGGGAATATCCACAACGTGAAAGGTTATGGCCTAGGATTATATTACGTAAAAGACATGATGGGTAAACATGGAGGAACAGCCCGTGTGGAAAGCGTCCCCGGCAAAGGCTCCACCTTTACCCTGCATTTTAAATAATAATCCGAAAATAAAGTATCAAATATGGAAAAGATAAAAGTACTACTAGTAGAAGACGAGCCTACATTGGCCATGATCATCAAGGATACGCTGGATGGGAACGAGTTCGATATCACCCTAGCTGCGAATGGCGAGGAGGGCCTCTCCCGTTACGCGGAGATCAAGCCGGATATTATCGTAGCGGATATCATGATGCCTAAGATGGATGGTTTCACGATGGTCAAGTTGATCCGTAAGACGGATACGCATACCCCTGTCCTATTCCTATCGGCCCGTTCCGCGGCCAACGACGTGGTAGAGGGCTTCGAGCTGGGCGGCAACGATTACTTGAAAAAGCCTTTCGGCATGGCGGAATTGATCGTGCGCATCAAGGCGTTACTGCATAAGGTGTCCGTCCAAAGACCGGAAGCCACCTCTTTCCGTATCGGGCTTTATACGTTCGATTCCATCACGCAGACATTGGTCTACCGGGGAGAGAAACAACTCCTCAGCAACCGGGAATCCGAGATATTGAAGCGCCTTTGCGACAATAAGGACCAAGTATTACCGATGAAAGGGATCTTGATAGACCTTTGGGGGGATGATTCTTTCTTCAACGCACGCAGCCTGCATGTCTTTATCACCAAGCTACGTCATAAGTTATCGAAAGACGAGTCTATCAAGATTTTGAATATCCGGGGAATCGGATATAAACTGATCATTGATTGAATTGCTTCAATGCCTGTGCCATCTGGTCCGGGCATGAAGTTCCCCTTCCATGACAATCGATGCCAGACAAACGACCGATAGCGTCTTCGATGCGCATACCTTTCAATAAGGCGCACATGCCTTGCCCGTTACCGTGGCAACCTCCTACAATCTGCACATTCTCGATCACGCCATCCTTCGCGTCGATCACCATCAACTTAGAACAAACACCTCCTTGAGGCGTATAGGTTATACGTCGTGTTTCCATTTTCTTTTTCTCTCCTTTTTATAAACGAGTCGCAAAGGTATAAATAAAATTAACTACATTTGTAGCATCTAATTTACAAAAACATGACATACGAGGAAACGCTACACTATCTATATACCAGCATCCCGGTCTTCCAACACAGCGGAGCTTCCGCTTACAAACCCGGTCTTGGTACAAGTATCGCCCTAGATGATTATCTGGGAAATCCGCATAAAGCCTATAAGACCATCCATGTAGCCGGGACAAACGGCAAAGGCTCGGTCAGCCATCTATTGGCGGCCATTCTCCGGCAATCCGGTTTCAAGGTCGGGCTTTATACCTCTCCCCACTTAGTGGACTTCCGGGAACGCATCCGGGTGAACGGGAAAAAGATCTCCCAAGATTACGTGGTTGATTTCGTCGAGCGTCATCGTTCTTTCTTCGAGCCTCTCCATCCTTCTTTCTTCGAGTTAACGTCCAGCATGGCTTTTGAGTATTTCCGCGACCAGCAGGTAGATTACGCGGTTATCGAGGTCGGGCTTGGCGGTCGTTTGGACAGTACGAACATTATCACTCCGATCTTGAGTATTATCACGAATATCAGTCTGGATCATACGCAATTCTTGGGAGATACGGAGGAGAAGATAGCGGCGGAGAAAGCCGGCATTATCAAGAAAGGCGTACCGGCACTTCTTGGGGAAGCCGAGAAACAATCGGTTTACGACGTTTTCAAAAACAAGGCGGAAGAAGTTGGCGCACCTTTCTACTACGCCCAACGAATGGACATGGTAAAAGACGAGTGCAGGCTGACGGTCGGTGGCAAATGGTTCTTCCCTTCCGTTGAATATGGAGAAATCCAAGGAGAACTTGGCGGTGAGGTACAGGTAAGAAATGCTGTCACCGTATTATCCGCCATCCATATATTACGAACGGAATTGGGTGTAGATATCATCCCGGAAGCGGTACACGAGGGTTTCGCCCACGTAACGAAACTGACGGGATTGATGGGACGTTGGCAAACCTTGCGATCCAAACCGACCGTCATTTGCGACACGGGGCATAATGTAGGAGGCTGGGAGCACCTAGCGGAGCATCTGAAAGTCTTGCGTCAATATTGCGGGCAAATCTATATGATCATCGGCATGGTAAACGACAAGGATATCGATGGCGTATTATCCTTGATGCCGCAAGACGCTTTTTATTTCTTCACGCAAGCCTCCGTGGAGAGAGCGATGCCCGTAGAGGATTTCGCCGTGAAAGCCATGCGTCACGGACTGTCCGGTACCCTTTGCGATACGGTGCAAGACGCTGTCGAGAAAGCGTTAAGAAGGGCTCGTGAGAACGACCTGATCTTTATCGGAGGCAGTACGTTTATCGTAGCGGACGCTCTCCCCTTGTTCATGAAAGAAGACGAATACAAATAATATAACTCTATAAAACAAATATCATGATAGAAAAAATTCATCAGAAACTAAGCGACTCGAAAGTCGCACGCTGGAGTGTACTCGCTTTGGCGGCATTCACGATGCTTTGCGGATACTTCCTTACGGATGTAATGGCTCCGCTTAAACCGATGTTGGAAGAACAGCTAAGCTGGACGAGTACGGAATATGGTTGGTTCACCAGCGCTTACGGCTGGTTCAACGTATTTCTCTTCATGTTGATCATTGGTGGTATCGTTCTGGATAAGATGGGTGTCCGTTTCACGGGTGTCGCTTCCTGTATCTTGATGATTATCGGTTGTTCCATTAAATATTACGCCATCTCGGATGCGTTTACGATGGAAGGAGAGCTTTTCGGATGGAAAGCGCAAGTGATGGTGGCCGCCCTCGGATACGCGATCTTCGGTGTCGGCGTGGAGACCGCCGGTATCACGGTATCTAAGATTATCGTACGGTGGTTCAAGGGAAAAGAGATGGCGTTGGCTATGGGCTTGGAGATGGCTACGGCTCGTTTGGGTACGGCCTTGGCTTTATCTATCACGGTTCCCGCCGCCAAGTACTTCGGTAGCATCTCCGCTCCTATCTTGCTTTGTCTTTGTATGTTGTGTATCGGTTTGATCGCCTTCCTCGTATTTTGCGTGATGGATCGCAAGCTGGACGCTTCGATGGACGCTATCGAGCAAGCCGAGGAGGAAGAGCCTTTCCGTTTGAAAGATATCTTATTGATCGTTACCAATAAGGGTTTCTGGTTGATCGCTCTGCTTTGCGTATTATTCTATTCGGCCGTATTCCCCTTCTTGAAATACGCTACGGACTTGATGGTCAATAAATATAACGTAGATCCGGAGTTGGCGGGAAATATCCCGGCTATCTTACCTTTCGGCACGATTCTTCTGACTCCGTTCTTCGGTAATTTATACGACCGCAAGGGTAAAGGGGCGACGATCATGATCTTTGGCGCCTTGATGTTGATCGGCGTGCATTTATTATTCACGCTTCCGATCTTGAATCAGTGGTGGTTCGCCACGATCGTGATGATCGTATTGGGTATCGCTTTCTCCTTGGTCCCATCGGCGATGTGGCCATCTGTTCCGAAGATTATCCCGGAGAAGCAATTAGGCACGGCTTATGCCTTGATTTTCTGGGTACAGAATATCGGTCTGAGTATGGTTCCCTTATTAATCGGCTGGATATTGGATACGTATTGCAAGATCGACAATGGTACGGGCAAACCGGCTTACGACTATACGATACCGATGGCAGTCTTCACCTGCTTCGGCGTGCTCGCCCTCTTCATCGCCTTGATGTTGAAACGTGAGGACCGGATCAAAGGCTACGGCCTTGAATTGCCGAACATCCAAAAGGACGCCGATAAAGCCGAGGCCGAGATAATCGCTAAAGAGATGATCGCGGAGCCTTAATAAAGCTCATAACCCTAAATAAATGGAAGGCGCTGTAAACTTGATTTACAGCGCCTTTCTTTTTGATAACTGAAAACCATCGTCATTGGAACACACAAAAAGTTCGTTTGAAAAAGAGGAGTAGCGAAACAACTACAATATGCCTTATTCATAAAATCTTTTTTAGCGGTAATATTAATAAAAAACACCCTTGATTTTCGGAACGGCATATTGAAATGTGGCATTTATCCGTGGTCCAGCCATCCAAAAGGAAATCATATGTATAGGTCTTAACGCAGTGGCTTATATATTTCATTAGATCCTTATTATCAGTTAAGAATAGATATACAGCTTCACAAATATCGTTTTGATTAAAAAGGCAAGTGAGCGTGGAGGTTTTGAACACGACTTCCAATGTAATCTGGCTTACGTCATTCCACGTATAAGTGATCATACATAAATCCAGATTCTTCAATAACATCTGCGCCTTCCTTACCGGCAGATCAATTACTTGATGGGCTAAGCTAATTATCTCGGAATAATCCCTTTGAGGATATTGATTTTGAGTTTCCATTGATTTCTGTGTTTATCATTCGCAGACAAAATAAGCTTACCGCCTGCTGATATACCATCAATCCCCCTGATAAAATATCAATGTCACGACTAATATTATTAGATGACAGGGATAAATGATATATCTGACTACGTATTTACGGCCGGTAACAATGCCCATCGTAATTTGTAGCTATAAATAAAATTAGGTGCGGTTGCTCTGGATATCTGATACAATAGTAAGATAACTCAGATTTAATACTTATTTTTGTGACAGGATCAATAAGAACAGACATGGAAACAACATTTACCAGAAGAAATAGTCATGGAGCCAACTTAAAACGTTGGAGAGAATGGAGAGGCATCAAACAAGAAGTGCTAGCCGACAAAATAGGGGTATCACAAGCCACCTTATCTGGCTACGAGAAAAAAGACGAATTGGAACCTGAAGTATTGGAAAAGATAACTAAAGCTTTGGACATTCCGATAGAGGCGATCACGGAGCTTAATGAAGGAGCGCTTATCAATATTTATTCTGGCACATGGCAAGATAACGCAACTGCAGCCGGAAGCATTCAAAATCAAACATTCAATCCCATCGATAAAATAGTCGAGCTTTACGAACGATTACTAAAGGCCGAGCAAGAAAAGGTTGCCATGCTCCATGAAATCATAAAGGATAAATAAGTATCGATTATAGAGACCGTAAGCGAAAATGAGATAATCTTGACATTATGATCGAAATAACAGAATAACGATGTCAAGACCTTTTTACAAATAGAGAAAAAGAGGGAGAGACCTATGATGAAATCATACGTTTTCCCTCTTTTTCTTGCCTAAATACCCCTGTTTGGACTCAAAAGTAATAGAGTTAGGTAACACAAAAGGCTGTATTAGGCAACACGACCGTATGTATTAGGTAACGCAACCGTATGTATTAGGCGATACATACGGAAGAAACAGCCCTCGCATCCTATAGAATTGATCGATACACCCGTATAAAATGGCTATTTTCACCTAAAAATATGAGATACGATGAATTAATCTCGCTAGAATAAAAAGGCCTATTTCCATAAAACACTACAAGACAACCAGATGCTATTATTCTATGCCATTTTCGGAAGCAAGGCATACCTTAGCCCGGAAAAAACGCTTCTCCGGGAGTTTAGATTACAGAATGTCAAAACGTCAAACCTACTCTTTTACGCGTGATGCCCATCGTGGGCCCCTTATTAAAGCCATATATAGTTCACCCGATAAAACAGAACGTTTATAAGGATATCTTCTTATCTTCGCGTATCACATAAAACAAACATTAAATACTATGATCTGTTTCCCGAATGCCAAGATAAACCTAGGTCTGAACGTGGTAAGCAAACGTCCGGACGGTTATCATAATATAGAGACCATCTTCTATCCGATCCCCGTGAGGGATGCCCTCGAGATCGTCGCCTCGGATCGGACCTGTTTCACGCAAACCGGAATCCCGGTAGACGCTCCCCAAGAGAAGAACCTCGTCATAAAAGCACTGAACGCCCTAAAGACGAGATACGAGATTCCCCCGCTAGAGATCCATTTGTTGAAAGCGATACCTTTTGGCGCCGGGCTTGGAGGAGGTTCCGCCGATGCCGCTTTTATGTTGAAGCTGGTCAATGATTTCTGCGGTTTGGATATTCACCCGGATGAGTTGGAGGCGATAGCGTCCACCATCGGAGCCGATTGCCCGTTTTTTATCCGTAACACGCCGGTATTCGCGACCGGCACGGGAAACCAATTCGAGCCCGTGGACTTGTCCTTGAAGGATTATTATCTATGCTTGGTAAAACCGGATGTAGCCGTCTCCACCCCCGAAGCCTATTCAATGGTAACACCCGCCGCGCCCGAGACCTCCTTGAAAGAGATCATCCGGCTACCGGTATCCGAATGGAAAGAGCGGATGGTGAACGATTTCGAGCGAAGCGTATTCCCGAGACATCCCGTGATCGAGCGGATCAAGGATACCTTATACGAGGGAGGCGCCTTATATGCCGCCATGTCCGGCTCCGGATCGTCCGTGTTCGGTTTGTTCGAAAAACCAACCCATTTCAAGGAACAATCCCTGTTCAGCGATTGTTTTCTATGGGAAGGACAATTATCATGAATCAAATAGAGACTTTTTTTGATACGATGGCGGAACGCTGGGACGCTGTCTGCGTACATGATCCGGGAAAGATCCGGACGATATTGGATCGTACCAACCTGCGGCAGAACGCCCGCATCCTCGATGTCGGTTGCGGCACGGGGATATTGGAAAGTTACCTGCTGCCGTACGAACCCCGCCAAATCGTAGCTATCGATATAGCGGGCCAAATGATCGAGAAAGCACGCATGAAATATCCGGATCATCCGCTCATCGAGTTCCTCCAAGAGGACGCTATGAGCTACGAGGGGAAAGGATTCGACTATATTATCCTATATAGCGCTTACCCGCATTTCATGCGGCCGGAACGGTTGATCGAGCATATGAGCGGCTTGCTCGCGCCCGGCGGTAAATTGGTTATCTGCCACAGCGAGAGCAAGGAAAAGATCAATACGCACCACCATCGGCACGCCGATCGATTATCGCTGCCCTTGCCCCCGGCCCGAGAGGTGGCGGCATTGATGGAGCCTTATCTTCTTCCGCTCGTCGTAGAGGATACCGAACAGCTTTACATCGTTTGCGGAAAACGTTTATCCTAAACTAATTATATATGGACAGAAAAACTAACTTAATTCCGGCATTGCTTCTTTCCGCCCTTTCGCTTTACGCCATGGAAGACGTGAAAGTAACGCAATTCCAGCACGCAGGCCCGTTCACGGTCAACAAGCCGATCCTAGCGGACAGCCTCAACGTAAACGGCAAGCCTTTCGAGGCGAAGAATCTATTAAAAGCGACCTTACCGTTCGAGCAAACGCTTGCGAACGCCACGGTACTCGACGCTGACACGGCAGGCGCAATCACCTTCGCTGCCCCGCGAAAAGGATATGCCCTGCATCTATTCTCTTTCTTCTTGAACAGCGACCGATACGTAAAAGGCACGCTCGATATATCGGGTCCCGGGGCGTTCGAAGTATTCGTCAATGATAAACCGGTCGGAGCCTCCTCCGAGTTGGTGATGGAACCCCGCCGCTATCAAGTAGTCGTTAAATACCTGACAGCGGAAACAGACACTTGTCCTCCCAGCCTAAAGGCTACCTTCAAGAGCGAGGCGGAAGCGAAAGTCGTAGCTTCCTTGAACCCGGAGAAACGCTACACCCTTCTGAATATCCTAGAAGGAAAGGATTTCCAAGGCGTAAGTGTCTCCCCGAACGGAAAGTATGCCTTGGTAAAATACGTCAACCGGTTCCCGGAGAGCAAGAGCGAATCGTACGGGCAATTGATGGATGCCGCTACGGGACGGGTCTTATTGCAAGACGGAAGTTTCTTGACAACCGCCAAATGGATGCCTAAAAGCAATCGATTGTATTACACCCGCACCGGTCTGGACGGTACGGAGTTGGTAACCGTAGATCCGGCGACCTACCAACAAACGGTATTAGTCCCGAACCTTCCGAAAGGGCGGTTCGTATTCACCCCCGATGAGTCCACGCTTCTCTATACCGTAGAAGAGGAAGGTCCCAAGGAAGGGACGGACTTGATCCGTGTATTAGAGCCGGCAGACCGTATCCCGGGTTTCCGTGACCGCTCCTTTATCTGGCGGTATGACTTAAAAACAGGTTTGTACGAGCAACTTACTTTCGGGCATACGGACACTTATATCAATGATATCAGCGCTGATAGCCGCTATCTATTGTTCAGCACCAGCGACCGGGTGTACACCTCCTTACCGCACTCCCGCAACTCCCTTTATAAATTGGATTTGCAGACCATGGCGATCGATACGATCTGGGAGAAAGCCCCGTACGTAAACCAAGCCGCCTTCTCGCCCGACGGTAAACAGTTATTGGTAGCCGGGGCAGGCGACGCTTTCGACGGGATCGGACGAAATATCAAGCAAGGACAGATCTCCAACTCATACGACGGGCAGTTATTCCTATACGATCTGGCAAGCCGTAAAGTCTCCCCTCTCACCAAGGATTTCAATCCGAACGTGATCGATGCCGTATGGAACCGCTTCAACGGGCAAATCTATATCCTCTGTGAGGATGAGGATTACCAACGGATCTATACGTGCGATCCGGCAAACGGGAAGATCAAGCAAGTAGCCGCCTCCGAGGATATTATCATGTCGTATGCGTTGGCCGACAACGCTCCGGTTCTCTTCTATTACGGACAGAGCGCGTCCAACGCCAACCGCCTTTACGCTTACGACCTGAAAGGTGGAAAGAACCGCTTGGTGTATGATCTCTCGCAAGATAAATTAAAAGATATCGCCTTGGGCGAGGTACACGACTGGAACTTCAAGTCGGATGACGGTACGACTATCCAAGGCCGTTATTACCTGCCGCCTCATTTCGATCCGAATAAGAAATATCCGATGATCGTTTATTACTATGGCGGTACTTCCCCGACGAACCGTGCGCTGGAGATGCGTTATTCCATGCATATGTACGCCGCTCTCGGATACGTGGTCTACACCTTGAACCCTAGCGGAACGACGGGCTTCGGACAGGAATTCGCCGCCCGCCATGTGAACGCATGGGGCCTGAAGACCGCCGATGAGATCATCCAAGGTACCAAGCTGTTCTGCAAGGAGCATTCTTTCGTGAACGAGAAGAAGATCGGTTGCATCGGTGCCAGCTACGGCGGATTCATGACACAATACCTACAAACCCGTACGGACATTTTCGCCGCCGCTATCAGCCATGCCGGTATTAGCGCGTTGAGTAGCTATTGGGGAGAAGGTTATTGGGGATATGGCTATTGCTCCGTAGCGAATGCCGGCACTTATCCTTGGAACGCCCCGGAGTTCTTTACCAAGCAAAGCCCGTTGTTCAACGCCGATAAGATCAAGACCCCGCTCCTGTTGCTTCACGGCAACGCCGATACGAACGTACCCATCGGGGAAAGTATCCAGATGTTCGCCGCCTTGAAGATCCTAGGGAAAACCGTGGAGTTCGTGCAGGTGGATGGCGAGAATCATGGTATCGTAGGCTATCAGAAACGTATAGGCTGGCAAAATACCATCTACGCATGGTTCGCCAAATGGCTGAAAGACGAGCCGGAATGGTGGAAAGCCTTATATCCGGATCGTACTTTATAAGAATATTTATTTGAACGAAAGCGTCTGTGTCTCCCGCAAGGGAATCGCAGGCGCTTTATTCGTTTGCTCAACCCCGGCTGTCATCCGGATCAGCTCCGTTTACGAACGGTAATTTTGATACAAAGATCCGTAATATATATACATATACTTGAGATAAATCCGAATATCTTTGTGATGTCAAACAATAACGATATCCTCATGAAAACAAAAGCAATCGCACTCTTCCTGCTAGGCTTCATACCAGCCTTCGCACAAGATATCCCAACTTCTAAAACAGAACAAAATATGGACAGAATCGAACGCTGTAAAAAGAATTACACCGAGCTATTCGGAGGCGAGGCATTGACCGGACAAGGAACAGATCCGGAAATGATGGACATTCTCCAGAAATTCATCTTCGGGGAGGTATTCCGCACAGGAGATCTTGATAAAAAGACCCGGGAGCTTATCACTTGCACCATATTAGCCACGATGCAAACCTTGCCCCAACTGAACGCCCACGCCAAAGCGGCGCTAAACGTAGGCGTCACTCCCATCGAGCTACGGGAGGCGATATACCTATGCGCTCCGTTTATCGGTTTCCCGAAGACATTGAATGCCTTAAATACCATCAACGAAGTCTTTAAGCAACAAGGCATCGCTTTGCCTCTGGAGAGACAAGCTACCGTTACGGAAGAAGATCGCCACGAGAAAGGACAAGCCATACAAAGCCGGCTTTACGGCGAGGGAATCAAAGAGGCCATGAGGAACGTCCCGGGAAATATGGGTCCGGAAGTAGAGCGATTCCTCACCGAATTCTGCTTCGGAGATATCTATACTCGCAACGGGCTAGACCTGAAAACCCGGGAGTTACTGGCTTATTGCATACTAACGACCCTTGAAGCCGAAAGCCAACTACACTCGCATCTCGAAGGGAACTTACTGGCCGGCAATAGCAAGGAGACCTTAACGGCGGCGGTTATACAATGTCTTCCTTATATCGGCTTCCCTTCCGCTATCAAAGCGTTGAAAATCATTAAGGAATCCTCTCAGCCCGCCCCAAAGAAGAACTTAGTCCGCCTATCCAAGATCACGGTCGATCCCGCCCAGTTGGAGCGTTATAACGCCTTTCTGGAAGAAGAGATCGAGGCTTCCATGCGTCTAGAGCCGGGTGTTCTTACACTGTATGCCGTATCGGAGAAAGAACATCCAAATAAAGTAACCATCCTAGAGATTTACGCAGATCAAGACGCTTATAAAAGCCATATCCAAACGCCCCATTTCCAGAAATACAAACAAGGAACATTACAGATGGTGCAAGAGTTGGAGCTGGTAGATAGCACGCCCCTGATCCCCGGACTAAAGATAAAATAAAACAAGAATCCCCGCTTTCCGGCACGAAGCCATCTAAGCGGGGATTTCATATATCCGTGAAAATCTAAATGACTTGTTATTCGATCATTTGATATTCGGATTCAATTTATGCCATTCGGAAATAGCGGGAAGCACGCCCATAGCGATCACCTCGTCACGTAAAGCGCAAAGGTGCTTGTAGCTCTTCTCCAAGGCAGCCTCTTCTTCCGGTGTACCGTGCACCTCTTTCAACGCTACGCCGTCTTTCGTAATTGAGGTCTCCCAAGCCATCATGATATGATCGAACTTACCGTTTGATACATAAGCGCCAGCCGGCCAACGGAACGGTTTACCACCCATCGCAGCTGCGATCATCTCGATAGATACATATGACGGGCTTTGGAAGGAAGAACGGCCCCGCAAAGCGATAATGTTAGCGCCACCCTTCGTAACCTTGGTTTGTATCTCCGCCCATTGATCTTTCGTCAAGGCATCCGTACCGATAAGTTCCGTCAAAGGCTTGCCATCCACCTTAGCGGTAGAGGCGAAAACAGCCATTTGCTCGCCATGACCGCCATACGTACGACAATTCTCAACCTGATCCATAGAGATACCGAAATGTTTTGCCAACTCACTGCGTAAACGAGTTGAATCCAATGCGGCCAACGTCGTAACCTGAGAAGGTTTCAAGCCGGAATACAATAAGGTAATCAAACCGGTAATATCCGCCGGGTTAAAAATAACCACGATATGCTTTACGTCCGGGCAATAAGCCTTTACGTTCTTGCCGAACTCCTCGGCGATAGCGGCGTTTCCTTTTAGGAGATCCTCACGGGTCATACCTGCCTTTCTTGCGGCACCACCGGAGTTAACGATATATTTAGCGCCCGTCAAAGCCTCCTTGATGTCTGAGGTAAAAGTGATGTTTACACCCTCGAAACCACAATGGAATAATTCCTCGGCGACTCCCTCCAAACCCGGTGCGTAAGGGTCGTACAAACAAATGTTAGAAGTTAGTCCCATCATAATAGCGGTCTGTGCCATATTAGAACCGATCATACCTGCTGCGCCGACAATCGTCAGCTTCTCGTCTGTGAGTGTTTTCATAAGAAACCTTGTTTTTAAATGTTTATTTTTCTTTTCGACACAAAGATACGAGATTGAGAACTCTTGTCCTAATCATAAAAACGAATCCCCCATAAATAAAAGTTATGAATAGCGTCTCTATGATTATTCCAAGATTATCACGTACCTTTGTATTATGAAAACATTTAAACTAGACAATTGGTTGCCCACGACGAAGAAAGAAGTCGAGGCACGGGGATGGGGTTACCTCGACGTGATCCTTTTCTCGGGAGACGCCTATGTGGATCACCCCTCTTTCGGGGCGGCCGTGATCGGTCGTGTATTGGAAGCGGAAGGATTACGGGTAGCGATCGTACCGCAACCGGATTGGCGGGGAGATTACCGGGATTTCAAGAAGCTCGGCGTTCCCCGGCTTTTCTTCGGTGTATCCGCCGGTGCCATGGATTCAATGATCAACCATTATACTGCCAATAAGCGATTACGCAGCGACGACGCCTATACGCCGGACCAACGTCCGGGAATGCGTCCGGACTATCCGAGCATCGTCTATACTAAAATACTGAAAGAATTGTATCCGGATGTCCCCGTCGTATTGGGTAGCATCGAGGCCTCATTACGCCGGCTTACGCATTACGATTATTGGCAAGATAAGCTATTACCGGGAATCCTTGCCAGTAGCCCGGCCGATTTATTGATTTACGGCATGGGCGAGAAGCCGATCAAGGAATTGGTGCGCCGCCTAAAGTCCGGCATTCCTTTCAACGAGATCAAGAACATCCGCCAAACGGTTTATCTGGCAGACAAAGAGGATGCGAAAGACGACGATATCGTGCTCTTCTCACATGAGGAATGCCTAAAAGATAAATTGAAACAAGCGAAGAATTTCCGGTATATAGAAGAGGAATCCAACAAATACAATGCCTCACGTATCTTGCAAAAGGTAGGAAAACAGGTGATCGTAGTGAATCCTCCCTTCCCTCCAATGACGGAAGCGGAGATAGATGCTTCCTACGACCTTCCCTATACCCGCTTGCCGCATCCCAAATACAAAGGGAAAGTGATACCGGCTTTCGAGATGATCAAGTTCTCGGTGAATATCCACCGGGGTTGTTTCGGAGGATGCGCGTTCTGTACCATATCGGCGCATCAAGGGAAGTTCATCGCCTCCCGAAGCAAGGAATCGATCTTGAAGGAAGTGAAAGCGATTACCGAAATGCCCGATTTCAAAGGATATCTAAGCGATTTGGGAGGCCCTTCCGCCAATATGTACCGTATGAAGGGGAAAGATGAGCGAATTTGCGCCAAATGCAAGAAACCGTCTTGTATCTCCCCCGTCGTTTGCAAGAACTTGAACGCGGACCATACGCCGCTACTGGATATCTACAAAGCGGTAGATAGACTTCCCGAGATCAAGAAGTCGTTTATCGGAAGCGGTGTACGCTATGACCTGTTATTGCACCGTTATGCGGATGAGTCTTTAAACAAGGCAGCTCAAACCTATACCGAGGAATTAATCGCCCGCCACGTATCCGGCCGTTTGAAAGTGGCCCCGGAGCATACGCAAGACGAGGTGTTGAAACAAATGCGTAAACCGTCTTTCTCGCAATTCGGACAGTTCAAGAAGATATTCGATAAGGTAAACCGGCAATACGGGTTGAACCAGCAACTCATCCCCTATTTCATTTCCAGCCATCCGGGATGTACCGAGGCGGATATGGCGGAGCTGGCGGTGATCACCAAGAGCTTGCATTTCCAGTTGGAGCAAGTACAAGACTTCACGCCTACGCCGATGACATTGGCTACGGAGATGTATTATACCGGATATCATCCTTATACGTTGGAGAAAGTATATACGGCCCGCTCAAAAGAACAAAAGTTGGCACAACGCCAGTTCTTCTTCTGGTATAAACCCGAGTCACGCCGTCAGATCATGCAAGTATTGCAAAAGATGGGACGAAAGGATTTGATTGAGAAATTATTCGGACAGAGGGGTGACATGAATCCCGCTCCCAGAAAAAGAAGATAATAGGCTTTTGAGATTAGCTGTATCGATGAATTACGAGAGTAGTCGCATCGTATCACGGGAGTAGTCTTGATGGATAACGAGAGTAGTCTCGACAAGCGATGAGACTACTCTCGTTATTCCTTATGATTATTCTTTCACGGCGATCACCTCGATCTCTACCAAACCATTCTTCGGCAGTGTCTTAACGGCTACCGCCGAACGTGCGGGAAACGCACCTTCGAACTGAGAGGCGTATACCTCGTTCATAACGGCGAAGTCGCCCATATCCGCTAAAAATACGGTTGTTTTTACGACATCATTGATGCTATAACCTGCCTCTGCCAAGATAGCGTGAACATTCTTGAACGCTTGGGCGGTTTGTTCCTTTACGGATCCCTCAACGAAAAGTCCCGTAGCAGGATCGATACCCAGTTGTCCGGAAGCGAACAGCATATTACCTACTTGCACCGCTTGGCTATACGGACCGATAGCGGCGGGAGCGTTTTTTGTAGCGATAACTTTCTTCATTTTCTTCTTTAGTTTATATACATATTATTATTGTTGCTCGTTCATACGTTGGCGAACCACCTCGTACACCAGAATGGAAGTGGCTACAGATACATTCAAGGAGCCGATCGTTCCGAATTGCGGAATCTTTACCATATTATCGCAGATGCGCAAGTTCTCCGGAGACACACCCGTATCCTCCGCTCCCATCACGATCGCTACCGGTCCTTCATACTTCACCGCCGTATAATTCTCCGCCGCTTTCTCGCTGGCGGCAAATACCTTCACCCCGCTTTGCTGCAAGAAACGGATCGCTTGGTTGATACTCTTCTCCTTACAAACCGGCAATACATGCAAGGCACCGGCAGAGGTCTTGATCGCGTCGGCGTTTACCGAAACGCTTCCTTTTGCCGGAATCACGATCGTATCGACTCCCGCACACTCGCAGGTACGGGCAATAGCGCCGAAATTACGCACGTCCGTAACCCCATCCAGCAATACGATGAAAGGATCTTTTCCTTGCTCATACACAAAAGGAATGATATCTTCCAAGCTCTGGTAGGTAACCGCCGACATAAAAGCGATCACCCCCTGATGATTCTTTCGAGTCAAACGATCCAAGCGTTCAGCCGGAACACGTTGTACCGGTATCTCACGGCCTCTCAGTACCTCAAATAACTCTTTGGATAGATCCCCTTGTAAATCCCTTTTCACAAGGATCTTATCTACCTCCTTATCAGCCTGTATAGCCTCAATCACGGCACGAATGCCGAACACCATTTCGTTTTCTTTCATACTTTATATAACGCAAAACTATTAATTTCACAAATGTAGGGATAAATAATCAATTCTTCAAACCTTCAGCCTTCGCATAACATTCCCGGCATAAAGGCTCGTATTCGGATTGTTCCCCTAAGAAGACCCGTTTATCATTTCCCACGATACGATGGGATACGTAAGCCAAACGTCCGCATTTCACGCAGATGGCATGCACTTTCGTCACCTCATCGGCGATAGCGCATAACTCCGGCATAGGACCGAAAGGAACTCCCTTATAGTCCATGTCCAACCCGGCCACGATCACCCGGATACCGTTAGCGGCCAATTGATTGCATACGTTTACCAATCCCTCGTCGAAAAACTGGGCCTCGTCTATCCCCACCACATCGATCTCGGAAGTGAACAATAGGATACTGGAGGAAGAATCCACCGGAGTAGAAGGAATCGAATTACTATCGTGCGAGACCACGTTATCCTGCGAATAGCGGGTATCGATCGCAGGCTTGAAAATCTCCACCCGCTGCTTGGCGAATTCAGCCCGCTTCAAACGGCGGATAAGCTCCTCCGTCTTACCGGAAAACATGGAACCGCAAATCACCTCGATCCGCCCTTGTCCCGGATACTGGAATATATGCTCTTCTGAAGGCAATGTCATCACTTTCTCTTTTTGTCCGCAAAAGTACATAAAAAAAGCGGAACCATGGAAGCTTATTCACCCCATCCCCGGTTTGTCTTTCACTGCAACCCGGGTTGCAGTACTACTGCACAAGGCTTGCAGTGTCACTGCACGTGGGTTGCAGTAAAACTGCAAGACGTGTTGCAGTAATGCCGCGAGGCAGGTTGCAGTAAATATTACGACTACAATCCATCGGTGTAAGGCATCGATCGCACGCCTCGTTATAAATTAAAGTTGGGCCGGTCTATTTTCCAGTTGAGCGACGGTATCTTCCGGTTCAGTAAAAATCCGCCTTATTCCCTCACCTATTGCCTCTATTTTTGCCCGGTAACAAATAACTAGGTATATCTTATGAGAAGAATTTCATACATCCTGCTTCTGGGCATCCTTTTATCGGCATGCCAAAAGAACACAAAGTCCGAAGGCACGAACTTACCTGTCGAGGTTATCTCTCCAATAAAAAAGACAGAGACCGACAGAAGTCGTGAATACACCTTTTTATCAAGGCCCTATAATGAGACAGTCCTATCTTTCCGCATCAATGGCCCCGTCTTGAATTTCGACTTACGGCCCGGACAAGCGTTCTCCAAAGGCAGCACGATCCTCTCGATCGATAACCGTGACTTCTTGATTCGCAAGCAGCAAACAGAGGCGCTCTACTCGCAAACCAACCAAGAGTATAAACGGATCGAGGCCCTTTACAAAAAGAATAACATCTCCGGAAGTAATTATGAGAAGGCGAAAGCGGATTTCCTTGTCGCCAAATCCAATTACGAGACCGCCGTCAACGCCCTAAGCGATACCCATCTGAGCGCCCCTTACGACGGGTATATCCAAAATATCCATATCGAACCTTTCCAAGACGTGAAAGCGACCGAGCCAATCCTTACCTTCATAGAACTGGACAGGCTGAAGATCGAGACCTATATACCAGAGGAAGTCGCCTTACACTTATATGATAAAGAAAAACAGAAGCTATGTCAAATAGGAATCCATTTCGATACGGCTCCCGAACGGACAATCACCCCTTCCAATTTATATGTGTCTAAAAGTACGACAAACAATAACCTCTCTTATCTACTGACCGCCATTATCCCCAACCCCGATATGGAATGGCTGGGCGGAATGAGTGGAATCCTCTCGATCGACCTACCCAAAGAAGAGCGGTCTCAAAATCTATGGCTTCCCTTAACGGCTATCTGTCATCGCCCCCAAAAAGGAGATTATGTATGGGTGGTTAAAGGAGACAAGGTTAACTCCGTTCCCGTCAAACTCGGTGAGCAAAGAAATAACCAGATAGAGATCGTGGAAGGAATCACGGAAAATGACCTTGTCGTATTGACAAGGCAACGTTTCCTTTCCGAAAATAGTACCGTAACCATCCAAAAATAAGTAAGATGCAAAAATTCATCAAATATTTCCTGAAAAACAAAGCGGTTACATGGCTCCTGCTAGTCCTGATCTTGGCAGGGGGGCTGTTCTCTTACGCAAAGATGGGAAAACTGGAAGATGCCCCGTTTACGATCAAGCAAGCCTTGGTACTTACCCCTTATCCCGGCGCCTCCCCCTCGGAAGTTCAGTCCCAAGTGACGGATGTGCTGGAAGAAGCCATTCAATCCTTAGGCGAGTTATACTATCTGAAGACAGAGAACCGGGCTGGACTTTCCAAAATCACGGTCTACGTGAAAAAGGAAATCCGGGCTGATGAGATGCAGCAGTTATGGGATAAACTACGCCGAAAGGTAAACGACGTACAAGGCAAATTACCTTCCGGAGCGGGAACCTCCATCGTCAATGATGATTTTGGCGATGTATTGGGTGTTTTCTACGGATTGACCGGAGAATCTTATACCTACCGGGAACTGGAAGATCAAGCCAAACTGATCAAAGACGATTTACTGAAAGTAAAAGACGTGGCAAAGGTAGAGATCTACGGCATACAAACTCCCGTAATCGATATCCGGATAAACCCCACGATCTTATCCAATCGGGGTATTACGACAGCTGATATCAAACGGGCGTTCGACGGACAGAATAAAGTGGTAGACGCCGGGAGTATTCGCAACGGGGAGACTCGCATACGTATCGAATCCACCGGTAATTTTTACTCCTTGGATGATATCCGTAACCTTACGATCGTATCTCATTCCGGCGAGCATTTCCGGCTAGGCGATATCGCCCGTATCGAAGAGGGTTACCAGACTCCGCCCCAAAACTTCATGCGCATCAATAACAAGCAAGCGGTCGGTATCGCTATCTCTACCATACCGACCGGGAACGTGGTCGATATGGCCAAGGCCGTGAAAAAGCGTATTCAATCATTTTCGGAGACCATGCCCAAGGGTTTTGAGCTCACCTCCATATACGACCAAGGATATGAGTCCGCCGTGGCCAACCAAGGATTTATCTTGAACTTGATCATCTCCGTCGTGACCGTAGTAGCGATCTTATTGTTCTTTATCGGTTTCAAAAACGGCCTTTTGATCGGTAGCGGATTGGTTTTCTCTATCTTCGCCACTTTAATTGTCATGTTCGCCAACGGGATCGCCTTGCAACGAATGTCTCTTGCCGCTATCATCATCGCGATGGGTATGTTGGTAGATAACGCCATCGTAGTATCGGACTCTGCCTTGGTAAATATGCAACGAGGCATGCGCAAACGTATCGCGATCATGAGGGCTTGCTCATCCACCGCCCTGCCTCTACTGGCGGCTACGGCTATCGCGATCCTCACGTTCTTGCCCATTTACTATTCACCGCATATCACGGGCGAATTACTTTCATCCTTAGTGATCGTGATCGGAGTATCCTTGATGTTCAGCTGGGTGTTCGCACTTACGCAAACCCCATTCTTCATCCAAGAGTTTGTACGGCGCCCCAGACCGGACGAGTTAACAGGGGAATTATTCTCTGGAAAATACTATGATTATTTTCGGTCTTCCCTACGCCTTGTCATCAAATACCGATACGCTACAGTAGGTAGCTTATCCGTTCTATTGGTTATCTCCGCATGGAGTTTCCAGTTTATCCCGAAAGTGTTCGTGCCTTCGCTCGATAAGCAGTATTTCACTTTAGATATGTGGCTACCGGAAGGTACAGCCATCGAGGAAACCGATCGATACGCTACCGATATGGCCGAATCCATCCAAGAATATTCGCAGACGGAAATGGTTTCCTCTTATATCGGACGGACACCGCCCCGTTATTATCTATCGAACGTTAGCTTCGGTCCCCAACCAAACTATGCCCAATTATTGGTAAAATGCAAGACATCCGGAGAGGCCCGGGAATTGCATGCCTTGCTACAAGACTCAATTCGCTTAAAATATCCGGAACCGCTCATCAAGGTGAACAAGTTTGAGTTAAGCCCGCTTACGGAAGCCTTGATAGAAGCCCGTTTCCTCGGACCGGACCCGGCGGTATTGGACTCTTTGACCGGAGTAGCTATCGACATTATGCGAAGGAACCCGAAAGTAACCGATGCCCGGAATGAATGGGGTAATATGACCTATATGATACGCCCGGTATATGATCCGGTAAAAGCCGGTTTCTTAGGTATCACCAAGGCTAATTTGATGGAATCCGTCAAATCCATCGAGGAAGGTACGGTTATCGGGATTTACCGGGATGAGGAAAAGAAAGTCCCGGTCTTATTGAAATCGGAGAAGAGCGGAATCGACGATCCCCGTTCATTAGGTGATTTCTCGGTGTGGAACGGAGAGAAATCCGCACCCTTGTCACAAGTAACCCGACAGGTAACCTCCGCATGGGAATATCCGCAGATCAAGACCTACAACCGGCAATTGTCTATGGCAGCGATGTGTGGCGTGAAAAACGGTTACACCATGTCTGAGGTACACGGTGAGATTCGGGAAGAGATCGAGAAAATGAACCTGCCCCAAGGATATAGCTTCTTCTGGGATTCACAATATAAAGACCAGACAGAGGGATTGCAAGCCCTTGTCAAATTCTTCCCGCTGGCTTTCTTGATGTTGGTTGTTATATTGGTCGCTTTATTCTCCAATTTCCGTCAACCGATAATCATCCTTTGCGTGCTCCCTCTCTCCTTAATCGGGGTAGCGATCGGTATGTTACTTACCGGGTTCGATTTCGGCTTTTTCCCGATCGCCGGATGGTTGGGGCTCTTGGGTATGATTATCAAAAACGTAATCGTATTATTAGACGAGATTAACACGCAACGTCGTAACGGTATCTCTCCATACGACTCGATCATAGAGGCAACCATCTCAAGGACTCGCCCGGTCTTGATGGCGGCTACCACGACTATTTTAGGAATGGTGCCTTTACTTTTCGACGTAGCGTTCGGTGGAATGGCGGCGACTATTATCTTCGGACTCACCTTCGCCACCTTACTTACGTTATTCGTAACCCCGACGTTATACGCATTGTTTTACCGGATTCATTCACCTCACAAATAAACGATAAAAATGGACAAAGTATATATTATCAGCGGTCTCTTATCCTTCCTATCCTTCCCGTTAATCGCACAAAACAGCGATTATCAAGCGCAATATAGGGAAAAAGTCTTGGAATACAACCAAGACTTGAAAGCAGCGGGATACAACGAGGCCATGAAACAGGAAATGATCAAATCGGCCCGTGCGGATTTCAAACCGAAACTCTCGGCGGAAGGTAATTTCAATTATACCGGTAATCCGCTAGAATTATCGATTGATTTGCCATCTATGAATTCCCCCCTTTATTTTCAAGGTAAAGATCTGAAATATGGGGCGACTCTCTCCCTCTCGCAACCGATTTATACCGGAGGCGGCATTCGTGCCAACTACCAAAAAGCACGACAAGAAAAAGAGTTGGCATCCAATGAATCCGATCGTATAAAAAGCAATACCCTACACGACGCCGATATCTACTATTGGAATGCGGTAGCCCAGCACGAGCTGGTTTTCGTGGCACAGGCATTTCGTACATCCATACAGCAACTGGTGGACGTCGTACGCCACCGGGTAGAAGTCGAATACATCGATCGAAACGATCTTCTTATGGCGGAGGTAAAGCTAAACGATGCAGATTTCCAGTTATTGCAAACTCGTGATAACGCCGAGATCGCACGTTTGGCCCTTAATTCTTTCGCTGGTGTAAACCCGAGCGATACCTTGCCGATCGATCATTCCGTAATCGCCCTCAAACAATTTATCCCTTTATCGGATGAGATAGATAATGCGATAACCAGCAGGCCGGAATACCGGATCGCCAAAAACAAGATCGAGTTACAGGAATCATCCCGGAAAATAGCGGATGCCCATTTCTTACCCCAATTCCATATTGGAGTAGATGGAAGTTATTCCTCACCGGGCTATAACTTCAAATCCGACCTAGATCCGAACTATGCGATCTACGCCAAGCTCAGTATCCCGCTCTTCGAATGGGGAAAACGTAAGAGTACCCGCAACGCTTCCTCGTACGCCATCAATATGGCTCAACAGAATCTCAGCAAGACGCAAGATAAGATCCGGCTGGAAATACAAACCGCCCATTACAACTATAAACAAGCTATCGATAAAGTCGAACTAACCGAGAGCTCATTATCAAAAGCATCCGAAAGTGAGCAAATGGCCATGGAGCGTTATAAGGAGGGGAATGTTTCCATCGTCGAGGTTATCAACGCTCAATTATATCATCAGCAAGCTCAGGTTAATTATATACAATCCAAACTAAACGCACAGATGGCGAAGACGGATTTCGAACGGGCAATTTATTATCTTCGCGAAAAAGAATAGGTCATGAAAGAAATATCATACGGGAAATCGGCATGTATCCTTTTGTTTTCGGCATTAGGGGTCTTTTCCTATTTCTTGCTGTTATATCATACGGAGCTACAAGAGCGCATCCCCGATATAAAGATCTCATTGATCGCTTTGTCCATCACGATAGCGGTATTCAACTTGTTCGGTTTCAGTTTACTGGTCAGCAGCCATTGGATGGCTACCAACTATCCATTATATTATATCGATAAAAGCCGGATGTTATGGCATTATCTGCTGGTAGCGATCCTATTGCTACTTATGAATTGTACCCTGTTTATCTCGTTGAAATGGATCACAAGCATTGGCGATCCTTTCGTGATCCGGGCAAAAGGGGCCGGTTTGGTAATAGCCGTCTGGTTCGTGGAGATGATCATTTTCAGCCTTCTCTTGATTAATTATTCGATGCGTTATACATTGAATTTATATAAGGAGAAACAAAGATTGGAAGCAGAATCTATACAAGCTAAATATACCGCTCTCCAAAGCCAGCTAAATCCTCATTTCCTATTCAATAGCTTGAATACATTGATAGCAGAGATAGAGTATGATCCGGCTACGGCGGTCAAGTTTACGCAGCATCTATCCGAGGTATACCGTTACGTGCTCCGCCAGCAACAGTGCCAGATCGTCTCTTTAAAAGAGGAGCTTGATTTTCTGGATTCCTATATATTCCTCCATCAAGTCCGGCTGGGAGATTGTTTGTCGTTGGAACGCGATCTTCCCGACAACGTCATTGACCATCAATTGCCCCCTCTGACACTGCAACTACTAGCCGAGAATGTCGTGAAACATAATTATATCGACGATTTTAACCCGATGACCATACGGGTATATACTGAAAGGAACAGTCGATATCTATGCGTCAGCAATACATTACGGCCTAAAAAAGTCTCAAACGCATCCGGTAAAGGATTAAAGAATTTGTCGGAGCGTTATCAATTACTATGTAAGCAGGATATCCAGATCCGAAAAAATGATCACCAATTCACCGTATCAATCCCACTTATTTATGAATAATATCCAAGTAGCCATTATCGAAGATGAGAAACCGGCCGCCCGGTTACTGGAAGGTATGATAAAGAAATTACGCCCGCAATGGGATATCATCAAGATACCCGGAAGCATCGAATCATCCGTGGCTTGGTTCGCTTCCCATCCGCATCCGGATATCGTTTTTCTGGATATCCAGTTGTCGGATGGAAATTCTTTTTTATTTATAGAACAGGCTTGTCCTACAAGTCTCATTATCTTTACGACCGCTTACGATGAATATGCAGTCCGGGCCTTTACGGTAAACAGTATTGATTATCTACTCAAACCGATACGACAAGAGAGATTGGAGGAAGCCATCCAAAAATTCGAGCATGTCACGTCTAAGTACAACCAGAAGCTCTTAGAGCAAAATGATTTATTGGAAGTACTCCATTCCCTCACGTATCCCGGCAAGAAATACAGGACCCGTTTCCTTATTTCCGGCAACGAGAAACTGATCACTTTACAGGTGGAGGATATCGCCCACTTTTATTCATTAAACAAGATCACCTTCGCTGTCACACGCCAAAACAAGGAGTACATAATCGATTTCCCGCTGGATAAACTCATGGAACAATTAGATCCCGATAAATTTTTCCGGACGAACCGGCAGACGATCATAAATATCGAATCCATCGTGAAAATAGAGCCCTATTTTCAGAATAAGGTCATTGTCCACATAAAGCCGGAACATAAAGAGAAAATATTGGTCAGCAAAGAAAAATGGGCCTCTTTCAAGCTATGGTTGAATTATTAGACCTTTCGCCCATTGCTATAATACCGTTCTTTTCTATCGTCCCGATCCTTCTTATTCTTTTTAGGTTTGGGCTTATCCGGTTTCGCTGGTTTCCGATAGTCATGACGATGGTTGTCACGATCCCAATGTCTATCTGAGTCATGCCGGTCGTCTCTCCAATGATTGTCATGGTGAATGGTACCCCAGCGGTAATTCCAATAGTTATCCTCATATCGACGGCAGTCATGGGACGGGCGGCGATCCGGATATCTCGGATTCGCATACCATCCCCGATAATCATGGATACGTTGCGGATGCTCCCTTACAAAACGGACATATAGATTGAACTGGGCCGGAGTCAATAGACGTTGGATCTTACGATCCCTTTCCATACGCAAATCGTAAATACGGCGAGCCGCACGGTCCCAATACCGATAGTCACGGCGGGCCTCCTTCTCTATTTTCTGTCCGTACTTATGGATAATCTTATGGTATTCCGCTGCTTGGCGAGCGGGCAAATGCATCGCTTGCTCCATCCAAAGACAATTTTGACAATGCGGTTCATTCCACCCAAAACTGATCCAAAACTGGCTGTAAGCGGGTAAACTGCACAATATAGCCAACACACATAGTAAGCTGAATCGTTTCATGTCTTTTCAATTTTAAGTTAATAATAAAGCGAATCGTTTGTTCTTTTATCTAAGACTGCCCTACTTCAGAAAGGTTTAATCCTTGATACCCAACAAATCTTTCGCATTGGCAAGAGAAGCCTCTGTCAACGAGGCTCCGCTCAACATACGGGCCACCTCGTTCACACGTTCCTCCCCCTCTAATTGCTTGATACGGGTCAGCGTACGGTCTTTGGTATCCTTCTTATAAACAAAATAATGAGCTTGCCCCTTCGCCGCTATCTGAGGTAAGTGAGTGATAGCGAAAACTTGCATCTTTGTTCCGAGTTCTTGCATGATATCCCCCATTTTATCGGCGATATCACCCGATACCCCCGTATCTACCTCATCAAAGATAATAGTAGGTAAAGCGGTGAACCCGGCAATCATAGCCTTAATGCAGAGCATCAACCGGGAGATCTCACCTCCGGAAGCGGTTTGGGCTACCGGCTGCAATTCCGCGCTCTTATTGGCGGAGAACATAAATCGGATATCGTCCATTCCATCGCTCTCCGGCTCTTTGCGAGGAAGGATGTCCACACGGAAACGGGTATTCGGCATCCCCAACGGAATAATCATCTTGACCAATTGCGAGGCCATCGCCGTGGAAGCGACTTTACGCTGCTCGCTAAGCACGGAGGCTTGTTGAAGCAACTCTTTATACGAGGCATCCAATTGACTCTCTAACAAACCGATTTGCTCATCGAAAGAATCGATCGCACGCAATTGCTCTTGGTATTGATCCCGTATAGCAATCAATTCATCCACGGTGGAGACACGGTGTTTTTGCAGAAGTGTATAAAGGATATTCAAGCGTTCATTCACCCATTCCAATCGTTCCGGGTTGAACTCTACATCTTCCTTTAAAACGTCTGTCTCGGAAGCCAGATCATTCAAGTCGATATAAGCCGAGCGGATTCGCTCGGAGATCTCCTTGGCTTTCGGGAAATATCTTTCTAAGGAATCCACGGTGGAAAGGGCTTCCTTGAGTATTTGGATGGCTCCTTGCTCCTCGCCGTCCAAGAGTTCGGTTACCTTATATAAAGAGCTTTTGATCTCCTCCGCATGCGAGAGAGTTTCTTGCTCTTGCTCCAACTCATCCTGCTCATCCGGTTGAAGGTTGGCTTCGTCCAATTGTTCCAATTGAAAACGGATATAGTCCTCCTCCTGCTTGCTTTGAGCCGCTTTGTCCCTCAAATCTTTCAGTTCCCTTCGCAACGCCTGATAACGAGTAAATTCCTTCTTATAAAGAATGAGCAAGATCTCATTTTCGGCCATTACATCGATCACTTTCAGCTGGAAACGGTTGTCGCCCAACAATAGGTTCTGATGCTGCGAATGGATATCGATCAAGCGGCTTCCCAACTCTTTTAAGATCGTAAGGGAAACCGGAGAATCATTGACGAAGGCACGGGATTTGCCGGAGGCATAAAGTTCCCGACGCAAGATACAGCTATCCGCGTCGTACTCAAGGTCGTTACTTAGGAAGAAAGGCTCCAACTGATATTTTGAGACATCAAATACGGCCTCGATCACACATTTATCCGAACCTTTCTTTATACTCTTGCCATCCGCACGCTGTCCCAGCACCAAAGACAAGGCTCCTAATATAATTGATTTTCCCGCTCCGGTCTCACCCGTTATCACCGAGAAGCCTTTATCAAAGCGGATATCCAAATTGTCTATCAAGACAAAGTTCTGTATAAATAAGGATTTCAACATAACTATTTTACCTTACTGGTTTTTGAAGCTCTTCCAAGCGAGTGGATTGTGCCGGATAGATCTCGAACAGCATCTTATAGCCCTCTTGCCGCTCTTGTGTGGTCGCTTTCGAATAAATTGCGATAATCTCATCTAATTTAGCGTCGGCGAACATTTGTAGAAGCACAGAGGTAGGCCGGGCTTTCTTTACTTCCTGCAAGGCGGGAAGCGCACTAATGATCGTCGTACGTCCACGATCCGGATTTGCTGCCATTTCATCGAGTCCTTTCCGGTGATACGTGTACCACATTTCCCGGAAAGCGTCGGATGCGTTATCTTGCAAAGCCGTCGCTACGGCATGGCGGTTCTGGTTGCTATCAAAAGCTTTCCAGCCCGTCCACGACATCTCAGACTGGGCCATGTTCACGATTTGCTGGGCTTGTTGTATATAGGTAGTTCCACCTTTCGGAGCGAAACTATCGAAATCAAGCCCCAAGATCACATAGACGTAAAACACGATAGTGGCCGTAAGATTGCTGGTCAGCGTATTTGAGTTATAGTCCAACGGCTCGCCCTCCGTATACTCAAAATCCAACTGTTGATCCCTGAAATTCAGAAGAGTAGTTGTATAACTGGAATTATAGACCGGACGGCGGGCTTGTATCTGGATCTCGCTCTTGAAGTTCGTCTCATCCAATTCATTCACGATAATCGTCATCGTACAATCGATCTTCTCATTGACGGCAAACGTGGCATCCGTCCATTTCCGGTTATTCACGAACTCAGTCAAGGAGTTCTGTAAGGTCGTGAAGATTTGCTTGTTAGCGGTCGCAATTTTGTCTCCGTTCACCGTGATACGGGCGTTCAACTCTTGCGCCTTCCCACAAAAAGGAGCGGCGCAAAGCATGAATAGATAAAACAGTCTTCTTACTTTTCTCATTTCAATAATGTTACCAACTTATTTACGATATCACAGGCTACCTCCCGCTTCGTTTTGAGCGGATAGCTCGTTACTCCTCCGGCATTGTCGATAATCGTGATCTTATTGGTATCGCAACGGAAACCGGCACCTTGGTCTCGTAAAGAATTCAAGACGATGAAATCGAGATTCTTCCGCTTCAGTTTACCTTCGGCATGAGTAGCCTCGTCGTTCGTCTCCAAGGCGAACCCCACCATGACCTGTCCTTCCCGCTTGATCGCACCCAAAGAGGCGGCGATATCCGGGTTCGGAACCAAATGAAGCGTCATCTCTCTCTCCGTTTCCCGTTTGATCTTCTGCTCGGAAGCATTCTCCGGACGGTAATCGGCGACAGCGGCACATAATATGGCAGCATCGCTACTCGGGAATGCGGTCATCGCCGCTTGGTACATTTCCCCGGCAGACTCAACATCGATTCGTTTAATAGCTGGATGATGTGTTTTTAAAGAGACTGGACCAGCGACCAAAGTCACCTCCGCCCCTCTCTCCGCACAAGCTTCCGCTAAAGCGAACCCCATCTTACCGGAAGAGTAATTACCTATAAAACGTACGGGATCTATCTTTTCATATGTCGGACCTGCTGTTATTAAGATCTTTTTTTTTTCAAGATCTTTTTGAGCGAAAAAGAAGTCTTCCAAAACCTCGATAATCTTATCGGGTTCTTCCATCCGGCCTTTACCAACCAAATGGCTCGCCAATTCCCCCTCGGCAGGTTCGATAATCCGGTTACCGAATGAACGCAAGCGCTCCAGATTCTGTTGGGTACTCGGATGAGCGAACATATCCAAATCCATGGCCGGAGCCACGAATACAGGGGATTTGCAAGAAAGATAAGTAGTTATCAGCATATTATCGGCGATTCCGTTCGCCATCTTACCGATCGTGGAAGCGGTAGCCGGAGCAATCAACATGGCATCCGCCCAAAGCCCCAGATCCACATGGCTATTCCATGTACCATCCCTATTGGAAAAAAACTCGCTGATTACAGGGTGGCTACTCAACGTCGATAACGTAAGCGGAGTGATAAACTCTTTTCCCGCCGGCGTGATAACCACTTGTACCTCGGCTCCTTTTTTCACCAATCCCCGGATGATATAAGCGGCTTTGTATGCGGCTATACTCCCCGTAATCCCTAATATAATATGTTTATCTTTCAATGTCATATATCGAATCAATTTATCTTTGCCAGTAGAGACGTAGCACGTTGCGTCTCTACAACCTCAACAAAAGAATCTCTTTGGCTACTTTTGAGTTTATATTGCCATATTCGCCAAGTTTCCATCCCATTCGATCGATAGGTTCCACCAAAGCATCCAAGTCGGACTCCTTGATCCCATAGTCGGAAAGACGGGTCTTTAATCCCATGAAATGGAAAAAATCTTCCGTAGCCTCTATTGACTTTTGCGCCTTTTCATCGGCAGATCCTTCGGTAATACCAAATACGACCTCTCCCATCCGGATCAGTTTCGCCGCTTTCTCCTTACGCATATAGGTCATGACACCCGGCAAGATAACCGCCAAAGTCTGGGCATGATCCAAGCCAAACTGCGCCGTCAATGCATATCCCATACGGTGTGAGGACCAGTCTTGGGGTACTCCTTGGCCGATCCAACAGTTCAAGGCATTCGTAGCCGCCCACATCAAATTAGCACGAATATCATAATCATTCGGGTTTTGCAAGACCTTGCGGCCTTCTTCCACGATTGTCTTCATCAATCCCTCGGCAAAATAATCTTGAACCTTAGCGTTCACCGGATAAGTCAGGTATTGCTCGACCACATGGATAAACGAATCAACGACACCGTTAGCCACCTGTCGCTCTGGTAAAGAATAAGTTACCTGCGGATCTAAGATAGCGAACTTAGGGAACACCAACGGAGACATGAAATTCAATTTCTCATGAACAGATTCCCGGGAAATTACCGCCCGTTCATTCATTTCCGAACCGGTAGCGGCCAAAGTCAGCACTACTCCTAAAGGAAGCGCTTTCTTTATCACGCCACCTTTCGACAAGATATCCCAAGGATCTCCCTCGAAAAACGTAGCCGAAGCGATAAATTTCGTAGCGTCGATCACTGATCCGCCGCCTACCGCCAGCAAGAAATCGATATTCTCCCTCTTCACCAACTCAACAGCCTTCATACAAGTCTCATAACGGGGATTCGCCTCGATACCACCAAACTCATAGGTATGGAAGTCTTTCAAAGCTGCCGTCACCTGCTCATAAATGCCATTTTTCTTAATGCTACCGCCACCGTATACCACCAGAACCTTACTTCCTTCTGGAAGTAACGCAGACAAACGGGCAATACTTCCTTTGCCGAACACAACCTTTACAGGATTGCAAAACTCAAAATTATTCATCGCCTTATTTTGAATTAAAGTCTCTCAAACGGATCTCTGTCAACATTTTCTTCGTATTCAACGGGAAATCGCCATTCATGATCCAAGAATAATAACCCGGATCCGACTTCAAGATCTCCGTTACCAAACGGCCTTTATACTTACCGAAGTTAATAACCTCCTCGCCTTTATCGTTGTAAACCATACGTCCGGCGAAATCCACATTATTCGAGTAGCAGGAATATTGGGAAAGGAAAGCTACGTCATTCTTCAAATCCGGATAGCGATCCAGCTGCGCTTTCAACACCTCATACGTAGCCAACGTATCAGCCTCAGCCGTATGAGCGTTCTCCAAGCTTTTATTGCAATAGAATTTATAAGCGGCAGATAACGTACGTTGCTCCATCTTATGGAAAATCGTCTGTACATCGATAAATTTGCGCCGGTTCAAATCGATATCCACACCCGCACGCAGAAACTCCTCGGCAAGCATGGGTATATCAAAACGGTTGGAATTATATCCGGCCAAATCACAACCCTCGATCTGGGTTGCCAAAGATTTAGCGATCTCCTTAAAGGTCGGACAATCTTTTACATCTTCATCGGTTATGCCATGAATAGCGGTAGATTCGGGGGGAATAGGCATACCGGGATTTATCCGGCGTGTCTTCGTTTCTTCTTTCCCATTTGGGAAGACCTTCACGTAGGAAATCTCTACGATACGGTCCTTTACGATATTTATACCCGTGGTCTCTAAATCAAAAAAGACCAGCGGGTTCCTTAAGTTTAACTGCATTATTTATTTATTAGTCATTCAACATCATCGGCATCAGCAACATGAGCAAGTCCTCGTCCTCATCATTCTCAGAAGGAACGATCAAGCCGGCACGTGAAGGGTCCGCTAATTCTAATACAACCTCTTCCGAGCTGATATTTCCAAGGATCTCGATCAGATATGTAGCCTTAAAACCGATGCTTAACTCCGTCCCGTCAAACTGACAAACAATACGCTCTTCCGCAGAAGTGGAGAAATCGATATCTTGGGCGGAAACCGTAATCAAGCTATCCTTCAAGTGCAACTTCACCAAGCTGCTCGCCGGATTAGAAAAGACAGAAACACGCTTTAAAGCATTCAAGAAAGAGATACGATCGATCGTTACCTTAAACGGGTTTTCTTGAGGAATCACACTATTATAGTTCGGGTAACGCCCCTCGATCAAACGACAAACCATCTCGAAGTTCGTGCAAGTAATATACGCATTGTTATCATCAAACTTAATCAATACTTGCTCCGACTCCTTCGCCAACAAATTCTTCAATAAATTAGCCGGCTTCTTCGGCAAAATGAAAGAAGCCCGTTCCGGGGATTTCACCGCCAAGTTACGCAAGCGAACCAATTTATGTCCGTCTGATGCCACGAACGTCAAATCATCCGTATGGATATCGAAATAGACACCATTCATTACAGGGCGAAGCTCATCATCGGCTGTGGCGAACAAGGAACGACTGATGCCGTTTAACAGCATCTGGGCATCCATCGAGATAGAGATAGCGTTATCATTCAACGGCTTCTGCTGCGGATATGTGTCCCCTTTCTGACCGATAAAATTATACTTTCCATTCTGGAAATGAATGAAAATCTCCAAATTCTCATCATTGATATCAAAAGTAAGCGGTTGTTCGGGAAGCTCTTTCAGCGGATCGAGCAATATCTTGGCGGAAACCGCAAAGAGTCCGGCACCTTGGGCATTCATGACGTCTACGGAAGTCACCAACCGGGTCTCGGCATCGGAAGCTGTCACCGTAAGCGTATTTCCTTCTAGGTTAAAAAGGAAGCTGTCCAGAATCGGTAAAGAGTTCTTGGAAGCGATAACCTTGCTTATAGACTGTAAACGTGATAATAGCGCAGTGCTGGATACATCGAATCTCATAGCTTTAATTATTTTATCTTGTTATATTATTATTTCATACAAACTACCATTTGGATGGGAAGAGACGGGGCATGCCCTGTCTCTACAAATTAACCCAACAAAATTAAGAAAATATTTTGTTTGTAACCAACTATACTTTCAAAAGTTTAGGGCATAAAAAAAGCTCCCCTCCGCTTTATCGGAGAGAAGCCTCTTATATTCTTTTAATTCGCTAATTTATTATTTAGCGAAATAATCTTTTACTGCTTCGTTAGGGATCATTTCTTCTTGGAAGATGTATGCACCTGTTTTCGGAGACTTAACCATTTTAATCACTTTGGAATAAGTACGACCGTCACCTTTCTTAAATGTTGCAACTGCTTTTTTTGCCATCGTTTAAAATCTCCTATTACTTAATTTCTTTGTGTAACGTCATCTTCTTCAAAACCGGATTGTATTTCATCAATTCCAATCTCTGAGTAGTATTCTTTCTATTCTTCGTAGTGATATAGCGAGACATACCCGGCATTCCACTTTCCTTGTGCTCTGTACACTCAAGGATTACCTGTACTCTATTTCCTTTTGCTTTTTTTGCCATTTTCTATATCCTCCACAAATTATGCGTTCAAATAACCTTTTTCAGCCGCCATCTTGATAGCCGCATCCAAACCTAACTTATTGATTGTACGTAAGCCAGCCGCAGATATATTCAAGCTAACCCAGCAATCCTGCTCTACCCAGTAGAACTTCTTCGTAAACAGGTTGACATTGAACTTACGTTTCGTTCTTCTCTTTGAGTGAGAAACGTTGTTTCCAACCATTGCTCTCTTTCCAGTAATTTGACAAATTTTAGACATTTCTAATCTGTTCTTTTAAATTATACGAAATTTAAGTCAACTCCTGCTATGTGTCTTCCCTTTCTGAACTAGCATCATGAACAAAAACGAAGATTCTAATAGAGTCTTATCTTTACAGGGTGCAAAGGTAAGAATTATTTTGATTTATCCGCAAGAATTCTCAAATATTTTTTCCTCAACAAATCATGTCTTAAATTAGTTATAGGTATATAACAACATAACATGATATTCATTATGGCAAGAAGTTTTAAAGAAGCGATCCAGCATCGCCGGACACATTATGGAATAGGTAACAACTCTCCCATTTCCGACAACGAGATTCATGAGATTATTAAGACAGCGGTCACTCACGTTCCCTCCGCATTCAATTCGCAGTCTACGAGAATCGTACTGCTACTGGGTGAAAGCCACAAGAAGCTTTGGGAAATCGTAAAAGACACGCTTCGTAAAATCGTCCCCGCCGAAGCCTATAAGGCTACCGAGGCAAAGATAGATAATTCTTTCGAGGCTGGCTATGGCACGGTCCTCTTTTTCGAGGATACGGCGGTAGTAGAAGGCTTGCAGAAGCAATTCCCTTCTTATAAAGATAATTTCCCGGTATGGTCCCAACAGACATCGGCTATGCATCAACTCGCGATATGGACTATGCTGGAAGACGCCGGTTTCGGCGCTTCTCTGCAACATTACAACCCGTTGATCGACGAGGCGGTCGCTAAACAATGGCATATCAATCCGAACTGGAAACTGATCGCCGAGATGCCGTTCGGTACCTCTACGCAAGAACCGGGAGAAAAACAATTCGCCCCATTAGAGGAACGAATTTTAGTATTCAAATAATTATAATTAATGTATATGGAATATGACATAGCAATCATAGGCGGTGGACCTGCGGGTTACACCGCCGCCGAAAGGGCTTCGGAGAATGGATTAAAAACGATCCTTTTCGAGAAGAACGCTATCGGTGGCGTCTGCCTAAACGAGGGATGTATCCCGACAAAAACTCTTTTATACTCCGCCAAGATACTAGACAGTATCAAAAGTGCCTCCAAATATGGTATAGTGGCGATGAAAGACCCAAGTTTCGACTTGGCAAAGATTATCGACCGGAAGAACAAGACCGTCCGTAAACTTACGCTCGGGGTAAAAGCCCGGCTTACGGGTAACGGCGTCACCATCGTAGAAGGAGAGGCACGAATCACCGGAGAGGAGTTTGGAAATATACGGATTCACTGTGATGGAAAAGAGTATTTAGTGAAGAATGTGTTAGTATGTACAGGCTCTGAAACCGTGATCCCTCCTATCAAAGGATTATCTGAGGTCAAGTATTGGACTTCCCGGGAAGCCCTTGATCTCAACGATTTGCCAAAATCGTTAGCGATTATCGGTGGTGGCGTGATCGGAATGGAGTTCGCCTCATTCTTTAACAGTATGGGCGTAAAGGTGAAGGTAATCGAGATGCTACCCGAGATATTAGGGAATATGGATAAAGAAACCTCAGCGATGCTTCGATCCGAGTATAAGAAAAAAGGCGTAGAGTTTTTCTTGAATACCAAAGTTACAGAGGTATCCGCAGAGAAAGTCTTTGTTGAGAAAAACGGCAAGGCAGACACGATTGAAGCCGATAAAATATTGGTGAGCGTGGGCCGCCGTCCGATTACAAAGAGTCTGGGACTAGAAAATCTAGCGATCGAAATACAAGGGGCCGGTGTAAAGGTAAACGAACATATGCTGACTTCCCATCCACATGTATATGCGGCTGGAGATATTACCGGTTTTTCCCTGCTGGCACATACGGCTTACCGGGAAGCGGAAGTTGCCATACACCATATCCTAGGCATACCGGACGAGATGAGCTATAAAGCCATTCCGGCGGTAGTTTATACGAATCCGGAATTGGCGAGCGTGGGTAAGACAGAAGAGGAATTGGTAGCGAATGGGGAAAGTTTCCGTGTTCAAAAGATCCCGATGACCTATTCCGGACGTTTCGTCGCAGAGAACGAGAATGGTAATGGTTTATGTAAACTGATCACGGACGACGAGGATCGTATCATCGGTTGCCATCTACTAGGGAATCCGGCATCCGAGATTATCGTCACCGCCGGAATCGCTGTCGAGAATGGTTATACAGTCGATGAATTTAAGAAAAATATTTTCCCGCATCCGACAGTCAGTGAGATCCTCCACGAAAGTTTATATATCTAATAAAACGCCTAACTAAAACAGTTTCCTGATGCTTTGCATTCACAATACACAAACGGATCCATACTTCAATTTGGCCGCCGAAGAGTATCTGCTCAAGAATTTCAAAGAGAATATTTTCATGCTTTGGCAGAATGAACCATCAATCGTGATCGGTAAGCATCAGGATGTATGGGCCGAGGTAAATCTCAAATTCGTACAAGACCAACAAATCAAGATAGCACGCAGGTTTTCCGGTGGTGGTGCCGTTTACCATGATCCGGGAAACCTGAATCTTACATTTATAGAGACCGGCCAGATTATGCAGACCGATAAATATACCATCCAGATCATGAATTTTCTCAAGACATTGGGAGTACATGTCGAGGTGGATGAACGGAAAGGATTAACTATCGGAGGATTTAAAATATCGGGTAGCGCACAGAGTATCCATAAGAATCGGTATATGCACCATGCTACCTTATTGTTTTCCACCGATCTGGATAGGCTCGTCACCTCCTTGAAAAGTACATCCCGTCAAGCACCAGAGAAAACAGGAGGTAAACGATCGACATTCGTTAAATCTGTACGGAGTCCGGTCACGAATATCAGCGCCCATCTTCCGGCTTCTATCTCCATCCAGCATTTTAAGAAAGCGCTTCTTTACTATTTCACGATCAATAATCCCGGCATTCAAGATTATTATTTCACGCAAGCAGACTTGGAAGCCATCTATCGGCTTAAAGAGCAGAAATATGCTACAGCCAGCTGGAACTTTAACACTTATACACTATAATACAGAAACTTACCTTCTTGATCTTTGTTCTTATTATATACCGTTTGTAGAGACGGGGCACGCCCCGTCTCCCACTATATAACAGTAATTAAAAAATCAAAATATGGCTACATTTGAGATAAAGATGCCTAAGTTGGGCGAAAGTATTACAGAAGGAACCATCATCTCATGGTCGGTAAAGGTAGGTGATACCGTAGAGGAAGATGATGTCCTTTTCGAAGTAAGCACAGCGAAAGTAAGCGCTGAGATTCCATCCCCCGTTGAGGGAAAAGTAAAACAACTTCTTTTTAATGAGGGAGACACCGTAGCGGTCGGTACAGTCGTAGCGATCCTTGAGATCGAAGGTGAAGGAGAGGATAACGGAGCTCAGCCGGAAACCTCGGAGGCTACTCAACCGAAAGAAAAAGTCCCCGCTCCCGCCTCAGAGGAATTATCAAAGAATTCCCAAGAGGAAGATCGTTGGTATTCTCCCGTCGTATTGCAATTAGCGAAAGCTGCCGGTGTGTCGCAAGATGAACTGGATCATATTCCGGGTACCGGATATCTGGGACGTCTCAGTAAGAAAGATATTCAAACGTATATCGATCACAAAAATAAAGGTACGGAAATGCCGAAGCCGAAACAGGCTCCTGTTTCTTCCATGCAGCAAACGGCTACGAGCACGCCAACAATTACGGTAGCGCCGCCGACCGCTCCTTCCATGCCTATGACAGCGGCCACTCCATCCGCTCCACTCGCCCAAGGAGACGAGGTGAGAGAAATGGATCGTGTACGTAAGATCATTGCGGACCATATGGTATTATCGAAAAAAGTATCTCCGCATGTGACGTCGGTTATCGAGGTAGACGTGACCCGACTGGTTAACTGGCGTAAAAAAGTGAAGGATCAATTCTTCAAGCAAGAAGGCATCAACCTAACTTATATGCCGGCTATTACCGAAGCGACCGCCAAAGCGTTGAAAGCCTATCCATTAGTAAATTCATCCGTGGACGGTTACAATATCATCCTAAAGAAGCCTATTAATATAGGTATAGCGGTTTCCTTAAACGACGGAAATTTAATTGTCCCGGTTATACACGATGCCGATAAGCTGAACCTAAGTGGCCTCGCCTCACAAATAGATACCTTGGCGGCTAAAGCCCGTGAGAATAAGCTCGCCCCAGATAGCATCCAAGGCGGAACGTTCACGATTACGAATTTCGGAACCTTCAAGAGTCTGTTCGGCACCCCGATCATCAATCAGCCTCAAGTAGCGATCCTAGCCGTCGGTTATATCGAGAAGAAGCCTGCGGTAGTAGAGACGCCCGAGGGAGATACGATCGCTATCCGTCACAAGATGTACCTCTCACTCTCCTACGATCATCGTATCGTGGACGGAGCTTTGGCGGGAGCCTTTTTACGTTCCATCGCCGACGAACTAGAGAATTGGAACGCTTAATACATTATATATAATAGAACAACATGAAAAAGTATGATATAAAAACAACAGATAAGGAGACTCTCAGGAAATGGTTTTACCTTATGACGCTCGGAAGGGCGATCGATGAGAAGGCTCCCTCCTATTTATTGCAATCTCTCGGCTGGTCTTATCATGCCCCGTATGCCGGGCACGACGGGATACAACTCGCCATGGGACAAGTATTCGATAAGGACACGGACTTTCTCTTCCCCTATTACCGGGATATGTTGACGGTTCTCTCGGCGGGAATGACCGCCGAGGAGATCATCCTGAACGGTATCTCCAAGGCGACCGATCTGACCAGTGGCGGCCGCCACATGTCTAACCACTTCTCTAAGATGGAATGGCATATCGAGAACGTTTCTTCCGCTACGGCGACTCACGATCTCCATGCCGCCGGCGTGGCACGGGCGATGGTTTACTATGGACAGAAAGGCGTAGCGATTACCTCGCACGGTGAATCGGCCGCTTCCGAAGGCTATGTGTATGAGGCAATCAATGGCGCCAGCAATGAGCGACTGCCGGTTATCTTTGTCTTCCAAGACAATGGATATGGTATCTCTGTCCCCAAAAAGGACCAGACGGCCAATCGTAAAGTTGCCGATAACTTCTCTGGCTTCAAGAATTTACGTATTATCCATTGCAATGGAAAAGACGTGTTCGATTCCATGAATGCCATGACCGAGGCCAAAGAGTATGCGATCGCCAACCGGACTCCCGTAATCGTTCAGGCCAATTGCGTACGGATAGGCTCCCACTCAAACTCCGATAAACATACCTTGTATCGTGATGAGAACGAGCTTACCTATGTAAAATCCGCCGATCCTTTATACAAATTCCATCGCATGCTGATTCGTTACGGACGTTTCACCGAGGAAGAATTGAAAGAGATCGCGGATCTAGCGGCTAAAGACCTGAAAGCCGCCAATCGGAAAGCGATGGCCGCCCCCGATCCCGATCCGTCTACCGTCAAGGATTACGTCCTCCCGGAACCTTATCAACCTCAAAAATACAAAGAAGGTGTTCAAAACGAGGAAGGAGAGAAAGAAACGCTAGTTACGGCGATCAACAAGACGTTGAAAGCGGAGTTCCGGCACAACCCGGATACGTTTATCTGGGGACAGGATGTAGCCAATAAAGAAAAGGGTGGCGTATTCAACATCACGAAAGGCATGCAGCAAGAATTCGGTATCGAGCGAGTCTTCAACGCCCCTATCGCCGAGGATTATATCGTAGGGACAGCGAACGGTATGTGCCGCTTTGACCCGAAGATCCATGTAGTGATCGAGGGCGCGGAATTCGCCGATTACTTCTGGCCGGCCGTCGAGCAATACGTGGAATGTACGCATGAGTATTGGCGCAGCAACGGGCAATTTACCCCAAACATCACTTTGCGCCTAGCCTCCGGAGGCTATATCGGAGGAGGACTTTATCATTCCCAGACCATCGAGGGCGCATTGACCTCACTGCCCGGTGCCCGGATTGTTTATCCCTCTTTCGCGGATGATGCCGCCGGGCTGTTGCGGACGAGCATGCGTTCTAAAGGCTTTACGCTCTATCTGGAACCGAAAGCGCTCTACAACGCGGTAGAAGCCTCCACCTTTGTCCCCGAGGATTTCGAGGTTCCGTTCGGGAAAGCCCGCATACGCCGTCCGGGAAAAGATCTGACAATCATCACTTATGGCAATACGACCCATCTTTGCCTCAACGTAGCCGAGCTTCTTTACAAAGAAAAAGGCTGGGAACTGGAGGTTATCGATCTTCGTACCTTGATACCATTGGATAAAGAGGCGATCTTCAACTCGGTGAAGAAAACCAGTAAAGTATTGATCGTACATGAGGACAAGGTCTTCTCTGGCTTCGGAGCGGAAATTGCCGGCATCATCGGCTCGGAACTATTCCAGTACTTGGATGCTCCGATCCAACGGGTAGGTTCCCTATTCACTCCGGTTGGTTTCCATCCGGTCTTGGAACGGGCCATCCTCCCCAACGAGGAGACCATCTATCATGCGGCAAAAGAACTGCTGCTTTATTAGATCCACATTCGTTAAATCTTTAAAAGTATCACAATGAAAACAGGATTATTTTACGGAACGGGCACAGAGAAAACAACCTTTGTCGCCAATAAAATAAGAAAAGCTTTCGGGGAGGATCAGATCGATATCATCCCTATTGAAAGCGCATGGAAAAGAGATTTCGAGGCTTACGACCATATAATCGCAGGAACCTCTACTTGGTTCGATGGCGAACTTCCCACCTATTGGGACGAGATCATCCCGGAACTGGTCACTTTAGACCTTAAAAATAAGAAGGTCGCTATTTTCGGTCTTGGAGATCAAACGAATTATCCGGATAATTTCGCCGATGGAGTCGGCATATTGGCGGACGCTTTCACCTCCTGTGGAGCGACTTTAGTAGGCGAGACCTCTTCGGATGATTATTTCTTTAATGCCTCCAAAGCCTTGAAAAATGGCAAACTACTAGGCTTAGTCCTCGATTTGGAAAACCAACCGGATCAAACCGACAAACGAATCGAGCGATGGGTGAAGCAATTGAAGGAGGCGTTTGGATAAAGAAGAATGCATCTTAAACTCGTAAACGAGAACTAAACAGAAAGCGTAACGAATCACTCCACGGGTTTGTTACGCCTTCATTCTATACACCTGTCTTTCATACACATACTGTGCCAACATCTGCCATCGCCTTGGCACAGCTGTGCCACGCTGATGGCATACCCGTGCCATAGTGATGGCAAGCCCGTGCCACGCCGATGGCAAAGCTGTGCCACCTAGATGGCAAACATACTTTATTAGCAAGACGCTAATTAGTTAAACATTTGACTAATCCGAGAAAAAACGCTATCTTCGCGCCCAGCAAGTTTAAAAGAATTATAAGTAATGGTAGAAGGTAAAGAATTCCGGGAACTTATGTTACAAGTTGTCCGCACACGCATGGCATTTCGTCGGTCTATGCAACGAACGCTGAAAAAGAACAACGCCGGTATAACATTTGAGATGCTTCAAATCTTGAGTTGCCTATGGCACGAACAAGGTATCACCCAACAGGTCTTGGCAGAGAGAACGGCAAAGGATAAGGCTTGTCTGACAAACCTAATGAACAATTTAGAGAAGAAAGGCTACGTCCATCGGAAAGAAGATCCCGAGGACCGGAGGAACAAACTGGTTTTCCTAACCCCGGAAGGAGAAGAATTCAAAAAGCAAATTCGCCCGATCCTTGATCAGGTTTATGTACATGCGGAGCATATTATCGGAATAGAGAACGTAGAAACCATGTTATCCGTATTAAAAGCAGTACATAATGTCCTTGAGAATATATAAAAAGCACGTATTGAGCCTCTTTTGTATGACGGTCGCTACATTTCCGGCAATCGCCCAAACCGATTCGCTCTTCTTGACCATCGACCAGCTTTTCGAGAGAGGCGTACGGCATAGTCTGCAGATCCAAGCAGACGTCTTAAAAGAATCGATAGCGCAAGAGAGAACCCATACGGCACGTTCCGCACAATTGCCAGACCTGCAAATCGGCTTGAAAGGTGGATATGTAGGGCAACCGATCCTCTTTGAGCAAGGACTCGCCCATCCGACTCGCCCGGAAGCGCCCGATTGGTCCCAGAACTATGCCATCGACCTTACCCAACCGATATACCAAGGCGGTAAAATCCGGTATTCCATCCGGAAAGCGGATCTGGAGAAAGAAGTCGCCTCTTTACAAACGCTCACAGACCAAAGTGAGATCAAGCTCGGTCTATTAAATCAATACATCGGTCTTTTCAGCCTGTTTAAACAACGTGAGGTGCTTTCCCGTAATATCGAGGAATCGGAACGCCGCCTGCAAGATATCCGGCGTATGAAAAAAGAGGGACTGATAACCAATAACGACGTATTAAGAAGCGAGATGCAATTAACCAACGACCGCCTATCCTTGCAAGAAACGGATAATAGCCTCATACTGGTATCACAGCAATTGGATATCCTGATCGGTCTCGATGAGAATCTGTTGCTCAAGCCAGACACCACGTTACTGGACCAAACCGTATCTTTAGAAACTTACGAAGATTATGTAGCCCAAGCCTATTCCAATGATCCGGCGATACGTCTACTCCGGAAACAAACAGAGTTAGCCCAAAACGATATACGTTTGACTAAAGCCTCATCGCTACCCAGCCTATCGCTATATGCGTCGAACACATTGGCACGTCCAGTCTCCCGAACATTAGCGGATATGTACAATAACAACTGGAACATAGGTCTGTCGCTCTCCTACCCTTTATCCTCTTTATATAAAAACAACCATAAGATAAAGGAAAGCAAATGGATGGTCTCGTTACATAAAAACGAGGAGGAACAGAAAAAACAGAAAATCCGTATAGAAGTGCGCACCGCGTTCTTACGTCATAAGGAAGCTCTACAAGAAGTGGAAGCCTTGAAGTTATCCGTACGGCAAGCTCAAGAGAACTACAGGATCATGCAAAACCGGTATTTAAACCAATTGGCGATCCTAACCGACTTACTCGACGCGAACTCGGTTCTCCTCAACGCGGAGCTACAGCTCACGAATACCCGTACCCACGTGATTTACACTTACTATCAACTACAGAAGGCTTGCGGCCGTCTCTAAAAAGAAACAACGACTATGGCAAACGAATTAAAAGAGAAACATCAAAGACTAAAGAAAGTAAGGACACGGAATATAGTATTAAACTCCATATGTATCCTTTTAGCCGGTTCCGGCATTTGGTGGACAGCCAATTATTTCTGGCGTTACATCAATTATGAGGTGACAAACGATGCCTTTGTGGACCAATATATCGCCCCACTAAATATACGTGCCTCCGGCTACATAAAAGAGGTCCGTTTCAAGGAACACCAGTACGTTCACCAAGGGGACACACTTCTCATATTGGACGATCGGGAATATCGGATCAAGGTAAAAGAGGCAGAGGCCGCGTTGATCGACGCCCAAGGATCACAAGACGTACTTCGTTCCGGTATCGAGACCTCCCATACGAACATCGCCGTACAAGACGCCAACATCGCCGAGGCTAAAGCCAAGCTTTGGCAACTGGAACAGGATTATCACCGATTTGAGCGGCTGCTGAAAGAAGAATCGATCCCCGAGCAACAATACGAGCAATCCAAGGCCGCTTTCGAGGCGGCGCAAGCCCGATATCAGGCGTTGGTGGAACAAAAGAAAGCCGCTTTCTCCCAATTCACCGAAACCAGCAAGAAGACAATAGGAGCCGAGGCGGCGATCTTACGAAAAGAAGCGGATCTGGATTTAGCGAGGTTAAACCTTTCCTATACCGTTATAACCGCCCCTTACGACGGTCATGTAGGCAGACGGACCTTAGAGCCCGGACAATACGTGCAAGCCGGACAAACGATATCCTACCTCGTACGAGATAAAGACAAATGGATCACGGCCAATTACAAGGAGACCCAGATCCCCCACATCTATATCGGGCAGAAAGTACGTATCAAGGTAGACGCATTGCCGGGAAAGATATTCAACGGGGAGGTAACCGCAATCTCCGACGCCACAGGCTCCAAATACTCATTGGTCCCGACCGACAATTCCGCCGGAAACTTCGTCAAGGTACAACAACGTATCCCGGTACGGATAGATTTGGAAAATCTATCGCAAGAAGATACGCAATATTTAAGAGCAGGCATGATGGTTGAAACAGAAGCCTTACGCAAATGATCACGATGAAAGAGCTTGGGGCACCGATCCGCCAATGGGTGCCGGACTGGTTAGGATTGATTTGCATCTTCATCGTTATTCTTCCGGTTACGATGCTAAACGGTTCGTACACCGGCAGTATGCTGGAGGTATCAAACACGCTAGGCACGAACACCGAGGATATAACCATGGGATATTACGCGGCAGCGGCGGGAATGGCGGTATCCTATCCGATTATTCCGAAGATATTAGAAGCCTTCTCCATCAAATTCTTATTGTTGGCGGATTTAGTCGCCCAGTTCTTCCTAAGCTGGATCTGTGCCCGCTCCCAGAACGCCGACATATTGATCGTCTGTAGTTTCGCGATCGGTTTCCTGAAAGGGTTTCTCATGCTGTGGTTTATCCGGTACGCACAAAAGATATTCAGCCCTAAAAATATACGTAGCCAATTCTATTCCTACTTCTATCCTTTTGTTTTCGGAGGGGGACAAGCATCCATGCTTGTTACCGCACAGTTAGCCTACCATTACGACTGGAAATATATGTATTACTTCATGATGCTAATGATTTTATTGGCCATAGTAATGGTAATCATCTGCTTCCGCCATAACCGGCCGATCAAGTCCATCCCCTTGGCCGATCTACACATCCGGGAAATGTTCATCATATCCACCGGATTGTTAATGCTTATGTATGTCATTAATTACGGGAAAGTACTCGACTGGATGGCATCCCCCAAGATTTGCCTTTATATCATGATCGCCCCGATATTGATCGCTTTATTTATTTGGTATCAATATCATTCGGAACGTCCGTACGTGAATCTGGCGCCTTTATACCAGCCGAAAGCTATTATCGGTTATTTCTATATGATGCTTGTCATGTTTTTCAGTACTTCTACTACCTTGTTGACTAGTTACCTGACTAGTATCTTAAAGGTAGACAGTACCCATACCTATTCCCTTTATACTTATTTGCTTCCGGGATATGTCTTGGGGGCGTTCATCTGTTTTTGGTGGTTCCGGTGGCAACGTTGGCGGTTTCGTTTCTTGATAGCGGGAGGAATGAGTTGTTTCGTCCTGTTCTTCGGGAGCCTTTATTTCGGGATCTCACCGGATAGCAGATACGAGATGCTCTACTTTCCTATATTCCTCAGGGGATTGGGCATGATGATTCTAATCATAGCTTTCGCCTTATTTGCCGTGGAAGATTTAAATCCTAAATATTTATTGTCAAACGCTTTCTTTCTCATCATTTTCCGTTCAGTATTATCCCCCATCATGGCGACTTCTTTTTACAGTAATATACTATATCGCTTGGAACAAAAATATATGTATTCCTTATCAGAAACCGTTACGCTGGCCGATCCTCTAGCCGCCTCACGCTATAACCAAGCGCTTGGCAATGCCTTGACCCAAGGGCATCCCTACGACGAGGCAGCGCAAATGGCTACCAGTACACTCTATAATACGTTACAGCAACAAAGCTTATTATTGGCGTTAAAAGAGATACTGGGGTATTTATTAGTCATCTCCTTATTCATAGCGATCGTATCCCGCTTTATCCCATTCCATAAAACCATCCGTGTTACATTCGCCAAGACAGGAGATGATATGGTTTGATCAAACTATGCCCGGCTGCAAATCTATCAGCCGGCATCTGCCTTTTTGTCATTTATAGTTTATCCGAAACACTTTGGCATTCGTTTTGTATAGGAATAGGCGGATCTTGAGAATGATCAAGATAGGAATACGCACAAAATAACAATAAAATAATAAGATATTCAGACTATGAGCAGTAAACAAGGTAACATCGGAGTAACATCGGAAAACATCTTTCCGATTATCAAGAAGTTCTTATACAGTGATCACGAAATCTTCCTTCGTGAACTTGTTTCCAATGCGGTAGACGCTACCCAAAAGTTAAAAACGCTTTCTTCCGTAGGCGAGTTTAAAGGCGAACTCGGCGATTTGACCGTACAGGTTAAGTTCGATGACAAAACGATCACGATCTCTGACCGGGGTATCGGTATGACAGCCGAGGAGATCGATAAGTACATCAACCAGATCGCTTTCTCCGGCGCCGAGGAGTTCGTTGAGAAATACAAGAACGACGCCGCTTCTATCATCGGTCACTTCGGTCTTGGTTTCTACTCCTCTTTCATGGTTTCCAAGAAAGTAGAGATCGTGACGAAATCATACAAAGAAGGCGCTGTTCCCATGAAATGGAGCTGCGACGGTACGCCGGAATACTCTTTGGAGGAAACGACGAAAGAGGATCGCGGTACCGATATCATCCTGTATATCGACGACGAGAACAAGGATTTCTTGAACAAGGATAAGATCAATGGCTTATTGACAAAATACTGCCGTTTCTTACCGGTTCCTATCGCGTTCGGCAAGAAGCAAGAGTGGAAGGATGGCAAATATGTAGATACGGACGAAGATAACGTAATCAACGACACCAAACCGGCGTGGGTTCGCAAACCGGCCGATATGACCGACGAGGATTACAAGAAGTTCTATCGAGACTTATATCCTATGACGGATGAGCCGTTGTTCTGGATTCACTTGAACGTAGACTATCCGTTCAACTTGACCGGTATCTTATATTTCCCTCGCATCAAGAGCAATATCGACTTGCATCGTAACAAGATCCAGTTATATTGCAACCAAGTATTCGTTACGGATTCCGTAGAGGGTATCGTTCCTGAGTTCTTGACATTATTGCATGGTGTGTTGGATTCGCCGGATATCCCGTTGAACGTATCCCGTTCCTATTTGCAAAGCGATCAGAACGTGAAGAAGATCTCCAACCACATCACCAAAAAGGTGGCAGACCGCTTGGAAGAGATCTTCAAGAACGACCGTCCGCAGTTCGAGGAGAAATGGGATAGCTTGAAACTATTCATCCAATATGGTATGTTGACTGATGAGAAGTTCTACGACCGCGCGGTTAAGTTCGCCTTATTCAAGGACGTCGAGGGCAAATACTTCACTTTCGAGGAATACAAGAACTTAATCAAGGACAACCAGACAGACAAAGAGGGTAACTTAATCTATCTGTATACCACCAATAAAGACGAGCAATACAGCTATATACAAGCCGCAAAGGACAAAGGTTACAGCGTCTTGGATATGGACGGACAATTGGATGTACACTTGATCGGACAATTGGAGCAGAAATTCGAGAAGAGCCGCTTCGTTCGTGTGGATAGCGATACGATCGATAACTTGATCCGCAAGGAAGATGCGAACAAGGTTACTTTGAGCGAGGAGCAGAAAACGGCCATGCAGGAAGTATTCAAGAGCCAGATGCCGAAATTGAACAAGACCGAGTTCTACGTAACATTCGAGGCATTGGGCGAAAACGCGAACCCTGTCATGTTGACACAAAGCGAGTATATGCGAAGAATGCGTGAGATGTCCGCTATGCAACCGGGTATGTCTTTCTATGGCGAGATGCCGGATAGCTTCAACTTCGTATTGAATACGGATCATCCGTTGATCAAGAAAGTATTAACTGAAGAGGAGCAAGCTTGCGACGAGAAGTTAAAACCGATCCTTGGCGATATCAAAGGATGGGAGGCTCGTCAAGCCGACTTACGTGAGGCTCAAAGCAAAAAGAAAGAAGATGAGATCACGGCGCAAGAGAAAGAGGATATGACCAACACCGACCATAAGCTGGATGAGCTTCGTGAGCAACGCAACCAAGTTCTCGCCGAGTACGCCGGCACGAACAAGACAGTTAGTCAGTTGATCGACCTTGCCCTGCTAGGAAACGGTATGTTGAAAGGAGAGGCCCTAAGCCAATTCATCAAACGTAGCGTAGAACTGATCGGATAAACCAATCCTCACATATATAAAAACCGTTCCTTCTCGGGGGAACGGTTTTTTTAGTTTCAGCTCACGACATCCTCGACCACTTTCCGTAACCTATCCAAGCTCATCTCGCCGGATTGTCTCCACAAAGCCTCCCCTTTCCGTAGCAGGATAAAAGTAGGAACCGATTCCACCGTATACAAATCGGCAAGAGCGCTCTCCTCCTCGATATTGATTTGTACTACTTCTAATTTTCCTTTCTCCAATTCCTTGAACTCCTTCACGATCGGCATCATTCTCTGGCAATGAGGACACCAATCCGCATAAAACTCAGCCATGACCAAAGCACCGGTCTCCATAACGGTTTTATTCCGTTCTTCCCTGTTTAAATCTTTTTCTTTCATAACATCATCTGTTTTAATTGTATTGATAACTCAACAATACGAAAAAACAAAATGTTTATGTTTCTAAAGAAATACTTCTTACATTTGGAGAAGAAAAACAGATTGGGTTCATATGAGAAAAATAACCGTTATCATAGCCTTATTCCTTGCAGCCATTCAAATTGTTTCCGCCCAGAAAGTAGGGTTGGTACTCAGTGGCGGCGGTGCCAAAGGAGCGGCACATATCGGAGTGATCAAGGCGCTGGAAGAAAATAATATACCGATCGATTACATTACCGGTACCTCCATCGGGGCGATTATCGGTAGTTTATACGCCATGGGGTATTCCCCCGAGGAGATGCTGGAGCTAATGCTTTCCAAGGAGTTCTCCTATTGGCAAACAGGTACGGTGGAGGAGCAATATACCTATTATTTCAAGGAGCCTTACCCGACCCCGGAATTCGCGCATTTCTCCATCGATATGTCCGATTCCCTACAGATCAAGGCTAGCTTCTTACCGCAAAGCTTGATCAATCCCATACAGATGAATCAGGCGTTCATGGCCTTGTTCTCGCAGGCGACGGCAAAGGCGGGATGGAATTTCGACAACCTGTTTGTCCCTTTCCGTTGCGTGGCCTCGGATATATATACCAAAAAGCCGATCATCTTTAAGAATGGGGATCTGGGAGACGCCGTACGTGCCTCCATGACTTTCCCGTTTTTCTTCCAGCCCATATGGAAAGACAGTATTCCTTTATTTGATGGAGGTATCTACGATAATTTCCCGGTAGGCCCGATGAAAGATGCGTTCCACCCGGATTTCATTTTCGGATCGACGGTATCGGGAGGGAATAAAAAGCCTTCGGAGAATCCTTATAACCAGATCGAGACCATGATCATGCAAAAGACCGACTATGAGGTACCGGAAGAAGATGGCATGATGATTAAATTCAGTTTCCCCACCGTCTCCTTATTGGATTTCCAGAAAGGTAAGGAGCTTATGGACATCGGGTATAAACGTACCCTTTCCATGATCGACTCCATCAAGCAACGGGTTCCCCGGGAAGTGCCTTTAAATGAGGTTACCGAAAGAAGGAAAGCCTATAAAGAGAACCTTCCCCCGCTGATCTTCCGCAATATTTACGTGACGGGCGTATCCGAGGCCCAGCGTAAATACATAGAGGCCCAATTACACAGGGATATCAATAACGAGTTCTCCATGGAAGAGTTCAAGCGGGCTTATTTCAAGATGCTGACCTATTCCAAGATTAGGGAAATCATGCCGCATGCCGTTTATAACCGGAAAGAGAAGAAATTCGATCTTTACCTGGACGTGAAGATGAAAGAAGAGATCACGGTTGGCTTCGGTGGAAACGTATCGTCTCATCAAGCGAATCAATTATACCTAGGATTGGGGTATCAATATCTGGGACGGTTCGCCGCCGACGTAAACTCGAACTTTCAAGTGGGTAACTCCTTTAGTGGTGTCATGTTGAGTGGCCGGATGTACCTGCAAACGCAAATCCCCACTTATTTAAATTGGCAAGGAGTCTTCTCGGACAAGAAATACACGGAAAGCCAATCCCTCTTTTATGAGGATATAGTGCCCGCCATGATTAAGCAGAAAGAACTGTACATGAAACTAAAATTAGGCTTCCCCTTCCTCAACCACGCGAAAGCGGAGATCGGGTTCGCCTACGGACGGTTGAACGATTTCTATTTGCAGAGCACCACGATACCTTTCCCGAACGCCTCTTTCGACCATAGCTGGTACGATTTATTCAGCGGTTCGTTAAGTATCGAGCAAAACTCACTCAACGCCAAACAATACCCGATAAGCGGAAAACAGCAATTCCTAATCGCCCAATACGTAACCGGTACGGAGAAGTACACTCCATCCCCCACTTCCGCCACGACGGAAGCCCCGATTGGTCGCAAAGTGCATAGCTGGCTGCAACTGAAAGGGCGCTGGAACCAATACCAGACGCTGAGCAACCGTTTCAACTTAGGTTATTTGGCGGAAATGGTCATATCCAGCAAGAACCTCATGAATAACTATACGGCTAGCGTATTACAGGCCCCGGCGTTTACCCCGACACCCCATAGCGAGATTGTATTCAACGAGGCGTTCCGGGCGAACCAATATGTGGCTTTCGGGCTTTCCCCGATCTTGAAGTTAAGCAAGCTTCTGCACTTCCGGTTGGATATGTATGGCTTCGCTCCGCTCTATGAAATACAAAAGACGGTGCCGGAAAACAACCCGTATGTCGGAATCCCGCATTATGGTAAGTTTTTGCACTCGTTTAATTATATGGGTGAAGCGGCGGTCGTATTGCAATTGCCATTCTTATGTATTAGTCTGTACGCCAACGGATACAGTTATCCGAAGGAGAATTTCAACTTTGGCTTAAACATTGGTTATCTGATCTTCAATCCAAAAATGTTAGATTAAATTCGCAAAAAAGTAGTCGAAACGTTTGCATATTTAAAACAAAAACGTACCTTTGCACTCGCAATCACGAAACAATGGCCGCGTAGCTCAACTGAATAGAGTAGCTGACTACGGATCAGCCGGTTACAGGTTTGAATCCTGTCGCGGTCACCATTCGAAGATAGCAATAGAATATATCTAGGCTCCTTAGCTCAACTGAATAGAGCATCTGACTACGGATCAGAAGGTTAAAGGTTTGAATCCTTTAGGAGTCACTTGAATATTCAAATTCATTTACAGATTGGCTCGCTAGCTCAACTGAATAGAGCATCTGACTACGGATCAGAAGGTTATAGGTTTGAATCCTATGCGAGTCACTTGAGAATCCTTCTCCCGTCGATCTTCTTATCAAAGGTTACGAGAGAAGGATTTTTCATTTTCCCTTACCGCTCTCCTGCTTTCCTCAATATATATACCCGATGGTTTCCCCTGCCCGATATCGTTATTCCACTTTCCGGGTCAGCGCCAAGGCGGCGCAATTCCAAGGAAGCGGTCGTACGCTTCAAGCCCGTGATAAACATATAATCTTGCAAGCACATGCAAGGATGCTCCGCCAAAAAGCCCAAAGCCCTCTCCCGCCGCTCCTCCTCGCTGAAAGGGGATTTCCGTACTCGGACGATACCGCCCCGACTCAAATCGCAACGCAGCTTGGTTTCCTGCACCAGTTCCTTATCCGCCCGGAAGCCGACACCGTTCACCTCCAGACTACGAGCGTTCCGCTTCGGATCATCCCCATCCAAGGTATCGCTCTCCTTATCTTTCACCACTCCCAACTTAGGCGTGAACGTACCGATCCCTTCAAGCGTAACAGAATGCCCATCTGCCATGCAATAAGCCAGACGCTCCGCCACCATCGTCATCACCTGCAACACGTTGCCCTTGCTCAGTCCCGAGCCGGGATAGGTGATCTGCTCCACGAAATGCTCCATATCCACGTTTTGCTCTATCTTCATCCGATAGTACACTCGTTTCTCGCCCGTCCCGTCAAGATCGTTCATCTCTTGCTTGATGTATCTCGCCATAATCGCTATATATAATGTTGTTTTACTAGTAAGAAAACCATTTTCCCCTATACACAAAGATAATCACATATGTGCAGAGAAAACGCATGAATTAAAACGCATAAATCCACCGTGTTATTAAATCATATAGGCAATCTTCATTCCATGCGGCCATCATCCTCTTTGAATGTGATATCCAGTTGCCAATGCAAACCGTTCTCTATCCCCCAGTGCTTTCTTTTGACCCGCATGATTTTCTCGGGATCGTTCTCCAATGAGGATATGAAGTAATGCGTCTCCACGGCACTTTCCCCTGTCGCCTCGTCTACACGTTCCGTGCGGATGAGGCCGTAGGATCTCAAGTTCTCCCAATCCTTGTATATTTTTCCTAAGGAATGTAGTGAGGAGCATACACGGCATTCACGAAGGAAGACAAACCCATGCCCGTTCTCCCCCTCCTTGTGGACTTTATACACCTCATTGGGAAGTGGGATACGTTCGAAGTCTCTCATGTTACCGGCGATGGTTTCCCACAATGTGGCTTGGTTCTTTTTAACCTCCAGCAGATAACCGGCTCTCTTCTTGGCTATTCTCGAGACGATATCTTTTTGGGTTCCCATGGCGTCGATGGTCACCACGTCTCCCTCCGAGATATCCAAATCGTCCAAGAGCCTTGGGATGGCAACTATCTCGTTCTCCTTCTTATCCACCCGCTCTTGTCCCAACGAGAGGCAGTCGTCAACAGAAAACGCGCTGACGATGTGAAGCTTATCATTGGAGCGCTCTTCCTGTGTCATGAAGAAACCATCCTCATCCCGTCTCCGTCTTTCATTCATGGCCTTTTTTATGGTCTTCCCGTCTATGGCTATCTGGCGGAACGGCTTCTTTTCCCTCTCCTCGGCGATTCCCTCCTCCACTAATCCCTCTTCCTTTGAGGTGGCAAGATTTTCTCGCATGTTCAAGGCCCACGCACGGTAACGCCGCTCAAGGGCGTTGGGACAGACCAGGCAAAAGAAACGCCTGAGCGTGTCATGCGACGGGGCCTTTTGGATGTCAGGAAAGAACTTTCGAATGAAATCGATACGTTCCGCCGAGAAGTCCGCAACCTCATTCCAACTCTGGCAGTTGGCAAACACCCCGATTAATGCCGACATCATGATCACTCCTGCCCGGTGTACCACCTTGGATTCCTGCCGTGAGTCTATCTCTCCCAGAGCATTGTACATGCTTTCAAGATGTCTTTCCAACTCGTCGTTTATCAAAAAGTCTTTCCCCGCTTTATCCATGTATGTCTTTTTGAAAGCAAAGATAATGGAGGTAAACGAGATATGCTTTCAAAAAGAGCTTAAACAACTATTTATTTATCCATCGTATATTTTAATTGGCATTCATGCGTTTTCTCTGCAGTATGCGAACAAGAATCCATAGGCTATCGAGCAAGAATTCATATAGATAATACCGGATTTATTATAAGGAAAAAGATATTCCGCGTACATTTGTGATATAATATCCACAGTTTGTATCGAACACAAAATTACCACCCAATGAGATTTCGGGAGCAAGCAGTTTTGGTATGTCTCCAAAGTTTATCCCTTGCGAACGTCCAAACATAAACCACCTGTCATTATCAAACCTCCCTTATTATGGAACAGCATTTAGATACAAATAAAGTGTGTTTCGGCTGATTCCTAATTTTTTTGCGATTTGGCTCTTGCTTAATCCCTCGCCCAACATCTCTGTAATAGTTCTTTCCCTGTCAACTTGTTCCGTTTATTCTTGCTCCCCTTTATTCTCCCGATATGTTTTCCTTCTGCTTTCAATCGGGCCAAAGCCTCTTTTGTCCGTTGCGAAATCAAGTTACGCTCAATCTCTGCCGACAAACCGAAGGCAAAAGCAAGCACCTTGCTTTGAATGTCATCACCAAGGCGGTAATTATCTTTTATAGTCCATACACGGCATTCTTTGGTCATACAGATGTTCAGGATTTCCATTATCATGAAAAGGTTACGCCCCAAGCGGGATAGTTCGGCGCAGATGATTAAGTCATCTTTCTTCACTTGGTTTAAAAGCTTACCCAACTCACGTTTGTTGTACGATTTTGTTTCACTAATGGTCTCCTCTATCCAACCATCAATTTTCAGATTTTCCCGCTCACAAAACTTATTGATCTCGAAACGTTGATTTTCTACCGTTTGCTTGTCACTGCTTACTCTAATGTACCCGTATATCATGCTCATAAGTCGTTTTTCACGCATGATACTATTTTATTTCGTACATTTGGCCTGATTTCAAGAAATATAATCAAAACATATAAAATAATGGAACAAGAAATCCAACTGAACAAGCACAACAAGCAAAAGTATCCGCCCATGCATACGGCAGATTTTAACCCAGCCTTAAACGATATCATCATTTACCAAACGGAAGATGGGGAAATCAAGCTGGATGTAAAGATGGAGAAGGAAACCGTTTGGTTGACACAAGCGCAGATGGGTGAGTTGTTCCAAAAAGACAGGACTGTCATTGGCCGACATATTAATAATATATATAAAGAAGGAGAATTAGAAAAACATATCACATGTGCAAAATTTGCACACATGGGTTCTGAGGGTGACCAAAAGTATGAAACAACACTTTACAATCTTGATGTCATCATATCTGTTGGTTATCGTGTAAAATCCAAACGTGGTATCCAATTCCGTATCTGGGCCAACAAAATATTGAAAGACTATCTTATCAAGGGGTATGCCATCAACCAGAAGATAAAACTAGAACATTATCAAGAGCTAAAAGATATCGTTCGTATACTCGGTAATATGCTCAAGAACCAAGAACAGTTGACCTCCGATCAGTCCAAAGGCTTATTAGCCGTCGTGACCGATTATGTCTATGCCCTTGATACTTTGGATAAGTATGATTATCAGCAACTGACGATAGAGGAGACAATCAAAGGAGACCGTTTCCAAGCGACCTACGAGAATGCGATGGAAGCCATTCGAAGCCTAAAAGATAAATTCGGAGAAAGCGAACTTTTCGCACATGAGAAAGACATCATGGTAAAAGTAGTAGTAAATTTAATCAATCAAAATAATTAATATGGAACAAGAAATCCAATTAAACGAGCACAACAAGCAAGAGTATCCTCCTATGCACACGGCGGAACATATCTTAAACCAGACAATGGTACGGATGTTCGGGTGTCCCAGATCCAAGAACGCGCACATAGAGAGGAAGAAGTCTAAATGCGATTATCTATTGGCGGAAGAGCCCAGTGCGGAGGTCATGGCCGAGGTTGAGAAGAAGATAAACGAGGTGATCGACCGGCACCTGCCCGTAACCATCGAGTTCATGCCGAAAGAAGAGGCCGGCGGTATCGTGGATTTAAGTAAATTGCCCGATGATGCCAGCGATACATTACGTATCGTACGCATAGGCGATTACGATGCCTGCGCATGTATCGGATCGCACGTGGCGAATACATCCGAGATCGGACATTTCAAGCTATTGAATTACGACTATGCCGACGGGAGATTACGGCTACGTTTCAAATTGGTATAAAATTTAAAGCAAGCGCAAACAGCCAAATGAAATATTTTGTGTAAGTTTGCAAGCGATTAAAAGAACATTTTAATACAGACATTAAATACAATAGTTATGCAAACAATTGACAATTTCAATTTTGCCGGCAAAAAGGCATTTGTAAGAGTTGACTTTAACGTTCCATTGGACGAAAACTTCAACATCACCGACGACACTCGTATGCGTGCCGCTCTTCCTACATTAAAGAAGATCTTAGCGGATGGTGGTAGCGTAATTATCGGTTCTCACCTAGGTCGTCCGAAAGGCGCTACTGATAAGTTCTCCTTAAAGCACATATTGAAGCACCTTTCTGAGTTGTTAGGCGTAGATGTTCAGTTTGCAAACGACTGTATTGGCGAAGAAGCCGGCGCTAAGGCTGCCGCTTTGCAACCGGGCGAAGCTTTGTTGCTTGAGAACCTTCGTTTCTACGCTGAGGAAGAAGGCAAACCAAGAGGTTTGGCTGAAGACGCTTCCGACGAGGAGAAGAAGGCTGCCAAGAAAGCCGTTAAAGAAAGCCAGAAAGAGTTCACGAAGAGATTGGCTTCTTACGCTGACTGCTATGTAAACGACGCGTTCGGTACCGCTCACCGTGCTCACGCTTCTACGGCTTTGATCGCTGACTACTTCGATACGGACAACAAGATGTTCGGTTATTTGATGGAGAAGGAAGTGAAGGCTGTCGATAAGGTTATGAACGACATCCAACGTCCGTTCACCGCTATCATGGGTGGTTCTAAGGTTTCCTCTAAGATCGAGATCATCGAGAACTTGTTGAACAAGGTAGACAACTTGATCATCACGGGTGGTATGACTTATACTTTCACGAAAGCGCAAGGCGGTAAGATCGGTAAGTCTATTTGCGAGGACGATAAGTTGGATCTTGCTCTTGATTTGATCAAGAAAGCGAAAGAAAAAGGCGTAAACTTGGTATTGGCTGTTGACGCTAAGATCGCTGACGATTTCAGCAACGACGCTAAGACTGATTTCGCTCCGGTAGATCAGATTCCTGATGGTTGGGAAGGTCTTGACATAGGTCCGAAGACCGAGGCTATCTACGCTGACGTTATCAAGAACTCTAAGACGATCCTTTGGAACGGTCCTACGGGTGTATTTGAGTTCGAGAACTTTACGCACGGATCTCGTACGGTTGGCGAGGCTATCGTTGAGGCTACGAAAAACGGCGCTTTCTCTTTAGTAGGTGGTGGCGACTCTGTTGCTTGCGTTAACAAATTCGGTTTGGCTAACGGCGTATCTTACGTTTCTACAGGTGGTGGCGCTCTTCTTGAGGCTATCGAAGGTAAGGTTCTTCCGGGTATCGCTGCTGTAAAAGGCGAGGCTTACAAATAATCAGATAAGTAAGTGATTTAATAAAAAATCCCCCGGGACGCTCGGTATTCATCGAGATGTCCCGGGGGATTTTCTTTGATTTAGTTCCGTATTAATCTTGTTTCAAGATCAAGGCGGAAGAGGCGCTTACGGTAGTTTTACCCTGTACGGAACCTTTACCGTCCAGATAAATCCGACCATCCTTACAAACCGGAACCCATGTTCCTTCCGGCAGAGAAACCGTTACCGCCTTCCGGTTCCCGTTAAAGATAACCATAATCTTCTTCCAACTATCCCCGTTCGCATGCTCCCCTAAGGTATACGCTACGACACCGGGCTGGTTCACTTCTTGGAATTGAAGGGCCTCCCTCACTCCCTCGGCCGTGGCGATACGGAAAGCCGGGTGCGACTTACGAAGGGCGATCAAATCCTTGTAATAGTTGAAAACATCCTTGTTTTTTGCCTTTAAAGACCAGTCGATCTCATTGATTGAATCGGGCGATTGATAGCTGTTATGTACGCCCTTCTTATCGTGCAGCAACTCCTCTCCTGCCCGCATGAAGGGTACTCCTTGCGAGGTGAAGATGATGGTCTGGGCCAACTTGCCGAATCGTATCAACTCATCCGGGGTAGCGTCTTTCGGAGCCGAGAGCTTCAACTTATCCATCAAACAAAGATCATCGTGGCAAGAGACATAGTTGATCACTTGCGTAGGCTTGTTCGCATAAGGCGCTTTGCAATATAATATTTGGTTATAGTCGATTTGCGGATGGCGGATAGCGCCTACAATACCGAACTTAATAGACTCCTCGTTACCTTCCGGCTTTCCGGAGGCGAAACCGGCCTGTGTAGTCTCGAACACGCTTCCTTTTAAAGCATCCCGCAGGTCATCGCTAAATACGGCCACGTCATTCAGTTTCGGGGCGTTTACCTTGATCGCCCTCTGGTCCTCCGGTAGCGGGGAATCGCTGGCGGTCCAACCCTCGCCGTATACGAAGATGGAAGGATCTAGTTTAGCTAACTCGGCTTTTACCTCGTTCATGGTCTCTACGTCATGGATGCCCATCAAGTCGAAACGGAAACCATCCACATGGTATTCCTCGGCCCAATATTTCACGGACTCCACGATATAGCGGCGTACCATCGCCCGCTCCGAAGCGGTCTCATTACCACAGCCGGAGGCATCCGAATAGCTTCCGTCCGGTTTATGACGGTAGAAGTAACCGGGGACGGTCAAGCTGAAATTCGACCCGTCACCCACAAAGGTATGATTGTAAACCACGTCCATGATCACACGGATACCATTCCGGTGCAATCCCCGCACCATCTCCTTGAACTCACGGATACGAGCCTCGGGATTGTAAGGATCGGTGGAATAGCTCCCCTCGGGGGCGTTATAGTTCTTGGGATCATACCCCCAATTGTACACATTATCTTGCAAGCGAGTCTCGTCCACCGAGCCATAATCATAGGAAGGAAGGATATGGACATGGGTAACGCCCAACTCCTTCAGATGATCCACGCCGGTAGCCACGCCGCCCGGCCCTTTCGTGCCCTCCTCCGCCAAGGCGAGAAACTTACCTTTATGCGTCACGCCGGAGTTCGCGGCGATCGAGAAATCCCGATGATGCATCTCGTAGATGATAATATCGGAGAAGCTTTTCAACTCGGGAGATTTATCCGCCTCCCAGCCCTCCGGATCGGTAGCCGCCCAATCGATCACGGCCGCACGGTTTCCATTCACCCCGACGGCTTTCGCCCAGATACCGGGAGTCTCATCCAGCCATTTATCGCCGATACGGATCTGGAAGGTATAGAAGGAGCCTTTCAGATCCTCGCTCACGGAGATACGCCACGTACCCTTGTCCGAGGATTTCATCGGCAACCGGCGGACAGGCTCCCCTCCTTCACCGGAGGCGTAAAGATTCAAGCGGACTTCTTCCGCCGTCGGGGCCCAAAGGGTGAACACGGATTTCGTGGGAGAATAGAACAACTCCAGATCGTCTCCCTCATAGGAAGGGTATTCATCAAAGGATTTGTATTCTTTCGGCGAGTTGCAGCTAAGCAACAGCGACAGGTATATAGATACCGGAACTAAGTGTCTCGTCATGGCTGATTCAGTAATTTGTTTTCAATCACAAAGATAGAAGATTCGAACCGGATTCGCCAACGAAACAGAAAAGAAGAGGCGAAAAATCTACCGCAAACGTTTTCGCCTCTTTCGCTCATTCATGCTATATTAGAACGGAACCTCGTTACTGCTACCTTGACTCAAGAAGTCAGCTCCCGCCGATGGGATCGGGGGCATCGGGTCTCCACCGTTCATGGTTGAGGAGAATTCCCTTACCGCTATATCTTCCTCTACGTTCATAAACTTGGCGAACTCGCTCTTAAAGCGCAGCCGGACATCCCCCACGGCACCGTTACGATGCTTGGCGATAATGATCTCGGCGAGACCGATCAGGGAATTTCCCCGCTCGTCTTCCGTAATCTTATAATATTCGGGACGGTGGATGAAACATACCATATCGGCATCCTGCTCGATAGCTCCGGACTCACGCAAGTCGGCTAGCTGCGGACGCTTACCTTCCACGCCTTGACGGGCTTCCACACCACGGTTCAACTGCGACAAGGCGATAATCGGGATATTCAACTCCTTCGCCAATCCCTTCAACGAGCGGGAGATCGTACTCACCTCCTGCTCACGGCTACCGAAGTTCATACCGCTGGCGTTCATCAACTGAAGGTAGTCGATAATGATACATTTAATGCCATGCTCACGCACCAGACGACGGGCTTTCGTCCGCAGCTCGAAGACGGACAAGCTCGGGGTATCGTCCACGAAGATCGGGGCGTCGTAAAGCTCCTTGATCTTAAAATCCAGCTGTTCCCACTCGTAGCTCTCCAAGCGTCCGCTCTTGATCTTCTCGCCCGGTATCTCGCAGACATTCACGATCAGACGGTTTACCAACTGCACGTTACTCATCTCGAGCGAGAACAGGGCGACAGGCGTATTGAAATTCACCGCCATATTCTTCGCCATGGAAAGGACGAAGGCCGTCTTACCCATGGCCGGACGGGCGGCGATAATGATAAGGTCTGAATTCTGCCAACCGGAAGTCATCTTATCCAACCCCTCGAAGCCCGTACGCAATCCGCTCAGACCTTCCTTCTGGAGAGCCGCCTTTTGCAACATCTCCATAGCGTCCTTGATGACGGGGTTGATCTGGGTGACATCCTTCTTTACGTTACGTTGCGAGATCTCGAACAACTTGCCCTCCGCCTCTTGCATCAGGTCCTCTACATCGAGCGTCTCATCAAATGCCTTTCCTTGGATCATCGCCGTGAAAGAGATCAACTCCCTCGCCAGATATTTCTGGGCGATGATACGGGCGTGATACTCGATATGGGCGCTGCTGGCCACCTTGCTGGTAAGTTGAGAGATATAGAACGGTCCGCCTACATCCTCCAATTCTCCCCGTTTCTTCAATTGCTCCGTTACGGTAAGCATATCCACGGGACGCTGGCTCAACGCCAAGTCTACGATAGCGGCATAAATCTTCTCATGCGCTTTCTCATAGAAACACTCCGGCTTCAAGATCTCGCTGACGATCGAGTACGCGTCTTTCTCCAGCATCAACGCACCCAACACAGCCTCCTCTAACTCACGGGCCTGTGGCTGAAGACGCCCCATATCGGGGAGCATCTCCACAGGCTTTTTCCTTCCTCTTCCTGTATTTCTTGTTCCTTCTGCCATCATTCTTTCTATTTGGGGAGTCAAAGGTAATATCTTTTACCCATTTCTGAAAAAGATTCTTTATATTTAGGAATTAAAACCTGTCGAATCATGAAAGCGTATTTTATCGGATTAGTTATCATGGGAGGTTGCCTATTATACGGCTGCCATACCAAACAAAAGAAAGAGGAAAACAGTAGCGACTACTCAGCCGACTCCCAATCCATAGCACGGCAAGATACCCTACCGTTACCAACTGATACCCATGCCGCATCTTCAGTTTCCACGGAAGGATGGACCGCCAAGCAGATACGGGACAGCATAGAATCGTTCTTCGGCAAGGAATACGATACCCTTCCCCCGCATCTACGGAAGATCCGTAGAAACATGACCTCCCTCTGGAACACGGACGACTCCGTCTTCCTACAGCTTATCATAGCGGAGAAGGAGTATGTGGAGGCTTTCAAGACTTACGTATTCAATTCACCCCTCATCCGGATCGGCGGAGGCCCTTACGACCGGCCACCCGAGGAAGCTATCAGCATGGACACCACCCACTTCTCCATGCGAGTAAGACCGAACGTCTACCCAACCAACATCGAGCGGATCGAGATCGCTATCACCAACCATACCGACCTGGAAGGGATGGGAGGCGAAGAGTATTTCATCGAGCGTTTCGACGGGAGGGCATGGAAAGGAATCCCGCAACCCACCGCCTTCGTCGCTCTCGGCTATCCGATCTTTCCTAACGAGACAAGAGACGATTTCTCGGCCACCTTGCTGCCTGAGCTCAAGGAAAACCCTCCGGGATTGTACCGGGTGCGCAAGACCGTCATCACCGGACAGGGCGCCGGCATCGTCCATTATCCTTTGGCCGCCACGTTCTACCTATCCGATAACCCGGAAGATTATGAGGAATACACACGTTTCGCCAGCCGGCTCCACGAGCCTCGCCCCATGGCCGAGTTCAAGGGAGGAAGAGAAGCCATGGTCCGGTCAGCATAGATACCGGGCTCTTCTTCTACTTCAACGAAGAGGGGAAATGCGGGATTGAATAGATGGCCAGTACTGCCTAAGAAGTATTGGAGTACTTCTTAGGCAGTACTCGGGTACTTCCATGAAAGTACTCCAGTACTATTACCAGAAGTATCGCAATACTCTCAGAGAAGTAAGCCTATGCTAACGTAAACTGGCAACAATATTGCTGTCAGCATACAGCGACATAACTTTACTTACGTAAAAAAGTATTATCTTTGCACCCGTAAAAAGTAATTTTCAAATTATGGACGACAGTATCCCGCTAGAAACAGAACAGAGTATGAACTAACGAGGCGGAGGGTTTCATTGATCCTCTGCTCGGATTAAACACGAAAGGAGGCAATAATGAGACAATTTCTTTATTGTGAGGCCGGTTATGTGGAGAAGAACCAATGGCTTCCTAACAGTTGGGTAAACGTAGAGTGCCCAACTCCCGAAGATCTTCAATTCTTGATGGATCGATTTAACGTACCCGAATCATTCTTGAGCGATATAGCCGATACGGACGAGCGTCCCCGTATCGAGTACGAGGGGAATTGGTTGCTTACCATCTTACGTATCCCGTTGCAGAACCAAGATCATGACATCCCGTTCAATACGGTGCCGATCGGTATCATCACGAACAATGAGATCATCGTAAGCGTATGTTACCATAAGACGGACTTGATCCCCGATTTCATCCGCTATACCCAACGGAAGGAACTCCAGATTAAAAACAAGTATGAGTTGATCCTCCGGCTGATCCACTCATCGGCCGTATGGTTCCTTAAATACCTGAAACAAATCAATTACGCCGTCACCGAGGCGGAAAAGGCGTTAGAGAAAAGCATCCGCAACGAGGATCTGCTAGCGTTGATGAAGCTGGAGAAAAGCATGGTATTCTTCAACACCTCCATCCGCGGGAATGAGGTGATGCTGGCCAAGCTCCAGAATATTTTCCAAGAGCCGCAATATATCGACAAGGATTTAGTGGAGGACGTGGAGATCGAGTTGAAACAGGCCCATAACACGGTAAATATCTATAGCGATATTCTTACGGGTACGATGGACGCTTTCGCCTCTATCATCTCCAACAACGTGAACACGATCATGAAACGTATGACATCACTTTCCATTATCTTAATGGTTCCGACATTAATCGCTAGCTTCTACGGGATGAACGTCCCGATCTACATGGAGGATATGCCGCATGGTTTCGTGGTTATCATCTTGCTCTCGATCTTGCTATCCGCTACGGCCTTTTTCATATTCAGGAAGATCAAATGGTTTTAGGATATCAAATAAATAAACCGGACGCAGATCACCCGTGCTTGTCGGTGTCATCTGCGTCCGGTAAATATCAAATTCGGTATATCTTTATCTTGGCTTACTTATGCGTATCCTCGAGGATATAACGCAAGGTTCCGGCATTCACCAATTCCTCTTGCGAGATGGTGTAGCCCTTTAGCTTTTTATCGCCGGCGAAAACGTCCTTGATGTAGATCGCTTCCGGATTACTATGCTTAGACTCGATTACCAATTCGCCTTTAGGATAGAATTTCTTGTCGAGCTGGATCGTAACCTTATCGAAAGTCGGGGAAGTCAATACATAGTTCACGTCGCCCGGACAAGCTGGGTAGAAGCCCATCATGGAGAAAATAGCCCAAGCGGACATCGTGCCTGTATCCTCGTTACCCGGGACACCGTTCGGGGCGTTATGATAGCAATCCTTCAACAACTGACGGACCAACTTCTGGGTACGCCAAGCCTCTCCCTTGAAATAGCTAAACAAATAAGGATAAGCGATATCTGGCTCATTGGCGGGATCATAATTGCCGTCATCGAATACCTTCTGCAAATGATCGACAAATTTCTTATCGCCTCCCATCAATTTGGCCAGTCCCTTGATATCGTGAGGAACATAAAACGTATAATTCCATGCGTTGCCTTCATGGAAACCGGGACTAGGCTCGAAGTTCTCGCCTTGTTTCGGATCGAACGGAGAGTAGAAGGTGCCGTCCGGCAAGATCGGACGCAGCGTTCCGAACTCCTTGCTATAATAATGTTTGTAACCTAAAGAACGGTCACGGAATAACTTGGCATCCTCTTTCTTACCCAAGGCTTGAGCGAAATTAGCCAAGTTCCAGTCGGCGATATAATATTCCAGCGCATGAGATACGGAGTTATCGTATTGCTCACGCAAAGGAACATAGCCCTTGCTGAAATAATCGTTCGCGTCCGGACGAAGCAGGTTGAACTCTCCCGGGGTAGTAGCGCCTTTACGCATCGCCTCATAAGCGGTTTGCTCATCAAAGTCACGCAAGCCGCGCATCCATGCGTCTACGATATACGGGATCGAGGGATCGCCTTCCATCGTAAAGGTCTCACGTCCGTAAAGCTCCCATTTCGGTAACCAACCGTTTTCCCGGTACATATCCAGCATCGTACGGATAATATCCAATTGACGCTCCGGATAGAGCAAGGTCATCAAGGTACTTACGTTGCGGTACGTATCCCACAAGGAGAAGACCGTATAACGGTTTCCGGTGGTATGGCCTACTTTCAGGCTCTCCATCATCGGGTACTCGCCGTTCACGTCTTGCAGGATATTCGGATGGATCAGCAAATGATACATACCGGTATAGAATATCGTTTTCTCGTCTTTCGTACCCCCTTCCACTTGTACCTTGGAAAGATCCTTGTTCCACATCGTACTAGCCGCCGTACGGACCTTGTCGAAATCGAAGCCGGGCTGCTCCGTATTCATGTTCAGGCGGGCGTTCTCGATGCTCACGTACGAGATACCCATCTTCACCTCGATAGCCTCGCCCTCGTCCGTATCGTAATCGAACCATACGCCGACATCGTCTCCGCTCATCTCACGGGTATAACTGGTATATAACTTATACTTGCCGGAGTAGATATCCCATTCGGCCTCTACCCCCTTCATCTCACGTTGTTTCTTCCAATAACCCATCTTCTTCGGGGCCTTGTTTACCTTCATCACGAAGTAAACCGGGAATACGGCCTGTGGATTATAGCAGAACGTACCTAAAAGCTTACTCCCCTCGATCTCCGTATCATTCACGATACGAACCGTAGCGCCGGTCTCGTTCGTCAAGCCCTCGCCTAGGTTCAAGAGGATATGGCTCTCCCCTTTCGGGAAGGTAAAACGGCTCAAGCCCGTACGCATGCTGGCAGTAGCCTCCGCCTTGATATTATACTTGGTCAAGGTATTGCTATAATAACCGGGGTGAGCCACCTCGTCCTTGTACTCACTGCCGTAAGCCTTATAGTCCACGTTCAACTCGCCCGTCGTCGGCATCAATAGCAAACCTCCCAGCTCCGGGCATCCCACGCCGCTCAAGCTGCCGTGGGCGAATCCCGTAAAGAATTTATTGTCTGCCGAGTAAGGAGTAGACCACCATTGACTATCCTTGTCAAAACGGTTCTTCTCCGACCCCATGACGTTGAAAGGAACCACGCTCATCATACCCTGCGGACAAACCGCGCCGGGATTCGTCGTACCGTAATTGCTCGTACCGATGAAGGGGTTCACATAATCTACCGGTTGCTGCGCCGTAGCGAACAGACTGCCACACAACAGGAAGGTCATTAACTGTTTCTTCATTTGATAAATGTATTTTAGTTGATAATTAATTGATTCATACTTACCAGATCACGATCTCATCCGTGAAGATGAAACCCTTATTTGCCTCTTTTGCCTTGATACGGATATAACGGGCTTTCCAATCGCCGTTAAACGTATATTCCTGAAAAGACAGGTCTTTATCCGTATTGGATATCGTAGTAGGGATAACTCCCTGCGAGATATAGCTCTCCCCGTCTTCCGATGTCAGCAACTCCACCTCTCCCGGTTGGTACACGCCCGGGCCGATCAATTGCATAAAGCGGGACGATACCTTATGGATATCCGTCACCTCGCCCATGTCCACCACGCAATCCAAGTCATTCAAATAACCCTGCCAACGGCCGTCCAGATAAGTCAAGCCTCCCCTATAGCCGTCCAGCAAGGCGTTCATGCCACCCGCCATATAACCGCTATACAGCTTACTATTATAATGTATAGGCTTATTGATACCCCGGTGATAATCCACCTTCTTCTCGGTAGGCGTTCCTTGAAGCTGCCCGTCACGGAAGATAGCGGCCTTGATATCAGCGGAGTCTTTCACCACGATCGGACCGTCATAGACCCGGGAAGAGGCGGTGGGAATAGAACCGTCTGTCGTGTAACGTATCTCCGCCGGATATTTCTCCGCATCCAACATGACCTTGATCTCTCGCCGCAAGGTATCTACCTTCATCGTGGTCTCGATCTCGTCCGAGAGCGTGAACGTATGGATACCCATCCGTTGCAGAACCGGGATATTCGCATTCATACGAGGCTTAAAATCCTCCCAACTACGATCCTCTTGCGGAGTCCATCCAATCTCGGCGACCGCCAAGGCACGAGGGAACATCATATACTCCAGATGCTTCTCATCCTTGATATACTCCGTCCATGTATTCGCCTGTACCCCTAGGATATGCTTACTTTCCTCGGCAGTCAACGAATCCACAGGCACCGGATTATAACTGTACGCCCGCTTGATCGGCGTATAACCGCCGATGGCATACGGCTGTGTCTTCGGATCGGCTTGATAGAAATCGAAATACATATAACCACCCGGTGTCATGACCACGTCGTGTCCCATGCGAGCGGACTTGATTCCCCCTTCCTCGCCCCGCCAAGACATGACGGTAGCCTCCGGAGCCAAGCCCCCTTCCAGAATCTCATCCCAACCGATCAATTTGCGGCCTTTGGAAATCAGGAATTCCTCGGCACGATGAATCATATAGCTCTGCAACTCATCCACGTCCTTCATCCCATTCCGGCGCATCAAGCCTTGACATTTCGGGCAGGTCTTCCAAGCTCCCTTCCCGGCCTCGTCTCCCCCGATATGGATATATTCGGAAGGGAACAACTCGATCACCTCGGACAATACATCCTCCATGAACGTAAACGATTTCTCGTTGCCGATGCAGAAATCACCCGTCGTATAAGGTTTGCCGGCACAACTCAACTCCGGGTACGCCACGAACACCTCGTCCGAATGCCCCGGGAATTCGATTTCCGGTATTATATTAATATGCCGGGCCGTAGCGTAATCCACGATCTCACGGATATCTTCTTTCGTAAAATAACCGCCATATGCCCCCGGAGTTCCTTCCGGCAGATACTTGCGATCCTTTCCATCCCACCATTTCTGCCAATCGGATTCCGTACGGAAAGCCACGTCCGTAGTCAGTTTCGGGTATTTATCCATCTGGATACGCCAACCACCGGCATCCGTCAAATGCATATGAAGCGTATTCAATTTATAATAAGACATGACGTTCAATAACTTCATCACCTCCTCTTTCGGGAAGAAATGACGGGAGACATCCAGATGCAAGCCACGATACGGGAAACGGGGATTATCTTGGATCGATACGCAAGGAATCCCTTTCGACGTATACAGCTGGCGCAACGTTTGTTCCCCGTAAAACAATCCGGATTTAGAGGCGGCTCTCAACTCGATCCCCTTCTCGGTCACGTCCAACGCATATCCCTCCGGATTCCCGCCATTAAAAGACTCATCGACCACGTAACGGATCGTACCCGATTGATCATTCCCGAATATGAGATTACTATCTACTTTGAAATAACCGCCAGTCACCTCGATATGGGCCGGCTTAGGGATTAAATTCACCTGCGAAACCTCCTTGGGAACACAGGAAAAAAGTAGCGAGGAGCAAGCGAGAGCAAGTCCGGTTACTTTCATGCAAGACCGTTTTGGCAACGTCATAATACTTATTTTTTAGTTGTGTTATTCTTGGTGCGTAAATATACGACAATAATGGACAATATCAAAAAAGCGGAAAGACTATCGTCTCCCCGCTTCAGAGTTATTTTAAGATGTATATCTTCTAAAATTAACGTCTAGGAATTGCTTCTTTTACAACCATCTGACGACCTTCGTACTCAGCTTGGTTTAATTCCTCGATAGCTTTTTGAGCCTCGTCTACGTTAGGCATTTCAGCGAAAGCAAAACCCTTAGAACGTCTAGTATCACGATCAACAATTAACTTTACTGAATCAACAACACCATACTCTTCTAATACTTGTTGCAAATCAGACTCTCTTACTCGATAACTCAAGTTTCCAATGTAAATATTCATACGAAAAAAATTAAAAATAAATTAATAATAAAACAAGTGATGTTAGTGAAGATCGATTTCTAGAAGAATATATTATCATTACTGAGAATAGAAACTCGAAGATAAAGAGCAAGACAAACTATCTTTTGTTTGTTGCTACAAAGGAAAGCATTCTTTTTGGATTACCAACTATAAAACCTAATTTATTTTCAAAATAATTCACTTTATCTTCAGAAGACTACTTATATGAGCTAACGAGACTATCTGCGTGAACCGCATAAAAAAGAAGAGAATCTAATTAAAGATCCTCTTCCCTATTTGAAAAAGCCGCACTGTAGATGTGAACAAACTCCGTATGACAGGATTTGAGTACTTTGCCACCTTTGTAATCCGCCGTGCTAAGCATACCCCGAAGGGCGCGGCCCGCCATTGGCGACAAGAGCTATGTCTCGGAATTAAAATAAACTGATGAGTTTCCCAATCGAACAAGTGCGGCTTAACTCATTCCCTGTTTATCTTTTTCTTGTTACAAAGATATGTAATCGTATCGACATAACCAAACAAAAACAACAAAAAAAGAGCCTCCTTTTCGGGGAGGCTCTTTATTAACTATATAGCAAAAATCTTATTTTACTTTAGCTACGATAGCCTTGAATGCTTCCGGATGGTTAACGGCCAAGTCTGCCAAAACCTTACGGTTGATCTCGATACCGGCAGCGTGCAAAGCACCCATTAGGCGAGAGTAAGACAAACCTTCCATACGAGCGGCAGCGTTGATACGCTGAATCCACAAAGCACGGAAATTACGTTTCTTGTTACGACGGTCGCGGAAAGCATAAGTCAAACCTTTTTCCCATGTATTCTTCGCTACGGTCCAAACGTTCTTACGTGCACCATAATAACCGCGGGTTAGTTTTAAAATCCGTTTTCTTTTTGCTCTTGAAGCAACATGATTTACTGATCTAGGCATAATTCTAATCTGTTTTGAATGTTAGCGTCATCTCGTAGGATGAACTTGATTGCTAATGCATTCGGTTAATAAAAATCGTTATAAAACTCGCTTAATGAATAAAGATTACTTCATGCAAAGCATCTGCTTTACGTTGCTTACGTCAACACTAGCTACCAAACCCGTGTGAGTAAGATTTCTCTTTTGCTTCTTAGTCTTCTTTGTTAAGATATGACTCTTAAAAGCGTGTTTTCTTTTGATCTTTCCTGATCCGGTAAGGGCGAACCTCTTTTTGGCACCGGAATTAGTCTTCATCTTAGGCATTTTCCAATTATATTTTAATTATTAAACTTAACCTCCCTTCTATCAGGGACGGATTTTATTCTTCTGTTTTCTTATCACCCTCACTTTTAGGCTTAGGTGTCGTAATCACTTTCTTTACAACTTTCGGAGCTGCGGCCGCAGCCGGGGCTGAACCAGTGCCCGCTTTCTTCGGAGTAAGCATGATAATCATACGTTTTCCCTCCAGAACCGGCAACTGCTCTACTTTTCCATAGTCCTCCAAATCGTTGGCAAAACGAAGCAGCAAGACTTCTCCCTGTTCCTTGAAAAGGATAGAACGGCCTTTAAAGAACACGTAGGCTTTGACCTTCGAACCTTCCTCCAAAAATCCCTTAGCGTGCTTCAATTTAAAATTGTAATCATGATCATCTGTCTGAGGCCCGAAACGAATCTCCTTCACGACCACTTTCACAGATTTCGCTTTTTGCTCTTTCTGACGCTTTTTTTGCTGATAGAGGAATTTTTGGTAGTCGATTACTCTACAAACGGGGGGCGCAGCATTTGGTGAAATCTCGACTAGATCCATCCCCTGCTCTTCCGCTATTTTCAGCGCTTGAGCGATCGGATAAACACCCGTCTCAATATTGTCACCTACTAAACGAACTTCACGAACACGAATACGTTCGTTGATTCTATACTGTTCTTTCAGATTGTCATTCTTCATTCAAAAAGATTTATTCTCCTCGTTATTAGTTATTTAATCATTACTTTTTTGCCAGCGATTCATCATTTCCTCTACCTCGCCATTCAAAAGCGCTGCAAAGGTAGCAATTTTCATCGAACCTTTATCACCTTCGCCCTGTTTTCTTACAGAAACTTCACTATTTTCTGCTTCTTTTTCTCCAACGATGAGCATATAAGGGATTCTTTTCAATTCATTATCACGAATTTTACGACCGATCTTCTCATTTCGGTCATCTACGATAGCACGGATTTCCTGATTACCCAACTCACGCGCGATTTGCCAAGCGTAATCATTAAACTTCTCGCTGATCGGCATGATACATACCTGCTCCGGAGTCAACCACAACGGGAACTTTCCGGCGGTGTGCTCGATCAATACGGCAACGAATCGTTCCATGGAACCGAACGGCGCGCGGTGGATCATAACCGGACGGTGCTTCTGGTTGTCGGCACCCGTATATTCCAATTGGAAACGTTCCGGTAAGTTATAGTCTACCTGAATCGTACCTAACTGCCAACGGCGGCCGATAGCGTCTTTCACCATGAAGTCGAGTTTCGGACCGTAGAAAGCGGCCTCTCCATATTCGATCTTAGCTTTCAAGCCTTTTTCCTCACAAGCCTCTACAATCGCTTGCTCAGCCTTCTCCCAATTCTCGTCGCTACCGATATATTTCTCACGGTTCACCTTGTCACGCAAGGAGATCTGAGCCTCGAAGTTCTCGAAATTCATCGTCTTGAATACGATCGAGATGATGTCCATTACGTTCAAGAATTCCTGCTTTACCTGATCGGGGCGGCAGAAGATATGAGCATCATCCTGCGTAAAGCTACGTACACGGGTCAATCCGTGCAACTCTCCGCTCTGTTCATACCGGCAAACCGTACCGAACTCAGCGAGACGCAACGGCAGGTCCTTATACGAACGAGGAGAGTTTTTATAGATCATACAGTGATGAGGACAGTTCATCGGTTTCAAGAAGTATTCCTCACCCTCCTCAGGTGTATGGATCGGTTGGAAAGAATCCTTTCCGTATTTAGCGTAGTGGCCGGAGGTAATATACAATAATTTATTACCGATCGGCGGACACATTACCTCTTGATAATTATAACGAGCTTGGATACGACGCAAGAACTCTTGCAGACGCAAACGCAAGGCGGTACCTTTCGGCAACCACATCGGTAAGCCCTTACCTACCGTATCGGAGAACATGAACAAGTCCATCTCCTTACCGATCTTACGGTGGTCACGTTTCTTGGCCTCCTCCAACAATGTCAGATACTCATCCAACATCTTCTTTTTCGGGAAAGTGATACCATACAAACGAACCAATTGCTTGCGTTTCTCATCGCCACGCCAATAAGCGCCGGCTACGCTCAATATCTTGACAGCTTTCAGATAAGAGGTATTCGGTAAGTGCGGCCCTCTACACAAGTCCGTAAAAGAACCCTGTGTATAGGTAGTGATCGTACCGTCTTCCAACTCACTGATAAGCTCTGTTTTATACTCTTCACCTCTATCGCCGAACATCTTCATGGCATCCGCCTTGGTAATGTCCTGACGTTTGATCTCTTCTTTCTTGGCTACCAGCTCAAGCATCTTAGCCTCGATAGCAGCGAAATCACCCTCTTTGATCACGGCCTCACCCGGATCCACGTCATAATAGAAACCGTTCTCGATCGCCGGACCGATACCGAATTTAATACCCGGATATAATTCCTGCAAAGCCTCTGCCATAAGGTGAGCGCTGGAATGCCAGAACGCATGTTTACCTTCCTCGTCTTCCCACTTCAAAAGTTTCACCGTAGCGTCGTCGTTGATAGGACGGCTTAAGTCCCAAACCTCCCCATTCACGCTTGCGGCTAGGACTTCCTGTGCCAAACGAGAACTAATGCTTTCCGCTATCTGCATAGCAGTCGTTCCCTTTGCATATTCTCTTACGGAATTGTCCGGAAATGTAATCTTTATCATATTCTATTCTCTAAAATTCTTTATATTCAGCCCACAAAGTTAATATTTCTTTTCTATCAGCGAAACATTTAACTCGAATAATTTGCGTTATCACCGGCTTGTCATTCGCTTGATGATACTATAGGCGTTGTAGATACCCAATTCCCCTGCCTTGCTCAAGTCGGCGATGCCCCGGTTCACGTCACCTTGCGACAGACGGGCTAACCCACGGTTGTAGTAAGCCTCGGCAAATTCAGGGTCCCGCTCGATCGCCTCGTTGTAATCAACGATAGCGGCACGGAAATCACGCTGGGCGCAACGCAGATTCGCACGGTTAAAGTAAGCGTACACAAAACCCGGGTTCAGCTTGATCACCATATCGTAATCCCTCATGATCTGCTCATGCTCATAGGCTCGCTTATTATCCTTCAGCATAGCGCTCCGGAGGTCCACCGAGGTGTTGGCGTTTACCTGCGACTGTGCGGACTTACCAATATTCAAGTTCATTCCCGAGCCACTCAAGTCGTACGTATCCTTGCTAGCCTGCTGGGATTGGGTGTACATCAATTGCTTATAACGTTCCACGGCACGATTGAAATAAGCCATCGTGAACGACGGGTCTCGCTCGATCGCTTCCGAGAAATTCTTGATCGCCTCCGAGAAATCCTGCACCAACATGAAGTCCATCGCACGACCGAAATAAGCGTTAGCGTTGTTCGGATCACGCTCGATCTCCGCCGAATACTCGTCGATGGAGGCGAAATGCACGGCGATCTGGTCCTCGGTCAAAGCGGCCTCCTCGTTCGTGATACGCAATTTACGCTTCAAGACCATCTGGCCATTGTAATCCTCCACCATCTTGTCGTAATAAACAAGTTTCTTTACGGGATCCGCCTTCTCGTAATAGGTCAAGACAAACTGGGGTTCCAGATCCACATGGACATTCCGGTCTTGTACACGCCCACGGACCTCACTTTGGTATTTACTTTTACGCTCCTGCTCCTTATCGTATACCACCAAGCGGTTGAACTTATTGATATTCTTATCGGATTGCTCACGAGTATTCTCCTCCGAATCGTCCGTCTTGGCATCTCCGTTCACCGCTGTATTGGAGCTAGAAGACGATGTCTTCGGGAGCTGTCCGTTCTTGGCCTGCTCCTCCATCTTTATGGCTGCCCAATAATCACGGTCTGCCCCCACGTTATCCCCTAGCTTACGCTTTGCTTCCGAACGGCTCACAAAGCCTGGCAGGAAAGTAGGATATTGCTTCAAGACCACGTCGTAATCCTGCACGGCCCCCCGGTAGTCGCCCGTCTCGAAACGGAGCAACGCACGGTTGTAATAAGCCATATAGTTATCTGGCTCTTGCTGGATAACGACATCGAAGTCTTCGATAGCACGGTTATTATCCCCGACTTGGAACCGAAGCAAACCTCGGTTGAATCGTGCGATCAAGTTCCGGCTATCCATGCTGATCACCTGATCGTAATCGGCCATCGCACCTCTCAAGTCATTCATCTGATAACGAACTAGCCCCCGGTTAATATAATATCCGCTCTCACGGGTATCCAGACGTAGAGCCTCGTTCAAATCGGCCAAAGCGTCCTTGTAATCATCCATTTGATAATGAAGGATCGCACGATTGCCATACGCCGGCGCATAATAAGGATCCATCTCGATCGCCTTATTATAATCGGCCAAGGCTTTCAACGTATCCCCTTTCTCCAGATACATAGCGCCCCGTGTCATATAATTCATGGAATATTTCGGATGGGCGGTCATTAAATCATCGAATGTCTTCTCCGCCCCGTTATAGTCTTTTTTCTGGATAAAAGCCACCGCCATATTCACCAGCATCTGGCGGTCCTCGGGTTTGAACTCAAGTCCTTTCTGGTAATCGTCGATCGCCTCGTCGTATTTCTCCTGGCTTTGACGGGCGATGCCGCGAGCGTAATACGCTTGCGTTAAAAAAGGGTTCCGCTGAAGACATAAAGTACAGTCTTCCTCGGCCCCCTTAAAATCGTCCAGATTTATCTTCGCCACCGCACGGTAAAAATAGGGTTCCGCCAACCAAGGTTTGGATTTGATAACCTGATTGAAGTACTGAATGGAAAGAACATAATCCTCAAAATAAAGGGCGTTCCTGCCAATGGCCAATACACGGTCCGTATTAATCTGCGCAAAAAGCGAAATCGTAAATATCTGTAATATCAAAAAGAGTGTTGCCTTCTTCATCCTATTAAAAATGATTGAGAGGCAAAAATAAGTAAATTATCTTACTTAGACTCTATTTTTACCATTAAATGATTCTTCGTTATCTTATCGCCCTCTTTTACATTGAGCTCGACAACGACTCCCGATATGGGAGCGATCACCCGGTTCTGCATTTTCATCGCCTCATGGATTAGCAGAAGTTGCCCGGCCTCCACAGCCTGTCCTTCCTCTACCATAATCTTGATAATCGTTCCGGGAAGATGAGAAACCACGTCACCAGCCGACGGCTTATGCCACATCGGTCGGCTCTTATACTTCGCTGTCAGCAACGTCTTATATTTACGTGCCGTCACCACAAAGTCTACATATTCTTCTTGCTGGTGTTTCTTTTCCATACTCTCATCAATTTAGAACGGAGGCAAACCGTGCTTCTTGGCCGGTCTGTATTCCTCTTTTAGAATGGAAAGCTTCAGTGCGTGTAGCAATAATGAACGGGTTTCTTTCGGTTCGATCACAGAGTCGATAAATCCCTTGGAAGCCGCCACGTATGGGTTCGCGAATTTCTCGATATATTCTTTCACCTTCTCCTGACGCATAGCGTTCTGATCTTCCGCCTCCATGATCTCCTTGCGGAATATGATGTTAGCTGCGCCTTCCGGACCCATAACAGCGATCTCCGCGCTCGGCCAAGCGAACATGAAGTCAGCGCCCAAGTGACGGGAGTTCATAGCTATATAACCTCCACCGTACGCCTTGCGCAAGATAACCGTGATCTTAGGAACAGTAGCTTCCGAATACGCATACAGAACCTTAGCCCCATGACGAATCACACCCGCATGCTCTTGATCTACGCCCGGCAGATAACCCGGCATATCCTCCAACGTGATGATAGGAATATTGAATGAGTCGCAGAAACGGATGAAACGAGCGGCCTTGTCAGCGCTATCACAATCAAGCACGCCGGCCAAAACCATCGGTTGATTGGCAACGAAACCTACCGTTTCTCCTGCCATACGACCAAAACCGATCACAATATTAGCGGCCCACAACTCTTGAATCTCCAAGAAGTCCGAGTCATCGACGATACATCTGATAACGTCTCGCACATCATACGGTTGTTTCGGGTCCGCCGGAACTACTTGCTCGATATTCAGCATAGCGGACGGCTCTTTCGGCTCAACCACTTTCGCACGCTCCTGATTATTCCAAGGGATGAAGCTAACCAAACGTTTCACCTGATCGAAACATTCTTGCTCGCTCAAGGCATAAAAATGAGCGTTACCTGTAGTCTCCGCATGAACACGTGCGCCACCAAGGTCTTCCATAGAGATATCCTCACCCAGCACGGTCTTGATAACGTTCGGTCCCGTGATAAACATCTTAGAGATGTTCTCAACCACAAACACGAAGTCCGTCAACGCCGGAGAATAAACGGCACCACCGGCACAAGGACCGAGGATCAAGGAAATCTGAGGGATCACGCCCGAGGCGATCGTATTGCGATAGAATATTTCACCATAACCAGCCAAAGCACCAACACCTTCTTGGATACGTGCGCCACCCGAGTCATTGATTCCGATGATCGGACATTTCATCTTCAACGCATGATCCATGATCTTGGTGATCTTACGAGCATGCTGCAAACCTAACGAACCACCGGCAACCGTAAAGTCCTGCGCATAGATGCAAACCGGGGCACCAAAGATCGTACCCGTACCAGTAACCACACCATCACCCGGCAGAACCTTCTTCTCCATACCGAAATCACGGCCATCGTGTTTCACGAACATGTCATACTCATGGAAAGAGTTCTTATCCAACAAAGCCAAGATACGCTCCCGGGCAGTAAGCTTACCCATCGCCACTTGCTTTTCGATAGCAGCCTCACCACCGCCCATCTCGATAACGGCTTTCTTTTCCCTGAGGGCCTCAATGTTTTTACTTAAATCTGTCATATTGATTATTTATAGATTTATTATTTACCAACGGCTTTTGCCCGGTAAGAGCAACGAACCGTCCCTTTAATAATACTATTTAATTTGCCTTTGTTCAATTGGCGGCGAATAGCGGAGACATTGTCTATAAAGACATGCCCCGTCAGATGCTCGCACTCATGCTGCACGATACGGGCGGCGAAACCTTCCACCACTTCCTCGTGTTCCTCCCAATTCTCATCCCAATATCTCACACGAACCGTTTTCGAGCGAGACACTTTCTCGTGTATACCCGGCAGGCTCAAGCAGCCTTCCTCCATAGCTATTTCCTCCTCGCTACGTTCCAAAAACTCGGGATTAATCAACGCACGCTTGAAACCCTTGCATTCAGGGAAGTCATCTCCCATCACATCACCGTCTATAACCACCAAACGGATAGACAAGCCCACCTGAGGAGCGGCAAGCCCTACCCCATCAGCATTATACATCGTTTCAAACATATTGGCAACCAACTGTTTCAAGTCGGGATAATCTTTAGGTACATCCTCAGCCTCTTTTCTTAGTACGGGCTGACCATATAAAAATACGGGTAAAATCATAAGTTATAACTGATATTTTTTACTTTCTAAATAAGCTTGCAAAATAATAACGGCGCTAATCTCATCAACCAATCCTTTATCTTGCCGTTTCTTTTTCTTTAAACCGCCTTCCAACATGGCCTTATGAGCTAAGACCGACGTGAACCGCTCGTCGTAATAAGTTACCGGGATACTTGGTATCGTCCTTTTCAGATGGGTCACGAACGCCTCCACATACTTCATGTTCTCAGAAGGCTCATTGTTCATTTGCTTCGGAAGCCCGACCACAAATAAATCCACCGGTTCCCGTGATATGTAATCCGACAGGTATTTCACAACCTCTCCACTTGGGACTGTCGCCACGCCGTTAGCGATCATTTGTAAAATATCCGTAGCGGCTATCCCCGTACGTTTCCGGCCGTAATCTATTGCAATTATTCTTCCCATCGAGCGCGAATATAGCATAAATATAAATACAGATTACACAAATCCGCAAAAAGTGTGCAACAAATCGGATCAATATGCATTCTTCTCTCCCTTGAACATATTCAGTACCGTAACCACAATAATCTTTAAATCAAGGAAGAACGTCCAATTCTCTATATACCACACATCTCTCTTCACACGTCCTTCCATCTGCTCCAGCGTCTTGGTCTCACCTCGGTAACCGGTGACTTGCGCCCACCCCGTTACTCCCGGTTTCACCAAATGCCGCACCATATACTTATCGATCAACGCCGAGTACTGCTCGGTATGCTTCAGCATATGCGGACGAGGGCCTACCACGGACATATCGCCCAGCAAGACGTTCACGAACTGAGGGAACTCATCCAAATTCGTCCGGCGCAAGAAATCGCCGATCCGGGTCTTCCGGGGATCATCCTTGACGGCCTGCAAGGTATCGGCCTGCGCGTTCACCTTCATCGTACGAAATTTAAAACATTCGAAGTCATGCCCATACAATCCCGTACGTTTCTGCTTAAACAAAATCGGGCCGGGTGAGCTTAACTTGATCATTATACCGACCACGATGTACAGGATCGGATAAATCGTGAGCAAAATCACCAAAGAGAAAAATATATCGAACGTTCGTTTCAAGAACCGGTTATAGGCGGATTGCAAAGGCTCTCGGCGGACCGTCAGCAATGGGATCGATTCCATCACCTCCATCACCATACTCTTCTTTACATCCCGGTAAAACTCGGGCACGATATAGAAGCGCACCATCTTCTTCTCGGCGAAATTCAGAAGCCGTACGATCTTTCCGTTGTTCGTACCCGGCAAGGTACAATAAATCTCATCGATATCATGCTCCAGCACATACGCTTCCACCTCGCTCGTCTTGCCCAAGTAATTAGGTAAAACGTCTTTCAACGAGTCATTGTCATCAAAAAATCCCTTTACGCTAAACCCATAGCTCAAATCATCTTTCATGACTTGGTAAAGCTCCATACCATTCTTTCCGGCCCCCACAATCACCACCTTCTTAAAGTTATAGCCTTTTCGCCTGTACAACTTTAAAGATAGGCGCACCAAAACCCGCCAAAGCGAAAACAAGATGATAGAAACCCCGTAATAGACCAAGAGGAAGGTTGCCAGAACATCTCCCACATTCAAGAAGATCAAGCAAGTAGCGAACAAGAAGATAAGTACGGTAACCAATCCGAACGCCCGTTGCACGATCTTGTCGATAAACACGACCGCCTGATGCAATTGAATCGGGATAAAATATAAAGAGAAGAAATAACAGAAGTTCAATAACAGAATAACCTCTCTCAAATTATAGGATATCGCTTCCGTGTATTTCGGGCCAAGCAGATGAAAAACGGCCATAAACAAAAGATTCAATACGATCAAATCTCCTACACCAATCAGCCATTGGATTAAATAACCATGTTTTTTGTTCAATATCATAGCAATTCGATAAATTCTCACAAAAGTAAGTATTTTTCGGCGCAAAAAAAAGGCCGCACTTAGAAGTACGGCCTTTTTAAAGTATTAATTCGTAAATTAATTATTAGCGCTCATAATTACTACACGGTTCCAGCTATTTTCGCCATAAGGTTGTTCGTCCGAACCTCTCCACTCGATAGTGATCTGGCTAGAAGAGATACCGTATTTATCGATAAGTTCCTTAGCGACCGCTCTAGCACGTTTCTCAGAAAGACCCATGTTATAATCAGAAGTACCCGTCTTCTTGTCAGCGTAACCAACTACCTTGATCGGAGCGTTGTTGTTCTTCATGAACTCAGCTGTGTTATAGATATTGATCTGCTGGTTCTTGTCGATCTTAGCGCTGTTGATGCGGAAGTAAACCACATTGTCAACGTAGTTATTTACAACTTCAGTAACTGTCTCTTGGCACTCAGGGCAAGAAACCGGACGTTTGCTCAACTCATCGTTAGCAGCACGCAAAGAGTTGATCTGGCCGTTCAAGTCGTTCAACAAAGCGTAATCCATCGGCTCCAATACCTCGAAGTCTGTCTTACCCAATTTGAATGTCAAACCAGCGCTCAACTGAACGATACCATCTGTCAGGTGATTCATCTCGACGCGGTTAAACTGCTCGTTCAACAAAGAACCTTGGATCTCAACGTTCAAATCAACACGTTTGCTCAAACGGAAAGCGGTTAAGATACCAGCGTTCAACGTAGGAGACTCCGTTCTTGGACGATCATAAGACTCTGTAGTCTTGAAACGCTGCGCATAACCAAAACCGACCCAAGGAATCAAGCGGAACACTTTAGATTCTCTGTAAGGAGCCCAAAAGTTAGTAACATCCCACAACAAGTCTACGTGAGCGGCTACATATTTATTATGTTGCATAAACTGTGCGCCATCACCTTCAAAACCGTGGATAATACCACCATTTAACTGGGTACGGAATCCTAAATACGGATTAAACCACTTACCAAAAGATACTTGTGGAGCGAAGTTTAAACGATTCTTGAAATCAGCCTCTCCATTTTGGTCTCCTAACAATACGCTGGCTCCACCCGCAATTGAAATAAACCAATTGTCGCGAGCTTTATTCTTCTTGAAATTAGTCTTATAACCAGCCTCATTGCTGAACCCCACCTGCGGTTGATATTCCTGTGCTGTCACAGAGAATACAAAACCTGATAACAAAGCTAAAAGTAAAACCTTAGTCTTCATATTTTCAACATTTTAATTAAACAATCAATTACCTAATATCTTAAAATTGGCACAAATTTAACTCTTTTTGTAATTACAACAAATAAAATCTTCAAATTGTTTCGAACTCACTCGAAATAGTTCAAAATTTTATAGCCCCCCTCTTTCAGATAAGACTCCTTCTTCATTAGTTTTATATCGTTCTTCATCATATCCTCAATTAAAGCCGCTAATGAATACTCCGGTTCCCACCCTAAACGAGTACGTGCCTTCGTAGCGTCACCGATCAGCAACTCTACTTCCGTAGGGCGGAAATACTGCGGATCTACTCCCACAACTTCCTCACCCACACGTTTCTTAAAGTTTTCCAGATAGGCATCACCAACCTTCTTGACGAACAATCCCTCGTCTATCGACTCTATGATAGCGACCTCGTCTATCCCTTCTCCTTTAAAGCGGATTCCCACGCCAATTTCCTCAAAAGCCATACGGATAAAGTCCCGAATCGTGGTAGTAATCCCGGTAGCTATGACATAATCCGAGGGTTCATCTTGTTGCAAAATAGCGTACATGGCACGCACGTAATCTTTTGCGTGTCCCCAATCCCGTTTGGAGGAAAGATTACCCATATAAACCTTTTTTTGCATACCCAAAACGATACGTGAAACCGCCCGGGTTACCTTACGGGTCACGAATGTCTCTCCCCTTAATGGAGACTCGTGATTAAACAAGATGCCATTGGAAGCGTGCATATGATAGGCCTCCCTGTAATTCACCGTAATCCAGTAACCGTATAGTTTCGCTACCGCATAAGGGCTTCTCGGATAGAAAGGAGTAGTCTCCCTCTGCGGCACCTCTTGCACCAAGCCATACAACTCGGATGTAGATGCCTGGTAAATACGCGTCTTCGGGATCAAGTTCAGCAAACGGACCGCCTCTAGGATACGCAATACGCCCAAACCATCCGCATTCGCAGTATATTCGGGAGTGTCGAAACTTACTTTTACATGGCTCATGGCGGCCAGATTATAGATCTCGTCCGGTTGAACCTCGCCAATGATACGTGTAAGATTCAAACTATCCGTTAAATCGCCATAATGCAAAATCAAATTACGGTTTTCCACATGCGGGTCTTGATACAAATGATCGATACGGTCCGTATTGAACATGGAAGAACGACGCTTGATACCGTGTACCGTATATCCTTTCTTGATCAAGAACTCGGTAAGATAAGCCCCATCCTGTCCCGTAATACCCGTTATTAACGCTACTTTGCCCATTTCTCTAATTTTCAATTTTCAATTCTCATTTTTCAATTCCCAAGTACCATTCATAGAGTCGCTTCACGCCCTCCTCGATCTCGATCGTATGGCGCCAACCCAAGGCATGCAACTTGCTTACATCCGTCAGCTTACGAAGCGTACCGTCCGGCTTGGACGAGTTAAACCTCAACTCGCCCTCGAACCCGATCTCTCGCCGGATCAGTTCGGCGACCTCACGGATCGAAAGCTCGATACCCGTACCTATATTAATATGTGTATTCCGGACCTCGCCCTCCTTCTGGCGGACATCCTCGAAATCCACGTGTTCCATGATATAAACAGAAGCGTCGGCCATCTCCTCGCTCCATAAAAACTCACGAAGCGGCTTGCCGGTTCCCCACAGCTCCACCTCGCCCGGACGGATACCCTGTTTATCCAATACGGAGAGTATCTCCGGCTCGGAGGCCTTCCCAGACACGCCCTCTACCGGACGAATGTCCATATCCTTACGCAAGGCCTCCCAATCTCCTGTATGCAGGCATTTCGCCATATGTATCTTACGGATCATGGCTGGCAACACATGCGAGGTCTCCAGATTGAAATTATCATTCGGCCCGTAGAGGTTAGTAGGCATCACGGCGATATAGTTCGTACCGTATTGCAGGTTGTAACTCTCGCACATCTTGATACCCGCTATCTTGGCGATCGCATAAGGCTCGTTGGAATATTCCAAGGGAGATGTCAGCAAGCAATCCTCCGGCATCGGCTGCGGAGCCTCACGAGGATAGATGCAGGTGCTTCCCAAGAATAATAATTTCTTTACATTGTTTTTCCAAGAGGCATGAATGACATTATTCTGGATCATCAAATTATTGTAGATAAAATCGGCACGGTACAGACTGTTCGCCATGATACCGCCGACGTGCGCCGCCGACAAGAACACATAGTCCGGCCGCTCGGCTGCAAAGAACTCGTTCACAGCGGCTTGATCCGTCAGATCCAGTTCCGCATGCGTACGAAGCAGGAAGTTCGTATACCCTTTGCTACGCAAATTATTCAGGATGGCGGAGCCTACCAAGCCCCGGTGACCGGCAACAAATATTTTACTGTCTTTTTCCATCGATATCTCGTATTCTGAACTACTTCTACTTATTAATCAACCTCATCAAATACTGGCCGTACTGATTCTTAATCATCGGCAAAGCCACTTGCTCAAGTCGCTTCTCATCAATCCATCCTTGCTTGAAAGCGATCTCCTCCAGACAAGCCACCTTCAGTCCCTGTCTCTTCTCGATCACCTCCACGAAAGTAGATGCCTCAGACAACGAGTCGTGAGTCCCGGTATCCAACCAAGCGAATCCACGTCCCAATAGCTGCACTTTCAACTCCCCATCCTTCAAGAACCACTGGTTCACGGTAGTGATCTCCAGCTCTCCACGGGCGGATGGCTTGATATTCTTGGCCACGCCCACCACCTTGTTCGGATAGAAATACAACCCTACCACGGCGTAATTCGACTTCGGTTCCTTCGGTTTCTCCTCGATACTGAGGACGTTCCCATCCGCATCGAACTCGGCCACGCCATAGCGTTCCGGATCGTTTACGTAGTAACCGAACACGGTCGCTTTTTGTTCGTTCTCCACCTTGTCAACGGCCTCTTTTAACATACGGGTAAAGCTCTGTCCGTAAAAGATATTATCGCCAAGCACCAGACAAACGGAGTCATCGCCGATAAAGCGCTCTCCTATGATGAAAGCTTGCGCCAATCCGTCCGGCGAAGGCTGCTCGGCATATTCAAAACGAACGCCATAATCGGAGCCATCGCCCAGTAAACGACGGAAGCCCGGCAAATCCTGCGGGGTCGATATGATAAGAATCTCCCGTATCCCCGCCAGCATGAGCACGGATACCGGATAAAAAATCATCGGCTTATCATAAATAGGTAGAAGTTGCTTGGAAACTCCTTTAGTGATCGGATACAAGCGGGTGCCCGATCCACCGGCTAAAACTATACCTTTCATATTCTTTCCATTTTGTTCGACAATACTCGCTTAGGATCGATTCCACACCGTCCCTAAAACTATACAAAGTTAAACAAATAATAATAGATTAGCGTATCGTTTTCAAAAAATCGTCCATATTCTGATACAATGGGACGCCATAGCGCGCGCAAGTCAAGCGCACATTATCATACCGGTAAAAGCCGGGCTCGCAAATCACCCGCAACTTTCCGGAGCGCATAAACAGCCCCATCTCCAATAAGGTTATCGGGGATTTGCTGCTCGCCAGAATGTTCATGATAATCAGGTCGGCTTTCTCCAGATGCTCCAGTTCCCAATTCACTTGATGCTCAAAATCGGACATCTCCCCGCTCAGCCCTTTATCCCTGCGAGGATTGAACAAGAGATACCGTCCCTCCGGAAGCGCCCGGAACCAGTCGCAGGTAGCCTTCTGCCAATCCACGCTTTTCCCCATATCGATCGTGCCGGCGAGAAAGATCTTCTGGTAGACCGTCTCATCCAAGTCTGCCCCTTTATCATCCGGGCGCAAGACGATAACCTCGGATTGGGCGAATAATCCCACGGGTAATAAAAGAGATAAGAATAAAATCAGAAATCCCCGCTTTCCGGCGGTAAGGGATTTATCGTTCGTAAGTTTCATATAATGGTAGAGTTATTTTATGCAAAAATAGGGAAAATCCATGGATATACAAAACCCTCTTGCTTCCGTATGAATACTATCCCACAAGCTTATCCATACTTGTTCGCAAGCCGTCTAATTCTATAATCACCGCCACTGATTATAGAACCGCCGTCAGCGATCGTACAATCAGTGGCAGTGATCATAGAATCAGCATCGGCGATTATAGAATTTATTAAGATGCGACAGGCTTTGTTGATAGAGAGAAGATTGTTTGCTTCATGGAGAAACAAGCTTTAGAGCGAGCGAAAGCAGACTCTTCATGGATTCAGCCCATAAATCGTAGCCTGTACGGCATGCGATAAGATATAGGCCGCAGGCGTGTCGTTCGAGGGGGAATAGCCTTTGGAGAGCCTCTGGATTACGGGCTCCTTGTTCGTGCCCAGTATCGGGACCAATAAGGGGGCGCCGTTCAAGATAAGCGGTCCCGTCATGGTGATCCGGTATTGGCCGGTAGAAGGTTGCTGGGATACCGCATAGTTACGGCTATCCGACAATAGCTCCATGGTGGTAGGGAAAATGGATGCCGTATGTGAATCCTCGCCTACGCCGAGGATGATGCAATCGAACGTAGGCATTTGGTTGAACAACGGCAAGAATTCCTTTACGACCCATGAATAACGCATCGCCTCGGTACCCGGCTCGTTCTCGCCCTTGATCCGGTGGATATGATCTGCCGGGATACACAAAGGCTTAAAAAGCAAATGATTCGCATGACCGTAATTACTATCCGGGCATGTCGGTAGAACGCAACGCTCGTCCACCCAGAAGAAACGGATGTTATTCCAGTCAATCTTATCCTTATACTCATCTACCCAGAGGGAAAACATATGCTTCGCCGTCTCCCCTCCCGAGAGCGCTAGGTTAAACGGAGCGAAGTCTTTCCGGCGAATCATCGCCATCATGTCCTCCGTCATCGACCGAAGCGCCTCTTTCCTCTCATTATATCTCTTTATTTCCATAAAATTATCTTCTTTGGCAGGCGCAGACTTTCTTTTCCGCACCTAAAATAACAGTTTCCTCCGGTCCGTCCTCGCCCGGCTCATAGAAGAATAAGTTCTTCGAACCCTCCTCTTTCCAATGGAGCAAGATCGGATCGATAAATTTCCAGCTAGCCTCCAAAGCGTCGCTACGAGCATACAGGGTGGAATCGCCCAGCATGGCATCCAGCAACAGACGCTCGTAAGCGTCAGGAAGATAGCTCTTCGAGAGGGAATCGTAGCGGAAGTCCATGCTGACTTGCTTCACCTCGAAACCGGCTCCCGGCATTTTCAGCCCGAACTTCAAGGATATACTCTCGTTCGGTTGGATACGGATGGTCAATTTATTGCAGGAACCTCCCGAACATTGACCGACAAACAGTTGATGGGGCGTAGACTTGAAGTGGATCACTACCTCCGATGACTTCTCCGGCAACTTCTTTCCCGTATAGAAATAGAAGGGCACACCGCTCCAGCGCCAGTTATCGATGAAGAATTTCATCGCCACATACGTCTCGGTATTCGAGTCGGGAGCTACGTTCTTCTCTTCCCGATAACCGATATATTGTCCGCGGACAACCATCTTATCCATATCCAACACCGTATACGGACGTATGGAGCGGAATACTTTCACGATCTCGTCACGAATCGGTTCCGGCTCGAATATAGAGGGAGATTCCATGGCGATAAACGACATCAATTGCATCAAGTGATTCTGGATCATATCCCGCATCGCCCCGGCTCCATCATAATATTTCCCTCGATTCTCCACCCCCAAAGTCTCGGTAGCGCTGATCTCGATGGAATCGATATAATTATGATTCCACAATGGCTCGAAAATACCGTTCGAGAAGCGCAATACCAAGATATTCTGCACGGTCTCTTTCCCCAGATAATGGTCGATACGATAAATCTCCTCCTCATGGAAGATATGTCGTAAATGATCGTTCAACTGGCGGGCAGACTCCAAGCTGGTGCCAAACGGCTTCTCCACGATGATCCGCCGGAAACCATCCGGAGACTCGGTCTTGTTCAAACCACTCTCCAGCAAACATTGCGGGACGATCTCGTACATCACCGGCGGGGTAGCCAAGTAATAGATGATCTTATCCGGCAAGTCATGTTTCTCTTGCAAGAACTCGATGCGCTCACGCAATTTGTAGTATTCATCGGCGTTGGTGGAATCGAAGGCGAGGTAATAAACATTCTCCAAGAAGTCATCGATCAAGCCCTCGTCGTAGGTCTTTCCCTTCTGTGCCTCCAAGATATGCGTATGTTGCTCCGCACGGAACTCCTCATCGCCATAAGCGGTACGGGCGGCTCCCAAGATGCAGAAGCGGTCGGGTAGCAAGCCACGAACATATAACTCGAACAAAGAGGGAAGCAACTTGCGACTGGTAAGATCGCCCGACGCCCCGAATATAACTAATAATTGATTATCTGCTTTCTTCATGTCTTTATACGTTATAAGTTCCAGAAACCGTCTTTCCTCCCTCACCCGTCCAGTTGGTATGGAAAAACTTACCACGCTCCCAATCGACCCGCTCATAAGTATGAGCCCCGAAATAATCCCGCTGGGCCTGAATCAAGTTAGCGGCGGAATGCGGGGTAGACAGTCCATCGAAATAGCTCAACCCCGAGCTCATCGCCGGCAAAGCCACTCCATGCAAGGCACCCTCGGCTACCACTTGCCGCCAAGCCAACAAGGAAGACTCGATCTTTTGAATAAAGAACTCATCGAATAAGAGGTTCTCCAGATTCCGGTTCTTCTCATAAGCCTGCGTAATTTTCTCCAAAAAGACAGAGCGTATGATACATCCCTTCCGCCAGATCTTGGCGATCGTACCGTAATCCAACTGCCAATCATATCGCTTGGAGGCTTGGCACAACAAAGAGAATCCCTGTGCGTAGGAAACCAACTTAGCGGCATACAAAGCCTGCTTGATCTCTTTCTCCGAGATTAAGGTCTGCCCCAGCACGCCACTCTTCGGATAAAGCGAGGACGCTTTTTTCCGTTCTTCCTGCATGGAAGAAAGCATACGGGCATAAACAGCCTCGGTAATCAATGTCAGCGGATCATTCTCGTCCATAGCGGCGATAGCGCTCCATTTACCGGTACCCTTCTGGCCGGCGGCATCCAATATCTTATCTAGCAGGTAGCCCTCCCCCGCCTCGTCCTTGAAGCGGAGAATATCGGCCGTAATACCGATCAGGTAGCTATCCAGCTCTCCCGTGTTCCAATCCTCAAAGATACGAGCCAAGGCCTCATTGTCCAGATCCAGACGATTCTTCAATAAGGAATACGCCTCGGAAATCAACTGCATATCTCCATACTCGATACCATTGTGTACCATTTTCACGAAATGGCCGGCTCCACCCGGACCAATCCATTGGCAACAAGGCGTCCCGTCGTCCAGCTTGGCGGCGATGCTTTGCAAGACATCCTTCACCAAAGGCCAAGCGGCAGGCGAACCACCCGGCATCACGGAAGGTCCGTACAAGGCACCGATCTCGCCTCCGGAGATTCCGGTACCTACGAAGTACATCCCATACGCCTCCATCTCCTTCACCCGGTGTTCCGTATCATGGAAGTCCGAGTTGCCACCATCGATAATCACGTCACCGGGTGATAAGTAAGGAATCAATTGAGCCATCAGCTCATCCACCGGGGCACCCGCTTTTACCATCAGCATGATCTTGCGAGGACGCTCGATAGACTCGACAAATTCCTGTATCGTATGGGTTCCTATAAAATTCTTTCCTTTTCCACGACCGCTCATGAAGCGGTCTACCACGCCTTCCTCTCCCGGCGCTGTACGATTATAAACGGATACGGCGAACCCCTTGCTTTCCATGTTCAACGCAAGGTTTTCTCCCATCACGGCCAAGCCGATTAATCCAATATTTGATGTTTTCATATTTATGTTTTTATTTTATTAATCCAAATAGATCATTTAAAGCCTCACTCATCGACGGATGGGTGAATATCGAATCCCGGAGGAACGTGTAATCTTGCCCGAGACGCATCGCCAAGCTAACCGTATTTATGACTTCGCTGGACTCGGCGCAGAATAAGGTACATCCTAGGATCTTCCCGGTATCCGCATCTACCACAGCTTTCAGTAAGCCATCCGTCTGCTCGATGGTACGGGTACGAGGCATGGCGGCGGCGGGCAGGCTGGCCACCTTTATATTTTTCTCCATCTTACGGGCTTGCGTCTCGTTCAACCCGACATGGGCCAACGGAGGATCGATGAATACGGAATAAGCCACTGCTTCCCGATCGTCCAAGCTCCGGAAACCATTACCAAACAGCTCTTCCCGGATAATACGGTAATCATCCAAAGACAGATAGGTAAATTGTAATCCGCCATGTACATCCCCGATCGCCCAGATATTAGGGATATTGGTACGCAACTTACTATCCACCTCGATAGCGCCACGATTAGTCGTCCGTATTCCGGCGGCTTGCAGATTTAGGCTTTCCGTATTCGGTTTACGGCCGGTAGCCAAAAGCACCGCCTCGGCATCCAGCCGCAAGGTATCTCCCGAGATAGCGTTACGGCAGATCACCGTAGCCCGCTCGGCATCCTGCTCGATCGTCTGCACGACCGTATTCAAATGAATGGTGATCCCTTTTTTCTCTAGCGTGGACTTCACCGAATCGGCGATGTCCCGGTCCTCACGAGGAATGAACACCTCCCCAGCCTCCAAGATCGTTACCTTCGATCCAAAACCGGCGAACATGGAAGCGAATTCCAGCCCGATATATCCGCCTCCGACAATAACCAGATGCCGTGGCAGTTTCTCCAGTTCCATAATGGAAGTACTTGTATATACGTAAGGATTATCCTCGATACCGCATATCGTAGGAATAATCGTCGTGGCTCCGGTATTGATGAATATCTTCTCGCCTTCCAGCAAGAAAGAGTCCGTATCCGTTTTCACGACAATCTCATAAGGGGAACGAAAAGAAGCCTCTCCGGTATAGACCGTTACGGTCTCCCGATCATCCAGATTCTTGAAATTCTTCTCACGAAGCAAAGAGGTCAGTTTCTCCTTGGCGAGGATAGCCTGTTTAAACTCCTCCGCATATTGCTCGAAGGTAGAAGGTCTGCGATACCCTGTCACTTGAGCGTAATGTACAAGCGCTTTCGTCGGTATACAGCCGATATTGATACAAGTACCTCCGTACATACCCGTCGAACGCTCCACCACAGCTACATTCCATCCATGGTTGGCCAAATCCGCCGCCAAGGTTTTTCCACCTTTCCCAAAACCAATAATAATCGCGTCGTACTTTTTCATCTCTGATTTATCTTCTTTTCGTTAGACATTAAAATAACATTCGTTTTAACCTAATTGTTGCGAATTTCATATCGCAAAAATAGCTCCAGCCCCTATTTTACAAAATGGCTGTTCAACCTATAAGTTTAGCCATTTTTCCCGAAACAAGAAAATAACGAACAAATACCCCCTATTTTTTGTTCTTTACCTATAATATTTATACCCTATGATCACAACACTTATAATACTGGCCCTATCAGCCGTTTTCTTTGTTAATGGAAAATTACGTTCCGATCTTGCCGCTCTATGCGCCCTCGTCTTATTAATCGTATGCAACATACTTACACCCGAAGAAGCGCTTTCCGGCTTCTCCAATCCTATCGTCATCATGATGGTCGGGTTATTTGTCGTAGGAGGAGCTATCTTTAAAACGGGATTGGCCAAGATGATCAGCAGCAAGATACTCCGTCTAGCGGGAAAAAGCGAATTGAAATTATTCATATTGATCATGATGGTCACCGCTTTTATCGGGGCGTTCGTCAGTAATACGGGTACCGTGGCCCTCATGCTTCCGATCGTAGTGAGCATGGCGGCAAGCGCCAATATCAGTCCCGGGAGGTTCTTGATGCCCTTGGCTTTCGCTAGTAGCATGGGCGGAATGGCCACGCTGATCGGTACGCCTCCGAACCTCGTGGTAGATGAGGTGCTATCCAACGCCGGATTCACGGATCTATCGTTTTTCTCGTTTACGCCTATCGGGGTTATTTGTGTGCTTATCGGCTTGGTCGTCTTGATTCCCCTAAGCAAATTCTTCTTGGTAAAAAAGGAGGATGGCAAAGACACGAAGACTACAACCGGGCACTCCCCAAAAGAGTTAGCCAAGAAATACCAATTATCGGATAATCTATATCGGATACAGATCAGGCCCGGTTCCCGGATCGGAGGGAAAAAATTGCAAGAATTAAATATTACGCAGGCTTATAATCTCTCCATTCTGGAGATACGCCGGCAGTCGTCCTCTCAAGGACGTTTCCTTAAAACCGTAGACCAGTCCTTAGCCGGCCCACATACGGAATTACAGGAGAACGATATCCTCTATGTGTTCGGCCCGTTCGAGAAAGTAAACCAATTCGCCAAAGAACAGAATCTGGAGCTTACGGATACCCACGTATCCGAATATGTTGAAGGGGCGGAAGTTGAAAAGCTGAGCGTTCGGGAGATCGGTATCGCCGAGGTCTTATTAATGCCCGACTCGAAATTGATAAATAAGGTGGTAAAGGACTCTGGTTTCAGGGATAAATATTCCGTGAATATCTTAGGCATCCAACGGAAAGGGGAATATATACTGAATGATATAAAAGATATAAAGATGCATGCCGGCGATATCCTTCTAATACAAGGCACATGGGACAGTATCGCTCGCATGAGCCAGAAGCAATCGCAATGGGTGGTATTGGGCCAGCCCTTAGAAGAGGCCTCTAAAGTCACTCTGGATTATAAAGCCCCTGTCGCCGCCTTGATCATGGTCTTAATGATTGCCGCCATGGTATTCGACTTCATCCCGATTCCTCCGGTAGCGGCGGTAATCATAGCGGGAATATTGATGGTATTAACCGGATGTTTCCGTAACGTGGAAGAGGCTTATAAAACGATTAATTGGGAAAGCGTAGTCTTGATCGCCGCCATGTTACCCATGTCGCTAGCCTTAGAGAAGACAGGCGCCTCCAATCTTATCTCGGAGAAATTGGTGAGCGGACTAGGCGATTACGGACCGCTCGTCTTGATGGCCGGAATTTATTTCACCACCTCGCTACTGACCATGTTTATCAGCAACACGGCCACGGCGGTACTGGTAGCCCCTATTGCCCTTCAATCCGCCATAGCCATCAACGTTAGCCCTTATCCGTTCCTGCTGGCGGTGACGGTAGGTGCCAGCATGTGCTTCGCCTCCCCCTTCTCTACGCCACCCAACGCACTCGTTATGTCCGCCGGAAAATATACATTTATGGACTATGTAAAGGTGGGGTTGCCTTTACAAATCGTGATGGGAATCGTTATGGTATTTATATTACCTTTATTATTCCCATTCTAAACATTCGCACACGCATTTTAGTTTTATATTTGCAGTTTGTAAAACAGTACAAGAAAATTTATGGATATACCGTTTAAACCGATTAGGTTAGAAGACAAAGAGATCATAACCTCATTTACATTTCCCAGCGATTATCGCAATTGTGATTTCTCATTCGCGAACATGTGCAGTTGGCGTTTCTTATATGACAGTGAATTCGCTATCGTGGATGGCTATTTATTAATCCGTTTCATGATCGAGGACAAGAGCCGTTTCGCCTATATGATGCCTGTCGGGGATGGAGATTTAGCGGGTGCCGTTCGTTTGCTGGAAGAGGATTCCTTAAAATATGGACATCCGCTCTGTATGCTGGGTATCACCCCCGACGCCAAGGAGCAACTGGAAGGCGCACTTCCCGGAAGCTTTTTTTATATCCCAGAACGGGATTATTTCGATTACATTTATTTACGGGAGGATTTAGCGACCTTACGGGGTAAGAAATACCAATCCAAACGTAATCATATCAATAATTTCAAGAAACAATATTCGTACGAGTATGTCCCTATCACGCCGGATATCGTCCCCCAATGCCTAAAACTGGAATGTAAATGGTATAAGGCGAACAATGGAGATAATGACGAGGAAGAGCTTAATGACGAACGTCGCTCCCTTACCTATGCCTTGCATCATTTTGACAGCCTAGGCCTGATCGGTGGCGCTCTCCGGGTGGATAACGAGATTATCGCTTTCTCTTTCGGGGCCCCCATCAACCATAATACATTCGGAGTACACGTGGAAAAAGCGGACGTGAATTTTGACGGTGCCTATACGGTGATCAACCAAGAGTTCGCCTCTCACCTTCCGGAACAGTATACTTACGTGAACCGGGAGGAGGATCTCGGCATACCGGGGTTGCGCCAAGCGAAGCTTTCTTATCAGCCTACCATACTATTAGAGAAGAGTGCCGCAATAAAAAAGCAACTTACGCAAACTAAATAAATTATGGACAAGAAACAACAAATCGTAAACTTATGGCGTACCTGCTTCGGGGATTCCGAGGCATTTATCAGCCTTTATTTTGATCGTGTTTACAAGGACGAGAACGCAATGACCATCGAGAAGGACGGTAAAATAGTTTCTGCCTTGCAGATAGTTCCTCATACGATGACTTATTTGGGTACCGAGATCTCGGTAGGCTATATCTCTGGGGCGTGCACGACTCCGGAAGAAAGAGGGCAAGGGCTTATGCGACAACTCTTGCAAGAGACATTCGAGGAAATGGAACGGCGTGAGATCGCTATCTCCGCCTTAATCCCTGCCGATCCTTGGTTATTCGACTATTATAGGGAACAGGGTTATACCGAGGCATTCGATTATTCCGTAGAGACATATATCCGCCCGAATACGCCGGTTCAACTCCCGAAGATAACGGTTATCCAACCGGAGGTACCGACAACCGACGAATTGTTCGCTTATTTCAACCGCAAATTACGTGAACGCCCTTCCTGTATCTTGCACTCGCAGGATGATTTCATCACGATACTTCGTGATCTGCAATTAGATAACGGGGGGATGTACACGGCCTTGGACGAGAACGAGAAGGTGGTTGGCATGGCTTTCGCACTGCCTCTTGAGGCGGGTACAGCGCCGTCCGACAAAAAGCTTTTTATCAAGGAACTTCTTTACGACTCGGAAGAGATCAAGGAATTACTATTGCAAGAGCTTACCCTGCAAAATAACATATCGCAAGCGACGGTCAATACCCCTCCCACCCCTCCGGGTACCTTACCTATGGGTATGGCCCGCATCATCGACACGAAACGCATGATCCACCTCTGGCTATCCAAACAACACGAAAGCCCTGTCTCCAAAAAAGATTTGGAACAAATGGATAACCAAACGCTAACACGACAGTTGATGGGTTATCAGGGGAGGATGGCTTATATGAGTTTGATGCTGGATTAATAGAAATGAAAAACGGATTGCTAAGGATAAAGTTCCCGCAATCCGTTTTTATTCTTAAATCTATTTACTGTTTACGACAAATAAAATTATCATTTAGATGCTATGATCACTTATCTTTAGCAGAATCTCCTTGGTAAAGAAGATCATTGACACCTAAAGTATACCAATCCAAAACATCTTTTCCTCCAGACTTGGCCCAATTCATAAATTGAGGATATGCATCCATAATAGAAATACCTTCTCTAGGATATGAATCAAAAGATGATTTAGGGATCATCAATCCCCACATCATATTATTAAATTCCTCTGTTGAATTATCAATATTCTCATTATACTTATATCGATAATATTCATCACTTGTTAAGGCCGTGGCTGCTTGTTCCGTCCCTAAAAAACCAGCTATATGGACCTCGTTCTTTTTATTCTTATTAGGATCACCCCAAACAATAAAAACGTTTAAGTTGTTAGCATTCACAACTCCGCTCATGCCATTCACATCTACTTCTATCAAGCTTTCACGTGCTTCACAAGTCTTATTATATGTATTTATTATTTGACCTGGCTCGCTATTCATGAACTCATGCGCCTCTTTTCCTTCCAATAAATTAATAACCTTGTCTGTTCCTTGGATCTTCGCAAAAGCATATAAAGATTTCGTTGCACCTACAGCCCTAACACTTGTTGATAAATATACAGTTTTTGCATTAATACCTTCACTGCTAGCCTCTGTCGTATTCATGATGCTGACAATCATAACCAAGTCATTCATATCATAGTCACCAAAATTAGGCCAATTGTCTTCAAATAAATAGACATAAGCTTCTGTCTTATCATATTCAGGTTTATACTCAGGCGTCTCGGATTCGTCTGTAAAAGGCTCATCTTTACTGTAATTGATATCGCCAAAACAATCACCGGATATATTTACAGGGCATTTATTGCCAACCACTCTTAACGCACCATTCTTATTAGCTGAATAATTTACTTCACTTTGCGCATAAGTATATAAATCACTCCAGAAAAAGCCTGTTATCTGAACAGATGTATAATCCAATACACCATTCACCTTAAACAATTTGGCACTATTTCCATCTCCATATTGATTGGCATCCGCATCCTCTACAACTAAGGATACAGGACCTGTTTGAGCAGGATTCAACGCATCTGTCTCAAACAAGGAATGTTCCGCCATCGATATTTTCGTATCATAACCATATATAAAATTCCCGGAAATTACAGAAGAACCCCGATTTAAATATAATCCGGAAGCAGATCCATCAAAAGAGAAAGTACCAACCTTTACCAAACAATGATTATGAAGTTCACCTCCATTCAAATGCATTGAGTTTACAGTAATTTCCGAATTCGTATGATTATAAATTGAACTATGTGGCGAAGGTAGAGTTTCTATTCTATTAATATCTACTTTACCCATATTAACCAATTGAGAATTTCCATCAATTTTCAGAACAGCCTTAGAGCCAATTATCTGACCTCCATGAAAAACTACAATTTGACTGTTTTTTGTCAATGGTGAGGCTGAAGAAGCTAAATCCAAGGTAGCGCCGCTAAAAATATAAAGAGTGTAGTTCTCGTTATCAGGGAAAACGACATTGTTGACCTTTCCGCTCGTAATTTTATAACTCTTATTTTTATCAAGAGTCATACCACTCCGTAGCTCTATTACATCTTTCATCTCAGCTTTTTTATCCAACTTCTCAATTTCCTTCTCCGAAAGCGGGGTGAGCCAACGTGTTATTTCTTGATCACTAATCCCGCTGTCACTACGCAAAAAAGATTTTGTAATAACTGGATCCGTATAATCCAATAATAAATCGCCATCTTTCACCTCTAAGCTTACAACAGTACTATACCCTTGTGCATCCGTTTTCTTAATATAAATATATTCTTGAGTCTTAGGTAAAGCCAAATCAACAATAAATGGATTCCTTGAGTTTGTTTTACCTCCAACATAGAAAACAGAATTAGGATCAGTGATAGGGTCCGAACCAAATACTTCTATCGTATAATAACGTTTCCCCTCATATTCATCCAAGACTTTAACAGTCAATTTATGGCTAGCCTTTGTTGAATAATCAAAATCATTCGGAATACCATTTGTACTCTCGTCCGGTCTCGGCTTTGGATCGGGATCCGGCTTAGGCTCGTACACGTCCGCTGTACATGCGGTCATCAGCACCGCAAACAGGAACAGTGCCATGAACTTTACTTTCGTAAAAATACATCTCTTCATATGCTTAATCATTAAATATTTCCCCTATAACATCATTAAAAAAAGAAGTTGTATATTTTAATCAACTTATTGAGTATTATCAACAGCAAAGGTAGATTTTATTATAATGCGAAGTTCTTAAACGCACAAATATTATCACATCAATTAACTATAATTAATAATACTCCAAAGAAAAAACCTTTGATAAATAGACAATATTTATTCCATGTCATGTTAAAAAAGAATAATAAAAGACTATTCACCCTACTCCAACCATTCAATCAGCTTATCAGCCAAAGTTACTGTTCCCGGCAAAGGTGGTTGGTGCCGATGTGGAGAAAGCCCCTAGCGATTTTCTCTTGGCAATAACATACCATCTGGCAATTTGACAAAATGAAAACTAAAGTCTCGGAGAATCGATTTTTTCGGGCAAAGGTACGGCTCGTTTCTAAATACGAGAAGAAAAAGCAGCATTTGTCTCGTTGACAGATGAATACAGAAAAACAGCCTCTCGCTCCAGCGAAATTAATTCATCGTATCTCATATTTTGAGGCAAGAAAAGGGTAAAAGCAGTGTTACGATAGGGTTATAGCACGGTAAGAATGCCCATTCATGAGTACTCATAACCCTATGCGTGACCGCTCATAATGCCTAACGCGAGTATCGGCATTGGGCAATACGACCTATCGCAACAGGTTTCGCCACCTATCGTGTACAAAATTGGCCCCTTTTTCAAGAAAAAGCGTGTTTATTGCCACACCTATCTCATTATCTTGTCACTTTCGCACGAAGGGTATGTCAACATATTCGTATAATATGAAGCAAATAGTCAGAATAAGCTTCTATTTCGCAACAGACCCATCATACAAGCCAGAGGCTCCCAATAGGCCTTAAGCACTCACATAAAACACGGAATTTTCAATCCAACTGATAAATCTTCAGCTTATTGTAAAGCGTCTTCCGGTCGATGCCCAATAACTGGGCCGCACGGGTCTTATTGTTGCCGCACTCTTGGAGGGCCTTACGGATAAGGTCTCGTTCGTGCTCCACGTTCTTTAGCTGGATGTTAGTGTGCGACGGGAGGTTCTCCGTCAGTTCCTCCGGGAGTTCCTTGCGGGTGATGTAGCGGCCGGTCGCCAATAAGGTGGCGTACTTGATGACGTTCTTCATCTGCCGCAGGTTGCCCGGCCAAGAATAGGATTGGAACAATTGCATGGTATCGTTGTCGAAACCGATGATATCTTTCTGGAGCTCGCTATTCGCCAGATCGAGAAAATGATTGGCGAACAAGAGCAAATCCTCTTTTCGCTCTTTCAAGTCCGGGATACGGATCGTGAACTCATTGATACGATGGTACAGGTCCTCACGGAAATCTCCTTTCTCGATCGCCTGCCGCAAGTTCTCGTTCGTAGCGGATATCAGACGTACGTTGATGGCGATCTCCTGATTGCTCCCGATCGGCTTCACCTTGCGCTCCTGCAGGGCACGCAATAGCTGGACCTGCACCTCATACGTCAGGTTCCCGATCTCATCCAAAAATATCGTACCGCCTTGGGCCGCCACGAACGCCCCGGTCTTGTTCTCGATCGCCCCCGTAAAAGAACCTTTCACGTGGCCGAAGAACTCGGAAGCCGCCAATTCCTTGGGAATAGCGCCGCAATCCACGGCGACAAACGGAGCCTTGCTACGATTACTTTGCTCGTGAATCCGACGGGCGATATACTCCTTACCGGTACCACTAGCGCCGGTCACCAATACCGACATATCCGTCGGAGCCACCAAACGCACATGCTCATAAAGCTGGCGGGCCGCTTGGCTCTGCCCCTCGATATAAAGATCCGGGGCCGAAGAAACCGGGACTCTCGCCGGAGCCTTCTCCTCCACGCGCACAAGTTCCTTGATCTTTCCCAGCAACTCATCCGGGTTCAGCGGCTTGGCAATATAATCCGCCGCTCCCAGCTTCATCGCCTGAACCGCCGTTTGTATCTCCGCATAACTGGTCATCATGATAAGGGGTAAGGAAGGATGAGTGCTTTTCAGCCATTTCAATAAGTCGATCCCGTCACTATCCGGCAGGCGTAAATCCGATATAACCAAATCGAACGCTTCCTCCCCCAGCCTCCGTTTAGCATCGGAAACAGAGGACGAGGATCTTACGACAAACCCTTTCTTACCCAGCCATGTGGTAAGCATCAAGGAAAAAGTTATATCATCTTCAACGATTAGAATCGACAACATACCCACTCAGATTATTTATAGTAACCACAAAGGTAAATAAATAAAACGAATCAAGAAAACATCCACGTAGCTTTACGCCATACTCCCTCGAAAGGACCTTGTTTATGATGGGCTAACCACCAGTGGCAAAAACCTAGCTGGAGAATGAAAAGAAGGATTCCTACGGCGAAGCTGGCGGTCGTTCCCAGATCGTCATACAGGGATAAACCGTATCCGAAATAGATAAAAGAGCCTACCATCGATTGCGTGAGGTAATTCGTCAAGCTCATTTTCCCGTAAGGCACAAGCCCGTGAAGCACCTTATGCGGCGCCTTCCACTGCCACAAAAAGATAAAGGAGGATACCAATACGCACATGAACGAGAAATTACGCAAGGAAGACACGATCGTACTCATCGGGCGAAGCTCTTCGGTACGCTCCAGCAAACCGGGTAGGGAAAGGGACAGATAATAGAGGGGAATGAAACAAACTACCCCGATAACAAAGGTCCTTGTCCAAAACGTCCGATGCTTCTCCGGATCGACAAACAATCCCTTGCGCCCCAACAACATGCCCAGCATAAAGAGAGCCGATGTCTGGAAGAAACGTCCATAGCTCCAAGCCCAGAGAAGGCTATACAGCTGCCCGTCCCACAGATTAGACTTGACCATTTCCCAAAAGCTAGCACCTTCCATATACGGATAGATCCGCATACAGTGCACCAGCCATTGTTCCTTGGATGCCACATATTCCGGATGCATCAAGGCATACATGAATTTACCCCATTCCATGGGCTGTAGCATCAAAAACACGGCGATCGCCAATACCATCTTATTACTCAACTTGCAAACCGGTATCAACACAATACCCAAGATCGAATAAAGCACCAATATCTCCCCCGGGAAGAACGAGGCGTTGAAGCAACCGATAAAGAATAGGAGCATCAACCGCCAGAAGAAACGAAGCCGGAAGTCCTTCCCTTTCCTCGCTTGGTTATCAAACTGGATGAAAAAACTAAAACCGAACAGCAGGGCGAAAATAGCGTATGCCTTCCCGGAAAAGAGGAAGAACAAGGTATCCCATACCCCTTTATCCAAGGCTTTCATAAAATCGGTAGTAGCCTCCGGAAAATTATACAAGTTAAAATGCTCGATATTATGCAATAGGATAATAGCCATAACAGCAAATCCTCGTAATGCGTCGACCACCTCGATACGAGGTCGGGATTGTAGCGCGTGTTCCATGATATGATTCAGTAGATTTTATTATTTCGTGGCAAAAGTAACGAAACTAAATAGAAAAAGCATCCTCGAAAGGATGCCTTTTTCTTTTGCAGACTTAAATTGAATACTCAGGACTTAATCTTTCGCCATGAATAAATTCATGACTTTTGTTTTTAACGGTTTAAATGTAGAAACGCCCACTTGCGATTTCATTAAATAGATAGCGAATATCGTGCCAAAGCCAGCGAAACGCACGACAATGAATATCTAACTACTTATCCTTTAACAAGTAATAGATAAATTTTGTTTCTATAAAGTAGAATTTTATTTCAAAAGCATGGGGAAAGGCATTCCACGGATGGGTATTTATTCCACACCGGATTCCACAAGATTACCCGATGGCGGACTCCGCATCCTTCACGATAGCAAGTGCTTGCTCGATTACCTCGCCCAGCAGGTGGTACCAGCCGGAATCGGTCAGTTCCTCATCGTTCTTCTCCAAGATCCGCAGGTGTTGTACCAATGAATTGGCCCCCAGCATCGTGAACAGGGGAATCAACTTATGAGATATCCGGGAGGCTTCCTCCCGGTCTTTTCCCTCTAACGCATCCCGAAGTAAGTCGATGCTCTTGCGGGTTTCCTCCGAGAAGGTTTTCAGTATAGAGGCTGAGGCCTCCGGATCCTCTCCGGCAAAAGCGGTCAACGAAGAGAAATTCAACTCGCTCCTTGCCTCCAGATGGAGTGTCAGCAACTCATTCAGCAAGGAGATTAATTGGGCGGCGGTAAACGGCTTGTTCAAGAAACCCGTGAAACCAGCCTCCAGATAATGCTCGTGCTCCTTGGCGATACTGGCAGATAGGGCGATCACCGGGATCTCATCCGTTCCGGGGATACCGGACGTACGTATCCGCTCCAGTAAATGATAGCCATCCAGCGTCGGCATCTGTATATCGGTGATAATGGCGTTGAATACGGTGTTCCGCAATAGCTCGAGGACGTTATGCGGATTCGTACAACCTACCACCTGCACGTGACTCTGCTTCAAGAGTTCCTCCGTCAAGGCCAGTTGTAGAGGATCGTCATCTACCAGAAGACAATAGACATCTTGCCCCTCAAACAAGGGTAAAGCCTCGGCCTCACCAGCATCCGGAGCCTCCGCCGTTACGTCCGGCAAAGATTGATTATCGGCCAAGGGAAGAGGTAGCAAGATCGTGAAATCACTGCCTTTCCCCGGGGTACTATCCAAAGCAAGCGTACCGTTCATCAAGGACAGAAGCTTACGGGTGATGGAGAGGCCCAGACCGAAACCTTCCACCTCTTCCGTATCGGCAAGGCGAGTAAACTCCCCGAATATCCGCTCTTGTTCCTCTTTCGGGATGCCCGGACCGGAATCGCTGACGGTAATGGACAGTTGATAATGGACAGCGGACAGTTTCTGTAAGGAGACAAGTAAAACGACTCGCCCCGCTTCCGTGAACTTGATAGCGTTAGATAAGAGGTTTCCTACGACCTGCCGGATACGGATCGGGTCGCCCATATAAACTTGCCCAGTCTCCTCCGGTTTCAGGTTCAAGACAAACCGTAAGCCTTTCGCCTCCGCTATCGGCTGGAAGCTGGTATAGATCTCATCGAACAAGGCCGGGACACGGAAGGGAACGCTATGCACCTCCATCTCGCCGGACTCCAACCGCTGGAAATCCAACAGGTCGTTCACCAAGGAAAGGATATGATCCGAGGAACCTTTCATGTTCTCCAGATAATATTGCTGACGCTCGTCTGGATGGCGGCGTAGCAAAAGCTCGATATATCCGATGATGGAAGAGAGCGGAGCCCGTATATCGTGGCTGATCGTCAACATCAGCTTCTCACGGCTTCGCAATAAGCTCTCGGCGACCTGTTTCGCCTTTTCCAGTTGCATACGGTAATATTTACTTCGTGAGATATCCCGTGAGATAAAGAAGAGGAACAGAAAGGCGATTACCACGGAGACGATCGCGATTCCGGCGATCAAATGGGAGGTCTCCCTTAATAGTACCTGCTTCTTATAGACCCTTTCCAGCGACGCCTCCATCTCCTCCTCCTCGATATTACGGAGCATCTGGTTGATCTCCCGGGTAATCACGCTATTGTTATACCGTAAGTTAGAGGCCCTTTCCAACAACTGATCCATCAGTTGTTGCCGTTGCCAAGCCACACTGTCTTGGATGCTTTTCAGAACGCTGACAATCGTATCGGTCGGATTATAAGCGTTCACCAACGTATCGGTGACGATCTCCCGGGTCGTGTTCACCACGATGCTGGTATCTTCCTTGCCGGGAGAGAACACGTCGGCCAAACGCTTGAAGAATCCTCGCTTCTTACGGGGAACTACCACCGTATCTTGCTTGACCTCTACCCGCTCTTGTACCTGCACCTCATTTACGATCGTATCCCGGACGGCAATTATTTTCTCGATATTCTCCGTATAAAGACGCTCCGTGTTCGCTTCCTGCCAAGTCTCAAGCAAGCGGCGGGTATTCCATCGCTTACGCTCCAGCAGTATGTCGATCGTATCTATTTTCAGGAGTTGCATGGAGTCCGTCACCAAGGTCCTCAACGAATCCATGTTATTATGGGCCTTATTCAACGTACGATTGAAGTGGCGGAACTCGTTCTGGGGCATGCCTACCAACTGCCCCAACGCCTCGCTCTCATAGAGCAGGGAGAGCGTATTGGTGACCAAGTACACCTTCCGGCGTGCCTGATGATCCGGCTCGTCCTCCTCGGCCACTTTCTCTACTATATTATAAATGTAAGCGACCGAGCAGACCGCAATGGTAATCAGCAAAATATAGCCTAATATCACCTTGCTAGTAATATGTCCGCTTTGCTCTTTCATATACGATTGAGATCAGTCTAATTCCTATCATAAGCGATATCCCATTTATCCATCATCTCAAAATCCTGCTTTTTTAAGCCGACTTTCCAAAATGGGATCGGGTCGTCATGGTCTCCCAGATACATACGGTCACGTACCTTGAAGGCACGATTCGTTAAAGCAAACGTGGAATCGGCCACCGGAGTCCGCACACCGGCTATATCAAGCATCGTATGGAATACGCTGTTCGTGCTAACCGGATAAGTCTCGTGTGCCTGCGCTTCCAGATATTTCTGGGGATATGACTCCCGGTAAGCCTTCGAGAACCAGATCACATACGGGATATGCAACTGGTAATAGGTCGGTATCGGAGAAGCATGCAGATAACGGGCTCTGGAATCATCGAAGATATCCTCTCCATGATCGCTTAAGTAAAGCATGGATGCCGGAGCATTTGTCTTCGCCAACATATCCACGATTTCCCCCAGCACGTAATCTGTATAGTGGATGGAATTATCATAAGCGTTCCGTAACTCCTTTTTATACGAGGCACGAATTCCCTCCGCCTTATCCGGCCTATAGAAACGGAACTCCTTCGGATAACGTTCATGGTAATTAAAATGCGAGCCATAAGTATGCAGTACTACGAAAAGATTACCGTCCTCTTTATCCAGTTCCTTCTTTAGATAAGGCAGGATCGCCGCATCGTGCAAGGAGGTTAGCGTAGAACCCGTATTAAATGCGCTCATATCGATAAAGGTATCTGCCTCCCGGTAAAAAGCGCCGATCATCGAGGTCGTTAGTTTCTGGTTGGCGATCACGAGCGTACGGAAACCAGCCTCTTTGAAAGCGGTCACGATACTTTTCTCGTCGTAAAGGACTCCATAATTCTCGGCGCTGGCAGCGGACAGGATAATGGGGACACTTTTATGCGTATTATTCGATTGCGTCACCACATCCGTGAAATGCACCAATCCGTCTAAAGCCTCCATACGGGGAGTCGTCTTGCGCTCGTATCCGTAAAGGCTCCATTCCATAGCACGGGAGGTCTCTCCCACTACCAAGACGTAGATCTCCCGTTTTCCCTCAGCTTGTTCCAGCTTAGTGGCGTCGAACTTAAAGTCGGCGGAAGTAATATGATACTTACGGTTCCTCTCCGCCTTATTTATGGCGAAATATAAATTGTATAGGGCGTTAGCCGGATACACATCGTCCTTCCATGAGAACCGGTGATCTTGCAAAGGAGACAGGAAGCAAAGGATCAAGCCCATGACAAACATGCCTAGGCTGATCTTGGCCCATTTCTTCCGGAAAGAATTTCGCAATTTCTCTTTCTGCCGTATCGAACGATAAGCGAGCACCAGCGTAGGCAATGTATAGAAAAAGAATACGCAACCGATCACCAGAATGATATTCCCCAATAATTCGCTAGCCTCGGAAGCGTTCGAGCTGGTAAGGTTCAAATACATATCAACCGCTATCACGGACTGCCCGAAAAGATACAGAAGCACCAACTGCCCCCCGTCTAATATAACCTTCGGCAACAGGCACCAAACCACGATCCCCGGTTTACGGGCCACTAACAAAACACCCATCCAAAAGGCCAAAGGTATCAGCAACGAGGCGATACCGACCGTAACGGGAAGCGGTTCCGTAAAAAAGAACACACAGTTTGGGATGATAAATAACAGGGCAAATAAGAAATATAAATGCTCCTGTGAGGATATCCAGCGTATTAACTTTGTAAAATACTTCATTCAATAAAACTTTGCCAACTCTCAATCATTACTCTTCTCAAAGAATACCCAGAACCTAAAATTCCGGTAATTGGCAAAGATAGGCGTTATTAAACACATACAAAGCGTATTATACACAAAAAATGTTATTCACAGTCATTACTTCTCCTTCATCCGTCGCCAATACTCCTTGACAGAGTTTTTCACTTCCCTATGTAACAGCAAGATACCAATTAAGTTCGGGAGAGTCATCAAAGCCACGGTGATACCGGATAATGTCAATACTACCACACAATAAAATTATATTTATCTCCTATATTTTCTGGAGGATAGCGATAAACTCATCATTCGTAATGTCTAGCTCCGGCTCTTTGTAATTGACATAATCCTCAAAATAGTCGCTGGCGATATCGGCTACGATCTCCCCTCCGTCCAAGCCATACGAGGAAACTAGTTTCTCCACCCGGTTACGTATCTGGCGAATCACCTGTAAACGATCCTCATAACGATCTGGCTTCTCCTGATCAGTGACGTGCTCATTCCGGGCGATCAAGTAAACTACCGTATAAAATTTCTCCATGCTCCCGAAAACAGGGACAAACAAGGATTTCTTCTCCTCGGGCAGATCTGCCAAAAACTGTTGTATCTTTGTCATAGCTCTTACTCTTTTACCTAATAAAAAAAACAATATACTTTTTGTTCTAAAACAATATACTTTCGTGTGTAAAAGTATATTGTTTCGACAACAAAAGTATATTGTTCTTCTCGAGTCTGTTAAATGATTGAATTCTTCTTCGTAAAATCCAAAATCTCATCAATATAGCCAAAAGCCAATCCTGTTACCGTATCTGCGCAGCCGTAATAGATAGCGATACGTTTCGTCTCCGGATCATGCAAGGCGGCACAGGGAAAGACTACGTTCGGAACGTCTCCCATGCACTCGTAATCCTTTTGCGGGGATAACAAATAAGGTCCGGAGCGGAATTTCACTTTCCAAGGTTGCTCCAAATCCAAGATAGCGGAACCGAAGCTATACACATACCCGTTGCAAGAACGAAGCACGCCGTGGTAAATCAATAACCAGCCTTCGGAAGTCTCGATAGGGATAGGGCCCGCACCGATCTTCGTACACTGCCAAGCGCTATCCTCGAACGCAGCCGGAGACATCACGTGGCGATGTTTACCCCAGAAACACATATCCGGAGACTCGCTATAGAAAATATCGCCGAACGGAGTATGACCGTTGTCGCTCGGACGGCTCAACATGGCGAAGTTTCCGTTAATCTTACGAGGGAACATCACGCCATTACGGTTGAAAGGCAGATAAGCGTTCTCCAGCTGATGGAAGGTCTCGAAATCGAACGTGTAAGCCACGCCGATCGTCGGGCCATGATAACCGTTACACCAAGTCACATAGTAACGATCCTCGATAAAACATACACGGGGGTCGTAGGCATAAACAAACTCGCCGATCTCCTTGTCGTCGCACTCAAACTCGAGTTTTGTCTCAGAGATACTCCAATGAATGGCATCTGCGCTAAAACCTACGTGCAAACGCATCCGGCGATTCGTATCGTCGCATCGGAACACACCGGCATAACCACCTTTGAAAGGGACAACAGCACTGTTGAACACACTGTTCGATGTCGGGAGGATATCACGAGGAATCACCGGGTTCTTCGAATATCTCCACAATACTTCTTTGCTACCCTCGGGACGATCTTCCCAAGGCATATCTGGCAGCGGAGCGCCTACGATTTTCAAATTATCCATAACTAATCCTATTAAAATATTACTATACTAACTTATTACCTTTATCGTCATACGTGAACGGTACGAAATAGGCTACCAAGAATGAAGGGATCATCGCCAGCAAGGTCACGATAAAGAAATACTTATAACCTAGCCAGTCACTCACAAAACCGCTCATCATTCCCGGAAGCATTACGCCAAGGTTCATGATACCTGAGGCGAACGCATAATGCGCCATCTGATGCTTGCCCGGAGCTACCTGTTGCATCATAAACAGCATCAAGCCCACGAAACCGAATCCATAGCCAAAATACTCGAATACGATGGCGGAAGCGATAATGAGACCATTATCAGGCTGGAAACACGCCAAGAACGTGTATACCAAAAACGGTATGTTGAAGCAACAACAAAGCGTAAACAATACCTTTCGCAATCCCTTAGCCGAGATATAATATCCACCGAGCAAAGAACCCAGCACAAACGCCGCCGCTCCAAACGTACCATAATACAAACCGATCTCTTGCTCCGTTAGTCCTAATCCTTGATCAGCTATCGGAGCTTTCAAGAACAAAGGTACGATCTTTATCACGAAACCCTCGGCAAAACGATACAATATAATGAAACAGATATACCACACGATATACTTCTTCGTGAAGAACTCCTTGAAGACCAGCCATAGCTCAGCCATACTTTCCTTCAACGAATGTTCTCCGGTAGCGGCTTTTCCACCCGAAGGCAACATCTTCATATGATAAAAACCAAGCAGGATCATGATCGTACCGCAAAGCAGCATAACGATCATCCAAGCGTATATCATGGCCTCTTTCTCCAATCCTATCCCGGTAAAATATTGCATCATATAACCCGCCAGATAAACCAGACCACCCGTGGCTACGATCTTCGCTAAATTGTAAAACGCACCTTGCCAACCGATATATTTGGCTTGATTCTCCGGTGAGAGCTCTTTCATATAAACGCCATCCGTTGCCACGTCATGCGTAGCCCCGCTAAGCGCTATAATACCTAATAATGCGATAGATAGAGCAAAGAAACTCGGCAAGTTTAACGCCAAGGCCACTAAACCGAATAAGCAACCGGATAACAACTGGGTCAATACGACAAAGAATTTCTTGGTACGATACATTTCCAAAAACGGGCTCCATAAAGGCTTTAAGGTCCAAGGTAACATGATAACCGAGGTCCATAACGCAATCTGGGCATCCGAGATATCCAATCCCTTAAACATGAGTACGGTAACCATGTTCAGCACTACAAAAGGCAATCCCATAGCAAAATAGACACTAGGGACCCAAGTTACAGGGTTTCGACGTTTAGTAGCATTCGTGTTTTTCTCTTCCATGCTTTATTTAGAATTTAGGTGTACAAATATAATTAATAATCCGGATATATCTTTAATCGATCGGACAAATAGAGGAGATCATCCCGAAGGTAGCGTTATCATTCAAATCCCAGACCATCTTTCCGGCTCCGTTTATCTCGATCAACTGCGGGTAATGTCCTTTCGCAGCCTCTCCGTCATGGCCTTGCCAGTTACAGATATACAAACCACCGTCCCGTTTAGGGAGCAACTGGGCAACAAAGAAAAGCTGGGCTCCCTCGATATCGTTCTCATTCACCTTGCGAACGATATCTCCAGTCTCGAAATTCAGCTCTATGAAGCAATGGGCATCACCGCAAGCGACCAGATAATTACCGTTATCCAACGCAGCCACGCTAAACGGGTTACCGTCTACTTTCACGCTTTTCAGCAATTGACCAGACGGGGATATTTCCCGGATCTCAGAGGTAGCGAACAAGGGCACTAAATAATTGCCCTGCTTATTCTTGTTTACTTGACGGAATTGGGCATGGGGTTGCTCGATATGGGTGTCGAAATCCGTTTTCGACAGGATCTCTCCTTTTGCATTCACCTCCATGATCGTCGCCGGGTATCCACACCACGCTAATAAATAATTACCGTTGGGAAGTACACGGGCCGTCTGCATCTCACAGCCTTCCGGAGCGGAGATATTCCAGACCTCCTCATGATCCCGGGTGATTAGCTTCGCCCCTTTCGAATAGGAAAAAAGGATATTCCGGTCGGGAGTAACAGCTACGGAATTACATTCCCATCCTTTTTCCAAGGGATGCTCCCATTCAATTTCTTTCGTGTTCTTGTTTACGATGGCGATTTTGTCCCAGCCGGAACCGCCTAATAAAAGATAATGCGACGCCTCATGACATGCGGAACATACGAGTAGCAGGCATGCGGATAATATAAAAGTATAGATTTTCATGGTATATAATAATGTACTAATTAGATAATATGCCAATGTGCTAATTATAGCAGGATGGACACATGGAGTCCACCCTGCAAAAAAAGATCATGTGTGTTGTATTCGCATTGGCATATTGGCACATTTAGCGAAACGACACATTGGTTCATTCTTCTTTATTTCGCTAAGTCACGGAACAACTCATATCCCTGATCGGGCGTGATATCTTGATGCACGACCGCATGAACCGCCTGGATCATGGCGACAGGAGAAGTACTCTGGAATACATTACGTCCCATATCCACGCCAGCCGCACCGTCGTTGATCGCATTATAACATAATTCCAACGCCTCCTTCTCCGGTAATTTCTTACCACCGGCAATTACCACGGGAACCGGACAAGCAGCGGCTACCTTCTCGAAGCCCTCACAATAGTAGGTCTTCACGATATTAGCGCCATTCTCCGCACAGATACGGGAAGCCAGACCGAAATAACGAGCGTCTCGAGCCATTTGCTTACCAACGGCGGTAACACCCATTACCGGGATATTGTAACGGCTGGCCTTATCGACCGCCTTATATAAGTTAGCCACAGTCTTAGCCTCATGCGCCTCATCACCGATAGCCAACATAACCGCCATGGCGGAGACGTTCATACGGATAGCGTCCTCTATATCGATCAATACATTATCGTTCAAATCCGTAAGGATAGACGTTCCAGCGTCCGAACGAAGACAAATCGGTTTCGTCGTATTCGCAGGGATCGTAGATTGCAGGATACCACGGGTACACATCAAGCAATCCGCATATTCAATCAAAGGAACGATATTCAAATCGATACGCTCCAGACCGGAGGTCGGCCCCATGATGAAACCATGGTCAAAAGCAAGCATAACCGCCTTGCCTGTCTTCGGGTTGAAGATACGGGACAGACGGTCTTTCATACCCCAAGGTAAGTTCTCGGCTCCCTTTACATGGAAACTCTGGTTCTCACAATTGATGCCTAAACCGAAGTCCGCACCTTCTCTTAAATCATCTAAATCTGCCATATTTATTATTCGTTATATTATTATATTTTGTAGAGACGGGGCATGCCCCGTCTCACGCTGTGTATTATTTTATAGCACCTCTGCAAAAGAAGCGAACATACAGCTCCACGAAGTAGCCCCGCTATCAGCGAAACCAATCGAACGCTCGCCATAGTTGCGGGCACGTCCAAAGTTAGCTTTCATCGGTACCGTAGCCTCCGCTCCATCAAGCGCCGCTTTAGCGCCGGCATTCAAGACCTCCTTGATATCATCCGACGTACAAGCCTGCATAGCCTCCACCGCCGGGATCAAGGCATCCATCATCGTCTTGTCGCCTCGTTTCGCTTGGGTTTGTTGTTGCACATTCGCCAAGCCACCGGCGAACATAACTTTCACGCCTGCGGCATCCAACTCGGTTCCCTCTGCATGATCGCTCATACCCAAGAAGAAAGCACCGAGCAAGGTACTTGTCGATCCACTCACTTCCATCATCACATCCATACCCATATCACCAAGCATTTGCTTGAACTCCGTTCCAGACTGAGCGCTTTTATTCACAGCAGTCATAGCGGCAACGATAGCGGTACCATGATCACCATCCCCGATTACGGCATCCAATTTAGAGAATTCCTCCTCACGTGCCTTGATCTGTTTCAGCGCATTGTCTAACATGGCCTTGAAGGCCTCGATAGTAAGTTGTTTCATGTATATTATTTATTTACCTAGGGTTGTCCAATAAGGTGCGTCCGCACGTTTGTTATTCAAATAATCGATATGATCCTCATCCAAGATCGCCATAATCATCTGGAATCCGGCTTGCTCCTGTACGGTCAAGATCTCTTGGATACGGCTTGCCACCACCTGCAAGCCGCGAGCCTCTAACTCCTTATAAGCCTTGCGGAAGATGATATTCAATTCCATATGGGTAGTAGCGCCTACGCCGTTAATGATCAGCAACATCTTATCGCCGGCTTTTGGCTGTAACTGCTGGCAAAGCAGGTCTACCATCTCCGCAGCCGTATCATCGGCGGATACCAACGGTTTCTGTCCACCGCCACCTTCGCCATGTTGGCCCATACCGATCTCCATGATACCATCGGGAAGGTTCGTGATCGTACCTCCGTTCTGGGGATGCGTACAAGACCGCATAGCGACAGCCAAGGTAGCCACGTTCTTATTATAGCGTTCACCAATCTCAATCAGCTCGTCTAAAGACTTCCCTTCCTCAGCGGCGGCACCTAATATCTTATACAAAGGAACACAACCAGCCAAGCCACGACGATCGTCTATATTCGCCCCGATACCTGCGCTGATATCATCATGCGTAAGTAATTTCTTCACCTTGATCCCTTTACGAGCAGCCAACTGGCAAGCCATGTTAGCGCTCATCACGTCGCCGGAATGGTTCAATACGACCAGCAAGATCCCGGCCTCACGATCCATCAATTGCAGTGCCTGAAACAAACGTTGGGCACCCGGAGCGGCGAATACGTCACCCACGACGGAGCAATCCAACATGCCCTCTCCTACGAAACCGCTCAAGGCAGGCTCATGACCGGAACCGCCTAAGGTAACGATCGCAACCTTATCATTGCCTTTCGGGTTAGCACGTACGACGATATTCTCAGCCGCCAACTTTACCTGATTCGGATACGCTAATACATAGCCTTCCAATAACTCAGCCGTAATATTCTCAGGATCATTTATGAATTTTGTCTTGATGTCTGACATGGTATTATCCTCCTTTAGATTTATGAATTTTGATTTACGAATTACTTTAGTTCCATGATCTCGATAGCGATACCTTCTTCCTCGATGAAAGCGATCGTCAAGTGCTCGTCGCAAACAGCCGGGCCGAAGATTACCTTCTTACCTTCCAACTCTTTTTCCAAACAAGGAACCGTATAAGCGATGTGGCCATTGGTCTGTACCAACTCCGGTAGGCAGCTGCCTTTCTCGAATTTCAAGAACTCGATCCGGTTCGGACTCTTGCTGTAATCCGTCAACCATACACTCAGGCCTTCGTTATAAACCGCCCCTTCTTTACTTTCCGTAGTGACAATTCCTACGTGATTAAATGTTCTCATGATCTATTCAATTTATAGTTAGACAATTATATTATTAAAATTCGTTCTCTTCCGATAGGATATAAAGCCAGCCCCCAATACTAGGATGATCGACAGATAAAGATAAATAAATATCCCGTTCACGTTGTCATTCTGGCCATAAGAGTGCATGCCACTCAAGAAATAATTCACGCCGAAGAAGGTCATCAACACCGAATAGAAGGCCAAGATAGACGTGAAATTAAACAGCCACAGGTTATTGCATTTCGGTATCAAGCGAAGATGCGTCACGATCGCATATATCACCATCGTAATCAATGCCCACGTCTCCTTCGGGTCCCAGCCCCAATAACGTCCCCATGACTCATTCGCCCAGACCGCTCCCAAGAAGGTACCGATCGTCATCAAGGCCAACCCGATCCAAAGCGACATCTCGTTCACGATACTCAATTCCCGTACCCGCTCTTTGAGCATCACGCTGTTCTTCTCCCCGCTTACGCTCATCATCACCAGATTCGTCAAGCCGATCAGACAGCTAATGCCGAAGAAACCGTAAGCTCCCACGATAACCGCCACATGGAACATCAACCACGGGGATTTCAAGACCGGAACCAGCGGATTGATCTGCGGGTCCATCCAACTTAAGCCGGACACGAACAAGATGATCCCCCCGAATAATGTTGCCAACGCAAACGTAAGCGTACTCTTTCGTACGAACAACAACCCGGCGAACACCGTAGCCCAAGCCACATAAACCATCGTCTCGTACGAATTGCTCCAAGGAGCGTAACCTGCGATATACCACCGCATTCCCATTCCATACATATGGAAAACGAATACGGCCAAAATGCCCAGACTCAATACCCAAGTCGTATAGGTAACCCATTTTTCCTTCTTGAATAAGGCCACGAAAGCGAAGACCAGCAACAAGCCACCCAAAATCAAGTAGCCTTTCTTACATTGCCGGAATACATCCATTTGATTATATTTAATCTCGGCCTGTATTTTCTCAGGGCGAATGTCTACCGTCTTATTCTTGGCTTGCTGATACGTATGGATCATTCCGATTACCTCGTCCGCTTTCTCCCAATCACCACTCTTCAATCCTTCCTGTACCTCCGATAAATACCAGCCCATAATGTGGGTAACGAACATGGAGTCCTTTCCGGAAAACGCCGACAAATCATCGCCCGGCGCATACCATTTGTGATCCGGGTCGTCCTCTTTCGGGAAAAGGTTTAACATCTGGTAATTGATCAATTGATGGAAGATATTCACCTGCTCATCCAGCTTGATCAAGTCTTTATCGAAGCGGGTACGCTCCGCCGGCATTTTATTGTAGGCCTCGTCCAGCTTCTCTTGCAATTTATAGCGTCCGTGGCTATCGAATACCTCTATATAGGCACACTCCTTATCCGTAAGGTCGTAATAATTAGCCAGCTCACTATTAGACAAGGCGATAAACGGCACCCGGACCCACATATCCGGCATAGCCAAGACGCTCAACAAGAACTGATCAGAGTTCAAGGAACCGAACCGGTCTGATTTATGCAACTTCCGTAGTACCTCGGAAGAAAATGTATTGATTGGCAACATACGTCCGCTTACCGATTGGATCGGCAACGCACCGAACTTAGCGGCATGTTCCGGACTTATCGCATATTTCTGTATGGCCTCCTTCATCTCGGGAGCGGCCGCACCTTGCGCCCGCAAGCCCCCTACGGAAAGAAGAACCGCTACTAACAGGGTCGTTTTACGAGCGCCCTCTCTTAAATCTTTCAACTGACGGCTTAATTTCATGAAACGGGAGTTTTTACCTACCAAGCAAAGTATAAAGCCGATCACTAAAATCACGTAACCGGTATATGTAATATTCCTTCCGGCCACATCTCGGTTCACGGAAAGTACCGTTCCTTGCTCATCCGGGTCATAGGAGGCTTGGAAGAAGCGATAGCCTTTCACGTCTAATACATTATTCATATATACCCGGGCATGGCGAGTCTGTCCATCTACATGTACCAGCAACTCACTCTCATAAGCAGAGGGACTGGCAGAGCCGGGATAGCGGGTTAAGGTAAATTTCACGAGTTCTACGCTAAAAGGAAGCGTATGATAGAGAGTCTGGTCCGAGGTACGGATCATGATACGATCGCTAGCCTCTCCCTCACGCAGGTGAAGGATTCCTTCCTCGCCGAAAAGGTGGGAAATAAGGGCACCCAGAAGGATGACAATAAAGGCGGCATGGGTGACCATCAATCCCCATTTACGCCGCTTAAGTAACTGGTGCTTGATAACGATAGCCACGAAATTGGCTACCAATAAGAATTGGAGTAAGAAAAATACAGGAGAATAGTAAATCAGCGCTTTAGCGACGGCAGTACCATGATACTTCTCTATAAAAGTAGCGATAGCCAAGCCAAAGGCGTAGATCAATAGAAGGACGATAGTCGTCACAGAAGAAGAGATAAATCTTTCTAGAATTTTCATTTGCTCATTTATTAATAACACTGATGCGACAAATGTACGCAGATTAATCATTTTTGAAAGAATCGGCGATTAATTTGCCGCATCCATGTTATCTATCTATAAATAGACCTTGTCTATTAATCCTCAATAATTACCCGGAAGCCTACGTTGAATACACGTTGGTACGGATAATATCCTTTACGGGTATAAGCCGTCGAGAATTTCGGTCGCTCGATATAAGAACCACCACGAACCACCTTATACTCGGAGACCTCTTTCGATTTCTCGTTGTAAGGATAAGGCAAGTAATCTGAACGAGTCCATTCCGCCACGTTACCGTGCATGCAATACAAACCGAACGGATTCGCTTCATATTGCTTACCACCCACCTGGACCAAATTGCCATCATCCACGCCTTCCTCTTTCGGTAAGTAAGTATAGTACTTGTACCAATAAGAAGTCTTAGGCATCGGTTGCGGGTCGATACCGCTTACGGCAAGCAGGAGCGTGGTTACGTCGGCTAGGTTATCCTTTTTACCGAAGTCCGCATTCATATCGCCATACCAGAAATCTTGATCGCTACCGGCACGACAAGCCCATTCCCATTGCGCCTCGGTCGGAAGCGTGATGTTCAAGCCTGTTTTCTCACTCAGCTTCTTACAATAATCCATAGCGTCATTGTAACTTACACGGATTACCGGTTGCTCTGGCTTATTAGCGGGATATCCTTGAACCACGTGATCCTTCCATTGCTGATCCACGAAACGGCTGTCGTGATCCGGGAAAATCACGTTGAATTGCTGGTTCGTAACCTCCAACTCACCCATCCAGAAAGCTTTGTCAATCTTCACTTTCGCCGTCGGACGAGTATCGGATTGCCCACGATAGCTACCCATCACGAATTGTCCGGCCGGAATGCGAACAAATGTCATCTTGATACCCGGAGCCAACTCAATCTCCTTACGGGTTTCCTTCTCGTCGGCCAACATAGCCTTGATCCGGTCCGCATCAAATGGCCAACCTTTCACCTTCAACTCTTTTTCCTTGACAGGAGCCAATTTCTCCGGCATCTCCGGTTTGATCTCACCTTTACCCTTCAAGTAAGCGGCATAATCGGAGATCTCTTTCTTCCAATCCACGCCTGCGCCATTCGCATACTTATCCGTCAACTCTTTACGACGCTTGATCTGGTCGAAGCCTTGATACGGGATGATATCCTTCGAAAGTACATTCGCATTGAAATAACCCTTATCCGGAGCGTTGTAATCAATCCAGTTATAAAGGGTTTTCCACTCTTTATCCGTCAGTTGCACGTTAAAGTGCCCTTTCTTCAACATACGAACCAGTTCACTCGTGTTCGGATGATATTCATACGGTTGAAGAACCACCATATCACCCTCGCCACCTTGACGGTGTACGTACGGATGCAGGTTCAAGTAAGAAGTGCCATAACCTAATTTATCCTTCTTGCCCCCACGCAAGTCGAAAGCCTTGCCCTCACCATTATGGCAAGCGATACAAGCGCGATCCAAGATCGGTTGGATCTCCAGATCGAACGTGAACGAACGGGTCCCCCCTTCCGGCGGAGTCAACGCATGCGGGGCTTTCTGCGAAGCCATCACACGTTTCGGGATAGGAATCTGGTTCTGGTCCTCATGGCAACCGATACAAGATACCACCTCGCCCGGCTGACCGGTCAACCAGCTACGCATCCACTGGATAGCCACTCCGTCTTTGTCTAACGGCTGGATAGAGATCGGCGTATTCGCCGGGATCTTGAAGATAGCGGAGCCATCCTCTTCTACCGGTACCGTACCCAACATACGCTTGATGTCCCAACCGGACTGGATTCCATGCCAGTTATGATCGGAGGTAGTCTTCACGTAAGCATACTCATAAGCGTGCAGACGAAGAGACTTAACCGTACCCCGGGGAATGCCTCTCAAACCCTCTCCCTCGTAAATATCCTGAATAAAGACCGTAGCCTCTTTGTCATTCAATTTCACACGGTCCGGAATAGCCGGAGGAGTCTGTGTCTTACGTACGGCAACCGGACTGATATAGCCCTCACCCTCTACCTTACGCAAACAAGTCACGTTATCGAATACGTCCACCAAATAGATACCCCATAAATCCTGTGGATCTAATTTAGCGGCCACCAAGAAATATTTATCATTCAGCGGAGTCGGTTTGATAAACTGCGGCCATACGCCATTTACCAACTCATCCTTAATCTCCTCCACGATCGGCCGGTTACGATACGGGATCTCCTGTACCATACCAGCGGCGCCTTTACGGGCTTTCGCCGGATCGAACACGATTAAACGACCGGAACGGGCAATACCATGGTGACCGGAGATAATTCCCACGAAAGCGGAACCGTGGCCCGGCAACGGCTGAATATCGAACGTACTGTTCGGGAACATCGATCCGCTACCATACAGCGCTTTCTGCTCCGTACCATCCGGATTCATGTTCATCACGATACGGGAATAATAGTGCGTCAAGTCCGTGTACTCCCAACGAGTGTACATCACACGACCGTTATTCATCACTACCGGGTTCCAGTTTGCGTCTTGATCGAAAGTCAGACGGCGCAAGTTCTTCGTATCCGGCGTATAAAGTACCATATTACCGACAGGGTCATCACCACTTACACAAGGCACGCCTTGATAACCGATATTCGAGTTGGCGATGATACGTCCGTCCGGTAAGTAGGTTCCATCATAAAACTCCAGATCCGGTTCCTCGTTATGTATTAATTGCTTAAAGCCCGAGCCATCCAATTTCACCTCGAATACGTTCCAACGCTTATCGGGCATCGTCTGGGTAAACATAGCACGATCGCCATCCCAATGCATCCGCAAGTCGGCGACAGAGGAACCGTTTTCCGGTTTATAGATCGACCGTACCTGTACATCCTCCCCGCGTAAATTACTCAACTCCACGATATCGGCGTCGAAGCCCATACGGCGGGCGGACTCTTGGTTACTCCAGTTATTACCCTGCGTACCCAAATCCGGAGCCATTGCCTTATGAGCGTTTACACCTAATTTAAAGCGGGCAGCCAAGACTTTATCACCGTCCAAGAACGGGTTCGCCAGCAAGATCGTACGTTTATTCGCAATCGCTTTCTCGGCATTAACCAAAGCGGCCTCATCACCACTATAAATGCCATCGAAACCTTTCTTTACCTGCTGTTCCAACTCATCCAGAACCGGTTGATATTTAGTGGCGTCGAAGCCTTTCAACTTTTTCATATCGTTGAAAGCCAAACGAATCGCCTCCATATTCAACCAACTCAAGTCGCTCTGCAAATTACAGATACGTTGAGTTTTCTCATAAAGTTTCAAATACTCACGGATCTGAGTATCAATATCTTTTTCCGTCTCTATCTGCTTAACAGCGTTCTTTACATACGCAGCGTCTTTCAGACGAGAAGCCAGATTCAAGACAATATCACGCTCGGCGGAAGCGTCACTGGCGGTCAACCAGTTCTCCAACCCATCGATATTAGCGTTTAAAGCCCCCAATTCCTTCGGATAAGCGGCTAGCAAACGTGCGGCCTCCTCCTTCGGGAAAACATTCATGATACGGAAGAATACACTACCTACCGTCGACTGATCGGCCAAACCCACCTCAGCCTCAAAGCGTACATATTCCTTATTGATATTGTACACCATCACGCCATTGGCATGGCATAATACGCTATGATCGTATTTCTTACCGCCGATCAACAAAGGATTCCCGTATAAATCCGTATTCTTACGGATACTGTTTGAACCGGAAACCCAATAATCCGGGTCTAACTCATCCAACCAAACCGAACTACCGTCCGCCTTGATTAAACGGGCATTCGCCCATGTACCCCAATCCCAATCCGTACCGTCCGGTCCGGCGGCCGTAACAAGTACCAACTGATCCTGCCCCGTCAAATCGGCGGACATCGGGACAGCCTTCTGCTTCGCTTTGATCCAAGCGGACATGATCGGCATGTTCGCCTTCACCAAAGAGGCACGAAGCTCAGACTTTTGTTTTACTGAGGCGTCAATCCAGTTATCCACCTTCTTTTGCTTCGGACCTGCCGAAACAAGAAGAGAGGTCGACAACAAGAGTGATACCATTATATAGTATTTATTCATGTATTAAATTTAAATTTAGAAGGTTGTTTATTGAAACCCTAAGGATCACGATCGGCAACCCTTAGAATTACGAAGCATAACCCTAGAGGTTTTTATAAAGCGGCCTTCTGGTTCGTGAAACGTAAGCCAGCGTTGTCGTGATAGCATGCCCACTCATCTACGATAGCGCCTTCCGGACCTGCCATCATAAAGTGGAATGTCTCCAATTTCTTCAGACGTAATACGTCGCCGACCTTCTGAACCACGAAATTCTTGCTCTTGATCGGTCCGTGTCCAGCAGGGATAGCCGGTGCGTTCGGAGTCTCGTCACCTACCTCAGAGAAGTTGTATACCCAACCCTTCTCTACCATCCAAGACTCATGTTTAGCCGGGAAGTCAGTCTTTACGTGAGCATGTTCCGGAATCATCTGGCCCGGCAACAAATAGATAGCGTGAGCGAAATACTTATACTCCGGATCGTTGATCCAGAAAATACCCCCCATACCTACATTCTCGAAATCGCCCAAGCCAAAGTCTGTCACCCACATATCTTTCGCCATCAACTCCGTGAAAGGAACATCGTAGAAAGCAAACATATCTTTCATCGCTTCCATAGCGACATCTTGTTGAAACTTGCCGTCTTTATAAAAATCGGCGTTCGTGTACTTCTTTGAATAAGCCATTGTTTTATTTTTTTGATTGTTAGTATTACATGCGTTCGTGCATTCTTTGCGGCAAGTTCCTTCCGGACAATTGCCCTCCCCGTTAGCGGCGCAACAAGTAGCGTCTGTCGTTGTCTTTCCCGTACATGCGACCATAGATACCAACACCAATCCCATAGCCGCCATTTTCATGTTCAAACCTTTTCTCATTTGTTTTTGTGTATATTTGTTAGTACTATTTGTTTCAACGTATCGCTATTCCCTCGATCTCGATCAATAACTCATCCCGGCAAACGTCGGCCCACATATAAGAGATCGGGATATTTAATCCGTAGGTATTCATCAAACGCTCAGCCTCCTTATAGTCGGATTTATTCTTCAAGTAGACTCGTAACTTAACCAATTTAGCGTCAGCGATCAGTTCCGCTATATTTTCCATCGTGATCCGTAGCTGACGTTCCAGACCTACTCCCGTCAAGCTCTCCTCACCACGGATAGCGGCTGTACCGGAAATATAAATCAATTTACGATCCTGAAAAGTCATGCTCTTGGCACGCTCGAACTTAGGGGTCGTCTTCTTTTGTCGGGCAACTTCCAGTACTTGTTCCGAATACGCATGGGCAGCCACCTGCAACTTATTATCGATCGGCGTAGCGAAAGCATCCGGCGTAGTAAACACGGCGGCATCCACATCGATCAAGATACCTCCCAGATTCGCCCCGATACCCGTAGCGGCAGGATAACCATTCGCCCATTCCGTTTTACTATAAAAATCAGACCGGGCGTTATTAAACGCTTGATAATGCTGATCCGGACCGTCGAAAGCGGTTATACGCTCGATATAATTCCACTGACGGATAATGCTATTCAACGGAAAACCCTCCCGACGAAGCACATCCCCCAATAACCGGAAAGCTTCCACCGACTGAGGCTCTATACCAAAATGGAGTACATCCCCTTGAAAACCGCCGGCAAAAAGGAAACGTCCCGAGGCATTCTCCAACAAGACATAAGGAACACCTTGATAATGACGGAAAGTAATCCGATCCTGCGCATCGGGCACATAGCTATGTACCTCCATCAGCAAAGGAGCGTTCAGCGGCGGTTGGGAGACATAGCTCAAAGCCGGTTCGCAATCCCCATAATACCGACGGATCTTCTCCCGCAGCAAAACCCGGCGTGCCACGTATTCCTCATTTGTACCCGGAGTACCGAAAAAGGCCAACCTCATGATCACCTCGTTTTGAGGCAATTGAGACAATAGATCGTCCACCATAACGGCGAACTCGGCCCGCTTGGTGCTTAATATCGTATAATGTATCTTCTCACAATAATTCATATCCTTTTATTTTACAGGGAGTTTACATATTCCGTTAACGCCTCGATATCTTTCTTGGAAACCTTTTTATCGATGCCATGCTTATGGACCTCGAACACCTCTTCCATGGTAGCCGCACGCCCATCAAACAGATAAGGAGCCGTACGCCAGACCTCGATCAAAGTAGGTGTATCCCACCCTTTCTCAAATTCTATATCCTCGCCGATACGGTGCATCTTCATATCCGTATAATAAGGACCGCTATGACACTCGCCACATTTCAGTTTCTCAAACACCTTTCTTCCCTCTTTCGCCTTATCCGATAATTCCCCATTTACTAAATACGGGCTAGGCACCGGACGCAAGGATTTCATATAAGCGTCCACACATTTCGCCATTTCCTCTTCTGGCTCAAAAAACTGAATGAACTTAAAACCGGCACGTACCGCATATTCTGCGCTCTCACGAACACCCGAGATCATGCTTGGGGGAGTCACATGCGAATACAACATGCTCTTACAATTCTTCGAGTTACCAACTCCATCATTCATCAAGTCCCAGTTCATCCCGTCCGTACGGGCATCCCCCGGATGGCAACCGTTACAACTCTGCCAGCCTTGATAGCAATGATTTGCGTCGTTAAAGTATTTCTCGCCCTTGTTCTCCGGCGTTTCCGTACGCCCCGGATTCATGTCGGTAGCCGTCACCTCCAATGTATTTATATCGACGGTATTCAAGATATCGGCGAAATAAGTAGGGATTATCAACTTATCTCCCGAAAATATAAAATTTCGGGGACCGTTTCCTTGTAAGGTAACTCGCTCACGAAGTCCATACAAGAAATTCAAGTCGTAATCCAGACGGCTCTTATCCTTATAAGACTCAAACTTCGCCAACATCGCCGGATGATCGATCACGCTCACCTCATGCGTTCCGCTATGCGTGATAAAGATATGCTTGTCATCGCAAGCGATACTCCAGATACCGGCAGCGCCACGATCCGGCTCGTCCACCAATACCGCCCCAACGAATTCCCGCTTCGCCACATCGATCACGCTGAAAGCGCTCGTGTTCATCCAACCTTGTTGAAGTTGGGAAGTAGGCACCGTGAATCGTCCCAAGTTATGAGACACGTATATATATTTCCCGTCCGGCGTGATACACATCCCCCGTAAGGCATTGCTACCATTCGCCAATTGGATATCTTTCACTTTCGTAAACCCCTCCATCTCGATTACTGATACGCAAGCGGCCACCACATCCACGTCCGCCCGTTGTGCGGGCAGGAAATTCGTAACAAACATATACTTGCCATCCTTGCTGAATACCGCCGATTTAGGCTCACGCAACACTTTCACGCTCCGGACTACCTTACGCATCACCGGATCTATCTCGACCACCGAATTATCGAACTGATTACATACATATATATGTTTCTTATCCGGCCCGAACATCGGATGACAGGCTCCCGATCCCGTCGGTATAGCCGCTTCCACCCTACCCGATTCCAAGGAAAGCACTTGTAAACGGCCGGTCTTCTCGAAGGTCGTCACATACACCTTATCCCCATCCGGAAGCAATCCGGTCGGGATCTCATCAAACGGAAACGAATGAAGCAAGCTCTTACCGTCCGCTGAAAAGATATCCAGATGTCTCGTTCCTTTCTGTGTCATTAATAGCTCCCCCTTCGCATTCAATACGGCATCCGTAGTAAAGAAAGGTGGGTTGCCGGCTGAAGCGAGAGAAACGCAACAGCCGACAAGACAAGCCACCAATGAGTTTTTTATCAAGTATTTTCGTGTGTTCATGGTATATTTTGTATTCCTTATTTTCTAAATCCTAGTTCGTTCGAGATCACCCCGGCAATCTCCTTGATCACCTTCACCGTATTTTTCACCACCTCTTTCGATAAGCGGTCTTTCGGGCCGGAGATCCAAATCGCTCCACAAGGATATCCCGTATAATTAAAGATCGGGGCGCCTACGCAGATCACGCCGCTCAGCTCCTCCTCATTATCCATGGCATATCCCAGCTTACCAACCTTCTCCAATTCCTCCAGATAGGCCTCACGAGAAGTGATCGTCCGGGAATTATACCGTGTAAACGTCATGTAGGACAGGTAACGATCTCGCACCGTCTTCGGCAAATAAGCCATAATCGCCTTTCCGGGAGCCGAACAATGCAACTCAAACGGCTTTCCCGGCGACAGGACGAAGCGGAACGTATGATGTCCTTGCGCTTGTTCGATAAAAATCCCTTTCTCATCTCCCAAGACACCAAAGCAAGCGGTCTCTTTCACTTGATCACGTAAATCACGCAAATGTGGCAAGACGGTCTCTAAGAGATTGTGTTCATTCAAGGATCTGAAACCAAGGGTCAATAATTTTCGGGAAAGTTTATAGCGTTTCGTGTCTTCACTAAAATTAAGATATTCCAGCCGCACCAATGTATTCAAAATACGGTAAGCCGTAGTCTGAGATATATCGAGCGCCGACTTAATATCTTGCAATGTTTCTCCCGCCGACCGCAAGGAAAGGTACTCAAGAACCGCTATGCCCTTCTCTAAATTAGGCACTTTGTAGCTCTCATCCACTTTTTCCATATTTGGCAGCGTGTTTTCCATATTTGAAATTGCATTTCAGATTTGAACCAAATATAGCAGTGATGAATTTAAACAAGACACGAAATATGTAAAAAGGTGTTAAGTATGTTGCAGAGCATATAAAGCCTTAAAGGAAAATGATCAATTCTTTTTGATTTACAATGATTTTATCTCTTATATACATATTATTTACCTACTTTCGCGGAATATCCTTGAAAGCACAAGGATATAAGTGCATTCATAAACGAGCAAGAATACAAACATGACAAGCGAAAGCAAAAAAGAAAAGTTAAATAAAAACGAGCTATTAGCTAATTATCAATATCTCATGGATACGATCTGGACTATCTATTTGGAAGACGGAAGCGTCGATATACTTAAATATTCAATGAATCCGGAATTAATTAATACAAAACAAGATTATACCAGCCTTGCCAACATTCTAAGAAACGACATCTATTCTCCAGACCGTAGTTTATGGGATGAAACGGTTTCGCTTGAAGCTTTCTTTAGAATGATAGCCGAAGGATGTTTTCATAAAACATTTGACTTACGTTTCTGCAACGATCACTTCGGTTTTGAATGGCACGAAACTTTTATCGATATTCTTGTTAACAACGAAGGTATCCCTGATAGAATCCTTTTATCTAGCCGTAATATCAACGATTTCAGAAAAGCGCAAATTATAGAAACCGCCGTAAGATCAGAATATGATTACGTAATCTATATTGAAGCTTCGAAAAATAGCTATGTCATGTATACCTCCGGCTCGGAGAGCTATAGTCCCCCTCCTATCGCCAGCTATGACTATGATGGAGTAGTCGCCTCATATAACCGGCAATATATGGCACCTGAGCTTCACGAAGAAATGACTGAGAAACTACAGATCGCTCATATAGAACCGATACTACGGAAACATGGAGAATATATCGTATATGGCACCATGATAGAGAATGGCGTAAACCGGGAAAAGAAAATGCGATTCAGCTATTACGACAGGGAAAAGAACATATGGTTAATGACTCGAACTGATATAACGGAAATCAAAGAAGAAAGAAAACAAAAAAAACTGTTGCAGGAAGCTTTACAGAGCGCTAATGCCGCCAACCGTGCCAAAACTGATTTCCTATCCCGGATGAGCCATGACATCCGCACTCCTATCAACGCCATCGTCGGTATGACAGCGATAGCTGGCCTGCACATGGATGACCAGATGCGTATAGCTGATTGCTTAAAGAAAATAACCATTTCCTCCAAACTCTTATTAAATCTGATCAATGAGGTACTGGATATGTCTAAACTGGAAAGTGATAAGATCATGCTGACAGAAGAGGCATTCAAGATCAACGAGCTATTAGAGAGTTTATTCGTCATGGTGCAACCGGCCTTTGAAGCGAAAAAGCAAAAGTTTCAGATACATGTCACCAAGATAAAACACGAATGCCTTATAGGTGACGTGCAACGTATACAGCAAGCATTGTTGAACATGCTTACAAATGCGATCAAATATACTCCGGAAGACGGGCAAATACAACTAACGGTAGAAGAGAAACCTTCTGTCTATAACGGTTACGGCCAGTTTGAAATAACCGTAACGGATAACGGTATAGGAATGAAACCAGAATTTCTGGAAAAAGTATTCGAACCTTTTGAGCGGTCGGATGACAAGGCCATTCGCAATATCCAAGGGACTGGTCTCGGCATGGCTATCAGCCGCCATATCGCCCAGATAATGAACGGAGACATTCTTGTGGAAAGTGAATATGGAAAAGGCTCCAAATTCACCATGAGGTTTCATGTCAAACTGGGAAGTACGAATGAATACGACAATAATATATTGGTAGACCTACCAGTACTGGTAGTAGATGACGATGAGGTATCCTGCGAGATCGCTTATGAAAACCTCCAAGAATTAGGGATGAAACCGGAATGGGTTCTTTCCGGTGAAAAGGCCGTACAAAAAGTAATCGACGGAGACACTTACTTTGCTATTATCATAGATTTAATGATGCCCGGCATGAACGGCATCGAAACCACCATAAAAATAAGGGAATACGTGGAACCAGATACTCCGATCATCATCATATCAGCATACGATTATTCCGGTTACGAATTTGAGGCAGTAAAAGCTGGCGTCAACGGCTTCATAAGCAAGCCTATCATGAAATCCAAGCTATTCCATTTAATGAAAAAATTTGCCTCAGACAAAAAGGAAGACGAGCAAGTCCTTATCACACCGACTCATATCATATCTTTTCCCGGCAAACGGATACTGGTCGTGGAAGACAATGACCTAAACCGCGAGATAGCGTATGAATTGCTGCAAGAAACCCATGCAGAAGTCGAGACAGCTTGCGACGGACAAGAAGCCGTTGATAAAGTCGCCGCTTCACCCGAAGGTTATTACGATTTTATAATCATGGATATACAGATGCCTGTAATGGATGGACTCGAAGCGACAAGGCAAATTCGTCATCTCGACCGTCAAGATATCAAAGATATGCCCATTATAGCCATGTCTGCCAATGCTTTCGCCGAAGATGTACGGCTAAGTCTGGAAGCCGGCATGAACGAACATATCGCAAAACCGATCGAGATAGACAAATTATATGGAATTATGAGGAAATGGTTCCAGTAAAAAAAGCCGGAATCTCTTCCGGCCTTCTCCAAACTCAATGAATCACCTTTTTACTTCTTGCAATCGCAAGTTGAATATGCTGCCAACATCCAAACCAATTTTTCTTGTTCCTTCAGATAGTCACTCATCAACGCTACCGTAGCCTCATCGCCCGCCTCCGATGCCAAGGAAAGAAGTTTACGTTCCTCACCAATCAGCAGGCCATAGGTATCGAGAATATGTTTCAATGCCTCGTCACCACAGGATACGCCTGATACCTCTTTTACACGGGCTACTTTCAGGTACTCGCTGAACTTGTTCTCCGGCTCGCCTCCCAACATCAGGATACGTTCCGCCAACTCGTCAACCTTCTCGGCAGCGTTGTTGTACATATCCTCGAATTTACCATGAAGAACGAAGAAACCGTGTCCCTTGATATTCCAGTGGAAACCACGAAGGTTCGTATAAAATACTTGGTAGTCCGCCAATAATTGTTTCAAGCTTGCTACTACGTTACTTACCGCTGATGCGTCTAAATGAAGATAATCTAATGTTTTCATACTGCTATTTTTTTAATTGTTATACTTTCCGTTTTCTTATACTGCAAAGATATGGTAAATATAAACAGCTGTCAAACAGATAATTCCTATATACATATAGATAGAATCTATATTTAAACGATCAACAGGAAGACATGCGATAGAACTTAGGTTTCTATTTACCCAATTTAAACTTATATCCTGCGGTAAGAGCCAAGGTATGGTAATTCGCCTCGATAGATCCTCCCTTATACTCTTTACCTAACGATACATCATAGCCAAAATTGATAAAGCATTGTTTTATTTCCACACCTACAGTGGAACTTATACCCCAATCAAAAGCACGAAGCCCTTCACAGGGATCGTGGGTATAAAACTTAGCGGATTCTTCCGAAGCGACAGACCATCCCCCGAACATTCCTTTATCCAATACGCTTACGGCTATATAAGGGCCTACTCCGACATTCAAACGAATATCCTCAGCTAATTTGAACGATAAATTAGCCATAATCGGTAATTGCAAGAAATTTCGTGTCACCTTATTTGAGTAATCATACGCATATCCATACGGATCATAAGTAGGTCCCGGCACAGTCCACCAATAATGCCCATATCCATATCCGGGGAATTGGTCATTACTATATCCCCTTTGCGTATAATACAGACCGGACTTCAGAGAAAGAAATTCCGGCTTCAACTGATATTCCACTCCTACCCCAATCTTCCAACTCGGTTTCCAATCAACCATTGGACCCGCCTTCATCACTGTCATACCCGCTTCCGGAACTACCGACCACTGGGCTTGTACCGATACTACACCCAGCATTAACACCATCGCAAATACTACAACTCTTTTCATATACTTTTTATTTTGATAAAATAATCGAACGATATATATGAATAAGACATGAAACAATAAAAAACCCCTATTGGCACCAACAGAAAAAGGCCGGAATCACTTCCGACCTTCTCCAAACGCAATGAATCACCTTTTTTACTTCTTGCAATCGCAAGTTAAATATGCTACTAACATCCAAACCAACTTCTCTTGTTCTTTCAGATAATCACTCATCAAAGCGACCGTAGCCTCATCTCCCGCCCCGGATGCCAAGGAAAGAAGTTTACGCTCCTCACCGATCAAATGACCATACGTATCAAGAATATTCTTTAACGCCTCGTCACCGCAGGATACGCCTGATACCTCTTTTACACGGGCTACTTTCAAATACTCGCTGAACTTGTTCTCCGGCTCGCCTCCCAACATCAGGATACGTTCCGCCAACTCGTCAACCTTCTCGGCAGCGTTGTTGTACATATCCTCGAATTTACCATGAAGAACGAAGAAACCGTGTCCCTTGATATTCCAGTGGAAACCACGAAGGTTCGTATAAAATACTTGGTAGTCCGCCAATAATTGTTTCAGGCTTGCTACTACGTTACTTACCGCTGATGCGTCTAAATGGATATAATCTAATGTTTTCATAATTACTACTTTTTAATTTGTTATACTTTTTGTTTTTCTTATACCGCAAAGATACGGCAAGTATAAGTAGCTGTCAAACAGATAATTTTTATATCAAGATAGAGGAAATTTATTAAACTATTCCATACAATAAGTATGCAAATGACATGAATACATAAACAATTGGATACTAACATTTAAAAAAGACGATTATCATTTTCGAAAAGCACGTACGTGTTTTTTTGAAAAGTCGTACATGTTTTTCGGCAAACACGTACGACTTTTTACAGATACTCCGGCGACATTTACTAACATTGAGATTTCTCCATGCTTCTGCGCTTCGTCTATCAAGCTCAGAATAGACGAGCGTGAGGACAAGTCCATTTCCATCGGCAGTACGTCAAATCCGGCATTGTTCATTGTCTGGGCAATAATCGCTGCATTATTCATACTGTTTTTTTCCCTAAAAAGGTTACCTTCGCGGAAACAAGATATCGCTTTGGAAGTACAAGAATTATTGAAACTATATGCCGCTCACCCGCAAGTGACGGCGCTGGACACCCTACTGAAAAACGATACGTCCCGCAATATATTCCTAAAGGGACTGAATGGCTCGGGTCCGGCGATGACGATCGCCTCTCTTTTTACGAAAGGAAGGGGAAGCTATGTGTGTGTGTTGAACGACCAAGAGGAAGCCGGCTATTTCTATCACGACTTGATGCAGCTTACCGCCAGCAATGAGGTATACTTCTTCCCATCCGCTTACCGGAGGGCCATCAAGTACGGGCATGTCGATCCGGCGAACGAGATCCTGCGCACCGAGGTACTCAGCCGGTTGCAAGACCCGGACGCCTCTTTCGTGATCGTCACGTATCCGGACGCCTTGGCGGAACGAGTCGTGGCCCGGGAGGTATTGAAGGAGAATACCTTAAAAATCAGCGTGGGCGAGAAGCTGGATAATATGTTTGTCTCTGACGTGCTGGACGAGTATGGCTTCGAGCAGGTCGATTATGTATATGAGCCGGGGCAGTACGCCCTCCGGGGCAGTATCCTCGACGTTTTCTCTTTCTCCTACGAGTTCCCCTACCGTATCGACTTTTTCGGCGACGAGGTGGAGACCATCCGTACGTTCGACGTGGAGACGCAACTCAGCAAGGAGAAACTGGACAGCATCTATATCGTCCCGGAGATGAGCAAGAACGCCAAGGATAGTACTTCCTTGCTAGGTTCCCTCCCCCGGAACACCTTCATAGCGGCGAGAGATCTCGCATGGTGCAAGGAGCGCATCGGAAGCGTATGGAACGACGATCCGGTGGTAGCCGATGAGGAATCCTTCGCCGATATCGACCAGATGCGGAAGAAATTAGTCCAAGCGGAGGACTTCCTACGGGAGGTCTTGGATTTCCGTCGCATCCATTTCGGGGCACGGCCGATGGGAACGGCGGACGCTACCATCCATTTCTCTACGCAAACGCAGCCGATCTATCATAAGAATTTCGACCGGGTGAGTGAGTCGTTCCATAAATACCTCGACGAGGGCTATACATTATATATATTGAGCGATCAAGAGAAACAAGCCAACCGTATCCGGATGATTTTCGAGGATAGGGGCGACAATATCCCTTTCACCGCCGTAAACCGCACGATACACGAGGGATTCGCCGATGATACGCTACGCATCTGCTTTTTCACCGATCATCAATTGTTCGACCGCTTCCACAAGTTCAACTTGAAGAGCGATAAGGCACGAAGCGGAAAGATCACCCTTTCGCTCAAGGAGCTGAACCAGTTCTCGCAGGGGGATTATATCGTACATATCGATCATGGCGTAGGACAGTTCGGAGGATTGGTACGCACCGAGGTGAACGGTAAGATGCAAGAGGCCATCAAATTGATTTATCAGAATAACGATATTATATTCGTCAGCATCCATTCCCTGCATAAATTATCGAAATACAAGGGGAAAGAGAGCGGCGAGCCGCCTAAGTTGAGCAAGCTCGGCACAGGCGCTTGGGAAAAGATGAAGGAACGTACCAAGGCGAAGGTGAAGGATATCGCCCGGGACTTGATCCTCCTCTATTCCAAACGCAAGCAAGAGACGGGTTTCGCCTACACGCCGGACAGCTTCATGCAGCATGAGCTGGAAGCCAGCTTCATCTATGAGGACACGCCGGACCAGATGAAGGCTATCGCCGAGGTCAAGGCGGATATGGAAAGTACCCGTCCAATGGACCGATTGATTTGTGGAGACGTTGGTTTCGGAAAGACCGAGGTAGCTATCCGCGCGGCATTCAAGGCGGTATCGGACAATAAGCAGGTGGCCGTGTTGGTACCCACCACCGTACTGGCTTTCCAGCATTACCAGACGTTTTGTGAGCGCTTGAAGGATTTCCCTTGCAAGATCGATTATATCAGCCGGGCCCGTACGGCCGCGCAAATCAAGGCTACCTTGAAAGAGCTGAAAGAGGGCGAGGTGAATATCTTGATCGGCACCCACCGGATCGTCGGCAAGGATGTACGTTTCAAGGATCTGGGCTTGCTTATCATCGACGAGGAGCAGAAGTTCGGGGTATCCGTCAAGGAGAAGCTTCGGCAGCTGAAGGTGAACGTGGACACCTTGACCATGACGGCCACCCCGATCCCCCGTACCCTACAGTTCTCCTTGATGGGGGCCCGGGATCTTTCCAGCATCACCACGCCACCGCCCAACCGTTATCCCGTGCAGACGGAGGTGGAGCGTTTCAACCCCGATATTATCCGGGAAGCGATCAATTTCGAGATGAGCCGGAACGGGCAGGTGTTCTTCATCAACAACCGTATCCAGAACATCTACGAGATGGAAACCTTGGTACGGCGAGAAGTCCCCGACGCACGGGTAGCCGTGGGGCACGGGCAGATGGAACCGGAGAAGCTAGAAAAGATCATCCTCGATTTCGTGAATTATGAGTATGACGTATTGATAGCCACCAGTATCGTGGAGAGCGGCATCGACGTGCCCAACGCCAATACGATCATCATCAACAACGCCCAGCAATTCGGGCTTAGCGACCTCCATCAGCTACGCGGACGTGTAGGACGAAGCAACCGGAAAGCCTTCTGCTACCTCCTTTCCCCGCCCCTCACCTCGCTGACGCAGGAGGCACGGCGCAGGTTGCAAGCGATCGAGAACTTCTCCGAGCTGGGTAGCGGTATCCATATCGCCATGCAAGACCTCGACATCCGGGGAGCCGGGAATATGCTAGGCGCCGAGCAAAGCGGTTTCATCGCCGACCTAGGCTATGAGACGTACCAGAAGATTTTGGAAGAGGCGGTAGACGAATTGAAAAGCGAGGAATTCGCCGATCTTTACGCCGATAATGCCGAAGGGCACCGGGATACGGGCAGCGAATACGTCCGGGAGACCTATATCGAGAGCGACCTTGAATTGATGTTCCCTCCCACCTACATTCCCAACGACTCGGAGCGTATCTCCCTATACCGGGAGTTGGATAATATGGAGGAGGAACGTGACATCCTCGCCTTTACGGAGCGCTTGAAAGACCGCTTCGGCAAGATACCGAAGGAGGGCAAGGAGTTGATCCGGATCGTGCGCCTCCGCCGCATGGCCAAGAAACTGGGCATGGAGAAAGTGGTCCTGAAGAAAGGGCAGATGAGCCTCTTCTTGGTGAATAACCCGGATAGCCCGTATTACCAAAGCGAGGCGTTCGGCAAGCTGCTGGGCTTCATCCAAAAGCATCCCCGTGAGTGTAACCTCCGGGAGCAGAACGGCAAGCGAAGTATCGTGATCAAGAACGTCCCTACGGTGGAAGCGGCATGCGGCTACCTGCAAGAGATGGAAAAAATAAACTCAACCGACTTTTGACACATCCTCTTACAAACACGAAAAGATATGGAAAAGAAAACGATTATAGACCTTTTTGAGAGTTCAGTGAAGCGCTTCCCCGGTAATCCTTTTTTATGGGAGAAGACGGGCAAGCGATTCGAGCCAACCACTTACTCCAAGGTTCGCGACCTCGTCTATGAGGAAGGCGCAGGCCTCGTATCGCTGGGCGTGCGGAAAGGGGATAACATGGCTTTGCTGAGCGAGGGCCGCAACGCATGGATCATCGGAGAGCTGGCCATGTTTTACGCCGGGGCCACCAATGTCCCCCTATCCATCAAGCTGGAGGAGGCGAATGACCTCTTATTCCGCCTCGTCCACGCCGACGTGAAATATATCATGGTATCGGGCCAGCAACTCAAGAAAATCCGGGCGATCAAGGATAAGCTCCCCGCCGTACGGAAGATCATCGTACTCGACGAGCAAGCGGAATACCAAGACCGTGAGATGTCGCTGTCCGAGATACGCCGGATGGGGAAGGTCTATCTGGGTATTCATCCGCTAGAGGAGTTCTTGGCGATCGGGCAATCGCTGGGCAACGATGATTACGCCACCATCACCTATACCTCCGGCACGACCGCCGATCCGAAAGGCGTGATCCTCACCCACCGTAACTATACGGCGAACGTGGAGCAAGCGCTCACTTGCGTGGATATAGACGATACGTGGCGTACGTTGGTGATCCTCCCGTTGGACCATTGCTTCGCCCACGTGGTAGGATTCTACATCTTCATGTCGAAGGGAGCCTCGGTAGCTACCGTGCAGGTAGGGCGTACCGGTATGGAGACCTTGAAGAATATCCCTATCAATATAAAGGAGTTCAAGCCGTACCTGATACTGAGCGTCCCCGCCTTGGCGAAGAACTTCAAGAAGAATATCGAGCAAGGTATCCGAGCGCGAGGCAAGAACGCCGCCCGCCTTTTCAACCTAGCCTTACGGATCGGTTATATCTATAACGGGGATAGCGACGAGGAGGAAGGAAAAGGTTTCCGCGTCCTCTTGAAGCCACTGGTCCGTTTGTTCGACAAGCTATTGTTCGCGAAAGTCCGTGAGAACTTCGGGGGCGAGCTGAAGTTCTTTATCGGAGGGGGCGCCTTGCTGGATAAGGACTTGCAGAAGTTCTATTACGCCTTGGGAATCCCGATGTACCAAGGATACGGGCTGAGCGAGGCGACACCGATCATCTCGACCAACGGCCCCCGCCGCCATACCTTCGGCAGTAGCGGTGTATTGGTACGGCCCCTCGACCTAAAGATCTGCGACATGGACGGCAACGTACTTCCTCCGGGGGAGAAAGGCGAGATCGTCATCCGGGGAGAGAACGTGATGGCCGGCTACTGGAAGAACCCGGCATCGACGGCCGATACCGTAAAGGAGGGTTGGCTGTACACCGGGGATATGGGATATATGCGTGACGGGCTTCTTTATGTGTTGGGGCGTTTCAAGAGCCTGCTGATCGGAAGCGACGGGGAGAAATACAGTCCGGAGGGTATAGAGGAAGCCTTGGTAGAGCATTCCTCTTGCATCGACCAGCTGATCCTGTACAATAACCAGAGTCCGTACACGACCGCCCTGTTGGTCCCTAACAAAGAACGGTTGAGGAAGCATCTGGCCCACCAGAATCTGGACCTCACGAGCGATCAAGGCCGGGAAGAGGCCATCCGTATCATCCAGCGCCAGATCGACCGTTTCCGCAAGGGAGGCGACCTGTCCACCCTATTCCCGGATCGTTGGTTGCCGACCACCTTCGCCATCCTCCCCGAGCCTTTTACCGAGCAAAACGGCATGGTAAACAGCACCATGAAGATCGTCCGGGGCAAGGTAGAGAAAGCCTACGCCGCCCGTATCGCCCAGCTCTATACTCCCGAGGGGAAGAATCCGCTGAACAAGTGGAACAAGGAGGCGTTGTAGAGACGCGGCGAGCCGCATCTCATCCCTCGCGATGGGCCTTGCTACCCCGGCAAGGCCTTTGTTGTTTCAAGAGGGCCGCGACAAATGAATAATAACGAGATTTCATACAAGATTCTGATTACAGAATTTGTTTTTGTCCGATTTAATCCAGACCTTTATGACTCAACATTTACCTATTCTATTCAAAGAATAAATGGTCCCGTCTCTTCGGAGTTCCTTCTCAAGATCAACAAAGGTTGATAATCACTCTTTTCTCATGCTAATCTCTAAATCCAATCTCATATGAAAGCAACGAATACTTTACTGAGTACGATTATTATCGGCGTTACTTTAATAATCATGACGGGATGTTCACAAGGTGAAGATCTTATAGATGCTGGCACCCAAGCGTTAAACGCGGCGACAAACAATGACAAGGAGTTGGTCTTAACCGCCTCCGAGCAAATCGCCCTTTCCGTAAAACAGAAAGGTTCATACGATATCTCGGAAAAAGAAGCGAAAAAGAACTTCGAGAGCTACGCTAAGACCATCCACAAGGAGAAAGCCGTAAAAGTAAAAGCCCTCTCATTGAAGAAGAACAAGAAAAACGGGAGAAACCTATACTACGAAGTTATATTCGAAAACGACAAAGGAACGGGATTCTCCCTATTATCGGCAGATGAACGTGTAGACAAGCTACTTTGTTACTCAGAAAACGGGTCTATATCGGACACCTCGTTTAACAAGAGCTTGAAATACTGCCTAGAGCTAGTCGATTTGTATGTGGAGGGGCAAACCCAAAAAGAATTAGACATAGAAAGTCTTGCCTCTTCGGCGAACCAAAAGATTAAAGCGGCAAATAAAGGCAAGGTAATCACCAAAGCACTCCCACCTTTTGACCCCGACGACCCGAATAGCCCTTGGAGTTATGACCGGACAGACGTGAAAAACGAAGTCACCGAAAGGATCAAGCAAGTTCACGCAGGATGGCATCAAGGAAGTCCGTTCAACGATTTATTGCCATTGCTTCCTCCCGATTATACGCAAAGAGCCTATACGGGTTGTGCTATGGTAGCCGTCTCGCAAATCATGGCATATCACCAAAAGCCCTACAGCAATTATATCACGGCGGCGATGTGGCCTACGATGATCGCGAATTTAGACACCTCCGTAGAGCTAAAGCGCCTTATGCTTGATTTGTTTAATACGATGAACACAGGATATGATGCGACCGGGACAAGTAGCAATATATCCAAAGCCAGAGACTTCCTAAACAATAACGGCTATACCGCCGGATCCGCTCAAGATTATACATTTGACAGGGCTTGGAGAGCGTTAAGCTATGGCCCTACATATATAAGAGGAACAAGAGCTAGCGGTGACGGTCATGCTTGGATTATTGACGGAGTACGGAACACGAGAACCACCAGTACCGATATTTATACCATTACATATAACGGGAGAGTGTTTGAAGCCTCCGGTAGTTCTTCCATCACCTCCTTTCAGACCGTACGGTATGATTGGGGAGGGGGTAATGAAAACGATAACACTTGGTTTAACAGCGGTATTTTTACGCCATCATCTAACACAAGCCCATACGATCGAAATGTACGGATGATTAGCTATGTTTATTAATCAATTTAAAACTTCAAATCCTATGAGAAATATATTCCTTTTATACTGCGTAGCGCTAGCCGGCCTCTGCGCTTGCGAATCGGAAGAAAAAGTATATCCAGACGGGCCCGGTCTTAACGAGGTAGGCATGCAGATCGTGCTGACAGACCCGGAGCTGAACGATCTCTTGAACCCGGAATCCCCCAGCTTCCTTGGAGAAGAATATACGAAAGGCATCCTCGTCATGTACCTTAACGCGGGCAAAAAGACCCTCTGCCAATTCGTGCCTCAATACACGAACGAGGGAGGTACACAGAAAGAGTGGAACATGATCTATCCACCCTACGAGGACTATGAAAGAGACGGAAGGGTAAAAAAGAACACGAAAGGATACTATTACCTCCCGTTCCCTTTTAACAAAACAGAAGAGAATCAGGATGTCTCCTATATATACGTTCAGTACCCAAACGGAAGCGAGGATGAGATAAAATCACAAATGTACATCGCCGACGGCATATTCCTTATAGACCAGATATGGGTCAACGGCGAGCTCGCCTATTCCATGTCTCCCCGAGAAGGCTCCCTAAGCACGAAGCAGTATTACAACCCGGAATATTATCCGTTCTTGGTTCCTACGTTAGATGACAATGGCAAGCAGATCGGGGATCTGGTACAGCCCGAGGGCGGCACGCGTATCATCGTGATCAAGAAGAAATGATTTATCGCGAGGCCCGGCCACCAAGGTTGGGCCTCGCATTTTCTAAAGATTCCACCGCGCACCTGCCGCGGGATACCGCATTTCTCCAAGATTCGGCCTCGCGCCCGATGTACCCCCCGCATTTTTCGCGAATTCCACCACGCGCCTGCCGCGAGATGCCGCATTTCTCCAAGATTCGACCTCGCACCCGATGCACCCCCCGCATTTTTCGCGAATTCCACCACGCACCTGCCGCAAGGTGGAATATTTCCCTAAGATTCCGTTTCGCACCCGATGTAAGCCCCGTATTTTCGCAAGATTCGACTTTTCACCTGCCGCGAGGTCGAATCCGCGAAAAACACGGCGGTTCCCAGAGCTATATCAATCGATTTGTCGTACCTTTAGCCAGTGTTAAACAGATCATGGATCTAAATCAATAAGAAAATGGGAAAGATTACAAAAGTAAAAGACATTAACATCGCAAAATTAAACAACGCCGAGTACCGGACCTTCATGGCCCGCTACGGGAGCCTGATCGCAGGTGACGGCGGCGATTCCGAATCTCCCGACGAGATCAGCTTCGACCCGAACGACCCGCTGGGCATCCCCGCCGAGCTGCGCACGGCCTTCGACAGCGACTTCAAGCTGCTGACCGACGCCGTCAACCAATCCTCCGCCAGCGAGGAAACCGCGCAGATGTCCGCCATCGACAAGGAGCGAGACGACCTGCTCACCTTCATCACCTCCACCGTATCGCAAATGATGAAAAGCCCGCTGGCGGCGCAACGCACGGCCGCCGAGAAGCTATACCTCGCCGTGAAACCCTACATCGGCGCCGCACGCCTCGCCAACTTGCAGGAGACGGCCGCCATCGAGGGCTTGCTGACCGACCTAGCCAAGGAGGGCATGCCCGAGGCACTGGCGGCGATCACCCTCACCGAGGTAGTGGCCGCGCTGAAGGAGAAGAACCAGCAATACGCAGCCTTGACCGAGCAGCGCACCAACGCACGGGCCGACCTCCCGGTGGAGAGCGCCAAGAAAATCCGCCTCCGCATGGACGAGGAATACGACGAGATGACCACCTACGCCTTCGCCCAAAGCGTGGTGAAGCCCACTCAGGTGACGGCCACCTTCATCAGCCGCCTCAACGCGCTGATCGACGAGACCAACGCCCTCTACAACCAACGCATAGCGCTCGTGAAAGCCGCCGCCGCCAAGAAGCAAGCGGATAGCGAATCGCCGTCAGAGATATAAAGCCGTGAGGCCCTCATGTTTTTTAGATTTAAGAATGATGGGGCTCCCCTCCCTCCAAGGAGGGGATGCCCCATTGATTAATGATTATTAATAGCCTCTCCCCCCTCCCTCCCACGAAAAAAACATACCTTTGCCAACAGTATTATCCGTGAAGGAATAACGAGACATTTACATGATAAGATCTATTCGCTATATCACTTTGCTAGTCCTGTTACAATTCGTGACCGGCATTTCCGTCCTATACGCCCAGAGCATAACTTCCGCATCCGGAATCGTGAGAGACTCCGTAAGCGGGGAACCCCTATCCTACGTATCCGTCATGTTCGAGAACTCGACGATCGGGGCGATGACCGACGATGACGGGGCTTTCAGCCTCCAGAATGACAAAGGGCTTACCCGGCTGGTCGTATCCTCGCTTGGATATGACAATAAGGTCGTAAACCTAAAGGCGGGGCAAAAGAACAACGCCCTCAACGTGCTCCTCCGGCCTACCTCGTTCGAGATTGCCGAGGTAGTCGTCAAGCCTAAACGTGAGAAATATTCCCGCAAGGACAACCCCGCCGTGGAACTGATCAAGAAAGTCATAGAGCATAAGAACGACAACCGCATCGAGGCGAAGGACGAGTACCAAAGCGAGGTGTACGAGAAGCTCAGCATGTCGCTGGACGACTTCAACCCCAATCTCGAGAAGAATAAGTTCCTGAAGAAATTCAAGTTTATCAAGAACTATCTGGATACCTCGGAGTTCAACGGGAAACCGATCCTGACGATCTCCGTCCGTGAGACGATCTCCGACCAATACTACCGCAAACATCCCAAGGCGGAGAAGACGATCACCAAGGCCAAGCGCCAGCAGGGTATCGACAAGACATTGGACGATGGAGGCGCCATCACCGCCAACCTTGAGGAGATATTCAAGGGCGTCAATATCTTTGACAACAATATCAATATCTTGTTGAACCGTTTCGTGAGCCCGCTGTCTTCCACGCTGGCCGTCTCCTATTACAAATATTATATCATGGATACGGTGGACGTAGCCGGAGATAAATGTGTGGATCTCGCCTTCGTGCCTGTAAACAGCCAGAGCTACGGCTTCACGGGCCGCTTGTACATCACGCTGGACGGTAATTACGCCGTCAAGAAATTCCTCTTGAACACCCCGGCGAACATCAACCTCAACTGGGTGGACAAGCTCCGGATCGAGCAAGAGTTCAAGCGGATGCCGGATAGCACTTGGGTGCTCGCCAACGAGAATACCTACGTCAACTTCTATATCGTAAAGGGGGCGCAACAGCTCTACGCCCACCAGCTAAGGAATTTCGATAAGTATCAGTTCGACGTGCAGAACGCCGACTCGATCTTCGGCCTTCTCGGCACGATCCATGAGTTGCCCGAAGCCACCGCCCAGACCGACACCTTCTGGATACACAACCGCCATGTCCCCTTGAAAGAGAAAGAGAGCGCCTTGGACGACTTGCTGGCGCAACTTCGCAAGGTACCGGCTTTCAACGTGATCATCAAGACCGCCGAGATATTGATCACCGGTTATATCCCGACCACGGCGGACAAGGATAAGAGCAAGTTCGATTTCGGACCGATGAATACCACGTTCAGCGCCAACCATCTGGAGGGCTTCCGCATGCGTGTGGGAGGTATGACGACGGCAAACCTCAACCCGCACTGGTTCGGTAGCGGTTATCTGGCCTATGGCGTAAACGACCGTAAGCTAAAGTATAACGCCAAGCTGACGTATAGCGTGAACAAGAAGAAATATCACGAGGGAGAAAGCCCGGTGAACAATATCTCTGCGATCCAAGAGTACGACGTATATACGCCTGGTCAGGACTTCCTCTTCACCAGCAAGGATAATATGTTCGTGGCATGGAAGGTGGGCGAGCCCGTCACCATGATGCAATACATCCGCAAGACCATGCTCCAGTACCAGAAGGAATGGCTGAATGGCCTGACCCTTACCACTTGGGCGCGGAACGAGAACAACGAGGCGGCCGGAACGCTCCGCTACGACCGTTACGACGCCGACGGGACATTGACGAACCTAAAGAGTTTCACCAACACGGAGCTAGGGACCCAGCTTCGTTTCGCCCCGGGCGAGCGTGCCTATAACGGACGAGAGGGTAAGAACTCGCTTTTCAACCTCTCGAAAGACGCTCCCGTATTCAAGCTATCCCATCAGATGGGATTGAAGAACGTGTTGGGGAGCGACTTCAACTACAACCATACGGAGATCAGCGCCGAGAAACGGATCTGGCTCTCTTCCTTCGGACATATCGACGCCTTGGTGACGGCGGGCAAGGTATGGGACAAGGTTCCTTTCCCCTTGCTCATCATGCCGAATACCAACCAGTCCATCACGATCCAGCCGCAAGCCTTCAACATGATGCGTGCGCTGGAGTTCGTAAGCGACCAGTATGTTTCGTTCTACTTCACGTATTATATGAAGGGATGGATCTTAAACCGTATTCCCGGCGTGAAGTGGCTACGTTTGCGTGAGGTGATATCGTTCAGCGGTTTCTACGGAGGACTGACCGATAAGAATAACCCGGCCTTGGACCCGACGGGACTATACCGCTTCCCCGAGGGAACCTCGCCGATGGGCCGTACACCTTACCTGGAGGCCAGCGTAGGTCTGGAGAACATCTTCAAGATATTACGGATCGATTATTACCGCCGGTTGACGTATCTGGACCAACCGAATATCAAGAAGGGGGGCGTGCGTATAGCGCTGCGGTTCTCCTTCTAAGAGTTGACAGTTGAGAATTGACAGTTGACAGTTAAATGTAGGAGAGATAAGAAAATGGGGGAGTTGGAACGCAGACCGAACGCATGGGCATTGACGCCGCTGGTGGTATTCTTATTGACTTATTTGGTGATATCTATCGTGGCGGGAGATTTCTATAAGATGCCGATAACGGTAGCCTTCGTCATCTCCTCGATCGTAGCGATAGCGATCTCCAAGGGAGGCAAATTAAGCAACCGTATCGAGCAGTTCTGCCGGGGGGCGGCCAATAGCAATATCATGCTGATGGTATTGATCTTCATCCTCGCCGGGGCGTTCGCGCAGACCGCCAAGGCGATGGGTGCCGTAGACGCTACCGTGAATCTGGCGATGTCCATCCTGCCCGGTAACCTGTTGGCGGCCGGAATCTTCTTGGCCGCTTGTTTCATATCCATCTCGGTAGGTACGTCGGTGGGCACGATCGTGGCCTTGGCCCCGGTAGCCGTCGGTATAGCGGACAAGACGGGGATGCCGGACGCCCTTATGCTAGGTGTCGTGGTGAGCGGCGCCATGTTCGGCGATAACCTGTCGTTCATATCCGATACGACCATCGTAGCTACCCGCACGCAGGGTTGCCAGATGTCCGATAAGTTCAAGGTGAATATCCGTATCGCCCTCCCGATAGCGATCCTGACCGGATTGATATACGTGCTGGTGGGAAGCGGCGTGGAGAACGCTTACGCCCCGGCCCCGATCGAATGGGTCAAGGTGATCCCTTATCTGGTGGTGTTGGTAACCGCCGTTTGCGGGATCAATGTCATGCTGGTGCTATTCATCGGGATCGTCCTGTCCGGTATAGTAGGTTTGTGGACCGGTAGCTTCGATATCTGGGGCTGGAACGCCTCCATGGGATTAGGTATCACCAATATGGGCGAGCTGATTATCGTGACGCTTCTGGCAGGAGGCATGTTGGAGATGATCCGCTATAACGGGGGTATCGACTGGATCATCCGCAAGCTTACCTCCCGCATCCATTCCTCCAAGGGGGCCGAGATGAGCATAGCGGCCTTGGTGAGCTTCGCCAACCTTTGCACGGCCAACAATACGATCGCCCTCATCATGGCCGGCCCGATCGCCAAGGATATAGCGGACCGGTTCAAGATAGATCCCCGCCGCAGCGCCAGCCTATTGGATATCTTCTCTTGCTTCATACAGGGAATCATCCCCTACGGCGCCCAGATGTTGATGGCCGCCGGACTCGGGCATGTCTCCCCTATCGAGATCATGCAATATCTTTACTACCCATATCTATTGGGAGCAGGCGCCTTATTGGCGATCGCATTCAATTATCCGAGGAAATATACACTCGTATAGACTGCCCGTCCTTACGAAAAAACACAATAGTATTCAAAGCAAAAAGACTATTGTGTCCGAGATTGAATACTATTGTGTTCGCTGATGAATACTACCGTGTTCAAGTAGAAACACTGTAGTGCTTGGGAGCGATGGGAATACGGCAGTCGGATTAGCCGAACAAATCCAGCGTAAGCTGTTTCTTCGCGGCTTCCAGTTTACGAAGATGCCGCTTGCCTTGAGGGGTGACGATCTCCATCTTATCGAAACGGGTACGTATCACCGTAGTCACGGTATAGCTCACGTTGACCACCTCTCCTAGCTCCGACAGACGGCGAGCGATCTCCAAGACGCAATCGATGCACATGCCGCTCGTGAACGAGATCTTGTCCTCGAACATCTGTTTCTTGAAATCCTCATCTTGCATATAGAAATCGATTGTCTCGCCTCCCTTGTTGTAAATACCTTTCCAGCGATACTTACTGTCTTTCAGTACCGGCGAGATGATCTCTATCGTGGCCTTATTATCCTTGACAGTAGGCAGATCGTCGCTACGCAAGATAAAATAATCGAACTGGTCCCGCTTCACCTCCAGCGAACCGGAACGGCTACGATCCTTCTCGTTCAACTCACGTACCGAGATTTTCGTCACCTTCGGATACCCTTTCAAAGCCTCGTAGAAATTAGACTTACACTTACAGAAACGGGGCGAGGCGTTCAACAGGTCGATCAAGCGGTGTGAAGGCGTAGCCCCCGGAGTCTTCAGTCGTAGTTCACGGCGTAACTTGGACAGCTCACGCTGCATCTCCTCCTCGTCCGCCGGCGTACGGTCCATCAGCGGTTGTCCACCCACCGACAAGGAGGGACGGGTCAATATCTGCATCACCAAGTTCAACACGATAGAGATAGAGCGGCTACTCTCCCCGGCCACGCCCAGCTTCTCACGGAAACCACCCTCCTTATCGTAAGGCTCGTTGTAAACCGTCAGCTTCACGTCCAGCATATCCGCCAAGGAACGTATCAGCGTAAGAATCTCCTTCTCACACCGGTGCTTGGTCATGGCATCCATATAATTGGATTTATTATTAAAGGAATAACGTATCTCCAGCTTATTCGCGAATTTTAGAATAGAGTCACTCATTTGTTTCTAGTTTTTCGGTTCTTCTTTCGGTTTACGATCAAAAAACGGGTTCTTCGACGAGGCGCTGACCGGTATCGCCATCACGCATTTACAGTCTCCCAACAGCCCCAATCGCTGGGCCGCCAAGCCGGCGCTGAACATGACACGGGTATCCACACGCAAGTCCGCCGCCGTAGCGCAAGCCGAGCCGATTGCGATACCCAGATCGACGGAATTAATAGCGCACGGAACCAAATCCGGCTTCTCCACGCAGGTATCAAAACCGCAATGGGCGCAGTTCAAGCCTTGTATTTTCTGGGAGGTACCGATAATCACCACGGCGTCGGCACTCTTTATATTCTCGGCGTCACGGAGCAGGAACTTGAATCCGGTCTCGGCCGCTATCCGGATCATCTCATCGGATAGGCGCAAGATATCCCCATCCGTCACCATCGCTATCTCTATGATATCAATACCCTTGCCTTTAGGAGCCGTGCGAGCGGCTGTCATCATACGGCGTGCGGCCTGTAACACAAGCTCATGCCTGATTTCTCTTTCGTTCTGTATCATATCCTTCTAAATTCAATGAAACAAAATTAAGCAAAATATACGAAACCAAGGCAAACACATGAGGATAGAATTCATAATTCAAGATTAGTCATTCGGTCCGTGGCCTTAAAGGGATAAGCCGGGTATTCATAAATACTGAAACGAGGCTCGGTCTCTCCCTCGCAATAATTCCAGATCGTACGGTACTCATTGACATCCTCGCCTATCTCCTTCAATTGCCTAAGGTAAGCGGCCACGGATTTATTCTCCACGATATAGGCCTCACCCATTTGATCGATAATCGGGCTATGCCGACGGCTCCCGTCGTGATCGAACTTAAGAATCCGCTTTCCCTCGGAAGTCAGTCCAATGGTATGGAAAGTCATGCTCTTACCAATAGCGGGCAAGTTCAACACGTTACGATCCGTCCCGGCGAACAGCAACCCGTTCTCCTTCAGGAAACGAACCAAGCACTTGCCTAAAGGACGCTGGTTACGGATCATATCATACAACTCCGCCTGTTTCTCCTCCGGCACCTGCCCGAAGATCTTCTCCTCACGAGCCTCTTGCAACGAGCGGCTATTCGGGGTATAAACCGCATAATTCTCCCGGAATCCCTTCACGGAGAACGTATAATAGCAAACCACCCCAAGGGCGTTTAAGGTCTGCCGTAATTTCGCCGTATGCCCCCTACGGGAAGCCGAGACCGTATAAACCAACTGATTCGTGATCGTCCAGCCCGCCGCCAAGATCGCCTCGATAGCGTGCCTCGCCTCCGGTGTCACCTCCAGTGGAGACTGGAAATGCGTTTGTATATAGAACTGGCTCACGCCGATAGCGGAAGCCTTCTCCTTGAACTCCCTCAATATACCGACCAACTCGTCGGTCACACGCAGCGGAAGATAAGCCAGCAACCGGGAACCTAGCCGTACCCGTTGTAACTCGGCGTACTTCTCGCCCTCCGGACGGCTCTCGTTCGCCTTCCGTTTCCGCACCGCCATCTTATATACCGCCTCCAATATTTTACGCAAGGTAGCGTTCTGGCTCATCAAGGCATCCCCGCCCGTTATCAAGATATCCCTCAGTTGGGCGTCTTCCTCGAAATAACGCATCAGACGACGTAACTTCCGGTCCCAACTCTCCTTAGGCTTCAGGGCCTCGAAATCGAAATTCAACCGCTCGCTCTGGAAATCATACATGCGCTGGCAAGAAGCGCACAATCCACCGCAGGCACGCCCCATCGAATCGGGGATCAAGATCGCCACCTCCGGATACCTCCGGTGTATATTATGTCCCTCCGGCAATAGCCAACCCGCCGCGTTCGGCTCATCGGCAACGACCATGTCTTCCTTTTCCCACGCCTTAATGCTTCCATACGTATCTACCAGCTCGTTCGAGTACATGATGTACGATCGCACCGTAGCGTCGTCATACCCCTCATGTTCTATATTTAATAGGGAAAGATAATAAGGAGTCACAAAAAAGGGCATCCCCTTCTTTTTGGCACGGGCCAATAAGCTCATCGTCTCGTCCGACAGGGAATATCCCAAAAAGAAGTTCAATTCCGTAGGACTCTTGATCGCCATCGACAAATGGAAACGAGCGGTATTCCACCATTCACGTACCCGAGCCTCTTTCTCCTCATAGGAGATGCCCTCGGCGAACTGGAAACGTGACGAAGGGCTATGGCGTCTTTCTATCTTCTTGATCAAGCAAGCGATGATACGCTCCTTGTTCCTCTCACGGATAGCGATCACCTCCGGGTCAAGCCCGGTCGGCCAGCGGCTCATCTGCCTTTTCACCAATGCCCGGTCCGGCAGGATCTCAACCGGATGTTCCAATAAATCAAACTGATGGTATAGGTCGATAAATAAATCAGGAGAGACCTCATTTTCCAAATGGCCGGTCAGGAACTGCCAAAGATAAGTGACCGTCCGCACCGGAAGACGCTCGCCCGTAGACAGCTCGTCCACGAAAGTATCATCATGCTCAATCAAAAGAAGGATACGCCTCGCCACCGCCATTCCTACGTTTTCTTGGGTACTTTCCTTTTCCGTGAGCCAGGATAAAATAAGAGAACGCAAAGCATCCTTAAAATACTTTGCGTTCTCACTTTCTTCCGCTAAGGTCACCAACCAAGGGAAGCTCTGGTTATATACTTTTTTCAGTTTAGAAATGTCGGATACAAGATGTTCTTTTTTTATCATAAGCATGTCATTTTTGTAGATTAGAATACATTTGTAAAGCGTCCTCTTGACGATTTTCTACAAAAATAACAAAAAATACGGCAAAATGCCGTTTATACAAATCTAAAACATCTTAATAAATCCTTACCATACGATTGACGGACAATACTGCGATATCGTATTTTTCAATACCTTTAGATTGATCGGCTTCGTGATAAAACCGGAAGCCCCGGCTTCTTTAGCGGCTTCCATATCAGAGTCGAATACATAAGCCGACTGCATGATTACGGGGATATCTTTCGATAGCTTACGGATTTCCTTCAAGGACTCGATACCCGTCATCTCAGGCATCTTTATATCCATCAAGATCAAGTCCACCTCGTTTTCCTTAAAGAGAGCCAAAGCTTCCAAACCAGTTTTAGCACGGATCAAATTACAATATTTATGTAAAATGGTCTTCAGAAGTAAATAATTACTTTCCTCATCCTCCGCGATTAGCAACGTGGGCTTTCCTCCACCCAAATCATTTTTCACATCCATATATATAACGTTTTATTCTTTTAATCAAAATCAAATAAACTCTGATGAAGCAAAGATAAAACAAATATTAGAAAGTAGACATAAAATTCAAGGAGATATGAGTATTCGGGGAAGTTCTTTTTCCACCCATGCTAGAAAGTTACGTCTATACCTCCCATAAATATCGCCTTCGGCATCGGGAATCCTTCGTTGATAGAATAACGGGTAGCCGTTAAATTCTCTCCTTTGACAAATAGATTCAAGCCTTTATCACGTGTACCGAAACGGTAGGCTGCCTTCGCGTTCAAAACCGTGTAATCCTCTTTCACCTTGTCCGCCGTATTGATATAAAGGTCGAAAATGGATTGTACGTTCACGTTGAAAGTGAAACGTCCCGGGGCATACATCACGCCAGCGAAAAACTTATGCGCCGGAGCCGCCAGCAGGGCCTTGCTCGTATGCAAATAGCTATAGTTCATATCGAGGCTCAAATTCTTGAGAATCTGGTAACGGGAATCGAACTCGATACCTTTATTCGTAAAAGTACCCGTATTGACATTCTTAGGCCGTCCGTCTATACGTGTCGTCTCGATCATATCCTGCCCGTCGATAAAAAAGGCAGTCAACTCCGTAAACAAGTTGCCGTCCAAAAATGTCTGCCCGATGGATACCTCGTAGTTCATCATGCGCTCCGGTTTCAAATCTGGGTTCTGAGGCGGGAACATGTACATCTCTCGTATATTCGGACTCCGGAAGCCTTTCGACAAAGAAGCCTTTATCACGTTCCCCTCGAACGGACGTACCGTGAAGCCGGCCTGCGGAATCCACTCGCCGCCGAAGATACTGTTATGCTCATAACGAACCCCGGCGTTCAAGCTTACCTTGTCAAATAGATCCTGCTGCATGATAACGTATCCGGCTACCTCGTTCACGGTCTTATTCACCAACTCATTCTGGTTACCATTGATACTATCCTGCCATGCGTGACCACCCCAGTTCTTATAATCGATGCCGACCGTAAAACTATTCCCTTTCACCAAGCGGAAAGACTGATAAAGCAAGAAACCCGCATTATGATCGTCCGAATAAAACAGATAAGGATTAGGCGTCCCGCCCGGATTATACCCATCATCAATCTTATGATGGCCCCAGTTGTAGAAAGCACGAAGGGCACCACTTGTCTTCCCGTAATTATTCTCTAAAGCGAAGGAGGTAGTACCTCGCAGGATATTCATGATATTATCGATAAGCGGATTTGTTATCTCTCCCGGGTTCTGGTTCTTGAACTTAGCTAAGCTTACGTCTCCCGTCACCTTATAATGATCATCAATCTTATATCCTAACTTAGCGAAACCATTCGTGATATGAAACTTCGAATCCGGACGATGTCCATCCGTGCGGTCATGATTCAATGAGATATAACTACTAAAGTTACCGATATTGTACCCATTATTAATCATATACTTCTGGGTGTTATACGAGCCGTACATGATACGGGCTTGTGTACGTCGTCCCGGCTGATTATGCTGGCGGGTAATGATATTCACGACACCTCCCATAGCGTTCGAACCGTATAATAAGGCACCCGGACCACGGATCACCTCCACCCTTTCCACGTCCGAAGCCACATAGGTATCCGGAAGCGAATGGCCGAATATACCGGCCCATTGAGGCTGTCCGTCGAACAACATCAAGACCTTATTACCCTGTCCGACACCCCGGATATTAACCGTCCCGGCCGCTCCCTCGGAAACGCCGAAACCTGTAATCCCTTTTTCCGTGACAAACAGCCCGGGTACTCGCTCCGACAATACGGGAAGCAACGCCGATTCACTGCTAGCCTCAATCTCCTCCCGTTCGATGACCGAGATAGATAATGGCACACTGTTCCGGTTCACATGGATCTTGTTGGCGGAAACCACCACCCCTTTCAAATTGATCAGACTGTCAATCTCTACCGGATCTATCGCAAATGCCATGGAGCTTACCAATAGTCCGGAAACTAGTAAAAGTTCTTTTCTCATATACTACTTATATCTATACTATTTATCATTTTAAACATCCCTTAGTGGCACGTCTGCCAAAAAACGTGTTACCAAACCTTCAAAAAAAAGCATTAATCCGCCCGGCTCATCACCAACTTACCATGCTTAATGCCTTTGATTGTCGTCAACTTATCCGACAATTCCGTCAAGCGGTGGGCCGTTCCCATCACCGTCACTATATGCAAGCAAAAATTCTGATTGATATAATACTGGGAAGACGACAAGATCACATCCTTATAATTTTGTTGGATACCCATGATTTTCAATGAGATCTCTTTCTTGACTTGGTCATACATGATCACGATCGTCCCGGCTACGATATGGTTGCATTGCCATTTACGTTCGGCTACATTCTTCTCTATCAGAAAACGAATCGCCTGCGAACGATTGGCGAAGCCATTCTCATTCACATATTGATCCAATGATTCCAACAGATTGTCTTCCAAAGAGACACCGAAACGTTTTAAAGACATAAAACCTTTTTTTATAATTTTCGGTACCAAAGGTAGTGTTTTTTCAAGAATCTCGGTATTCTATCGGCAGGAAGAGGAAAAATCAGTCGCTAATCACGAAAATTCACTCCGGTATCCCACCATAAGCGGGTACCTCCGGTATCCGGACCTCCCAAATACTCACACAAGGCGGAATACTGAGCCGGGTTACCGGAAATAATGCTAACCGGGAAATTCAAACGACGAATCATCGTTCGCGTATCGATCTTTCCATTGCTTTTATTCACCAAAACCGGGAACAAACGGGGATAACCGGTACGCCTCTGCTCCGCCCAAGCCTCACAGCCCTCGGGGTAACAAGCGATCCATTTTTGGGTAATGATCTTCTCCAGCTTGGTCTCCCTAGAGGCTTCTTCATCCCATGCCGGAGACACCAAGCAAAGCGCCTTCGCTGAATATTCGGGAGTAAACGTATCCACGAAATCGGCGGCTACAAGATCACTCCGCAAATAAGTATTGGCCTCTCCTACCCTCCATTGATTGAACGATGATCGTACGCCTTGCTCATAGCAAGTCCCGGCATCCTCCCCGGACCAGCCTCTCAAGGCTGCCTCCGCACGTAAGAACCAAACTTCCGCGGGCGTCATTAATATAGCGTCCGTTTTCTGGGTAATCGTGCTTCTCGAATGCTCACTATAGCGGGAATGATTAAATCCTGTCCCTTGCCGGATTCCCCGGTACTCCCCGGAATATCCCTGTCCGGTAGCAGGCTCAAAATAACAGGATAACCGAGGGTCTTTATATCCTTTAAGGATCGATTCCATATTAGCGTTCATAAAAACCTCTCCCCACGCCTTATTGATCTCCCCTAGCGGATTCGAGTAGCCGGTTCCGGCGGTAGAAACCGCGACGACCTCATAAGCCTCCTCCAGCAAACCGGCTGGATGTGTCAGCGACTTATGCGCCTCATCCCTTGCCTTATCAGGGTCGGCCATAGCGATACGAACCGCCAAGCGCAAACGTAATGAGTTGGCGAAACGCATCCATTCCCCAAACGTCCTGTAATTCTCCGGCATAATCATATCGAAACGAGAAAAGGTTTCCTCTCCATCATATTCAGACAGCAAGTGAATAGCCTCCCCCAAATCCCGGAAAAAAGCATAATAAGCGTCTTTCTGGGAATCCGGCATTACCCCGGCATCCGACTCCCCGAACTTCGTATACACGATCGGGCCATAATAATCCGAGATCCGATGCATGACCTCTACTTTCAGTATTTTAGCGATCGCATAGAAAGCCGGATATTTATCACGGGAATGATCTTCCGTCTGCTTTATCTCCGTCATGATATATCCATACGTATTATCCCACATCGTGCCATTCCAGCCATCCTGCAAATTATAGACCGTATTTCCCAATCCGGCGTTGAAGGGTTTAAAATCATGCATATAACCGGAAAACATATCCGCATTCAGATTTTGCATCGTTTGGAAATGCCAGTTCTTACCATTCCCCCAATCATAATTAAAATAAATCCCCATCTGGACTACTTTTAACCAGACACCGAACGTATTATAATCATACGTTTTCTGCTCGTCAGTAAACCCCGTACTATCGGTATTATACTCCTCGAATTTACCCGTACAAGAAAAAAGGAGTAATACGACCAACAGACTTGCCATTTCATTCAGAAATCTTGTCTTCATACACTTAGAATGAAAGTTTCACATTAAAGCCAACACTTCTCGTAGTCGGTATCCCGAATATATCGATCCCTTGATTACTATTACTCACCGAAAGTATGGCATCCGGATCAAATGGAGCCTTTTTATAAATAAAGAATAGATTCCGGGCGACAAAAGACAGTTCCGCCTTTTTAACAAATTGTTTTCTTCCCAACAATCTCTTCGGTAGCGTATATCCCAAAGATAACTCTCGCAAACGGATATTGGTAGCATTGTACATATAATATTCGGTCACGCCGTTTCGTCCTCCCACCTGCTCATAAAATCCTTTTATGTTATAAATATGATGCCCTTCCAAATCCACATACCCCATCGTACGGGCCTCTCCAGAAACCTTACTCACTCCTATTTGGTCAAGCACAGCCTGCGTCTGGGCCAATACCTCTCCCCCAAAATGCCCGTCTATCAGGAAATAGTATGAGAAATCCTTATACGTGAAACTATTCCCCCAACCCAATAGGAACGCCGGATTGCAATTCCCCACCTTAACCGTATTCCCGCTACCGATCTCTTGGGGCAAACCGTCCCGGCCATACACGATCGCACCATATTTATCCCGCTCAAAAGCTTTCCCATAGATATCGCCAAACGAACCACCTTCCACCAAACGCATCGCATAGCTAGAAGAGAACCCTTCGTTTCCTTGAATAAAGCTAGCCAAATCATCGTGCAGTTTTTTTACCTCATTTTTATTCCGAGAAAAGTTGAGTGTCGTATTCCATTTAAACTGGTTCGTTAATATGGGAACCGCACCTAGCGTCAATTCTACTCCCATATTCTGTATATTTCCCGCATTCACAAAATAATACTTGTAAGCGGCTCCAGCGGAAGAAGGCAAAGAAAAGAGTTGCTCTTTCGTGTTGGTCTTATAAAACGTAAGATCCACGTCCATACGATAATCAAAGAATTTCCATTCAGTACCTATCTCAAAAGAGCTGCTCATCTCCGGCTTCAAGGTACCGAACGGAGCCGTATCATTCGGCTGGGGAATCCCGCCCGCTGCGATATGGCCTACCGTATTGCTAACGAATAAAGGTATATCATTACCCACCTTACTCCAAGAAGCCCGTACTTTCCCAAAAGATATCAAGGAAGGCATCGAGAAGGATTTAGGGATAATCCAAGAAAGACCGACTGAAGGATAGAAAAAACCTCTTGATTTACGTTCCGTAAACGCAAGGGTAGATGACCAGTCATTACGTGCGGTCACATCTAAGTAAAGGCTTTCCTTATATCCCAACTGCGCCATAGCAAAAAAGGATTGCATTTGCCGGCGTGCGTCATCCGACTCCTCGATGTAGGCACTGGACGACATGTTAATATTAGCAATCGTAAAGACATTCGGATAATACAAGGAAGCCGTTTTCGAATCCAGCCTCAACGCACTGGTGCGTGTGTCCGTTATGCTCGTACCGATAGCGGCGTTCAAGGAGAAATCATCCCAGCTTTTATTCAATTTGGCCATCAAATCCCCATAGAGCAACGTAGTCTGGCAGGTGTAATAAATGTAACGCCCGTTCTCACCGGCGATACCCGGAGAGGTAGAAGCGTATATTTCCTGCTGATACTTATCATTCACATAATCGATATTTCCACGGCCCTGTAACGTAAGCCAATCTGTCACCTTGAAACTAGCGGAAGCCAACGCCAACACACGGGCACGTTTATCCTCGTTTTCCGTACGGTTGACCAACCAATAAGGATTTTGCTCAAAATCAGTAATCGTAGTATACCAGTTCTGGACGTTCATATTCCGTTTCTCGTTATATACCTCAAAGTTCTCCTTATAAGGCGCCATATCCATCCCTCTAGGAAACGTGTATAAACCTTGTAACGGGTTCATATAAAATCCCCCGACCGTAGGTTTCCCTTTGATTGTTTGGAGTATCAAGTTTGCCTGCCCCTCCAAGATCAAACGATCATCAAAGAAAGAAGAACTTTCACGGAGATTAAAATTATGCTTGCTTAAATTATTCTTAGGAACAATGCCCCGTGCGGTCGTATTGGCATACGAGAAATAATTTTGCACATGGCTATTCCCTGCCGTAAATATCAATGAGTTAATAGCGGTAATACCCGTCCGGAAAAAATCGCCGACAGGGTCATAGACCGGAAGAGAAGCCCGGTCTCCCCAACAAGTTTCCGCCCCTTCCAGCCGTCCAAACTCATTCTGAAACTTGGGGAGACTGATCGCTTGATCGACAGTCAGCGACGAGGAGAAATGAATATTCCGTACCCCGGCCTTACCTTTTTTCGTTTTGATCAAGATCACACCGTTCGCCGCTTGTCCCCCATACAACGCAGAGGCCGAAGCCCCTTTCAAGACACTCAAACTCTCTATATCATCGGGATTTAAATTAGAGATATTATCTCCCGCATCTCGATTACCGGCATCAGCTGCACCTCCAATCGCCGTCGAGGTTTGCTCACTGCTAACACACAAGATAGGGACACCATCCATTACATACAAAGGTTGATTATTTCCGGATACAGAACGACTTCCTCGAATAATCACTCGAGAAGAGCTAGCCAGACCAGCGGAAGTCCGATTTATCTGAAGACCTGCCATCTTTCCCGAAAGCGTACTCATAAAATTAAAATCCTTGGTCCTTACTAATTCCTCTCCAGAGATCAATTGAGTGACATAAGGTAAAGAAGATCCCTTTTTTTCGATACCAAGAGCCGTAACAACCACCTCGTCTAGAATCCGAGTATCATCTTCCAGCTGAACATTCAAAAATAATTGCCCCTCATACTCAATTTCTCGTGAACGATAACCAATATAAGAAAAAACTAAAGTAGTCTCCTTAGGAAGCTCCAAGACAAAACGACCATCCACATCCGTAATCGTACCGTTCTTTGTTCCCTTCTCCACCACATTCACGCAGGCAATAGGCTCTCCTTCGTGATCAGTCACGATACCTTTTATCTTACCATCCAATTTTTGTTGTATCTGAATTATTGTCTCTTTTTTACTCAAAATAATCTGGTCATTCATAACTGTATAGACAATCGTCCTATCCTTAAACAATAAATTTAAAATCTCAAAAACCGTACGTCCAGATAAAGGGCTACGCAACTTCTCAGATAAATTGATCACTCGAGCATCATAAATAAAAGAATAATTGGTTTGGCTCTCGATCTCATCTAAGGCTTCCGCCAAGCTAACAGAAGCTGAAATATGAATATAAGATTCTGCATATTCCTGTTGGGCATCTAGTGGGAATAAACATAATAACAATAGAGAGAATACACTAATACACAATCTCATAATTCAACAAAGATTAAATGATAAAAAATACTCTTATCGTCATGCTCATAGTGAACAAAGTTACAGAAATTTTCATTATGGCAAATAAATTCCGCTAAATTTTCAATACCACATCCATCAAACCACAAGGATTTCAAATATTTACGCACAAAACTATGTAAACATATACTCATCAAAACATATCGTATAACTGATTCATGAAGCGATGAAAACAAGTTGTGGTACAAACAAAGCCCCCAGTCAACGTCATAGGCAGTGTCCTGCTACATATATGCTGCACTCAGCGGAAGTAATTGATTAAAGCAATAAAATCATCTAGTATTACACTTAAAAAAACTCTTTATACATAAGTATAAAGATTAAAGCTTCAGATTAAAAAGAGGATGCATGAGGCATCCTCTTTTTATAACCAATTCATTACAAAGTGATATTAGAAGGTATTTGATCTAAATCATAATAGTCATGAACTATCTTATCCGGATATACCTTAACAATTCGAATACCAATTCGATCTTCCCCCAAAGGAGTACAAATAGAATTTGTTATTGTAATATTGAAATTTCCATAAGAACTCATCGCATTATAATGTAAATGTCCAGCAAACATATTACTTACTCGATATTTATCCATAAGATCTAAGTATATTTTCCGTTTTTTTATGGGAATATTCTCATATCTATTTGTCTCATTAGGCTCTTTCACAAAGAAAGGATAATGTCCAAAAAGGATACGATGATTACATTTCTGAGAGTTCTCTAGATTTTTCTCCAACCAGACCAGTTGTTTTTTTTCTTTTTCTTCTCTATTTGCAAAAATAATAGGAGTATTTAATCCAATAAAACAACTATTATTTAAATGAAAGCAAAAACAATCATATCCATATTCATCCATATAACAAGAAATAGACTCATCTGTACTCTGTTGATTTAAATCATGATTACCTGGTAACACATAAACAGGGATGTTTTTTTTTATCAAAGTACAAATTCGTTTAAATTCGTTAATTTGATTTTGATCTTCACCATCATTTACCATATCACCCGTTATAACCACAAATGCCGGATTCAAATTATTAATAACAGCAACAACCTTTTCCATGATTTTTGTCTCTTGAGAGAAACTTTTATTCTTTTCTAACATTCCAAACTGAGGATCTGATAATTGAATAAAATAAAAAGGTTCAGACTGAGCAAAAGTTTTTGTAACACAAAAAATCACAGTAACTAGATACACCAATAATCTACTCATAATATAATATTTTAATTAATATCTTCATACTGAAGTAATACAGAATTCGCCTATTCCTTTATTTTGAAGATGTGCAATAGTTGGAATTCTTATCCCACCACAACGGAGTAGATACAATATCGCCTTTACCACCTAACATGGATTTGCCTTTCTCGTACTCAGTGGCATTAATCAAACTTTCCTTTGTTGGATACCTCATTCGTTTAATAAAATTAGCTGACTTCAAGATATCCTTATCATTATTATTGTAAACAGCTTGATCTCGATAGACAGCAACATCCAAACGGGGTAAATTTAAACGACGTTTATCATTCCAACCTTCTTGCGCCAAATCAGGTATCCCAGCGATATATTTCTGAGTAATGATCTTTTCCAAAGCTGTATTTCCCGCACCTTGTTGATCATCATATCTAGCACTTGTACCAGCCTCATTTTTCTCTGTAGAAGTCAGGTAGTCGTCCACCTCAGAAGTAACCCCCCAAGTAGCGAAAGACGCACGAACACCTGCCTCATATTCCGATTTAGCATCACCAGCGATAAAACCACGAGCATATAATTCAGCCTTCAAAAAATGAACCTCTTCAGAAAGGAACAAATCATACGGACGAGATTTATAGGGATAGCCATCCTTAATAATAAAGCCAAGCTCAGCACATTGTTTCGATTGATAAATTCCGGTATTGGCTTCCTCTGCCTTAGGTCCATATACCAAACCTTTCCAATCTCCATTCTCAATACCCGGCTGGAAAATCTTCGGGGCACGAGGATCTACCTTTTCCGGATGTACGCTAGAAACCGCAACACCGGACGTCTGGTTCACTACACCTTGAGGCCAAGCGACACCACCAATATTAGTCACCAGTTTCTCAACCGATTTTGACATACAAATCGGACCACTCCATGTAATCTGGAACATCGTATAATTGTAATCCTGTCCCCAAGAGCCATCAGCCTTCGGTGGCATATAAGCGTTATCAGCCTTATCCGAGATCAACCCTGCTGGTGATGAAATAGCGGCATTTGCCTCAGCTATACATTTCTCCTGATCCACTTCTGTCAAACGAACAGCCAAACGCAGACGCAAGGAATTGGCAAAACGTTTCCACTTCGATACATCATTCTTATAAATCAAGTCGATACCCGCATCAGAAAAAATAGGTTGCGCACTATCGTTAAAGCCATTTATGGCAGCATCAAGTTCCCTGAAGTACTCGTCATAGATATCCTTCAACGATTTATAAGGAGGATTCGCCTCTACAATCTCATAAGCAGGGAAAGGCATCGGGCCAAATTTATCGGCAGCCAGCGTATGCACATATACACGCCATATCCGGGCGAAAGCAATCGTATTCGCATAAGCATCCTTATCCTTTTCCGTCAGACTACGGATCACTATATTAATAGAGGCGATCTGTTTCAAATATTCTTCCCAAACGAGATTATTCCATTCATCGTCTTGAATATAGTTCTTGGTACCCCATCCACCACCATCGACAGTCATCTGGGAATAAAAATCAATCTGTAATGGTTTCAAACGTTGTTCCACGTTACCTTCGATGATCAAGCCACCACGCAATGTAGAGGCTAGACGGGGTTCGTTCATATTATAGTTCACGTCGTCTGTTGGTTTATCCGGATTCTCATTTATACCCGTCAAGTCGCAACTAGTTGCACTTAGCATCATTAACGAACAAGCTGTTAATATCTTTATACTCTTCATAATAATTCTATTTTTAGATTTATGTTTCTTTAAAAAGCCAGATTAATATTAAAACCTAAGCTTCTCATTGTCGGCATAGAACCGTACTCAATACCTTGGGCGTTACCGGATGTATAAGCAGCTTCCGGGTCAAAGCCCTTTGTCTTACTATAGATCATGAATAAGTTACGAGCCACGAAACTCAAACGTGCGGCGGTAAATGGAGTCTTAGCCAACATGGTTCTCGGGAAATTATAGCCTAGATTCAATTCACGTAAACGAATATTTGTAGCGTCATACATATAAGCTTCTGTATTATTTGAAACACCATTCCAATAAGCCTGAGAAGTTATACTCTTTGTATTCGGGGAACCGTCCACCAATACACCCGGAACTACCATACCGTCACGACCATCCAACGTCATCTCTAAGTTACCAGATGAAGCACCCGCACGGATAGATCCCATATACACATCACCGCCATAACGCATATCGAACATGAAGCTCAACACGAAATTCCTATAAGACAAGGTATTACTCCAACCCATCATCCATTTCGGTTGGTTATTACCCAATAGTTCCATGTCACTCGTACGCAAAGGCACACCATCCTCACCGATGATAACATTACCTTTGTCATCACGTTGATAAGCATAGCCATAGATATCACCGTAAGCACCTCCTTCATGAGCCACAATCTTCAAGAAAGTAACCGACTTATCACTTAGAATCTGCTCTTTCGTATCCTCCGTCAATGAAACGACCTTATTATTATTTTTTGACCAATTCAATTGAGTATCCCATTGGAACCCGTTTTCCGTAATCACTGGGGTAGCATTCACTGCAATCTCGACACCCTTATTCTCAATATTACCGGCGTTAATCATTTTCTTTTTAAATCCAGTTGCGGAGGGAACATCAATTTTTATGATCTGATCCTTCGCATTCTTTTTATAGTAAGCTACGTCGACACCAACCCTATTCTCAAACGCCTTCAACTCAAGGCCTAACTCCCAAGAGTTGATCGTCTCATTCTTTAAATTTGGATTTGCCATCCAATCCTCGTTGCTGGCATTAAAAATACCCCCTTTAATATCATAACTGATATTATAATAGTCACGCAACATATAAGCGTCCGTATCATTACCTACCTGAGCCCAAGACGCACGGATCTTACCGAAAGAAAGAATACCCGTGTTATGCCCCATCTTATTCAACATTTGGGTGAAAATCCAGCTAACACCTACCGACGGGTAAAAATAAGAGTCATTGTCTTTCGGAAGTGTTGAAGACCAGTCGTTACGAGCGGTTAAGTCCAAATACAAATAGTCGTCCCAAGACAATGATGCCGTAGCATATAGCGAGTTGATTTGTTTACGGTTGCGAGTATACTCACCACCATGTGTCTTACCGTTGGCGATCGCATGGAAATCGGGAATCACAAACTCACCGGATGATTCCTTGTACCATGTAGAATTACGGTACATCATATTACCACCTACCGTACCTACGATACCGAATCGATCCCAGTTGCCTTTAGCAGTCAATAAGAAATCGGAGTTGATCTCGGTGAATTTCTCCATATTGGCAGTCATGCTACCGTTGTTCTCCCAATACGGGTTACCTGTCGCACGAATCGTCTCATACTGGATGGTGTAATTATCCATACCAGAGCGAAGCTTCAAGCTCAACCAATCCGTAAACGTGAAATCCAAGGCCGCGAATCCGATAAAACGGTCTTTCTTATCCTTGTTCGTATTGCGGTAAGCGGACCAATACGGGTTATTGGCGTTGGCTCCTGTGTCGATCAGATAACCAGCGGGCTTTCCGTCCGCACGTTTCCAATCATTATCTTTATAGGCGTCATAGTCAGAGAAGCCCACACTTCGAGGCATACTTAAATAGTTAAGGAAGATATTATCCGGGTCGCCCGCTAATTTCACACGGTTGTTCGTATGCTGGCTTACATAATTGACCTTCACGTCAGCCGATAACCATTTAGACAGCTTAGCCGTAGAACGCAAATTAATAGACGTACGATCCATTCCGCTATTCGGGACAACCCCCTTATTATCCAAGCGTGTCACACCGGCACGGAAAGTGATATCCTCGGAGCTCTTACTCAAATCCACGCTATTCGTCCAAGTGGTACCAGTGCGCAAAAAGTCCTTGTACAGATTATTATCTCTAGCCGCATAGGGATGAGATCCCATCGCCATATCCTTAGGAGAACCATCCATAACGGCACCCCAACTCGTCGCTTTATTATTATCGAAAGCGCCGTCGATACCTTGTCCGTATACATCTTGGAACTTCGGAGTTTGCATCGGGTTCTCAGCCGTGAAATTCGAATTGATACTTACGCCCCAACCTTTATTCTGGCTACCTTTCTTAGTCGTGATCATCACGACACCGTTACCTGCACGGCTACCATACAACGCCGCAGCTGCCGGGCCTTTCAATACGGACATACTCTCGATATCATCTGGGGAGATATCAGAGATACCGGAACCTTTATCCACGTTACCGTTACCCCAATAGTCATCCGTACCACCGCTAAAGTTATCGATAGGTACACCGTCCACAACAATCAACGGCTGGTTATTACCAGTAATAGAGTTATTACCACGAATCACGATACGAGAGGAACCACCGACACCGGTACCATTTTGCTTGATCTGCAAACCAGCTACCTTACCAGCCAAAGCGTTGGCCACGTTAGCATCACGGGTTTGCGTCAGGGACTCACCTTTCAATTCAGACATAGAATATCCCAAAGCCTTTTTCTCACGCTTGATACCCAAAGCGGTTACCACGACTTCATCCAAGGCTTGCGTATCATCGACCAATTGAACCTCGATAGAAGGTTGTCCGGTAAAGACGATCTCTTGCGTATTAAAGCCGATATAGGAAACTTGTAAAGTCGCATTGTTAGGAACATCCAACTCGAAACGGCCATCCATATCCGTGATGGTACCGTTGGTAGTTCCTTTGACAATTACGTTAGCACCGATAATAGCCTCGCCCGTTTTGTCCGTAACGACACCGACTGCTTTTCGTGTCTGTTGTTGAGCGTTTAAGACTGTGACTTCATGCGTGTTCTCTGCGAAAACCATGGCCGGTACCAAACAGAATGCGCATACCCCCATGTTGATCATTAACGGAATTTTTCGAAAAAGAGAATAACTATTCCCCCTTAAAGCATTTAAGGTTACAATTTTATTCATATTTTTGTAGTGTTACTATTTATAATAAAGTTATTTGTAGCTGCGCCAACAGCTCTTCTTGACTTTTCGTACGGGAGAATACGCCAATATTCTTCCGTATGTTTTTAATCCTTGTTTATTCTTTCTTCATGGCAGACGTATTTTAGAAGGTTACACATTATTTCTCATTTTGATATTTCCACGACTGAGGTTCCCGATCCACTGTCCTTAACGGTAGGTTTATGTATCGCATACTGGATTCCCGACGCCAATTTCAGGTATTCCAATACTTGAGGCAATTGCTCGTCCTTGAAACGGGCTGTTATTATGGACTTCAGTATCTCGTTATCTTTTACCTCGAATACTACGTGATAATGACGTTCCAGCGTTTTCAATACTTTATCCATCGGATGGTTCCTGAAGATAATCTCCCCGTTCTTCCAAGCCGTGTCATATTCGGTATTCACGTCGAACACCTTGATCTTGCCAGCGCCCTTTTGATACTCGGCTTTCTCGTTTGGCTTCAACATCTGTGTCATTCGCTTTCCTCCGGACACGACGTTCAGCTTTACCGATCCCTCTACCAAGGTGGTCTCTATCATACTCTCGTCTTTGTAAGCGGATACATTGAAAGAAGTACCCAACACCTCTACCGAGTAATCTTTATCCGCTTTCACAATAAAAGGCTTATGAGCATTCTTCGTCACCTCGAAATATCCTTGTCCGGTTAATTCCACCGTACGGGTATCCGCATTGAAGTCCGAAAGATATCTCAATTCGCTATTGGCATTCAGCCAAACCTTAGAACCGTCAGGTAAATCGAATGCCGAAACCACCCCAGGATTCGTGCGTACGGCTAGCGTACGCACGTTCCCTTGACCCTGCTGTATGAACAAATAAGCGGATAAAAGAAAGACTGGAATGAATAACACGGCCGCAGCCCGTTGAATAACACCTAACACTTGTCTTAAAGCTAATCTTTTCTCTTTCTTATGGATTCTTGATTTAAAACGAGACAACGCCTCGTCCGGGTTCACGGTCCGCATGACTTTTAGGCGACTTGCCACTTGAGCTGTAAAATAGACCTGCTCCAACAGTTTCTCGTTTTCTAGAGAGGCGGCCCGCCAGTTTTTCACCTCCGCAGCTTCCTCCTCGGTCAACATCCCATTGATGTATCGGATCAATATGTCTTCGTTTATTTCCATTTTTTCTTGTTTCTATAATTAATACAGTTGAGACAAAAGATGTACTAAACAAAAAAACGATTTTTTTCAAGAAAATTGAATAATGGCAAAAATACCGTTCCTAAAGAAAGGCTCAACAATATCCCTCTTTCTACTGTTTTACCACAAAATGAGACTTCTAATGGTAAAGATTCTTTTAAAACGGATTTATGAGGAGCCAAGTGAGGCGGATGGTTATCGCATTCTTCTCGACAGGCTATGGCCCAGAGGACTGAAGAAAGAGGATGCGAAGTTTGACGAATGGAGAAAAGACATCACTCCATCCAAGGAGTTACGCCAATGGTTCCACGAGGATAAAGACAGGCATTGGGAAGTATTCCAAGGTCGCTACGGGATGGAGATCAAGCAGAACCCGGATTTCATTCCTTTCTTACGAGAGATCGAGAAGCATCCGGTTGTCACTTTCCTCACGGCAGCGAAGGATGTACAACATAGTCATCTACCTATATTAAAAGAAGTCATCGAGGATTTCGAAAAAAACAAATCATAAAAATAAAAAGACCTATGAAAAGTATCGTATTGCTTCGCCACGGCGAAAGTATATGGAATAAAGAGAACCGGTTCACCGGTTGGACCGATGTGGATTTGACAGAAAAAGGCGTGGCCGAAGCTTATAGGGCCGGCAACCTATTGAAAGAAAAAGGATATGTGTTCAATAAAGCCTATACCTCTTATTTAAAACGGGCCGTCAAAACCTTGAATTGTGTATTGGATCGCATGGACCAAGACTGGATCCCGGTGGAGAAGAGCTGGAGGCTGAACGAGAAACATTACGGATCGCTACAAGGGTTGAACAAGAGCGAGACCGCCCAAAAGTATGGAGACGAGCAGGTCTTGATCTGGCGTCGCAGTTACGATATAGCCCCGCTTCCCCTATCGGAAGACGACCCTCGTAACCCTCGCTTCGATATCCGCTACAAAGACGTGCCGGATAAAGAGTTGCCCCGTACGGAATCCTTGAAAGATACGGTTGAGCGGATTCTCCCTTATTGGAAAGAGGTTATCTTCCCGACGCTCCGGACCGCCGACCAGATCCTTGTCGCCGCTCACGGAAACAGCTTGCGGGGAATCATCAAATATTTAAAAAACATCTCCGATGAAGAGATCGTTCATCTGAATCTCCCGACAGCCGTTCCATACGTGTTCGAGTTCGATGATGACTTGAAACTCGTGAATGATTATTTCCTTGGCGACCCGGAGGAAATCAAGAAACTCATGGAAGCCGTAGCCAACCAAGGAAAGAAAAAGTAGCGGGATTCATGCCTCTTATCCGGAATTATTCATTAAGTTTGCAACCAAACAAACTTAAACACTATTGTGGACGAGAACGCAGAACGAATTTCACTAGAACTTATCGCAGGAGACGAACAAGCGTTCGACACCGTGTACAAACAATATTACCGGGGATTGTGCGCCTTCGCCTCCCAATATGTAACAGTACCAGAATCGGAGGAGATCGTACAAGACGTGATGATGTGGCTGTGGGAAAACCGAAAATCCCTAGTAGCGGACATGTCCCTGAAATCACTCCTCTTCACCATTGTCCGCAATAAATGCCTCAATACGATCAGCCACATACAGGTTAAGCAACAAGTGCACGAGAGATTGTACGCCAAGTTCCAAGAGCAATTCGAGAATCCTGATTTTTATATAGGAGAACTGATGGCCTTGGCCTCCAAGGCCATCCGGGAGCTCCCGGATGAATACCGTAAGGCATTCGAGATGAACCGTTTCGAGGAAATGACCTACAACGAGATCGCCGAGCGGACAGGCGTATCCCCCAAAACAATCGCATACCGCATCTCTCAAGCGCTCAAGATATTACGGACGAAATTAAAGGACTATATCCCTTTATTGGTATGGCTGCTTTACGAACAAACACGCTCATAACGGAGGAAGCATCCTACCGCCATGAGCGTTTTTTTAATGAGTCAAAAGACTTATTTCACGAACGGTGCTTTCAATAAATAATCCACGCAGCCTTTCACGCCCTCAAACTGGGAACGTCCGTCAGGCATACCCTCCAACTCCACGAAATAATCCTTGATTCCATTCGCGTAAGCTTGCCGGAATATATTCTCGAAATTCATCATCCCGGACTCGCCTAGAATAGCACGGTCCTTGATGTGCAATACCTTAATACGGTTCGGATATTTCTTCAACCACTCTATCGGATCTTGTTGTCCCATCACGGCCCAATAAACATCCATCTCGAAAAATACAAGCGAAGGATCAGTATTCTTCAAGAACAACTCATAGATGCAATCTCCTTTCACACGCCTTCCCAGCTTGGCCTCCGTACTACCCGGATTTACCTTGGCGAACTCCATCTCATGGTTGTGATAGCCGAAAGGAATACCGGCCGCTTTCACTATCTTACCCGCCTCGTTAAAAATCTCGCAGACGAAAGCGGTTTCCTCGGTGCTACGGGTACTCGGTTGCCCGGGCTGGATCAAGTACTTCACGCCTAGTTTGGCATGGTCATCAGCCGTCTTCTTCCAATACTCGGAGATCTGGGAGCGATTGGCCTTCGTGTACTCACGTACCGGAGGATTCACGTGGGAACTGGTGATCTTCAATCCGGCATCATCCACCATCTTCTTGAATTCCATCATGTCTACACCGCCGATCTTGCCTTCCTTGTAACCGGCCAATTCCAGATTCGTGTACCCCATTTGCTTGATCTTTTTCAATCCACCGGGTACATCCGCATAAAGTTCCTTGCCTAAAGAATAGATTTGTAAACCAACTGTCTTAGCGGCCATCGTTTCAGAAGTGACAGGTTTAGCCGCATCTGCGCTCCCGACCTTTCCGGCCATCAGGCCACCCAAGGTGAAAAGGGACGCATTCTTTAAAAAATCTCGTCTATTTATCATGATTATTAGAATTAAGTCAGTCCAAAGATAGAGATTATAATCTAAAAAAAGACCGCATAGGATGGAAAAATCCACCTATACGGTCCACAAATGGTATACATTATATAATAGGACTCGATTAACGGCGAGGCTTGATATCCAACTTCACCGGCTTGATCATATTCTCCGGGCTTAAGATCGTATCCAATTCCTCCTTGGTCAAGATACCATGATCCAGTACCAATTGATAAACGCTAACGCCGGTCTCCAACGCCTCCTTCGCGATCTTGGTCGAGTTCTTATAGCCGATTACCGGATTCAAGGCCGTCACCACGCCGATGCTATGATGTACCTCCTCACGGCAACGATCCTCGTTAGCGATAATACCGTCCACGCAACGGGTACGCAAGGTATCGAAACCATTGATCAGCAAATCCACGGACTCGAAGCAGCATTGTGCCATCACCGGCTCCATGGCGTTCAGCTCCATCTGGGCGGCTTCCCCGGCCATGGTCACACATAATTCATTACCCATTACCTTATAAGCGATCTGGTTCATCACCTCCGGGATCACAGGATTCACCTTACCCGGCATGATAGAAGAACCCGGCTGCATAGCAGGCAAGTTAAACTCACCCAAACCGCAACGAGGACCGCTTGCCAACAAGCGAAGGTCATTACATATCTTATTCATCTTCACGCAAACCCGCTTCATGGCGGAAGCATAGCCTACCAAGCAAGAAGTATCCGAGGTAGCTCCTACCAAATCGGAGGAGAGACGGATATCCCATCCGGTTATCTCACGTAAAGCCGCGATACATTTCTCCGCGTATCCCGGCTCGGCACAAATACCCGTACCGATAGCGGTAGCTCCCATATTAACCACCAAGAAATCGGCGGCGGCCTCATTCAAGTGAGCGATCTCATCCTGCAAGATGCTGGCGAAGCCATTAAAGGTCTGCCCCAACGTCATAGGTACGGCATCCTCCAACTGCGTACGTCCCATCTTGATAATCTGCGAGAACTCCTCTCCTTTCTTACGGAAAGAGGCAATCAATTCCTCCAAATGGGGAAGCAATTGAAGATGCTTAAAATACATACCGATATGGATAGCGGTCGGATATGCGTCGTTCGTGGATTGCGAGCAGTTCACATGGTCGTTCGGTGAGCAGTATTGGTATTCACCCCGCTCATGCCCCATCAGCTCCAAGGCACGGTTGGCGATCACCTCATTCGCGTTCATATTCGTAGTGGTACCCGCTCCGCCTTGGATCATATCCACCGGGAACTGGTCGTGATGTTTACCATCGAGAATCTCCCCACAAGCGGCGATGATAGCGTCTTTTTGCTCTACGGTAAGCAAGCCTAATTCAAAGTTAGCCATGGCAGCCGCCATTTTTGTTATAGCTAATCCTTTAATGAATAAAGGATATTCGCTCAAACGGAATTTACTGATTGAGAAATTCTCGATTCCTCTCAAGGTTTGAACTCCGTATAATGCTTCGGCGGGGATTTCACGAGCGCCGATCAAATCGCTCTCTATGCGAGTTTTTCCAGTTAATTTAGTATCCATATTAGAAATATTAATCGTTTTTTATTGTTTCCGCAAAGGTAGAAACTATTATTTTGAAAGCAAATTATTCTTCGAAATAATAAAAACAAATACCAAAAACGCCAATACACGTCTATACAAGGCTCAATAAATTACAATTTGTCAACAGAGCAGTTTTAATAGACCTTCTGATCTTTTTTATCTCATTCATAAAAAAAACACGATTTTATTTGCTGTTTGTCAAAGATTCCATATATTTGCTGCCGTAATAACAAAACAGAGTCATGAGAACATTCGTAGTAAATACATATTGGTGGTGGCGCTCCGTACAACTCAAAAGGTCGTAAGGAACGAAGACTCGTATGTATATATAAACACTACATAAAGATATAAAGAGGTCTGTCGCACTTGCGGCAGGCCTCTTTTCTTTTTATGGCAAATTCAAAAGGAAAATAACTAAAATAGATAAAAGATGAAAACGTATCAAGTTGACAAGAATGGTTACTATGGTGAGTTCGGCGGGGCCTATGTTCCCGAGATCCTTCATCAATGCGTGGAAAATTTACAGAATACCTATCTGCAAGTGTTGGAGAGCGATAGCTTCAAGGAAGAGTTCGATCAGTTATTGCGTGATTATGTAGGCCGCCCCTCCCCTCTTTACTTGGCCAAACGGTTGAGCGAGAAATACGGATGCAATATCTATTTGAAACGGGAAGACTTGAACCATACCGGAGCACATAAGATCAACAATACGATCGGCCAGATCCTCCTAGCCCGCCGCATGGGGAAGACCCGTATCATCGCCGAGACGGGTGCCGGACAGCATGGAGTGGCTACGGCTACGGTATGTGCCTTGATGAATATGGAATGTATCGTTTATATGGGGAAGACAGACGTGGAACGCCAACATGCCAACGTACAGAAGATGGAGATGCTGGGAGCTACCGTCGTGCCCGTGACCTCGGGAAACATGACCTTGAAAGACGCCACGAACGAGGCGATCCGTGACTGGTGCTGTCATCCTTCGGATACGTATTATATTATCGGTTCTACGGTAGGCCCCCATCCTTATCCGGATATGGTAGCCCGGCTGCAATCCGTTATCAGCGAGGAGATCAAGAAGCAACTGCTGGAGAAGGAAGGAAGGGATCACCCGGATTACCTGATCGCCTGCGTAGGCGGGGGAAGTAACGCCGCCGGTACGATCTATCATTTCGTGGACGACGAGCGGGTGAAGATCGTCTTGGCCGAGGCCGGCGGCAAGGGCATCCACTCCGGCATGAGCGCCGCCACGATCCAATTGGGTAAAGAGGGCATCATCCACGGGGCACGTACCTTGGTCATGCAGAACGAGGACGGACAGATCGAGGAACCTTATTCTGTTTCCGCCGGCTTGGATTACCCGGGCATCGGCCCGATCCACGCGAACCTCTCCGTAGAGCACCGTGCGCAAATCCTAGCGGTCGATGATGACGAGGCGTTGGAGGCTGCTTTCGAGTTGACCCGTTTGGAAGGAATCATCCCGGCCTTGGAAAGCGCCCATGCCTTGGGAGCCTTGGCCAAGGTAAACTTCAAGCCGGAAGACGTGGTGGTACTGACTGTCTCGGGCCGTGGCGATAAAGATATGGACACTTACATTAATTATAAATTATCATGAATTATTCTTTCAAAACGATAAGCAAGAAGGTGATGGGCGACCTTCACACTCCCGTAAGCATCTATCTGAAAGTGCGGGATATCTACCCGGAATCGGCCCTGTTGGAAAGCTCGGACTTCCACGGAAACGAGAATAGCCTTTCCTTTATAGCGCTCCGCCCCTTGGCGAGCATCGGTATCAACAACGGGGAATGCACGGCTACCTTCCCGGACGAGACCCGTGAGGTTACCCCGCTCACCGAAGACTATAACGTACCCGAGGCGATGAACGCTTTCCTCGGCCGCTTCAAGGTGGAGGGAGCGGACAAGAAGGTCTGCGGATTATTCGGCTACACGGCTTTCGATGCCGTCCGTTATTTCGAGAACATCCCGGTCATGGAAGTTCATCACGAGGAGAACGACGCCCCCGATATGCTATACATATTATATAAGTATATCCTTGTCTTCAATCATTTCAAGAACGAGTTGACCCTAGTGGAGATGCTCCAAGAGGACGAGGCTAGCCGGCTGGAAGAAATCGAGACATTGATCGAGAACCGTAACTTCGCCTCCTATAACTTCCAGACAGCGGGTCCCGAGACCTCCCCGATCACCGGCGAGGAATACAAGGCGATGGTCCGCCAAGGCATCAAGCACTGCCTCAGGGGAGATGTCTTCCAGATCGTATTGAGCCGTCGCTTCGAGCAACCGTTCAAGGGAGACGACTTCAAGGTGTACCGGGCTCTTCGCAGCATCAATCCCTCTCCTTATTTGTTCTACTTCGATTTCGGAGGTTTCCGTATCTTCGGCTCTTCCCCCGAGACGCATTGCAAGGTAACGGGCAGACACGCCAGCATCGACCCGATCGCCGGGACCGCTTTCCGTACCGGTAATATCGAGGTAGACAAACAACGTACCGAGGCCCTGCTAGCCGACCCCAAGGAGAACGCCGAGCACGTGATGCTGGTAGACCTCGCCCGCAACGACCTAAGCCGGAACGCCCACGACGTGCAAGTGGATTTCTATAAGGAGGTACAATACTACAGCCACGTCATCCACCTCGTATCCCGTGTGAGCGGCGAGATCAACGCCGATAGCGACCCGGTAAAGACCTACGTCGATACCTTCCCCGCCGGCACGTTGAGCGGAGCCCCCAAAGTACGGGCCATGCAACTGATCACCGACATCGAGCATCATAACCGGGGTGCTTACGGCGGCTGTATCGGCTTTATCGGTCTGGATGGTGATTTGAACCAAGCGATCACGATCCGTACCTTCGTCAGCCGTGGCAACGTACTTTACTATCAGGCGGGAGCCGGGATCGTGGCTAAGAGCAACGATGAGCGTGAATTGCAAGAGGTAAACAATAAGCTGGGAGCCTTGAAGAAGGCGATAGATCTAGCGGAGAAATTAATCAATTGATTATCCGGTTGTAGAGACGGGGCGTGCCCCGTCTCCCACAGTCTGATAGTATTTTAAGTTACCATTTTGAAAGGATGAGACGGGGCACGCCCCGTCTCTACAACAACAACAATATATATAAAATGAAGATATTATTATTTGATAATTACGATTCCTTCACCTACAATTTGCTACATATATTGAAGGAACTGGGTGCGGATGTAGAGGTACACCGCAACGACAAGATCTCCTTGGAAGAGATAGAGCGTTTCGATAAGATCTTACTATCCCCGGGACCGGGCACCCCCGAGGAAGCCGGCATCCTCCTCCCCTTGATCCGCCGGTACGCCCCGACAAAGAGCATCCTAGGTGTCTGCCTAGGCGAGCAGGCCATCGGCGAGGCATTCGGCGCCACATTGATAAACCTTACCGACGTGCATCACGGCGTTTGCTCCGATATACGGATTGTCGCTAAAGATCCTATCTTCGAGGGACTGGAACCGGGTATACGTGTTGGGCGTTATCATTCTTGGGCGGTCTCCAAGGAAAACTTCCCGGATTGTCTGGAAATTACGGCGGTCGATACGGAAGAAGGACAGATCATGGGCTTGCGCCATCGTGAGTACAATGTACGAGGTATCCAATTCCATCCGGAATCCGTGTTGACACCCAAAGGGAAGACAATTATAGAGAACTGGCTGAAACGCTAATTACCTCCTAAGGCACTTATAGTTTCTTCCTAACGAAACATCAGTTTCTCTATGGTGAAACTAATGTTTCTCAAGCAAGAAACAAGAGTTTTCCCCTAGAGAAACAAAAGTTTTTCGATAAAGAAATATCGCAAAACTGCAATATTTTATCATTCAACACATTACAGACATGAAGCAAATATTATACAGATTATTCGAGCACCAATATCTAGGCCGGGAAGAAGCCCGGAATATCCTCCAGAATATAGCGGAGGGACGCTACAACGATTCCCAGATCGCCAGTCTGATCACCGTATTTCTGATGCGCAGTATCTCCGTAGAGGAATTGACCGGATTCCGGGAAGCTTTGCTGGAGATGCGTGTACCGGTAGATCTAAGCGAATACAAGCCGATCGATATCGTAGGTACCGGAGGCGACGGGAAAAACACGTTCAACATCAGTACCTGTTCCTGCTTCGTAGTGGCCGGTGCCGGTTACAATGTCGTAAAGCACGGTAACTACGGGGCTACCTCGGTGAGCGGCGCCAGCAACGTGATGGAGCAACACGGCGTAAAATTCACGAACGATATCGGTAAACTACGTACCTCCATGGATACCTGTCATATCGCCTACCTCCACGCACCCTTGTTCAACCCGGCGCTGAAAGCGGTAGCTCCGGTACGGAAGAGCCTCGGCGTGCGCAGCTTCTTCAATATGCTCGGCCCGCTGGTCAACCCGGTCATGCCTACTTACCAATTGTTAGGCGTATATAACCTCCCGCTACTCCGCCTATATAATTATACGTACCAAGAGAGCGGCACTCGCTTTGCCGTGGTACATAGCTTGGACGGTTACGACGAGATCTCCCTCACGGCCGATTTCAAGGTAGCCATGCCGGAGAAAGAGAAACTTTATACCCCGGAGATGCTCGGATTCAAACGTTGCACGGAAGCGGACCTCGACGGCGGCGAGACCCCGGAGGAAGCGGCCCGTATCTTCGACGCCGTATTAGGGAACAAGGCTACAGAGGCCCAAAAGAGCTGCGTGATCGCCAACTCCGCCTTCGCCATCCAAGTGATCTGTCCTGAGAAAAAGATCGAGACGTGTATCGCCGAGGCACGTGAATCACTGGAAAGCGGAAAAGCATTGGCTACATTCCGTAAATTTATATCTTTGAACCATTGATAAAGAAACATATCCTATGAAAAAGGACATCTTACAAGATATTATCGCCAATAAGCGCATCGAGGTAGCCCGGCAAAAACAGGCCGTAAGCTTACAGACCTTATTGGCTCTAGGTAGCGACCGTATGGAGCGTGACACACGTTCCATGCGTGCGGCGCTGGAATCATCCCCCTCCGGTATTATCGCCGAGTTCAAGCGTAAAAGCCCCTCCAAAGGCTGGCTGCATCCGGGTGCGAATATCGCCGACGTGGTGCCCGCTTACGAGGCCGGAGGAGCCTCCGCCTGCTCGATCCTTACGGATGGGGATTTCTTCGGAGGTTCCTTGGGCGACTTGCAAAAGGCCCGCAAGCTGGTGGATCTCCCGTTACTTCGCAAGGACTTCATCATCGATACCTACCAACTCTTCCAAGCCCGGGTGATAGGCGCCGACGCTGTCTTGTTGATCGCCGCCGCCCTTACAGAAGAAGAATGCCGGGTACTCGCCGAGACCGCCCATAGCCTGCAATTGGAAGTCTTGCTGGAAGTCCATAGCGAGGACGAGCTCAAATACCTGAATGCGGATATCGATATGCTCGGCGTGAACAACCGCAATCTCGGCACCTTCCATACGGACGTAAACAACTCATTCAAGTTGGTCGATAAGATGCGAGGCTTCTCCCCTCTTTTAGTGTCCGAGAGCGGAATCTCCGAGACCGATACCGTACGCCGATTGCGTGAGGCCGGTTTCCGCGGATTCCTGATCGGAGAGACCTTCATGAAAACCGAGAGGCCGGGCGATACCCTAGCCGATTTTATAGGAGGACTGGCATGATCATCAAAGTATGCGGAATGCGAGACTCCCGGAACATCCAAGAAGTCTCCGCCCTAGCCGTCAACTGGATCGGCCTCATCTTCTACGAACGCTCCCCGCGCTTCATCGGGCAAAGCCCGACGAAGCAGTGGACAGTGGACAGTGGACAATTGACAGTTAAATACCGCTTGTCGCAACTGTCAACTGTCAACTGTCAACTATCAACTAAAAAAGTGGGCGTTTTCGTCAACGCTACCATCGAGTCCATGATGGAGAAAGCCTCCGCCTACAAGCTAGACTATCTCCAACTTCACGGTAACGAATCGCCGGAAGATTGCCACACCTTGCAAAAAAGGGGCTATTCCTTGATCAAGGCTTTCCCCATCGCTACGAAAGAGGACTTCGAAAAAACAAGGGAGTATGAGGGCCGGGTGGATTATTTCCTTTTCGATACGAGATGCGAGGGCTATGGAGGCTCAGGCAAACGTTTCGATTGGTCCATCCTAACCGAGTATAAAGGAGAGACTCCCTTCTTGCTCAGCGGAGGCATCCGTCCGGAAAACGCAGAGGCGATCCGGAACTTCCGGCATCCCCGTTTCGCAGGTATCGACCTCAACAGTGGCTTCGAGATTGAGCCGGGATTGAAAGACGTCGACAAACTAAAGAATTTCATCCAACAAATTTTACATCCAGCTGTAGAGACAGGGCGTGCCCCGTCTCCCACCGTCTGATAGTATTTTTAAAATAGAATTCAAAATGAATCGCATCACAAACTTATTCCAGACCCAGAAAGACGGAATACTCTCCGTCTATTTCACCGCCGGTTATCCGAACTTAAACGATACGGCAAGCATCTTAAAAGCCTTACAGACTAAAGGTATCCACATGGTAGAAGTAGGAATCCCTTTCTCCGACCCGATGGCAGACGGCCCTGTCATCCAAGAGGCCGCCACGCAAGCGTTGCGTAACGGGATGTCACTGCATCTCTTATTCGAGCAATTGAAAGAGATCCGGAGCGAAGTACAGATCCCGATCATCTTGATGGGCTACCTGAACCCCATCATGCAATACGGTTTCGAGAAATTCTGCGAGAGTTGCATAGAGGCCGGCGTAGACGGAATGATCATCCCCGACCTGCCTTATGCCGATTATATCTCCGACTACAAGGAGATCGCCGATCGCCATGACCTAAAAATGATCATGCTGATCACCCCAGAGACCTCCGAGGAACGAATCCGGCTGATCGATGCCCATACCAGCGGGTTTATCTATATGGTATCCAGCGCAGCCACGACCGGAGCCCAACAAGACTTCAACGAGCAGAAGCAGGCCTATTTCCGTCGTATCAACGCCATGAACCTACAGAATCCCCGCTTGGTAGGTTTCGGCATCAGCAATAAAGCCACTTTCGAGGCGGCGATAGCCCATTCTTCCGGTGCCATCATCGGCAGTAAGTTCGTACAGTTACTAAAGAGCGAAGCTACTCCCGCCGAGGCGGTCGATAAGTTACTGGAAGCCCTAAAACAATAGGAACCCTATTCATGTTTACATATAAAAACAGTAAATAGTCCTATGAATAACTTCACTTTTCACAACCCAACCCGTTTATTATTCGGTAAGGGCATGATTGAGAAACTGAGTACGGCCATCCCGATGGTGCATCGCATCATGATCACCTTCGGAGGAGGTAGCGTAAAGCAAAACGGTGTGTACGACCAAGTGATCAAGGCGCTAAAGGATCGTGACTATATCGAGTTCTGGGGCATCGAGCCTAATCCCACCATCGAGACCTTGCGAGAAGCTATCCAGATAGCGAAAGGCAAGCAGGTGGATTTCCTATTGGCGGTAGGCGGTGGCTCCGTCATAGACGGGACGAAGCTAATCTCCGCCGGCATCCAGTACGACGGTGATCCTTGGGAATTGGTACAGAAAGGGTATTACTATCATACCGTGCCCATGGGTACCGTACTGACCCTGCCCGCCACGGGTTCCGAGATGAATAGCGGGGCCGTGATCTCCCGGAAAGAGACGCAAGAGAAATTCCCGTTCTACAGTAATTTCCCCGTGTTCTCGATCTTGGACCCGGAGACGACCTTCAGCCTGCCCCCGTATCAAGTGGCTTGCGGTATCGCCGATACCTTCGTCCACGTGATGGAGCAATATATGACTACGACCGACCAATCCCGCTTGATGGATCATTGGGCGGAAAGTATTTTAAGTACCTTGGTTGAGATCGCCCCGAAGATTAAGGAAGATCCGAGGAATTACGACCTGATGGCAGATTTCATGCTATCCGCCACGATGGGCTTGAACGGCTTTATCGCTATGGGCGTAACGCAGGACTGGGCTACCCATATGATCGGACACGAGCTAACCGCCCTTCACGGATTGACGCATGGAGCGACCTTAGCGATCGTCTTCCCCGGAACCTTACGCACCCTTCGCAAGCAGAAAGAGGGCAAGATCCTGCAATACGGCGAACGGGTATGGGGTATCAATAGTGGAACGACAGAAGAACGGGTAAGCCAAGCCATCGAGAAGACTGAGCAATTTTTCCAAAGCCTCGGTTTATCTACCCGCCTCAGCCAAGAGAAGATCGGCGATACGACAATCACCGAGATCGAGAATCGCTTCAATGAACGAAACGCCGCCTTCGGGGAGGCGAAGAATGTAACGGGTAGCGTGGCACGGGAAATATTGGAGAGCTGTAAATAACGTACAACTTGTAGAGACGGGGCGTGCCCCGTCTCTACAAATGGGTATAGGTTTTATCTTAACAGGACTACTACCCGGATCGGGCCATGCGCCCCGAATACCAAGGCTTGTTCAATATCAGCAGTCTTTGAGGGACCGGACATGAAGACTCCGTAATCATAATCCATAGTGGCAGTACGGCGGTAAGCCTCATTCATCGTATGAACCAATTGAGTCTTGTCCAACAAGATCACCAAAGCGTTCGAGATAAAGTACAGACCTTTATAACGTACCTGACGGGGTAACCAGACAGCGGCATTCTCCGCCACGCCGAAACTACCCTCCACCACAGATACGTCCGTTCCGTTCAACTCCCGGGGATCGGTCAGCCCATCTGGGTTAAAGGTAGCGCAAGTAATCTCCTTCAAATTCGAGGCGATACGTTTCGCCTCCGGAAACTCACGGCGGATCACCTCATTCACATCCTCGCCGGGCTTTAACTCGATGGCCTTGCCACCCGCCCCGGCTAACACCTCCGAGAACGTAGCCAACTTATCCGCATAGGTAATCGCCTCCAACGTAAGCTCAGGCATCTCGTGGCGTGCACCCGTATGACGACGGATACTCGCCAATATAGAATCTTTACTACTCATTATCTCACCTTATTATTCTTCCACATATCATTAAACGACTCCTTGGCGAAAGCCGGAAGCTCACGTCCCTTGCCCCAAGCGTTCAAGCCATTGTAGACCATGAAACGGGGCAAATGATTCACTACCGGAGCAAACTTCAACGCCGTATTGAACAATCCCGGACGTTCCATCAAGAACTTCATGCCGAAAGACATCACTTTCTTCTCCTTGCTCGCCTTACCGATCTTATCCAAATCTTGCCGCCAACGGTAAATCTGCTCGCCCAAATCGATCTTTACCGGACAAACGTTCGAGCAAGAAAGACATAAGGAGCAAGCCGATACGTTATCCGAATATTCCTCCGGATTCCTCAGCATACCCAAGTTGATCCCGATCGGTCCCGGAATGAAATACGTATACGAATAGCCACCACTCCTGCGATATACCGGACAGGTATTCATGCACTCGCCACAACGGATACAATTCAACGTACGGATATGATCCGGTTTCGCCAAGATATCACTGCGCCCGTTATCCACGATAATGATATGGAACTCTTGTCCCTCGGGCGGACGGCGGTAATGAGAAGTATAAGACGTGATGGGTTGCCCCGTACCCGAACGAGCCAGCAAACGAGTGAATACGCCCAATGCCTCCAGATTCGGTACGATCTTCTCCATCCCCATCGTAGCGATATGCACCTTCGGGAAGGAGGTTCCCATATCGGCGTTTCCCTCATTGGTACAAACCACGATCTCGCCCGTAGAGGCGACAGCGAAGTTAGCGCCCGTCATCGCCACGTCGGCATGCAGGAATTTCTCACGCAGATTCTTACGGGCGGCATGCGTCAGGTAGGTAGGGTCGATATTCCCTTTCTCCGTTCCCATCTCACGCTCCATCATCTCGCTGATCTGCTCCCGTTTGATATGGATCGCCGGCATCACGATATGGCTCGGGGCCAAATGCATCAATTGCAAGATACGCTCACCCAAATCGCTCTCCACCACATCGATTCCTTTCGACATCAAGAACTCGTTCATATGGCATTCCTCCGTCAGCATCGATTTGCTCTTGATCAGGTTCCGGGCATCATGCTGGCGCAAGATCCGCAAGACGATCTCGTTATGCTCCTCGGCATCTTTCGCCCAATGCACGATAGCCCCGTTGGCGATCGCATTTTTCTCGAACTCCTCCAGAAGCGTGTCCAGATGGCTGTTGGAGTAAAGCTTGATCTCCGAGGCCAACTCTCTCAACCGCTCCCACTCGGGAAGCGAATGGCTCATCTTATCCCGTTTGGTACGTACCATCCAAAGCGTATGGTCGTGCCAAGCCTCATTCTCCTTATTCTCTAGGAAACGGGCCGCTGCTATAGCATGTTTCGTACTCATAATCCGGACGCTAATATTTGAACGATGTGAATAGTCTTGATCGGAAGTTTCTCTCGCTTGATAACCCCTTCCATATGCATCAGGCAAGAGCTATCCGCCCCGGTGATATACTCGGCGCCGGTACTCATATGATCCTTTACCTTGTCTTGCCCCATGCAAGTAGAGACCTCAGGCTCCTCGATGGCGAACATACCGCCGAAACCGCAACATTCGTCCACCCGCTTCGGCTCGAACACCTCGATACCTTTCACCAAGGAAAGGAGATCACGTAACTTGGAATAGTACGGGATATTACGCTCGCTGGGCGACGAGAGATGCAACTCACGCACCCCGTGGCAACTATTATGGATACTCACCTTATGCGGGAAAACGGCCGGCAGGGATCCCGGTCTCACCACGTCGTGCAAGAACTCGCAGATATCATAAATCTTCTTACTGTTCATACAAACGTGATCCCGCTTTCCCAATATATGGGGATGGTTCTCTTTTACGAAGGCTACGCAACTGGCCGAGGGGCCTACCACGTAGTCATAGTTCTTAAACTGTTCCTCCATCCGGAGGGCCAAGCGAGCCGCCTCATCCTCGAAGCCGGCGTTCGCCATGGGTTGTCCGCAACAGGTCTGGTCCATCGGATAATCGACATCCACACCCACATGCCTCAACAATTTATACGAGGCGATACCCACTTCGGGGTACACCGCGTTAATGTAACATGGGATAAATAATCCTACCTTCATACTAATTTTATCTTATATATCATATACGACACCGTATATAATTAACACCTACAAGCCCCTCATAGCTGCATATTGGCCCTTACCCTGCTTAATGTCTCGGGAGTCATCAGCAAATAAGAGGCGATATGGGACAAGGGGGCACGCTGCACGATCTCAGGGTGTTCTTTCAATAAGCGGGCATAACGTTCATTAGCGGTCTCGAAACGAAGGAAATCCGCCTTCCGTTGAGACAGGATCAGCGAATTCTCCAACAGGCGGCGATACATGACCTCGATCTCGTAATCCTCGGCGCACAATGCCAATAAAGGATCATGAGGAATGCCATACAGCACCGTATTCTCCAAGGCCTCCACCAACAGATTAGCGGGACGCTGGCGCAAGAAGCTCTCGATGCAAATGAAGATGTTGTCCTCGCTGGCGAAATGCTCGGTCAGCTCTTTCTTATTCTTGAAGTAAAACTGGCGAACCATTCCCTTATAGACATAACCGAGTTGCGTACAAACCTCTCCTTCGCTCAAAAACAGGGCGCCTTTTTTCAATTCTGTCCGGATTAAGATAGAGGCCAGTTTCTGGGCGGCTTCCTCACTGAGTAGAATCGATTGCGCCGCAATCCTGCGAGCTATAAATATCGCTGTATCCATATTCATGGTTGTTTTTGTTTGTTTCCGCAAACTTACGAAATAAATACCACTTGATTTACATCAAGCCCCCATTTATTTATATTCCTGCCAACTCTTGATGCAGATATCATCTACGCTCAAGGTACAGAAGGCTTGAATGAAAGCGCTCGCCAGACGGGCATTCGTAATCAACGGGATATTCAGGTCGATGGCGGCACGGCGGATCTTATAGCCGTTGTCAAGCTCGCCGGCGGAAAGGTCACGAGGGATATTCACGACCATATCGATCTGCTTCTCATGAAGCATCTTAAGCGCCTGCGGTTCTCCCTTCTCGCTCGGCCAGTACACCTTCGTACTCGGAATGCCATTCTCCGCCAAGAAACGGTGCGTACCTCCCGTAGCGAATAGGTTGTAGCCTTTCGTCGCCAACATCTTAGCGGCATCCAGCATGGCTACCTTCTGCTTCGGCGTACCGGTGGACAGGAGGATATTCTTCTCCGGAACCCGTTGCCCGACAGCGAGCATACTCGTCAACACCGCCTCGGATACATCGTCGCCCAGACAACCCACCTCGCCCGTGGAAGCCATATCGACCCCTAATACCGGATCGGCTTTCTGCAAGCGATTGAACGAGAATTGAGAGGCCTTGATACCCACGTAATCCAAATCGAACTCATTCTTATTCGGTTTCTCTACCGGCAAGCCCAGCATGACACGGGTAGCCAACTCGATGAAGTTTATCTTCAGCACCTTGCTCACGAACGGGAAGGAACGGCTGGCACGAAGGTTGCACTCGATCACCTTGATCTCATTGCCCTTCGCCAGATATTGGATATTGAACGGGCCGGAGATATTCAGCTCCTTAGCGATCTGCTTACTGATACGCTTGATACGACGAACCGTCTCCACATATAATTTCTGGGCCGGGAACTGAATCGTAGCGTCGCCGGAATGAACCCCGGCAAACTCGATATGCTCGCTAATGGCATACATCACGATCTCGCCATGATCGGCCACGGCATCCATCTCCACCTCTTTCGCATGCTCGATGAACTGACTTACCACCACCGGATGCTTTTGGCTGACGTTGGCGGCCAATTTCAAGAAACGCTCCAACTCCTCTTGATTCGAGCAGACATTCATGGCGGCACCACTCAGCACGTAACTCGGGCGAACCAACACGGGGAAGCCTACCTCCGCCACGAAGCCATTGATATCCTCCATGGAAGAAAGCTCTTTCCAGCGGGGTTGATCCACGCCGATACGATCCAACATGGCGGAGAACTTCTCACGGTCCTCGGCATTATCGATGCTCTTGGCGGATGTCCCCAAGATATTCACATGCTGCTCGTCCAAACGCATCGCCAAGTTATTCGGGATCTGGCCGCCGGTGGAGACGATCACGCCGTGCGGGTTCTCCAGCTCGAGGATATCCATCACACGCTCGAAGGTAAGCTCATCGAAATAAAGACGATCGCACATATCATAGTCGGTAGACACCGTCTCGGGATTGTAGTTGATCATCACGGAACGATAGCCCTCCTTACGGATCGTATTCAAGGCCTGCACGCCACACCAGTCGAACTCCACCGAGCTACCGATGCGGTAAGCGCCGGAACCCAGCACGACAATCGAGCGATGATCGCCCAAATACGTCACGTCGTTTTCCGTACCGCTATACGTCAGGTACAGGTAATTCGTCTGCGCCGGATACTCGGCGGCCAAGGTATCGATCTGTTTCACCACCGGAAGAATGCCATGCTCCTTACGGAACTGACGAACCAACATCATACCCTTCTCCACATCCCCGTCGAGACCGATCGCCCGTGCGATCTGGAAATCAGAGAAACCTTGTATCTTCGCCCGGCGGATCAACTCCGGATTGATGCGCCAACGTTGGATCCCCTTCATATCGAAAGCGTGAAGCTCCTTGGAGGTCTGCATGATTCCATATAGTTTCTGTAGGAACCATCGGTCTATCTTGGTAAGCTCATGAATCTGGTCTACCGTATAGCCAGCACGGAATGCCTTCGAGATAACGAAGATACGGCGATCGGTAGGCTCATGCAAAGCCTTATCGATATCCTCGATCACCAACTCCTTATTCTCCACGAAACCGTGCATACCCTGCCCGATCATACGCAAGCCCTTCTGGATAGCCTCTTCGAAAGTACGTCCGATCGCCATCACCTCGCCAACCGACTTCATGCTGGAACCCAACTCACGAGCCACGCCGTGGAACTTACCCAAGTCCCAGCGAGGGATCTTACATACCACGTAATCAAGAGCCGGCTCAAAGAAAGCGCTAGTCGTTTTCGTCACGGAGTTTTTCAAGTCGAACAAACCGTAACCCAAGCCTAATTTAGCGGCCACGAAAGCCAACGGATAACCGGTCGCCTTAGAAGCCAAGGCCGAAGAACGGCTCAAGCGGGCGTTCACCTCGATCACCCGGTAATCCTCACTCTCCGGATCGTAAGCGTATTGCACGTTACACTCGCCCACGATACCGATATGGCGAATGATACGGATCGCCAACTCACGTAACTTATGATAATCCGTATTGCTCAAGGTCTGCGAGGGGGCAATCACGATAGACTCTCCCGTATGGATTCCCAGCGGGTCGAAATTCTCCATGTTACATACCGTGATACAGTTATCGAAGCGGTCGCGCACCACCTCGTACTCTACCTCTTTCCAGCCCTTCAAGCTTTTCTCCACCAATACTTGCGGAGAGAAAGAGAAAGCCTTCTCTACCAACACGTCCAATTCTTCCTCATTGTCGCAGAAACCGGAACCCAAGCCCCCCAGCGCATAAGCGGCACGGACGATGACCGGATACCCCAGCTCGGCGGCCGCACGGCGAGCGTCAGCGGCATTCTCCACGGCCTCGCTCTTGATCGTCTTCACGTCGATCTCATCCAGCTTGCGTACGAACAACTCCCGATCCTCGGTATCCATGATAGCCTGCACCGGGGTACCCAATACCTTCACGCCATACTTCTCCAGCACGCCGCTTTGGTAAAGAGCCACGCCACAATTCAACGCCGTCTGCCCGCCGAAAGCGAGCAAGATACCTTCCGGACGTTCCTTCTCGATCACCTTTTCCACAAAAAAAGGAGTAACGGGCAGGAAATAAACCGTGTCCGCAACTCCTTCCGATGTCTGTACCGTAGCGATATTCGGATTGATCAATACCGTTTGAATCCCCTCTTCCTTAATCGCCTTCAGGGCTTGGCTGCCTGAATAATCGAACTCGCCCGCCTCACCAATCTTCAAGGCTCCGGAACCGAGTATCAGGACTTTCTTTATATCTTCTTTCATTGCTTTACTTTTTTTAATGTTCTCTTTTAGGGTAAGCCTAAACACCCGTTTAGGGTAGACCTAAACACTCATTTAGGGTTGCCCTAATCCCTCGTTTAGGGTGGGCGTAAATCCCCGGCTACAACAATTCCGTGAATTTATCAAACATGAACTCCGTATCCAGCGGCCCGCTGCAAGCCTCGGGATGGAACTGAGAGGAGAAGAAAGGCTTCGTCTTATGCTTGATACCCTCGTTCGTCCCGTCATTCATATTGATGAACAGCGGTTCCCACTCCTCACCCAGCGTATCGTTATCCACGGCGTAACCATGGTTCTGCGAGGTGATGAAGCATTTCTCCGTGCCTACCATACGTACCGGCTGGTTATGGCTGCGATGACCGTACTTCAATTTATAGATAGAAGCACCGCCGGCTTTCGCCAACAACTGGTTACCCATGCAAATACCGCAAATCGGCTTATCCCCGGAAAGCGCCTTACGGATATTCCGCACGGCGGCATCGCAAGTATCCGGATCGCCCGGACCGTTGCTGATAAACAAGCCATCGTATTCCAGCTGATTGAAGTCGTAGTCCCAAGGCACACGGATCACCGCCACGTTACGCCTCAACAGGCAACGGATGATGTTATGTTTCACGCCGCAGTCCAAAAGCACGACACGCTTTAGGAATTGAGAATTGAGAATCGAGAATCGAGAATTGGAGGCTTCCGATAAAGAACAGGCCTGGCTCGTACCATCGGGCAGGTAACAAATAATCTCTTTGCACGATACCCGATCCACATAGTTCACATGCTCATAATTCTCGATTTTCAATTCTCCATTTTCAATTTCGTTATCGGCATCGCCGATAACGATGCGTCCCATCATCACGCCATGCTCACGCAATTTCTTAGTCAACGCACGCGTATCGATACCGTATATGCCCGGGATCTTCTCCTCCTTCAACCAGTCGCCCAAGCTGTACTCGGCGTTCCAGTGGCTATACTCATGGCTGTAATCGCTAACGATAATCGCCTCGGCGTGGATCTTCTCGCTCTCCATAAACGTAGCGATCCCGTTCGGCTCGAACGTACGAGGCGGGACACCGTAGTTACCAACGAGCGGATAAGTCAACACCATCAACTGGCCTGCGTACGAAGGGTCCGTCAAGCTCTCCGGATATCCGGTCATAGCGGTATTGAACACGACCTCGCCAGCCACCGGTCTCTCATAGCCGAAAAAGTAGCCACGGAAGACGGTACCGTCGTCTAACATCAAAGTTGCTGTTCTGTTTGTCTGCATAGAATCTGTATGTTGTGTCATTTCACTAAATATTCTTCTTCCATATAGTGAATAAAAGCCTCGTTCACTAACCGAGTCCCGCCCGGTGTCGGGTAATCGCCGGAGAAATACCAGTCACCCGGATGCTCCGGACAAGAGGCATGCAAGCCCTCCAAAGTCTGGTAGACGATCTCTACTTTCGCCTGTGTCCCGGCCGGTGTAAGCAACTCCACCATCTTAACGGATATCTCCTCGTCCGTAAACGGGGCGTATATCTCCTTTACGTAATTCACCAACGGACCATCCGCCGCTGTTTGTTGTCGCTTCGCCTTCTGATAAGCGTCCAAGATCACGTATTCCATCCCCCGGTCACGTAACAGGGCCACCGCGGCCTTAAAAGCGATAAACTCGTTCATCCGGGACATATCGATACCGTAATAATCCGGGTAACGTACCTGCGGAGAAGAACTTACGATCACGATTTTCTTCGGATGCAGGCGATCCAAGATACCGATAATACTCTGGCGTAAGGTAGTACCCCGCACGATGCTATCATCTATCACAACCAGATTATCGATAAAAGGTTCAATACTTCCGTAAGTAATATCATACACGTGCGCCGCCAGATCATTGCGGCTATTGCCCTCAGCGATAAATGTACGTAATTTTATATCTTTTATAGCTACTTTCTCCGAGCGGATTCGCATGGAAAGGATTTGCTCCAGTTCCTCTTCCCTGAGCAAGTGACTACGATCGGCGATCCATTCTTTTTTCAGCTTATTCAAATAGTTGTTCAATCCCTCCTGCATCCCGAAATAAGCGACCTCAGCCGTATTCGGGATAAAAGAGAAGACGGTATGATTCAAATCATAATCCACCGCTTTCAAGATCGGATGCACGAGATTATCTCCCAAACGCTTCCTTTCCCTGTAAATATCCACGTCGCTACCCCGTGAGAAGTAGATACGCTCGAAGGAACAAGCCTTATTCTCTTTCGGCTCCACGATCTGGGAGATATGCCACTCGCCTTTCTTGTTGACGAGTATCGCCTCTCCCCGATTCAACTCCCGGATATCCTCTACCTGCACGTTCATCACGGTTTGTATAACCGGACGCTCGGACGCCAACACGATAATCTCATCATCCGCATAATAGAAGGCCGGACGGATTCCCCACGGGTCCCGCACGCTGAACGACTCGCCACTACCGGTGATACCGCAAATCACGAAACCACCATCCCAGCCCGGGGTACAGCGTTTCAGCACGTTCGACAAATCAATTTGATCCTCGATGGCATGCGTGATATCCATCCCTCTCAATCCTTCCGCCTCACACTTTTGGTACAGGCGCTCCACTTCCCGGTCCAGCCGGTGTCCCAGCTGCTCCAGCATGATATACGTATCGGAATATTTCCGGGGATGCTGGCCGATCGCCGTGATCTCCTCGAATACTTCATGAACATTTGTCAGGTTGAAATTTCCGCAAACGGCAAGGTTCTTTGCACGCCAGTTATTGCGTCGTAAAAAAGGATGGATATAAGAGATTCCGGATTTTCCGGTGGTACTGTAACGGAGGTGGCCCATATAAAGTTCTCCGGCGAAAGGTAGGTTGGCTTTGGCGAATAGCGGATCGTTGAGTTGCTCGGGGGTTAAATCCTTGTAGTGTTCGTGAACTGCGGCAAATATCTCGGTAATAGCTCCGGTCCCGACGGCCCGTTCACGGAACATATATTCCTCTCCGGCATTTGCCTCTAACTTCACGCAGGCTAAGCCCGCTCCTTCCTGCCCCCTGTTATGCTGCTTTTCCATCAGCAAATAGAGCTTGTTCAGTCCATACATCCAACTACCGTACTTCTCGTGATAATACTCCAAGGGTTTCAGTAACCGGACCATGGCAACACCACACTCGTGCTTCAATACTTCCATTGTCGAATCAACTTTTTGATTTTGCCGCAAAGATACAGACAATACCTAACATATTGTTTAAACAAACATAAAATAATTGACACTTTCACGGAAAAAATGTTTTTATCGGACGTTTGGTTAACAAAGCTTACATTTTATAAGCAAAAGGGAGCGTTTTATTTTCAATCCATAAGCCACTCATTTCCCTCTTGAAAGAGGCCTTTCAAAGATATCCATCCGAGAACCGTAATATTTCCGTAACAGAAAGAAAAACACCAATATTCTTTCTGGCACAGAAATATTCTTGCATAAATTCTTTCTATCATAGAAATAATTCGGTAATTTTGTGCGTAAATATAATTTCCATAGAATGAATACAAATATACTCCAAACACTGGTAACGGCCATGCAACGCCGATTAGCGGCTCTTCCGCAGAGATTGCGACCATTTACCACGGAGTTTGATGAGCTCCCTAAAAACCTGATGCTAACCGGTGCCAGAGGATGTGGCAAATCTACATTTCTACTCCATCATTCACAAGGCAGGCGCTTATTATACTTTTCTGCTGATAATCCGAAGATTATTGGCGAACCGCTCTATGACTTAGTTAGTAGCGTATTCATGCTTGGTTATGAAGGTGTTATTATCGACGAGATTCACTACGCATCAAACTGGAGCATACATCTGAAGGCCTTGTATGATGACTATCCAGGAAAAATCATCTGGATTTCAGATTCCTCATCGTTAGTACTTCGTGATGGCAAAGCCGACTTGTCCAGACGTTATGTAGCGATACAGATGCCTTTAATGTCGTTCAGAGAATTTCTATATCTTGAAACTGGCCAAATATACCCCAAGTATAAACTGGGAGACACAATACTACCTACACAACCAGATGCGGAGCTGTTGAACCATTTCCTCAATTATCGTAGTTACGGTACACGTCCTTTCTACCAAGAGAAAGATTTCGAAGCACGTTACATGGCTATCATCGACAAAATTCTCAATAACGATATACCGTTCTTCCTGCCTAGCATTTCCGAAAACAACCTACGTGTGATGCGAGCCATTATCGGCACACTGGCAAACTCCTCAATACCTCGTGTACAAGTCACCTCCTTATGCTCCGACTGGGGAATAGGAGCGGAAAAACTCTATCAACTACTCTTTGTGATGGAAAGTGTAGATCTATTGAAAATAGTAAAGTACCCCAATGACACGAAAGCCCGTAGCACTGGCGCAAAAATGTTGTTCGCAGACCCATGTGCTTATAAGGTTTTGAATGCAGACCAAGGAACGGAACGTGAAGCCTACACTGTCCACTGCTTTTCTAGGGCAGGTTACGAGATAAACGCCATGAAAGACGAGAAGAAAGGTGATTATGTGATTACAAAAGACCATGTATCACAAACCCTAGAAGTTGGAGGAAAAAACAAAAATCCTAAAGAAGCGGACTATGTCTTGAGAGACAACACCGACTACCCTGTAGGCAACGCCATTCCATTCTGGCTCATGGGTATGATGTGGTAGTATTATAGTCATCACCTAAAAAAAATAATCACCCCAGCCATTCGTCTCCCCCCTTCAAAAAGGAAATGAATGTCCAAGGTGATTATTTTTAAGTTTATCAGAAAACAAGAAAATCCCTATCTTCCCCACTCCTTTATCATCTGCTCATTCTGCAAACGACAAATCAATAGTTGCCCATTCTTTTCAGCTACGATATAATCCTTAAGTCCTTCAATCACAACTTTGCGCTCATCCGAGGTGTGCACAACACATCCAGCACAATCGATCATCCGTACCTCTGACCCCACGGCTGAATTCCCATCCATATCTTGAGGTAACAAGGAATGTAGTGATCCCCAGCTACCCAAATCACTCCAGCCAAACTCAGCAGACAGCATATAAACCTCTTCAGCTTTCTCCATCACCGCATAATCTATCGAGATCTTTTCGCAAGTAGGGAATAGTTCTCCTATTACTCTTTTCTCATCATCCGTATAAAAGCTTAAACTCATCTTGTCCATCACTCTCGCCAGTTCCGGTGTATATTTACGGATAGCCTCCATAATCATGTCTACATGCCACACAAAGATACCCGCATTCCAAAAATAATGACCATCAGCCAAGTAATCTTCTGCCCCCTTTCGGTTGGGCTTTTCCTTAAATGCCTCAACCTTTACGACCTCATTCTTTATAGAGGAAGAAAATGTTTTTATATATCCATACCCAGTTTCTGGTCTTGAAGGTTTGACTCCTATCGTCACAATCGCCTTCCGCTCTTGCGTGAATGAAAGAGCCTGCGCAATCACCTTTCGAAATCCAATCACATCGATCACCAAGGCATCTGAAGGTGTTACGACGATATTGGCATTAGGGAACCTACACTTGATCTTCCAGCAGGCATAAGCGATACAAGGAGCCGTGTTACGAGCCTCCGGCTCAGCAAGAATATTATCTAGCGGTATTTCCGGTAATTGTTGCTGAACGATCCCCACATACTGTTCACTTGTCACCACCCAAAAATTACTCAAGGGACACAATGAGGAAAAACGTTCCACGGCAAGTTGAATCAATGATTTCCCTACACCCATCACATCAATAAATTGCTTAGGATAATCAGGCGTGCTCATAGGCCAAAATCGAGAACCAATACCTCCGGCCATGATGACGATATGTGTGTTGTTTGTTTGCATATATATTTAAAGAATTAATTTCAGCGACCAAATACGAATGTCATCGCAAAAGATTTACCTATCTTTACATAAAGATAATTCATAAATACTAATATAATCAATGACAGTATCGGAGTTAATACTAAATCGGTAAAGTATTTATCAAGATTATCTAAATCCAGAAAAACACCTAAAACAGTTTCAAGAAAGAAATACTGAAAGACATAGATATACAAAGTATTTTTACCCATATAAGAAATATATCTACCCAACTTAGAAGATTGAAAGAGACTAGACCTCATTTTAAACAAACAAAACAGAAACACTGAACCACAAAGGCCAATTATTATTTTATAAAATAAGACACTAAAATAATGCGTTAAAGAAGAAGAAGTATCAAATAAAACAAAAGGACCTAAATGTTCATAATATATTTTAAGATACTCATTATTCCAAAAACAAAACAGAAACAAAAATACGGTGGCTGATAAAAACGAAACAAGACGAATCTTACGATAGACTAATCTTTCAAATTCACGAAGGAACGTACCAAATAAAAAGCAAATGTACATTTCATTAAATTTATAATAGACGACAAACAGACTCAGTACTATTGTAAAAAATAGAACATACACATTCTTATATTTTGCATATGGATAATAAAACACAAAGCACAAGAATATAGATTTCAAAAACCATAAACAATAAAAATATTTACCTAAAAGACTACCTCTATATATATATATATATATATACGAACATAAAAAACCATAAATTATACAAGGAAATATCAATTGAATAAATTTCTTTTTTAGAAACTTCCCAAAAGAATACTTTGCAATATTGCCCGCAAAGAAACCTGATATCATCATAAACAAAGGCATATGAAAAGAATAGATACCTATATGTATATCATTTTCAAGGTAATCCGTAACACCATATTGAATAACGTGTCCCCAAATCACTAAAAACATCGCAAAGCATTTAAGAGCATCCAACCATAATATACGATTCAAACTAACAGGATCTTGCTTAATACACTCCATACAACTAATATTTTTATTTTATATACTTCATAAAACCCTTATAAGCAAAAATCAGCATAAAGTAAATAGAGGGGATCCATTTCACACCCTCTACCTTCCGGAGTACGAACCACTGTTGGGCGAACATCTTCCATTTATTTCCTGAACGAGAATTCACAGCCTCACGATACAATGCATGTATCTTACCCGTGTTATAAGCCTTTACCCCTTTACGCAAAATCTCTAGCCAAAAGGCGTAATCTTCTTTGGGAATCGATCGGAAGCGAGTCTGCTCGATTAACTCCCTATGCAACAATACTGTCAAGCAGGGAATCTCATTACTCTCTAGTATATCCCAATAAGTAGATACACTCCTAACCCGAATCCACCGATCAGCCCTAGCTCCATTCCACGACATCTTCTCGTAGTCTGAATAAACAAAGTTATAAGAATAAGCCTCCATGAACGCCACCTGCTCTTCTAGTTTATTAGGAAACCAAGCATCGTCACTATCCAAGAAGGCGATATATTCGCCCTGCGCTTGTTGAAGTCCAATATTCCTTGGCAGCGACGGACTGCCCGACGGATTCTCCGTCCTCAAATACCGAATTCTTGTGTCACGTTCCACATACGTTTGAATAATTTCAGCTGATCGGTCTGTCGAGCAATCATCTACGATCAACATCTCCCAATAAGGATAAGTTTGAGATAAGACAGATTCAATCGTTTGGGTAATAAAAGGAGAAGCATTATAACAAGGAGTTATAATAGATATAAGGGGGTTCATAAAATAAAAGTTTAGTAAGCACTTTATTTAGCCCATATGAGGCACTTGTTTGTGCCCCAAACTGAGTTTAATCATAAGAAAGTATATCTTATCTAATTATCTGTAATTTAAAAATTTACAAATAGGCACATCTACATCGATTCACCGCTCAGTCGCAAAATTAACGCCAAACCTACTCAAAATACTTTTTAGCGTTCTCCGTTGCCTAGGTGATATTTTCCACTGAAGCCAATTAGTCATATCAATCTTTATCTGTTGAGAGAGAGGAACAACGCCTCTACCAGAATCTATATACAAGCTCAATCCACTCAAACTTTCAACAGCATGCCTAATCCATTTACCTTTATATACTCCATGTATATATGGCAAGATATATTCTGAAACTGCCACCACATCTTTATAATCCTCTGATGGAGCAACAGCGGCTTGTTCATTTATTGAGTTTTCAATATCCCATGCGCTAAGAGAGCCATCACCTAACAGCTCAACAAAAAGATCCTTTCGAAATATTCCAAATTGAAGATTGATAGCATAGGGGATTTGCTTATTGACACTACGCAATAAAGGAAAAGATTTAATTTTAGATCCTTTAGGAGTAGGGCCTAAATTACAATACCTTATCTCGTGGCTATCCATATAGTCAAGTAACCGCTCTATTAATGAATTGTCAACATTGTCACTCAAGATAATGTCATCACACATCAACATTACATACTTCGATTTTATAACTGGCAAAGCCGCTATAGTACGCTCAACCCAAGTATCATTTTGCTTATTATTGCATATACAAGTAATACCTTCATACGATTTGGTATTGGTGGTTAGAATAAACTCATAGGGACAATCACTCCAATATCTCCGATATCCTTTTAAAAATACGGCAAGCACATCAGAATACGAATCCGGAGAACTAACATAAATAGAAAGTCGCTTATCCATCAGCTATTTTACTTTTTCTATATATTCCTTCAAACTCATCAAGTTTTTATCCTTGTCAGAAATGATCAATTTCTCAATACCGCCAATCTTACCGAAAGGCCACTCTATAGCCATATCCGGATCATTATACATTATGCCGGCATCACCTTCACCATAAAACACCTCACCACATTTATAGCTAACGACAGAATCCTCCAGCACCAAATAGCCGTGGCCAAAATACTGAGGTATGTATAGAGCCTTCTGATTCTCTCCGGTCAGATCAAAACCTTGCCATTTACCAAATGTTGGCGAATCAGGGCGAAGATCTATGATTACGTCATACACATGGCCACTTATACAACGAACAAGCTTGGCTTGCTGTTTAACAAGCTGGAAGTGCATCGCACGAATTACACCCTTTTTACTAATGGTATAGAACACCTCTTTAAGTTCATGATCTATACCATTTTGCTTAAATGCATCAATATTGTAATCCTTGATAAAGCCACCACGTTCGTCTGTGGCATAGAAGGGAGTTATCTCATATGCCCCCTTCATATCAAGTTCCTTGAATTCAAATTTCTGTATCATGACTAATTCCGCTATAACATCAAAGAGTTTTTAAGCCAATTAATAGTTTTATCAATGCCTTTATCAAAGTCTATAGACGCATATTCTCCAATAGTACTAACCAAGTTACTATTGTCAAACATATCCATTGTATACTTTACACCATCATCTTCACGGACTCCTATCCCTACCTTATCTGCGCAACCAACTAGTTCTCCTATACGAATAAGATAATCTTTCAAGACTCTAGGATTGCCAGAGCCTATATAATAGAACGGCTTATTCGTTTCCTTAAAGCCTAGACGATATACAGCTTCTATAAGATCATCCACATAAATAAAATCATATGGTTGTAAAGCTGGACCAAATGCGGCTTCTTTACCAGCCATCAACTCACCTAACGTATAACTAACCAAATTGCCCGTTTTATTACCTACACCGTATATATTTGAGAACTGCATCCACACAAACTGTTGAGCGATATTCTTGCAATAATCTTCCAAAATTATTCTGCAAGCATGCTTAGCCACACCATACATCATTCCACCAGTCGTTTTTTTCAGATGCGACAAACTAAATGCTACATTCTCCGCTACAGTACCCGCACAAAGAAATTTTTTCACATTTAGCCTCTTGCAAATATTAGCGCAATCTACTGCCATCTGAATATTTGATAATTGAACCGTAGGATCTGCTTTATCAGCCCCATTTACACCTTTCCACGCAAAATGATAGAAAGAGTCATATTCAATTACTGGCAGTCTTTCGACTAGAGATGTATTCACCCCTGATTCTATCCTCGTAATAAGATTTGAATCAGGCAAACGATTGCCATGAAAGGTAATATCAACAGCAACAACCCTAGTACCTTTTTCTATCAATTTCTTTATAAGTGAACTACCTATAAAACCATTGCCCCCTGTGACGATTACGTTCTTCATATTATCGTTATACGTTTAAAAATTCATCTATCTGTTTATCCATACAAACACGAACATCCCCACCTGCTAGCCAAACCTTACTCCATTCAACAATCTTTTCCATTGCCTCATCCAGATTCCATCGAGGGCTCCATCCAAAAGTCTTTTTCAATTTAGAGCAATCAAGCTTCAAGAAATTAGCCTCGTGAGGACCACCGTCATACTTGTTCACCCACCTCATGCCTTCGCCCCACTTGTTCACAAATAGCTCAACAAGAGCGCCTGTTTGAAAACAATCCACATCATCGGGACCTACATTATAATAATCCGCAAAACCGATATCCTCATATTGCTTCATCGCTATCAGCAGGTAAGCATACAAAGGTTCTAGAACATGTTGATAAGGACGGGTAGAGTATGGATTACGCACAACAATATCCTCATGTTTTACAGCCGCACGGATACAATCAGGTACTATTCTATCATTGGCGAAATCTCCACCACCTATCACATTACCCGCTCTAGCAGTAGAAATAGGAATAATAGGCAGACCATCAATATCTGTAAAGAAAGAACGCTTGTAGCTATGAGTCACCAGCTCCGAACAGGATTTGGAATTTGAATAAGGATCATACCCATCCAATTCCTCATTCTCCCTATAACCCCAACTCCACTCCCTATTCAAATACACTTTATCCGTAGTGACATTCAAGAAAGACTTCACGCAACAATTATTGCGAACACACTCAAGAATATTCACGGTACCCATCACGTTTGTCTCGTAGGTATAGGCAGGATCTTTATAAGAATCTCTAACAATGGGCTGAGCGGCAAGATGCAGCACAATTTCTGGTTGAGACTCATCAAAAGCCTTCTTTAGAGAGGCATAATCTCGTATATCGCCAATCACGGAATGTATGTCATCTTCAATATTGGCAATTTGAAACAACGAAGGCTCTGTTGGGGCTTCAAGTGAATATCCGGTAACGACCGCTCCGGCATTAGCGAGTATCCTACACATCCAAGAGCCCTTAAAGCCGGTATGGCCCGTAAGGAAAATCCTCTTGCCTTTATAAAAATCCAATATATTTCCCATTCGTATGATAACTTATTATTTTGCGTAATCTGGTATTTCCGGAACAGAGCGCTCCCAACGCTTCCAAGGAGCTTTATCCTCGGCAAGCAGTTTTTCAAGCATAGATTTTTCACGTATATTATCCATGCACTGCCAAAAACCAGTATGGATATAAGACATCAACTGACCCTCTTGCGCTAACCTGACAAGTGCGGTCTTTTCGAAGACACAAGAGTCACCCCCTTCCAGCATATCAAAAACCTCGGGTTCTAACACCATGTAACCGGCATTAATAGGAGCGCCATCAGAGGCGTTCTTTTCCCGAAAAGCCCTTACGGCTTGATCTTTAGTAATATCTAAGACTCCTTTATCTTGTGCTATCTTGACGGCCGTAAGGGTCGCAAGCTTACCATGGCTCTTATGAAACTCCACCAATTTATCAATTTCTACATCACAAACACCATCGCCGTATGTCATCAAGAAAGTCTCGTTCTCTATATATCTCTGGATACGCTTAATACGGCCTCCAGTCATAGTGTTGTAGCCCGTATCAACGACAGTGACTTTCCAAGGCTCCATATTAGTTTGATGAACGGTCATTTCGTTGTTGCCACCACGATAGTCGAAAGTCACATCAGAGTTATGAAGGAAATAGTTGGCGAACCACTCCTTAATATATTCCTGTTTATAACCGGCGCAAATGATAAACTCGGTATAACCATAATAGGCATACTCTTTCATTATGTGCCACAAGATTGGCATACCACCAATCTCAATCATTGGCTTTGGCTTGAACTGGGATTCCTCAGATATACGAGAACCGAAACCTCCTGCAAGAAGTACTACTTTCATTGTAATAAATTTATAGTATTGTAATCAATGCATTGTCTTAAATTAGACATACAATAACCTAAACATCAGAATAATATCAAAAAGCATCTATAAAATCTCTGAACTTATTTTCAATCACCGAAGTCTCATATTTTTCAGAAAATAGCTGATAAGTATATGGATTAAACCTGTTATCAGAAAGAGAATTTATAGTATGAATAAACTCTGATGGCGTATTACATTTCCCCCCCATACGACAATAATCACATTCTATACCCTGAAAAGCTTCATCAGTACCTATGATAGACTTACCAAAACTCATCGCCTCTATCACTTTCGTTTTCATACCCGACCCCTTAAATATAGGGGCTACAACAGCTAACGCACTTTTATAATATGAAGATAAATCATCTACATATCCCTCAAGTTTCACATTAGACAGAGTTTTATTTCTTAAAGTAGGATTATTACAACAAGCCCCAACAATGCGTAAATCCAATTGGATAAAAGGGGATACATGTTCAATAAACCATACTATCCCTTCTATATTTGGATAAAAATCAGCACCAACAAATAATAAAAACGGTCTATTTATAGCGGTTAATACAGGAACATCATCTAAGTCCACCTTAGGACTTGTTATCGGAAAAATCAGTTCTGGTTTCCGTCCATACATTCGCTCGAACCCATCACAATCACGTTTATTAAGTGCTATTAAAGAGGTAGCATATCTCACAGTTCGCTTTTCATTGAATTTTATAAAGCGATATTTTACGTAAGAGACAAGAGAATGATCATACAAGTATTCTTGATAAGCCATTGACGCATCTACATTATGCTCAAATATCACGGACTTTGCTTCTAATCCATGCAACAATTTAACAATCCTACCAAATAATGACCCTTCAAAGAAAACGAAATCAAAAGAATCCTTACAATAGACATCCATTATAGTTTCTTCGTCTCTTTTAGAAACACCATAACACCCCATGCGTAATAAAGATAAAACGATGATTTTCAGAGTAGGGCGAGCTACTGAATAACAAATGACATTATCTCCTCCAAATAAGCGAGTAAGCATCTCATAATTTCGATGCATCACATAAGTTCCACCGTTAAGGACTGAGGAAAATTCTCGATGGACATATAATATTCTCATGATTCAAGATATTAAATAATTTGAGACAGAAATAAACTTAAGATCGAATTAATTCTTTTGTACTATCCAAGGAAGAAATTCGCAGCAATAAAAAAGACAACAATAGATAATCCTTACTACTATAAAACACGAATAACATCATTATAAATGCAAAAAATGACATTACTTGTCTGGAAAGAAATAATTTTATTAATAAATGGATATACATAATCAAAATAATAATACCACCACGCACAAAAACACCATAGATCGCCAAGTGTAATCTTACATAATCATTGCGTATCATATCCAATTCTTTATATCCTCCATATCCCGCAAAAGGCTGAAACCAACCAAACAAATCCGGAACTCCTGCTCCTGCCCCCTTACCTATAATAAAATAAATAGGATTAAGAATAAAGTAATATAACAAAGTTACTAACTCTGCGACAAGATTACCAATACTACTAAAGTCTGATGCAACATCCAATATACTAATTGAATTAAAAAGCAATAATACTTGATGAAACTTATAAGCAATTGTTCCATTCTCTAGATTCTCACTCAGAAATTCTAATAAAAACAAAAACCATGGAATAAATAACAGTATTAACAAAATATTAACCCAAAAAATCTTTTTATTATATCCAAGAATCCAGAGAAGTAAAAGCCCAAAACTTATAATCGTTTTTCCTGAAACAAAATAGGAATTGGTTAACAGCAAAAATATTATTATCACAACAGAAGATAAGAAAAAAAATGAGGTATAATATTTTCTCATTATAAAAACCCCACATGGTAATAAATAATACAGGCTATTATATACAACAAACTCACTTCCACCATATTCCATTTTACGATGTAGAAGAAAAGCAAATAGTAATGAAATAACACTAATAGAAAAAGTATATATCAATACTTTTTTCAAGCTTTCGACATCTAAATTTTTAAATAGAACAAAGTAGAATAGAACAGGTAAAATAGCCAGCAAATCATCTATATAGTTATCCGAATAAATATTTCCAAAAAGGACATTAACAAAACCTACGACAGCTATCCATATCAAATATATAAGTAAAAACCTAGAATAAGGATCCATGCAGTAGCTAATAGATAATCTCCGTTTTAATATTAAAATCACACAAAAAAAGAACTGAATTACAATATTCAACGAACCCCCCCCAAATCGTATTCCCCAATAATTCAAGGAAGAATTGTCTAAATGATAATAATTACCCCATCCTATAGTCAACAAATTAAAAGAGATAAGATATAATATAGCATTTTTTTTATTTATAAAAAATAATATTACCAAATAGGCATAAACAAGGCAGGAAAATAAAAACTTAATTAAATCTATCCCTTCTATTCCATATAAAAAAACATCGATCAAGGAAAATAGAAGTAAAATACAGAAATTATAATTGTCCATAGAGAGCCTTTTTCCACAACTTGTAGATATCAACTTAAACATCATGTTTATTCAATAGAAATTTATAATCAGGCATTAACGCCAACAGATCATTAACACTCTGCGATACTTCAGATGACGACAAAGACAAAAGCGTTTGCAGCGAAGAAAGCACATCACTATTAGATGTAAAATATCGAATATCAATTCCTACATTTTGATATTGACGAAAATAAGAAGTATCACTTACCAATGCTTTTTTATGATTAGAAAGTGCCTCAAGTAACACCCCACTAGTTCTATACTGAAAAGACCGAGGATAAGGTAAAAAAATCACATCACTTTTTAGAAATAAACACTCATAATCCTCTTTCTCCATCACATCACGTATGATATGAATATATCCACAGGTTGATTTCAAGACTTGTGAACGTAGAACAAAAAGAACATTATTACTAGCCAAATAATCAAGAAAAGCGGAATCTGCGATAAGAAAGGCTAGTACATGTTCATCAACGCTGGTCAAGGAAGGAGAAAATATAATTTTACTATAACCCTTAAACTTTTGATCGTACACAGAAGTAGCACTTTTATTATAAAATGGTTTAACTAAACCATGTGCAACGACTTCCACATTGTCAACACCTAACGAATGTAAATAAACCTTTGACTCTGCATCAAGGACAATCTGCTTATAACGCTTTGACACACATCTGTAAAAAAAACGTTTTATCCTACTAAATGGTAATCCACTTACATTTATATGATTAATTAAATATGTAAACAATGGATATTTAACAAAAAAAAGACATATTTCATCATAATAGGAAAATAGGATAACATCATAATCATTCAGTTTTATATTTCGCTTTATCAAATAGTACACATATATGGTTATCAGCCTACTTAATAAAGAATTTTTTGTCCTTTTGTAATACCTCAAAGGTATGCTATAAACAATATTATCAGATGCAATATTTAAGTCTTTTTCATATCCTTCTTTAAAAACAAAATCAACTCTATCTGCTATCTTACAAAGAGCCTCTATTTGCATTCTATTATAATTAGAATGAGCCAAAAATGATGCAGGATCTATATAAAGTACTCTCATATTAATTTACCATCTTAGCAAGTATAGACATTGATTTATTTCTCTCTGTACTCAAAATAGCATTTACAGGCGTATAATCTATATCATTTATGGCAGTTTCACCATTATACATTCTTCTCGAAAGATTAAATTTATTCAATATAGAGACACTTCGACTGGAATACTTATCAGGTAAAACCGCTAAAAATTGCTTATTAAAATTAATAGAAAAAGCTGTTCCATGAAAAGAACTTACAATCACGTAGTCAGCCTTACTAAATAGAGAAATAAACAAATCAGGCGTTCCAAATACAAAACGCTTATCACATTTTACACTTTTAACATTCCAACTGGTAGAATACACATATATCTTCAAGCCTCTCAACGATGCTATATCTTTAGCCAATTTCATAATTAGATCATCATTGTTCCATTCGACCGAATACACCAATAAAAAAGGCTCTACTTTTATAAATGAAGATTTCTTGAACACAGAAAGCCATTCCTCTTTGGATAAAAGGAGCGTAGGATCTAGAACTTGAGTAGAGTCATACCCTAATTCGGTCAACTGAGCTTTAGCTAAATCTTCCCTTACAGTCAAACAAGCATAGCATTTCAAAGCACTACGCATAGATTCTTTTTCTATATCAGACAAACTATTTTGTCCGATACTTGCCGCATAAGCAATTTTTTTTGCGTGTTGAGGAGCAAAATCTAAATAAAATACTGGATCTATCCCCCTATTGTACTCATTATTCCATACTTGATCACTTCCTGTCATATAAATAGTATTTCTATCATCTATTTTAGATAAGGTGTTTAAACTACACATCGGAATTACCTTACGGACTATGTGCTTCAACCTCATTCTTAAAATTTGCTCCAAACTAATATTAATAATAGAAAGCCCTTTTCGAAAAAATGATTTCGACTGATTCCTAAAAACATTCTTTACCAGGTATACAAATCTTAAATGAGGACGGCTATAATTAACAAGTACAGGATTATGTCCCAATTTTCTTACACATACACCTAACGCCAATGCTTGCAAAAAAGTACCCGTATTTATATTATCAAGAATTGTAGCTATAACTATCTTTGCCATACTACTTATTTATATATTAGCATTTTCAATTTATTAAAAGCTGATCTAAGATGAAAAACATCAATCCATTTAGAAACATAATTTCTAACGGAAAAAGGCTTATGAAACACTTTGTATTTTCTTAAAAAGTCATCCAAATGCATATTATCAAAATCCTCATAAAACGTATCCCTAAGATTTGGACGTCTGCTAGCTCTAAATATATTAGGATTAGCCAATTTAGCCTCTTTCAAACTTCGAGCCTCACAATATGCCTCTTTTTGTATATCTTGCCATAATTCTATCCCTTTAGAATTATTGATTAAAATACATGATACTCCATGAGTTGTATCATGGCCAAACAACTTCCACCTACCTATACCCCAAAAATCTCCAATTGAAATATCTCCTTGCCTAGGTAAAGCCGCAAATGGACACCGATAGCAAGATTCTCTAAAGTTTAATCCTTTTAAAAAGGATTGAAGATATATATCATCCGGGCTATTATATTTAACAACATGATTACCATAGCTTTGTTGACACTTCCATGTTTTTGTATCCCTAAAGATGAGAGATTTCGTCACATCATATCCCCTATCGCTCAGTATACTTGATGTTTTATGTAAAAATAAAGGCGAGGGAACCCCATGACAAAATATATCTACTAAAAACAGATTAGGGTATGGTTTCCTTAAAAAACGTTTAAGGCCTGCTATTTGACATGGGGTACCGGTAAACAAGACTAAACGACCTTTCTGTAAGATCTCTCGTACCTCACGATATGAATAACCAAGGGTACTTTGAACATATTTTGATCCTCGCAATTTATCTAACTCATCTATAGACGTGATACTAGTATGATATACTTCGTTATTAGAATTAATAGCCGCACCAAAAACAACACCACCTCTATTTATAAACAGCATAGCCAATAAAGAGAAAGCACCTCCAGAAGAACTGCGTTGACAAATAGAATCCTCAGCACATAAAGCATATGTAGAAGGAGCTGGATCATTATCATACAGTTTATCCTCATTCAAGACAGGACATGCTTTTTCACACAAACTACACTCTTTACATTTATCCACATCTATCACAGGATACAAAAATCCTTCTTTATCCGGTTGCATAGACAGCGCCTGGTGAACGCAAACATTATAGCAAGAGCTACAACCTGTACAATCTTTTTTATCACACAGTTTTATCATAAACTTTTATTTTTTTAATCTTTCTAAAGTAAGAGCCACCATTCTACGTTCACTCCTATCTAAGCCTATAAAGTAAAAGAGTACTCCTACGCTTAACAAAGATGAGATAATGGAACTAACAATCTTAATAATTGGAAATGAAATATTTAAAGAAGAAAAACAAACAAGCTCATAAGAAATGGCTGTCACAATAATACTTCTAAAAACAACTTTTCGCAAATAAGAATTTGTAGGAAAACTAAATAGATATTTCAAATATAATAGCCTTACTATATATATCAAAACATTCATTACCACCTTTATGCCCAACGCCACCTCAGGAACATAACCTAGTCTAAAAAACAAATAGCTTATGGGTACGTTTGATAAGATCATTATGCCCATCAGGATTTGATAATTGCGGATATTTCCAGTAGCCTGTACAGAGATCCAAAGCGGTCCCTGAATGGCATCTAATAGAGAGAAGAGAATCATCCACCGACAAAAGGAGACTGTATATGTAGGCACCTCACCTAGCCACAAGGCCAACACCTCCTCACAGCAGAGATATAAAGGCAGTGAGATTACATAAAGCAAATAATAAGAATACTTGGAAGTTCGCATGATCAAGTCGATGAAATAGCCTCGATCGCCCGAGGCGTAAGACTTAACAATTTGCGGATTAAAAGCCGTCTGGAAATTTCCAACGAAGCTATAAACCGCCGATTGTACTTGATTAGCAATGCCCATAGCGGCATTTACCGTCACACCAAAAAAGAGATTCAGTAAGATATTCAATCCCTGCGAAGCTCCCATATTGGCCACTCCCCCGAACAGGCTCCAACCGGAGAACCCCAACAACGAACGATACAAGCCTTTGTCCCAAAAGAACCGATAAAGGCATACGGCAAACGACCGCCTACAATACAAATAATAGCAAACCGTTATCAAAACCAGCACGACAAACATCAAGAACGCATAAAAGATCAAACGATCCCAAGATGCCAAAGCTAGCAAATAGACAATCAAAAGGCGAAGCACGGCCTCAATCACGCTACTATAAGCATAAAACGACATCCGCTCATGAGCGATGATGGCAGCGTTATAAGGGGTACGAACGACATTGATGCAGGTGGATAATATCGTAAACTGATACGTTAGTGTCACCGCCCATTCCCTGTCCGAAGGATACTGGATATAATGCTCCAAAAACCACAATCCCACGGTCTCCGCCAGTACGAACGTCAACAACGCTATACCCAGATGGATCGTGACACTAGCTGAGAACACTCGCCGTACCGCCTCCGAATCTCCATGCCCCAACTCATAATTCAAGAACCGTTGCGTGGAGGTGACCATGGCGTTATTGACAAATGTGAAGAGTACCACTATTCCCCCCACCACATTATAAATCCCGAAATCCTCTACCCCCAATACTTGTAGCACGACCCGGCTGGTGTACAGCGTCACCCCCATGATTAGGAGCATTCGCATGTAGAGGAATAGCGTGTTTTTCGCTATCCGCTTATTATTCTCTGACGTAGCTGACATAAAAATGAGCACATAAGACACGCTTACCCCGCCGATACACCAGCGGGACAAACACATCGAATATTTAGATTTAAAATGAGCTCAAGCGATATTTATAGAGATAGATCACTGGGACAAATCATTCAGCATAATACAAATAGCAGAGTTTCTAGGATCTCTCATTTATCTCATCCCTTCCCCCAGCACATACTTCCTGATCCCATATCGAATGCTCGGTACATTCGCCCCGTTCACGAACGTGAGGTGAGGCAAGAGGGCGCTGATGAAGGCACGGCTCTTGACCAGCTTGAGGGGAGACGAGTAGTCGGCTAGGATCTCGTTGTAAAGGTCTGTCAATACCGTCTGGCAAAGGGTGACCGTGTCCGGGCAGGCGCATAGGCGGGCCTCGTAGACAAGACGGGTCGCCTCGTCCGGGATGAACAAGGCCAACGAGGAGGGTTCAGCCGTCACTGGAGGGGCAGGAGAGTTTATCGGAGGAGACGGAGACTCATGAAGTCCCGATTCCGCGGGCGTAATCCAACGTTCCGTCCGTGTCACCGTCCCGTCACCCCAATGGATGTTCTGGATAGCGATGGTGGCATTGGGCAGGATCTGCACGTTACCTCCATTGACCGTAAAGGCAGAACGTGCCTGTTCCGCCCGCTCTTGATTTTCTGTCATATCCGTTTTTAATTTAAGTGTTAACAATAATCACCCTTTTCACGGGGGATATTTATTTCTATCCTCATTTCATCCACCATACGTCCGTTTCCGTACCCGTCCCGTCCATCGCTATTCCGGGAACGGGCAGGAACGCGTTCCTTTACCGGCAGTAACCGAATAATCAATTTATTTTATCCGATCATGAAAGAGTCTATCTTTTCCTTTTTCAACGCCCCCATCACCAATCAAGTACCGAACGGGGTCGTCTGTGTCAGTCAATTGTACGCCTATATCACCACCAGCGAGTGGCTGCGTGAGCGTACCGATCAGGTACGTGCCGCATCGAGCGACGAGAAACGGTTCAGGCGGCTGAAACAGAGTTTGCTACCCTATGTCACGCCCGCCGGTATCTTCTCCTACCGCAAGGAAGATCACTTGCTCGTGCCCTCGGGCGAGTTCGTCATCGACATCGATCACCTCTCCTCACCCGAAGAGGCGATCTGTTGGAGGGACACGCTCTTCGCCGATGAGCGGCTACGCCCCGATCTCTCCTTCGTGAGTCCCAGTACCACGGGAATCAAGCTCCTCGTACCCTATCGCCTGTCGATCAAGAAAACCGTAGAGGAGTCTTTCGACGAGGCGGTACGATTCGCTTGGGAATACCTTGAGTGGAAATACGGGCTGAAAGCTGATGCCACGAACGCAGACCTCTCACGGGCTTGCTTCCTTTGCCACGATCCCTCAGCGAGGCTAGGAGACCGGAATTGTTGACAGAGGACAAGTGACAGTTGGTAGTTATAAATCATTATTCACCATTCATTATTCATTCATCATGAACCCATTATCAGATCTGGAGCGGCTCGTTGCCGCCATCGAGAAACAGGGGGCGAACATCGCTCCCACCTATCAAGAGTATATGCCGATCGCCTTCGCCATCGCCAACGATTGCGGAGAGGCCGGCCGGACATTCTTTCATCGTATCTGCCGGATGTCGGAGAAATATGTCTCTACCGAGGCGGATAAGCTATACGACCATGCCCTCAAAGGAGGCAATGGACGGAATGGCTTGGGATCCGTATTCCACTTGGCGGACCTAGCCGGCGTGAAACTGGACAAATCCATGGCCGAGGCCGGGAAACTTTCAAACTTTCAAACATTCACGCCTCCTTCACACACGCACACGTGTACGCACGAGGAACAGTCCGTGAAAAATGTCCCGCCCGCCTTTCCGGAGTATCCTTGGCCCGCTTTCCTCAAACGGATGATCGACCGGGGCGATACCCCCGCCCAAAAGGATATCCTCCTGCTGGGAGGTATCACCGTGTTGGGAGCGACACTCAACAAATCGATCCGGATATCGTACGGGCGAAAATTCTACTACCCTTGCCTGCAAACGTTCATCGTCGCCCCTCCCGCCTCGGGAAAGGGAGCCCTCGCTTGGACACGCCGGCTTGCCGAGCCGATACATGAGGCGATGATGGCGAACTACCGGCAGAGGCATAAAGCTTACCGGGAGGAGAAGAGCCGTTGGGACTCGCTGGGCAAGAAAAAATCCGATACGCCGGAGCCCGAGATGCCTCCCCTCAAGATGTTCCTTATCGCCGGTAACAATTCCGGCACCGGCGTGCTGGAGAACCTCATCGAGGCCGACGGCATAGGGCTGATCTGCGAGACCGAGGCCGATACCGTGAGCACGGCCATCGGCACCGAGCACGGGCACTGGAGCGATACCTTGCGTAAATGCCACGACCACGAGCGACTGGCTTTCAACCGACGCACGAACCGGGAATACCGGGAGTGCCCGGCCTCTTACCTCAGTGTCTTGTTAAGCGGGACCCCGGCGCAGGTACGGCCACTCATTCCCTCGGCCGAGAACGGGTTGTTCTCACGCCAATTGTTCTACCGGATGCCACCCATCGACGAGTGGGCGGATCAGTTCGAGCAGGGCGACGAGGACATGGATAGCCTCTTCTCCGATTGGGGGAAGCAGTGGAAAATGCTCGTGGACTACCTGCGTGAGAGGGTCAATATCATACAATTCCATCTCTCCGACACGCAAAAGGAGCGATTCAACAGCTGCTTCGCACGCATATTCGGGCACGCCGGCCTTTCCTACGGATATCCGATGCGAAGCTCCGTGGCCCGGATCGCTATCAATATCTGCCGGATCGCTTCCGTGGTGGCCTTCCTACGATCGGTGGAGAATCTCCTCATCCCACAAGCCATTCTCGATTCTCAGTTTTCAATCCTCAATTGTCCCGGCCTCTCGCCTGCCCCCGAGATCCCGGAGGAGAACGTACGAGACGGTATCGTTCCTTCCCTAGAGTTACGTATCGATGATGACGATTTTAAGGCTGTCCTCTCGCTCGTGGAGCCGCTCTACCGTCATTCGGCGGGCATACTCACCCTGCTTCCGTCTGACGAGGTGCCACGCTCTCGCACGCCCACGCCCCAAGAGGCTCTCTTCGCGGCCCTTCCACTCTCTTTCAACCGACAACAGGCCTTGGAGGAAGCAGAGAGGAACAACATCCCCACCGCCACCCTAGATACCTGTCTCAAGCGAATGCAGGAACGAGGCACGCTGGAGAAGAACGGCCGGGGCGAGTACAGCTTCGGCGGCCGTGTCACCCATAAGTAATCCCGGCCTCCCTCACACCCCTATATAACGTACCCCACGGGCGTGTGTGTGTGAGGGGGGGACGAATGTTTGAAAGTTTGAAAGTTTCATTCTCCCAAATCTATAAATCATAAATCAAATGTTCTTGCCATTAAGAAAGTCCGCACTAGCGGCATCCTATTTCCCGGAGCTGGCCTCCCATCAAGCTTGCAACCGCTTACGTCGTTGGATCATTCGATGCACGGAATTGCACGACAAGCTGCTGGAGACGGGCTACCGCCCCGAGCAACGTATATTCACGCCCCGACAGATCAGATTAATCATCCACTACCTAGGAGAACCGTAAATTAGTTGACAGTTGCGCACAGAGGTAAATAAAAACAGCCTACTGTCACTAGTCAACTGTCAACTTGGATGGGTATTCTAAGATCTTTACAATGCCCATCCAAGGCTTCTTATAATGCCTATTCAAAGGGGCTTACGATAGGCAGCGTAAGAAACCGGCGGTTATCACTGCGTCCCATGTTAATTAATCGTTATTCCCTACCCCGGGCATCAATCGGCATCACCGTCCCTTACGGCGGAACCTATCTTTGTAACATTGATCAGCAAGCAATTAATTTTCTATTATTAATCTTTAATTATCAAACTATGCCACAAGCATTTCAAGCACGAAAGTTTTTTATCCCCAAGACGGATCCTAAGCAGGAGGTGTACAAGCCGGTTCCCTATTATTTCGGTACCCTGTCCACACAAGATGCGGCCGACCAGATCGCCGAGGAGTCTTCGCTCACGAAGGGTGACGTATTGAACGTATTGGATCGTTATCAGCGGTATGTCATCAAGAACCTACAGAAAGGTTACAAGGTGGAGCTGCTAGGGTTCGGAACCGTCTATAACCGCTTCGTCACGGAGAAGGGGGTAGCGACCGCCCCCGAGGTCAAGGCTACGCATATACGGACTATCGTGCCGGGATTCTCGCCTTCCTATACCATACTGAACGGGGCACGACGCTACTCGCTGCTGGGCGAGAAGACTTCGTTGCTCAAGGTGACGATACTCGGGACGCCGGTAGAGGAAGGGGGCGGTTCCGATTCTGAGTCGCCTGATGAGATCTGATGTGTCACTTTTGGCTTGACCCAAAAGTAACCAAAAGGTCAAGGCTGACGCTGACGGGCTACTTCGAGACCTACGCTCGCTGTCGCATCCCAACTCGCTTCGCTCAGACAGGGATGCTCCGGGCGCTCGCTGCGGTCTCTTCGCTTGACGCCCGTCCGCTGAGGCCGTCCAAAGGAAAGCCAAGCTTTCCTCTTATATCAGCCGGGATTCCTAATTCATAATTCATAATTCATAATTTAAAATTCATAATTCATGAAAAAGTCCGTATGGAGTACCATTATCAAAGTAATCATCGCCGTAGCTACCGCCATCGCGGGAGCACTTGGCATCCAATCCTGTATTCTCTAATTTTCAATTTCAATTATCATGGGTAAGGTTTATTGTTTCTACCAGAATTACAGGGAGGTCAGCCTCCTTGTAATTCATTGCTCGGCCACACGATATGACAGGGATTTTCCTATGGAGGCGCTCCGTTCATCGCACAAGGCACGGGGATTCGCCGATATCGGCTATCATTTCTATATCACACGGGACGGGGAATTACACCGCTGCCGGCCGGTCAACCAGATCGGGGCGCACGCAGCCGGATGGAACGACAAAAGTATCGGTATATGTTACGAGGGAGGACTCGACGAACAAGGCCGTCCAGCTGATACCCGGACCTACGCCCAGCGGTGTACCTTGATGGATCTGCTACGGCAATTACGAAGGGACTATCCGGAGGCACGCATCCTAGGACATTACCAATTAAGCCCTTACATACGCAAGGCTTGCCCTTGCTTTGACGCAAGGGAGGAGTATCTCGTCTTATAAAATAGATACCGGCTCGTCATTCACTCGCTAGATTGTCCGGTTTCACGACTTACTTTGTAAAAATACCCCCTATCTCTTTCAGCTCTTGCTCTTTATGATGCCTCGTTATGAAGCGGTTGATCGTCAAGTGAAGGATAGACCATAAAACCAAGTTCAAGAGCAAGAGGTAGGTGGCGTTTACCTTCATGGCCAATAAGACATTCAATACGATGAAAAAAACAGATACGCACAGAATCGTCACCATCACCATCCGTACACGCATACCCGTACGAAGCAACTTGTGATGGAAATGATTCTTATCGGGCAAGAACGGGTTACGATGATTACGAAGGCGATGAAGCACCACACGGATCACATCGAGTAAAGGGACCAAGACCGTGGAGAAAGCGATCACCATATAGGGATTTGGTAACTCCGGTAAGACTTGATTCGACACGCACAGATGGATGATCAGAAAACTGATCACGTAGCCCAGCGTAAGACTACCCGCATCGCCCATGAAAAGCTTATGGCCACGGTTTGCGTTGCCAAAGACGTTGTAACACCAAAAAGGCATGAGGACTCCCAGCGTACAGATGGCCAACAAGGCGTAAACATATTGCATGCGGATAAAGAAGATCACGCTCAAGACCGACAGGGCGATGCTACACAAACCGGAGGCCAAGCCATCGATACCGTCTATCAAGTTAATAGCGTTCGTGATATACACCACGATAAAGACCGTGACAGGGATCCCCACCCAAGCGGGAACCGAGTACACACCGAACAAGCCTCCCAAGGAACCGAACCAATTACCGGACAGTACCAATAATAACGCCGACACGATCTGGACGGCGAACTTGTAACGGTAGCCAACACCCACTAGATCGTCGCAGACACCCACTAGATAGAGTAACGTCATGCCCACGAACAGAAAGAGATACTCATAGAGCATGTTGAACGACAGGCTCGATGAGCCCATATCCCAAAAGTACAGGCGGAAGCCTATCACAAGGAACATGGACATCAGGATCACCGGAAAAAACGACAGGCCGCCCAAACGGGGGACCGGCGTCGTATGTACCTTACGGGAATCCGGGACATCATATAACCGTTTCTTGTGGGAGATCACCAAGATCCTCGGGATGATCACCATCCCGAACAGCACGGAGAAAAGGAAGCCCGACAGTAGTAGTAATGTTATTTGCATGATTTGCGTATTAGTTATTTCTTCTTGTCACCGGCCTCGAAACCGTAACCATAGCCGTAGCCATAACCGTATCCCTTGCCGTAGCCGTATTTCTTGCCGTAACCGTAGCCGTAGCTGTTCTTGCGCTTCGTCATGTCCAAGCCGTTGATCACCGTCGCGAGCTTCGGGAACTTTCGCTCACGCCGCAACACGTTGATGTAGCTGAAACCGGCCTTCGGTGTCACGTCCGCACGGCAGACGTACACGCACATGTCGGCCACACGGCCGATGATCGCCGTGTCCGTAACCATGCCGATAGGGGCTGTATCCAAGATGACATAGTCGTAGCGTTCCTTCAACCGGGCGATAGCCTTCTCCAGCACGTCACGGGCGACCAGCTCAGTCGGGTTCGGGGGGATAGGACCGCCCGGGAGGATATCGAGGTTAGGGCTGATATCGGATCGCTGGACCATGTCGAACAACTCCACGTGATCAGGGTCGCTAAGGTAGTTCGTGATGCCCTCCATCTTACGGGAGATATTGAACACCTTGTTCAGGCCCGGCTTGCGGATGTCCATGCCGACCACCACCACCCTCTTGCCCAAGTAAGCCAAGCTCACCGCCAAGTTGCCAGCGACGAAAGACTTGCCCTCGCCCGGTTGCGTGGAGCTGAAAAGGATCACACGCTCGTCCTTGCCTAGCATGAACAAGAGGTTCGTGCGCAACCCCCGGAACATCTCCTCCATCAGGTCGTTCTTGTTCTCACGCACCACGATCGAGCCCTCACCCGTCTTCTTGACCAACGGGAGCTCCGCCAAGATAGCCACGCCCGTGATCGCCTCGACGTCCTCACGGTTCTCGATCTTGTATTTCAACAGGTCATGAAGGTAGACAATGCCCACCGGGATCGCCAGGCCCAAGATCAACGCCGCAAGCATGAAGACCATCCTCTTCGGGGCGACAGGACGCTCATCGGCGAGCGGCTCCTCGATGATGCGGCCGTTGTTTGCCGTGGCTGCCAGCGTGATGGCGTTCTCCTCACGCTTCTGCAACAGCATGACGTACAACGTGGCCTTGATCTCCTGCTGGCGGGAGATCGTCATGAACTCCTTCTCCTGCCTCGGGGCGTCGCTGATGCGGCTCTCGAACTTGCTCGCCTGACGGTCGATGTCCGCCTTGGCGATCTGGAGACCCCTCAAGACACTGTTCACCGTCGTCCTCACGTTGCGGCGCATAGCCTCGATGCCGGCGTTCATGTTGATGATGGCCGGGTTGCTGTCCGAAGAGGTGCGCAACAGGCGCTTGCGCTCGATGATCATCGTGTTGTACTGGTCGATGACAGAGGTGAGGTTTTGATCCCGCAGGCCCACGTTGGCAGGGATCACCTCGTCCATGTTCGCAGGATCGTCGATATAATTGCGGAGATACTGCACCAAGTTGATCTGCGTGGCGTTCTCCGTACGTTGTTGCTCATACCTCGAGCTTTCCTGCAAAGCCATCTGGGCGTCGCTCGTCAAATTCGTCAGGCCGGAGCGTTGCTTGAAGGCAGCGAGCTCGCTCTCCGTAGTGCCCAGCTCGCCGTTGATGATGCCGATGCGCTCCTCGATGAACTCAGCCGTCTTCTGCGCCACCTCGTTCTTCTCGTCGTTGGCGTCCTGGTTGTAGAACGACACCAAGCGATTGATGAAATCAACGCCTCGTCGCCTCACCGTGTTCCTCAAGGATACCTTGGCGATCGTCGTCGTCTTGGACGAGGGCGTCACGCTCAACTCCTTGCCGTAAGCCTCGGCAGTGGACGTGGGCGTATGGACGTGGGCCACCAGCTCGATCTCCCCGCCCTCCAACTCCGGTATGGAATCCATGCCCGTGAAACTGAAAACCCCTACGGGGGTGGGCAATATGGCGGGGAGCCTGTCGAAGCCCTGCTCCATCGTCTCCTCGTCACCCTCCTTGTCAATCTTGTACTCCGCTCTCACCGTTAGCTGACCCTCCTTCGTGTAGCGCATGCGTAGCTCGACGGGGGCCACCAGACGGTCCGCCTCCTCGGGGGTGATGAACACGTTAACGGGGGAGTTCTTGTATAAAGGGGGGTTAAAGCCCAAGGCGTTCGACTCCTCCATGTCGATATACAGGCCCATGTCACTCACCACCTTCTTGATCAACGTGCGGGACCTCAGGATCTCGACCTCGTTGTCGAAGTTGCTCGTCATCGAGAGCATGCCAAGGTCCTGTATCGCAGCCAAGCCGCTGGCGGCGTTTGCCCCCTTCTTCTCGTCCTCCTTGATCAGCACCGACGACGTGACGTTATACACCGGCGTCTGGTAACGCAGGAAGACGTACATCCCGATGCAGCAGGCCAGCACGCTCGCCACGAACCAAGGCCAATAAACCATATACTTGAAAAACACGGCGTAAAGATTGATCTCACGATCCTCCCCCTCCGGATTGTTATTGTTATTATTATTATTGCTTGTATTTATACCATCGTCCACCATCTCTCTAAATTTTCAATTCTCAATTCTCTATTTTCAATTATTTAAGTATGTTCACCAACAGGCCGGCGATCGAGACCAAGATCGAGATCGAGCTCACCCACAACGTCGTGCTGTTACCGATATCGGAGTTCTTCGCCTTCGTCTCGTTCGGCGTGACATAAAGGATGTCGTTCTGTTTCAAATAATAATACGGGGAGGTCACGATTCCGGCGTTGTTCAGGTCAAGGTTGATGATCTTGCGCTTCCCGCTCTCGTCCTCGCGGATCAGCTTCACGTTGTCACGTACGCCGTAGATCGTCATGTCGCCGGCCATCGCCAACGCCTCCAGAACGTTCACCTTCTCGTTGCCGATCGTGAAGCTGCCCGGACGGGCCACCTCGCCCAAGACCGAGATCTTGTAGTTCGCCATGCGCACCGTCACGATGGGCGCCTCCTTCAAGTAAGGCCTCAATCTCTCACGGATCAGGCTCTCCGCCTCGTTCTTCGTCAAGCCGCCGACCCTCAGCGTACCGATCACAGGGAAGTCGATCTCGCCGGAGTTGTTCACGAGGTATTGCTGCAACGTGGGTTGCGTCGTCGTGTTGATGTTCGTCAGGGCCGCGTTCAACGGGGTCTGCACCGTCAGGTTGAACGGGGCCGCCGCCTGAGGGTCCGTCGTGTTGACCGTGATGCTCAACAGGTCCTTCGGCATGATCTTGGCATCGTACAACGGGAGAATCTCCCCGAAATCGTTCACCACCTCCGGGTTCTGGAGGTAGGGCACGTTCTTGTAGGACGTGCACGCCGCCAGCAAAAGGGGCAGCGAGAATAGGAACAGTAGTCTTTTGATCTTCATGTTATCTTGTTATCATTTTTATTTCCTTGAACACGGATGACACGGACTTAACGGAAAAGGCGGGACAGGAAACCTTTGGGTTTCTCCGGCTCGTATTCCGACTCGTATTTATGTGTCAAGTCCTCATAGCTCAGTCCCTTGGTCACCATCTCGTAGATCGTGCCCCAGTCCGGGAGGCCGCCGAGGTTGCGGTCGTCGATGAAAACGTCCGCCTTCAGCTTGCGGGAGAAGTGGTTGTTCCGGTCTCTCTCCTCCTCCGGGTAGTCACGGTTCACCGCGTAGAACTCCAAGCCACGCTCACGGCAGAAGGACAGCGCCTCCTCCAAGAGCCCGCCCTCACGGACCGTCCAAAGGATCAGCTTATGCCGATCCGATTGCAATTTCCTCAACGTCTCGATGGCGAAAGGAAGCTCACGCCCGATCGCCGGATACTTGTGCTCGACGATCGTACCGTCGAAATCTACCGCTATTATCATCTCTTTAATTCTCAATTTTCAATTCTCAATTATAAAAGGGCCGGACCACCGGACGGCCGGAGTGGTATATGTTAAAGCGGGGTCAGCCTATCGGCCAAAGCCAAGGGGTCTCCTAGCCGCTAGAGACGGCCATTGCCATCCGGGGGATCCGACCGTTTCTTTTCTGCCCTTATCTAATTCTCGCTTAACCGGGGCAATCCCTCCACCTCGCCGGCGTGCCATTCACGGTAGTCCGCCAAGGGAAACCCGGGGACGGTCAATAGCTTGTAATCCGACCCGTCTCTTCTCAAGATATGCTTGCGAGTATATGAGCGGAGCGAGCGATCCGTAACGGACACCATCACGATCGGGAACGGGTAGGCGAACAGGCGCAACGGAGTGGTCTCGCTATCCGGGAACGCACGATGCAGCTGGTAGGCCGAACGCTCGAACGCTACCCAGTAGGGACCCGTGCAATACAGGTGTATTGAGTTTCGGTTCGCACGCTCACGATCCATGATCTCTGTCAAACGCTCACGCAACAGGTTCATCAGCCGGATGCCCGAAGGGACGCCGCATGTCTCTCTCTCTTCTCTCATATCTTTTATTCATCGCCGTTCCCGTGCCCGAACCAGCGGTCGTAATCCCGTAAACGACGTATCAACACGGACTTGCTCCTCTTGGGCGAGGCCTCCTCCATCCAAGGGCCAACCAGCTCGTGCGCCATGCGCTGGTAGAGGCTGCTATCCGTACAGCCGTACAGCGTGACCAGCAACAAGGCACGGGATTGCCCCGCTTTTATCACCGGGAGCATGCTGCGCATCGTGGCATGCAAACGATCGAACTCATCCGACTCGCCCAAAAGCAGATAGGCAGGAAGGAGCAAAGAGTAAAGCTTGCAACGGATCACGTCGGTCTCACCACGGAGAGAGGCGTAGCCACGCAGGACCTCACGGGCCAGACGGGCATCCTCATCCACTACCACGCCAGAGGCGTGGTAACGGCCCAAGGCCCCGTGCAAGCCCTCCGACAGACGGTCGTTGTCCAAATGGGTATACACGTGCTTGCCCCCCGTGTTCAGCTCGATCAACTCGTACTCCCCCGCTCTCACCTCGAACAAGGGGACCCACAGACAGTCGAGGATACGCACCATCACGTCCTTATGCCCACCGCCCGGCTGCACCACCACCTCCGCCTCCATATTGGAAAAAGGGCCGGAGGTGATACGCACACGGTCGCCTTTCAACAAGCGGCCGCTATCTGGCACGTACACCGGAAGCTCGTTGGAGTAAGAAGCCGCGACCCAACGCAAGGTATCCATCTCACGATCCGAGAGGTACGGGAAATAGGACCGCCCGCCGGAGGAAACCCGGGGGAGGAAATTATACAGGGGAAGCGTACGCTTCAGGCGGAAGATCTCGTCCTCCGAGGCGTGGACGAACACGTAGTTGTACAACAGGGGTTGCCTCGTGTTGACCATCTTGCCGCCCACCTTCCTCGCCTCGACATACGAGGGGGAGAAATACTCGAACAAGGCCTCACCACGACGCTCACGGCGGGAAAGCTCAGCGTCCAGCCCCTTCGAGGGACTGATCCTGTCACGCCCGCCACCGGCGGTAGGGAGCGTGAGCACGTACCAGCGGACGGCCTCCTGGTCACGTCGCTTCAGAACATGCGCCATGAACCTATCCGAGCACTTGCCTGTCAATATATCCATCTCTATGATTATCTTTTCCAGTGGTTATCCCGTGGCCCGAAAACAGACCCCACGGCAATTCAGAGCCCTACCAAGAATCTTTTATATTATCTTGATAAACAGTACTTTATATTTTTAAATGTGGCATTACTGAAAATTACCATCTCTTGAAATCTTAGGCTACTTGGGGAGTAGCCTAAAAGGTGCGAGAACGGTTATCACCCGGTTGTAGAGACGGGGCGTGCCCCGTCTCCCACTGTCTGATAGTATCTTTAAGTTACCATTTGGAGGGGATGAGACGGGGCATGCCCCGTCTCTACAGGAATACACACAGGTTATAAGGCATGGTGGAATGATACCGGGAACAAGAGGTCATTTCACCCGCATCACCATGTCTATACGTCTAGGATAAAACAGGAAAATCAAAAAATAGAGAGGATCAAACGCCTACAATGAGTAAACAAGCGCATTTGTTTGCTTGTTTTTAGTTATTTTTTACTACATTTGCGCCGTGAAAGAATACGCTACTCCCCAAGTAGCCTACTCCCTTTACCCTACTTTCGGTACATGATTGTACACACTCTCAAAACAAATTTTATTCACCGCAGACATCTTTTCCAACGAGAAACTTTTCAAATAGATTTGCGTAGTCTTGATCGATTTATGGCCCAATAGTTCGCTGATCATCTCAATCGGGACATCCTGTTCCTTCAAAATCATCGCAAAAGAATGACGGATCGAATATGAGGTGATCGGGATAGACACACCGCAGGCTCTCGCCAACCTCTTCAAATTCCGGTTAAAATGGGCCAAAGCGGAAGTGTACTCCTTGTAGGCTTCTTTTCCCACTTTTATCCCTTTCAAGAAAGGAAACAAATAGGGTGAGTCCTTACCTACATCACTTGACAGTTCCCTCAGCGACTCCCATGCGGTAGATTGTACCTCTATAAGCATCGGAGTACCCGTTTTCTGGCGTTTATATTCCAAAACCCCACCCCGGACATTCTCCTTTTTCAGATGAGCGAAATCCACGAATGCCATACCGCAAAACTGGAACATCAGGCACAATGCCTGCCGTGTTTTTCTCAGTTCCGGATCATCTAATGAGGCCGTCATCAGAGAACGTAATAAATCCTGTGGTAACGCCTTTTTGCGTTTGCTCTCTATACCCGTGAAAACTCCCTTAAATAAATAAGGGATATAGGGGGCCAACCCTTCCTCCACCGCCATGTTGTACACACAACGGATCCGACGCATATAGGTCGACACCGTGTTCCATGTACATCCTTTATTCAACAAAAAGGCCTGATAACGCCGAAGGTTCTCCTTATTGACATAAATATAGGGAATTACCTCCAACCCACAAAACCGCATGAATGAGTTCAATGCATCCTGATAGCTCTTCGCCGTGGAATAACGCCCATCCACACGCAATTTATAGATATACAACCTCATCCCTTCTACTAAATCCTTTTTCTCCATACTATCGCTATTTTTTCGTGATAAAACTTAGCAAATGTAATACAGATCCGGGAGGTTGAGCATATACAAAAAAAGGCGAACCAACCGGTCCGCCTTTATAAAATCTCCATTTCTAGATTATTTCAGTCCTCTATTCTTCAGCAACGGATCCGTACCCGGTTCCTTGCCACGGAAATTCTTGTACATATCCATAGCGTCGTCGATACCGCCCGGGGTCAAGACATATTTACGGAATTTATCGGCACATTCTTGATTGAAGATATCGCCGGTTTCCTTGAATGCCTCGAAAGCGTCGCAATCCAATACCTCGGCCCAGATGTAGCTATAATAGCCGGCGGTGTAGCCACCACCCATCGTATGGTTGAAGTAAGTCGTGCGGTAGCGGGAAGGGATTTGTTTCAGCAAACCACGACGGCCTAACGTCTGTTGCTCGAAATCCATCACATTCAAGTTGGCCGGAACATTATTCGTCTGGTCAACGAACTTGATCACTTTCTTATCCGCAGCGTCACCGCTGATCGCATGGAAATCCATATCCAGATAAGAAGCCGCCAGATACTCCGTCGTAGCGAAGCCCTGTCCGTACTTACCGCTCTTATCCAACTTCTCGATCAACTCGGCCGGGATCACCTCGCCGGTCTGATAATGCTTAGCGTACACCTTCAATACTTCCGGCTCGAATACCCAATGCTCCATAACCTGTGAAGGCAACTCCACGAAATCACGAGGAACACCAGAAACACCGGAGTAATGCACGTCACGGAACAAGCCGTGCAAACCATGACCGAACTCATGGAACAATGTATTCGCCTCATCAGCGCTCAACAACGCAGGTTGTCCCGGAGCGGGCTGGCTAAAGTTACAAACGATCGTTACGACCGGAGCCACACGCTTGCCATCCTTATAAGCCTGCGGACGATAAGAACCGCACCATGCGCCACCACGCTTGCTGGCACGAGGGAAGAAATCGAAATAAATAACACCTAAATGAGAGCCATCCTTATCTTTGCACTCAAAAACCTGCGCTTCCGGATAAGGCAACGGGATATTACGGATCGGGGTGAACGTGATACCATATAACTTATTAGCAACATAGAAAGCACCCTCACGCACATTATCCAACTTCAAGTAAGGACGAACCTCGTTCTCATCCAAATTGAATTTAGCTTTCTTGGCCTTCTCGAAATAATAACGCCAATCCCAGCCCTCGGCCTCGAAATTGCCGCCTTCTTTCTTGATCTCGGCGTTGATATCGGCCAATTCCTCTTTCGCTTTCGCCAAAGCAGGCTTCCAAACCTCATCTAACAATTGATAAACCTTATCCGAGCTTTTCGCCATACGATCCTCCAACACGAAAGAAGCGTAATCATCATAGCCCATCAACTTCGCTTTCGCCAAACGAGCGGCAACCAAATCACGAACCACTTCCTTGTTATCGTTCTCATTATTATTATTACCACGGTTGATATAAGCGTTGAACATCTTCTCACGCAACTCACGTTTATCGGAATATTGCAAGAACGGCATCACGCTCGGGTTCTGCAAGGTAAATACCCATTTGCCTTCCATCCCGGCATCCTTAGCCGCTTGAGCGGCGTTAGCGATCAAGGTCTCGGGCAGACCGGAAAGATCCTCCTGCTTGTCGATCACCAATTTGAAAGCGTTCGTCTCTTTCAGCATATTCTGTCCGAAAGTAAGCTGTAACATGGAGATCTTGCTATTCAACTCACGCAATTTAGCCTGATCCTCAGCGGAAAGATTAGCGCCACCCCGAACGAAGTCCTTATAAGTCTCCTCCAACAACTTCATTTGCTCCTTATCGAGACCCAACTCATCCTTTTTATCGTATACCGCCTTCACACGAGCGAATAATTTCGGATTCAAGTTGATATCATCACTATATTTTGACAATAGCGGCGACATCTCACGGCTTAACGCCTGCATCTCATCATTCGTATTCACGCTATTCTGTCCACCGAAAACGATCTGGACCTTCCGAAGCAACGCACCCTGCTCATCCAAAGCGACAATCGTATTCTCGAACGTCGGCTCCTCCGGGTTATTCACGATCGCCTCGATCTCCTTGCGCCCCTCTTCCATGCCTTGCAATAGGGCCGGTTTGTAGTGCTCGAACTTGATTTGATCAAAAGGTGGAACTCCAAACGGGGTGGTATATTCCGCAAAGAACGGGTTTCCCCCCTCCACGGTCTTCTTTTCGGAAGTACCGCAGGCAGTAAGCATAACGGCTAATCCTGCTGCCATAATTAATTGTTTCATCTTTACTGATTTTTTGATTTATGAGTTATAAATTGTTCTGCTCATTTTAGCCCTCTGTTCTCCAACAGCGGATCGATGCTAGGTTGTTTGCCACGGAAATTCACGTACATGTCCATAGCGTCATCGATGCCGCCCGGGGTCAGTACGTATTTACGGAATTTAGAGGCAACCTCCGGGTTAAAGATATCACCCGTCTCCTTATAAGCTTGGAAAGCGTCGCAATCCAACACTTCCGCCCAGATATAGCTATAATAACCGGCGGTATATCCACCTTCCATCGTATGTCCGAAATAAGTAGAGCGGTAGCGAGACGGAATCTGACGGATCAGACCACGATCGCCCAAGACCTTCGCCTCAAATTTCTCGATATCCAAATCGGCAGGGATCTCTTTCAATACATGATAATCCATATCCAGATAAGAGGCGGCCAGATACTCCGTCGTAGCGAAGCCTTGTCCATACTTGCCACTCTTAATCATCTTGTCTACAAGGGCTTGCGGTATTACCTCGCCGGTCTGGTAATGTTTAGCGTACACTTTCAATACCTCCGGCTCAACGGCCCAATGCTCATCGACTTGCGAAGGTAGCTCCACAAAGTCACGAGGCACGTCGGACACGCCATAATAATGAACGTCGCAGAATAAACCGTGCAAGGCATGACCGAACTCATGGAATACGGTCTCGGTCTCGTCGGCCGTCAAAAGCGCCGGTTGTCCCTCCGCCGGTTTGCTGAAATTAAATACGGTAGTAACCACCGGGGCTACCCGTTTCCCATCCTTATACGTTTGTGAACGGTAACCGCCGCACCATGCGCCACCTCCTTTGCCCGGGCGGGTAAAGAAATCCATATACAATACGCCCAGATGCGTACCATCTTTATCCTTGCACTCGAAAGCGAGAGCGTCGGGGTCCGGTTTCGGGATGTCCTTGATCTCGGTAAACGTGATACCGTATAATTTATTGGCTACATAGAAGATGCCCTCACGTACATGTCCCAACTCAAAATAAGGACGCATCTCGTTCTCGTCCAAGTTATATTTCGCTTTCTTGGCTTTCTCGAAATAATAACGCCAGTCCCAGCCCTCGGCCTCGTAATTACCGCCTTCCTTCTTGATCTCGGCGTTGATATCGGCCAATTCCTCTTTCGCTTTCGCCAAGGCAGATGGCCAGATTTTATCAAGCAAGTCGTACACGTTCTTCTCGTTCTTCGCCATATTCTCTTCCAATACGAAAGCGGCATAATCCTCATATCCCATCAATCGGGCTTTCTCCAGACGAGCGGCAACCAGCTGCTTAACGACCTCCTTATTATCATTCTCATTATTATTGTTGCCACGATTCGTATACGCCTTGAAGATCTTCTCACGCAAATCACGCTTATCGGCGTATTGAAGGAAAGGCATCACGCTCGGATTATGGAGGGTAAACACCCACTTACCATCCAGACCATTCTCTTGGGCCGTTTGCGCCGCCTTGACGATCACGTCTTCCGGCAGACCGGATAAGTCCTCTTTATTATCGATCACTAATTGGAAATCGTTGGTCTCTTTCAGGGTATTCTGTCCGAAAGTAAGTTGGAGCATGGATATCTTCTCGTTCAGCTCACGCAACTTCGCCTGCTTATCCTCCGGCAGATTGGCTCCTCCCCGGACAAAACTTTTATAGGTTTCCTCCAACAGCTTCTTCTGTTCCTTATCCAGATGGAAGCTCGCCTGATTCTCATATACGGATTTCACCCGGGCGAAAAGCTTGGGATTTAAGCTGATATCATCCGAATGTTTGGATAAAAGGGGATAAAGCTCACGTTCGAGCTCTTGGATCTCGTCCGTGGTATTCACACTGGATTGGCCACCGAAAGCATACATTACTTTAGTAAGCAACTCGCCACTTTGGTCTAAGGCCACGATCGTATTCTCGAATGTCGGCGCATCCGGATTTGCCACGATCGCCTCGATCTCCTTCGACTGCTCTTCCATGCCTTTCAAAAGAGCCGGCTTGTAATGAGCCACCTCTATTTGGTCAAACGGAGGCACCCCGAACGGTGTCGTATACTCCGCAAAAAACGGATTGGGTGTAGCGCCTTCCGCTACATCGCTTTTCTTTGAGGAGGAACAAGCTCCCAAAATAACCGCTAAACCTGCGGCCATAAGCGTTTTATTCATGCCATTGTTATATTAGAATTACAATGGACAAAGATAACGAAGTTTTGCGTTACAATTCTATTTCAAATTGTTATTATTTAGAATCCGGAAAAAGATTTTCACAATTCACACAAAAAAGATCCCCAAAGGGAGATCTTCCCTTCGGGGACCCAATATGCATTCATTCAATGTTCAATCGAATCGCTCTCTATACCGTCCTCGATATTTTCATTTTCGATCGTTTCTTGTAAATCTTGAATGTCATTAGACGTGTAATCATCCGACAATACCGAATTGGTAGACATGGTCTCATCGTGAAGATCATCGCTCTCATCCCATAACGTTTTCATTATATTCTCTGGCATATCTCTTATATTTTAAAGTTATATGCCTATTCAACAACCTCGACAAAGAAATTGTTGTTCCAATAAAAATAGTTCACTAATTTTAGCGAGATTAACGCAAGAAATAATATGAATCGAATTTGTAGTCTTTTTGGTATTCAGTATCCCATCATACAGGCGGGAATGGTTTGGTGTAGTGGTTGGCGGCTAGCTTCAGCGGTTAGTAACGCCGGTGGATTAGGATTGATCGGGGCAGGCTCCATGCACCCGGAAGTGCTCCGGGAACATATCCGTAAATGCGAGGCGGCGACCGACAAGCCTTTTGGCGTGAATGTCCCGCTAATGTACCCGGAAATCGATACCTTGATGCGGATATTGGTGGAGGAAAAAGTGAAGATCGTATTTACTTCCGCCGGTAACCCGAAAACATGGACAAAGTATTTGAGGGATCATGGCATGACGGTCGTTCACGTGGTAAGCAGCTCTAAATTCGCCACGAAATGCGAGGAGGCCGGAGTGGATGCCATCGTTGCCGAAGGCTTCGAGGCCGGCGGGCACAACGGACGGGAGGAAACAACTACGATGTGCCTGATCCCCGCTGTCCGGAAAGCGACCTCTCTCCCCCTTTTGGCGGCAGGAGGTATCGGAAACGGTCAAGCGATGCTAGCGGCACTCGCACTAGGGGCCGACGGCGTACAGATAGGCACTCGTTTCGCCTTGACCAAAGAAAGCTCGGCACACGAGAATTTCAAGAAACTATGCTTGAATCTTAAGGAAGGCGATACGAAGTTATTATTAAAGAAACTGTCTCCTACCCGTCTGGTAAAAGGAGATTTCGCTACGGCAGTGGAAGAAGCGGAAGCCCGGGGAGCGTCCGTGGAAGAATTACGTGAGTTATTGGGCAAAGGACGTGCCAAGAAAGGAATCTTTGAGGGCGACCTAAAGGAAGGCGAGTTAGAGATCGGACAGGTAGCGTCTTTATTCTGGGAGGAATTATCCGTGGAAGAGGTGATGAAAGAATTGATCCGTGACTTTAAGCGATCCTTAGAGAACGTAAAAACACAGTTGTGTTCGTGAGAAAACACAACTGTATCTGTGGATAAACACAACTGTGTTCAAGAGAAAACACAGTTGTGTTCCTTATCATAATCGATACTTATACAATTGCGCCATGACCTTTTGGTATTGGTTTTGCAATTGCAGGTAGTTTTGCACGCTTTGGTAATAGGTCGTCACATCCACGAAATACTCGATCATAGAGATTTGCCCGGCCTGTATAGCCTTGTTCAACAAGACCAAGCTATTCTGCCTTTTCAGCACATCCTTATATTCATCGATAGATTTCTTTAAGGAGACAGACTGGTCATATAGCTGCCTCAACCCATTCTCTACCGTGAAAGAAGCGCTCTCCAACTGCATCTCCGTATAACGGACCTGAGCCTTCGCCTGTTTCACGTTATTACGGTTCGAGAACAACGGGATGGTAATTCCTACCAAGAAACCATTGAAACGCTCTCCACCCGAGGCGGGATTCATACGATACCCTAACTCAAAGCCGGGCAGACCTTTCGCCTTATTCACGCTCACCTGCCGAAGAGCTGTCGTCTGGTCGCTACGCAAGGTCTGTAATTGCGGATCGGATTGCATCGCCTCCGTCCGCAGCTCATCAAAGGAAAGCACATCCTTATCCGGCAAGGCGTAAACCGTATCCGTAAACTCGATAGCGATACCGCCATTCAAGGTAGCCAGCTCCTGCAGCTTGGCAATACGGGAAGTCTCGTTCATCCGGGCCTCTGTCCGAGCGTTCAATAATTCCAGATCGATCTTGTTTGTCTCAAGGATATTCGCATTTCCTTTCTCCAAACGAGTCGCATAAAAAGCGGAAAGTTGCTCGGCGTTCCTAAGACGGGTATCCAATAGGTTCTTCTGCTGGTTCAACAGCACCAAATCTAGGCAAACCTCTTTCACCTGCAACAAGATTTGCTGACGAAAAGCCATCCCTTGACGATCCAAACCCGCGGATTTCGCCTTCGTCAGCTTATGCTTCCGGACATATACGGACGGGAAATCAAAGCTTTGGGAAGCCACGAACTCGCCCGTGAATCCCATCCCTTCTTTATTCCCCCAGAAATGCGAATAAGAGACCGAAGGGTCTGGCAAATTATTATCCAACTTCGCCTCCAGCTTCTGCGACTGGACCAACTGGCTGTTCGCCTGTAAATCCTTATTGTTCGCCTCCACGCTCCGGAGCACGTCCTCTATAGAAGTCTGGGCGGAAAGGCCGCCTGTCAATACAGACAAGGCGGCGACTATAATATATGATTTCATAAAACTTATTCTTTATTCTTGTTCATTATCAGATAAACAATCGGGATGATGAATCCGTTTAAGAACGTAGAGGTTAATAAACCACCCAAGATCACCGTCGCCATCGGGCTTTGGATCTCATTCCCGGGAAGATCGCCATTCAACGCCAACGGGATCAACGCCAAGGCGGAACTCAACGCCGTCATCAAGATCGGGTTCAAACGGTCTAGGGAACCTTGTATCACGGACTCACGCAATCCCATTCCCTCTCCACGCAAATGCGTATAGTGGCTGATCAGCAGCATACCGTTTCGGGTAGCGATACCAAACAAGGAAATGAAACCGATAATCGCCGGGATACTGATCTCGCCGGAAGTAAGCCATAGGATAATCACGCCACCGATCAACGCCAACGGCAGGTTCAACAAGATCACGCCGCTCTCCTTCACGTCCTTGAACTCATTGTACAGTAACATGAAGATCACCAATAACGACATCAATGACGTCAGCAATAAGGTACGGCTGGCCGCCGCCTCGCTCTCGAACTGGCCGCCATATTCGATATGGTATCCCTCCGGCAAACGGATATTAGCCTCTACCCGATCCTGTATCTCATTAACCACACTTCGCAAGTCACGTTCCGATACATTGGCACTAATCACGATCTTACGTTGCACATTCTCACGATTGATCGTATTCGGACCGGTCACGGAACGGATATCGGCCACGTAACTTAGCGGCACTTTCTGTCCGGCGGCATCGATCATCAGATTGCTAATATCATCCATCGTGGCACGGCTAGCGTCGGAGGTCTTCACGGTCAGGTCGAAACTCTTGCCATCATCGTACACCTGACTGACGGCCTCTCCTCCCAACATCACATTGATATATTCCTCGAACTCCGGCAGGGGAATGCCATATTTAGCCAACAACTCACGTTTCGGGGTGATTGTCAACTGCGGACGCTCGATCTGCTGCTCTACCTTCAAGTCCACCAGACCCGGGATCGTTTGGATAGCGGCCTTGATCTGGTTACCGACCGTAAACATCAGGTTCAAGTCCGTACCAAACAGCTTGATAGCGATATTCGCCTCCGTACCGGAAAGCATAGCGTCGATACGATGGGAAATAGGTTGCCCGATCTCTATATTAGCGCCACTGATCGTAGATAACTTCTTGCGGACATCATTCATCACCTCATCCCGACTACGGTCTTGCAATTCGAAAGGAGCCTCGATCTCGGAAACATTCACGCCCAAGGCATGCTCATCCAATTCCGCACGACCGGTCTTCCGAGCCACAGTCTTTATCTCGGGCACTTGCAACAGCAACGCTTCCGCACGGCGTCCGATCTGATCCGACTCGTCCAAGGAAATTCCCGGAAGCGAGCTTACGTTGATCGTAAAAGAACCCTCATTGAACGGGGGCAAGAAACTACGTCCCAAATGAAAGAAGATCACCAAGGCGACCACAAACAAAGCGATCGTGGTACCTAGCACCCATTTCTGGTAAGCCAACGCTAACTCCAAAGCCCGTTTATACACCACCTTCAACTTCCGGGCTATCCAAGCCTCACGCAGTTCCTTCATTCCCGTCGCTTTACGGTTCAGCAAATAGCTACAAAGCACCGGGGTCAAGGTAAGCGCCACCACCGTAGAAGCAAACAACGCCACGATAAAAGCGATACCCAGCGGAACCAACATACGGCCTTCCATACCACTCAAGAAGAACAAGGGCACGAAGCTCACCACGATAATCAAGGTAGAGTTCAAGATCGGCATACGTACCTCACGGGAAGCGTCGTAAACCACCTCCAAGGTAGAGCGTTGCTGATCCGGAGGCAAGAGCCGGTTTTCCCGGATTCGTTTATACACGTTCTCCACGTCCACGATAGCGTCATCCACCAAGGAACCGATAGCGATCGCCATACCTCCCAAGCTCATCGTGTTAATCGTCAATCCCATGTAGTGCAATACGATGATAGAGACCAGCAAAGATAACGGCAAGGCTACCAACGAGATCACCGTCGTACGTATATTCATCAAGAACAGGAACAAGACGATCACCACGAAGAAACTACCCTCAAACAAGCTCTTCTTTACATTATTAATAGAGTTATCGATAAAATGACTCTGGCGGAATATATCCGTAGAGACATGTACATCCGCCGGCAAGTTCTTCCGCAAATCGACAACAATCTCGTCCAGCTTCTCCGTCAACTTCTCCGTACTCGTATCCGGCTGTTTGGTCACGGTAATCAGCACGGCTGGCTTTGTCCGCTCGGAAGCGGTTCCCAGCTTCGGGCTTTTACCGCCGATCTTAACCGTAGCGATATCACCCAGCGTAACCGGATACTCATTCACGGTCTTCACCACACCCTGAGCGATCTCTTCCGCCTTCGACGTAGACAAGACTCCCCGGATGATATACTCATTATCAAACTCATACAATACACCACCATTGGCATTCCGGTTCATATTCCGACAAACATCCAACACCTCGTTCAACCCTACACCGTAGTGCTTCATACGAGCCGGGTCCAACAAGATCTGGTACTCCTTAATATCGCCACCGATCACGGCAACCTGCGCCACACCGCCCGTAGACAACAAACGGGGACGGATCGTCCAGTCGGCGATCGTACGTAAGTCCAACAAAGACGTGGAATCGGCGGTCAAACCGAGAATCATCATCTCACCCAAGATGGATGACTGCGGGCCTAAGGTCGGTTTACCTACGTTCTCGGGAAGGCTCTCACCCAAGACAGCCAGTTTTTCGGACACGATCTGACGAGCCCGGTAAATATCCGTACCCCAATCGAACTCTACCCAAACCACGGAGAATCCGGTGGTAGACGAGGAACGCACACGCCGTACGTCCATCGCACCGTTCACGGCAGTCTCCACAGGGAATGTCACCAAGCGTTCCACCTCCTCGGGAGCCATACCGTTCGCCTCGGTCATGATCACGACCGTTGGGGCGTTCAAGTCCGGGAACACATCCACGTCCGTATTAAACGCCGTGTACGTACCCCAGATCATCAGCAATAGCGCACAAACCAAGATTACCAACCGGTTGTGCAATGAATAATAAATTATCTTATTTAACATGCAACATCCCTCCTATTAATGGCTATGGCTATGAGCCGGTATCGCGTTAGAAGCGGAAGACAACTTGATCTGGTAAGCGCCACGGGTCACGACCTCATCGCCCGGTTTCAATCCGGAAAGGATCTGTACCTCCGAGCCGTTATTCGCTCCCAGCGTCACCCATTGCTTCTTATAGCCTTCCTCATCCAGACGGATAAATACCGAATAAACGCCCTGCTCCTCGATAAGGGCGGAGACAGGCACGCTCAAGACATTCTCCATCGGCTTTGTCAACAAAAAGATCTCCACGAAAGAACCGGGGATAACCGCTCCTTTATTATCGAACTCGAAAGTCACCGGTACATAGAAAGAGTTCATATCGGAAGCCTTTCCATACGATAACAACCGTCCACGCAAATCAGACAATTTATAGAGAGCGTTATCATACGGAGTCATGAAATTAGCGGTTTGGATCATGGGAAGATCGTTGTAATACCTCTCAGACACGTCCGCACGCAATACCAAACGATTGTTTTGCGAGATCGTAGCCAAAGGCTGACCTACGGATACATAATCACCCTCTTTCACTTGGATGTTCTTCAAGTAACCGTTCAAGGGAGAGACTACAGACACGCCTTTCGCCGTCTGTTTTCCCGCTATCGCCTCATAAGCGACCTTGGCGTTCTCGTAATTCAAGCGGGCCTGCTCGAAATCCTTGGCGGATACGATCTTATCGCCTACCAAGGCTTGCATACGCTCGTATTCCTTTTTCGCTGTCTCATAAGCGAATTTAGCCTTTGCCGCCACGTCTCCATCAGAGAGGGCGTTGGAAGCGATACTCAACACGGCCTGTCCCTTGCGTACCGCCGTACCATCCACGAACGGCAAGCTACCAAACGAGATCACGCCGGGAACGGTAGCGACGATCACGGACTCCTCCCCTTGCGCCGCCATCACTCGTCCGCTCGTCTTAATCACATCCGTGAAAGGAGCGGGATTAACCATTACGGTCTGCAAACCAACGGCCTCGGCTAAGGCTTTCTTAAAGACAATCTCGCCGGGATGGGTACCACCGGCCTCATGCTCATGGTCATGGCCTTCGTGTTCATGTCCCTCATGATCATGATCGTGAGCCTCTAATTCATGATTATGCTCATCGTGTCCGGCTTGCGACGCATTTCCCGCACAACCGGCAAACAGGTAAGCGCACATCGCACCTACCAAATATATTTTCTTCATTGTGTAAAAAATCTTGATATCGTTAATAATAAATAGATAGGGGCAAGTCTGTCCTCACCCGCTCTCACAAACGAGGTATCAAGACATAGGAGGGGCACGAAGTCCCGAGGCACTCACTATCCAAGTATCGTGCAGCGACTCAATGTAGGGGGCGTTCTCGTGATCAAGGAGCTGTCCGCAAAACGCCAGTTCAGGTGGATAAATGTAATCAAATAAAACGAGTAACGGCATCAGATGTATATCCACATCTCCATCCATAAAATGAGAAATATGCGTACTGAAATAGGCCAAGTTATGCCCGTCGCAACCGCAATCATGCGTATCAGTGCTTTTATCGCCATGCGCTTGCTCCGCGGTCAAGGATTGATAACAAGGCATCCCGTCCCGGTGATGATGGTGAGGGATAACCACAGAAAGCAATGCCAAGATGCCGGCCATCAGCACCACGTATTGTACAACCCTCTGTTTCATTTTCTCACGCATGGCACAAAGATAAGGATATTTTTCCGTTTTTTACATGAATGTTGTAAGTTTGCGGTAAATAAAAAGATAGATGAAGTTTGGAGTAAATAAAAAGGTATTATTATATACCGCCGGTTGCGTATGGATTTTCGCCGGTATCAATATCTTACGCATCGGTATCGTCACATGGTTAAACGATACCCATTATTGGTTATTCAAGATCGGAGAAGCGACCATCGTTTTCTTACTTTTCTTCAATTTGGTCTTTAAACGGCTTTTCTATAAACATTCCGAACGGATCTCCCGGAAAAACGGGAAACATTGCCCGTTCTCTTTCTTCGACGTGAAAGGTTGGATTATCATGATCTTCATGATCGCTTTCGGGATCACGATCCGCACGTTCCATTTACTGCCGAATTCTTTCATTTCCGTATTCTATACGGGATTATCCACGGCGTTGATCATAACGGGATTCTTATTCTTGAGACAAGGAAAAACCGTTGGGAATTGAGAATTGAAAATTAAAGATACAACAATCAATAATTTTCAATTCTCAATTCTCAATTTTCAATTCCCAAGCTTTTCGCAGATCAACTCAGCCGCCTTCTTGCCGCTCATCAGCATGCCGCCAAAGATCGGTCCCATACGGAAGCTACCGCTTACGCCGTTAGCGGCCATACCGGAAACGAATAATCCCGGGTAGATCTCCTTCGTGTTCTCCACCGTCGTCTGCTCACCCAGCTCCACATTCAAGGAACGCTCGCCGATCACGCCTCCGGTCGGTGTATTCAATTGGATATCATTCTTACGGGCTACCACACGGGCGATCTCGCAATCATGCCCCGTACCTTCCAAGACAGCCTTTGCCATGATCGTCAACGGATCCACGTGCATCCCCTCACGGATTACCGGAGCCCAGTTCACTACCACACCAGCTACGGCATCGTTATGAAACACCACGTCCTCTACCGAATAGCAGTTAAAGATCGTAGCGCCCGCCTTCGTCGCCTGATAAATCAAAGCGGAAGTGGTATGTACCGAATCCATGATATACGTGCCGTTAGCACCCTCCTTATAACTTACGCCCAATTCCTTGATAATCGGCATAGCCTCTTCCTGCACCACGATATCGTTGAACATCATAGCGCCGCCCCACATACCTCCACCGGGAGCCAGCTTACGATCAAACAACGCCACCTTCTTACCGGCTTTCGCCAAGAAATAAGCGGCCACGATACCGGAAGGTCCCCCTCCCACGATCGCTACATCCACAGACAAGTTGCTCTTCAACTTCTCGAAGTAAGAGTCAATGATTCCACTTGAAACAATCTGTTCCATCTTAATAACTAATTAAAGTTTAAACATCAGGGAGCACATAGAGGTAACGCCCCCTTTATTTCCTAGTTCTACCTTATTTTCCCTTCGCCGGCATTACCCGGATCAGGTTCGATGGGTATAATCTCAGCCCGTATGACTCGGGCACCCCTATGTGAAAAGTCGGGGGCAAATGTACAAAAAATTAGTATATATGTACTCAACAGAGCCATAAAAGGCAAAAAACGCTCAGCCAAACAAAATGTAAAAAGTTTAGTCTTCTTCCGACCAGTCATCAGACCAACCGAATTCTTTATCCCGGAATAATTCAGCTAATCCCGAAATCTGCTTGAACCGAAGTAACTCATTTTTATCCATTCCAATATTACGCATGATCCACTTATCAGACATCCCAGATTTGACCAACTCCGTAACAATCTCCGTCATAAGTTCCAAGTTGTGCATCCCTCGAGCCCTGTTATGGCGAATGGTTGAAGCCATTCGGTTTGAAATATCTTTCTCAATCACCGTTACTGGCAACATTCCTTTCTCACGATCATAAATCCTTTGAGATTGCTTCATAACCAGATAACGATGATAACCATCTACTATCTCATATAAATCATCCTCTTCAAGATAATAACAGACGCAAGGCATCGTATAGCCATCCTCCCAAATGGAAAGTTCCAATAATCGCATTTCCGGTGGTGCCATGATATTAGGGTTATAGCTGTTGGCTACAATTTTTTCTATAGGGACAGCCCTAACACCATATGCCGGACTAACAAAGTTTCCCATGCTTATAAAAATTATATTTGTCCATTACTTCTTTTCTCATATCCCTTTCTCGTTTTGTCTGGGAAAAACCCATATACTTACATGTATGATCGTTTTTCAAAATACAAACACACATACGTTTGTAAGTAGGGATTTCTTTAAACTCAGGTATATTGATATCATCGATATACTCCATCCGTACCGGTTTCTTATCCGTATGGTAAGCGGTACATTCTTCCACAATGATAGGAATATTAGCCGCCCGTAACTTAGCGATAGTCTCCTCACTGAGGCATCCTCCTTTTTCTCTCCAGAATTTACGGCTGACTCTTAACTTATTCAAATAGTTCTCACGAGTTTCTTCGGGTAAAGTATTTAGGAGAAAATACATATATTTCTCCCAAGAGAACCCGGCTGGGCACTTGATAGCCCTCCATCCCATAGCGGAGGTATTCCCATATATACCGGCAAAGCCAACACCGTTTACACGTCCAACCATCCTCCCCCACATGTCGGGATCGACAACTTTGTAAATGAACAGTGTGGATATCGCTTGGGATATGAATGGGCTCGCCACACGTTGCCGGGACAAAGGCACCCCTGCTTGATAATACAAATCATACAAATGATTATATGTCCAACCGAACTTTCCGTTCGCTATCCAGATATCCTGAGTTTTCCAATCATAAATAGGATATGCGTTATATATAGAATAATTCATTCTGCGAGTCCATTTATAATTAGCTAGTTTTCTGTAATTCTTATCACTATGTATGGCCCGCCACCTATTAAAACTCTCTTGGGTACGGATACCAACAAGGCAACATATACGCCGGCCCATTTTCCGTTGATACAACCAAAAAGGGAACATATTCTGAAAATCATAATCCCACATGTCCTCCTTGAAAAAGTCAAAGTCTTTCGCCCGGAGACATGAATGGGGCATCTCTCGAACCCAGATATCCCGGTACTCCTCGCTCCAAGGTCTCCAATATTGTTGAAACATAGATGTACATGTCTGGACTTTAAAAGGAACACAACAATGATAAATATCAAGGATATCGGAATTAGCGGCATAAACCTTTTCCACATATTCGGTCGTCTGGCTGTATTGAACCTCATAATCCATATGAAATACACCTAATTTTCGTCCCGGAGCGTATCTACGAATATAATCTACACACAAATTCAACAGTACACCACTATCCTTTCCGCCGGAAAAAGAGACGTATACGTAATCGAAATAATCAAAAATGATCTTCAATCTTTTCTCTGTCGCCTCGTACACATCCATTCTTCGCATCATGACTCTACCTCCGGTAAATAATGCATTTTATCATAATTTTTCCACTCAACACATGTCTGGAACTTTTTTTGTGAGAACACTTTTACATGACGTTTATGCACAACAGCCATAAGTGAAGCTTGAGATGAAAAATCCTTTATGACTTCTTCAAGAAGTTCACTCAATACCGAAGGATCATCACCACTCACGAAATAATTGTCTATAGAGTAATAGAGATGTCCTTTTTTTACAGGCATAAAACCAACAACAGCTGTTTCATGAAAGGCTATATACCAAACGTGGCTACGAGATGTTTTAAAAGGGTAATTGTTATTTTGTCGCAAAATGGCTGGATTCATGACCAAAGGTGCGACAAGTTCATATAACAATTTGTCCGTTCCCTGCAATGTCATAATTTTCATGGTCTGCACTTAATAATATTACCATGCAAATTTAGGCATTATATATAGATACCGTAGCCACAAAAACACAAAAATGTAATTTACTCTATTTATATTTAGTCACTCGCTCATAATCGATAACGCCTTTCCAATTCATACAAAAAGCGAAATCATACAGATGGCCCTCGCTATCCGTATAGCATTTCATATCCCGGGGAACATCTTCGAATTGCTCCTCCACGATACGCATATCTGCCGGCATCTGCAAAGGCAACAAAGCGGAAGGCTCGGCTTTTCCACTGATGATATCCAAGACCGCTTGGTTTTGTACACCGAAGTTCACCAGAATGGCATCCGCCGAACCCTCGAACTCGGACATAATCGTAGGCTTATCCATCTCCAAAGATACGATTACAGGCTTACCTTTCATTTTAGCCTTTGTCTCCAAAACAGAAAGCATATCCTGCTTATTAGCTGTTTTCACGGACTTACCTTTATAAGAACGGTTCGTGAAATTCTCAAACGGATCTCCCCCCGCCAAACTTGGGTTACGGGCATAGGTAGCGGTATAATCATTATACTGTAAACTGATAGGCATATAACCGTTTCCACCTTTCTCACAATCGGATTTATCATACCCCGTACCACTGTTCGGGCTCGTCATAAAGACGATGGCGAAATCCGCCTCATCGGGATTATCAACGACCGTAAGATACCATGACCGATACCCTCTACTAAAGCTTGCGCATTATTATTCCAGCGAGCCGCCACTTTCGGGCTTTGCACTCTCGTAACCAATACATGACGAACATTATCCTCGGTGAGGAATTTACGCTGCGCATCGGAAAGATCGGATGGCTGGGCTCCACTCTCATCAAAAGATTTGCCATTGTAGGTAGAAGTTCCAAACCCTTTCGAGGCACCGGGGATAGATTGATGGGCGCTATAAAGCATCAATCCGGCGATTTCCTCTGTAGATACTGTCCGGCCAAATCAACGGCACGTTCCTCGGGCGTAAGACGCCAATCCTCATACGGATCAAGCCGCCCGTTCCGATTCAGATCTTTGAAGGCATATCCGTCAACAGTAAGAAGTCTCACCCCCGAATTGGCGGAATATCCTAATACAGCTCCTTCTTGCTGGGTAACGATACGGATAGAATCTTTCTCCACCTCCGTCCACTTCGTGCCCGAACAAGCACAGGTGGAAACTAACAAGGCGCCCAACATACCATGGGTCAGCCGAACAGTAATAAAAGGTTTTCGCATACTTTCTTAGTTTTAATAGGTTAATCTCTATTCAATAATGGTTTCTCAAGAATACGATTTATCCGAAATGAGACGGACGCTTATTCAATCTGCGCTCGATAAAGCTTTTCATAAATTCCACGGTCTCGTCGATCCCTAATACGGATACATCGATCGAGAAATTATAAGAAGAGGCCATTCCCCATGTCTTATTCGTATAATAATTATAGTAAGCCGCACGGGATTTATCAGTCTTCTCCATCATGTTCTTCGCCTCTTCCACCGTCACACCATGCCTTTCCACGGTCTTTTGGACCCGGCTCTCCACTGAACTATGGATAAAGAAGCTCAAACAAGCCGGATTATCCCGGAGGATATAATCAGCGCAACGCCCTACCAAAACACACGACTCAGTCTCCGCCAATTTACGGATAGCGTCACTCTGTATCTTAAAAAGACCGTCATTAGACAAAATATCATTATAAGGCGTAAACATCCCTCCCATAAAAGAAGAATACCCCATCGTAAAAGCGTACGATAAACCACTGGAGGCACGTTCGTCTGCCTTCTCGAAAACATCCTCGCATAATCCACTCTCACGGGCCGCCACGGTAATCAGTTCCTTATCATAGTAACCGATACCCAACTCCTTCGCCAAACGTTGTCCGATCTCGCGGCCACCGCTTCCGAACTGGCGGCCTATCGTCAATATGATTTTATTATCCATAGATTTCAAGTTTAATTCAACCATCTACAAACGTACAAAATTATTTTTAAAGCCACGATAATAATATAATAAACACTAAAACAAAAAATAATCAAAGTTTATACTTACATTTGTTTTCGAATAAATTTAGTACACTCAATTTATCATGAATAACATTCATTCCAATACAACATTTCTTAATGAGGCTATAGACAAGAAGACCGATGTAGAAGATGAAAAGACCGACTTGATTTTGGCCAATATGATTGATTTGCGAAAAACGATGTCGGATGTATTGTCACTTCTTCTTGGAGCCAAAAAAAACTCGGTTATTGACCAAGCGCTATTCCGCATCTTACAATTTTTCGATGTGGATCGGGTGTATATCGGAACATTTGACGAACAAACTCATACTGTTGATTTTACGAATGAAGTTACTTGTGATGGCATTATCTCTATGCGAGAGGATTTACTGCGTCAACTCCCGCAAGACGAGATTCCTTGGTGGTACGACAGTATCAAAAAGGGCATGGATATCGTTATTCATGATGTCTCTAAAATGCCGGAAGAGGCGAAGAGTGAGCAGCATCTTCTGATTTTGCAAGAGGTTTCATCCTTATTAGTCATCCCTATTTTCAAGCAAGGCAAACCATCCGGATTTATCGGCTTTGATTCTGTAAAAAAGAAACGGAACTGGAGTGCCTTAGATATAGAGAACTTACATATGTTGGCTGATATCCTTTCCATAGCCATTGAAAGAGGGGAAGTTCAAGGATTAGTAGAACATACGGCTATGCAAGTCATGAAAAGCGAGACGAAGTTTAAGATCATTTTCGACAAGATGCCTTGGGGCGCCGAACTTTATGATGAGAATGGAGTGTTGGTAGATATCAACCAAGCGGATCTCGATATTTTTGGTGTTACCCGTGAGCAGGCCGTGGGACTGAATATGTTCGAGAATCCTAATATCCCGAAATATGTAAACCAAAGCCTCAAAAACGGAAAAGATATATTCTTTCCTCTTAATTATGATTTCAAGGTTGCTTCTCAAAACGGCTATTACGATAGTCATCATGATTCTAAAACAAAGCATCTGTTGGTAAAAGGAGTCACATTAAAAGACTCTCTTGATAATATATTCGGCTATATTTATATTGTATTCGACGATACCGAGAATCACATCAAGCGGGAACAAATCGAAAATAGCCTAGCCCGGCTAAAAGTATCGGTAGATACCGGGGATTCCATTCTTTGGGAATACGATGTAGAGAATGATAAATTGACCGTAGATTTTGGCCTCAATGAAGACATTAATAATAATGAGGGGCTAAAAGCGATTCATGATTACAACTTCAAGAATCAAGAAGACTATAAATCCTCAATCCATCCGGATGATTTTGACCGGGTATATAATAAACAGTTCAAACCTCTCCTGCAAGGGAAGATCAATAACTTCGTAGCGGCCTACAGGCGTATCCTCAATGGCAAAACATTCTGGTTCAACTCCAATGTACGCTCCTATAAATTCAACGATGACGGAACGCCTAACAGGATCGTAAGCTATACCTCCAACATAACCCAGCAACGGGAAAAGGAGATCGAGCTAATCAAGGTAAAGGAAGCTGATAAATTGAAGTCCGCATTCTTGGCGAATATGAGTCATGAGATACGCACGCCGCTGAACGCTATCGTCGGGTTCTCAAATATAATCGCCGAGATTGATGATGAGGTAGAGCGTCAATCTTATTTAGATATCATTCATAAAAACAATGATTTGCTACTGCAACTGATCGATGATATCCTTGATTTCTCTAAAATCGAGGCGGGAACCATGGATTATCATTTCGAGGAAGTGGACATCAAGGATATATGTGGCGAAATCGCATTGGCAGACTCTATAAAGATGCCTTCAGACGTGGTTCTTATCTTTGATCTCGGCTCCCCATCCGTAATCGTTAAAACCGATGAGCGGAGGGTTATGCAAGTGATATCTAATTTCGTGAATAACGCTATCAAATTTACCACAAAAGGAAGTATCACGATTTATTATGAGATAGAAGGGGATTTTATCCGAGTCTGCGTGAAAGATACAGGTATCGGTATCTCCGCGGAAAACCAAAGACGTATATTCGAGCGATTCATCAAGGTAGATACTTTCCAGCAAGGTACGGGATTGGGATTAACCATCAGCCGAACCATTATCGAGGCATTAGGAGGTAAAATCGGCGTAGACTCTGAAGAAGGGGTGGGTTCCACTTTTTGGTTCACTCTGCCTTTGGACACAAAACGGACTGATATTGAGCTTTCACCGGATATCCCCGTCCAATCCGAAGAAACGCCCCGTTCAGATAGGCATCATTCCATCTTAATCGCCGAGGACGTTTATGAGAATTATTTCCTTTTGGAAACCTTGTTTGGCAAGCAATACCAACTTTATCATGCGCTAAACGGGCAAGAGGCTATCGATATGTTCGAGACATATCATCCGGACCTAATCCTGATGGACATAAAAATGCCGGTTATGGACGGATTCGAAGCGACTCGCAGAATCCGCACCTTATCCAAGACCATTCCGATCATAGCGCTCACGGCATTCGCTTTCGAAAGGGAAAAGGAGATCGCCAAACAATGTGAATTCACGGATTATGTAGTGAAGCCCATTGATATAAAAGAACTAAAGAAATTAATCGTTAAGGTATTGGCATAAAAAAGCGTGTTGCGACAATCGCAACATGCTTTTTTTTACTTAGGCATCGGAGCGGCAGAAGGAGGAGGCGTTCCCAATCCCCATTCCTTATTCGCTTTCGGCCCCATCTCTAACTCTAACAAACCACCAGCGGCGATATCGCTATGATTGAACCAAGGCTGGTTCAAGGTTACGCCGTTCAACTTAGCGGATTGTACGTATTTATTCTCATCGGATGCGTTATTCGCACGGATCTCGAACGTATTGCCGTTACCCATATCCACTTTCACGTCGGTAAACATCGGGCTACCGATATTATAGGTAGGAGAACCCGGAGTCACCGGATAGAATCCCATCTGGCTGAAAACAACGAAAGCGGACATACCACCACCGTCCTCATCGCCCGGCACACCCATCAAATCATTGCGGAACCATTGATTCAATAAGGTACGAATACGTTTCTGGGTCATCCAAGGCTTACCCGCATAATTATACAAGTACGGGATATGCAAGCTCGGCTCATTCGCCATAGAGAACATACCTACGTTACCCGTATGATCCGGAAGCGTGGAATAGAATTGCCATTTAGACATACCCAGCGGCGTATTGAACATGGAATCCAAGGCAGAGGTAAACGCCTCATTGCCTCCGATCAAAGAGATCAAGTCACCGATATTATGCTGTACGTCCCAACGATAAATATATCCGTTATTCTCATCGTAATAATCACGGGCACCTAGACCGCCATCATAACGGTAATCCAATGGATAGATAAACTTGCCATCCTTATCTTTCGGATGGAAGAAACCTGTCTCCGGATTAAATACGTTCCGGTAATTGTAAGAGCGACGCAAATAATAATCCGCCTCGTCTTTCTTTCCCAATTCTTGAGCGATCTGGGACAAGCACCATTCATCATACGAAGTACCTAAAGTCACGGCGATCGGCTGACGTTTTTCCCAAATGGATACGTTAGGCACCGTCTCTTTCTCTCCCGGTCTCAATGCGGGAATATAGCCATGTTCCTTGTAGAAATCATCCAACCAACCGGCGGGAGCGGCAGACCACGGGATCAAGGTCTTTTCCTCGATACCTTTCTTACAAGCGATATAGGCTTTTTCCAGCTCAAACCCACGCAAGCCCTTGCGGTAAGCGTCGATCACGGTAGCGACAGCATGGTTTGAGTTCATACGGCGTGTATCTCCTGTCACCTCCGGGAAGGTAGGCATCCAATCGGTACCCATCTGCTCCGCCATCAGGAGATAAGAGTTGATGATATCGTTCTCACGCTCATTATCGATCAAGACACGCAGGGGATGTGTAGCACGGTAGGTATCCCAAATCCAGTCGTCCGTATAGAAAGGCCGTCCGCCATCCTCATGGATCTTTCCGTCGAAAGCACTGTAATAATGTCCGTCCTCGCTCAAGTTTATCGGGCGTTCGTAGCAACGATATAAAGAGGTATAGAATACGGTCTTCTCATCCTTGGTACCACCTTGCACTTGTATTTTACCTAAAGCATCGTTCCAATCGTTGCGGGCGATCTTCGCTACCACATCCACGTCGTAAGCGGCGATCTCACGCTCCAGATTCTTCTTCGCCTGTTCCTCGCTGATAAAAGAGATACCGTAGCGAACGCCAAGTTTCTTCACGTCCTCCCCGAAGGAAAGGGCGATAGCGGCATTGGTACCTTCCACGGAGGTCTCGTCATATTTGACACTGCCGTTTGACAATACACCCGCTTTCACAGGCTTCTGGTTTGTCTCGGCATATAAAAAGACTTTCGTTTTCTTATCTATATATTGATAACCGCTTACGGCGTTACCATTTACTTGTAGCTGTCCGTTACGGCTGTTAAATACCAGATAAGCCGGTCCCTCTTTCTCGAAAGTGAGCGAATATACGGCACTTTGATGGGACGGGGCGAAGTCCACGTCGATTTCCCCATTATCCAGATATACCTGATAACGGTATGGCAAGATCTTCTCCCGGTCATAGCTATAAGCGATCACGGGTCGCAAGCCGGATTCGTCACCTTGATAAGGGCATAAATTGAACGCAGAACGCTCACGATGGTTTGTCACGATAATAGGCAAACCGCCCAGACGGTCGCCCGTGAAGTCCGCACGCTCCGGATATACACGTAGCATACTGTTCGGCAAATGCACGGTCGGGAAAGTAGGCACCAATAAATGGCTGATGTTTCCCATATAAGGATTCACGTAATCCACCGGGTCCATCGCCGAAGGAGGAGTCCCTCCGCCACCGGCGCATGACACCCATAGGAAAGCGGAAGCCAAAAGGGCCATCGAAGTTTTAAGCTTTGTCTTCATTTTGTCGATTATTAATTCGTTAATTATTCTTTGCTTCTCAGCCGGGTACTTTCCCGGCAATCCGTGAGACGTTGTCTCACGGGTAACAGAGCAAACCGCTCACTGGTAAGGGAGCTATTTACTCAGCCGTCTTCGGACGATTTTCTGGGGCAGCTCCGAACTCCTTATTCGGCGTGTTGCCCATCACAAAGGTAAGATTCCCTCCCTTCACGATATCATCATACAGGATATAAGAATTGTTATAAGGTTTACCATTTAGCAACACGGATTGGATATATACATTCTCCTTGCTGTTGTTCTGGGCTACGACCTCGAAAGTTTTACCCTCCGGCAAATGAACGGAAGCCTTATCGAATAACGGGCTACCGAACACGAATACGCCATTGGAAGGATTCACTTGGTAAAATCCCAAGGCAGACATGATATGCCAAGCGGACATCTGGCCACAATCCTCGTTTCCGATGATGCCTTCCGGCTGGTCGGTATAGAACACATCTTGAATGTAACGAACTTTCTCGGCTGTCTTCCATTGCTCGCCGGCGTAAGGATACAAGTAAGTAACATGATGGCTCGGCTCATTTCCATGGGCGTACATGCCGATCAAGCCACTGATATCCGGAGAGGCGTTCTCTCCTAACTCACCTTCCACCAAGAACAAAGAATCCAGTTTCGAGATAAACGGAGCGTCGCCACCCATCAACTCGATCAAGCCTTCCGGATGCTGGGGCACGAAGAATGTATAATGCCAGCCATTTCCCTCACAGAAATCGCCTACGCTATGTATGGACTGGATCGGATCGTACGGCGTACGCCAGCTGCCATCATTCATTTTCGGACGGATAAAGTTGATATCCTTATCGAAATACTGCGTATAATATTTACCACGTTTCAAGTAATTCTGGTAATCCTCCGTCTTGCCCATTTTTTTCGCCATCAAGGCGATACCCCAATCATCAGCGGCATATTCCATCGCGATAGAAGTAGCCTCACGTACCTTATCACAAGGGATATAGCCTTTTTCCAACACGTACGGCACCCCGTTTTGCTTCTCATAGACAGATGAAGCAACCATATAACGATACGCACGGTCGGCGTCAAAGCCGGTAAAACCTTTCAGATAGGCATCTGCGATAATAGGCACAGCGCTATATCCCGGCATTTGGTCCGTCTCACCACCAATCAACGGCCAGATCGGTAATTTCTCTTGCTGGTCGTAAATGCTTAACATCGAGTTCACCAAATCCGACACATATTGAGGCTTGATAATCGTGAACAACGGATGCAAGGTACGATACGTATCCCATAGAGAGAAAGTGGAATAGTTCTTCCAAGTATTGTTCGTATACACCTTATCGTCATGGCCACGGAAATCGCCATTCGCGTCGCAATACAACGTCGGAGCGATAAACGCATGGTACATGGCGGTATAGAAAATCTTCTTGGCACGCTCATCTTTCGTATCGATGGAGATACAAGACAATTGGTCATTCCATTTATCGATAGCCTCGTTACGAACCTCGTCGAAATCCCAATGAGAAAGCTCCGTACGTAAGTTAGCCAAGGCATTCTCACAACTTACGGAAGAGATAGCGACCTTTACCAAGGCGGTCGGGGCATCTCCCTTAAAGGTAATCACTCCCTTAACGGACTCGCCCGTCAACTCATCATTACCTGCGGCCTCATCATCGTTGAATACAGCCAAAGACTCGATCGGCTGATCACATTTCAACGTAAAGAATACTTTGTGACGTGGGCTCCAACCTTTGGAAAAGCGGTACCCCTCGATCGTGTACTCATCAATCTTCTTCAAATAAGTGTCATACGCTTTATCACCGATACCCTCCTTCAAGTTGATCAAGAGGCGATGCTCACTTCCCGACGGATACGTATAACGATGTAAGGCTACACGCTCGGTCGCTGTCAACTCCGCCTTTACGCCATTATCCATCAGCAAAGAGTAATATCCCGGAGCTACGGCTTCGTTGGCATGTTTATAATAGGAAGAAGCGGCTCCCTCTATATTATCTTGCTCGCCACGGGCGGTACGTACCTCGCCCGTATAAGGCATCAGAAGGATATCCCCCAGATCAGAACATCCGGTTCCGCTCAAATGCGTATGACTAAATCCGATAATGATACTATCGGAGTAATGATAACCGGAACACCAGTCCCATCCCTTAAAAATATTCTGAGGACCTACTTGAACAGCTCCAAACGGAACGTTCGCCCCGACAAATACGTGTCCGTGTTCTCCCGATCCGATATAAGGATCTACATATGCGGTAAAGTCTGTCTTGTTTTCCATCTTCTCCGGTGTAGCACAGGAGTATGCGAAAAATGTCAGGCATATCGCTATGCCTGACATTAATGGTTTATGAATGAAATTCATCTTAATTGCTTATTTCTTCTTTTTACTAGGTTTTACAGAAATAGGGGAAAGTTTATTGATCCCTTCCTCGTTTACGGAGAATGAGTAAGGCATATCCTCCGGATTAATACCACGATTCATATTCGGCTTGTCACCCATCTTGAAGTCGATCACGCCACCCTTAAACAAATCGTTATGATCCAAATAATTCTTGGTGTAGTTCTTGCCGTTGAACGTCATAGATTCGATATAGATATTCTTATCGCTGTTGTTCGGGGCGTTGATCACCAAGTTGTTTCCATTCTCAAAATGGATCGTAGCCTTCTTGAACAGCGGAGCGCCCAACACATATTGGGTCGTACCCGGAGCTACCGGATAGAATCCTAACGCTGAGAATACATACCAAGCGGAAGTCTGGCCATTATCCTCATCACCGCAATAACCATCCGGACCCGGAGTATACATCTTATTCATTACTTGACGCAACCAATATTGAGCCTTCCAAGGTTGACCCGCATAGTTGTATAAATAAATCATATGCTGGATCGGCTGGTTACCGTGAGCGTAGTTACCCATATTCATCACGGTCATCTCGCGGATCTCGTGGATCACACCACCGTAGTAGCTATCATCGAACAAAGGCGGTACAGCAAATACGGAGTCAAGCATCATCACAAATGAATCCTTACCGCCCATCAAGTCGATCAATCCCTGAGGATCGTGGAATACAGACCATGAATAGTGCCAGCTATTACCTTCCGTGAAAGCGTCACCCCATTTCAGCGGAGAGAACGGAGCCATGAACTCGCCATTCTCATTCTTGCCACGCATCAACTTGGTTTCCTTGTCGTACAGGTTCTTATAGTTCAACGCACGACGGGCATATAAATCCAATTCCTTTTTCGGACGGCCTAGTTGTTTAGCGATCTGCCAGATACACCAGTCATTGTAAGCATATTCCAATGTACGAGCGGCATTCTCGTTAATCTTCACATCGTAAGGAACATATCCCAACTTATTATAATATTCATGCCCCAGACGTCCTGTAGAAGAAACCGTCGGATGAACGTTTTCCGTACCATGGATCAAACCTTTATATAGAGTCTCCAAATCGTCAACCTTCACGCCTTTCATATAAGCGTCTACCAAGATAGATGCCGAGTTATTACCGACCATGCAACCACGGTGGCCCGGACTTGCCCATTCCGGGAAGAAGCCGCTTTCCTTATACGTATTGATCAAACCCTCTTGCATTTCCTTGTTTACAGACGGGAACATCAAGTTCAAGAATGGGAACAAACTACGGAACGTATCCCAGAATCCGGTATCGGTAAACATATAACCGGGTAATACCTCACCATTATACGGGCTGTAATGAACCACCTCGCCTTGAGCGTTGATCTCATAGAACTTACGAGGGAACAACAATGAACGATAGAAGCAAGAATAGAAAGTACGGTATTGATCCAAATCTCCACCTTCAACCTCGATCTTGCTCAGATGCTCATTCCAAACATCCTTACCTTTCTGAACCAAAGTATCAAAGTTATCGTTACCTAATTCCTTCATATTGATAGCGGCCTGATCGAAGCTAATAAATGAGGAAGCCACCTTAGCGTGGACGATCTCACCTTTCTTCGTCTTGAAACCGATAACGGCTCCTACATGGTCACTCGTTTGTTCCTTCGTTCCCTCTTTCAAGGAAGCGTCAGCAAATGTAGCCTCGTATGTGAAAGGTTTATCAAACTCGATCACAAAGTAATTCTTGAAATTATCGGGAACCCCACCGCTATTCTTCGTTGAATAACCGATGATCTTATTCTCCTCCGGAATTACCTTGATATAAGAGCCCTTATCCAAGGCATCCACCACGATATAAGAATGCTCGTTTTCCGGGAAAGTGAAACGGAACATAGCCGCACGATCTGTCGGCGTTAATTCCGTCACCACATCATGCTCCGCCAAATATACCTTATAATAATAAGCCTTGGCGATCTCCCCTTTGTGAGAGAACCAGCTCGCACGTTTATCTTGGTCGAACTCCGGTTTACCAACCACCGGCATGATCGCAAATTGTCCGTAATCATTGATCCACGGACTTGGCTGATGGGTCTGTTTAAAACCACGGATCTTGTTAGCCGTATATACATACTGCCATCCATCTCCCATCTTACCAGTCTGAGGAGTCCAGAAATTCATACCCCACGGACGAGCGATAGCCGGATAGGTATTTCCTGTAGACAACTCATAGGAAGATTGCGTCCCCATTAGCGGGTTTACATACTCTACTGGGTCAAAAGACTCATTCACAGCCGCTGCCGCAGGTTTCCCCACCCACATCAGCATCGCCGCTAAAGCTAAAGCCCAAACGCTTTTTTTCTTCATGATATAGCTATTTAATTAATAATATAATTTATCCGTTTTTGTGTTTTATATTCATAGTTAGACTACAAATATCCATTTAATTAACATGAATAGAAAGTGATCCTCGTGTCATTTATTTAGAAATATCCCTTTCTTTCTTATGAATTTCTGGCATTATACGAATATAGGTGCAAATCTAACAAAAAGAATTAGAAAAAAGAAATCCAATGAGCCAGATCATACTCTGTTCATCGCACTTTTATCACTATCGAAAAAGATTAAATATCACATGCTAGTTCCGTACGAACTATGTCTATTCTAGAATATAATATTACATATAAATGTAATCAATCTAAACTTAATTTAAAACAAGAGCAAAATGACAAAGAATGAATCTAAGCTATTATCCCTTCAAGGGATAGCTAAAGCCTCAGCGTTCTGTTTGTTGCTTTCCGCTTTTTCTGTAAACGCCGCAATGGCCGCTCCCGCTCCCGCAGGCACGGTTGATGAAGTAATGGCAGTGCAGCAAGGCAAGAAAGTAACAGGTGTGGTTGTTGACGGTACAGGTGAGCCTGTTATTGGCGCTAACGTGGTGGTGAAAGGCACTACAAACGGTACGATCACCGATTTTGACGGTAATTACACGATCGAGGGTGTGTCCGCAAACGATGTGTTGGTCGTTTCTTATATCGGTTATCTGTCTCAGGAGATCCCTGTGGGAAGCCAATCAGCGATTAACGTTACTTTGAAGGAAGATACTCAAACTTTGGACGAGGTTGTGGTCGTAGGTTATGGTACGATGCGTAAATCAGACGTGACTGGCTCCATTGGTGTGGCTAAAGGTGATGACTTGACAAAGAACCAAAACTTTAGTGCACTAGACAATTTGCGCGGTAAAGTATCTGGTGTTAACATCTTCTCAAACTCCAGCCAGCCGGGTGCTTATTCAAACCGTGTCGTTATCCGTGGTATGGCTACTATCAACGCTTCTTCAAATCCTCTATATGTAGTAGACGGTGTCGTTATGGAGAACTTCGATTTGGTGAACCCGAATGACATCGAGTCTATGGAGGTATTGAAAGACGCTTCCGCAGCCGCTATCTACGGTGCCCGTGGTGCCAATGGTGTTATCATGGTAACTACAAAGCGTGGTAAGAAAGATGGTGAAGGCGTACAGGTTAGCTATCAAGGTTCTGTCAGTGCAAGCCATATCGCTCGTAAGATGGATACGATGAACGCCCAAGAATGGTGTGATGCATTCATGATTGGTTTGGAAAACGAGAATAAGTGGCAAGGTAAAAATTGGTCTTTGAACCGTGCTGATTGGTTTAATGATTCAAATTTCTTTGATGCAAGCGGTAATCCTCTGTATGATACGAATTGGCAAGATGAGGCAACTCGTACCGCAGTTTCTCACAACCATCAGTTGAATATACAACAGGCAGGTAAGAACTCTTCAATGGGCGCTTTTTTGAACTATACAGATCAGCAGGGTATCGTAAACAATACGTATAATAAGCGTATTAATGCGAAATTGGCATACGACGCTAATCCTACGAAGTGGTTGTCTACGGCGGTCAATGTATTGGTTAACCATACATGGGGTCGCTATACGCCTGAGGATGGTGGTGGCCAAGAGGCTCGTCGTACCATGATCGAAATGGTTCCTTGGATGCCGATTCGCGATAAGGATGGTAAATATACCACTTCTACCTCTTCTTCCATTGGTGATGTATTAGGCTTTGAGGGTATGTCTAACCCTGTCATGATCTTGGATATGCAAAAACGTATGCGCTACAACACGCAGGTGTTTGGTAACGCCGCTTTGACATTTCATTTGGCTGAAGGTTTAGATTTGAAAACTCAATTAGGTCTTGATCACCATAATAGAACGTATAGAGGTTATTCTTCTATCGATTTGAACAACATCTCCATGCCGAACGGTTGGGCTGAGTACCAAAACTGGAATACGCTTTATTGGCAAGAGGAGACTTACTTGACTTACAATAAGGCATTTGGCGATCATCGTATCAACGCAATGGCTGGTTTGTCTTGGCAAGAGCGTGTACAGAAATGGAATAAGGCTCGTACGACAGGTTTCTCAGATGATTTCTTTGAGGACAATAATATGTCAGCAGGCACAACACCTGATGCTCCCGAATCATCTTACGATCGTTGGGCGATGAACTCTTATTTCTTGCGTTTCGCTTATACATATAAAGATCGTTACTCCGCAACCGTAACAGGGCGTGTCGATGGTTCCTCTAAGTTTGGTGAGAACAACAAATATGCGTTCTTCCCATCCGCTGGTTTGGCATGGAATGTCATACAAGAGGATTTCATGCAAGATCAGAACACAATCAGCAACTTGAAGTTGCACACAAGTTATGGTTTGACCGGTAACTCCGAGATTGACACTTATAAGTCATTGGCAAGTGTTTCTTCCGGTACGCTTCTTATCAACGATGTACGTGCTCCGTATTCTTACATCAGTTCTATGGCTAACCCTGATTTGAAGTGGGAGAAGACCGGTCAGTTTGATGTTGGTTTCGAAATTGGATTTTGGCAGAACCGTTTGTCTTTCGATCTAGCTTACTATAACAAGAAGACAACCGACTTGTTGTTGGATTGCCCGATTCCTCACACGACAGGTTTCACTACGGTATATAAGAACATCGGTTCTGTAAGAAACCAAGGTATGGACTTGATGATCAGCGCACGTCCGGTTCAGACTCAAGACTTCAACTGGAGTTCTACGATCAACTTAAATTTCAACAAGAACAAGATCCTTCAGTTGGGTGACAATAACGAGGATATCGAGATGAACAGCTGGGTAGGTGGTTCTGAAAGTATCTTGCGTGTAGGTGAGAACATGAGTTCTTTCTATGGCTACAGACGTTTGGGTGTTTATACGGAGGAAGATTTCAACAACGGATTGTGCGAGAAGAACCAGATCGGTCGTGCGAAACGTACGGATAAGAAAGAGATCATCGGCAAAGGTATGCCGGACTGGACTGGAAGCTGGATCAACAACTTCTCTTACAAAAACTTCGATTTGACGATGGACTTGCAGTTCGTATGGGGTGTTGAGACAATGCAACAGTTCTACCACTCTACTTACGACCGTTTCGGTATCACGAATGGTTTGAGCAATATTTTATATGACGCATATAACGGATCGAACCCGAACACGATGCAACAGGCTGTTTACTTATGTAACGCAGGCCATGCAGGTCAGGATACGACAGTAGATTCTCAATGGATCGCTAATGGTTCTTACTTGCGTTGTAACATGTTGCAATTGGGTTATACTTTTGACTCAAACGTGATTGGCAAGATCGGTTTGTCCGCTTTGCGTTTGTACGCAAGTGCGAATAACTTATTCTTGATTACAGCTAGCGATTTCACTGGTTACGATCCAGAGGGTACATCACAAGGTGATAGTAATAAGTTCGGTCAGAACATGGTATTCTTCTCTTATCCGAGAGCGAGAACATTCACGTTCGGTGTTAATGTAACATTCTAATTCATTTAATCAGTAGAGTAAAAAAATGAAAAAAATATTGACAGTAGCGATTGCATGTGCTTGTTTAACCGGGTTCAGCTCATGTAATGATTTCTTGGAAGAGAAACCGCAGTCATCGTTGACAGCCCCGGATTATTACCAGACAGAGGCTCAAGCTCAAGCTAACGTGAACTATTTGTATCGTACAGGAGCTTCAAATAAGCTCACAGGTGCGGGTAGTGCTTATGTTGGTCCGTTTGCCTCTATCACAGGACAATTGACTGGTTACTTTACAAACAGTTATGAAGGTCAGGAGTTGACTTGTAAATATTCTCGCGAGTTGACTCGTCAGCAGAATACGATGACTGTTTCCGTAACTATTGACGGTATATGGGATGATTGCTACAAGGCTATCAACGTAGCGAATGGTGCGATCAAGCATATTCCGGAAATCTCGATGGATCAATCTTTGGCCAATCGTCTGGTTGGAGAGGCTAAGTTCTTCAGAGCATTCAACTATTTCAACTTGGTAAAGATCTTTGGTGGTGTTCCATTGACAGTAGAACCTTACGAATCTATGGAGAACATGTATTTGGAGCGTGCTTCCGTAGAGCAAGTATATGCTCAGATCGAATCCGACCTGAGGGATGCCGTTAATGCATTGCCGGCTGCTACTTTCTACAACAATGGTAACCGTATCACGAAGTATGCGGCAGCGATGGTCTTGACTTCCGTTTATATGCAACAAGGTAAGTATGCGGATGCGGCTTCTGCGGTAAAGACTGTGATCGATTCTCCGCACGCTTTGGCAACCAATAATGACTTAGCGCTAGGTTCTGCCTATAATAAGATCCGCACGACAGACGGACTAGATGAGTCTATTTACTCTTATGAATACAACGCTACGATCAGTAACGGTGGTTGGTGGCCTACTTATGCGTTCAACTCAGCGGCTACAGCTATATTTGGTACGTATTCTATCTTTGAGCGTACATACGGGCCAACGAATCAATTCTTGAACGTGTATGCAGCAAACGACTTACGTATTCAGCCAAATCAATTCTTCCATTGGGATTATACAAATCCGGACAATGGCAAGACTTGGACGGCTCCTAAGGATGCTTGTGGCTGTTGGTTCTGGTATGATGAGGACGCTTTGTTGAACTCAGGACGTTCTACGAAAGACCGCGATATCTATCGTTATGCGGAGGCTTTACTTGACGCTGCTGAATCTATCGCTCAGTCTCAAGGTGTAACAGCTGAGGCTGCCGGCTATTTGGCACAAGTCAAGGCTCGTGCAAACATGGAAGGCAAGACGGTAGCCGCAATTACTGCCGATCTTCAGAAATTAGGTAAGCAGGCCTTTATCGAGGAATGCTGGACAGAGCGTTTGCGTGAGTTCCCGTTGGAATTCAAGATTTGGGATGACTGTTTGCGTACAGGCAAGTTCCCTGTAATCTCTTCTACAGAGAAGGGTAAGGTTACATACGTTGACTTAGTTGGCGCAAAGAACGCTTCCGGCGCAACCTTCAAGTCTTCCGACTTGCTATGGCCGATCTCTTTGAACGAGATGCAACGTAACCCGAGTTTGACTCAGAATGAGGGCTATGCCGTTCAATAATAAATTTCAATAACTGATGGCTAGAGAGGGAGGGAATGAGCGATCATCCTTCCCTCTCTTTTTGGTAGCTCGATTAGTCAGCGAGTTGCATGAAACAATGTATAATATACAGAATTTTGGTTTGGTTGTCTTATTATTCACTTTCAACTATGAAAACAAAAGAGCAAGAAATGACATACTGGATTCTGCTAAGTTAGAAGGACGGTTGGAAGGTGAAGAAAAAAGAATGATTTTCTGAGCAGTACTACTGACTTGCTCAAAGGATATATACTTATTTTGCCCACGCAGTATATATTACTTTGCCAAGTCACTAATACTTCATAAACATCCTTTACTTTGACACAGGCTAGAGGATAAGCAATTGCTTCCTTCTGTAAACAAAAAACGCCCAAAATTGCTCTCTGCTATAAACAATTTGTTATATTTGCATATATATAAGTACGATTATGGAGCGATTGATAGAGATGTATCGAAAGAAGTTGCGATTTACCTCTACCGCCTTTATTAGAAGCACGGTGTACGAGATTAATCGGGATGCCCGGTTGATCGGTATAAGAGGTGCTCGGGGAGTGTACCGCAACAGCATATCAAGCGAAATTTTCCGCAAGACGAACGAACCATATATGTCAGCTTAGATAGTATCTATTTCTCTGACAATACATTATATGACTTTGCGGATCGTTTCGTGAAACGAGGAGGAACACGCTTACACTTGGATGAGGTACATAAATCCCCCCAGTAAAGCCAAGAGTTGAAGAATATATACGATGATATGCCAGAACTGCAAATTATATTTACCGGCCCCTTTTATCCCGAATATCAGTAAGCTCTGCGAATGGATTAGTATCACGAGAAACGTTTTATTGACTTATCTAAACGTATTGGCAGAAAGTAAGCTGACCTACAACTGTTTCTACTTTTGGTATCTCTCGCCTGCAAAAGCCGGACAATATCTACTTGAAAAATAGAAATCTGATGTATATCCTCTCGCCTTTGAAAGCGAATATCGGCAACATGCGGGAGACGTTCTTTGCGAACCAATTGAAAAAGTCTCACCAAGTAACAACCTTAGATTTACATCCGAGTATTACAGATAAAATAGAAAGGATAAATTTGTAAAGTATGAGCGAAGCCAACGATTTTTTGGTGGATGGAATTTATACGTTCGAGATCGGTGGCAAACGAAAAAGGTACTCACCAATAGAAGGGATACCGGACGGTTTTATCGTTGCGGATGATATAAAAATAAGATCCCGTTATGGATGATGGGGTTCTTGTATTAAGGAAGAAAGGGAAGAATAATCACTCATCCTTCCCTTTCAGCCATCAGTTATTGAAATAAAAAGTAATTACTTCGCTGAATATCCCTCATTCTGAGTTAAATTCGGATTACGTTGGATCTCGTTTACAGGGATCGGCCAGTATAAGTCTGTTGCCTTGAATGTAGCACCGCTACCATTCTTAGCGCCAATTAAATCAACGAATTGAACCTCACCCTTGTTTGTAGCGGAGATTTGAGGGAATTTACCTGTACGAACACAGTCATCCCAAATCTTCATTTCCAATGGGAACTCACGTAAACGCTCTTTCCAGCACTCTTCAATAAAAGCTTGCTTGCCTAATCTTTGAAGCTCGGAAGCGATTGTAGAAACATCCTTACCTTCCATGTTAGCACGTGCCTTAACTTGTGCCAAATAGCCGGCAGCCTCAGCGTTTACCCCACTAGACTGAGCGATAGCTTCAGCGGCAGATAATAATGTTTCAGCATAACGATAGAAGTTCCAGTCTTTCGTACCCTTACCAGTCTCTAAGATAGCAGTCTCATCATACCAGTACCAGTTACAAAGCATCTTCATATCCAGAGTTGTTCCATCAACAGGATGCGTATATGTACGATGGAAGAACTGATTCATCTGGGCACGCAAGTCTTTCTCACCATACACATTCAAATAACGCTCGCTAACACCATACACATTTACCCACAAAGAGTATTTGTTTCCAGTAGAAGAATTAGCGAAGAATGTCGGAGAAATCAAATTGAATGCGTGAACCGGGATATTACCGTTAGGAGAAATAGCTGCGTCATATTCACGGGCATAAATAACCTCTGGCAGATCATCTGTTGTACGTAACTTATTGAACGCACTACCTTCCGCAAGGTTATCGTTAGTAGCCAAAGCGAATTTTCCGCTATTGATTACATCTTTCAATGGAGTAACCGCATTAGCGTACTCTCCTAGTCTCATGTAAACATCGGCCAGCAACATATCAGCCGCATATTTTGTCACACGGTGACTATTTCCTGCAAAAGTAGCATTAGGTAAATTCTCTACAGCAAACTGTAAATCAGGAATGATAACTGTATTGAAAACTTCCGATGCAGCCGTACGAGTCGGATATTCAACCAAAGTAGCATCTTCTGTAGGTTCTGTAACCATTGGAACATCACCAAACATTTTTACAAGATAGAAATAGTTCAATGCACGGAAGAAACGAGCCTCTGCTTTATACTGAGCTTGATTATCCATTTCCACACCATCAACATACTTGATAACTGCGTTCGCTACATTGATCGACTTATAACAACTTTTCCAAGTGTCATTAGTCAAATAATTACAACAAGATTGCGTAAAGTCCTGACGAGTCAACTGGCGAGCATAGGAACAGTCTACTTCCTGACCTTCATATTCATTCACGAAATAACCAGTTACCATGTTCATTACAGACAAGCTAGAACCTCTATAAGCACCAGTCATATTACCCATCTTATCGGGAGCACCGTCACGATATAGATAATTGACATTGCCAATAATATCAGCACTTGTCTTATAATAGGTATCCAGCGTCAAGGATGACTTTGGTTCCTCATCCAAAAAACTGTCACATGCGGTAAATCCTACCAATCCCGCACATAAAATAGCCGTTGTTAATATTTTTTTCATCGCAATTTTCTGAATAATTAATTAATTAAAATGTTACATTTACACCCAACGTAAACGTTCTAGCTCTCGGATAAGAGAAGAAGGCCATATTCTGACCAAATTGCTCTGGAGATACCGCACCATTAGATGTAGAGATCTGGGATGTACTTTCAGGATCGTATCCATTAAAGTCTTTCGCCGTGATCAAGAATGCGTTGTTCACATTCAAATATAGGCGTAAGCTACTAAACGGAGTCTTTGCCAATTGATTTGAGTCGAAAGTATAACCTAACTGGATTAAGTTCGCACGTAAATAAGAACCATTAGCCACCCATTGAGAGTCTGTCAATGTATCCTGTCCTGCGTGACCACCGTTGAACAACCAGATAGCTTGCTGCATAGAATTAGGATTCGTTCCATTATATGCGTCATACAAGATATTTGTCAAACCGTTAGTTTGTCCGAAACGGTCATACGTAGAGTGATAGAACTGTTGCAAGGTCTGAACACCAGCGACAAATTGTAGATCCAATGTGAAATCCCAATTCTTGTAACGTAATGTATTGATCATAGATCCAGTCCAATCAGGTACACCTTTACCTATGATCTCACGCTCAGAAGAACGTTTCGCACGACCGATCTGTTTCTTCTCACAGTTACCAGCCTCATAATCCTCGATCGTATAAACGCCTAAACGCTTATAACCATAGAAACTACCTACACTCTCACCAACACGTAAGATGGAAGCACCACTTACCCATTCGTTCTTCAAGATATCCTCGTCATTATCACCTAATGATAAGATCTTATTCTTATTAAAGTTGGCATTGATAGAGGTTGTCCAAGTGAAGTCTTTCGTATCAATATTGCGAGTAGACAACATCAAATCCAAACCTTGGTTACGGATAGAACCGATATTCTTATAAACTGTCTCGAAACCTGTTGTATGAGGAACCGGGGCATCCAATAACAGATCAGAAGTCTTCTTGTTGTAATAAGAAGCATCTAACGTGATTCTATTATTGAACAAACCTAAATCAAAACCTATATCGAATTGAGCGGTTTTCTCCCATCTCAGATCAGAGTTTGGTAATCTATTCAAATAAGAATAGGAATTACGTGTTCCATTCAATAATAAGGTTTCGCTTGTAACTGTTGCCAAAGATTTGTAAACACCAATCTCAGAGTTACCGGTCAAACCATAGCTAGTATGCAACTTCAAGTTGCTGATCGTATTTTGATCAGACATAAAGTCTTCTTGCGTGATGTTCCAAGCCAAACCTGCTGATGGGAAGAATGCGTATTTATTATTCTTACCAAACTTAGAAGAACCGTCATAACGACCAGTAATTGTAGCGGAGTAACGATCCTTGAATGTATAAGCGAAACGTAAGAAATATGAGTTCATAGCCCAACGTTCCCAATAAGTCTTCGGAGCATCAGGCTTCGTACCTGCGTCCATATTGAAGTCCTCAAAGAAATCGCTAGTGAAGTTCTCTGTATACATTCTAGAATAGTCATATTTACGCTCCTGCCAAGACAAACCGGCCATAGCATTGATACGGTGCTCACCAATCGTCTTGTTATAAGTCAAGTAAGTCTCTTCCTGCCAATAAAGAGTATTTGCGTGATATCTTTCAGCACGTCCATGTTGGTCATATGCCAAATTCACCAAGTCACTTGGCATATATTTGTGCAAAGTCTTAAAGTTAGCGTCAACACCGAATTGAGTCTTCAAATCCAAACCTTCGATGATATGGAATGTCAAGGCTGCATTACCGAATACTTTTGTATTATAGTTCATATTCTTATAAGTCTTCAAGATATGAACAGGGTTAGACATTGCCTCAAAGTCCATCGGCATACCTTCTGGAGTATTAGTAGAAGTATACTTTCCATCGTATTGAACCGGCATCCAAGGAACCATCTCGATCATAGTACGACGAGCGTCCTGTCCACCGCCATCCTCAGGAGTAGAGTTGCCCCAAGTATGATTTACAGCTAAATTGACCGCTGTAGACAACCATGTCGTAGGATTGGCGTCATAAGCGATCTTCGCATTCAAACGTTTTGAATAGGTATTCAGCATGATGCCTTGGTTATCAGTATAGTTCAAGAATGCACCCATAGATGATTTCTCGCCACCTTGCTGAACATTCAATTGATGGTTATGAGAGATCGCTGTACGAGTTGCCTCATCTTGCCAATCTGTATCATAAAGAGGATTACCGTTAGAATCGAAGAAACGACGATCTGTAAACCAATCCGCACGATTAGTAGACCAGTTAAATGGATTGCCATCCTTATCAGATCCCCATCTATTCTCATTCTCAATACCTTGCATAAAAGCATCGCACCACTCCTGCGCATTCATCGTATCCATCTTACGAGCGCGATGAGCCAAGCTTACAGAACCAGAGTAGCTAACCTTCGTTCCACCTTCTTTGTTACCACGTTTCGTAGTAACCATGATAACACCATTGGCACCACGAGCACCATAGATAGCAGTAGCGGAAGCATCTTTCAATACCTCCATAGACTCGATGTCATTCGGGTTCATCAAATAGAAGTTCTCCATTACTACGCCGTCCACAACATACAATGGATCAGAAGAAGCATTAATTGTCGCTTGACCACGGATAACAACACGGCTACCATAAGCACCCGGCTGGCTAGAGTTAGAGAAGATATTTACACCGGCAGCCTTACCACGCAAGTTATCCAATGCACTAAAGTTTTGAGCTTTTAACATCTCTTCTCCTTTAGCTGTAGAAATAGAACCTGTTACATCCGATTTACGCATCGTACCGTAACCTACTACTACTACCTCATCCAAAGTCTGTGTATCTTCTTTCAATGTAACATTGATTGCAGATTGGTTGCCTACAGGGATCTCTTGAGATAAATAACCAATATAGGAAATCACCAAAACTCCGTCGGCGGGCACACCCTCGATCGTATAATTTCCATCGAAATCAGTGATCGTACCGTTTGTAGTGCCTTTCACCACCACGTTAGCGCCAATAACAGGCTCACCTGTACCGTCAACAACCACACCTGTTACTTTCTTGCCTTGCTGCACTGCCATTACTTCATCAACCGTGCCTGCGGGAGCGGGAGCGGCCATAGCGGCGTTTACAGAGAAGGCAGAAAGCAGCAAACAGAACGCTGAGGCTTTAGCTATCCCCTGAATGGATAATAGCTTAGATTCATTCTTTGTCATTTTGCTTTGTTTTTTAATTAAGTTTAGATTGATTACATTGTCTATGTAATTTTTATCGTTATAGATGGACATAGTTCGTACGGAACTAGTGCGCCATTCATGGTCTATATCATTAAAAACTGGGCAAATGTATAACTTTTTTTGCAAACTAGACTTAAATCTATAGTATTTTTTTAATAAAAATGACACATTTATCACAAATCACCCCTTGAAACCAAGAATATCAGCCCCTAAATGTACTAAAAATATATTGTTCCGTACGGACTTACAATAGTATCATCGTCTTTCTATCACATAAATAATTAACTATCAAATATTAACAGTAAAAACACTTTAAATTGGTTACAATAAACAAATGTTAAATTTATTGAGATTCAAGGCTAGGCGAAAATGGCACTAGTATGGCTTCTATGAAAAAAACAGATAATATATTCAGAGACTGGATAATATGAAAAAATTTAGCCTTCCTTTATAAATAAAAGAAGAACCACATTATCTACAATCTTTCTACCAAGAAAGCGCCATAGACTTATTCCCACAAGGCTTGAAATCCAATAAGGCATTACCCGAAACAGAGTCTCTCATGACACTCTTCACCCATCACTCTAACACAAGCAAGTCTTCTGCTTAGAATAATACTGATTTATTTGGGATTAGATCCTATCAAAACATTCAATATACAAACATAAGACAAACTGGATAAGGGCGGGCAAACCCCGCCCCTTACCATGCTACCAAGATAATTTTATAAACTTATTCTCCCACGGAGCGAAACTCAACGGATTCCCCGAAACTGGGTCTCCTACGACATCACAAACCGTAGTTTTCACAAAATTAATTTTATCTGAAGCTACGGAGAAAGTAGCTGGCTTCCCGCCTATCTCACGCAATTGAAGCATAACAGCATTCTCGCCTTCCACAGGCCTCATGTTTACCAACAACAAATTCTCCGGTACGATCTTGAAAATGGAAGCCGATTGGAGAGGCTCCACCTTTTTATCTCCGGCAGGCAAAACACGGGTCAAGAACGGAATCCGGTTTTCCCAAGCGAACTTAGTCGCATACTCAATAGAGTTGTCTTTCGAAGAGTTGATGAAGTAACTCCATTGCATCTCTCCCATTTGGTCCGCATTGAAATTGGTTACCCAGTAGTTGTTCATCGGCCATGAATACATATTCGTGGACTGAGGTACGGCTCCGGCTTTATACCGCCCCGTATTGATCGCCCCAAATTGCATTAATGGTATTTCTTGGCTACCCATCACGACCTGTGACTCTCCATTACGAGCCGTAGCGAAGTTTTGCACCGTGTACCAATCGTTAGAGGAGCCCGGGATTTGGTCTACACCCGCCTCAATCGATCCGCCGGGTACATCTAAATGGATCTTTCCTCCTTCAACCTCAAACGGGAAAGCGATATAAACCGCTTCCGGATCTGTTACCGCTCTTTTGCGCAGGCGATAAACTACCTCGATTTTCTTTGTTACGTTAAATACACGGAATTCCACCATCAAATTATTCGGCTCACGTCCCGCTACTGTCTCTCCCCGGAAACGATATGTATCCCAGACATCGCCTTTCTCATATTTCTCGAAACGCATCTTCTCTGGGCGACGGCGGAGGAATTGGGGAGCACGATATTGTTCCATCGGATGACGGCTATCGATAATCTCATAAATAAACTCTCCCATCTCCCATTCCGCATCCGGCGTAACCAATTGTTTGTTCAAATCCTTATCACATAATTTACGAATCGTACCTTTACGGGTATTGAAGTCGATGGCATACCAAGGATTCTCCACATGTGTCTCTTTTAATTCCGTAGTGCCCTGTATTTCCGGACGTGGCGCATCCTTCACCTTTATATAATACTGTGCGTATCCCAAAGCCGGGACTTCTTTCACGTAAAAGTTCCAATAAGTACCATCGGAACGGCTTTCGCCGGCTTGTGCGGGAATTACGTTGCCAGCCGCATCCACGATCTCGAAAGCCTTGTCTTTCGGAAGAATCTGATGATCGACATAAGCTTTAGCGATACCGCTATAACTCCAGTTGAGCGTATTGAATACAGCGATAGACGGAACGTCGCTTTTAGGCACGAACGACTGTAATATACCCATAGTGGCCTCTCCCAGCAAACCGGAATGGCGATAGGCTTCCCACGCATACGATTGCTTCAAGGAGCGTTGTTCCCAAGTTTCCAGTCCATAAGCGTTACGCACGCTCTCACTATGCCCGAAAGTATGCTCATCATAGAACAAAAGAGCTTTGTTGATATCATAAATCCGATCATTGATGTCTGTCGGCAATTGAGCGCCTAGCATTTTGGCGAATGACAATCCGGCTTGGTTCGCGATAATATCCGAGTGAGTCACACGAGATATGGCGGCCTCGCGGGCACCGGAAGCGAAACCATCCGTCCACCAATCCGGCCAAGCTCCACGAACGGTCTCGATACGATCCGCATATTGGCTCTCTACCGTTTTAAAGAACTCACTGGCTACCGCCGTGCGTAATTTCGGCCATTCATATTTCTCGTTCCATTTCTGTAACATCTCGCAACTTTTAGTCGAAGGGGGCGCATTATCCGTAAGATATCCCGAATGCTGTACCGCTAATATATCATACGGATAATTTTTCGCTTCCATTTCACCTAAATAAGTTAAAACACGTTCCTCGAACTGGTCAAAGTTATCCGTATGAATCCCGAAAAAATTACCATAGTGATAATGCTCCGCACGATAAGTCAAGACCTTCTTCCCTGAAGGTGATTCCCACCAAAACACCGTAGGTTTATCAAAGCAGATCAACGCCCGATGGCCATGGGTTCCCATATTCACATATTTCACGCCGGCATCCGCGAAATACTCGCTGAAACACCAACCGATACCATTCACGTCGTCTTGCATAGCTACCTCGGCACGCATCCCATTTTCCCTGAATTGCTTGATCGGATAAAGAGAAGCGGCAAGTGTCTGCTCATCCGGTAATTCGTCAAAATTCAAGAACATCGTTGCTAATTCAATACGGCCTTCCTTTACCCGTTGCTTCAAGCGAGCGATCTGTTCCGCAGGACGACATTTCAAATATTCGCTAACCGCCCAAGCGATCTCGCAAGTCCAACGGAACTTAGCGAAATCCGGATAATTATCCGTAGCATCGCAATAGTCCAACGCATAATCAATGTATCGAAGCTGTTCCGCCAAGATTTCCATTTGGGAACGGGTATAACCGATATCCGTATGCGTGTGCTGCACCATATTCATCTGCCAATGGCGAACCGGTTTTACGGTAACCGTACTTTCCTCTTTCTCTTTCCCACTTGTCAGCGTCAACGGTAATTGGCGAGTAGCGCTAACCTCGGGTATCTCGATTCGGAATACATTATCCCCGGACGCCAGTTTCTCTTTACGGCTTTGCTCGCCTAAACGGATCGTCACTGTAGAAGGCTCTCCTTCATGTTTCACGGAGATCTCGACCTTTTGGGTCAGTCCGTTTTTCGATTTATAAACCGCCGGCAATACACGGCTCTTGATATCTGATAATCCCGGAGACGCATGAACCGACAATGTCCCGATCAACAAAGCCAATCCTGCTGATAAATAAGTCCTTTTTTTCATCTTATCGTGTTTTTATTGATATAAGTCCTATATACAACATACATATTAATAATAGCATCAAACCGGCTACCTGTCCGAACCTATCGGCTAAGCCTCCCATACAAGGCGTAATCAAGGCGCCTCCTGACACCCCCATAATCATCAAGGCTGAGACCTCGTTGGATTGCTCCGGCCGATGTTCCAAGGCGAAAGAGAACAGGATCGAAAACACATTCGAACAAGCCAAGCCAACCAGTACGATCATAACGCCCATGCTCCACAAGCTATCCGAGATAAGCAATCCTATGAAAGCAAGGATAGCGATAAGCATGCTTCCCCTTAAGAAGGGTCGTGACGAGATCCTCGCCAACAATATAGCCCCAAGGAAAGAGCCTCCCGTACGAGCGGCAAAATAAAGGCTACTCCCTAATCCGGCCTCTTGCAACGGCATGGATAACTTTTCCATCAATAGCTTGGGGATCGTCGTATTCAGACCGACATCGATCCCGACAATACACAGAATCCCCAAGAAAAGCATCCGTATCCTAGCATCTTTACATAAAGCTAATGTAGAGGCGAATGAGGCTTCTTGCTCCTCTCCTTCCTCTTTACCCGGAATAGTCGCTATCAACCAGATGATAGATAACAAGGTAGTCACCGAATAGACAATGAATATCAACTTCCAATCCCCCCAAAAAGAGGAAGCGACCCCCGCAATAATCGGACCTAAGAAGGAAGATACCGCCTTAATAAACTGCCCTAACGTAAGCACGCTCGTTACCTTATCCGGATTTACCACCCGGGCTACCATCGGATTCAAAGACACTTGCAAGATCGTATTTCCAATTCCCAGCAAAGCGAACGCAAACAAGATACAAGCAAAGTCATAGAAGAAAAGAGGTATCAGCATCGCCAAGGTCGTGATGGCCAAGGCAGCGACTACCGTATTCCTACGCCCGTGCCGTCCCATCCAGATACCGGTGGGGACAGAGAACAGGGCGAACCAAAGAAAGACCATCATGGGTAATAGGTTCGCCAAGGTGTCGGACAAACCAAAATCCATCTTCACATAATTCGTGGCAATTCCCACGACATCCACGAATCCCATCACAAAAAAGCCGAAAAGGATCGGGAATATAGCGGAGTTCGTACTTTTAGTTCTCATATCGATCTTTTGGTTGGCTACCCATTTCTAAAACCAAATGTCCACCTTGAATAATCTCCGAGAAAGGAATACGAGTATCCGTCAATGGTTTCCCGTTTAAGTTCATCGATTGCACGTAATCATTTTGCTTACTATTATTACGAGTCTCGATCACAAATTCCTTCCCTTTATAATAGCGGTCATTCAGCCGGATCGTAATCTTATCGAACAAAGGACTACCCAAAGCGAAAGAAGGCGCTTGATCCGTCAAGCCTTTCATATCGAATAAGCCTAAGGAAGAGATTACGTACCAAGCCCCGAGCTGGCCTTGATCCTCATCTTGTCCGTAGCCATAACCGTGGATGCCATCCGTACCATAGAACTCATTCAAGATCGCCCGCACCCATTTTTGCGTAAGCGAGGGACGACCGGCCTCGTTGAACATCCAAGGGATGTGCAAGCACGGTTGGTTTCCTTGGTTATACAAGGTTTGCAAACCGGCGAAAGCCCCTACTTCCGTGCCTCCGCTAAAGATTAATTTACGAGACACCGTGAAGATGCTATCCAGCCGATGGTTAAACACGTCTGCGCCTACTTTCGCGACCAAGCCTTTCGCGTCGTGCGGTACATAGAATGTATATTGCCAAGCGTTACCTTCTTGGAATCCACGCCATACTTGCATCGGATTGAAGTCCTCGATAAACGTACCATCCTTCTTTTTAGGACGGACAAAATTACAGGAAGGGTCATAGATACGCTCCCAGCCTTTCGATAAGTCCATCAAACGGTTATAATCGTCCGTCTTACCCAGTTGCTTCGCCCATTGGGCCACGGCCCACGCACTATAAGCATATTCCAAGGTATGGGAAGCGGAGAACATGAAAGCCTCGTCCGGCCCGTCCCCCTTATCCAAATGAGGCACATAACCATATTCCACGAAATAACGGGTATCGATCTTTCCTGCGCCCAATGGACGATTCTCCCCATCCAACTCATTCTTCAAGCAAGCCTCATAGGCCGTATTCACATCGAAATCCCGAATGCTACATTGATAAGCGCCGGCGATAATCGTACTTAATAAATTCGTACCAACCCCGGAGACATAACGGCTATTAGCGATTCCATCCGCCAGCCAGCCGGCGTCCTTGTACACCAACAAATGGCTACTTATATAATCCGAATAATATTCCGGATAGGCCAAAGCCCAAACCTGCGTCAGATTCCATTGCGCTCCCCAAGCGGCATCGGTATTGTATAAGTTATGTACCGGTTTTCCGTCTTTCAAAGGGATTTGTCTTACCGAGCCATCATTTCTCGGATAAGCGCCATTCACATCGCTAGCCAATCCACGCCCCAATAAAGCGTGATACAAACCGGTATAGAATTTCACCTTATCCTCTCGCGCTGGAGTCTCTACCCGGATACGTCCCAAATATTCTTCCCATGTTTGGCGAGAGATTTCCCTTGCCTCGTCAAACGTAAGGGTAGCGGCCTCAGTCTCCCTATTTAACCGGGCATTCTCCACGGATGTATAGGAAAGACCTACTTTAGCGGTTACCGACTCTTGATCTTGGGTACGGAATGTCAGATAAAGTCCGGCCCCCACGCCCGTCGCTTTCCGTTCATCCGGACGGATATCCGCCCCGTTGAAAGCGCCATATCCAACGGGAGCCTTATCCAGCACCGCCGAGAAATACAAAGGAACCGATGCCCCGGGCTGGTATTTCCTCACATATTCAGGCTCGGTAATCACCCAGCCCTCGATACGCCCGTCTTCCGTAAAAGTAATTTCCGCGTCCCGCACGGCTCCGCTTTCTCCTTGGCGGTTTCCTATATCGAACAAGATACGGCTATCCTCCCCGGCCGGAAACGTATAACGCTGGATAGCGACACGAGGGGTAGCGGTAAGCTCCGCCCGGATCGAGTAATCTTTTAGGAGAACGGAATAATAACCGGCGGTAGCGATCTCGTCCGCACGATCAAAACGGGAACGGTATCCTATACCTGTCGAGTCGTCTACCGCCCCGGGAATTGTTTTCAATGAACCCGTCGTAGGCATCAAGACGATTCCACCGATCTGAAACTCATGCAAGCAGGGGAAACCCTCGATCGATTGATCCCGATAATCGTAACCGGTAGCCTCCCAACCGGATTTATTCCCGATATGCCCGTTCGTAGAAGGGGCCGGCTTGGCCATACCGAAAGGCATCGCTCCCGGGGTAAAATGAAACCAACGGCAATGCGCCGTGCCGATCCGAGGCTCTACATATTGGCTAAGCTCCTCTTGCTGGACCTTCTTGCCTTGTGTCACGCAGGATGTGAAAACCCCGCACAGGAACAAGAGGAAACAGACCGGCTTCATACTATACTTTCTCATAATTTATTTAGATAGATGGTTTAACGCAAAAACATAAGCACCCATAGCGATCGAGCGGTTGGCTCCTTGCTTGCTGAAGGTCACCCCTATCCGTTTACAAGGATCGTATCCTACCTTGCGATTCGTACCCGGGACTAGCACCTCGACAGCCTCTCCCCGGGCAAAACCGGCGAAGCTCTTCTCGTCGTCCAAGTCATACACCTCCTTTTGCAAGCGCCCGAAACGAGCACCGTCCATCATTCCCGTCTGCGCGTTCATCTCTTTCAACAAGGCCGGCAGGATGTACTTGGAAGCACCGGACAAACCACCGCCTATCACGATAAGCCCATCGATCAAGGTAATAGCGGAAGCCAACGCGTCCCCAGCCATCTCACCCAACTCCTCAAACGCGGCGATAGCCGCTTCCCGGTTACCCGGACGAATACCCTCGGCGATCTCGAAGATCTCTTTCGGGGTACGCGCCCCCGCATCACCGCTCCGCTCCGCATAGACACGCATGACCGCCCGTATGCTGACGCTCTCCTCCACGATATACTCCGGGTACTTCTTGTTCCGCAGGCACCATACATATCCTCCCGCCGCGTTATCACCCCGCAAAAGCTCTCCATCGATGACAACCCCGGCACCAAAGCCTGTCCCTAGCGTGACACCTAGCAAATTCTTATATCGTTTCGTACTTCCCGCCTCCCGCAAACGGCGGTTGATCTCCGGGAGCACTCCCGTCAACGCCTCTCCGTACGCGAACAAGCTTCCGTCGTTATTGATAAATACCGGTATCCCGAATATATCTTCCAGAAACGGGCCTAACGCTACGCCACCCCGGAAAGAGGGGAAGTTGGGTAAATCGCCTATAATACCGGCTTGATAGTCTGCCGGACCGGGAAAAGCGAAACTGATAGCGACCGGAGTTTCCGGCAAGCCTGCTTGAATTGCCTTAAAACCCTCTACCAAATTGCCTAAACACTTATCTAAACAATCTGCGCATGCCGGAAGAACTACCGGATCGGCTATCTCTTTTCCACCTTGGATGGCAGAGAAGACAAAATTCGTTCCTCCCGCATCCAATGTCATTACTATTCTATTGTCATTTGTGTACATCATATATTCCTTTTCTTTACTTAAAGAGGTCCCGCCAGTGCCACAGCAGTGGCACTACTTTGCCATTAGAGGTGACACAACCTTGCCTTCGAAGTGGCACAATCGTGCCATCAGTAGTGGCAAAGCAGTGCAATGCCTATGGCAAACGGTGATTATTGCCTAAAACGTACGTAAGCCTTTATAGTACCACAATATTTACCTACAGACGATCCATACGGACGGATCGTATATTCACCCACGCAAGCCGGGATGATAAAAGTCTCCGCGTAATGAACGATGAAAGGTTCGAATGCGCCTGTCGGGCTCTCCACGATCAACTCATCTCCCTTGATCACGTTCAGCACTTGCACCCCTCCATTCGTATTGTGAGGCACGATATCCGTGAACCAATGGCGGCGGGTCTCGATGAACTCGTTCTCGTGCAAGCCGGTCCGTTCCTCTCGCCATCCGTCTCCCTCGGCGACCATCTCCACTTGGTTGATCAAGTGGTTACGGACAAACTCCGTTTGCCGCTCCCATTGGATCACTTTCGAACCGTGGCCGATATTAATAGGTCGAGGCAGTCCGTCCAATCCCAAGCGGCCCCAGTCCCAAAGCTTAAACGTAAAGATACTTGGCGTAGCGCTAATCTCAAGCACCATGGCACCGGCTCCCGAACAATGGACCGTTCCGGCGGGAATCAGATAATGATCATGGCGTTTAGCAGGCCATTTATTGACATATTTCTCCGTATCGAAAGGCTTTCCGGTCTGTTGGGACTCGTTTAGGGCAGCGATCATCTCGTCCGGATTTACACCGGTTTTCAATCCCAGATAAACGGTAGCGTCCTCCTCAGCATCCAGCAGGTAGTAGCTCTCGTCCTGCGTATAATAAATCCCGAACGTATCCCGGATATATTGGGTGACCGGATGCACTTGTAAACTTAGGTTTCCTCCTCCCATCGTATCCAAGAAGTCGAAACGGATCGGGAAATCTTGCCCGAAACGAGCCTCGACCGGCCCGCCCAGCAAGTCTCTCGTCTTATAGAATACCAAGTCATTGGAAGGGATCTCAAACAGCTCTCCGGCAACTTTCAGGTATAAACTATTTTCCTCGGGCACGCAATCAAAACACCAGCCGAAGTTATCTTGCTTTTTATCCAGATCACAGACCTCTTTCATCCATTGGCCGCCCCAAGGAGCCGGATCGAAGAAAGGTACTACCCGGAACGGAGTATGCGCCGTTTTCTCCAACCCTTCTTTCAAGGTCTCCCCGGAAATCATCTTAGGTGTTCCGACGATATGGGTATCCAACCAATAATCGACCTTGGGAAGGACTTTCTTCTTCAGATTATCGCAAACAATCCAATCAATAAAATATCCTCGCTTATAATGGTACGACGGGGCTTCCTCCCGGTTTTCCACACCTAGCCCGTTCACCTCTTTTCTACGGGAACGCATCTGAATCTCCCAACGAGCCATGTCTGCGTAGATCAATTTGTCCGGAGCGGGAACGATCTCGGCGGCGGCGTGGCCATAAACGATTGTCCAGCCTTTTCCATCACGCAAGGACTCCCGGCAGGCGTTCACCTTCTCCGCATCCAAGAAATCCGTATAAGAGAAATGAGCCCGGCGGCCAAACAACCGGTCATCCGTCAGATAAGGATAGGTCATCGCCTCTATATCTTCTGCCGATTTAAATAAATCTCGCGTATTGATAAAACGATCGGGCGCGAGTGCTTGCAGTTCACGCATCAACTCCTCGTGATGAACCCCTTGGTAGCATTCCACCACCCAAACTTGTGATCCATTTGTTTCCGCATGTATCTCCGCCAATCGCTTCCGTATCGATTCCCAGCCTTTCCACAAGGTACCGTCTACAACGGTGGCCGGCATTTTATCATAATTACTTTTTCTCATCTCTTTTGATATTTAATATTGCACGCTTGTATTTAACTCTTATTTTTCTCTGCCCAATCCCTTAATAATTCAATCGCCTTAGATAACACTCCGGCCGACCCCTTGAAATTACCAGAGCCACTGGGGACACCGCCTTTGCCATACCATTCGTAGAATCCGTCATTTTGGATCACACGCTCGATCATCGGATGAATCTCCGCATAAGCCTCCTCAACCATTCCATTAACGACAAGCTGCTGGATCATCCGACCGCCAAACCAAGTCCAATCCCCGCCATTCTGATACAGATAAGCCTTTGACATTCCTCCATGGAAAAAACCATCCGGATACACGGGATATAAGGTAAGACCAATGCTTGGCATACCCGACAGGCGAACATTCTCAAGCATCTGGGCATTTACGGTACGTATCTCGTCTTTCGATAATAAGCCGGCCTCTATAGCGATAGCCGTCCCACCATGATAATGAATGGCAAGTTCATCAAAACCTTCCGGAATCGGAGATTTCTCCGGATAAATATGAGGAATGAACTTCTGGCGCTTTACATCCCATAGATGAGCCCGCACATTTCTCTCGATTCCCTCACGCAGACTTTTCCAACGGGAGGCTTGCGGAGAATCAGGAGCCATTTCCAACAAATAATCCAAAGCGATTATGAACATAGCGTTATCATATACATCGATAGCCAGATCCGACAAATCATTCATATCACATCCGAAATCGTCATTCGGCTGTACATCGCCCCAATCAGCGGTCATTGCTCCATAAAGCAATCCATATTTCTCATTATATCGTTCCCGCATCAGATAATCTACCATCGCGTTCATTCGCTCGAGAACGGTCTTCCCGGCAACTTTCTCATTCAATATCTCCCGATCACCCGTCTTACGAATGTATTTACCTACGATCTGAATCAAGGAAGACTCTTGGTCCGTCTCTACCGTATTCTTAAAAGCGACATGTTTCGGAGCGGCATTCGAATAATAAGGCGTATCATCATACCATGTAAAATCTTCTTTCAGCACATAACCATCGATCATCTCATCATTCGGCTGTTGAAGAGCGAAAAACAATAAAATAGCTTCCCGCAGTTCGTGTGGATCACTCTCCTCGCAAGCGATCTCTATAAACGTATTCATATCACGAGCCCATATCTGGGAATAACCGCTCCCTGCGTTAAAGCCACTACGAATGGTCGCACGAGCCATACTATCCACCTTATGTAAAGCCGTGTCGGACAATATTTGATCGGCCAATCGCTGTTTCTCGGTCAATCCCGTACAGGATAAAAAAGATACAAATACAAAAGAAGTTACAACTAGAATTTTATTCATGGCATTAAATTATGATTTATGGCGGCAAAATTATTTCAATAATTCAGAAAGGAATACTACATTTGTTCCGATTTACTTGTACAATCTTATGATTTATAGATTATGGTCAAGATAAAAGAAGGATTTAAGGGGGAACGGCTCGTCTCTTTGCCCGAGGAACTATTGACAAGCTATCAAAGGGAACCGCTCATCAATAATTTATATGTACGTAAGATAGGTTTCTTCCCACGTGTTAAATATCATTTTCTCCAAAAAGAACATGGCTGTGACTACGCCATGCTTATTTATTGTACGGAGGGAAAAGGATGGTATCGTATCCTCGGTAAACAATATACCGTGGAGAAATACCAATATATCATCATCCCTCCCGGTATCCCCTACTCATTCGGGGCAGACGAGGGAGATCCATGGACTATTTACTGGTTACACTTCCAAGGGAAGCTTTGCGATCAATTCCTGCCGTCGCATCCGGTTCCGGTCACTATTTCGCCGAATGAATATTCCCGTTTACAAGATCGGTTACGGCTGTTTGAGGAGATATATAGCAGTTTCTCCATGGGATATATTAAAGAATATATGATTTATTCCTCCATGTGCCTTTACAATTTTCTGGCCTCTTTCATCTATCTGGAGCAATTCCGCCATATCATGATTCCCTCGCAAAAAGAATATCCGTTCACGGCACGGGTTATTCATTATATGCGTGAGAACATCCAGCAGAATCTTACCTTGAAGGAATTAGCGTCTTATTTCAAATATTCCCCTTCTCACTTCTCGGCTCTCTTCTTTGGCGAGACCGGGGTCTCGCCCATGAATTACTTCATACGCTTGAAAATACAGAAGGCTTGTGAATATATCGAGCTAACGAATATGAAGTTGAATGAGATCGCCACGCATCTGGGATTCGAGGATGCCGCCTACTTCTCGCGTACGTTTACGAAAGTTATGGGTTGCTCTCCTTCCGTTTATCGTAAAAAGGAGATGGAGATATAGAATTCGTTTGGATTTCTAGTATTTCTCATGAGAATAAAATATATTTGTACAATAGATATTTAAACGAACATAAAGTAAGTAGTTACTATGATAGACCTAACACAGTTCACCCCTTGGACTCTCTTTACGGATCTTGGATTCATTTCGATACTTCTATTGGTTGGCAAATTCATACGAGTCAAGGTAAAACTGGTACAACAATTATTCATCCCGCCCAGCTTGATCGCGGGCTTGCTAGGACTGGCGTTCGGACCTAATGGACTGGGGTGGATTCCGCTTTCCAATGATTTAGGTACTTACGCGGCGATCCTTATCGCCTTGGTGTTCGGCGCGTTGCCTTTATCTTCCCCGAACGTATCCATGAAAGAAGTGGCAAAACGAGTCGGACCAATGTGGGCGTACGCTCAGGTGGGTATGTTATTGCAATGGGCATTAGTAGGCTTGTTCGGATTGTACGTGATCAAGCTGATCTGGCCGGACCTGAATGACGCTTTCGGCATTATGCTGCCGACAGGTTTTTATGGCGGACACGGCACGGCCGCCGCTATCGGGTCCGCATTCGAGGGATTGGGCTGGGACGAGGCTCGCAGTTTAGGCATGACTACTGCTACCGTAGGGGTTATTTGCTCGATCATCGGAGGTTTACTGATGGTCAAATGGGCGGCCAAGCATAAACAAACCGCTTTTATCTCGGATTTCGACGATCTCCCGGACGAGCTGAGAAGTGGGTTGCTGCCAGAGGATAAGCGGGATTCCATCGGAGAAGCTACGACTTCCTCCATATCCATCGATACGCTGACTTTCCATGTGGCTTTGGTATTTGTCGTGGCTTTTTTGGGATATATGGTTAGCCAAACCGTAAAGGTGTATTATCCGGTATTGGAGTTACCTGTTTTCAGTTGTGCCTTTATCATTGGATTAGTATTAAAGAAATTCTTCGACGCGACAACCATATCCAGATATATCTGTCCACAGACGACCCAGAGGCTGAGCAGTTCCTTCACGGATATGCTGGTAGCTTGCGGTGTAGCGTCTATCAAGCTAGGGGTGATCGTAAAATATGCCTTGCCGCTTATCGTACTCATCATAGCGGGCGTGGCGATCGTCTGGTGCATAACATTCTTCTTAGGAAGAAGATTAGCCAAGACCTTTTGGTTCGAGCGCATGATTTTCGCTTGGGGATGGTGGACCGGCACGATGGCTATGGGCATCGCCTTGCTGCGGATCGTCGATCCGAAACTTTCCAGCAAAGCGATGGATGATTACGCAATGGCTTACCTGCCTATCGCTCCCATAGAGATCTTATTGATCACCTTCGTCCCCATCCTTTTCGTAAACGGATTGGGAGTTTGGTTGCTATTAGCCTGCTTGGTCCTTTCCCTACTGATCTTGCTACTGGCGTGGAAGATGGGATGGTGGATTACTCGCTCTTGATACTATTTACCGGGTTCTCGTTCGCCGCTTTCCAGTTCTGGAAACTCACGGTCAATAACGTGATTACGGTTACGATCAATAAAGCGATTAAGAATACCCACCCATGGATCGGAGTCTTGTAGGCGAAACCCTCGAGCCACATCCTCACGCCCTGCCAAGCGATCGGCGCCGCTATCACGAAGCAAATACCTACAATCCTCAGATAGGCCTTATTAAACATCAGCAGGATCTCCCCTACCGTAGCTCCATGTACCTTGCGGATACCTATTTCCTTACGGCGATATTGAGTCTCGAACACCACTAAGCCAAATACCCCGACCAAAGAGATAATAATCGCCAGCAGACTGAAGACCGTCACCAAGCTGCGTAAGTTCTCTTCCTTCCGGTAGAGATGATTGAAGATCTCATCATAGAACTCGATATTGAACGGATAGGAAGGGTCTAATTCTCTCATCGTCTCCTGAATGTGACCTACTACGGCATGAATGTCCGATCCGGCTTTCAAGCGGATATAAGAGATTGGCAAAGAATAACCAAAGTTTCCGACCAAGAAAGCGATATTATCCTCTCCACCACGAAGCGAGGTGAATTTCACATCGTCGGAGAAACCGACAAGATGACCGGAAGAATAGCTATCGAACGCGTCACCCACTTGCATATCCAACCCCTCCATCGCCGTACGATTGAATATATAAGACACATGATCCGAAAGCTCGTCCGCCTTTGAGAAATCTCTCCCTTCTATAACCGGAATCCCCATCACCCGCAAGAAATTGGAAGATGCTATAATTATGAAATACTGAAAGTCCTTACCCTTATAATTACCGCCATTCGTGTTATACCCGTCCTTAGAGCCCACTTTCTCCATAGCGAAAGCCACATCCTCGATCCCCGGATTCTCTTTCAAGCGATTCACATATGTATCGTGATGCTTATTGTACATTGTCTCATTCAGCTCCACGATAGCTACCTGATCCTTATCGAATCCTAAAGAGAAATTCCTCATATAACTATTCTGGATTTGCACAAAGCAAGCCCCAATAATCAACACGATCGAAACAACGAACTGGACACAAATCAATGTCGTACGTAACTTACGCCCGGAAGGAGATAACCCGAAGCTGCCCTTCAGCACCAAGGCCGGAGGAAAAGAAGTTATATAATAAGCAGGATAAATACCCGCCAGCCAACCGATAACCAACGCTACGATGCCACACAAGAAAACGATCGGAAGATTTGAGACCAAACTCAAATCGGCCTCGATAAAAGGTAGCGCTTCCGCCCAATCCAATCCCCAAACGATAACGAGACTTACCAGCCACGCCATAAAACTAATAAGGGCTGCCTCTATCAATAAAGATCTGCGCAACAAAGTATCCGAGCTACCCAATACCTTCTGCGTATTGATGCTTTTGATTCGCAACGGAGTCAAAGAAGTGCTAAAGTTCGTGAAGTTAATAGCCGCGACAATGACGATCAGAAGGGCTATACCGAACAATAAGGCCGTGACTTCCTTGTTTCCGCTCCGGAATGTACCACCGTCTTGCGTCTCATTCATATAATAAATATCAGTCAGCGGAACGAGCCGGATCTGTTCTCCTTCATGGTAAATCTTCTTGAAATCAAAATGACGGTTGAAATTATCGGCAACCTCATCTGCCATGGCAGGATTATCAAGCAATAAATAACAAACCCAGTTACTTGAGCTAAAATTATTGATATTATAATCCGGATCGATCGCCGTATAGACCACGTTCCGAAGCTGCGTGTTCTCCGGGAAATCCTTATAAACCGCGCCAATCGTAAAGAGCTTAGCCGATTTAGTCCAGATATTTTCTTCCGCTCGCAACGTCTTACCAACCGCAGAGATATCTTCCCCAAACAACTTGTCAGCCAAGCTTCGGGGTACCATTACTTTCTCGGGATCTTTCAAGCAATCGATATCGCCTTCCACGATCGGGAACGCGAATATCTTCGGTAAACTAGCGTGGCAGGTTGTCACGATTTCCTTAAACCCAAACGGTTGCCCGTTTCTATCCACCGAGAGATAAACACCATTCTGGCCAAAAGAAGGAGTCAACAATGTACCCGCCTCTATATGCGGGGAAGATTGGATGACAGCCTCCACAAAGGCACGGGGTAATATTGTCCCGAAAGTACCCGGAATGGTCAAGTCCACCCTAAAAATCCGCCCGGACGTAGGATGGCAACGGTCAAAAGTCCGCTCAAAATTAATCTGTATCAAAATCACGATAAAAGCGGCGAAAGCAACCGCAAGACCGGCTACGTTCAATGCGGTCGCCATTTTAAACCGCCTCAACACACTTAGAAAGTTTCGAATAATCGTTTTCATTTTATTATAGTTTCATTTATTATTCCGTTTTAATACTATCCACCGGATTCGCATTCGCCGCACGCCAGTTTTGGAAAGTTACCGTAAACATCGTTATTAAGGAGACAATTAATAGAGCGAATGCAAATATCCACCAATAAATAGGAGTTTTATAAGCAAAACCCTCTAACCATTTCCGTACGCCATAATAAGCCAAAGGAGCCGCTATGATAAAGCAAACGCAGACAATACGGAAATAAATCTTATTGAACATAACCAAGATCTCATGAACCGTGGCCCCGAATACCTTACGAATACCGATCTCTTTCCGGCGATACTGGGTCTCGAATATAACGAGGCCGAATATACCGACAATAGAGATAATCACAGCCAACAAGCTAAACAATAAAATCATCGTACTTAAATTCCGTTCTTGATGATATAAATGATCGAAAATCTCATCATAAAATTCCACCTCACAAGGATATGTGGGATCTAAGTGGGCTACTGTCTTACGGATATGATCCACCACGCCCATGATATCGCTTCCCGCTTTCACACGAATAAAAGAATAAAGCATCAAACGAGGTTCATTAATAACAAAACCTAATTCGGAGACGCTTTGTCGCAAGGAAGTAAATTTAACATCATCTATAAATCCGATGACGGAACCATCGGCCGATTCCTCCTCAAGCCATGGAATCCGCATGATATCATTCGGTTCCATGTTCCATTTATCCCGCATTTGTCTATTGAATACATAACTATAGTTGTTACCTCTCTCATCAGACTCGGTAGGCATCCGCCCCCCAATCAATGGAATACCCATTACTTTGAAGAAATTCCAAGAAACAGAAAGAGAAGTGAAATTAACACTCTGCTCTTTATATACACCTCCCCACGTACGATAGCTATCCTCCGATCCAAACTTCTGGGAACAGAACGCCACATCCTCTATTCCCGGATATTCTTTCAATCCACCCACGTAGCTATCCTTATGGTCATGCATAATATTCCGGTTCAGCTCGACAACTACTACCTGATCTTTGTCGAAACCCAAAGAATATTTTTGCATAAACCTATTTTGTTGACGAACGAACATGGCTGATATAATCAATACGATAGAAACGATAAACTGAAAACCGATCAATGCCGTACGCAACTTCTTCCCAGAGGAAGAAAGCCCGAAAGAGCCTTTCAATACTAATGCCGGAGGGAAAGAAGTCATATATAAAGATGGATAGATCCCCGCAATAAGACCTATTATAACAGATAATACAGCTAAGCCACCTACTAAACCGGGGTAAGCAGTCAATGTCGTATCCGCTTGCACAAAATACAGCCATCCCATATGTCCTAATCCCCAAACGATAAACAAAGAACAAAGGAAAGCAAGCAAACTAATACCCACGGCTTCAAATAACAGGGAAGCACGTAATATGCCAGCAGAACTCCCCAGAACTTTTTGCGTGTTGATACTCTTGATGCGCAAAGGCGCCAAAGAGGTACTAAAATTCGTGAAGTTGATACCCGCCACAATAATCACCAGAAAAGCGATCAGCATCAGTAACCGGGCTTTCTCCGCGCTACCGCTTTTCACTAAACTTCCGCTGGAATCCTCGTTCATATAATAAATATCGGTTAGGGGGACCAGCTCGGCATGTATATCTTTCGCCATATCCCCATATTGCTTCGAATAGTCAAAATGGGCATCAAAATTCTCAGCTACTTCTTTCGGGGAGGCAGAAGGATCTAGCATCACGTAACAGAAATAGTTACTACTTATCCAATTCGTCAGTGCGTAATCCGGAGACATCTCTGTATAAATCACGTTTTTCAACTGTGTATTTTCCGGGAAATCCTTATAAACACCTCCTACGACCAAATATTTCACGCCCGGTTTCGTCCAGATCCCACCATCGGGAACGATCTGCTTTCCAATTGCCGATTCCTTTCCAAATAATCGGTGAGCCATACTTTCGGGCATCAAGGCTTTTTCCGGTTCCGACAAGCAAGAAGATTCTCCTTCACACATCGTAAACTGAAACATCCGGGTAATCTCCGGATGGCAAGTTATGATCGTCTCCTTAAAACCTTGCTTTCCTTCTTTTCTTGTAACAGTCACATACATCTCTCCTATATACGGATTGATTAACGTACCAGCCTCAATATGCGGGGAAGAGTGGATAAACGCCTCTATCAACGGTCGGCAATGGATCATGCTTGCTCCATCCGGGAAAGAAAGTCCCATCCGATAAATCCGGGTCGAGTTCGGATGACAACGATCGAAGTTATGCTCAAAGCTTACTTGCACCATGATAATTAAAAACGCAGCGAAAGCGACCGCTAATCCCGCTACATTCAAAAAGGTAGCTACCTTGAAACGTATTAATACATTGATGAAATTGTGTATGATTGTTTTCATAACTTGCTCTATTTTATTGATACTAAAATCGACCCAAAAAGAGTATTCCTTAAATAAGATGGCTGATATTCATTCGTTTCAAGATATTCAAAGAAACCTTGTTCAACGCAATTGTCTCAACCTCTTCCGTACGGAAAAACTTACTTAAACCTTCGATCTTAATCATGGCTGTATTTGTTTTAATTTATTATACTCAAATCCATCTAATAATATTCAAATAACGTGCCAAACTACATATCAAACTAATATTCAATAAATTAATTCTCAATTCATAAAACAGAAGTGTCCAATAATTGGACACCATTGTACAATTATTGGACACATACTTTTCTATGAAAACAGCAATATGATTCTACAAAAATCTTCTACTCATTCTTAATACTATGTACTGGATTCTCATTCGCCGCACGCCAGTTCTGGAAAGTGACAGTCAATATCGTGATAACCGCTATGATAGCAAAAGCGATCAAATACACCCACCAATACATAGGAGTCTTATAAGCGAAATTCTCAAGCCATCGATGTACCACATAACCGGCGATAGGCGCCCCCAAAACAAAACAAACACATAAGATTCGTATGTATGTCTTGTTAAACATCACGATAATCTCCTCGGTAGTAGAGCCTAATACCTTACGGATACCGATCTCTTTCTTCCGGTACTCACTATCGAATACGACCAAACCGAATACCCCTACCACCGAGATAAAGATCGCGATTAAACTAAATAAGGTAATCAATGAACTGAGGCTTCTCTCTTTCTCATAAAGTCCGTTCAATACCTCATCGAAGAAACGGACATTAAACGGGTATTCCGGATCAAATGATTGAAGCGTAGTCTTGACATGTTGCATAGCCCCCCGTAAGTCAGAGCCGGCTTTTACCTTTATATAAGCGTAATTAGGTTGGTTTCCCCAATTATTAGTACCCCATACAAAAAAGGCCATAGGCGTTACCTCCGTACGGAAAGAGGCGAATTTAACATCCGGCATAAAACCGACAATCTCCATACTATCTATTAAAGATCCTATCTCCAGCCCATATTCTGTCCGGGCACGTTCGTTAAAGACAAACGTGCCATAACGTTTCGCCTTATCTTCCTCCCGGAAATCACGACCTTCCGATATTTTCACATTCATCACCTTCAAAAAAGAAGGTTCAACCGGTAGACATTGGAATTGTATATCCTTATCCCGGTATTTACGTCCCCATCCCATGTATTGGTCCTGACTAGAAAGGAGCATCTCCGCATATGTAACCTCTTCGATACCGGAGAAAGATTTCACTTGGCTGGCGAAGGCATCCCGACTTTTCCGGATATTGTTATTCATATTCGTAATAATTATCTCATCCTTATCATAACCGAGAGGGGTATTTTGCATATAATAATTCTGCAAATACATGAATGTAGCACCAATAATTAATCCGAAAGAAGCTACATACTGCACTCCTATCAATGCATTTCGTAATTGACGTTCCTTCGGAGACAAGCCAAAACTACCTTTCAACACTAAAGCCGGTGGGAAAGAAGTCATATAATATGCTGGATATATACCGGCAAGAAGCCCGGTAGCTATTGAGATAAAAGCTGTAGCCAAAACCAATCCGATATGCATTGATAACGAAATATCGGCATTTATCAATGAGGCTATTTCCGTCTTCCCCGCGATATAAACTAATAGCAGTCCTAACAAATAAGAGATTATACTTATTAACACCGCTTCTAAAATCAAAGCAAAACGGATCACAGATTCTTTTCCCCCTAATACTTTTTGTGTATTAATACTCTTAATACGCATCGGGGTAAGTGCCGTACTGAAATTCGTGAAATTAATTCCGGCGATTATCACGATCACGATAGCTATGGCAAATAATATCATCAAAGTTTGCCTGCTGGCTTTCGGGGTCTGGTCATATTTTACATCAGTCGTATAATGAACATCAGGCAACGGATTAATACGGAAAGTCATTCCAGATCCCCCCCATGAGAAACTATTATCCTTTATTAGAGCAGGATCAAAATGTGCCTTGAAATTTTCAAATAACCCCTCGACATTCTTCGGATTGTCCAAACGGATATAGAAAATATAATTCCAGTTTCCCCAGCTTTGGGCGTTTTCCTTCGGGTCCATCTTTTGATAAATACAATTCCGTACAGATGAATTCCGTGGATAATCCTTATACACTCCACCTACCGTTAGATGATCTCCATTCTCAAACTTCAATTGCTTGCCTACAGCCGATTGATTCCCAAAAAACTTCTGAGCCATGCTCTGCGGCAACAAAACAACGTTTGGCTCCTGTAACGCCTCCGGATTTCCTTCCTGAAATTTAAAGTCAAATACCTTCGTGAATTCAGGATAAACATTTATACATTGTTCCTTAAAAGTATTCCGTACACCATTCTCTTCTACAGAGAAAAACAAGTCCCCTCCCCAAGGATTCGCCAAGGTCCCAGCTACGATATGAGGCGAGGATTGGATAAAAGCATCGGCCAGCGGACGGCAAATAACTGCCTGCCCACCATCCTCAAACATAGCTTCTACCCGAAATATAGATTCCGTATCCGTATATCCTCGGTCAAAATTCTGATCATACTCGACTTGCATCATAATCAAGATGAAAGCAGAAAAAGCCACAGATAGTCCTAATACATTTAAAAGTGTCGCCATCTTGAAACGGCGCAATACACTCAAGAGATTCCTCAAAATAGTTTTCATACGTAATTTTATATTACCTGTTATATTATTCGTTCTTAATGCTACGGACCGGATTCTCATTGGCGATATTCCAAGATTTCAGGATCACGCATCCCCAAATGATCGCTAGAACCAGTAGAGCCGTAGATATGAAAATAAAAACAGTCAGCGGTATCTTATCCGCGAATTGCCTCAACCAGCTCTCTCCCACGACTCGTGAGGCTATCACTCCCAAAAGGATAGCCGGGAAAGCCGTGATCAAAACATCCTTAGATAAAAGACGTAAAATATTCGGGGCCGTCGCTCCATTCACCTTGCGAATCGCTATCTCCTTGCTCCTACGGTGCATCTCGTCCGTAATATACCCTAATAATCCCATTAAGGTGATCAGCAAGATAGCGATCGAGGCAACAAAGACGCCGTCACGGAAATGACGGGTTCCCTCATACTGAGACTCTATGATCGTTTTCAGCACCGTAAAACCGACATCCTCATTCGGAAATAGTTCCGCTATCTTATCATTCATTTCCCGTAAATATTCCGGAGTTAGCTCGGAGACACGAACCGTAAAGTTACAATAACTCATCCGGTCACTACCAAACATGATGACCGGTAACTGGGGAGTGAAGAAGGAATTCACCATGAAATCACGGGTTACACCCACTATTTTTCCTTTTAAATTACCCTCATCATCATAAATATATTTACCGATCGCAGCATCCGTCCACCCACGTTTACTCACGAATGACTCATTCACTAAAATATCCCCGTCACCTTTTAGTGGTTGCCCCTCAAGCAAGGGGATTTTCATCAGAGAGAGATAATCGGCATCATAGTTTACCTGTCGGGCCGTGAACAGCCAGTTTTTCTCATTATCCAGAATAGGGAAACCACCATAACCACTTAGAATGTCCATTGACGAAAGCCCCGTAGCCGTGACATAAGGTAACTTCTTGAACTCGGCGGTAAGTTTGGCCGCTTTCTGATCATCCATATTATTCAAGGGGGCATACACTATATTTTCCGGATCATATCCTAAATCATTATTCATTAGCCGATCATATTGCAATAACACGATCACCAATAATGTAATGACAAACGCAATTCCCCCAAACTGGATAAAGAGCAAACTCCGCTTCCATCCCTGCTTACCCGAAGTAGATACCCGGAATACTTGGGTAACCGGGATAACGCTGAACAAACGGGCCGGTAGCAAGGCGGACAAAATGAATATAGCCAAGATCATGATCGCAGGAAGCCATATAGTCTGCGCATTCAATAAAGTGCCCAAAGTAGGAACAGCCACCATATCCGCAACATATTCCCGGAAAGCGAATAAAAGCAATGCCATACATACAAGAGCCACTACAAATAAAGCCGCCGTCTCAAACAAGAACATATTGAAAATGTCCTTGCTGGAAGCTCCATTACATTTGTGTACTCCTACGGATCTCGCCCGGATCGGCAGAGAAGATACCGAGTTCAAGATATAATTCATCGCCGCCACGAATAACAAAGCGAAAGCCAGTACGCTCATGATCACCACCATCCGCTTCACCTCGGTACTTTGCGTATATATCTCCGAGACCGGCTTGATATAAAGCTCCATATCAAAACCTTGTTTCCTCTCTCTTTCTACATCTATATATTTAGGCAATAAAGCCGGTATTTTCTGATTGATTTGTTCCGGGAACACACCCGGTTTCAGGCGGATATAGCCCAGATAACTATCGTCGGCACCCCAACCGGCATAGGCACCGAACTGGGTTTTCATATTAATGAAAGAAGCGACAGCGTCAAAACGTAAATGACTATTTTCCGGTATGTCACGGAATATCCCGGCCACCGTATAAGGATAGTTTTTTCCGTACAGCAGTTGTTTCCCGATCGGATCTTCCTTGCCAAATATACGTTCAGCCATTTTTTCCGATAAGAAAACTTGATCTTCGATTCCCAACAAACGGTCATCCCCTCTTAGCACCTTGATTCCCATCGTACGGAAAAAGAGGGAATCCGCCATCATCAAACGGGGCTTGAACCGATCCTCACCATGATACAATACGGCTCCGTATCTTCTCCGGCAAACCGTCGCATACTGTATCTCGGGGAACTCTTGCCGCAAAGCCTCCGGGATCGGGGCAAATAGGATACGAGACCCATCTTCCTCTCCCGTTTTATCATCATTGTATCGCACATGCACGCTATACAAATCTTCCACTTGGTCAAAGAATGTATCGAAGCTCAATTCAAAAGCGACCCTAGCGAACAGGATCAATCCCACTCCAAGTCCTAGTGTCAAGGACAGAACCTTGATCACATTTCCCCCTCGGCCTCGAAGTAAATAACGGATTGTATAATATAGCTGTCTCATCGATTTGTATTTAAGTTAAATTGAAAGCTAACCGACCTTCACAGGCCAATTAGCTTATAAAAAACTCTTGTGTGTATGTGTTTATGTCATGTTGACTAAATAAATTCACTAACGGAAGAAACAACGCTACCGTCGAATAAATTGATCACACGGTGGGCGAAACCCGCGTCGTGCTTGGAGTGCGTCACCATTACGATTGTCGTTCCCTCCTTATTCAGCTCGGTGAGCAGCTGCATAACCTCGGCACCGTTCTTGGAATCCAAGTTACCCGTTGGCTCATCGGCCAAGATTATCTTCGGGTTGGAAACTACCGCACGAGCGATCGCCACACGCTGCTGCTGACCTCCGGAGAGTTGCTGAGGGAAGTGAGCCGCACGGTGGCTGATATTCATCCGCTTCAAGATATCCGTTACCATCTGCTTACGCTCCGACGCCTTGATCTTTAGATAAGTCAACGGCAGCTCCACGTTCTCAAAAACGTTCAACTCGTCTATCAAGTTGAAGCTCTGGAACACGAAACCGATGTTTCCCTTACGGACCTGCGTACGCTCTTTCTCTTTCAAGTGTCCTACCTCTTGGTCGCCCAAGTAATAATTTCCCTCGGAAGGATTATCCAGCAAACCCAGAATATTCAACAACGTAGACTTACCGCAACCGGAAGGTCCCATGACAGCGACGAACTCGCCATCTTTTACCTCCAAAGAAACCTTATTCAACGCAATTGTCTCAACCTCTTCCGTACGGAAAAACTTACTTAAACCTTCGATCTTAATCATGACTGTATTTGTTTTAATTGTTATCTAACTATTTAATTTACCATATCTAATTCAAATAGTGTGCCAAACCAACTAAATATTTAATTCTCAAACAAGTAGTATTTTACTTTCCAAAACAGACTGTCCAATTATTTGACAGTGGTGTACAAAATTTAGACACTACTATCCAATATCTCGACATAAAGAAACACCTCCCAGCTTCACAGATGAGAGGTGCTATTGTTGACTTATCTACATAGTAAAACCTACATGTCACTACTTGATCTTATCTCTATATCTTTTTCCTCCGGCATGTCGAAGTTCTCAATGACTGTCAAGAAAAGCTCTTCCTTATCAACATTTATAGAATAAGAAACTGTATTTTTACCCTTCGAGAAACGGATAAACCAACTAACCACCCCATCGTTCTCATTCTCGATCACTTGATAAGCCTCTTCCTTGTCCCGCTCAAAAGCGGATTTAATTTCTTGTTGTAATGCGGCGTGGCCCTCCACGACGAAAGAAGAGACTATCTTATATACCTTTTTAGTTTTCGGATCTTTATTCGTTACTACGCTTTTATCGATCGTCTTATCCGCTTTACATTTCTGCACGACAGCCTCCAAATTCTTCTGTGCCCATAACTCTGTACTGAAACTTCCCACCAAAAGGCATAATGCCACCCAAAAACATTTACTTGCTTTCATAACTTCTTTTGTTTATTAGTTAATTTACTATTTATCCAATTCCAATATCTTATAAACCTCCTTACGTACCTGAGTATCCGGAATATTCCTCAGTAGAGTCTCCCGTTTCTTCTCGAACCGCTTATTCATCCTTTCCGGCAAATAAGCTATTTCATCCGCATTTCTTAAGAGCCGATCCGCATTCTTCTCCATCGCTTCCGCCGCTCGGGATATGACCTCCAATTCGGGTTGTATCTTCTTTATATCTGTCATTACGACACCATTGCGCACGATGTAGCTTCCCTCATAAGGGTTAAAAGAAGCATTTTGATTCATAAAGACCGTATTCACCAAAAACAACAAAAGAGAAGCCGCCACGCAAACTGCGATTGCCCATCCTATTTTTCGTTTATAAGAAATTTCCTTAGCGGGTAGCCTCAATTCCGGAGTCTCGCTAAAATCCAAGGCAATGCCACTCTCGAAATATCCGAATACCTCCCGATAACGTTCCAGATGGGCGGGAATATCCGGACGGGCGAAGAACTCATACAACACTCGCTCCTCCTCGTTCGAGGTCTGACCCTCGAAGAAGCGGTCTAATAAATCCTCTATAGACTTGTATTCCTCTGTTTTCATAACGTCTGCATTTTAAAGAATTGATCTCTCACCCGTTTACGGGCACGGGAAAGATTCATACGTACCGCCTCGGGGGTACTTCCGGTCAACCCGGCGATTTCCTCTACCTCGAAACCATCCACGTGTTTCATGCGAAGAATGGTCTGTTGAAGTCCCGGTAGTTTATTGATAAGCCGCATTACATGCTCCAAACTATCTTTTTGTTCCAGCTGGGTATAAGGCGTGGAGGCATCGCAGATAAAGAATTGTTCGCCCGCCTCACCTTCCGTGCGTTCACGAACTTTCATCCGATTCAGGCAAAGGTGCTTTGTGATTTGTACGGACAAGGCCATTACATTATTATAATAGTCTAACTCGCCACGCATATACCATAGTTTCAAAAAGACTTCCTGCATGATATCCTCGGCATCCTCCGGGTTATCAAGCAGCCTTCTCGCATAAAGGAATAGTTTCTCCCGCAAAGGCAATATCTCTTTTTTAAACTGTTCTTGTTCCATTCTATCTTAATGACAATCGAGAAAAGAAAACGTAACATGGCTGGAGAAAATAAATTCAAGGTCTTTGTCATTCTAGTATTATAGTCGTGCCACCCTTATGGCACGATAATGCCACGGCGATGGCACGATGATGCCATAGCGATGGCACAACGATGCCACGCTGGTGGCACAGCCGTGCCACTATAACGGCACGGGCTTGGCACTGTAAGTTATTACTAAATAGCCCTATACATCACAGATACGGATACACTTCTCCAAGGAAGCGATCTTGTCTTCTTGGGCGGGGACGAACTCCTGCCCAACGAAGCCTTTATAGCCTGTCTCCATAAGAGCCTTGATGATAGCCGGATAATAAAGTTCCTGCGTCTCGTCGATTTCCGCACGTCCCGGACTACCTCCGGTATGGACATGGGAGAAGTATTGATTATATTTCCGGATATTCTCGATGATATTCCCCTCCATGATCTGCATATGATAAATATCATATAGTAACTTAAAATTAGGGGAACCGATACGGCGACAAAGCTCCGCCCCCCAAACCGTATGATCGCACAGATAATCCTTATGGCCGACACTGTTCAAAAGCTCCATGGTCAAGACGACCTTGTGTTTCTCCGCTAACGGGATAAGGCGCTTCAACCCCTTCTCGCAGTTCTCCCAGCCTTGCAAGTCCGTTACGCCATTACGTCTGCCGGAGAAGCAAATCAAGTTTGTCAATCCAGCGTCCGCCACCATCGGGATCACCTTCTCATAACTGGCGACCAACTCGTCATGCAAGGCCGGATCATTGAAACCTCGATCTATTCCAAGCCCGGCCCCTTGCGCCATCGCCACCGTCAGGCCATGTTTTTGTACGATCGGCCAATCTACCGGGTCCAGCAACTCGACGGATTCAATCCCTATATGCTTGCAGATCTCACAGAACTCGTCCAGCTTATAATCGCCGAAACACCATTTACTTACGGAGTGGCGGACATTTCCTTTCAAGGGTCCCCTCGCGTCTGCTTCCTTTTTAGCGGCGGCTACCGCCTCGATACCTGTAGTCGCCAAAGCCACGCCTCCGGCCAGAAATGTCTTGATAGCCGTTCTTCTTGATATGTTTTCCATGTATTCGAATTTGATCGTTAATAGGAGACAAATATACGGAAAATCGGATATAATATCCCAAGACGTTGGTATTACATCCAAAAACACTACTTTTGCATACGGAAGTCACTCTAGATGAAAAACACATCATATACAAAACGATCTATTTATCTGATCCTATTCTTTATAATAGGATGCACTTCATCCCTATACGGAATGGAAGGCGCAGGTGTGTATTTCAAGGCGAGCCTATGCGGAAAAATCTATAAGCATTTATCCTTTCTTGTAGAAGAGGACATCCGTCCGAGAGATGACTTCAAGGAAGCGGAATGGTTCCTCACCACCGTTGAGGTAAACTACAAGTTTAATAAATATCTTCTGGCAGGAAGCGGATATATGTCTCTAGCGCGATACAAGGCATCCGATGAGTTGCGAAACCGATATTATCTCTACGCTACGGGGACTTATTCGGCCGGACGTTTTACCCTCTCTGTCCGGGAACGTTTTCAAAGTACCTATAAGGTTCACGCCGAACATCCCAAGAATTATCTGCGTTCGATGCTGACCCTCTCCTATAAGATCGGCAAGAGTGGTTTCTGTCCTTTTGCCTACACCGAGGTCTTCAATGATACGCGAAATAAGATGCGGTCCGATAAGATCCGTTTCTCCACAGGAAGTAATTACCAACTAAACCCGAACAATAACCTCCAACTCTATTATCGCTACCATATATTTAATGTAGACGATCCCGTGAATTACCGCCATGCGATCGGTATCTGCTATACCCATCGTTTTTAATAAGAATTTTCGTACCTTTGCGTCCCGAGTGCTTGATAAACCTCGTTAAAAACAAGAAGACATGCAAAAAACAGTTACAGTACCTTTCATGCTGCTAGGTATACTTTTTAATATATGCCTTGTAGCGTCCAATCTTTTAGAGACAAAAGTAGTGCAAGTAGGCGGTATAACGGCTACCGCAGGTTTGATCGTATTCCCGATCTCGTATATCATCAATGATTGTATAGCGGAAGTGTGGGGATTCAAGAAGGCACGGCTAATTATCTGGAGTGGCTTCGCCTCTAATTTTCTGGTGATCGCATTCGCGCAATTGGCGGTATTATTACCGGCCGCCCCTTTTTGGGAGGGTGAGGAAGGTTTCAATTTCGTCTTCGGGATGGCCCCACGTATAGCGGTCGCCAGCTTGATAGCGTTTTTGGCCGGTTCTTTCCTGAACGCCTATGTGATGAGCAAAATGAAAATCGCCTCCAACGGAAAGAATTTCTCGTTACGAGCGATCGTATCTACCCTTATCGGTGAGAGCGCCGATTCCCTGATCTTTTTCCCGATCGCCTTCGCCGGATTGATCCCGGCCGGAGAATTGCTTATCATGATCGGGACGCAGGCGGTACTTAAATCCTTGTACGAGGTTATCATCCTTCCCGTCACCATCCGTGTCGTAAAGTACATCAAGAAAGTAGATGGGAATGATGTGTATGATCTTGGTACCTCGTATAATATCCTAAAGGTTAAAGACATTTAGGCCGGGACCAAACAATGACCGGCCTTCATTTGAATAGATGCGACCAATCCTCCCTTTGCTGCGGCATATAGGACTTCATTCCCAATAATTCAGCCGCCCGGCAATTCACGGAAGCGTCATCAATCAGCATAGTCTCCTCGGCTAAAAGATTCGAGTCCTTCAGTACGTACTCAAAAATATCTGCGTTCGGCTTCAGCATATGCAATTCGTAAGAGAGGTAAATCTTATGGAAGAAATCTTGGGCACAAAGACCTTGATAAGAGAAATAGGTATCTTCGGACCATTTCCAATGAAGCTCGTTCGTATTGCTCAGAAGCATCGTATTATAGCGTTCACGAAGCTCCAATAGCAGACGCAACTTATTTTCCGGGACGTCTCCCAACATGGCGATCCATGCCGTGTCGATTTGTTCGTCCGTCAGGGGCTTTCCCGATAAGGCACGAATATCATCGCGAAACTGTTCCACCGAAATCGTTCCCAACTCTAATCGCTCAAACAAGTCCTTATGTTGATAGTTATTCGTGATCTGTTCCCGGATATTCTCCACGCCCAGATTCTCGAAAGCCTCGATACAACGGTTGCGAGTCAGGTTAATAAGCACACCGCCCAAGTCTATAATCAAGTTCTTTATGCCTTCCATATCATTTCTTTTTATACCAGCTACGACGTCTGCGATGTCGTCTTTTCTGTTGATAACGATTGATCCGCTTGTAAACGACCCAGACAAACAACAAGCCGAAAACAGCGAATATCAATATAACAATCCAAGAGTTAAGATTGTCACCTTTTACCCGGCTCCACATTTCCAGAACCACCTCCGTCTCGTTCCCGAAATCACGGATCATGGCACAACGTTCCACGACCTTCCGGTCCGGATATTGAGCCGGGTCTATCTGGACACGCTCCGCTCCCGGTCCGAAGAAATAACTTACGTCCGAGAACTCGGTCCGCGTCGTATCGATCTTTTCCGCCAATATTTCCGGGGTGGCCACGGTGCTGACATATCCGGTCACTTCCATATTACGGCTGACGATGTCCGGACGGCATAGATAGTCCATAAAATAACTGGCCGCCTTCACGTTGCGAGCGTATTTAGGGATCGCCCAACCATCGTACCAGATATTACTACCCTCCAAAGGAACCTCATACCCCAGATCTACGCCTACAGCACTCGCCTCTTCCATGGCCCAGACCGCGTCGCCGCTCCAAGTGAAATTCAGCCACGCCTTTCCTTTCGTCATCATCTCCTTACCGAAATCGGCCTCCCAACCGGCGATATTCGGTTTCATTTTCTTTAAGTATTCCTCGGCGATAGCGATCATTTCCGGGGAGCTATCGTTCATCAATTGCTCCACCGTGATGGTACCGTCCGCCAATTCCCTCGCATGGGCGTAGATGATGGCGGTTCCATAAGCGTCACGATAGCTATCCTTCATCAAGATCTTATTCCTGAAACGAGGGTCCCAAAGGCATTTCCACGACATGACCTCGTCCCTCGAGACATCGGCTTTATTATACAACAGGCCGGCGGTTCCCCACATATAAGGAACCACGTAGTCGGTAGTCTTACGGCCCGGCTGACTTAACTTATTCAGTTCCTCTTGGATATAGGGAGAGACATTGTCGATATAATCCGGTGTCTTCCCGAAATTACGGTCGATCGGTAGCAAGAGATTTTTCCGCAGCATGCGCTCAAGGATATACTCCGAAGGGCAAATCAAGTCGAAATCCTCATGTCCCCGCTCGATCTTGGTCAACATGATCTCGTTGATATCAAAGATCTGATAGATAATCCGGACTTCCTCACCCGTCTGTTCCTTATACCATTTCGGGAAATCCGTCAGGACGTCCTCGTCGATATAATCTCCCCAGTTATAAATCTTCAAGATCTTGCTTCTCTCCTCGTCCGAGCGCCCGCAAGAAGTGAACAGCCCCATAAGCAGGGCCAAAACAGACAGAATCGATATAAATTTCTTCATTTTCATTTACGCTCGCTTCGCTTTCTCAGCACGTTTATTTATAACAATCAACAATACTAACACGGTTACGAATATAATCGTTGAGAGGGGACGCAGTTCCGGGGTCAAACCTCCTTTCCGGGCATCCGCGTAGATAAAGGTGGAAAGGGTTTCCAAGCCCTCATTACCAATTGTAAATATGGTCACGGCGAAATCGTCGATAGATAGCGTGAAGGCAAGGATAAAGCCACTGATCATACCCGGACGGATTTCCGGGAAGATCACCTTCCGCAAGGCCTGAAACGGAGTCGCCCCCAAATCCAACGCCGCCTCGTAGATATTCTGGTTCATTTGTTTCAAGCGGGGCATGACGCTTAATACCACATACGGCGTACAGAACGTGATATGCGCCAGCACGACCGTCGTCAAACCTTGAGAGATCCCTAAGCTGACAAACAACAGGAACAAGGAAATACCGGTAATGATATCCGGATTCAACATCGGGATGTTATTGACAAAACTCACGGCATTGCGGGCCCTTGCCTTCAAATTAAAGATCCCGATAGCGGCTACGCTCCCCAACAAGGTAGATACCGTAGCGGCTATCATGGCGATAGCGAACGTATTCCAAAGTGCGCTGACCAACGAATGTTGTACGTTGCCGGCAAAAAGAGAGCTATATAATTTCGTGGAGAACCCGGTCCAGTTACCCAGTACTTTCGCCTCCGTGAACGAGAAGATCATGATAATCAAGATCGGCGAGTAGAGCAACAAGAGCAAAGCCCACAGATATCCCTTAGCTAAATATTTCACCATCAGATAAGCCCTCCCTCATTCGCCGAATCACTGCTCTCATTGCTGAACAATCCCGTGATTCCGATTAATAACAACATGATAAGAGAAAGCGCCGCCCCGTAGTTCCACATACCGTTATTGATATTCTCCTGTATGGTCGTACCGAAGAGCTTGATATTGTTCATCGTCAACAACTCGGCGATGGCAAACGTAGAGATGGTCGGCATAAACACCATCATGATACCGCTCATCACTCCCGGCATCGATAGTGGGAATACGGCCTTGATAAATACCTGCGACGGATTCGCCCCCAAGTCTTGCGCCGCCTCTATCAAGCTGTGATCCATTTTCTGGAGCGTATTATAAATCGGGTAGATCATAAAGGGCAAGAAGTTGTACACCATGCCAAAGATCAAGGCCCCCTCTCCCAGCGGGAAATTCAAGAAATCGAACAAAGCCACGGTAGCCAACGTACGGATCAAGATATTGACCCACATCGGAAGGATAAACAAAACGACCATCGTACGGGAAGTATTAAATCGGGCTTGGCTCAATATCCAAGCGGCCGGATATCCCAGCAGCAGACAAAGAATGGTCGTTATCAAAGCGATCCCGACTGAATACACGAAGGTGTTTATCGCCTCGGGATGGATCATGAACTTACGGAAATTGGCGAAGGTAAACATCCCCTCGTCATTCGTGAAGGCGTAATACACGATCAAGAAGAGCGGTATCACGACAAAGATGGCCAAGAACAGGACATAAGGAATGGTCCAGTTCCTTCGTCTCATAAAAAATGCAGAAAACGTATTGATCACTTCCTTCCCTTTTTAAGCATGAATAATTCGAATTTTATCCGGGGCGATCGTTATGCCGACATGATCTCCATCATCCCATACATCGTTGGTATCGACAAAGATGTCCTCGTCCCAATCTGTAAACACGGTCAGATGATAATGGTTGCCTTTGTAGAGGATAAATTTCACCTCTCCGGTCAGGCGACCGTCTTCCTCGTTATCCTCCAAGATCACATCTTTAAAATCGATCTCGACTTTCACAGGCGTATTTGGCTCTATATCGGTTACTTCCTTACATTCGAACGTACAGCCTAGGAATTCCACATGCGTAGCGTCGATAAGCTTTCCCTCGAAGGTATTGCAAATACGCTCTTTCTTCATTACATGGATATCGAAAGGCTTGATAAGAAGCCCGACCTCGCTACCTGCCTCGAAACAGTGGTAATCCTGTACCATGAACTCGTATCCGTTCGGGGTTTGCACCATCATCTCATAATGCACACCCTTAAAGATGGAGGAGGTTACCGTACCCGTCAACATCGCCGCCTCCGACGGCTCGAAGATGTAAATATCCTCGGGGCGCAACACGACATCTACCGGCATTTGCTCCCCGAATCCCTCATCCACGCACTCGAACTCATGACCGGCGAAAGAGACTTGCCAATCCTTGATCATCGTCCCGTTCAAGATGTTACTCTCACCGATGAAATCAGCGACGAACGAATTGACCGGCTCGTTATAAATATCGATCGGGGTACCGATTTGCTGGATCTTTCCCTCGCTCATGACAACGATCGTGTCGCTCAGCGTCAGCGCTTCCTCTTGGTCGTGGGTCACGTACACGAACGTAATGCCTAAGGACTTATGCATCTCTTTCAATTCCATTTGCATATCCTTGCGCATCTTCAAGTCCAAGGCCGCCAACGGCTCATCCAGCAATAACACCTCCGGCTCATTCACGATAGCGCGAGCGATCGCCACCCGTTGCTGCTGGCCACCGGAAAGGGAATCGACATCCCGATCCTCATAGTCTGTCAACCCTACCATTTTCAACGCCTGTTTCACTTTCTTCTCGATCGTGGCGGAAGGAAGTTTCTTCAGCTTCAGGCCAAAGGCGATATTATTGTACACATTCAGATGTGGAAATAAAGCATATTTCTGGAATACCGTATTTACGGGACGTTTATGCGGCGGCGTCTGCGTAATCTCCTTCCCGGACATCGTGATAACGCCCTCGGAGGCCGTCTGGAAGCCGGCTATCAAACGCAACAGGGTAGTCTTTCCGCAACCGGAAGGCCCCAAAATGGTTACAAACTCGCCCTTGCGGACCTGTAAATTTACATCATTCAGCACGGCCTTCTCGCCGAAATACTTCGATACGTGCTCCACGCTGATAATGCGATCCGATTTTCGTATTGACATTCTCGCTTGATCTAATTAGAATTAAACAATCATGAACAATGTTCTTATTTATTTTTGCGCGAATGTACAGATTTTAATAAGGCCGGGCACTATCGTTTTTACAAAATCTGACCTTACACCGGGTGAGAAGCGTCGCATTTCTCTAAGATTCGACCGCACACCCGACGCGGGCGGGATATTTGGGAAATATTCAATCCACGTATATCCGGTAGCTCCCCGATCCCAATCGGTACACAGCCTTCCCATCCTTCAATCCCACGGGCGTGATCCCCTCCTGCCCTTTCTCCATACGAACGGACTTCTCCGATTTGGCGGGCAGATATAAGGTAGCCGTCGTATTAGCGGGAATGGTTGCCTCGTATATATAGCCCTTCTTTTGGATTTGCCATCCACTCTCGATACGGCCATAGGCGGAATCGTAATGACCCCGGATGAACGAGAAGGTTCCGCCGATACGGGGTTGAAGGATGATGTGCTTATAGGCGGGTTGTTCCTCATCCCGCTGGATACCCAAGGTATAAGCTATCATCCACTCCTCGATAGCGCCATACGAATAATGGTTGAAAGAGTTCATATCCACAGGGCCGAAGCCATTTACCAACGTGTAGGAATTCCAACGTTCCCAAATCGTGGTTGCGCCTTGCAGGACAGGGTATAGCCATGAAGGATAGGCGGTTTGCTCAAATAATTTATAGGCGACATCGTCATAACCATTGTCGGATAATACCAAATTCAGGTAAGGCGTACCGATAAAGCCAGTGGTAAGCGTATAATTATGTTTCTTGATATTCTCTACCAGATGCCGGATCGCCAAGGGTTTGTTTTTCTCATTGAACAGATCGAACTGGAGAGGAACCACGTATGAGGTCTGCGTATCCACGATCTTCGCCTCGGTAGCCGCCGTTCCGGGCCACATACCTACTTGCGAATCCTTGCCAAAGATAGATTCCACCGTCGGGGCGAACGTGCGTCCTTCCTCGTTTACGAACAGGTCGTTAAAAGACCTCTTCACGTTCTCGTAGAAAGTACGGAAACGCCTTTGGTCCGCATCCTTCCCTAAACGTTTCGCTACCTGCTCCATAATCAAAGCGTCGTAGGCGGAGTAAGCGGTGTTCGTCAACATGGAATTCGTCGGCTCGATAGCCAGCCAATCACCGAAACCACCGAAGGGCTGTACATAGCGTACGGCACGACGCTCCAAATAATCCATATAAGCGACCATGGAAGCGTAATGTTGCTCCAGAATACGCACGTCTCCGTATTGTTGATACATTTGCCACGGTACGATCACGCCGGCTTCCATCCATCCCATGGCACCTCCGCCATCCTCCGCGCCGTGAGGCGGGAAACCGACCACGGGTATATAGTTCGCGTAACTACCGTCATCTCCTTGATTATCCCGGACCGAGTAGAGCCAACGGGTGTAAAACGGATCGACATTCATATTATAAGTAGCCGTACGAGCGAATACCTGCGCATCCCCTGTCCAGCCCATACGCTCATCCCGTTGCGGACAATCGGTCGGAACCGACAGGAAATTACCCCGTTGGCCCCAAATGATGTTATTAAACAAACGGTTGACACGCTCGTCCGATGTCTCATAACCGCTCGTCCGCACACCGATAGATTCCAGCACGATCCCTTTCACCGCCTCCAAGGGTAACGGCCTCTCCAACCCGTGAATCTCCACGTAACGGAAACCATGGAACGTAAAGCGAGGCTCATACGTCTCACCCGCCGCATCCCCTCTCAGGATATAGCGATCCGTGGAAAGGGCGCTCCGGTAATTATCCGTATAGACTTGCCCTTTCTTCTCCTTATACATCGCGATCGTGTACGGGGCGACCAGCTCGGTAGGGATCGTTTCCGGATAATTCATCTCCCCGAAACGGATCGTGATTTCCTGTCCGGCCTTTCCCTTGAAAGTCAGACGGGGAACACCGACCATATTCTGCCCCATATCATAGACATAGACGCCGGGAATAGGCTCTACCATGGACTGAGCGGTCAGGGTCACATTATTTTGTATCGGGCTGCCTACATATCCTTGGATCTCCACATTTACCGGAGGAGCGGCGAATAAGGTCGCCGGTTTCCATGACGAGTCATCAAAACCCGGAGCATCCCAGCCGTTCACCTCTTTCCGGGCATCATATTCCTCTCCATTCTGAAGGCCGTTAAAAGTGATCGGTCCCCGGTCATAACATTTCCAGCTATCATTCGTAACGATCGTCTCACGAGTACCGTCGGCATACTCGATCACGATCTTTCCCAATAAGGACTGGCGGGTTCCGTATTGATCCTGCCAACCGGTAAGGAAACCGCTATGCTCGCTCCACCATCCGGCGCCCAACATCGCCCCGATACCATTATCGCCCGGTCGTAGCAAATCCGTTATATCATACGTATTATACATGATACGGTAACGGTAATCCGTCCAACCCGGATTCAGATAATCCTTTCCAACCTTCTGCCCGTTCACCGAGAACTCGTAGACACCCCTAGCGGTAGCATATAAACGGGCGCTCTTGACCGATTTCTCTATCTTTATCGCTTTCCGGAGCATGGGAGCGGATACGTTCTCGCCCGGATACCAGACATTGAGCTTTCCCTCCCCTTTCTCCACATAAGTCTCGGCAGGATCGTACAGAAGCGTATTCCACGTATCCTCGCTGATACACAAGTTGGAGAATGTAGCGGTCTGCCCTTTAGGTTGCAGGAAACCGATCGCGTACAAACGGCAATGATAAACCAACTCTCCATCCGGATAAGGATACACGGTGAAAGCCCCTTCCTTGCCTCCCCAGAAATCACCACGGCTCTTCCGTTCTTTCTCCTCGGGAGTCAAAGAGGAATTCACCAAGGTCTTTCCATCGATCTCTATATCCACGAAATATTTCAAGGCATATTGGGCCGTCGTCACCTTCAACCGGATATGATGCGCCTTATGCTTATCCGAGGCTGGGATGATGGAGGCCAGACTCTCCGAGGCGTCTTGCGTCGTTTTTCCATCCGTGGTATGGCGTAGAATGAAACGGGCGTCCCCCGAACCATTCAAGTCCAGTTCAGCAGACACATAATTATCAGCGTCCCTCGCCCCAAAGACAAATGCGGCTTTATCATTACCCTCGGCCACCCGCACATCATAGTCGATCACATAATGCGAGCGATATTTGGAGAGTTGTGTCTCCGACGAGCCGATCCAACGGGCGCCACTCCATCCGGAACCCAGAAGACCGGTCTCGAACCACGCAGGCTCGGTGGAGGTAATTTCCGTTCCCGATTCATCCCATACGGAAACTTTCCAATAATAGCGAGTGGAAGGTTGTAATGCTTTTCCTTGATAAACTACGCCGACCGATTCCCCGGAAAGAACCTTTCCCGAATCATAGATATAACGCCCGGCAGCCAATTGCTCCGGACTATCGGCCACCCATAACCGATAAGCCTGCCCACAGGCCCCATAGCGATCGGACTCCATCTGCCAGTTAAAACGTGGCTGACTGACATCAATTCCCAGTGGATTGGTTTGATACTCAACCTGTAGGTTCTTCAATACGGTAACCGCACCCAGAGGTAGCCATCCGGCCAGCAACCCTAAGATTATAGACAAAATACATCGTGTGCTCTTCATAATACAAAGAATTAAAATGATAACGGTACAAAAATATCCATTATCATCTTAACTCTTTGTTTCATTTTTGGGAGAAGATGTAGCAGTTTTGACACTACTCAATCTTTCCTACCATCTTGGACGGGTCTACCCAACGATCAAACTCCTCGGCGGTCACATAACCGGACTCGATAGCCGCCTCCCGCAAAGTCTTATTTTCTTGATAGGCTTTCTGGGCGATAGCGGCGGCCTTGTAATATCCTATTTTCGGATTCAAGGCGGTAACCAGCATTAAGGAGCTATCCAGATGGCGTTTGATGTTTTCGTTCACCGGGGTAATGCCTTTTACGCAATGTTCGCTGAAATTCAGGCAACCGTCACCGATCAAGCGGGCGCTTTGCAAGAAGTTCGAGATAATCACCGGCTTAAATACGTTCAACTCGAACTGCCCGTTGGAGCCGGCTATCGAGATTGTCACGTCGTTACCCATTACTTGAGCGGCGATCATCGTCAATGACTCGCATTGCGTAGGATTCACCTTTCCCGGCATGATGGAGGAACCCGGCTCGTTCTCCGGCAAATGGATCTCACCGATACCGGCACGAGGACCTGAGCCCAACATTCGTATATCGTTTGCGATCTTCATTAAGCTGACCGCTACGGATTTCAAGGCTCCATGCGCCTCAACCAAGGCATCATGGGTAGCTAGGGCCTCGAATTTATTCGGAGCGGTTACAAAAGGAAGCCCAGTCAACTCTGATATCTTCTTAGCGACACACTCGTCATAATTGACCGGGGCGTTAATACCGGTCCCAACCGCCGTACCTCCTAAAGCCAATTCGGAGATATGCGATAGGGAATCCTTTACTTTCCGTATACCATATTCTAATTGAGCCGCATAGCCACTGAACTCTTGCCCCAATGTCAATGGAGTGGCATCCATAAAATGAGTCCTCCCGATCTTCACGATCTTCATGAACTCCTCACTTTTTAGCGCCAACGCACGATACAGACTCTCCAATCCCGGGATCGTCACCTCCGCTATCACCTTATAGGCGGCAATATGCATAGCGGAAGGAAACGTATCATTGGAGGATTGCGATTTATTCACGTCATCGTTCGGAAGCAGCACTTTCTCCTTATCCGTTAGCTTTCCTCCGCTCAGCACATGTGCCCGGTTGGCGATCACCTCATTGACATTCATATTCGTCTGGGTCCCGCTCCCCGTTTGCCATACAATCAAGGGGAAGGAGTCATTTAATTTACCCGCCAAGATCTCGTCGCATACCTTACCGATCAACTCGCATTTCTCCGGAGACAAGACACCGGCGTCTTTATTAGCCAAAGCCGCTCCTTTTTTCAAGTAAGCGAACGCCTCTATCACCTCTTCGGGCATCCGGCTAATATCGGTGGCGATCTTGAAATTATTCACGCTCCGTTGTGTTTGCGGCCCATAATAAACGTCCGCCGGCACTTCCACCTCACCTAAGGTATCTTTCTCTATTCTATACTTCATGACACATAAGTTTTATTAATCTCTTCTATGTATAAACTATCTGGATATCGAATTGTTTATGTTACATTCACGAGTATATCATGAAAAGACATTTATCATGGAACAGAATTCAGATCATAGAGAAACGGCTTATTTCGCCTCCGATGTTTTTTAATAGTTTTTCTTCTCGTCAATAATGTATTCGGGACGGGCCTTGATCTCGTCAAAGAGGATACCGACATATTGCCCTAACACGCCGACCGTCAATAACTGTACACCTCCAAAGAAGATAATGGAAGTCATGATAGAAGTCCAGCCAACCTCGGCGTTACTAAAACCATAGATCTTGCCCAACGTGAACCAAACCGCCAAGATTATACCGACCAATACGGATATAAACCCGAGACTCGTCGCCAAACGCAACGGCTTCTTCGAGAAATAAAGCATTGCCGTCGACGCGAATTTCAGCATCTTACTAATCGGATATTTCGTCTCGCCGGCGATACGCGCCTCACGCTCATAATAAAACGGCACTTGGTGGAAGCCCACCCAGCTTATCAAGCCACGGATATATTTTCCCCGTTCCTTAAAACGGTCGAACTCATTCATCACCTTCCGGTCCACTAAACGGAAATCTCCCGTATCCAGCGGGAAATGGACCTCGCTCATATAATTCATCACCCGGTAAAAAGCCTTGGAGGTGAACAGCTTGAAAAGACTCTCCCCTTCCCGTGACTTACGGACGCAATAAACCACGTTAGCATTCTCTCTCTCCTGCACTTCCAGCAGATCCGGAATCAATTCCGGCGGATCCTGCATATCGGCGTCGATGATAATCGCCAAATCAGCGTCACAGTTATTGATACCCGCCGTTACCGCCGGTTGATGACCGAAATTCCGGGAGAAGTGAATCACCTTCACATGAGGATCGGTAGCGGCTATATGATCCAACAAAGAACGTGTCTTATCCTGACTACCATCATTTATATAGATAATCTCCGTAGGGTTCGGCAACTTTACCAAGACCTCTTTCGTACGCCGATACGATTCCTCGATCACGGCTTCCTCGTTGTAACACGGGACTATAACCGCTAACTTCTTCATGCCTTTTAAGCTTTAAAGGTATAAAACTTATTTACTAAAAAATTAATCACCGTATAGAAAGCCATTCCAATCAAGTGGTTGTAGTAATGATCGATCGTAAGTCGGGAATTCAAGATCAGTACCAATCCGTACTGTAAAGCATAACAAATAATAAAAGCGATCGTGAACCGAACCGCCCCTTTCGTCCATCCGGTGGAACTTCCCTTGAAAGTCCATTGCTTGTTCCAGATGAAACTGTTTAATATGCCTGCCACATATCCCGTTAAGTTAGATAAACCTTCCCGGCATCCGAAGAGTTTCATCATCACCCAGATAACGATCATCGTTATCAAGGTATTGCTCAACCCGACTACACCATACTTAATAGCTTGCTTAATCGTCTCCATTCTTATTTATAATCTCGGAAACCTCCTCCGCTGTCAATTCCTTGACATTCGTGATCGTGAAAACATTCGAGAGGAAATCGCCGTATTGGTTACATTCATTGATCACCCGATCCAACGTGGCTTTTATATCCGTACGCACCGGGATCAAGAACACCAACTCCACATACTGCTCACCGATCGTCAAACGCTCGATCTCGCAGTCCGTTTTCGGCAGATAATAAGCGAACTCCCGCTCGATTGTCTGCCGCTGATATTCTTGGAAAGGTTTCTTGCCTTTAGACGTCATCAAGACATAGAAACGCAGCTTCTCCCCTTTTCCTCCCAAGCCGGTCGAGATATAAATTTGTTTCTCGTCGGAGAAATCGGACTCTAAGGAGATACGAGACTCCATCAAAGCCATGTAGGCCCAATCTGTCACTTCTGGGTCCGGATGCTGGGTGTATTCCTCCAACAAGCGGTACGCACGGACGGATTTCGAGGTAGCCAATTGAGATAACAGATATCTCTTCTCGGTCTTGTCCTTGGTTTCCTCCGTCAACAAAGTGTTGTACAGGGTCTCGCACTCATCCTCCGATAAGGGACGAGGAGGCCGGTTTTCCTTCCGTACGTTTTCCGAGTATTTGAAATACTCCATCTGAAGTTCAACCGGCACACGCTGTTCTAGTATATGGAAATGTCCCTCCATCCTACTGAAGGAATCACGGAACTTTTTGAATACATCACCTTCTTCTTTCATAGATCGTCTTTTTTCGTTATTAAACTCCCATAAACAAGAAACAAGAACAAAGGTAATGTTTTTTCCGGAATAAATAAAAATAACGTTATTTAAGCTCCCGCATAAATTAAAAACCCAAGTCCGATCACGAATAAAATAAACATCCCGACATTCAGACGATTGGAAATGGCTGGTGCTCCCTTGAACTCTTTCCAGATAAGGATGCCCCATAAAGCGGAGACTAGCGTGGCTCCTTGCCCCAATCCGTAAGATATAGCCGCTCCCGCTTTCTCTGACGCTATCATACTGAAAGATTGACCGATACACCAGATAACACCCCCCAATACACCCACGAGGTGCGTACTCATATTTCCCTTAAAATAACCGCATATGGAGACAGGCTTACCTTCCACCGGATGTTTCATTGCCAATGTGTTAAACAAGAAATTACTAACAAATACTCCTATGGCAAAAACAAATACGGCGGTATAAGGCGTCAACTTCCCGGGTGCCGGAGAAGCGAAATTCTCCATATCCATGGAAGCGGCGACAAAACGATAGAAAAAGGCCATGATCACGCCGGCCACAACCGATATAAGGATCCCCTTCCCCGATACTTTCTTGGTACCGACCAAGGCTTTCTTATAAGCCAGGCCATTCAAGATGATGGCGACCGTGATTAAAGCTACACCGATAAAGATATAAGTTGGTTCCCCCTTCGCCGCCCCGAAATAGTTAACCAATACGCCTAGCACCAAGGCTAATCCGATCCCAACCGGAAAAGCAACCGACAATCCGCAAATGGCGATCGCCGCAGACAACAAGATATTGGCAGCATTAAAAATAATACCGCCCAAAAAGGCACTCCCTAAACTAGCGAGGTTCGCTTGCGCCAAATCCGGCAGGAAACTGCGTCCTTCCGTCCCGATGCTACCCAAGGTAAAGCCGGAAATCAGAGAAAAGAGCAAGACACCAATCACGTAGTCCCAATAGAAGAACTCATATCTCCAAGTCTTGGAGGCTAATTTCTGCGTATTCCCCCACGATCCCCAACAAAGCATCGTAACGACACAGAATATGACAGCTAAAGAATAATCTTGTACGATATACATAAAAATACTATTTAATAGATCGTTGATGCATCATATAATTCTCTATCAAGGAAGCGACCTCCGTAGGCGGCATCTTCTCGATCAAACGAAGATCACGGCCATTGGGATTTGCCACCCAATTGTTAGTCCCCTCATCATCTACGACATGAAAGGTTCCTCGCTCTACATCGAAATAAGGCTCATAACCTTTTATAGCGACCAATACCGCCGTATGATCCCAGCTCATGCGCCCTTCTGGGTCTCCCTCCGCAAAACAAAGGGCATACGCATCTTTTACAGGACTGTTCTCCACGTTCATTTGCACCAGTTTCTTTCCGGTCAAGATTACGTTCCCGATCTCAAAACCGCTAAAGACAATCTCTGTAGGCCATTCCTCCGCTACGACTTTAGAGGCAGGGACATCGCAATACACATTGAATTCTTTACCTTCCGGAAACAGGCCCGCCATAGAAACCAAACGTTTCACTTTCTTGGCGACTAATTCCTTTCCGGAGAGATCGCTATATTCATCAGCTCCCGATTGAAGCAAATCCCTTAAATTAGAGAAGAAACCAATCGTACAAATAACAACGCTGGTATCCGGTTGTTCGCTCAGAATCTTACGATACACCTTCAGGGCATCCGGAGCGTCGGAAGTCTTCGCCGTATGATGCGGATAGTTAGCGGGTAACTCGTCAGTCCACTTCGTTTTATGCCAAGTAGTCAAGGAGGCCCCCGGTTCGCTCTTTGGTGCCCCTACCGGTATGTCCGGACGGTTGAAATAAGTATTCAGCACCTCAATGCAAGGCACCACCCGCTCATCATGGTTGGAGGAAAGAGTCGCAAGAATATTTACCTGACCGCTATCCGCCAAGGCATGCATCAAGGCCATAGCGCCCACATCATCATAGTCCGGACCTAAATCGGTATCTAGAATAAGATTTACCGGTTGAGGCTTATCGGTTTGAGAAACATTCCCCTTACAGGAGATAAACAAGGCGAATAAGCCCATCAGAAACAATGATTTCTTCATAATCTTTATAATTTTATTGGTGAACAATCTCTTTCGGAGCATCCGAGTAAATCAGTATCTCACCGAAATGTACGGAGACATCATTACGTGGATTTAGCCATTTAAACGTAGCCGTATGTTTTCCCTTGGGCAGCTGATACTTCCAAAACAGGTCGTTCCTACGAGTCGTATAGGATGCCGGAAGGTTCGCCGTCTCAACCAGCTCCCCATCTAGGTACATCTCTACTTTCGCTACGTATTTATCATCTTTAGCGTTCACAAAGCCTTTGAATACGGCGCCTGTTCCCTCAAATGGAAGTTCTCCTACATCGGACAAATTCTTATTAACCGCCACTTTCTCTATCGGATACATACCCTCGAAAGCCTTCTCGTAACGAACGGCTACAGGTTGCTGGCATTTGATCGTCACCTCGTCACCTGAAACGGAACCGCCGTTGCGCTCTATCACTTGCAACGCTTGATCGAAGCCCATTTGGTAAGTCTTATTCAATGAGATGGTCGTATAGGCAAAATCCATATTCTCCACCTCTCTCAAGTTCTTCATCCAATAATCCGGTATACGGCTATAACCAAGGATTGTTCCTAAGATACCACCCGCAGAGGCTGGGTTGCAATCCGAATCTTGTCCACAACGGGTAGAGATATCCAATGTCTTATAGAAATCTCCCTCACCATAAAGCAAGCCGATAAGAATGTATGCGCTATTGATCACGGCATCGATATTGAACGGAACGAAAACGCCATCCGGACAACCAATATCCGAGCTCCATTTCTTCTCACACTCAAACCAAGTGCGTTTCCAATCGTCCGGATATTCCTTATGCCAGCGGATCACATCGCTCATACATTTATAATAGGTACTTTGCTCCGGTATCGTCTTTAACGCCTCGGTCACGATAAACTCGATATCATCCGAGATAAACGATAACGAATACATCGCCCCGACATACACACCGCCGTACCAACCGTCTCCGTAATTCATGATATGCCCGATCTTATCAGAAATCTCGGAAGCCGTATTCGGCATACCCGGCGACATCAGTCCGGCATAGTCCGCCTCGATCTGATAATCCAGATCATCCGCATGAGGGTTATTCAGCCAATGGCCGGACGCCGGAGGCATGATCCCTTGCAAAATATTATAACGTGCCGACTGGTTAGCATGCCATAACGTATATCCCGCCGTAGCGAACGCCATGGCGAATGAGTCCACAGGAGCGTCCAATCCCAACCGGTCAAAGACATCCACGAATGTAAGGTCCATATAAACATCATCGTACAATCCGGGTACATTCTCGTACCACCACTTGATATATCCGTCCGGCCATACGATCGGTACGTATTCTTGAATCATCGTTCCGTTATATTTGAACTCCGTCGGACCGCCATACGTACAGCCTATGGTTTGTCCGGCCCAACCTCCCTTAATCTTATCCATCAACTTTTCTTTACTAATCGTAAACTCAGCGGGCACCGTCGTTTGATCCTTTGCCGAGGGTTGTTGGGAACATGAGGTCGCCCCTAGAAATAAAGAGGCTACCGTTATCACCGCAAATACTGTTTGTTTCATAATATTAGATTGTTTTTATAGATTAATCAAAAATATCCACCTCATTCCGGTAAGGAACAGAAGATTGCGCTCCCACACGAGTCACGGAAATGGCGGAAGCTTTGCAAGCGAATCTCACGGCTTCCCTTAAATCCCGCCCCTCAGCCAAAGCCACCGTTAAAGCGCCGTTGAAAATATCCCCGGCGGCAGTAGTATCAACGGCTTCCACTTTTATCGCAGGAACCATATCTACCATGGAATCACAATAGATCAAAGCTCCTTTTGAGCCTAAAGTAACGATTACGTTCTGTACTCCCATCTCCATTATAACTTGCGCAGCCTTCTTTGCGGAAACCTCATCCGTGATCTTCACGCCAGAGATCATCTCTGCCTCTGTCTCATTCGGGGTAATCATATACAGATGCCGGAGTAACGTAGCCGACAAAGTTTGAGCTGGAGCCGGATTCAATATTACCCGTTTGTTCTTCTTCGATGCCATCTTAGCGACAAACTCGACAGTATCCATAGGAATCTCCAATTGCATTAAAATCAAATCGGCTTTTTCTATCGCCTCTTCCGATTTCGCTAAATCAGAAGGTAATAGATTAGCATTAGCTCCGGAGGCCACCACAATACAGTTTTCAGCATGAGCATCCACCGTAATCAACGCTACGCCAGATGGATTCTTCGGATCTGAGAAAATATAGGAAGTATCAATCCCCTCTTCCTCAAATAGCTGCTGGGATTGATGTCCGAATATATCACTGCCTGTTTTACAAATAAACGAGACCTGTCCCCCTAACCGCACAACAGCAACCGCTTGATTCGCTCCTTTCCCACCCGGGTTCATAAAAAATGTTCCGCCTAATACCGTCTCTCCCGGACGAGGGAGATGATTCGTCTTTACGACCATATCGGTATTGCTACTTCCAACAACCAATATATTATGATTCCGTAAGTCTTTCATGCTTTTCTCTTATTAATCATTCGTTTAACAAAAATATCATATATTCCGCTTGGTACACCAGATTTCATGTTAATTTAAATTCATTCACCGATGTCGCAAATATAAAAAGATCCAAAATATAAAAATCATCAATTAATCTTCATCGTAGATAAACCCAAATCGATATATTTGCATCATACAATTTCTCATATTCACTATATATCAAACACTTGATAACATCAAAAGTCCATGAATAACACATACATATTATTAATGCTTGTCAACACCTTGACAAAAGCTGAGAAAAGATATTTCCATCTTTGCGCAAACCTTCAAAACGGTGATAAGGTATACCTCACCCTTTTTAATCTAATAGACGCTAATACGTCTCCCGAACAGCTGTATACACGCTTTTGTCAGATTCAAGACGGGAAGAGTTTCGAGACCGCAGTCAAACATTTATATCGGGTACTTCTAGAATGTTTAGTTAGACTAAGAGAAAAACAGGATGTCCAAACAAGAATTTTCAATTATATATCAAAGGCTGGCGTATTATTCGAACGAGAAATATTTGATGAAGCTTTCATTGAATTAGATAAAGCAAAAAAATTAGCGATCACTTATGAAAATGATTCCTTGCTTTTATTGATTCGGAGAACGGAACTGAAATACTTAAGCGCTCTCGATTTTAAAACAATCTCAGAAAAGCAGCTGGTAAACAAGCAAATGAAAATCAATGAAGTATTAAAATACGCAAGAACCCTTAATCAACATACACAGCTATACGATATTCTTAAACACCGTTTAATTAACAAAGGCTATATCCGTTCCGACAAACAAAAAGAGGATTTAAACGATCTCGTATTGAGCGAACTCCATTTAATCGCAAACAATTCCTACCAAGGATTCGAAGCGCAAAAGTTACATTTGCTATTCCAAGCCACTTATTATCTTAACTCCGGCAATTATAAATCGGCTATCCGATATTACCAAGAGCTTATCAACTTATTTAACGACAACCAACATTTAATATTAAATCCTCCTATCTACTATTTAAGTTCCATACAAGGTATTTTAGACAGTTTATGTATTGCCGGATTATATCATGAAACTCCCTTTTTCCTTTCTAAACTAGAAGAATTAACACAAAATGAGTACTCCACTGAATTCATCTTACATCTGAAAACCTTGATATATATCTACAAATCCAATAGCTTGTTACAAGCCGGAAACTTTGAACAGGCCTTAGAGCTAAGGGATAAGCAAGAAAATGAATTACTAAAAAAAGTAACATCATTAGGACTTGAGTCTCAATTACGGTTATATCTAAGCTTCGCTGTATTAGGCATGTATACGAAAGATTATGTACAAGCTCGCAAATACATGAAAAAGATATTTAGTTTGGGAAAGTTATTTTGCGCATTTCCTTCTTACAAGATAGCAAGATTGGTAAATCTTTTACTCCAAGCAGAATTAGGCAATTATGATTTCTTTGAGAACGAAATTATTTCCATCAAAAGAAACATCCGCTTCGAGAAACAGACTTATATCACAGAAAAGTTAATATTCAAGTTTATACAGGGCTATCCGCTTCCATCATACGAGAAAGCTAGAAATAAACGCTGGCTACAATACCAAAAAGACATTCAAAAAATCGAACAAGATAAATATGAACGCCAACTTTTAAAGACATTTGATGTCCTTGCTTGGATTGAGAGTAAATTAACCCAACGGTCGCTGGCAGATATTCTTGCAGAAAAAGCTCACTGATAGATTAATGCCAGAGCAAGTCATGACGTATGTAAAACCCGGCTTTCCATAATACCACTCATCTGCTGCAACGCCCAATCCACCAAGCCTTGGATATGGGGAATAAGACTTAATCCTCTTTCCGTTAAGCAGTATTCTACTCGGGGAGGAACTTCCGCATAGACCTTTCGTTCGATCAGACCATCCGATTCCAACGTGCGCAAGGTTACGGTCAGCATACGTTGCGATACATCCGCGATGGTTTTATGGATATCACTAAAGCGCATGGTACCATTAGCGCTTAAAGTGATAAGCACTAACATAGACCATTTATCTCCTAGCCGGCTCAATACGTCTCTCACGGGGCAATTCCCCGTCGGATGAAAGTTTTTCATTTTTTAACCTTTTCTATTTACTTGAATCTCAACAATGGTTACATCCATGTAAGTTCCTTATTTATAAGTGCCTTCTTGTTTTCTCTAAAAAAGGGGCTTACTTTTACGCCACAAAAGTAATAAACTTACGAAAAATAACTATTGTATCACTTAATAATTTACGATTATGGCAAAGAAAGTAGCAGTTTTAGCGGTAAATCCAGTAAATGGATTTGGTTTGTTCCAATATTTGGAATCATTTTTCGAGAATGGCATTACTTATAAAGTATATGCGGTAGCCGATTCAGAAGAGATCAAAACGAACTCTGGCATAGCTTTGACAGTAGACGATGTGATCGCTAATTTAAAAGGGCATGAAGATGAATACGACGCAATGGTATTCGCTTGTGGCGATGCGGTTCCTGTTTTCCAGCAGAACGCTAGCAAACAATACAATATCGATCTAATGGATGTGATTAAGAATTTCGGGGAAAAGGGTAAAATTATGATTGGACATTGCGCTGCCGCTATGCTCTTCGACTTCACCGGAATCACGGAAGGAAAGAAGCTAGCGGTACATCCGTTGGCTAAGCCTGCCATTAGCAAAGGACAAGCAACAGATGAGGATTCCGTAGTCGATGGCAATTTCTTTACAGCGAAAGAAGAACATTATATCTGTACTATGATGCCTCAAGTTTTGGAGGCCTTGAAGAAATAAGTTCTAAGTATCTTAGCTTCATCAGCAAAGTATCTTAAGTTCGTCGGCAAAGTAACCTAAGATACTTTGCCGATGAAGTTAACTTCGTTGCCGATGTAAGTTGCCTATAACATATCCACCGGATTCTCATTCGCCGCCCTCCAACTTTGGAACGTGACCACTCCTACCGTCAGGATACTGATCCCTAGCAATGCGACAAAATAAATCAAATAACCGACAGGGGCTTTCTCCATAAAATTACTGGCCCATCTCTCCATAAAATAATAGGAAACTGGAATCGAGATAACAAAACTAATGAGCAAGACCTTTAAATAGACTTTATTCAAACGATATAGTATCTCACTCACGAAAGATCCATACACCCGCCTTATACCAATTTCTCGCCGCTGATAGTGGACATCAAACAATACCAGACTTAAAATACCTGCCAATGCCATCCAGATAGATAAAACACTGGATAAAATAACCCGGTCGCCAAACTGGATTTCTTTTTCATACAGATGCCGGGAGAATGTATCGCAAAACTCAAAATCAGGTAAACATGAAGGGGAAAGTTCGTTGAGCATATTCCTAATATAAAGTAAAACATTCCCTTTATCAGCCCCCGGCATCAACTTTATATAAGCGTAAGGCATATATAATTCTTCATTCGTCACAAAAGCGACAGGATAAGTAGCTAGCGACTACGATGCTTTATGTGTGGAAGCAATCACCACCTCATCCGTAAATCCTAATACCCGGGCATCATTCCCCCAAAAGGTTTTCATACGGTCACCCACATGAAGGTTTAATTGCCTTTTCGCTTTTTGGTCAAAAACCAAAAGCAACTCTTTATTCCTCCCATCTTCCATCCTTGAGACACGTCCCTCGTTCGCGGTAATATCCATAAGGGATAAAAAATTAGGTGATACATTCAAATAATAAAAATAAATAGTCTCTCCATTAAACTCTGCGGCCCCGCCACGATTCTCATTAGTCGCTCCTATCTTACTAGCGGCGAAAGCCACATCCTCAATTCCCGCATAATCACGCAAACGGTTGGTAAAATTCTCTTTATATTTCTCGGTTATCTCCTTATTCAATTCTACGACAACTACATTATCATTCCCGAAACCAAAGGAATGACTCCGCATTGTCTCTATCTGCTTATAAATAAACAGTGACAGGACGATCAATATAATTGAAACCGTATACTGAAAACCAACCAGACATTCCCGCATTCTTTTTCCCTTTGGAGACAAACCGAAAGAACCGTTCAGCACGATTCGCTGAGGAATAGAAGTCGCATAAATAGCCGGATATGCACCGGCCAATAGTCCCGCACACAAAGCCATAAATAATCCACCAAAAAAAACTATTCCCTTCATATGAAAGCCTCCTCCAATGCAACCTTCATAAACCAATAACAGCAACAAGGATATAGCATAAGACAATAACGCAAAAAGAAAAGACTCCAACCAAAGAAATCCACGCAACCACCGTACCGAGTCCCCTAGAATTTTGCGGATGTTAATACTTTTTATTCTTGCCGGAACCAATGCCATTGTAAAGTTTATAAAATTAATCACTGCTATCAATACCACTAGAAACGAGGCGCTAAACAACAAATCCGTTTGTCTTTTATTCCCTGATTTTATGTAAGTAACGCTATTCATATCATTCATATAATAAATATCGCATAAATTCACCAAACGGGTCTGTACCTCTTGGAGCCTCTCGTATTGCTTGAAGGGGAATGCTTGGTTAAACTGGGAGCAAATGAGATCTTTTTGTGACGGATCATCTAAAAGGACATAACAAAGGAAAATCCAGTTATCCCAATCATCCATACAATAAGTCGACGATAAAGAAGTATAAATGGCATTATTCAATTGTGTGTTTTCCGGGAAATCTTTATAAACTCCTCCTACGACTAGTGATTTCCGTTCCTTGCTCCAAATCTCTTCTTCCGCAAGCAACTCCTTACCAATAGCCGATGACTCGCCAAATATCTTCCGTGCCATACTCTCCGGCAAAAGGCATTTCTCCGGATCATCTAAGCAATCCAGTGAACCTTCCACCAATTGGAAGTCAAATATAGAAACGATCCCCGGAGTACAGGTTATCACCGGTTCCTTATAACCTTTGAGAATCTCGTCCCTCCCGATCGTAAAATAAACTTCCCCTACGTAAGGATTTATGATCGTACTTTCCAATATATGTGGAGAAGACGAGGCGAACGCTTGGGCAAAAGGCAGGATTTGCGTAGGCCATTGACTTTTACTTGTCACACAATCCAATCGATAAATAGCCTCGGCTTTCGAGTGTATTTTATCAAAAGTTCGTTCGGATTCCGTACGGATAGCTACGCTATCAAATAAAGTAAAGGCGATAACGAGGCCGCATATATTTAGTGTTGCCGCCATTTTATTTACCTTCAACGTGATAATAAAATTTCGATATATAGAGTTCATGATACGCTTGTTTTTCGTATATAATAAATTGACACAATTCTCCCCTATACCCTTAAAGACAGGGCATAATCATGTCTAATCCAGCATACGACAAAGCACATAGCAAGAGTATCGTTCTTGCCAAAAGACGGATTTTAATCGAACATAACTTACCCTCCGTTCGTAAAACAACAAAGCTACCGACAGGGTAAACAAAGCGAGGAAAAAAGTCAATGAGGCAATAAGAAACAAAAGCTTCTCCCCAAAAGCGGGGAAAGACGTCAAAGGAGTTATGATTTCTTGAAAAGAGATGAAAGCAGCCGGCTCTTTATTCGCTATTGAAAATAAAGATGTAGAAGCACACACCCGTACCTCCTTTTGGGAGAAAGAATCGTTGGCGACCACAGTCAATGCGGCAAAAACGACCATGCACAAAAACATTGCCCTTAACCATTTTCATAACAAGAACAAAATTGATCAAAGGCAAATGTATGGATTTTCACTCAATAAATCCAAACAATAAGCATGCAAATAACACGAATATGTAAATCATTGATTATCATCATCCTTAAAAACATGATTATATTTCTGAAAAAACACGTACATGTTTTCCACAAAAGTCGTACATGTTTTTCGGAAAACACGTACACGTTTTTACCGGATCATACGACAGAAGACAAGAACAAATATAGAAATAGACAATAACCCTCCTTATTATGATGAGAATTTCCCTCATCAGTACCGTGTAAGTTTGAGACTATATCAAAACCCAAGCCCCAACTCAAAGGCGAACCGGAAACTATCCGTCGAGCCGAACCAAGAATATTTAGTGGTGAACTTATTCAAGAAAGTAAGCCAAATCCCGCCACCATAGGAAGTATGCCAACTATGGGAACGCTCACCGGGAAACCAGACCCTACCATAATCAAAGCCCGCGAATAGACCATATTTTAAGGGAGTGAACGGATTCTTTAGTTTTCCCATGTCCAAGCGTAAATCCGAGTATTGGTAAAAGGATTGCTTTCCGATAAAACGGTTATCACGAAATCCCCTTAAATCAATCGTGGCGGCTTGATAGAACTCATAGTCATTATCGAATAATACCGTCCCCTTCATCAAGGAGGCCCAAGTAAAACGATCCGAGAACCGTACGTTCCATGAAAGGCTTCCCTGCGCATAGGGGAAATTACGCTCCGGCTTTTTCAAATTCATTTTCCATCCGGCCGTCCATTCGGTTTCCAATAGGGGAAGCCACGAATAAGGCTGTTTCGTTATCCGGTAAGTAGCCCCAAGACCCACGAAATAATTCGTACGGAAAATAGGATGATCTTCTCCATAAACCGTATAAATATATCGATCATCCGTACGTTTAGCCTTATACATATCCAAAGAGCCAAAGAATGTCACCACCTCTTCCTTCCTCAAATCCATCTCGAAGGATGGATTAAGCATATACGTCCGGAGCTTCACCCGGTTATAATTCTTTTTTTCCTCTTTATAGCCCGCCGTATTATTTCCAAATCCGAAGAAGTTCTCGAAGTTACGGGGTGAAGAGATGGAGGCATTCAGGTATAAACGTCTCCGGCCGTCATAATTAGGGAAGACACCTGCATACATAAACCCTTTCAAATAATTATACCCGATCCGATGCTGATAGGTAAATGGGGCTCGTTTAAAGCCATACATCGTATATGTAAAGAACGTACCCAAACTTATACCTTTATCCGAGTCATATATTCCCCACGGGGTAAAAGATATCTTATGGTATTTTATCTTCTGGTAATCATATTTATAATCCTTATCATAGACATGTATTTTCCGGTTATGATTCAATTGGTATTGGTTCTCCCCCTCTCCGGAGATCAAGTATATCGGAAAATCTTTCCGTGTATTTCCCTTCACTTCAAACGTATCGTTTCCCGCAAGCCCGTATAACCACAGTTCCTTGGTTTCCCTGCCGGAGAATTGTTGTTCCAACCTACAGTCTCCGGTCTCGGGATCATAAATCCGTAAAATAGTTCGGTCCGGCGCTTGCCGCTCGATCAAGAAATAATCGGATTGATTGGTTCCGGCAACCACTGGCGTACGTTGCAATAAGCGATAATATTGGCTGGCAACCGCTTCCAGTTCTAGCCTCCTTCGTTTCAACTTTCGTTTAATCAGTTCTATCTCATCATGTTTTACACCTTCCGGCAAATAAGTAAAAGCGCTATCGATCAAAGAGTCGGTCATCTGTTTCCGAATTTCTTGGGCTTGGCGTATCCAAACCGACTCATCACTGCGGCCTGCTACCGCCATATCCAGCGCAAAAGCTAGCTTATTGATTTTCTTTGTATCTTTTAAAATCAAGCTATCATAATTACAGATAAAATCCAACGATAACATCTTCAACATTTGCTTGAACAATACTCCGTCCACCTTCGTGAAAGCATGATTCCTATCGATCACGATCGGGGTATAAATTACGCTATCATTGACGGTATGTGATTGCCACTCCCAGTTTTCGTTCGTCTTATTCCAATCTCCGATCCACATATCGAAAATACGTTCCCGAATGTATAGATTTTGATCCGCCATATAGTTTTTACTCACTTGAAGGCTGTCTAGAAAGTCTTCCGTGGTATACAAATTAGACCTTAAATTAATATCCGGAACATTGATTAGATTGACCAGCCTATCTTGTATGTCGCTGCCGTCCGCAACCGTGTCTTTCCGCATGTGGGAAGGAATATAGTAAATACTGGAGGGAGAAAAACTCAATCCCGCGGACTTCGCTAAATAATCTGCGACCAAAAAGGTATAGGGATTGATAATCGTATAAGCATCTCCTAAGAACTCATCCAAATAGGTATTCTTAAAATCAGCCTTATTATATATTTCCCGGAAAAACTTCGACTCCAAGAAACTCGTAGAGCCACCCAAGGGCTTTAGCAAATACAATTGCTTACGCTTATTCTCCAACAATAATCCGTGAAACCCTTCCGCTTGCCCGACGATGTCCATCCCACCCCCCAACGTTTCTATCGTAGCCGAAGGAACCCTGATCGGGATCGTATAAAGGTGACGATAATGCCTCCCCCACATCCAATTATAGATCTTGCTTTTACCACTATCCGCTTGCGGATAAATGGACTTACGTACCCAATCTTGAGATTGGGAATAAAGCAAGCCGGGCATAAGCACAAAGAGTATGAGTATGATATATTTATAGGATGACCGCATGGACAATTTCTTTCTATCTCTGTTTTACTAATAACAGGGGTAAGACAAGAGTTGTTTTGTTTTTTTAGCCTAAGAGAAGAATCAAGGACTTGACGTATAAACAAGCAATAATTATATATTTTTGGCAGACAAATCTAAAATCATGCTATAAAACATTATTCAGAAAGGTTATAAATACAAAGAAGAAAGTTACTTTTACACGCAATTTCAATAATATTGATACGCATGAAGAACATAAATACACTGTCGGGCTTGTCTGTTGCTAACTTCAGCAAGCAAATTGACGGGAAAGAAACGGCGCTTTATACCCTGTGTAACAAGGTTGGAGCAGAGCTAGCGATCACGAATTATGGAGCGAAAATCGTCTCGCTGATGGTTCCGGATAAGAACGGAAAAATGACCGATGTCGTTACTGGCCATAATTCGATTGAAGAGTACTTAACATCAGAAGAACCTTATTTCGGTGCCATTTGCGGTCGTTATGGAAATCGTATCGCCGCTGGAAAATTCACGATCGACGGTGTTACTTATGACAAATTAGCCATAAATAATGGCCCCAATAGCTTGCATGGCGGAATCAAGGGATTCAATGCGGTCGTATGGGACGCCAAGCAAATAGACGAGCAAACCATTGAATTGAAATATACCTCCGCCGATGGCGAAGAAGGTTTCCCCGGAGAACTAAAGACAACCGTAACTTATCATCTGACAAATGAGAATGAGGTCGTTATCTCCTATCAAGCCTCTACGGACAAACCTACGGTCTTGAACCTAACCAATCATTCTTATTTTAACCTATCCGGTGCGGGAGATCCTTATATAGGAGACCATATCCTCACGATCAACGCCGACTATTACCTGCCTACAGACAATACGGCAATCCCGTACGGACCTAAAGAGAAAGTAGAAGGTACACCGATGGACTTCCGGACTCCTCATGAGGTAGGCGAACGAATCAATGACAATTTCGAACAGCTTATATTCGGTAAGGGATATGACCACACGTACATATTAAATAAAGAAGACAACGAACTTTCTTACTGCGCTCGCTGCTCCTCCCCCAAGACCGGTATCGTAATGGAAACTTATACGACTCAACCGGGCGTGCAATTATACACAGGTAACTGGATGACTGGGAATTTCGAAGGTAAGAACGGACAACGCTACCCGGAACGGGCCGCTTTATGTCTGGAAACCCAACATTTCCCCGATAGCCCCAACAAACCGGAATATCCGACAACGGAACTCCGCCCGGGCGAGATTTTCCAAAGTACTACTATTTATAAATTCAGTGTAGAATAAGAGAATAATTTAAGTAATCTAATAATCTAAAACAACAAAAAAGAAATGGAATCAACAGCAAAAAAGAATTACACATTGCCTATTATCATGATGGTGGCTCTCTTCTTCATGATATCTTTCGTGACGGGTCTACAGAACCCATTCGGTATCATCGTTAAGAACCAGTTCGCTGCCAGCAACTTCATGTCGCAGCTGGGTAACGCAGCTAACTTTATCGCCTATGCCTTCATGGGTATTCCGGCCGGTATGCTATTGCAGAAGATCGGTTACAAGAAAACCGCTTTGTTAGCGATCATCGTAGGTTTCTGTGGTGTAGGCATTTCTTATCTTTCCGGTGTGGCTGGTAGCTACGCTGTTTATTTGACAGGTGCTTTCGTGTCCGGTTTCTCTATGTGTATGTTGAATACCGTAGTAAACCCGATGTTGAACACGCTAGGTGGTGGTGGAAACAAAGGTAACCAATTAATTCAGGTTGCCGGTTCCGTGAACTCTATCGGTGCTACGATCGTTCCGGTATTGGTTGGTTATTTGATCGGTGACGCTGCTAAGGCTCAGATCAGTGACGCTAACCCGGCATTGTTCTTGGCTATGGGTATCTTTGCCATCGTATTTATCGTATTGTTCTGCATGCAAATTCCAGAACCGCATATGGTTAAGGAAAATGAAGCCAAGACTCCGGACAAGCACAGCGCGCTTTCTTTCCGTCACTTCATTTTAGGTGCCATCGCAATCTTCTTGTATGTGGGTGTCGAAGTAGGTATTCCTAACTTCATGAACTTGTTCGCTACTTCTTCTGAGATCGGTATCGATCCTACAGTAGCCGGTTCTATCGTGGGTACATATTGGTTCTTGATGATGATCGGACGTCTGTTCGGTGCCTCTTTCGGAGCTAAGATCTCTAGTAAGGCGATGTTGTCATCAGCCGCCACGGTAGGTATGATCTTTATCTTGATCGCTATCTTTGCCCCTGCTACGACTAAAGTTAGTATGCCTGTATTCTTGTCAGATATCTCTTTCGGTATGGTTGAGGTTCCTGTCGGAATCATGTTCATGGCTCTTTGTGGTTTATGTACTTCCATCATGTGGGGTGGTATCTTCAACTTGGCAGTAGAAGGTTTAGGTAAATATACGGCAGCCGCTTCCGGTATCTTCATGGTAATGGTTTGCGGTGGAGGTATTCTTCCGTTGATCCAAGGAGCCGTAGCCGACGCTGGCGGTTTCATTACCAGCTTCTGGGTGGTATTCCTAGGATTGGCATATTTGCTATATTACGCTTTGATTGGTAGCAAGAACGTAAACAAAGATATTCCTGTTGAATAATAAGGACAGGACATAATATAATAAAGAAGAAATTATCCGGCAGAGTTTTCTGAATGGATAATTTCTTCTTGTTTATTCAATTATTTACCTTAATCAAATTAAGTATCATGCAACAAAAAATCAGAACTAAATTTAAAGAGTTATTTAATACCGAAGGTAGCTTATACACATCTCCGGGACGTATTAACTTGATCGGTGAACATACTGATTATAATGGAGGTTTCGTTTTTCCGGGTGCCGTAGATAAAGGAATGATCGCCGAGATCAAACCAAATGGGACGGGCAAAGTCCGGGCGTTCTCCATCGACTTAAATGATTACGCTGAATTCGGCTTGACCGAGGAGGACGCTCCTTCCGCAAGCTGGGCAAGATATATCTTTGGCGTATGCCGGGAGATTATTAAACGAGGTGGCAATATCCAAGGTTTCGATACCGTATTCGCTGGAGACGTACCTCTGGGCGCTGGAATGTCTTCTTCCGCCGCATTGGAAAGTACTTATGCTTTCGCATTGAATGACTTATTCTCATTGAACATCGATAAATTCGAGTTGGCTAAGATCGGTCAGGCTACAGAACATAATTATTGTGGCGTGAATTGCGGTATCATGGACCAATTCGCTTCCGTATTCGGCAAGGCCGGAAGTTTGATCCGCTTGGATTGCCGTTCTTTGGAATATAAATATTATCCGTTTAATCCGGTTGGTTACAAACTCGTGTTATTGGATTCGGTCGTTAAGCACGAGTTGGCGTCCTCAGCCTACAACAAACGCCGTAAATCCTGTGAGAACGTGGTAGCCGCCATTCGCCGCAACCATCCGGAAGTAGAGTTCTTACGTGACGCTACGATGGAGATGCTGAACGAGGTAAAAGCGGATGTCAGCGCAGAGGATTACATGCGTGCCGAATATGTTATCGAGGAAATCCAACGCGTACTCGACGTATGTGCCGCTCTGGAGAAAGGCGACTATGAGACTGTCGGCGAAAAGATGTACGGCACGCATCAGGGTATGAGCAAGCTTTATGAAGTTAGCTGCGAGGAACTGGATTTCTTGAACAATATCGCCAAGGAATGTGGTGTAACCGGTTCTCGTGTCATGGGTGGAGGATTCGGTGGTTGTACGATAAACTTGGTTAAGGATGAGTTGTACGACGATTTCGTGAAGAAAGCCTTCTCTGCTTATAAAGAGAAGTTTGGCCGTGAACCTAAATTATATAATGTAGTAATCAGCGACGGAGCACGCAAGCTCTGTTAATCTTTAAAATCCATAAAACGATGTCAGCAGCTTTTTATCAAGACGAAGTAAAATTCTATGTTGCCGTAGATTGTATCATTCTAGGGTTTAACAATAAGGAGTTGAATGTTTTATTATACAAACGTTCGTTCGAGCCGATGAAAGGACAATGGTCCCTTATGGGAGGCTTCGTGAAATCCGGGGAAAGCGTGAATGAAGCAGCATCACGGGTATTAACGGATTGCACGGGTATCGAGCATCTTTTTATGGAACAAATAGGGGCTTACGGAGATGTATCGCGTGACTTAGGGGAACGGGTTATCTCCGTAGCTTACTATTCCTTGGTGAATATGAATGATTTCAGCCCCGAGATCTTGGAAAGCCATAACGCTACTTGGACCAAGATATCCGAGCTTCCCGACTTGATTTTCGACCATAACCAAATGATAAACGATACGTTGTCCGTCCTTAAAAAGAAGGCGGCAAGCCGCCCTATCGGTTTCAATTTGCTTCCCGAGCAATTTACCTTGCCCCAACTACAGACATTGTATGAGGCCATTTACCAAACCCCTTTAGACAAACGGAACTTTCGCAAAAAGCTAAACGCCATGGATATTCTGGAGAAACTGGATATCAAAGACAAGAAAAGTTCCAAACGAGGAGCTTTCCTCTACAAATTCAACGAGAAAAAATACAACAAATGGGTTGAACAGGGTTTCGACTTCTCGCTCTAATCCGAATGATGTATATCCGCAAGAATAAGGCGCTCAGCGGGCTATCTTAAATATCTCTCAATTTATCAAAAATATAAGAAGATAGGAACCTTTACCGAAAAGGAATTGTTTGATTGATATAACGGCTCTTACAAAGAGTTTGATTATCTTTGCAGTCAAATAAATAATTCATCTGATAAAATGAACGATATTCAAGTAATGAACAAAGCAGCTGATAACATCCGTATACTGGCTGCGTCAATGGTGGAGAAAGCGAACTCCGGGCACCCGGGTGGCGCTATGGGTGGTGCAGACTTTGTTAACGTACTGTTCTCAGAGTTCTTAATATACGATCCCAAGAATCCCAAATGGGAAGGACGCGATCGTTTCTTCCTTGACCCGGGGCATATGTCTCCGATGCTTTATTCCGTACTGGCTTTAAGCGGCAAATTCACATTGGATGAACTTCAACAGTTCCGCCAATGGGGAAGCGTTACTCCGGGACATCCTGAGGTAGACGTTATGCGTGGTATCGAAAATACGTCCGGCCCGTTGGGACAAGGACATACTTATGCGGTAGGTGCGGCTATCGCGGCTAAATTCTTGAAAGCACGTCTGGGTGAGGAAGTAATGAACCAGACTATTTACGCATATATTTCCGATGGAGGTATCCAAGAGGAAATCTCCCAAGGTGCCGGACGTATCGCCGGAACTTTAGGACTGGACAACTTGATCATGTTCTACGACGCTAACAACGTACAGCTATCTACCAAGGTAGAAGACGTTGACGCAGAGAACGTAGCCATGAAATACGAGGCTTGGGGCTGGAAAGTCATTCAAATAAACGGTAACGACGTAAACGAGATCCGCAAGGCTTTAAAAGAGGCTAAGGCAGAGATCTCCAAACCGACTTTGATCATCGGTAACACCGTTATGGGGAAAGGTGCTGTCGGCGCTGATAACAGTTGTTACGAGAATAAGGTATCTACTCACGGACAACCTTTATCTGCGGCAGGAGCTTCTATAGCGGATACGATTAAGAACCTAGGAGGTGATCCGGAACATCCGTTCGCAATCCTTCCTGAGGTAGCCGAATTATATGCCAAACGCACGAAAGAATTGGAAGTAATCGTCGCCGAACGTTACGCCGTGAAAGACGTATGGGCGAAAGCTCACCCGGACTTAGCGGCTAAGATGGAGCAATGGTTCTCCGGAAAGGCTCCTCAAATCGACTGGGCCGCAATCGAGCAGAAAGCGAACCAAGCGACCCGTGCCGCTTCCGCTACCGTATTAGGAGTGCTTGCTACCCATGTAGAAAACATGATCGTCGCTTCCGCCGACCTTTCCAATTCCGATAAGACAGACGGCTTCTTGAAAAAGACCCATGCTTTCGTGAAAGGCGACTTTAGCGGAGCTTTCTTCCAAGCGGGTGTAGCCGAGCTTTCTATGGCTTGTATCTGTATCGGTATGTCTTTACATGGTGGCGTGATCGCCGCTTGCGGTACATTCTTCGTATTCTCCGATTACATGAAACCTGCGTTACGTATGGCCGCGTTGATGGAGCAGCCCGTTAAGTTCATCTGGACACACGACGCTTTCCGTGTTGGAGAAGACGGACCTACGCACGAGCCGGTAGAGCAAGAAGCTCAAGTTCGTTTATTAGAGAAATTGAAGAATCATAAGGGACACAACTCCATGTTGGTACTTCGTCCGGCAGACGTTGTGGAGACAACAGTCGCATGGAAACTAGCGATGGAGAACGTTTACACTCCTACCGCATTGATTCTTTCCCGTCAGAATATCACAGATCTTCCCGCTAAGGAAAACCGCTATCAAGAGGCTTTGCAGGCGGAAAAGGGTGCCTATATCGTCAATGAAGACGCTAACGCAGATGTAATTCTTTTGGCTTCCGGTTCCGAGGTATCAACTTTGGTCGAGGGCGCCGCCTTACTTCGTGCTGAAGGCATAAAGGTTCGTATCGTTTCCGTTCCTTCCGAAGGTCTATTCCGTTCACAAAGCAAAGAGTACCAAGAATCCATTCTTCCCGCAGGAAGCAGGATTTTCGGCTTAACCGCTGGTCTTCCGGTTAATCTGGAAGGTTTGGTAGGTCCTAACGGCAAGGTATGGGGACTTGAATCCTTCGGTTTCTCCGCCCCTTACAAAGTATTGGACGAGAAATTAGGTTTCACGGCTAAGAACGTTTATAACCAAGTAAAAGAATTATTAGCATAAAGATGGGTATAGTAGGTTTGTGTAGCGATCACGCTGGTTTTGAGTTAAAAGAATATATAAAGACAATCCTCGATAAAAGGGGATTGTCTTATAAAGATTTTGGAACTTATTCTTCTGACAGTTGCGATTATCCGGATTTCGCCCATCTGATGGGCAAGGCCGTAGAAGCTGGCGAGGTTTATCCGGGAATAGCTGTCTGCGGTACAGGGAATGGCATTAGTATGACCTTGAACAAACATCGGGGTGTCCGTGCCGCCTTATGCTGGCGAGAGGATATCGCGAAACTGGCACGTGAGCATAACGACGCGAACGTGTTATCAATGCCCGGTCGTTTTATCAGCAAGGAAGAGGCTAAGAAAATCGTTGAGATATTCTTGGATACACCTTTTGAGGGTGGTCGCCACCAACGTCGTATAGACAAGATCCCTTTGTAGAGTCCGCGTAAAAGTCACTTTATAAAATAAAGAAGGCTCTCCCATGGTTCGCTTACCATTCGGAGAGCCTTTTCGTATCACCGTTTAAACGGCAACGTACATATAATAGATGACGGATGCCAAATTTGAGGACTTTCTACTATTAAACAGTCGATCTCGCTTTTTGTTCTTTCCATTTAGTTAAAAATGTACGGGCTACCGTCGGGAACAACTCCAGCAACAGTATTTCTTTCTCATTCTCAGCTAATAGCACATCCAAATCCTCCAATACAGGATTCTCTTGCATCACGTAATGGGAACCGTCGTAAGGCACCTCATTTTGTACGCCGGCGATTTTCAACCGAAACGCCGGATCTACCGGAATCGGCGTCTTGCCATACTCTCCTTTTACCAAGGCGATAAACTGGTTGGAAGGATTACTATACATCGGGCGACCTTTCAGCTCATCCAGCGCACAGGAAACCGCTTGCGCCCCGATAATCTGGCTCGTAGGCGTCACCAACGGAGGTAAGCCGGCATCCATCCGTACTTGCGGAATGAGCGACATCGCCTTCTCCAACAAGTCGATCTGCCCCAATTGCTTCAACTGGGCAACCATATTCGTATACATACCTCCCGGGATCTGCGCTTTTTTCACCAACTCGTTCGGCTCGGGGAAATCAAAATACTCCTCGATCGCACGGCAATAAAGCAGCAAATCGTCCTCCTTATCTTTCCGGGCGGCCTCGATGGCATCGTTGAAGAAGCGGTCGATCTCGGCGGGGAAACTATCCTCTACGGGATTAAAGGGCCTCGGGAATTTCTTCGCGGTATCGAACACGGAAAGCTCCTTGCGGATCGTCAATAACTCCTTGTTGATCTTAGCGATCGCGTCCATATCAAGATCCAGCTCGATACCCAATTTCTTGCAGAAGATATAGACCAGCTCCACGGCGGGAGCGGCCGGTCCTCCGGCGAAGTTCCAGATATTCGTATCAACGATGTCCACCCCATTGATAATGGCGGATACGACCGACGCCAATCCGTAACCGGGCGTACTATGCGTATGGAAATCCACCGGTACCTTCAGGCTCTTCTTGAACAATCGCACCAATTCCGCCGTACGAGCCGGAGGTATCAAACCACTCATATCCTTCAGGGTGATCATATCAGCGCCCAGCGACTCCAGTTGAAGGGCCTTGTTTAAGAAATACTCATTCGTAAAAACAGGCTTATGCAAGGGCCGTCCATGCAAGGCGGCTTTTATACGTTCTACCGGGGAATGGTGAGGATCTATCGTATAACAGATGGCACAGTCAGCCTTTCCCCCGAATTTCTTCACATAACGGATCGTGGATTTCACGTTATCCACGTCGTTCAAAGCATCGAAAATACGCATGATATCGATACCAGAACGAATCGAGTTCCGGCAAAAGCCTTCTATAATCTCGTCGGGATAAGGATTATAACCGAATAAATTACGCCCACGGGAAAGAGCGGATAACTTGGAGGAATTTCCTATTTTCTCTTTGATGATCTCTAAACGATCCCACGGATTCTCACCTAAATAACGCATCACGGAATCGGGAACCGCCCCACCCCATACTTCCATGGCATAAAAGCCTGCGTCTTTGTAGTAAGGAAGTACACGGTCTATTTGCGCTTGAGACATTCTTGTAGCGAATGCCGATTGCTGACCATCGCGAAGAGTCAAATCACGAATCAATAATTTACGTATCATACCAAATTTGTTTAGATCGTTTTAGTCAATATTCTGATTATATAACAAGATCTAAACAAATTTGATAAAGATTACGGGGTTAATAATAACCAATTTTTCTAAAACCTCAGTCTTTTACTTCCACAACGATCATTACGGGAAAGTGGTCGGAAGGGGTACGGGCCTCATATTTACTCAATGACACCTCTTTCGGGAAATTACCGTTTTGCTCCTTCCGGGCGCTTTCTTTCGCCTCGGAGCGATAAGTATCCGTTAAGATTCCATACTTCTTCACCTCAAATTCTTTCGTAAGAAAAAGGTGGTCGATACGGCTATCGGTCTTGCGGTCCGGATGGAAACCGTTGAAGGTACCATTCGGGGCATAGCGGAAATCAGCGATCTCATAAGAGTCACGCATGATACCGGAACCATCTAACAACTGATAGGACTCACTTGTTTGGTCCACGTTGAAATCGCCGGTAAGGATAGCGGGAAGTTTCTTGGGGAACTCCTTGATCTTCTCCAAGATCAGCTTGGCGCTCTCGGCACGTGCCTGTACGCCTACATGGTCCATGTGAAGGTTGAAGAACAAGAAAGTGAAACCGGTTTGCTTATCCCGGAACTCACCCCACGTACAGATACGGGGAAGGACGGCATCCCAGCCCTTATTCGGACGGTCGGTGATCTCGGATAGCCAGAAATCGCCATGCTCCAAAACCTCGAACTTGTCCGTGCGGTAAAAGATAGCCGAATGCTCTCCCGCCCGCTTACCATCGTCACGTCCCACACCGATATAATCATATCCGGGCATGGCTTGCCTCAAGTCCTGCAATTGCGAATATTTGCCCTCTTGGGTACCAAAGATATCGAACCCGTGAAATTGTACGATCTGGGCGATGTAGGGATAGCGTTGTCCCCAACCGTTACCGTTCGTGGAATCGCCGCCGTTGGCGTTACGCAAATTATAGGTGGCAACCACCATTGTCTCCGCCTGTAAGGTTAATACGGCGCAAAAAAGAAAAATAAAAGAATAAATAACTTTCTTCATGATCTATGTTTTTAATTATCCTCGAAAGCTGATAATATCGGACGGGCGATCCACACCTGCGGCTGCGGTACGTCCAATAGGTAAGCCATCGTACCGGCGATATCATATACCATCGTGCTCTCCGGGATCTTGAAGCCTTTCTTTACGTTCTTTCCATAGAAAACGATCGGGGTTTGCATCTCGTTCATCGTCTTGCCACCGTGACCGGTCTCGATACCGCCGTGGTCGGCCGTCAGTATAACCACCGTATCATCCATGATACCCGCCTCACGAACGGCGTCCATCACTTGCGTCAAGCAACTGTCCAAATGATTCACCATGGCGAAATACTCCGGGGAACTCCATCCCTTGCCATGTCCGGTACCATCCGGCTGATCGTATATAATCGCGCAAAGGTTCGGCTTCTTCTCCTTGATATACTGAACGGCTACCGGGGTACATCCGTTCGGGTTCTCAGCCGACATCGGGGCATGCTTACGGAAGCTCATGGCCAAGGTATCCACCAGATAATTCATGCCTTCCCACTCATAGATATAGCCAATCTCAGCCTCGGGAGCCTTATCCCGGTACATGCCGAAGATATTCGGGAAACGGTTGTCGCTATTCACGACACGGGAAGGAAGCTCCGGCGTACGAGATCCCCACTCCGTATATCCGTGCAACTCCGGTCCTGCTCCCATAAACATGGAAGCCCAATTACAAGCACTCGACGAAGGCAGGATCGAACGATTCTCTAACGTGGAAGCACCTTCCGCCATCATCTTACGGAAAGTAGGCATATCCGCCCCATTATTCAAGCAATGGGCGCTCAAGCCGTCGAAACCAATCAAGATTACATGCTTTGGCAGATTCTTCTCTTTCAAAGGCACTTGCTGAGGTGCCGTATTACAGGCGCTCAGGCAGTATGCGATTACCGCACAACAAATAAATAAGATTTGCTTTTTCATCTTACCGTGTTTTTCTTTTATGATTAATATTGAAGTATCTTAGATTCCGTCAGACAAAGGTACAAAGTTTAAATAAAGTTCAAAAAGATCATTTATCTTTGTAGCTTAATCTAATCTTATTTTAATAAATACGTATGTACAAACATTTCCTGACAAGCGTATTGCTTGTATTTTTCATGCTATCCTGTAGCAAACTTTCCCCTTTTGAAGGAAAGATGCGAGAATGCGTACAAACCTCCCTAAGCTGGAGAAACGACACGACCGGTATCTGGGAAACAGCAGGCTGGTGGAACTCGGCGAACGTATTAACCGCCACCATTCGCTACGGTGCCGTAACCAAAGATCCGGCCATCCCTTCTGTCATAGAGGATGTATTCGAGAAAGCCCGTCATTACCAAGTAGGCGTAGACTCAACCGGTACTCCCCGTTATTGCGACAACTTCATCAACGATTATTACGATGACGAGGGTTGGTGGGCATTGGCATGGATCGAGGCCTCCAAACTGACCGGAGAGAAAAAGTACCTAGATATGGCCGAGATCATATTCGATGATATGACAACCGGCTGGAGCGACGCTTGCGGAGGCGGCATTTTCTGGAAGAAGAATCCACTGCATTACAAGAACTCGATTGCCAACAACTTATTCTCCCTTACGGCGATCCGTTTATATAAAGCGACCCAGAATCCGGCATACCTCGACTGGTTCAAGAAGAACGTAGATTGGTATATGCGAACCGGCATGATCAATACGAACATCTACCAAATCGAAGACGGTACCAAAGACGATTGTACCCCCAACCGAAATGCCCACTACACCTATAACCAAGGCGTAGCCATCGCTGTCTTAGCCGAGATGTATCTCCAAACCAACGATAAATCTTATTTGGAACTAGCGGAAAAGATCGCCGACGCTACCATCACCACACAATTGATAACTGACGAGGGTATTCTCCGTGAAATGAAGCCCGAGATCGATGATAGCAACGACGGTGTCCAATTTAAGGGTATCTTCATCCGTCATTTAGCCTTCCTGTATGAAGTGACAAAGAATCCGGCTTATAAAGATTTCATCTTGAAAAATGCGGAATCCATCATCACAAAAGATTATGATCCCACATCCAAAAGCTTCGGTTGTTATTGGTACGGCCCTTTCCACAAGGAAAACTCGGCAGCAAACGCTTGCGCTTTGGAATGCGTGATAGAGGCTTATGATTTAACGAAATAGGTATCCGGAAAGACGCAGCTTGTCGTTATTCACATAGCCAACGGGCGATATTCCGCTCTGGCTCCCCCGGAGCTGGAACGGATGTAACATACGGCTCTGGCTCATTGACAAAAAAACGGGACGGCGGACATCTCCGCCGTCCCGCCCAAAAGAGACAGCCTTATCTCTGTTTGTATTCATGTCAAGGCTGGTTTTTTACTGATAACGGGGCCATATAAACCCTGTTTTTCATATCGTGCACAAACATAAGACTTCTTTTTCACAAAAGAACAAATTCCTTCTTCTTTCTAGAAATACATGCTTTATAACATACCGCACTCCCTCTCGGTTGCTAGCGTGGACTTCTATTACAAAGGATAGGCGACGCAGCACGCTACGTCTCCCTCCGTTTTCTTTTTACCAATAATAGGTATCCATAATCTCCTTCATTTTAGGGGTATTCGTGTCCTCATCCTTAACATCTTTCCGCAGCTTCAGCATCTCCTCCTTCATTTGCCGGATGATCTTGGCGTATTGGGGATCGTTATAAGCGTTGTGATTCTCACGAGGATCGGATTGAAGGTCGTAAAACTCCCATGCTGGTGTCGTGGTCTTATCCTCCGAACCAGTCATATTCAGACGGTCGCCATAGAAAAACATCAGTTTATACCGCTCATTACGGATACCCATATGGGCCGGACGGTTCGAATGTTGGGTCCAATAACGATAATACATCTCCTTACGCCAATCCTTTGGGGTATTTCCTTTCAGATTATCGCGAAAACTATGGCCCTGCGATTCATTCGGGGTCTTCACGCCTGCGTAATCCGCCAGCAAAGAGGCAAAATCCACGTTCAAGATCATATCCTTATTGCGGGTCCCCGCCGGGATCTCTTTCGGGTAACGGATCACGAAAGGCATACGTAGAGACTCCTCATACATCATACGCTTATCGAAGAAACCATGCTCTCCTAAGAAATAACCTTGGTCGGATACGTACACCACGATCGTATTATCGGCGATTCCCATATCGTCCAGCGCTTTCAATAACTTCCCGATATTATCGTCGATCGTAGCCCCGCAACGCAGATAGTCGCGCACCAATTTCTGGTAAGCGGCGCTACGGGCGGCAGATCGATGCATCCCCTTCGTCGTAAAAGGCAACTCCGGATACCGGCACCACCATTTATCAGGGTCTTGCGACGCCACGTCCCAACGACGGGCCAACTCCTCCAAAGGCTGTCCGGAGAAAGTACGTCCATTCGTCTCCGGCCCCCAATCAAATAAGTTCTCCGGTTCCGGGAAAACAACGCCGTCATACAAATGCCTCATCCGTTCTGGAAAATCCCAAGGTTCGTGTGTAGCCTTGAAATGACAACACATCATGAAAGGCCGGTCCTTATCGGCCTCTTTCATCCAACGGATCGCCTTATCTGTCACGATATCCGTGGAGAAACCTCGTACCCGCTCCCCGAAATTACGCTCACCCGGCCAAGGTTCCGTACAATTTATAAAAGTAGGGTCTCGGTACTCGCCTTGGTCATGGAACACGGAATAGAAGTCGAAACCTTGCGGTTGCGTTTTCAGATGCCATTTACCGACCAAAGCGGTCTGATAGCCTCCCGCCCGCATTTGCTTGGCGATATTATCCTGCTCCGGATCAAAAGAATCACTTAACGTGTAGACACCGTTCACGTGACTATAGGCTCCGGTCAAGATCGCCGCGCGACTCGGAGAAGAGATCGAGTTCGTACAAAAACAATTATCCAATACGCAACCCTCCGCAGCCAAGCGACGGATATTCTCGTTGCGGGCATATTCCCCCAACACGCCCCCGTAAATACCCCACGATTGGGAAGTATGATCATCCGATAGGATAAACAAGATATTGGGACGTTCCTCTTGCGCCGGTTTATTGGCGGCAAAGAGAGACTGCCCGTTTCCCGAAAGACAACAGGCAGTCATTCCGATACTAATGATCGATTGTTTCATAAGTCATGACGTTTTTTCCCTTGTACTAAACCCGGTTCCCTACGTTCCGTACCCTTCATACGAGTCAAGTCATCCCCTAACTCATGGCGTTTCTGGTCCGCGATCTTCATCAATTTAGCGGCTTCCTCCGGATATTGGGTAATCACGTTATAACGCTCTCCCGGATCACGGCGCAGGTCGTACATCTCCGGCTTCATGATCTCCAGATTCGTCAACTTACCCGGCTGGCCGTCGTTTCCCGGCTCATAAGCCCCATAAGTAACGTATTTATGGGGGAATACCAATTTGAACATTCCATCCGTAACAGCCTCCAAGTCATTCTTTCGATAGTAATAGACGAAAGACTCACGTGGGTTGGCGTCTTTTTTACCCTCGATCAACGGCAAGATACTTACTCCGTCAATCTTGCGAGGAGGAAGCGGAGCCTGCGTGATCTCGGCGAACGTAGGAAGAAGGTCGATATTAGAAGCTAACTTATTACAAGTCGTGCCCGGTAACGTCTTACCTTTCCAGTACATGATACAAGGAACCCGGTTACCACCATCAAAGGTCGTAGCCTTTGCCTCACGTAACCCACCAGCTGAACCGGCATGATTCCCGTAATTGGTCCAAGGGCCATTATCGGAAGTCAAGATCACCAACGTATTATCTTCCAAGCCCAGCTCACGCAATGCCTTGAATATCTCACCTACACTCCAGTCGATCTCCATCATCACGTCGCCATATAAACCCTGCTCGCTCTTTCCCTTGAATTTATCGGAAACGGCCAACGGTACATGGGGCATATTATGGGCCAGATACAAGAAGAAAGGCTTATTCTTATTCTTCTTGATGAAATTAACAGAACGGGTGGTATAATCCGTAGTCAACCGTGTTTGGTCCGTATTATAACCGATAATCTCATTTCCGTCATAAGTCGGCAAATCTGGGAAATTAAAGACCTCACCTTGTTGCGGGTGGAATGGCCACATATCGTTAGAATACGGCAACCCATAATACTCATCGAAGCCATTTTGCAAGGGGAGGAACTCCTTTTGGCTACCTAAATGCCATTTACCGAAGATAGCGGTACTATATCCTTTCTGTTTCAATACCTCTGCGATCGTCATCTCCTCTGGATGGACACCGTAGTTCGAATCTGGCCCCGGAGCGCCGGAAAAACCGATACGATTCGGATAGCAGCCGGTCAACAAGCCGGCACGAGAGGCTCCACTGATCGGTTGTCCTACCAAAAAGTGCGTAAAACGAACGCCTTCCGCCGCCATCTTATCGATATTCGGAGTGGTATATCCGTAAGCTCCATTAAAAGAAAAATCTCCGTAACCCACATCATCCAAATTGATTAGGACGATATTCGTGTAATCAGCGGCTATGCCTGCCATTGAAAAAGCTGAGGCGGCCGTCAGTAACATTAGTTTATTCTTCATGATATTATTTATTGAAATATTGGCTTTGAAGTGCCATCCTGTGTTTGGCACTTCAAAGATAACAGTTTTTAATTTACCCAAGAATTAATCCCAGTTCGGATTTTGCTCCAAATTAGGGTTCAAGACTGTTTGGTTATAAGGGATCGGCCATAAATAATCTCGTTTCGGATTAAAAGAACGTTTCACGACTTCTATTCCCTCATAATTATGCATCATACCATTATTTTCTTTCTCGGCGGTTTTCCAGCGCAAGATATCCGAATAGTAGAGTCCTTCAAAGGTCAACTCGATACGGCGTTCACGGCGGATTACCTCACGCATCTGATCTTTCGTCAAACCTTTTGGTACTTCCGGCATATTGATATCCGGACGCCTACGCAATTGGTTGATGGCATCATAAACTGACTGATCAGGACCACTCGCCTCATTCTGCGCCTCGGCATACGTCAACAGAACTTCCGCATAACGAATCAAAATGAAATTGAAAGCCGAACGTTCTACTAAAGGAATCGTTACATCATCCTCATAAGAAGTGTATTTCTTCACACCGAAACCCGTAGTCGCCACATCTTCTTTTGTGATCGTCTTTCCTAAATACGGATAACCGATGCAAACGATCGATTTCAATAAACGGGGATCTCTGTTCTCATACGGACGAGTCGGATCATAAAGTGGTGACTCTTCTATCGTCTTCCCGTCAACACAGAGATATGTATCAACCAGTTCCTTCAAGGGAGCCGGACGATTCAAGCGCCAGATATTCTGATCATAATCCGTTGGATACTCTGGCAATTTCGCTTCTATATCAAAGATTACCTCACAATTATATTTATTATCTTCGCTAAAGAAATGACGATAATCATTGAATAATTGATAAACGCCAGACTCCATTACCTGCTTAGCAGCTTGGGCCGCCTCCGCCCAACGAGAATTATATAATAAAGTACGGGCTTTTAACGCTAATGCGGCACCTTTTGTCGCACGTCCCAAGTCTGAGCTAGCATAGGTGTCCGGTAGCACGGCAGCGGCCTCCTCCAAATCCTTGACAATCTGATTCACTACCTCTTCCTTGGAATTGCGAGGTAATTCGGCTTGCTCATCCGCATTGGGAGCATCTATAATCAGCGGTACACCTCCGAATTTATCGACCAGACTTAAATAATAGAAAGCTCGTAAGAACTTGGCTTCACCCACCATCTTCGCCTTCTCCGACTCATCCATATCGACACCTCCGACATTAGCGATGAAAGTATTCGTACGGCCAATGCCAACGTAACAGTTCTTCCATAAGCTTCCGATTAAAGCCGTAGTAGACAAATGTTCACCTTTTCCAATTGCTTGCGTACCATTCGCCTCGTTATAAGGCATCGCATTCGCTGTCAACATATCGAATTCCATCGTATGCAATGAACGCCAAGGTTTCAATGCGTTGTAACATCCCATTATACCGGCGCTCGCATGCTCTTTTGTCTTCCAGAATGTTTCCGTGGAATATTGATCGGAAGGATCTACATCCAACCAGCTATCACAAGCGGTTAAACTCATACAAGCGACAGCGACACATATCATCTTATATATTTTACGTCTCATATTATTATTCCTTATTATTTAAAATGTGACATTAACACCTGCCGTATAAGTCCGTACAGACGGATAGGCATACCAGTTGCTTCCCTTCAAGTTCTTCTCCGGATCAAAATCCTTCATCGGAGAGAACGTGAATAAGTTTTGCGCATTGACAAAGACCTTCAATCTCTTAACAACACCGCTTTTCAAGAAAGAGACCGGTACGTTATAAGAAAGTTGCAAGTTCTTCAAACGTAAATAAGAGGCGTTTCTCAACCAGAAATCATTTGTACGGAAATTCTCGTTCAAGCATCCTTCATATGTAGTCAAGATAGGCAATGTAGCGCTGGTTCCCCGCTCGGGAGTCCAAGCATCCGTCAACCATTGTTCCGGCAAACCACAACCAAACCATAAAGGAGTAGCACCAATGCGGTCTCCATATGTATAGACATCAGTTACACCTTGGAAGAAAGCGCTCAGATCCCAATCCTTATATCCTAAGTTGATATTGAATCCATAAGTTATCTTAGGAATCACACCACCACGTATCTGGCGGTCATCTTCGGTAATTTTCCCATCTCCATTCGTATCCTCAAACTTCAGATATCCCGGTTTAGTAGCCGCGGTTTGATACGGACTATTCTTGATTTCCTCCTCAGATTGGAAAATACCGATAGCATGAAGCATATAATAAGAATCGATAGGCTTTCCTTCTTCCAAGATAAACATTCCATCAATGATTGTTTGCCCCTTCAAGCTAACGATCTTATTTTTGATAAAGGTCATATTTCCATTTACCTCGTAACGGAAGTTCCCGATATTGTTCCGATACCCCATATTCAACTCGAAACCTTTATTGCTCACCTCGCCGATATTACGGATCGGCCCATCCAGACCACCTACTTGATCCGGCAAAGTAACCTTACGCAAGATGTCGGAAGTACGTTTATCAAAGAACTCGAAAGAGAAATCCAAGTTTCCGTTTAATAAGCTAGCGTCAATACCGACATTCGTCATGGTCGTTGTCTCCCATGTAATGTTCGGATCGTTATAGGCGGTAATAGCCGCTCCGGATTGCATCGCTCCATTCAACGGGTAGTTATAATCCGTGATTGAACCATCATTTTTTATCACCTTCAAGTTCATTAGGTCCACGTAGCGGAACAAATCGATACGCTCGTTACCCAATTGTCCCCAAGAAGCTCTCAATTTCAGATTGTAGATCCAAGGAATATCTTTCATAAATTCTTCCTCGCTCAAACGCCATCCGGCAGAGAATGAAGGGAAAATACCCCAACGATTTCCTTTGGCAAAACGGGACGAACCATCATAACGAAAGTTACCCTCAAATAAATAACGGTCTTTATAACCATAATTCACCCTACCAAAATAAGACATCAAGACTGATCTCGAGGAAGTGCCCGCTACACTCGGATTACTAGAACCCGCATTTAATTCGTGCAACTCGTTCCCTAAGAAACCTTCTACCTTAGCGGAAAATTCAGTCTTATCATCACTCTCAAAACTATAGCCAGCCAAGACTTTTACGTCATGGGCATCATTGAACTTCTTGCCCCAAGATAAGGTATTGAATACCGTAACTGCCAAGTTATTCTTATCACCTTTATAAGCATGGCGTGTATTCTGACCGTCATAAACCACTCGTTTCTCCTCATTGGTCTTCAACTGATATTCGTATACATCAGGCGCAAAACGAGATTGCAGATAATCATATTTGTTTAAACCGACATTCAAGTTATAAACGATATCAAACGGAAGCTTATATTCCGCAGACAAATTCGCCAACATACGCAAGGACTTATGCTTGTTCTCGCCCTCATCGGCCAACGCCAACGGATGGCGATAGATATTATGCCCAGGAGTACGGATAAAAGTATCCGCATAGCGACCATCGGCCGTATAAGTCGGGTGGAAAGCCTGCGCTTTATAAGTCATCTCCACTAAGTTTGCCACACCCGCTACCGGCTCATTATAGATCTGGTAATGCGCATTGATATTAGCGCCGATCTTCAAGCGGCTATTCACTTGAGCAGTCGTATTCACAGCTAAAGTATATTTATTAGAATCCGTTCCACGCAATACTCCATTTTGATCACCATAGCCTAAAGATACGGAATACGTATATTTATCATCACCTCCGGAGAAACGCATGTTATGCTCCATAATAAAGGCATTATTATACATGATATCCAACCAATTATTCTGCGGATACATAATCGGGTCTGTTAACATGCCTTGTTTGTACTCCTCGATTAACGCATCAGAATAATCCACCGTTAGTTTACCTTCGTTCCGTTGCGCTTGGTTTCTCATTTCCATAAACACGACCGGATCATATACGAAGTTAGGCAGATAGGTAGCCTGCTGCACGCCGAAATAGTTATTATAATCGACGGTAAACTTACCTTTCTTTCCCCCCTTTGTCTTTACCAAGACAACGCCATTCGCCGCACGAGAACCGTAGATAGCGGAAGAAGCCGCATCTTTCAATACGGAAATACTCTCAATATCATTCGGATTTACCGCTTCCAACGGGAACTCGATACCATCCACCAAAATCAACGGGTTATTATCGTTCAAGGTTCCCTGACCACGAATACGAATCGTCGCCCCGTCCGCTCCCGGCTGAGCACCCGCTTGATTTACGTAAACACCTTGCGTACCTTGCAACGCTTGGGTCGAGTTGGTGATCGGACGATTCTCCAACGTCTCCGCATCCAAAGAGGAGATCGCTCCCGTTAAATTCACTTTCTTCTGCGTTCCGTAACCTACGACCACAACCTCATCCAACTTCTGGGTATCCTCGGACAGGCTAACCATTACTTTCGAAGAATTACCGACCTCGACCGTACGATCCGTATAACCGATATAAGAAACTACCAAGATCGCATTGTCCGGTACTTCCAGACTGAAGTTTCCATCGATATCCGTAATCGTTCCGTTCGTAGTGCCTTTAACGACAACATTCGCCCCGATAATGGGTTCTCCCAACGCATCTTTTACTTGTCCGGTAATCTTTCGTGGCGAAGACTGGAATAAGGCATTCGGATGTGAGACACTTGAAACACTCTTTGACTTAATTATAATCTGCCGGTCTACAATCTCATATTGGTATCCCGTATTTTTCAAGGCTTGCTCTAAGACCTCCTCTAACGAGGCATTATTTGCTTTTACACTCGTTTTCCTATTTACATTTACTTGATTATCATTCAAGAAGAACGTGTACTCACTATTTTTCTCTATTTCTTTTAGCACTTCCGATATACTGCAATCCTGTTTATTCATGGAAAGCTTATAATTCTGTCCATAGGTAGAAGCGGATACAGTACATGCGAAAGCCAAGGATAACAACGTACTTATCTTCATGACTCGGTTTACTTTTCTGATTTTTTTCATAACTTTGTAATGTTTCTGATGAATAAATTAGCAGGTGTGTCGGCCTCTCAACTCCTAACGCCTGCCGTCAAGAACATTTGATCAGGAGGAGAAACCTAGTTTGTCCTCCTGTTTTTTTATTAGACTTAAGAACTGTTAACAAGCATATCTTTTAGAATTTAACGTTAGACACTCATTTATCTCCCTTTATATATAGTTCATATTCATTGTCTTTCTCTCTGTATTTAATGGGCGATGTATTGCTCAGCATAAACAGGATTCGCTCCAAGGATTCATCCCGTACCTTAAACGTAAACCGATATTTCTCCGCTATCTCCTTCGGGCACTTTATCTTCCGCCCGAACCAAGGCTCCAGACGGGTAAGGATCATGCTCAAGCGTTCGTTCTCAAAACTGAGGACACCGTTACGCCAACCCGAATACTCTTCGGCATTAACCGTCTTAACTCTAACGGTATTCGCTTGTTTGTCGAAAACCAACATCTCGTTCGGATTCAATATCACCTCACGCCTGTTCTTCACATTGGGACCTCCCAAGCCAATCTTCACCTTACCGTTTAACAGGATCGTCTCCAATTTGCTCTCGGAGTCATAATTGAAAACCTCGAAGGCCGTGCCCAAGGCCGTTACATCCATGTTCTTGGTATGCACGGTAAATGGTCTTTCCCGATCTTTCGCCACGTCGAAGAAGGCTTGCCCTTTTAATTCCACATCACGGGTCTTGCCATCGAAACTCTTTGGGTAGATCAATTGGCTATTAGGCCCCATTCTCACGGTCGTACCGTCCGATAAGGAAACCGACTCTATGCAACGGACACCGGAGGCCATTACATATATATATTGATCTTCTTTCGTATGAGACCAATAAACTACGCTTCCTACACCTAAAAGTAGCAATATGGAGGCGGCTATCGCCGTAATCTTATAGACCCAGAGTTTACGGACACCGTTTGTCGCCATTGTCCGGGCTATGATTCGTTCCCACATGCGATTCCCCACCACGGGATTCACGCGATCCGCAGCCTCGTCCCATTGGGAACGCATACGCTCTTCCACTTTTGGGTCACACAGCAAACGTTGCCGATCTTTCTCATCCAGAGCATCCCGCATCAACTTCTTCAATATCGTTCTCGTATCTTCGCTCATGTTTATTATTCTTGTTCTATTTATAAATACACGCCATGTTTTCCTTCCCCCTATTGGGTGATAAAAAAATTTCACTTAGGTATACAAGAAATATAACGGATCTTCCTTGCTTTCCATCCTTATATTTCCGTCCTTTGTATTCAATGAAATTGGTTGCCGACGGTGTCGGCAGTATTTCCGACGCCGTCAGCAATATTTCCGACAGCGTCAGCAGCATTGCCGAGGGCGTCGGCAACCGATTTCATCAAATAGAAACGCCAAAGAGATAAACGTTAAATCTCCGAGGCATCCTATACATTATCCATTTAAATAACGAGAAAATCATGGGAAAACCAAGAAGTGGCATCCAAGTCAGTATTTATAATACACCGGGCAATGAACAATGCGGGCCAACATCCTGCGCACGAGTCATCACCAGAGATACCAAACGCATGAACGATATATGTGAGTATATTTCCGAATGCTCATCCGTCACCTCCGCCGACATAAAAGGTGTATTGGAGGCGCTTACTTCCTATATCGGCAGGGAATTATCCTATGGGTACAGCGTGGAACTGGAAGGATTGGGACATTTCTCGCCATCGGTAAAAAGCAAAGAAGTAACGGACCAGAAAGGAAATACTAAATCAAGCGCTAGCATACACGGCGTTAACTTCCGCTGCTCTCCCCGACTGAAGGAGATGGTAAAAAAGAACGCCCCCATCTTGGTTAAACGGGAAAATCTGCCCAAAACGGGAATCGAGGGAAGGAAGGCTAAGATGTTATCTTATCTAGAAAGAAACTCATATATAAATCTCACCGATTACGCCGGCTTGAACAATTGTACCCGCTACCGTGCGAGCGAGGATATCAAGCAATTTATCAAGGATAACGTAATAGCCAGCGTAGGATATCGAACACACCGGATTTATGTGCTGCCTGAAAAAGAAGACGGGCAAAACTAAAACTTAAGACGCAGTGGCACTTCCGGACTCTACAAATACGTGACCTAGGAAAGCGCTAGATAAACCAGATAAGTAACATGATATTTTTCTTCAAGAACTTCAAGGCTTCGCTGATTTGGTTCTCAACGGTCTTCTCGGAAATATTGAGTTGGAAGGCTATCTCTTTATAGCTTTTATGCTCCTTCCGGCTTAGATTAAAGATAACCCGGCGTCTTTCCGGCAATTCCTCTATCAAATGATCGATATACTCCCCCAAGTTATAGGCGGTGATCTCTTCCTCTAAGTCGTAGGAGGTCTCCATAGCGGACAAGACCGTCATTTTATAAAAGTCCTCGTTCACGTTCTTCCGGTGCTGATTAAAGATCAAGTTACGGGTGATGACAAACAGAAGCCCCTTGAAGTTATCATCCTCCCGGATGAATTCCCTCGACTCCCAGACCTTGATAAACACCTCTTGTACCACATCCTCGGCCACATCCCGATTATTCAAATAAAGCCCGCAGAAATGATAAACCTTTTCCCAATATTGTTTATACAACATCGAAAAAGCCTCCCTATCTCCTTCTTTCAACGACTTTATAATTTGTCTCTCTTCCATTTAGCATCACATATCGTTTCGCGAAGATAATAAAATCATATACTAATAAAAGTTAATGATATCCCAGTTCTCCCGGACTTCTTTGTACTATTAATATAGCACGAGAAATAATGGAAGAACAAAACAAATATATAAGCGATTTATTAATCCGATATGTAAATGGACTCTATACACGGAACGATATAGAGACCTTGCGGAAGTTAGCCTCATCCATAACCGAGCGAGCAGAATTAGAAAGCGAAATGGACCGGGTCTGGAACGAGGCGCAAGACTTACCTCAATCCGATTCCCATAATCATCTGCTTTATAAGAAGGAGGCGCAAGACCTGTTGGATAAGACACGTAAAAGAGAAAGAAGAATCTCCCTATCCACTTTCATCAAGTATGCGGCGAGCATAGCGATTATCGTTTCCATCGGATTCGGAGCGAAACTATACCTAAATCATTCAGCGAAGCAGCATACATCTGCCAGCGACCATCTCCTAACGGAAATAAGCGTCAATCATGGCGAACATAAGCAAGTCACCCTTCCCGATGGCACGGTCGTTCATCTAAACGCCGGTACCGTCATGCGATACCCAACGGAATTTACCTCTGACATCCGTTTGGTAGAAATGGAAGGAGAAGCTTTTTTCAATGTCATGAGAGACGAGGGCAAGCCCTTCATCGTCCGTACCCGGCAAGCCGACGTAAAAGTACTCGGAACCTCTTTCAACGTAAAAGCCTATCAAGAGGATGAGTTGATGGCCGTCAGCGTTCGGACCGGAAAAGTTGAGGTGGATATGCCCGAAAGCGTAATGCGCCTATTACCGAACGAGCAGATAATCGTGAATAACACAAATGGAGAGATTCTTAAAAAGAACGAGGACGCCCAAAAAGTAACGGCTTGGCTGCAAGGCGGCCTTTATTTCAACCGGACACCTATTAGTAGCGTTATACATGATCTGGAACGGATGTATAATCAAGCGATCGTACTCGATCCGAATAGCGTATTCGACGATTACATCTATGGCGAGCACGACAATAAAAGTCTGGAAGTCGTACTGAACGCGATTCAATATTCAACCGGCATCCGATACCGGACGGAAGGAAACCGGATCGTGTTATACAAAACGAGTTATTAACCTTAAAATCGATTTGCCATGAAAGATACGACCTAAGCATAGCCACATAAAAAAGGGAAACCGACCTCTGACCTTCGATCTCCCTTTATCTTTCCCGATATGTACACCCTTGGATTGGACCCCCTTGGAGATTACATAAATCGGACTGTTTTTAAAAGTGTATAAAAACAACCTTTAAACATACAAAATTATGAACTTTCCAACTATTACTAGGTATAATTGGATGTGTTGTTCTATTATTTTAGTTTTTTTAGCGTTAAGCTCCCCTAAGCCTCTGCAAGCCCAAGAAAATCAAAAAGAAAGAATAACGATTCAAGTAAAAAACCAACCCATACAAAAAGTCTTCGATGATTTGTCGAAGCAGACAGGATTAAAGTTTTTCTATGGAGAAGCCATAGCGAACCGGAACGTACAAGTTAACCTAAAGTTCAAGAACGCTCCCATCAACAGCGTATTGAACGAGATCACCCGGCAAGCCAATCTTTATTTTAAGCGAGAGAATAACACGATAGCCGTCAGTCTCGGAAATGCGGGCAACGCCTCCGTTCCAGTGACACAAGACCGGAAAGTGACCGGTATCATTACAGATGAACAGGGCGAACCGATCATCGGGGCGAACGTCGTGGTAAAAGGTACGTCCAAAGGGACAGTTACCGACCTGAACGGTGAGTATAGCATCGAGGCGAACGGTAAATCGATCCTGCTCATATCTTACATCGGCTATTTATCGGAAGAAGTGGCCGTAGGCAACAACAAGACCCTTAATATCCAGCTAAAGGAAGACGCCCAAAAGCTTGACGAGGTAGTCGTGATTGGTTACGGAACACAGAAACGAAGCAATCTTTCCGGAGCGATCTCGAAAGTCACCTCCGAGGTTATCGAATCTAAGCCCGTGACCAACGTGCTATCCGCCTTGCAGGGAGAAATACCGGGGATGGTTATCCAACGAAGCTCCGGCCAGCCGGGTAACGAGGACTTTAAGATGAACATACGTGGAGTCTCATCCGCTAACGGAGACAGTGCCCCGCTGGTTTTAGTAGATGGTATTCCCGGTGATATCAATATGATCAATCCGCAGGATATCGATGCCATCTCCGTCTTAAAAGATGCCTCCGCCTCTATTTACGGAGCACGGGCCGCAGGCGGCGTTGTCTTGATTACGACCAAGAAGGGAGCGACCGGCGCACCTAAGATCACTTACAATGGAAACTTGTCGATCTCCAAGATGACCGGTATGATGAAAGCGCCAACCAATTATGAGATGGCGATCATGGACAACGAGGCCAATATCCATAACGGCTCCGCCCCTATGTATACGCAAGAGCTTCTGGATAGGATCTTGTCCAACGACCCGAATCCGATCGATCACCCGTTGTATGGAGGATGGAAATTGTTCTTTACGAACACGGACTGGATGGACGAGCTGTTGAACAACGGCGTTCAGCATAAGCACAATCTCACTATCTCCGGTGGCGGCGAGAAATCCAATTATTATTTATCCGCCGGTTATAGCAAGCAATTCGGAGTCGTAAAATATGCCGACGACAATAACACCAAGTATAATCTACGTATGAACTACGATTATAGGATCACGGATTGGTTAAAGCTGGAAACCAAAGTAGCCTTGGACAATAATAAACGTACCGATGTAGGCAGCAACGGAGCGTGGGTAATCGGTGAGGCGATTCTGGATATGCCTAACCACCCGGTCTATAATGCCGATGGTAACTTCTTCACCCAAGGAGGCTGGAGCAATGCCGTAGCGTTGGCCAAAGAGAGCGAGACCGCCACGTTCAAGACCCGGGAGATGAATGGTAATTTCAGGTTAATCGCCAACATTATCGACGGACTGACCTTAACCGCCCAAGCCGGTGTTAATTATAAGAACAAGAACAATGAGGACATAGCGAAAGCGATCCCTCTTTATACATGGGACAATAATATCACCTACTACACCGGAGCGGGAAGTCCGGAGCAGTCTGCCGTGGATCGCACGACAGAAGAGACCGTTTACCAAAATTACACGGCCTACTTGAATTACGATAAGAACTTCGGCCCGGACCACCATCTGGACGCCATGTTAGGTATGGCCTACGAGACGGAGGAAGTCCGCATGTTCATGGCACGCCGTGATAACTTCATCTCGGATGAGCTGTGGGAGCTTAACCTCGGAGGCACGGGAAATATGAAGAACGACGCCAAAGCCGAGCATTGGGCTACCGGCTCTACCTTCGCCCGCCTAGGCTACAGCTTTAAGAACAAGTACATTCTGGAGACAAACTTCCGTTATGACGGTAGTTCCCGTTTCGCCCCCGGCAACAGGTGGAGAATGTTTCCCGGAGTCTCCGCCAGCTGGCGTATCTCGCAAGAAAACTTCTTGAAAAACTCCAAGGTATTCAATGAGCTGAAGTTAAGAGCATCATACGGACAGACCGGAAACCAAGAAGGTATCCGCCTGTATGACTATATCCAGTTGCTAAAGTTTAGGGACGATGGCTGGGGAACTAAATTAATCTATCCGTTCGGAAACGGTTCCCAAAGCCAAGCCATGGGCTTAGACGTATTGGCCGGGGTAGACCGGACATGGGAAATTCTGGAGAATGTCAACGTGGGTGTCGATGCCGCTTTCCTTGATTCCCGCCTCGGCTTCTCGTTTGATTATTTCGTAAAAATGAATAATAATATGTTAATTCCGGTAACTTATCCCAGCATGTTAGGCGCGGAGGCACCCTACTCGAACTCGGGTAAATTACGCACGAACGGCTTCGAGTTGACATTGAACTGGACTGACAAGATCGGCAACGTTGAATACTCTGCCCAATTCCAGTTGACCGACGCCGTGAACAAATTAGTTGAATACGGAGGTGCCGATACCTATAAACTAGGATTGAACGAGACCCGGGAAGGTTATCCCATGAATTCCTATTTCGCTTACGTATACGATGGCGTGATCAAGGACCAAGCGGATCTCGACGCTTATAAGAAACTAGAGGGCGTACCTTCCAATATCGGCATCGGAGATGCGAAGTTCAAGGATTTGAACGGCGACGGTAAGATCTCCACCTACGGTGACAAAGATGGGGATGACGGCGACGCCGAATACGTTGGCTCCACCACTCCCCGCTATTCCTTCGGATTGAATCTGGGCGCTAAATGGAACAACTTCGATATCAGCGTATTCTTCCAAGGAGTTGCCAAGCGCACCTTGTTCCGTGAAGGAGACTTCGCCATGCCTTGGAGCGACTGGTGGAGATACCCGCCCCAGTTCTACTACGGCCAGACATGGAACGAGGATCGCCCGGACGCCTATTATCCCCGCTTGACGCATGGAGAGATCCGGCATTGGAATTATCAGGCATCCACCCTGCAAAAGATCAACGCCGCCTACATTCGCCTAAAGAATATCCAGATAGGCTACACGCTCCCCAAAGGCGCATTACAGAAACTAGGCATCGAACGGACACGCTTTTACGTAAGCGGACAGGATCTATTCGAGATACATAACGTAAAAGGAGGATGGGACCCCGAGTCGGACAAAGCCGGATTCAATTATCCGTTCCAACGTTATTATTCTTTCGGTATTGACTTAACTTTCTAAGGTTCCACGAAAAAACAAATTAGCAGTATGAGACGATTTAATATAATTATAGCGCTATCGGCCACACTCGGGCTATCTAGTTGCGACTTGGATATGACACCTATGGATCAAGTGTCCGACGCCGTATTTTGGCAAAAGCCTTCCGATTTCGAGTTGGCCGCCAATGATTTCTACTTCAGCCTGATGGAGGCCTCCCAATATATAGATAAGAACTCGGATATCGCTTTCGGTTCGGGGGCGGACGACGTAAGCGATGGTTCTTATTTAGCACCGGTCAATTCGGATGATTGGGATGAGCCTTGGAAATTCATCCAATCCACTTCCTATCTGCTCAAGAAAGCGGAGGAGTCTGGATTGACCGATGACGAGATCGGACGCTGGAAGGCGGAGGCTTATTTCTTCCGGGCCTACAACTACTGGAAACTGGTCAAATTCTACGGAGGGGTTCCCAAGATAGAGATTCCCTTGAATACCTCCTCGGAACAGCTTTACACGCCTCGCTCCTCCCAGCAGGAGATCATTGATTTTATCATCGATGATCTCGATAAGGCGATTCCTTTGCTTCCCAAGCAAAGCCAGTTGACTACCGAGGAATTGGGCCGTACCACGCAAGGGGCCGCCTTAGCGTTAAAAGCTCGCGTATCCTTGTACGAGGGAACTTGGGAGAAATACCATCAAGGCTCCAATGCCGATATGTATATCCAATCGGCTATCGATGCCGCCCAAGCCTTAGTGGATTCCAAGGAATACGCCTTGTTCCGGGATAAAGGGAAGGAAAGCTATAAATATCTACATATCTTAGAGGGGGATGATAGCAAGGAGGTCTTATTGGCAAGGCGTTATTATAAATTGAGAGTGACCCATAACTGGACACGGGAACTTTGGTTCGGTGCCATGGTTCCTACAAAAAACCTTGCGGATATGTATTTATGTAACGATGGTCTGCCCATCGATAAATCCCCTTTATTTAAGGGATTCCAATACCAGACGAGTGAATTCGAGAACCGGGACTCCCGTATGGAGCAGACGTTTATCGTTCCCGGTAGCGAGATCTTTTTCGAGGGAGGTCTTTGGACACCTACCTATCCGGGATTTGTAGGGAATAGCGCTACACGCACAGGCTATATGATCCGTAAGTTCTTGGATGAGACATTGGATGCCGCTCAATTCATCGGCGAATACGACTTCAAGGAGTTTCGTTACGCCGAAGTACTGCTGATCCTCGCCGAGGCTTTATACGAGAAGAACGGACAGATCACGGACGAGCAATTAGACCTGACCATTAATGACCTGCGAAACCGGGCGAATATGCCTCGCTTGACCAATGCGTTTGTAGCTACAAACGGACTGAATATGCTGGAAGAGATCCGGCGTGAGAGAACCGTGGAACTGGCATTCGAAGGATACCGTAGGGACGACCTACGTCGTTGGGGCACGGCGGAAACAGTTCTTCCCCTTGCGATCCGTGGCGTGAAATTCGCGGGTACGGAGTATCAACAGAAATTCCCGGAGTTGGTGATCGGACAGGATATACAGGTAGATAGCGAAGGCTTTATCATCGCCCAACCCGCATCCGCCCGTAAGTTCCAGACACCGAAGCATTGGCTGTCACCGATACCTTTGCAACAGGTACAATTGTCGAAAGGAACCTTGGAACAGAACCCGGGCTGGTAAGGGTTTTTCCAAGAATAAGCGACTATATATATGAGGGTAGGCCCAACCTATACGAGAAGGGAGGGCCTACCTATCTGGGAGGGGAATCCCATTTAAATATGAATTATCTTAAATTTTTATAGCATGAAGAAATACTTTTTAGCGGTAGCTAGTTTTTTTATTTATTCTCATATCAGTCTAGGCCAAGTGTATCCGGGGCAGATGGATTCCACATTTGTCCCTGTACGGAGTCATCACTATGACCCGGAGTTAACATTTGATTTTTGCGTAAATGAACCCGCTTGGAACAATCAGGCGGGTATCCATTCCGCATTCGGATCGACCGACCGGCTTTATTTCCGGAAGGAAGTACCCGTAAACCATAACAACGATTTATCATCTTCCTACTCTACGACCGTTTGGAGGGGGGAAAGAGCGAATGCCCAGATATTGGTATGGTCGTCAGAAGCGTTGGAACAAGTACGTGTCTCTACGCAGGACTTGAGGAGCGCCGAGGGAAACATCATCCCGAAAGACCGGATTACCTTCGAGTTGGTGCGTTACGTATTGTCCAATTATCCGTATGCCGAGAAAAAAGCCATCTGCGGGGAATCTCCCTACAAATCCGGCTTCTTGATGCCAGACCGTTTCGAGACGCTGGACCGCTTCGATCTCCCTTCCCAAACCACCCGTCCGGTATGGATGATGGTGGATGTGCCGAGAGGAACCGTTCCCGGCACGTATAAAGGACAGGTGGAGGTGCGGGCGAAAGGCAAGGCTCCTCAACTATTGAATCTGGAGATCGTGGTGCAAAACCAGTTGCTCCCCTATCCGAAAGACTGGAAATACCGTCTGGACCTATGGCAGAACCCATGGGCCGTGGCATGGTACAATCACGTGGAACCGTGGTCACCAGAACATAAGATGCTTCTCAAGCAGCATTTGAAGCATTATGCCGACGCAGGTGGTACCTACATCACGACTTATGGAGTACATTCTCCTTGGTCCGATAACTCCTATATGATCGAGGGGGGCATGATCGAGTGGATCAAGAAAGCAGACGGCACATGGGCCTTCGACTACAAGATCTTCGACGAGTACGTAGAATTAGCAATGGAATGTGGCATCGACGAGGCAATCACCCTCTATACCCCGATTCCTTGGGGATTCCGTCACCGCTATAAGGACGAGGCTACGGGCGATTATTCTTATATCAACTGGGCGCCAAGCTCAGAGGAATTCAAGAAGATGTGGAATATCTTCCTCACGGATTTCAAGTTCCACCTGGAAGCTAAAAGCTGGTTGGACATCACCTATATCGGAATCAACGAGAATCCGATGGAAGAGACCTTAGCGGCTATCAATGTCGTACGTAACCATGATAAATGCTGGAAGATCACTTACGCCGGCAATTGGCATAAGGAATTGGACGGACTGCTGGACGATTATTCTTTCCTTTACGGAGAGGAACCTACCATCGCCGAGCAAAAGGCACGGGCCGCCACCGGACGCACGTCCACCGTATACGTATGCTGTAACCCGCCGATCCCGAACAACTTCGTGTTCTCTCCTCCTATCGAGGGACGTTGGATCAGTTGGTATGTAATGGCGTATGGTTATGACGGCTTCTTGCGATGGGCTTACGACGCTTGGCCGGAAGATGCCGATCGCGACGCACGTCATGGCTCTTGGGCAGCAGGCGATTGCTACATGGTATATCCGGGAGGCAAAAGTTGCATCCGCTTCGAGAAAATGAGAGAAGGTATCGTGGATTTCGAGAAGGTCCGTATCTTACGGGAACTGACCGCCCAATCGGGTAACGCTCAAGCCCAAGGCTTATTGAAGCAGCTGGACCAACATTTGTCCATCTTCCCCAAAGAGAAAGAGTTCGATGAGAACAAGATCTCGGCGGATGTACGTAAGGGTAACCTCATCATCCGTCAACTGTCCGATCTATTGGCGAAATAATGGGCTTACACAGCAAGAAAGACATGAAAGCATATCGTTTAATCCTATCACTCATGGCAAGCGTAGCCGTAGGGACAGCTTTCTCGCAGACAACAGGTGTTGTTTGCGAGGAGTTCGACCAGATACAGCTGACGCACGTATTGACGCCCACCGGCCCGTTGCCGACCGCCTTGGACCCGAATGGCGTATACCCCTATATGAGTTATAGCGAGACCTCAAATCGTCCGGTACCTAAAAGGTACCGGATGATCTCGCTAGAGAACGAGAAAGTCAAGGCTATCATCTGCCCCGATCTTTGCGGGAAAGTAATATCCCTCACTCACAAGGAGAGCGGCAAGGAGGTCTTGTACAGGCCGGACGTAATCAAATACACACGGATATTACCCCGTTTCTATTTCGTGGCCGGGGGGATCGAGGTCAGTTTCCCGATCTCCCACTCTCCCACGCAAAATGAGCCGGTGCTTTATCAGATCGATCATACGGGAGACCGCACATATGTAACATGCGGAGAACGGGAATCTCATTACGGTATGCAATGGTCTGTAGAATATTCCTTAGGAGATAAGGACGAATGCCTTACCCAAAGGGTTGTTTACTACAACCCGGGAAAGCAAGCCTATCCATGGATGTCATGGTCCAACGCCGCCCTTCCTTGCGCACCGGATACCCAATACGATTTCCCGAACGGGACCGTATTATCCCATGCCTCCACGTTGGACACGATCGACTGGAAAACGGAAGGAACCCATCATGAACGGGATATCAAAGAGATGACCGGCTACTTCTGGAAAACGAAAGACGTGAATGCTTTCGGGGCCTACACTCCCTCCTTGGGCAGCGGGCTCTATCATATCGCCGACGAATCCAGTACGCCCGGTATCAAGCTATGGAGTTATGGCGTAGCCGGCGACAAGGAATGGTCCATGCTCAGTACCCCCGACCGGCAGCCTTACGTAGAAATCCAAGGTGGCCCGATCAGCGACCAATCTATCAAGCTCGAATTGCGTCCCGGCGAGAAAAAGAATCACGTAGAATATTGGATACCGACAGATCATCCTTTGGATATCTATTCCTTAAAGGTTCCGGCATTAAGGCTTCGCCCGATCGATCGCATCCCGCTATTCGACTGGGCCCGGAAGAATGAATCTTCCATCTGGATCGCCTTAGCCGATGCCTATAAGAATAAGTCCATGCTTCCCGCCGCCCCCTATCCGGAAGACGGGCAGTGGGCTCCATCCGGCATGGAAGATCTGGACGATGCTTTTCGTTGGGCGATCCAAATATCTCCCCAGCCGGAACGGGATTATTGGCAATTCCACTATGGGACTTGGTTGGCTGGAAGAGAACGTGTAGAGGAGGCGATCGAACAACTATCCATCCCGGATATCGATCTGGCAAAAGCTTTATTGGCAAGGCTATATGTCCGTCGGCAGGCGTGGGAAAAAGCGAGAGATGCCTACGCCGCTATCCCCGAGACCTCGTGGCTGAACCTACATCCCCAGTTGGTTATCGAGCGGGATAAAGTATTAAAGAAATTTGGAACCGAGGCTTTACCGGAACGGCAAAAATGGCTGGATAAGATAAACGCATCCTCTGACGAATGGGTGGCCGAGCGAAAGGTACAGCTACTGATCGATAGGAAGCAATATCAAGAAGCCAAGGATTTATTGCAATCCACTCATTTCCAGAAAGTGCATCAAACCTATACCCGTACAGGACTTTGGGAACAGATCAACGAAGGCTTGGGCCTCTCCCCGCAACCTGTACCGGAACAACTCGGCGAGGATCGTTTAGCCCGGTTTGGTGCCTATCGGGAATATGAATAAGGGAGATGCATTTAGAGCAGTAGCTCCATATAAGTCTCCGCATATTTAGCCAGAAACGCCCGAATCACTTTCAAGGCCGTAGAGATATGTTGTTGTACCGTATATACCGAGATACCCAAACTGTCGGCTATCTCCTTATGGGATTTCATATCTTTACGGCTCATATCAAAAACCCTTTTTTGTTGTGGGGTCAACGTTTCAAGCGCCTTATCCAACAATGCATTTAAATCCGTATCCAATACCGAGTCCTCCGTCTCGTTCGTGCTATCCAATGAGGCGGACCGTATCTTATCCCTCAGCTCCAACTCACGATCCAGTCCCGCCAACAGGTTTAAGATCCGATTTTTCACGATCGTATACACATACGGGCCAAAAGGTACATTCGGGTTCAAGAAACGGCGATTCTGCCAAATAGAGGCGAAAGCATCCTGAAAAACATCTTCCGCCATATCCCGGGATTTAAGGAATTTCAAGGAAAACCACATCAAGCGATCCTTATACAGGGCATATAATTCACAAAAGGCCGACTCGTCCCCTTCTAGCAAGTCCGCCACAAGCCTTCTTTCTTTCTCTGAATCAATGTCTGCCATTCGACTTATTCTCCCACTTCGATTACAGAGGTTCAAATGTATGCAAAATTCCCAAAGGTAAAAACAAATTGAACCAAAATCAGCAACTCCATCATACAGCTTTATAAACTCACGATAACAAACATCTTTGCTCATTCGGAAATAATCATGTATTTTTGTCTGTTCATTTAAGAAAGGATGATGTATTGATGAAAGTTTGTATCGCCGAAAAGCCGAGTGTGGCCCGGGAAATCGCGGAAGTATTAGGGGCAACCCAACGAATGAATGGGTATATCGAAGGAAACGGATATCAGGTAACTTGGACATTCGGGCATTTGTGTACCCTGAAAGAACCGCATGAATACGCGGAGAACTGGAAACGCTGGAGTCTGGGGTCACTACCTATGATCCCTCCCCGGTTCGGTATCAAACTAATCGAGAATCCTACGTATGAGCAACAATTCAAGGTAATCGAGAGCCTGATGCAAAATGCCGAGATGGTCATTAACTGCGGTGATGCCGGCCAAGAGGGAGAGCTGATCCAACGCTGGGTCATGCAAAAGGCAGGTTGTAAATGCCCGGTCTACCGCCTTTGGATCTCCTCGCTTACGGAGGAGGCGATCCGGGAAGGTTTCCAAAAACTCAAAGAACAGACGGAATTCAATAAGTTATATGAGGCCGGGCTATCCCGTGCCATCGGCGACTGGTTGCTGGGGATGAACGCCACCCGCCTTTATACCTTGCGCTACGGGCAGAACCGGCAGGTATTATCGATCGGCCGTGTGCAAACCCCAACGCTCGCCTTGATCGTAAACCGGCAAGCCGAGATCGACAATTTCAAGCCGGAACCCTATTGGGAATTAAAGACCATTTACAGGAATACGACTTTCTCCACCACGAAAGGTAAGTTCACGAAGAAAGAGGAAGGCGAGGCTTTTCTGGAGAAGGTAAAGGAACAGGATTTTACTGTTACCAGTATCACCGAGAAGAAAGGGAAGGAATTCGCCCCCCGCCTATTCGACTTGACCTCGTTGCAGGTGGAATGTAATAAGAAATTCGCGTTTACGGCGGACGATACGCTAAAGTTGATCCAATCGCTCTACGAGAAGAAGGTGACAACCTACCCACGTGTAGACACGACTTTCCTTAGTGATGATATCTATCCGAAAGTTCCCAATACCTTGAAAGGGTTGGTGGATTATACGGAGCTTACCGCTCCTTTGATGAATCAGAAATTGCCGAAAAGCAAGAAAGTGTTTGACAACTCGAAGGTTACCGATCACCATGCGATCATCCCTACCGGAGTCCCCGCCCGCAATCTTACGGATACGGAACGGAAGGTGTACGATTTGGTAGCCCGTCGTTTTATCGCCGCCTTTTATCCGGATTGCGAGATATCGACCACTACGGTCTTAGGTCAAGTGGATAAGGTAGAATTCAAGGTGACTGGAAAGCAAATCCTCAAACCGGGTTGGCGTGTCGTATTCGGAGCCGAGCAGAAAGATCCGGAGGCTGAACCCACCGAGGAAGAAGGCGTATTGCCCGATTTCGTGAAAGGAGAAAGTGGCCCGCATAAACCGATCTTGAAAGAGACTTGGACCCAGCCTCCGAAACCTTATACGGAAGCTACTTTATTGCGGGCGATGGAAACCGCCGGTAAATTAGTGGATAATGACGAGCTGCGGGATGCCTTAAAGGAAAACGGTATCGGCCGTCCTTCTACCCGTGCGGCGATCATCGAGACTTTATTTAAGCGTAATTATATACGAAAGGAACGTAAGAATCTTTATCCCACCGCTACCGGTGCGGAATTGATCGGCACGATCCATGAGGAACTGCTGAAAAGCGCAGAGTTGACGGGGCTTTGGGAAAAGAAACTACGCCAGATTGAACGAGGGACTTATGAGGCCCGTACTTTTCTGGATGAGTTGAAGCAGATGGTAAACGAGGTCGTCATAAACGTCCTTTCCGACCAAACCCGGCGAACGATTACGATTGAGGATACGTCTAAAGCAGCTAAAGAAACTCCCAAAGACGAACCCAAGGAGAAAAAGGAAAAGAAACCTCGTAAGCCTCGTGCCAAGAAAGAGAAAGCAGAGGCTACTCCCGAATTGGAGCTTCCATCAACGGATAAGCCCGTTTGCCCCATCTGTCACAAAGGCTCTATCCTCCGGGGCAAAACCGCTTATGGCTGCTCTGAATACAAGAATGGATGTACGTTCCGCTTGGATTACGCTACGTATGGAAATAATTTAACGGATGAGGAGTTAGGTACGGTTATCAGTAAATTAAAGTCTATTTAAAATATGAGAACAGAATGGTTTCCTCTGGTAAACGAGGAAGGTGAGACGATCGGAAAGGCTACTCGCAAGGAATGTCATAGCGGAAGGAAGTTGCTACATCCCGTAATCCATTTACATATCTTTAATAAGGATGGAGATCTATATCTCCAAAAACGTTCCATGAACAAGGATATACAACCGGGAAAGTGGGACACGGCCGTAGGTGGGCATATTGATTATGGAGAAAGCGTGGAAGAGGCCCTGCGCCGTGAGGTTCGTGAGGAATTGGGCATTACTGATTTTACGCCTGTCTTCATCAAACGTTATATATTCGAGTCTTCCATAGAGAAGGAATTGGTAAACAGCTTCCGGACCACTTACGATGGCCCCATCACCCCCGATCCCGAGGAACTGGACGGAGGACGTTTCTGGCCGATCGAGGAGATCAAAGAGAATCTGGGGAAAGGCGCATTCACCCCGAATTTCGAAAAGGAATTCACCGCTATTTTCCTATAAGATAAAACGCTACACTTCAGCTAAAATAGTTATTCAAGAGCCTGTTCATTCTTCGTAAGATACAGTTACATTCTACAAACTACGGCGTGAACCGTACAGACCACAGCATGGTTTGTATAATTCACGTCGTGGTCTGTACGGTTCACGTCGTGGTTTGTGGAATGTAACTATATATGATTATCTTTATATATAGTAAATAAGATGTTTTGTCCTATAGTAATCGACCTATTATATTATAACTGTAACTCCATATGTATCTTACCTCGAAACCTAACAATCTTTGCCTAAAGCACTAATACCTCTACCTTAAATCTAATGTTTGTTCAGACCTTAAAACTAATCTTATATATTAATGTGTGGTTTATACATATCTTGCGCCGTCAAACCGCATTCCTTTTTCATACGGATGCAATAATCGAGCGTTCCTACCTCCGGCGTGATATTGTTGGAACCGAACGTGAACTTTACACCCGCGGCTTTCGCTTTCTGAATGATCGCTTTATTCGGAATATGATAAAGCTCGTTTATCTCCAAAGCCTTTCCGCTTTTTGCCAAGGCATTCACGAAACGGTCGATACGCTCTTCTGTCCAAAACATATCATATCGGTCACTCATCGCATCGGGAAGGAAACAGGAATTCACGTACATATCGACCGGCTCTTCCAAGACAGAACAGATACGGTCCAACATCATATCCATATATGCTTGCTCATCATCGATAATCACTTCCTTGTTTACCCATAGGTGCGTACGCCGCCCCTTATGATCCAGAAACGTCATGGCATCGGTAAACACATAGTCAAAGCTGTTGCGGGCCGCCTCCGAAAAGGTTGTTACCCACTCACGTCCTTCCGCTTGCATAGCCAAGATAAAGGGTTGGGTACGCATGGTATCCAGATAATTATACAACTCCGTATCGTTCGTGATCGAGAAGCCGATGCCACAATTGATAGCCAAGCCATAATTAACACCCGTCTGGCGTGACTGCCGTGCGGCTACTTCCTTCGTCAATCCACCTTTTAAATGAACATGATAATCAAGCACGGGGAAGTCCTCTTGGTGCAAACGAATAATCTCGTCCGTCTGCTCATCCACGGCATTCGCCCATTGAGCGGGAATGTCTATTCCTTTCGCGCTGAACGCCTCTAAAGAGATATTCTTAAACTGAAGATTTCCACGTCCCGTACCCACCAGCGAGATAGTACCTTGGGATAACAATGCTTTAGCGTTCTCCTTCAAACGGAAAGGTTTGGAAGGCTCTATATATTCTACGACAGTCTCACCATTAATCCGCACCCGGACAAGCCGTCCTTCTACCCGGATATTCATCTTGAACCATTCGTTCTCTTTCACGAAACTCTTCGTCAGGTTCCGGACCGACACCAAGCTACCCGTCATCCGCCACCAAACCGGATCTTCCCGATCGTTGTTCAAGGCGATACGGTATCCTTTACGATCCGTAGCGTCCGTATGGATACCAATATAACCTTTGCCACCGGTCGTGGTACGTACATCCATATCTAACTCGAAGTTCGTATAGCCTTTGCCATCGTTCAACAAAGCACGGGCGTTGGAACCGGCCAACGTAAAGACATCATTTTGTATGACCACGACGCCGGATGTCTTCCATGCGTTGTGATCGACCGTATCGGATACGTTCTCTTTCGTAAATCCCGTGAACACCAAACAGGCGATCACGACGGCAATCATTAATTTAATCTTCATGGCATCTCTTTTTAAAAGTTATGCCGCAAATGTATCCGGGAATAAGAAGCAAAAAGAAGATTGATATAAAAATGTAGACAGTATGATCCGCTATCCTATTAAATACAAATCAGTTAATAAAGATCACCATCCTAAAAAATGTAGATTGATTATAACGGATTCCGGTTAATCCCGATCCTCATCACCCAACCTTCAAACTCATCACGAGGCACTAACGCCTTATTACGTACCTTGGTCCGGTAGTTATAGATCGTACTCAACGAGCAACGAAGAAAAGCGGCTATCCTTACGCTGTCCGTAACCCCCAACCGCATCAAGGCGAATATACGAAGTTCCTTATTCAACAGATCCTCCGATTTCAAAACGATACGTTCCTCGGGCTGCAACAAAGCGTTGAAGTCCTTGACAAACGTAGGATATAATCCAAGAAAGATTCGATCGAAGTTAACATAAAGCGCTTCCACCTCATTCTCCACCATACGGGTCGAACGGAGCATCTTGAATAACTCGTCCAACTGTTTATTCATCGCCTTCTTCTGTAGCGATTTCTGGTAATCCTCCAGTTTATTAATATAGGTGGAGCAGAGATCGAGGAAATGAGCGATGTATTCCTCCTTGATATGGTTTGACTCCGATAGCTGTATATTTCGCTCTTGCAATAAATCATTCGTCTCGCTTATCTCTCTATTCAACTTTACCAAACGGGCATTGGTATTAACCAACTCTTCTCGTATCGCTGAGATCTTCCGCATCTGCCTATACACATAGGCAAGAGAAAGGATCAGAAAGAGCGTCAATAGGCTGATCGACAAGAAATAAGTCATCAATTGCCTTTTGCCCTGAGCTTCCCGTGTCTGATAGGAAGCATTAATGATAGGATAGAATTTAGATATCTCATTCATGCGGAACTGTATATTGCAAGTAACGGCACCTTCTATAGCTAGCTGCGCATATTTAAGGGCATTGGATAGATCACCACTTTCATAATAATTCAACGCCAGCTTTTGGATAGAACCACTATCCAAGAAGGCCCTCTTGATATCGGCGATAACCGACAAGGTATAATAGTCTCGGGCGAGATCGGTACGCCCATCCATATCATAAACATCTCCCAGCAGATAAGTGATCATCGCGAAATTCGGGTTATACCGCTCCTCTTTCTCCAATAAAGGGATGAGCACCTTCTCCGCAGACCTCGCCTGTCCGTGAGCCAGATATTTCTGCGCCAGATTTATCTTATACCGATAAGAGACCGTATCTAAGACAGACAATAACGAATCCTTGTATAAATCAAGTTGTTTCCTATATTCAAAAGAATCCAGATTCGTACTGTAATAAGAGAAAAACGAATAATAAGCCTCATAGAAATCCTGTTTCTGCTCTTTAGACAGCAATTCACGGTCTATGCTTCGCAACAGACTTTCCGACTCACGGTACATCCCGGAGAAAGCATAAAGCGTAGCCAGTCGTAAGCGGGAAGTATAGATGCGTGCCGTATCCTTCATAAATGACGCTATCTCCATATTCCGCTTTATGTAATAGATGGCCGAGTCTTGTTGTATTTTCTTGAATTCCTCGTATAATTGGTGGTTGATCTCATATTCCTGCCACAACGATATCTTGCTCAAGAGAAACATGTCCTTTAGCTGCGTGATCCGTTGCTCCCGTTGCTGCAGATAAAAAGATCTATTCAAGACAGCTTCATCCAGCTCCTTGGCCAACGTGTCCCCTCTCAGCCCTCCCCATGCGAAGGCTTGAACCATCCCGACAATTAGAAATAAGATTACCTTTATTAGTTTATTCATTACACGAACCGAGAATTATCCAAAAGAAAAGGGTTCAGTCAAATCAACAGAGCATAAATAGCTTACCTCGGCTGAAGACTGAACCCAATATTTTAAAACGCCCCGAAAGGGTGTTATTTACACATCTCGTTGATGATCTGTATTAATTGACCGCCTAATTCCTCGGCTTCCTCCATCGTATGGGCCTCAGAGTAGATACGGATGATCGGTTCCGTATTGCTTTTACGCAAATGAACCCATTTATCCGGGAAATCGATCTTCACTCCGTCGATATCCGTAATATCATATTGAGAGAACTTCTCTTTTACTTTCGCTAAGATAGCGTCCACGTCGATCTCCGGCGTTAACTGGACTTTTTGCTTGGAGATAAAATACGGAGGATAGGAAGCCTTCAACTCGCTCGTCTTCATCTTCTTCTTTGCCAGATGAGTCAGGAACAAGGCGATACCTACCAAAGCGTCGCGTCCGTAATGGCTGGCCGGATAGATCACTCCACCGTTGCCCTCACCACCGATCACGGCATTCGTAGCCTTCATCTTGGCAACCACATTCACCTCGCCTACAGCGGCGGCATTATATTCGCAGCCATGAGCACGGGTAACGTCGCGAAGCGCACGGCTGGAGCTCAGGTTACTTACCGTATTACCCGGAGTATGGCTTAATACGTAATCACTGACAGCGACCAAGGTGTATTCCTCGTTGAACATCTCGCCATTCTCGCAGATAATCGCCAAACGGTCTACGTCCGGATCTACTACGAAACCGACATCCGCTTTCGCATGTCCCATCAAATCGGAGATCTCTGTCAAGTTTTCCGGAATGGGTTCCGGATTATGAGAGAAGTTTCCATGAGGAGCGCAATGCAGCTTGAAGATTTCCTTCACGCCCAACGCATATAATAAATCAGGGATCACGATACCGCCTACGGAGTTCACGCAATCGATAGCTACACGGAAATTAGCGGCCTTAATAGCCTCCACGTCCACGAGATCCAGATTCAAGACGCTCTCGATATGTTTTTGCTTATAAGTCGTATTCGGGATTACCTTGCCCAAATGATCCACGTCGGCGAACTCGAAGTCCTCGGCAGCGGCGATACGTAATACCTCAGCCCCCTCAGCGGCATTCAAGAACTCACCTTTCTCATTCAAAAGCTTCAAGGCATTCCATTGCTTCGGATTATGACTGGCGGTAAGGATTATACCTCCGCAAGCCCCTTCCATAGCTACGGCTAACTCGGTTGTCGGGGTCGTGGCCAGATCGATATCCACCACATCAAATCCCATACCGGTAAGCGTTCCTAGGACGACTTGTTTTACCATCGGACCGGAGATACGTGCGTCACGCCCTACAACGATCTTATTGGTCTCCACTTTTGTGTTTTTTCGGATGAATGTAGCATAAGCGGCTACAAACTTAACAATAGCTAACGGATTCAATCCGTCTTCCGGGCTACCGCCTATTGTACCGCGAATACCGGAAATAGATTTAATTAGTGTCATAAGTTTTCTTCAAATATATATTCTAGAATTTCGTAATAAGCAGGCTCACCGTTTGATTGGTCGTTATAAGTACCTCGCTTAAACGGGACTATAAGTTTTACCTTAGCCCGATCTCCGACGTACTTTAAAGGCTCTTGCAATCCTTCACTCACTAAATACGGATTGGCTTGACTGGCATAATCTCCATATGTAAACTCCCAAGGACTAGTTCCGTTACTATGGGGACCATAGTTCTGGATGTAATAAGGAGTACTATTTATATAAGCAGAATCCATCGGATAGGAAACATTACATCTGTATAGAATCTTTGTCTTGTACTGAACAGCTCTTTGGCTTGTACCCTTTTCAATTATATTCAGATATGTACCATTCTCCAATTCGACAAACTGATTTTCCTTAAACACACTATCCTCCGGAAAATCTTTCAGAATCTCAAAATCATTCTCATCAATCAATCGATTGATTGCCTTTTTCTCATCTTTCAACATATCCGTGTACGACTTTGTCTTGCTACAAGAGATAGCAACTAATGCGGCACACAGAATCAACAGGATATTAAAACCTTTCTTCATTTGTTAGTCTTTAATTGAATGAATCGCAAATGTAAATAATCTTCGTCAAACCTTACGCATGTTTGCCTAAATCTTCTGATTTATTAGGATTAAATTCCTGTAAACCTTTCTCAAACACGGCTACGGCCTCAGATAAAGAGCCATAGAACTCACCTCCGGACGCATTTTTATGTCCACCTCCGTTGAAATAAGTAGAAGCAAACTGATTGCAAGGAAAATCGCCCACGGAGCGAAGCGATACCTTTATGTAATCGCTGTCCTCACGAATAAAGACACTAAAGCTTACGTTCTCTATGCTTAACGGCAAGTTCACGAAACCTTCCGTATCTCCAGTCTGGTACTGAAAACGATCCAGTTCCTCTTTCGATAACGTGATAAGAGCCGCCTGTTGTTCCGGATAGACCCTCATCTTCTCATACAACACATATCCCATCATACGTAAACGACACTCGGAATAGACCTGATTCACCTTACGATAGATCAAATCCTTATCAATCCCCTTCTTGATCAATTCGCTGACGATCGTATAAATCTCCGGTTTATTCGAATTATAGGTGAACGATCCCGTATCCGTCATCATACCCGTATAGATACAAGCGGCGGCATCCCGATTCAATAAATCGAACATCCCCATACGACAAATAAAACGGAAAATCATCTCACTGGTAGAAGACATCTCCGGATACGACATCGTCACACGGCAAAAATCCGCGGGGTTCAAATGATGATCAATCATCACCTTGCGGCCTTCTGAGGCGATCACCGCCGGAGCCAGTTTCTCGATACGTTTGGGTTCATTGAAATCGAGGCAGAAAATAACATCCGCTTCCTTGATCAATTTCTCGGCGAAATCCGGATATTTCTCATGTATCACGACATCCTTAGCGCCCGGCATCCATCTATAAAAAGAGGGAAATGCATTCGGTACCACTACCGCTACATTATCCTTACCGTAAGCGGATAGGAAATGATATAAACCAAGGGATGAACCTAATGCGTCGCCGTCTGGTGAGACATGCGTCACGATAACAAAACTCTCGCCTTTCTCTACGTATTTTTTGGCTTTCTGAATCTTCTCTTCTTGAATGATTTTAGTGATCATATAATCTTTTTGTTTTCACCTCCAAAGGTACGACTTTTTTAGTTTCCGGCTATCAAAAAAAGTTCAATAAGGATCTTTACTGATATTATTAACAAAAGGGTTAAGGCGGCTAACAAAACTTTTGGTTCCCGTATCTTCATATATATCAAGCATAAAACAAGAAACCCATAACCTCCTAGCATCTCAAAGAAGCTAAAACGACCCGTAATCGTCGCATAAGGCATAACGCTAAACACGTCCACTACCCTTACCATGCCATGAACCAGCCCTTCTACGATCTTCTGTATCCAGTCATATCCATAGAAATCCACCGGATAGCCTAACCACAAAAAGGCAAAAGGAATCAAAAACATAGCCAAGAGAGTGACCGGTAGATTCGTAAACAAGAAAACTGTCGAAAATTGTCCAAAATAATAAAAACAGAGCAAAGCAGTACCTATCTGTGCAGCAATAGACACCGTAATCCATTCCCAAGGCATGGCCAACAAAGGATTTCTCACCACTATCCATTCCTTGAAACGAGGCACTAGGAATAAAATAAAAAACACAGCCAAATAGCTTAACTGAAAACCGACATCAAACAGATAATACGGATTATAGGCCAGCATACAGAAAGCGGCGGCGGCCAATGTATTATATCCATCCGTAACACGCCTAAGCGCCCTTCCTGTTAAATATAAAGATAGCATCAAGGCTGCCCGTACCGCCGAGGGCGCTAATCCTGTGATAAAGACAAACCCCCAAAGACTTCCCACCAGAATGATATAACGAATCCAACGTCCTATCCCCCATCTAGGCATAAACGAGCAAAAGAAAGATAAGAATCCACAAATCACGGCAACATGAAAACCGCTCACCGCTAATATATGAGACACGCCCGCCAAAGAGAAGCGCCTTTTCGTATCCCGGCTCATCGCTTTCTTATATCCCAATGTCAATGTAGCCAAAATAGATTTCTCCTCATCAGATAAACGCAAACGATCAAATGTATTTACCAAAGAATATTGAGCCTTGGTAGCCAATAAATCTAAAGAAGAAGCAGGCTCATTTACAAGCGCTATACGCCGGTCACTATACCAACAGACCTCAACCGCCAAACATACAATCAAAACGGAGACTATAGCTCCCCATATCCAACGGGAATCGTATTGCAACTCAGCATGCCCTTGCCCCCACGAGAACCCCAAAAAAAGAAAAACCAAAGCAGATAAAACCCCTAAAACATATAGGAGCGAAGAGGCAGGTAAAAACGCATAGCATAAAATTCCGGTTATCCATAAAAAAAGCGGCCGTACAAAAGGCCGCTTTTGTATTTCCTCAATCATGATAGTTAGGTTTTGTGATATATTAATGTGTTCTACAAAGCTTTCAAGTCTTTAATTGTTTGTATCGGATCTGGAGATTTGAATACGAAGTTACCGGCGACTAACACATTGGCACCGGCGTCAACCAAGCGCTTCCCCGTCTCTAAATTCACCCCGCCATCTACCTCGATCATAGTACTCAATCCCTTCCGGTCTATCATTTCTCGTAAACGAGCCACCTTATCTACGGAATGCTCAATGAAACGTTGACCACCAAATCCCGGATTCACGGACATCAATAAAACCATATCCACATCTTGGATAATATCTTCTAATAAGCAGATGGGCGTATGCGGATTCAAGGTGACACCCGCTTTCATGCCCGTTTCCTTAATAGCCGCTACCGTCCGATGCAAATGGGTACATGCCTCATAATGCACGTTCATCATATAGGCTCCCGTAGCCGCCACTTCGGGGATAAACTTCTGGGGCTCCACGATCATCAAGTGCACATCCATCGGCTTCTGGCATATAGGCTTTAATGCGTTAAGTACCGGGAAACCAAACGAGATATTCGGCACGAATACCCCATCCATAATATCCAGATGCAACCAATCGGCGTCACTTTTATTTATCATCTCCATCTCCTTCCGCAAATCCAGAAAATTAGCGGAAAGCAGGGAAGGCGCTATCAAATGCTTCATAATCTTGTCTTTTGTTTTTACAAAAGTACACAAAAAAAGAAAGAGAACCTAATAATATAGATTCTCTTTCCGTAATTCTTAGTTCAACACATACCCGCAGAGCTCCGGATGTACAGCCGGTTCCGCTTGATAAGCCCTCGCAAACTGTTTCAAGAAATCCATCGTTTGCTTCCGAGGCGAACTTTTCGCCTCCGGGGCACTTTTCACTTTTTTCTCCAAATCATCCATGCATTGCGTAGAAAGCTTCCTCATAGGCACCTCTATTTTTATCTTGTTTGCTAATAAAACGTAGGGACCTAAGACTTATTGCATGGAAAGAAAATTATTTTACACCATAGATAGCTCGATACGGTTCTCATCGGCCATACGACGCATATTCAAGATAGCGTAACGCATACGCCCTAAGGCCGTATTGATGCTAACCCCCGTGATATCGGCGATTTCCTTAAAACTAAGGTCTTGATAGTAACGCATCTCCAACACTTCACGCTGGTTATCCGGCAAATGCTTTACCAATTTCTTCACGTCAGACAATACTTGATGGCGCACGATATTATCCTCTATCGTACCATCGCAAAGCTTGATATTATTAAATAAGTCGATTTCTACCTCATCATTCGAGATCGTGTTTTCGCAACGTTCTTGACGGAAATTATCGATAATCAAGTTATGGGCAATACGAGTAATCCATGCCTTAAACTTGCCGTTCTCAGTATAGCGACCTTGTTTTATAGTCATGATAACCTTCACGAAGGTCTCTTGAAAGATATCCTCCGTAAGCTCTTTGTTACGTACTATGAAATAAATGTAAGAATGAATGCTACTTTTGTATCGATTTAATAAAATATCGAAAGCGGCATTATTACCTTCTGCATAAAGGACAACCAATTCCTCGTCGGTCATCATTTTTAAAGTCTTCATTACTTTCACATTTTTAGTTTATTCGAGTAATGTTTATGCTATAGGCGATGGGGTTTTAACTGTTATACAATGTTATTTATGGAAGCAAAAGAACGAAAAATATTTTAAACCAACAAACATTTTATTTCAAATTATAAAAAGAATGTCCCCTGCCCGCACCTTTAACGTACGAACAGGGGACTTTACTGATCTAAAATATATGTATATTAGAACTTGTATCCCAATGTCAAAGCTACACGAGTCGTGTTTGTTTTCATCGTGGCGGGTTGGGCTTCGAGGAATGGTTTCGGATCATCTCCCGCAAACATATTAGAGAACGCATAAACATCTTCCTTATGCGTACGGAATACACAAGCCAAGTCCGTATAGAAGTTCGGGGTGAAGCGATAACCGATACCTACCGTATAATTCATGACCCCTTTATCGATCGTATAATTAGGAATCGTACCAACCGTAAAGACCTCTTTCTCTCCATTCTTCAGTTTATCCTTGATCGGACTATCGCTGTAGGCGACACCTGCTCTTACGGCAAATTGAGGAGTAACCTTTACCTCCGCACCTACACGGATCGTATTCATTGACTTGAAATTATCCGTTATATCTTGGTTAGTATACACGTTACTGCTACCATCCGTTTGATACATACGCATATTCTTATAATTCATCAACTCGTAATCAACGCTTATCAAAGCGGTCGTACCCAAGATAGCGGCGGCACTAAAGATCCATTTATCCGGAGAACGGAATTCATAGTCATAATAAGCATTATTAGGGGTAGCGGCATCTAGTTTACGCTCTTTCATCTCCCCTTTATCCATAAAGGTCAGATAAGAACCGGCCTCACCATAATAACGATCTGTCATCTTATACCACGTAGGTGAATTATAAGCCACACCCAAGCGAAGAAAATCGGCGGGACGGACGATAGCACCCACATTAAATGAATACCCGGTACCATCCGTATCCAAGTAATTATCTAAGTATAAATTATTGCCGTTCGTAAATTCCTCATCATACGATGACTGATATCGATAGTTCAGATCCGTAATCGCAACCGTAGCGCCAAGCATCACAAGTTCCGATATATTTATACCGAAAGCCAAATCATATTGATCCACGGAACCTCGCTCTGAAACTTTTAATTGACCTCCTTGCAATAAATATGGACTCCATTGCCCATCCGCATTATTATCTCCGAACGCACTATAATACTCTTTATCATTATCGTTATATGAATCCATATAACCGGCATTGTATCCTAGAATAGATAGCCAATCACCCAAGTCTTGATTGTTATAAGGATTATAGTCCTTATCCTCCCCTAACAGTCCGCTAGGCATTCCTGCCGCACGCATGGCCACATAATCAGAAAGAGAAGTATTCAAATCACCTCCTGTAGCCATCGTATAATTCCGGCTATAATTCTTCAAGCGATTATAAGAGAAACCAACGTTCCAGCTCACGATACCCTCATCATTCGCTGTCGGGAAATATCCTACGTAAGCGATATTATCGAAACTCACCTTCGTACGGCTGTTATCCACCTTCGAACCAAGCCAATCGGTCTTCGCCGAGGCCGAAGACAAACTCAATGTCGTAACCACCTCCGAGCTTTTATAAATCGCCAAGCCTGCCGGGTTCGTATTCATAGCGGAAATATCACCACCTAACGCACCAAAAGCACCACCCATTCCTAAATAACGAGCCGTACCATTCAACTCCGTCTGGGAATACTTAAAGGCATCCAACTGTGACTGCGAAAAAGCGGTGCCGCCACACAGGGCAAGCACCGACATTATAATTCCTATCCTTTTCATCGTATCTCTAATTTTATCAACCTAACACTTTTACCTGCGACCACCACCGGCACGGCCACCTCCGCCACCAACAGAGCCTCCACTAGAACGACCTCCACCGAAGCTACCGGAAGAAGAACCTACCGAACTACTACGAGAAGGAGAGGAACTTCTAAATTGACTGGAAGAAGAGCGACTATTTGAGAAATCGCTACTGCTCCTAGAAGAGGAACGTGTTACCGGAGCTGAATATTGACGTCCGGAAGAAGATGCGGCTCCAGAACTACTTCTGGAAATCCTTGTTCTCGCCGAGCTATTACTTATGCCCGAGCTACTTCTTGTCGTTGCCGAATTTCTAACAGAAGAAGAGGAACGACGTCCCGCACCAGAGGATATAGCAGATTCCCTACGGGTAGATCCCGCACGTCCATTGCTCAATGAACTTGAAGACGAAGGTCTTGTAGTCGATCCTGAATTTCTCAAGGAAGAAGAGCCACTGCTCCGCCCACCTGTATAACCGGAACCTCTGCCACTCGCATAAGAGCGATTATCTCGATAAGAGGAACGTCCGTTTGAATAATGTCTACTTGGAGTCGAGTAGTAACCGGGATAGTAATGGTGATGATGTCCCCAATGGCCACCCCAATAGCCTCCACCCCAGCCCCAAGACGGGCCATACCATGGATCGTACCACGGACTATAATAGCCGGCATAAAAGCCTCCCCAGCCCCAGCCGAATCCCCAAGACGGGCCGTAGAAGCGAGATGAATAAGTCCACCAAGGGCTATAGCTATAGAACCAAGGATCGTACCAACCTGTATACCAAGGCGAGCCCCAGCCGTTGCCGACATTGATATTAAAATTCACGTTCGCGCTACCGTTCGAATAATCCGTATCATAGCCGTAACCATAATATCCGTCACTCAGATACAAATCGACTTGATCCGCTCCGGCGATCGTAATCTTACTCGGCGAATGATAACGAATGATACGTTCCGTATATTCAGTATCCGAACGACGCTCGGAAGAAGACTCATTCTCATCGCTATCCTCATAGATAACGGAATCATCCTCACGATAAGGCTCCTCTACCTCGACTGATGTATAACGACGGTTATATTCATCCACATCCCGGCTGTCTGAAGAAGCTGGGCTCTTGGCTGTAGCGACCAGGGCCCTAGACTCCTGTTTCGGCTGAACAACCTTTTTCTCTTCAACCTGTTCTTTCTTTTTCTTGTTTTTGGAAGAGAAATACACATCATCAAAGAACTCCTCCTGAGCCGCGGCACTAAACGCGATCAGAAGCATCATCACTAAAGATGTTAATTTCATGGGTTTCATATTTGTTTCTCCTCTACATTAAATAAATATTTTTCTCTTTTCATGTTTGACACCCTTTTATGCAAAGGGTTTAAACGCTTTTTAGTTTTATAACAATAAACTCAATGCAATGTATGTACAAATATAATCGGTTCACGCTAATGTCCCAAGATTTACATATACTTTAACTTATAAAACTCACACATTCATTGTTATCTATAAAAGAAGATGCAAAGTTGGCGTAAACGCTGCAATCTCCGCAAATTCTTATTATTTTTGTTTCAAATTATAACGAAAAAATTACGCATATGGTATTAGCCTCGACAATAGATTTCACATTGCCCTTAGCGGACCCGGTATTAAAATTTCTCTTGATTCTTTTAATTATCCTGGCCGCTCCCCTTTTATTAAACAAGCTGAGAATCCCTCACCTGCTTGGACTGATCATTGCCGGCGCAATTATCGGACCGCACGGCTTTAATCTCGTATTACGGGATAGCAGCATTATCTTGTCCGGGACGGCGGGATTGCTTTATATCATGTTTCTCGCCGGATTGGAAATCGATATGGCGGACTTTAAGAGAAATAGTACGAAAAGCCTAGTATTCGGCATGTACACATTCCTCATTCCGATGATCCTAGGAACGGTTGTCGGAATATGGGTCCTGCGATTCAACGTATTGACCTCCGTTTTACTCGCCAGTATGTTCGCCTCCCATACATTGATCGCCTATCCGATTATCAGCAAACTGGGTATCAGCAAAAACAAAGCTGTCAGTATCACCGTAGGAGGAACGATGATCACTGATACCTTGGCATTGCTCGTCCTAACGATCATTGTCGGCATGGCCACCGGACAGGTCAACGATATGTTTTGGATTCGTCTGGGCGTTTCCATCTTGATATTCGCATTAATCGTATTATTCGGTTTCCCTTTCATTGGGCGTTGGTTCTTTAAGCATGTACACGATAATATATCACAGTATATATTCGTGCTGGTGATGGTATTTCTGGGATCTTTCCTAGCTCAGGTAGCGGGTATGGAGGCGATCATCGGGGCGTTCTTATCCGGACTAGCCCTAAATCGCCTTATCCCGCAAAGCTCACCCTTGATGAATCGTGTAGAGTTCGTAGGAAATGCCATATTCATCCCATTCTTCTTGTTGGGCGTAGGTATGTTAATAGATTATCGTACGTTCTTTACCAGTTTCGAGACCATTAAAGTTGGGCTTATCATGATTATCGTAGCTACGGCCGCCAAATACATAGCCGCTTGGATGACCCAAAAGACTTTCCATCTGTCCACGGATCAGCGAAGCGTTATTTTCGGCCTAAGTAACGCACAAGCCGCCGCTACATTGGCCGCCGTGATGGTCGGATATAACGTAATCACCGGAACAGACGCTAATGGGGAACCAATCCGGTTATTAAATGAGAGCGTGTTGAACGGTACGATCCTGATGATACTTGTCACTTGCACCATCGCCTCTTTCGCCGCCCAAAAAGGCGCTCATAACATAGCGGCCCAAGATATATCCGATAAGGAGGAAAACAAAAAAGAATCAGAGCATATCTTGATACCAGTCAGCAATGAAGAGACCGTGGAAGAGCTGGTCAACCTCAGCTTGGCGATCAAATCTCCCCAAAACAAGAACGGCTTGTTTGCCCTAAAAGTGATAGATAACCATCATTCAGACGAGAAAGCGTTAAAACAATCCCGCAGGGTTCTACAGACCGCAGTCAATACGGCTGCCGCCACGGATACCCGGATGAAAGATTTATTAAGATATGACTTAAGCGTATCGAATGCTATCGCCAGCGTGGTAAAAGAGCGGGAGATCACAGATCTGGTAGTGGGATTGCACAAGGAAAAAGATATACCGGCGGCCTTCCTAGGCCATATCGTGGAAAGTGTATTGGCGGAAAGTAGTGTAAGTACATTCATATACAAGCCCGCACAACCCATCTCTACCGTTAGACGGCATCTGATCATCATCCCGGAATTGGCCGAAAAAGAAATCGGTTTCAACCAAATCATCTTCCGGTTACGAAACGTGACCCAGAACACAGGTGCAGCGACAGTCTTTTACGGTTCGGAAGCGACCTTGAATGCCTTAAAGAAATTATTAGCCAAGAAAAGCGGAGAAGCCAGTTATATCGAATTCAACGACTGGGATGACTTCCTGATCGTTTTCCGGGATATAAAACCGGACGACACGATGTGGATTATCCTTAGCCGCAAGGAAGGACTTTCCTACGCTCCCGCCATGGCCCGTATCCCCAAGTACCTCAACAAATACTTCCAGGCAAACAGTTTCGTATTGGCATATCCCGTGCAGGCTGGCATGAACGAGGGTACTCGCTATCTGACTTAACCATTACGGAACCAGCCTCTCACGCCAAGACTTTCGAGGTGAGTACGGCATTTTCCGCTTGGCGTATCCCAGACGGAGGATCAAGGCTGGAATCTCGTTGGTGAAAGACAAGTCTTTCGCCAGCAAACCGGAAAGATCACGCACCTCACAAGGCTGGTTCAAAAAGGCGAAAGCGATATTCTTTTCCGTAGCTCTCAAAAGAAAACGTTGCAAACTCCGGCCTAGCGCAAACCATTCCGGTAGCGTATTTATCCGTAAGGCGAACAAGGCTAAATGAGAAGAAGAGTCCAGCTTCTTCTTGTCTCCCCTATTTTGTATGCCGGCTTTCAAGACACTTCCCATGATTGTCTCTGAGATAAGACGGGGAAGGTTCGGCGCCCCGAACACCGCATAACTCAGGCCGTCCGATGTAGCTCGTACATGATTCTTATTAAAACGCATCCATGATTTCAGCTCTCGCTTAAACAGACGATCGTTCATTTGCCGGTTATTCCCCGCAAATATATAAGAAGAAAGCGTATCGAACTCCCACTCTCCTTTCGACCACAAATGCAGACTGATATTTTCCTCCAAAGGCGTATTCCTCAAATAGCTCAGTTGATCCGATGGAATCATTTCCCCGGAATATATGCCTCGATTCGTCTGTCTCACCGAAATTTCCTCGATAAGCCCACTCGTCTCCTTAATCATCGATGCCTCCGACAAGAGTACGGTGATCTCCCCCGATCCTGAAAAAAACGGTAGCGGAGTATATCCTTTTGCCTCAGCCGCAATGCAAAGATTCTCGGTGGCGCATCCTAAGCTAATAAATAACTCACGGTTATCCGGATCTACGGCCGGAAGGGACTTACTCATATCCGGAAGAATCTGTATCCTATCCTTTTGCACACGAAACAACCAAGGTTGGGTATTATGCCCCGATGGGGCTTTCACGGCTTGTTCCATCATATAGATAAAATCCGGCCGTATATCACTTATCCGCAATGATCCTGTTTCCATATTATTATACACTTTCTCATTCTAGCGATGCCCGCTACCTCTTTCCGTTTGTGCCCGGACAAACGCCTCAAAAACAAAAAATCCCGTAAAGCTTTCGCCTTACAGGACTCTCTGCGGAAAGACAGGGATTCGAACCCCGGGAACCTCTCAGTTCAACGGTTTTCAAGACCGCCGCAATCGACCACTCTGCCATCTTTCCAATAAGTAAATCGTGTGACCTGGGAGGGGCTCGAACCCTCGACCCAATGATTAAGAGTCATTTGCTCTACCAACTGAGCTACCAAGTCATTCTGTTTCGCTATCGTTACTTTTTCAAACCACCGTTTGTTTCTCGATTGCGGGTGCAAAGATAGAGGTTTTATTTTTCCCCGCAAACTTTTCGACTACTTTTTTTCATAAAATTTTAATCAAACTCGTAAATATCCGAGGGTGTAGTCCGCTTCAACGCTACCAATGAGACATCTTTCCCTACCCTTATGCCCTCTTGGAAAAGACGTATATCCACTGTCTTATAGGCCAGTTCGGGATGGTTATTGTCCCGGCTGAGATGGCAAAGCCAGATATTCTTCAAACCGGTATTATAATGGGTCGCCAAGAACTCCGCGGCCTCCCTATTACTCAAATGCCCGGTCGGGCTCGCCACCCGCTCTTTCAAGAAAGCAGGATATGTACCGAAACGAAGCATCTCCTCGTCATAGTTCGCTTCCAATATTAAATGGTTCGCCATGCAGATATATTTCCCCACCGTGTCCGTGATATGGCCTACGTCGGTAGCGAAAGTGAATTTATGATTACCATACTCGATATGGTACCCCACATTATCAGTACTATCGTGAGGCACCTCGAAAGCCGTGATACGGAAATCACGGATAAGGAATGGAACTTCTTTTTCTATAACCTTGCGAGAGACACATAAGGTCTCCTCCACATACCGGCTCTTATCAATCCCCCGGTGCACGTCGGCTGTCGCATAGACAGGAATGCAAAGCTTCTCGCCCAAATACCCGACCGTCTTGATATGATCCGCATGATCGTGGGTAATCAACACGGCCACGATCTTGGTAAAATCGATCGACCGGTCCTTCAATACTTTCTTTATGGTCCGGATTCCGATACCTGCGTCAATCAGCATACCGAATTCCGAAGTCCCCAAATAATAGCAGTTCCCACTGCTCCCACTAGCTAAACTCAGAAATGATAGTTTCATACTCTCCTATTCCGCAACACTGCTTTTTTTCTGTTTTACATAGTATACACTAGGGGCGGAACGTCTCAGGGATCGATACCTCCCCGATCAACGAGCAGTTCATATGCTCCTTCACCTCGTCGGGTGTCAGCCCATGGCCGAAGAGGAACATTAGCTTCGTCACGGCGCTCTCCGTCGTACTATCGAAGCCGCTCGTCACGCCTGCCTCCAACAATTTGTGCCCCGTCTCATAACGGTGCATCTCCACACTTCCGGCCCTACACTGAGTAACATTCACGATAACGATACCACGGTCTACAGCCTCCTTCAACATATTCAAGAACCATTCCTCGCACGGAGCATTTCCGCTTCCGAATGTTTCCATCACCACACCTTTCAGACCCGGGATATTCAGGATACTTTCCACTACTTGCGGAGAAATTCCGGGGAATAGTTTTAGTATAGCGATATTTCGGTCCAACAAATAATGCGGCTTCAGCGGCTTACGCGATACCGGATGATATACCTGCGGCAGATCATACTTGATATAGATACCCGCATGAGCCAAAGCCGGGTAATTGTACGAACGGAACGCATTAAAATTATCTGCATTTATCTTACTCGTACGATTCCCCCTCAATAAATCATTCTCAAAAAAGATACAGACCTCCGGGACCAACGGTAAGCCGTTCTCCTTGGCAGCCGCTATCTCGATCGCCGTAATCAAGTTCTCCTTCCCATCGGTACGCAACATCCCGATCGGTAATTGCGATCCCGTAAGGATCACCGGCTTACTCAGGTTCTCGAGCATAAAACTCAATGCCGATGCCGTATACGACATTGTATCCGTGCCATGCAGTACCACGAAGCCGTCGTATTTCTGATAATTATCGGCGATGATTTTCACGATCTTCATCCACGAGTCCGGCCCCATCTCCGAGGAGTCCATCGGAGGATCAAACTGTATCGTGGCCACCGAATACCCCAGTTTCTTCAACTCCGGCATATTGTCCTTCAAATGCTGGAAATTAAACGACTCTAACACTCCAGTCTCCGGATTCTCGATCATACCTATCGTCCCACCCGTATATATCAACAGGATGGAAGCCTTTTCTTGTTGAGTATGCATGTCCATATAATTATGCAAAGTTAATAAATTATTCTTCTCCTTTCAACACCGGAACACTTATATGATATTTTACGGCGATTATACGTGCGAGGAACACGCTCAACGCCGATACGAACTGTATCATCGCCGCCGACATAGAAGTTTGCATACATATATAATATATCAAACCGCCAAAGACACAAGCCAACGCATAAATATCTTTCCGGAATATCAAAGGTTCCTCATTAATCAATATATCCCTCATCATACCGCCAAACGAGCCGGTTATGGTTCCCATCACGATCGCCACCCACATGGGGAACCCGAAATCCAAGGTCTTGGCGATACCTACCACCACAAACAACCCCAATCCGATAGCATCGAATATAAAAAATGTATTGTTCAAACGGATCACGTATTTTCGGAAAGCGATAACGAACAACAAAGCCAAGGCCGAGACAACCAAATAAGAGGCTTGTTCCATCCAAAAAGGCACCGCGTTCAATAAAATATCACGAATCGTACCTCCTCCTACAGCGGTCACGACACCCACCACATAGGCGCCAAACCAATCAAATTGTTTCGCAGAAGCCAATCTTATGCCACTTATGGCAAACGCAAAGGTCCCTGTATAGTCACAAAAGGTGATAAAATCTATCATTTTGTTTTTTTCGCAAAAATACGGAATAGTTCGCAAATAACAGCATTTATAGAAAGAATACCTAACAATAATTTAAACCAAACGAATCCCTTAATGTTTATTATATATAAGTTTGCGGAGTGGTTATAACCGTAACCTATTGATTTTTATTTACAAAAGAGAATTGAATTAGATGAGGATGAAAAAATGCATGTTGATCGGGTTGATCTGTCTGCTATCCAGCCAATGGATGTGGGGGCAACACTTCCCTCAGATGGATGCCCGCAATTACGTGAGCGACACGGCCCTTTTCATTCCACGCCGCCCTTGGTTGGCAGCAAGCGAGGTATTCGGAATGAACATGGCCGTCTGGACTTTCGACCGTTTCTTAATGAACGAGGATTTCGCGAAGATAAACGGACATACGATTAAGCAAAACTTCAAGACGGGGCCTGTTTGGGACACGGATAAGTTCTCTACCAATCTGGTGGCCCATCCCTATCACGGATCGTTATATTTCAACGCGGCCCGTAGCAACGGACTGAATTTCTGGCAATCCATTCCATTCGCGGCGGGAGGCAGCCTAATGTGGGAATTCTTTATGGAAACGGAACCGCCCTCCATCAATGACATGCTTGCCACCTCTTTCGGCGGTATAGAATTAGGTGAGATTACCTACCGGCTCTCCGACTTATTCATCGACAACCGCTCCCACGGGGCGGAACGTGTGGGACGGGAGATCTTATCCGGTTTGATATCTCCGATGCGGGCGATCAATCGTATCATCACGGGAGAAGCTTGGAGACACAGCAGCTCCAAGGGGCGTGTCTACACCTCGGTTCCCGTAAACTTCATCGTGGGTGTTGGTCCTCGCTTCCTTGCCGAGCAGGAAGGCTCCAAGCATGGCACTACGAGCATGCACGTATCCTTCAGGTTGGATTATGGAGATCCTTTCAATGATGATTTCTATTCGCCCTATGAATGGTTTCAGTTGAAGGCCGGGTTCGATTTCTTTTCGAGCCAGCCGCTCATCAGCCAAGTCAATGCCGTTGGGGCTATCTGGGGGAAACAGGTCTGGAGTAAAGGCCCTCGTAGTCTGGCCGCTGGAATCTTTCAGCATTTCGACTACTATGATTCCGAGTTAAAATCCAATAGTTCCCAAACGGTAGCTCCCTACCGCATATCGGAAGCGGCGGCGGTCGGTGGTGGATTGATCTATTACAAAAGAGGCACGCCGGACAATAAGGTAGATGTTTACGCCGAATTATACGGAACAGGAGTCGCCTTGGGCGCAAGCATCTCCGATTACCTCCGGCTGGAAGAGAGAGATTATAATCTGGGAAGCGGTTATAGCGTGAAAGCGTTTACCGGATTGGCCTACGATAAACGCTGGGCGTTCTTGATCGATTTGGAGAACTACCATATCTTCACATGGAAAGGATACGAGCCGGATATAGACTGGAATGCGGTGGACCCTACAAAGTTAAACGTACAAGGCGATGCCGGCAACGCACGTTTAACGGTATTTTCCACCACCTTAGCCTATATGTCCAAGCATAAATGGAATATTGCGTTGCGAAATCGTTATTTCTCCCGCCGTACCCATTATAAGTATCATAAAGATATAGATAGCTCCACGTATGATATTATGCTGACGCTTGGGTGGAGGATTTAATTCTTCCGCTCAAGCTCACGCAGATTCTCCATCTTCTTGCGCTGCATAAACTCATAGATGCCTTCCAAATGCTCCGTCACTTTTTGGTTTCCGAACTCATAGACCTTAGAGACCAGCCCATCCAAGAAATCACGGTCGTGGGATACGACGATCAACGTCCCGTCAAAGTCAAGCAACGCCTGCTTCAAGATATCCTTCGTCTTCATATCCAGATGGTTTGTCGGCTCATCCAGAATCAGCAAGTTCACAGGCTCCAACAATAGCTTAATCATGGCCAGACGTGTGCGCTCGCCACCGGAAAGCACCTTCACCTTCTTCGCCGAGTTCTCGCCGCCAAACATGAACGCACCCAGCAGATCCTTGATCTTATTACGGATATCGCCTTGCGCCACATCGTCTATCGTCTGGAAAACCGTAAGATTCTCATCCAGCAGGGAGGCTTGGTTCTGGGCGAAATAACCGATCATCACGTTATGCCCCAGCGTCAACGTCCCCTCATGCTCGATCTCTTTCATGATACACTTCACCAAGGTAGACTTACCCTCGCCATTCTTCCCGACGAAAGCGATCTTATCCCCTCGCTCGATCATCAGATTAGCGTTTCGGAAAACCGTATGATCGCCATACGCTTTCGAGACATTCTCGATCGTCACCGGATAAGAGCCCGAACGAGGCGAAGGCGGAAACTTCAAGCGCAAAGCCGAGGTATCTTCCTCATCCACCTCCAAGATCTCCAGTTTCTCCAGCATCTTCACACGGCTCTGCACCTGCAAGGTCTTGGAGTACGTGCCCTTGAAACGCTCGATGAACTCTCTCGTCTCGGCGATCATCTTCTGTTGCTCGTCATAAGCCTTCTGTTGTTGCTCACGACGTTCCTTCCGTAATTGCAAGTATTGGCTATAGTTTACCTTATAATCATAAATCCGGCCCATCGTCACCTCGATCGTACGAGTCGTGATATGATCCACGAACGCACGGTCGTGGCTGATCACCACTACGGCCTGACCGTTATCGATCAAGAAATCCTCCAACCACTGGATAGACTCGATATCCAAGTGATTCGTCGGCTCGTCCAGCAAAAGGACATCCGGTTTCTTCAACAGTAGTTTCGCCAGCTCGATACGCATACGCCAGCCACCGCTGAATTCACTGGTTTGCCGGTCGAAATCCTCCCGTTTGAAACCCAGTCCCAACAAGGTTTTCTCTATATCGGCGTCGTAATTGATCTCCTCTATGGAATAGAATTTCTCGCTCAAGGTAGAGACCCGCTCGATCAGCTCCATATAACTATCCGACTCATAGTCCGTACGAGTCTCCAGTTGCTTATTCAATTCGGCGATCTCCGCCTCCATCTCGTGCAGATGGGCGAAAGCCTGCGCCGTCTCCTCGAAAACGGTACGGCCATCCTCCGTCATCAAATGCTGCGGCAAATAAGCGATCACGGTATCTTTAGGGGCGGACACTTTTCCACGGCTTGGCTCCCGCACGCCGGCCAATATCTTCAACAAGGTAGATTTACCGGCACCGTTCTTACCCATCAAGGCGATACGATCTTTCTCGTTAATCACAAAAGAAACATCCGAGAAAAGGGCGCTTCCACCAAACTCTACTGTTAGTCCGTCAACTGAAATCATATGTTTATTTTAATACATTAATATAATGAAGCCGCGAAGATAAGAAAAATCCCTTTCATTAGGGATGTACAGGAGATTTCATACGATCTTTCCGGGGCAAGACTAGGAAGAAATTGGTTGCCGATGCCGTCGGCAATATTTTCGACGCCGTCAGCAATATTTCCGACAGCGTCAGCATTATTGCCGACGGTGTCGGCAACCAATTGCATAAGGGACTAATCCCTTAAACTACCTTTAAAAAAAGCAGAAGCATCCACATATTTTCCAACAAAACGCTTGTTTTATAAACAGAAACTCCTATCTTTGCACCCGCTAATACAAACAGCTTAAATTAATTATTCAAACATGGCAACAAAAATTAGATTGCAAAGACACGGTCGTAAAGGTTACGCCTTCTACCAAATCGTGATCGCAGACAGCAGGGCTCCACGTGATGGAAGATTTATTGAAAGGATAGGTTCTTATAATCCGAACACTAATCCTGCTACAGTAGATTTGAACTTCGAAAGAGCTTTGTATTGGTTACAAGTAGGTGCTCAACCTACAGACACAACTCGTAACATTCTTTCTCGCGAAGGCGTTTGCTTGAAAAAGCATTTATTGGAAGGTGTTAAGAAGGGTGCGTTCGACGAAGCCGCAGCTGAGGAGAAATTCCAAGCTTGGTTGAAGAACAAACAAGCTTCCGTACAAGCTATCAAAGAAAAAGACAGCGAAGCAGCTAGAGCAGAAGCTAAAGCACGTCTTGAGGCTGAAAAGGAAGCGAATAAGGCAAAAGCAGAAATCGTAGCTAAAAAGAAAGCAGAATTGGCAGCAGCTGAAGCTGCTAAGCAAGCTGAGGAAGCAGCCGCAGCGGCTCCCGCTGAAGAAGCTCCGGCAACTGAAAGCGCTGAATAATTCGTGCGATGCCAAAATAAAAAAGAGGACATTTTTCAATGCCCTCTTTTTTTATGCCTTTTCCACCAGCTACCGGATCTTCCTAATGCGTATAATCGATCAGCCGGATGCCATCGCCTAAATCGTTCTGGATAACATCCTTCATCCTTTTGGCGAAAGGACAGGCATAACCTATCGGCGTCCCTTTTTGGATACAGGAAGCAAAAGCGATACTATCCGCCCCTCTATTCACCAACTCCCTCGCCCTTAATACGGCCTTTTTTCCGGGACAACCTCCGCAATTGATAAACCCGATGATCTCAATATCTTCCTCTACGCCCTCAAAGGCTCCCTTTTTCTCACGGATCATCCTAAAATCAGTAGTACCGGGGCAAAAATCCTCTGTTTGCATACATCTGATAATTCCTACTTTCATAAAGCATCCCTCCCAATTAAAAAAGCCGTAAAATCTAAAATTCTACGGCTTTCCGATCTATAAATGATGATTAACTAAGTCGTGTTACTTCTTCTTCAACAAGAAAGTATCGATCTGTTTCACAAACTCCTCACGGGGAAGAGCTCCCATCGATATCTGAGGCTGTCCTTCCTTAGGGATAAACAAGAACGTAGGAATACTTTGTATACCGAAAGCGGCAGCCAACTCCTTTTCCTTATCCACATTTACCTTATAAACTACGATATCATTCTTATACAGGATAGCCAAATCCCTTAAAATAGGAGCCACTTGCTTGCAGGGACCACACCAGTCCGCATAAAAATCGATGATACAAGGCTTATCACCTTCATATACCCATTTCGTTGCGTTCTTCTCGTAATTGAATACCTTTTGCAAGAACTCTGCCTTGTTCAAAGTAACGACCTCTCCCTTGGAGGCGGTACCAGCCTCACTTGATTTATCTGATTTAGCGGACATCGAGCAGCTTACTAATAGCAGCACAACCGAAACCAGCCATAAACTTTTCAACTTTCTCATATAGAAACCTTTTACTTGATTGATAAATTATTTGCTACAAAAATAGCAATAAAAAGGGGATTCCCACACATTCTATTCTTAAAAGAAAAGAATAAACAAAAAGAAAAAAAGCGCATAAGACTCTTGTATATTCCAAAAGAATGACTACCTTTGCAAAGCAATTAAACGAAACGTTTGATCGCAAAACATATTGGAAAGATGGCAGAGTGGTCGATTGCGGCGGTCTTGAAAACCGTTGAACCGAGAGGTTCCCGGGGTTCGAATCCCTGTCTTTCCGCAGAACCTACTGAACAAAACAAGAGAGTAAGTGGACAAAAACCTACAAATCGCTGATTTGTAGGTTTTTTATTGCCTATAAGTCTTGTGTCCAATGCCTTATCAGAAGAAAATTCGGCTCACCTGATAATCAGTGGGGGTATCTTCAGGCTCATCTATATTTCAGCCGGCAACCTAAGACAAGTCGACCTACAGAAATATAGAAGTCGGCCAACAGATGAGATCATGGGATAACCATTGCCATATAAATCGCTGTCTTATATCCTGTTAATCAACAGGCCAACTCACTTGAGAAAGGCTTCCCAAGTGAATAACTAACCACTTCCAGACTCGTAAGCTTACGGCTACCCCCAGCCGTAAGTTATTCACTTGACAAGCCGTAAGTTATTCACCTGACAAGGCATAAATTATACATTAACCGTCTCTCCCCCGATGGTTATCGGGAAATGGCAGAGGAACTATAGATACAAGTGCCCCATTTGTCTTTTTGACAACTTGTAATCTGAAGTCCCGGAGAAACGATTATTCCGTACCCAAGTGCGTCTCGCTTCCAAATTCGAGAGAAAAAAACAGCAATTCTCTGTTTGATAGCTGTTTGCTGAAAAACGGCCTTTCGTTCCAGCCGAAATAATTCACCCTAGTTCATGTTTTACGGTCGTAAGGCGGTAATAATGCCCAACGCTACCGCATGTGAGGGCCGATACCTATATATGTGTAGGCTTACGCCACTATATGTGTTGCTTGACGCGACTATATGTGTGGGTTAACACTGCTATATGTGTGAGCTGATACAGCCATATGTGTAGGTTGATACGTATATATTCGTTAAAAAGCGACGCTTATCGTGTTAAAAAGCGGTGGTGGCAGCTTGTTCGCGCTCCCCGTTTACGCCCGTTGGCTTTTATAGCCAGAGAGCCGTGTCGTGAAAAAGAAGGCATTTCAATCAAAAAGATACCATTCATCGCATTAAGCTGACATCCGCGATTCTTGTCTTATCCCTTTGAATTAAGTCTGTCCCCAATAAATATCGGGTGAGCCAAGTAATCGCATCCAGACATTGCATCTCTATGTAAATTCGCAAGCGAAACTCTTGCATAATCAAAAAAAATCAATACCTTTGCACCCGGTTTCAACAAGACCTTGGAGAGATGCTCGAGTGGTTGAAGAGGCACGCCTGGAAAGCGTGTAAACCCCTAAAGGGTTTCGCGGGTTCGAATCCCGCTCTCTCCGCAGAACTAACCAGATAATGAACAGTCAAGTCCCACAAATCCAACGATTTGTGGGACTTTTTAGATTTTTTGTTACCTACACTAAATCTTCTTGTTTGATCGAATAACACTTAGTGTTTGTAAGATGACAGACAATATTATTACCCCTAGCCCTATATAAAAAGCGGCGTTCAACTCTTTAGCCTCACTAAAAAGAAGCATAGCCAAGATAATGCTATAAATAGGTTCCAGATTATAACTCAAGTTTACCGTGAACGCAGAGATCTTTTTCAAGACTTGTATCTGAAGTAAATACAAACCAATCGTACAAACAGAAGCTAAAAGCAATAAATAAGTAAAATCTAATAGCCCGGGAACAATCGTCGATACAGGAATATATCGCAAATAGAACGGTAAAATACAGGAAAGCCCGATAAAGCCACCTACCATTTCATACAAGAGCATGGTACTTGTTGAATAATTATTTCCGATCTTCTTATTCGTGATCGTGAACAAAGCCGCTAAAGCGGATGATATAATACCCAAACCTATTCCTAAACGATAGCGAGTATCGAAATGGAAAATCAGTACCACCCCAAATAAAGTCAACAAACTAAAAACAACCTCCTTGAAAGACACTCTATGACAATTAATCAATGGCTCTAGAAAAGCCGTAAAGAAACCTACCAGAGAAAAACAAACCACTCCAATAGACACATTCGAAGCCTTTATACTCCCATAAAAGAAAACCCAATGCAATCCCAGCAATAACCCTACTCCCCCTATTCTCAAGGCATCCCCGAAAGAAATTCGATTCAATCTTTTGCTGACGGATAAAACGAGTAAAAACAACAAAGACGCAAGCATCATACGATACCAGACCAATAGGGCTTCATTCAAGCTAATCAATTTTCCAAATATGCCCGTCGCACCTGCCAAAATAATAGATATATGCAGTTTTATAAATGCGTCTTTCATTATGTCACTATAATATTTAATTATGGACAAATGTATAAAGGAAATATAAGCTATCGAATTCAAACTTGATAAATACTCCGTTTTTTACCCTAATGGTAACTTTTTTCTAAATGGAGAAGCCTACTTTTGTGCCGCAAAAATAAAAAGAAAAGAAACTGATGATGCAAGACAGTATTGATTTTGGAACAATGAACATTCCGAAGTTGTTCCGTATGATGTTTATCCCTACCTTATTAGGTATGATCCTTTCCGCCACTATTAATATCGCCGATGGAATATTCGTAGGAAGAGGCGTAGGAAATGACGCCTTGGCTGCGGTAAATATCGTGGCTCCTTTTTTCATGTTAGCAACCGGAATCGGGCTTATGTTCGGAGTAGGCGCTTCTATCGTCGCCTCGATCCACCTTTCACACCAGAAAGTCAAGGTAGCGAATATTAATATCACGCAAGCGCTTTCGATCTCATTATGTATTATGTTATCGCTTTCCTTGTTAGTGATGACATTCCGTGCTGAGGTCGCTCTTTTATTGGGTAGTTCCGAGCAATTATTGCCCTCCGTATTGGAATATATGAACTGGATCGTCCCGTTCCTTGCCTTTTACATGTTATTGAATATCGGGTTATTCATTATCCGGTTAGACGGATCACCTACATACGCCATGTTATGCAGCGCTATCCCGGCCCTGATAAACCTAACATTAGACTATATTTTCGTTTTCCCATTGCATTGGGGATTAATGGGAGCCGCTTTAGCTTCCGCTATTTCCGTAATCGTAGGAAGTATTATGATCGTGGTTTATATCGTAGGTTTTTCTAAAGTATTACATCTTTACCGCCCTAAATTCTCGCTTAAAAGTATCTTATTGACAATCCGCAATATCGGATACATGGTAAAGCTTGGTTCTTCCGCGTTCTTAACTGAGGCAGCTATCGCTTGTATGATGCTGGTGGGTAATTATATATTCATGAGATACCTTGGGGAAGACGGGGTTGCCGCCTACAGTGTAGCCTGTTATTGCTTTCCTATCGTATTCATGGTGAACAATGCGATCGCCCAGTCTACCCCGCCGATCATAAGCTACAACTATGGCATACAGCAGTGGAAAAGAGTACGGCAGGCGTTTAAGTTAGCCCTGCTATGCGCTGTCGTGTGCGGAGGACTCGCCTGCGTGGGTACTATTTTATTCTGCCCGGAAGTCTCCTCCTTATTTCTCGGTAATCATGGCAACGCTTACGAGATAGCGGTCTCCGGCATTCCCTATTTTTCTTTGGGATATGTCTTTTTCGCTCTCAATATCGTTTGTATCGGGTACTACCAGAGCATAGAACGTTTCAAACCCGCTACGCTATTCACTATTCTACGAGGAATCGTGATTATCACCCTAAGTTTCATGTACCTACCTGTTGTCTGCGGAATTAAAGGTATTTGGCTGGCCGTACCTTTGTCGGAATTAATTACTTTTGTAATCATTGTGGTATACTATCTATTGAAACGTACAAGAGCATGAAAGAGGAAGTTCGCCAGAAAGTGATGGAACGGTTTTCAATCTCTGAGCAGGCCATGCGGTTATTGCTGGAAAGCGCAGAGATGATGTCGTTTGTCCCCAAAGATATAATCGTACATGAAGGTGAGATAAACACGAATATGTATATCTTATCCAAGGGAATCTGGCGGGCTTATACATTTAAAGATGGGACGGAAGATACCTTTTGGTTCGCCGTGGAGAGCGAGATCGCACTCCCGGTATGGGGATATACTTCCGGCTCTCCTTCTCTTTATACCATAGAAGCCGTTACGGAAAGCGAGGCGTATTGCCTATCCAAACAGAAACTAGAAATCCTATTTCAATCCTCCGTGCAATTAGCAAATATCGGAAGAAGGATTCTAGAGAATTTTATGCTTGAGATCGAGACTTCATGGTTAAGTTCTTACAAACGAACCGCCATTGAACGTTACGCCATTCTATTGGACAAGCAGCCCGAAATCATCCAATCCGTCCCCCTAAAATATATAGCTTCTTATCTAGGTGTCACGGCTCAATCCTTAAGTAGAATCCGGGCGAAATTAGCTAGTTCTTTAACCTTTATCGTGTAAAGCCTCTTCATTTTTATAACGCATCGATAACCAACCTCTGACTTTTCATAAAGTCAATACGTTAAATCCGTAAATAACGATCAATAATCTCATAATAACTTTCTATCGCATTAGCGGATCGGAGCAAGTTCATATCGAAAGTCACTCTATTATACAAGTGATTTCCTATGATCTGATCCCAACTTACAGGAAATTTGCGCAACCTCATCAATCGTAAAAGCGACCTCCCCACGAAGCCTGCGGTACACCGCCTCTCTCCCGATACATAAAGTATCCGTCAAGAAATTAGCAAGATTTTGTCCGGGAGGAAGCCTATCTTTCATTGCGGTTATCAATTCATTTACAATACTATCTTTCATTGCCTTATACCTTATTTCCAACTATTAATATTCCTTAATACATTTGGCAAATGTAAAACATGTAAACGATAGTTTTGTACGATAAAGCAAGCCTATGAGAATTGTTCCTTTTCTAATTAAAGCAAACACAGACAGAAAAAGATAGAAAACGAAATTAAACTAAAAAAGCACCTATAAATTTCGAATCGCGCAATCGGAAGATCTAGGTTGTTTCATTTATCGAAACAGGTTCAAACCCTAAAGCGTATTTATAATCTCCCTTTGTCTATTGAAAAACTGGATACGTTGCATCTCTCCACTCTCGGAGATCATGGTAGAGAACTTTTTTAAAGATTGAATCCAGTCTTTCAAGCTATTAAACATCTCAGTATCCTGTGTCGTAATAGAATTTATCGAGTAAACCCGTATCATACTTAACTGCAAAGAACTTGTTTCCAGATAACTATACGTAGCCTCAAAGTTAATATGCGATACATAAATTCGTACACTATTGCCAGCCTCGGTCTTTCCTCTCATGGCAAGTTCTTCCAATTCATCCACCAACACTAATAACTCCTCTTTGATACGTTGTATATCCTCACAGGAAATAAGATGGATATCGGAGAAATATTTAATGTCATTGACCAAATGATGGAAGATCATATTATCCCAAATATAATCCGTAGAATGGATATACTGTGTCAACGATACAAATTCTCTTTGGGTATCAACCAGTTTTTCCGGCATCTTCAGATTCTCAAAATGATTGCATTGGATATGCTTATTCTGATACATCCACTTAAATAAACGAAACTTTGACAAAAGGTCATGCTTCAAATAAAGGGTCTGAGGAATAGTATTGGAAGAGGTACCCAAAGCCGTAGTAGGATCATCCTGAAAGGCCCTAAAGATCTTCACATATCTAGACAAGATCGTAAAATAAGCATTAAAAGGATCATCGTGATCTACCACATTCAAGTCGAACACGGCATTGGCACTAAAACTAACCCCTACTATTTTATCCAATGACACACCCAATTTCCTTGAGATAAGAGCTGCCTCTTCCAAGGTGAAAGGAACCTCGCCACGTAAGCGCCTATAAATGGCTTCTCTGCCAATACAAAGGGTATCCATCAACAGATTCGCCAAATTTGTCTTAGGGGGAAGTTTTTCTTTTAAAGCTTCAATCAAGCCTGTATTTAATTCATTTATCATCATAACCATGTCGAATGAAAAATCATCTACTCTAGTAACATATATAGAGAGGAAGTTGTTTCGAGAACAAGTACATTCGTAGATGGATTTTCAAAGCACGTAGCTTTTCAGCTTATTCATATCAACTATTTTCCCTTCCCGGGAAATAGCCCCTTCCTCTATCATTTCCGAGAAACTACGGGCCAATGAAGGACGGGCCACTCCAAAATATTCCGAAAGCTCTGTTTGATTACGATCCTGCTTATAATGGTCTCCTTGAATACGTTTAAGTATATAGTAAGCCAGTTTACCTTTAATGGTCTTAATCGATAATAATTGAAGACGTTCAGAAAGAAATTGTGTTCGGTTGGCGTTAAAAGCCATATAGCTTTGAAGAAAATGCTCGTTTGTCGCCAGCAAACGCATCACCGCACTCTTAGGTATTAAAATGATCTCGCATTCCTCCAAGGCGATAACATCTACCGGGAAGCGATTATTTTCCGCAAACAAAAATGCGGAGGCCAAAGGAGTAGGCGCCGATAAAGTCTCCACTTCCAGAATTGTCCCGCTTTCGGTGATCATCTCAGTCTTTACCCGTCCTTTACTCAATAGATAAAGCGAAGATAAGGCATCTCCCTGACGAGCCACCCAGTCACCTTTCTTAAACGACCTTGTCGAATAATCCAACGAACTGAAAAGAGCGGTTTGCTCTTCCTCAGACAATTTTCCGCAAATAGGACACAAGCTCAGGTTCATAAAACTTCCTTTTGCGGATAAAGATAAAGAAAATAATCAAAGAGTGTAACAACTGTTACAGATTAAACGACCTTCTCCCCCCTACATTCGCGATAAACTTTAAAAATAAAAGCTATGTTCTGTTATCAATGTCAAGAAACCGCCCAAGGAAAGGGCTGCACATTAAAAGGTGTATGTGGTAAGACCGCCGAAGTGGCCGGATTACAAGATTTACTGATGTACTTAATGAAGGGAATCTCCAAATTAACAACGACTTTACGCAAACAAGGCGTGGAATCATCCACGGCCAATAAGTTTATCGTAGACGGACTTTTCATGACCATCACAAACGCCAATTTCGATTCATCCAGGTTCGTCTCAAAGATCAAGGAAGCCTATCAGCTACGGGAGAACCTTCTCAACGAATTGCATCGACTGGGAATCCATCTTTCCTTAACCTGCGACTGTCTGACTTGGAAATCGGATAAAGTAGAGGAAATGGAGGTCAAAGCGAAAGAAGTAGGTATTCTTGCCACAGAAAACGAGGATATCCGTTCTCTATGCGAATTACTCACTTATGGGGTTAAAGGTATGGCCGCCTACGTGGAGCACGCTTACAACCTAGGTTTCGAGGATACCAGCCTCTATGCCTTTATGCAAGATGCCTTGGTAACGACGACTCGATCAGACCTGACTGTCGCCGATTTAACCCAATGGGTACTTACCTGCGGCGAATACGGAGTAAAAGCCATGGCCTTATTAGATAAAGCGAATACTTCCACCTATGGCAACCCGGAAATTACGAAAGTGAATATCGGCGTAGGAAAGAACCCGGGTATACTTATCAGTGGGCACGACTTGAGAGACATTCAAGACTTGCTGGAACAAACCGAAGGTACAGGCATAGATGTCTATACACATAGCGAGATGCTTCCCGCACATTATTACCCGGCTTTCAAGAAGTATAAGCATTTTGTAGGAAACTACGGTAGCGCCTGGTGGAAACAAACATCCGATTTCGAGACATTCAATGGAGTTATCCTGTTTACGACCAACTGCCTTGTCCCTCCCCGTTCTTCCGCCACTTATGCCGATCGGGTCTATACGACCGGCTCTACCGGGTTCGAAGGATTCCCACATATCGCCGATCGTAAGCCCGGAGGCTCTAAGGATTTCTCTGCGTTAATCGAACACGCAAAGAAATGCGCCCCTCCAACGGAAATCGAACACGGGGAAATCATCGGTGGATTCGCTCATGAGCAGGTATTCCAATTAGCCGACAAGGTTATCGATGCCGTAAAATCAGGAGCGATACGTAAATTCTTTGTCATGGCAGGTTGCGACGGAAGAATGAAGAGCCGTAGCTACTATACCGAATTCGCCGAGAAATTACCGAAAGATACCGTCATATTAACCGCCGGTTGTGCCAAATATCGTTACAACAAACTGCCTTTGGGTGAGATCAGAGGTATTCCACGGGTATTAGATGCCGGACAATGTAATGACAGTTACTCATTGGTGATGATCGCCCTCAAGTTAAAAGAGATCTTCGGGCTGGATGATGTCAATGAATTACCTATCGCATACAATATCGCATGGTACGAGCAAAAAGCGGTAATCGTATTACTCGCCCTACTCTACCTAGGCGTAAAAAACATTCACTTAGGACCGACATTGCCAGCGTTCTTGTCGCCGAATGTAGCCAAAGTATTGGTCGATAATTTCGGGATCGCCGGAATAGGTAGTGTAGACGAAGACATGGAACTATTTCTAGGAAAGTAAAATAAACCTTTACCGATCCGCTCTTGTTTTCCTATCACATTTTAATCGATTCAAGATGAATAAGGAACAACAAAAAAGAGTAGCCGCCATTCATGACCTATCGGGATTCGGCAAATGTTCATTGACAGTTGCCCTCCCGATCCTCTCGGCGGCAGGAATAGAGACAAGCGCCTTACCTACGGCCATACTTTCTACACACACAGGAGGTATTCTCGGCTATACATATAGAGACTTGACGGAAGATATGCGTCCGTTCATGAAGCATTGGAAAGAATTAGATATCCGTTTCGATGCCGTCTACAGCGGCTTTCTTGGATCTTTCGAGCAATTAGATATCGTAAAAGAGTTCTTCTCCCTTTTTAAGCGGGAAGATAACCTGATTCTAGTCGATCCTGTCATGGGCGATAACGGAGAACTGTACAAGATATTCACCCCTAAATTCGCCAAAGGAATGAGATCCCTTTGTGAAAGAGCGGATATCATCGTACCGAACCTGACGGAGGCCGCATTATTGTTGGGCGAACCCTACCAAGCAGGTCCCTATACCAAAGCTTATATCGATGGTATTTTACATAAGCTAAGTCAGCTAGGCCCTAAGCAAGTTGTCTTGACCGGTGTCTATTTCGACGAGAAAGAACTGGGAGCCGCCACTTTCGATATGGAACGAAATGCGACAGAGTATGTTTTAACAGAGAAAATACCCGGTTATTATCATGGTACGGGAGATGTTTTCGCAAGTGCTTTACTGTCCGGTTTGTTAAATAATTTCAACTTGGAGAGATCTGCGGAAATAGCCGTTCGCTTCACGGCAGAAAGTATTCTTCGAACATTCAAGGCGCAAACGGATTATCGCTTTGGCGTGAACTTCGAACAATCCATTCCGGATTTACTAAAAGAACTGAAACTGATATAAATGAGAGCCTTTTTTTTCTCATATTTGCAAATAATAAGGAATATAATAGTATGGCTAAATTAAGAATAGCGTTTTCTGGTATCGGTGCGGTGGGTGGTTATTACGGAGGTATGGTCGCCGCCCGCTATCAAGGAACAATAAAAGCAGATATCTTTTTTATCGCCCGTGGAGAAAATCTAAAGGCTATCCGTGAAAAAGGTTTACAAATGCAACTAGGCATCCGGACAATCCATACGGCTCCGGCACTAGCCACCGATAATCCCGCCGAGATAGGGCCGGTAGACTACCTTTTCTGTTGTACAAAAAGTTACGATCTAGAAGAAAACATCCAGCAGCTAAAGCCTGTTATCGGACCTGAGACCGTTATCATCCCCTTGCTAAACGGATTGGATATCGAAGAACGAATCCATAATATACTACCCGGACAAGAGGTCTGGAAAGGATGTGTTTATATCGGTTCCCGCTTGACAGAGCCGGGTGTTGTCGAGAAATTCTCCTTGAAGGAACGTATTTTCTTCGGCAACAAAGATGCAAACAAAGATAAGCAAACCGAGTTGCTTAAATTACTTATGTATGCCCGGTTAAACGCTTTTAATCCAGCGGATATAGACCTACGCATCTGGAAGAAATTCTTCATGATCTCTACGGCGGCTACGGCTACGAGTTTCTTCAACCAGCCCATTGATGAAGTACTAGCCCAACATATTGATCTATTCATCGCTTTGGGTACGGAATTAAAAAGCGTAGCGGAGGCTATGGGAGTCTGTTTACCCGATGACATCGTCTATACTTCCATCGAGACGCAAAAGATGATGCCGGCCGGCTCCACGACTTCCATGCATAGTGATTTTCTCGCCGGGAAAAAAACAGAGTTGGAAACATTGACCGGATATGTTATTCGTCAAGCGGAGAAGCTCGGCGTTGATGTCCCTACTTATCGATTTATGTATAACGGATTGTCTTTTTATCCCTATCCGAAAAATCAGTAATATCATACATTATGGAAGATCTAATAAACGGGCGTTGCGGTTGGTGCGGAACTGACGAGTTGTATATGGCGTACCACGATCAAGAGTGGGGAAAGTTGGTGACTGACGATAAAACACTGTTCGAGTTTCTTGTATTGGAAAGCTCTCAAGCCGGATTGAGTTGGATAACAATCCTTCGGAAGCGTGAGGGATATCGTAAGGCTTTTTGTGACTTCGACACCGAACGGGTAGCGCAAATGACCGATGAGGATGTTGAACGGTTGATGCGGTTTGAGGGTATCGTGAAAAACCGCCAGAAAATCAAATCCACAATCACAAACGCAAGGCTGTTCCTCGCCATACAAAAGGAGTTCGGCAGCTTTTACAATTACACCCTGTCATTCTTTCCCGACAGAAAACCGATTATCAACACATTCCGGTCATTGAGCGAGATCCCTGTCACGTCGCCTGAATCCGAAGCCATGAGCAAGGACATGAAGAAGAGGGGCTTCAAATTCTTCGGACCTACAATTTGTTACGCCCACCTACAGGCTTCGGGATTTATCAATGATCATCTGATAGACTGCGTTTGCAGGAAAGGATAATAAAAAGGGGATGTGTCAAAAGTCCGGTTTATTAGATTTGACACACCCCCTCATTATTATTTAGCGCATCGATCTTATTGACCGATATAAGTCTCCATGAACTTAGCGCCCGGAGCCGGAGAGATGGTTATTACCTCCGTGTCCGCAGGGATCAAGACAGTTTGACCTTGGTGTACAAAGATCTCGTTTCCTTTATTATCACGGATGGAAGCCTTGCCTGCCATACAGATATAAACGACAAAAGAATCCAGTTCCGAGAAATTACGAACCATAATCGTATCCAGATCCAAAAGGTTTGTCGTGAAATACTTACAGTCCGCCAACTCTACCGTGGCATTCGTATGACCTTTGTAGTGAGTACGGTAATCCGGATACAACGTATAATCGATCGCGTCTTTCGCCAATTCCGTATGCAGCTCACGGCCATTACCGTTCGCATCTTTACGGTTGTAATCGTAAATACGATACGTGATATTACTAGTCTGCTGGATCTCTGCGATAAAACAACCCGCTCCGATCGCATGCACACGTCCCGCCGGCAAGAAAAATACATCACCTTCATTTACGTCGTAACGTTGAAGCACATCCATGATCGTATTGTTCTCCACCCGTTTCACGTATTCCTCTGCGTCGATTTGCTCAGAGAAACCGGAATATAGGCCAGCGCCTTTCTCCGCCTTGATCACATACCACATCTCCGTCTTACCGAAAGAGTTGTGGCGCTTTTTCGCCAGCTCATCGTCCGGGTGAACTTGAATAGATAAATTATCACGGGCATCGATAAACTTGATTAGCAACGGGAAAGTCGTCCCGAATCTCTCCATCACCTTCTCTCCCAGCAACTCCTTGCCATAAGAGCGGATCAACTCATCCAAAGACTTGCCTTCCAACTCGCCATTATCGACAATAGAATAATTTCCCTCAACATGAGAAAGCTCCCAGCTCTCGCCTACACCATTCTCAACCGGAGTAATACCCTTAAACGGGCAGATATCTGAACCGCCCCAAATCACCTTCTTGAGGATCGGCTTAAATGTAAATGGATATAACATAACGTGTTTTGTGTATAGAGTTTTACTTTTTGACCTTCACTTTCCTTAATACGACGGCGCTACGTGCCGGGATATAAAGTTTCAGCCATTCTTTCTTTTCTTTCTTATATAACGGATCAAATTGCGTGAAATGCCTTATGGTATCATCAGCCAAGCCAAACCCCCCGAAACGGGTAGCGTCAGTGTTCAATACGACCTCATATTCTCCCTTCGGAACCAAGAAACCGTAATCCGTGAACGATTTCGTCGGGCTAAAGTTGAACACAAAAACCAAGTCTTTACGCATATAAGCCAATATCTGATCGCCATCATTATCCCAAACCTTCTGGATAGGGGTATCTTGGAAATTCTTCACATCCCCGATCAATTCCAACATCTCACGGTCGAAATCGCCCAAGAAATGGTACTTCAAATCCAAGTTGTCCACCAAATTCCATTGGCGGCGAGCGTATTTATAAGACCATCCATTGCCCTCCCTTGGGAAGTCGATCCACTCCGGATGCCCAAACTCATTTCCCATGAAGTTCAGATAACCGCCATTAATGGTAGAAGCCGTAACCAAACGGATCATCTTATGCAAGGCGATACCTCTATCTACCATGAAATTATGGTCATCTTTTTGCATATGCCAATACATATCGGCGTCGATCAAGCGGAAGATGATCGTCTTATCACCCACCAAGGCTTGATCGTGGCTCTCGGCATAACTGATCGTCTTCTCATCGGCACGACGGTTCGTCGTCTCCCACCAGATCGAAGACGGATGCCAATCCTCATCCTTCTTTTCCTTGATCGTCTTGATCCAATAATCCGGGATGTTCATGGCCATGCGATAATCAAAGCCATAACCACCATCTTCGACCTTGGCTGCCAAACCCGGCATGCCACTCACCTCCTCGGCGATCGTTATAGCGCCCGGATTCACCTCATGGATCAATTTATTGGCCAAGGTTAGATAAGCGATAGCGTCGCCATCTTGGTGGCCATTAAAATAATCGCCGTAATTACAGAAAGCCTCGCCCAAGCCATGGCTGTAGTAAAGCATGGAGGTCACGCCGTCGAAACGGAAACCATCGAACTTATACTCCTCCAGCCAGAACTTACAATTCGACAATAAGAAATGAAGCACCTCGTTCTTTCCATAATTGAAGCACAGGGAATCCCATGCCGGATGCTCACGGCGTTCGCCACTCAGGAAATATTGGTCATACGAACCGTCAAAGCGGCCTAATCCCTCCACCTCGTTCTTTACGGCGTGGCTATGTACGATGTCCATGATCACGGCGATACCCATCCCGTGCGCCTCGTCGATCAGTTGTTTCAACTCGTCCGGCGTACCGAAACGGGAAGAGGCAGCGAAGAAGCTACTTACGTGATAGCCGAACGATCCATAATAAGGATGTTCTTGTATAGCCATGATCTGAATGGCGTTATAACCATCCTTCGCTACACGAGGCAATATATTTTGACGGAATTCATTATACGTCCCCACCTTCTCCTCGTTAGTGCTCATACCGATATGGCACTCGTAGATCAAAAGGGGAGACTTCTTAGGTTTGAATCGTTTATTCTTGAATTTATAAGGTTTCTCCGGGTTCCATACTTGAGCGCTAAATATCTTAGATTGCTCATCTTGCACCACCCGGCGAGTCCATGCGGGAATACGTTCTCCGCTACCGCCGTCCCACTCGACCAGCAACTTAAACAAGTCCTCATGACACATCTGCGCATCGGTCAAAGCGATCTCCCATATGCCATTCGCCTTACGTTTAAGCTTGTATTTATTATCTTTCTGCCATCCGTTGAATGTTCCGATCAAATAAATAGCGGTAGCATTCGGCGCCCATTCACGGAACACCCAGCCTTTCGTGGTTTTGTGTAACCCAAAATAAAGATATCCGGAAGCCATCTCGGATAAAGTTAGTTTACCATTATTCGTCAAGCTCTTTTCTTTATCAATCACGTATTGATACCGGCCTTCTATAGCCGCCTCATAAGGGGCCAGCCACGGGTCATTTTTTATCAGATTTAGAGACTCCATGATTTATTATAATTTGGTTCTCGGCAAAGATAAAAGAAAAAAACATACCCATTGATAATATTAGGATATTTCTTATATTCGCGGTAAACCGTATAAAGATGAGCAAAGGAACAAAAAGTATAGCCTTTTACCTAATGATGATCCTCATTTTCGGTTCGCTGATGTACTTTATCGCCAAAGAAGGGGAAAGTCAGCAACTGGAAAATTCGATTGCGTCCATTCAAAACGCACCTAGTAATTTAGAAGAGGGATTTACCATATTTACTCAATTATTAGTACATAATATCGAGTCTTCCATAGGAATTCTGCTTTTACAAATCATCACGATATTGCTTACGTGCCGTTTGTTCGGTTGGTTATTCCAGAAGATCGGGCAACCCACCGTCATCGGCGAGATCGTTGCCGGAATCGTGCTAGGGCCGTCCGTATTAGGCAATTTATTCCCGGAGGCTTCCGCCTTCCTTTTTCCTGTGGAATCGTTGGTGAATATAAATATGCTGAGTCAATTCGGACTTATACTCTTTATGTTCGCTATCGGGATGGAACTTAATATCTCCGAGGTAAGGAAAAAGCTGAAAGAGACGATCTTAATCAGTCATACCAGTACGATCGTCCCCTTCTTTTTCGGTATGCTGACCGCCTATTTCGTGTACGACAAATATGCGGATAAGAGTACGCCTTTCCTCTCTTTCGCCTTGTTTATAGGTATCGCCATGAGTATTACCGCCTTTCCCGTATTGGCACGTATTATCCAAGAGAAAGGACTTACCAAGACACATTTGGGTACCATCTCGTTGGCAAGCGCGGCGAATGGGGATATCACCGCATGGTGCTTGCTAGCGGTTGTCATAGCGATCGCACAAGCGGGTTCGATGCTAAGTGCCGTTTACAACATCTTATTCTCAGTTCTTTACATAGTGTTTATGTTTTTGGCGGTGCGGCCATTCCTGCGGATGATCGGACATATCTACCACAACAAGGAGGTAATCGACAAGGGGCTGGTCGCTTTCATCTTCTTGCTATTGATCACCTCGGCTTATCTGACAGAGATATTGGGATTGCATGCCTTATTCGGCGCTTTTATCGCAGGAGTGGTGATGCCGGGAAATGTCAAATTCCGCAAGATCATGACCGAGAAAGTAGAGGATGTATCCCTTGCGCTATTTCTTCCCTTATTCTTCGTATCCACCGGATTACGTACGGAAATAGGTCTTCTAAACAAGCCTGAATTATGGTGGCTATGCCTTATCTTCATAGTCGTGGCCATCGCAGGAAAGTTTGGGGGAGCGATGTTCTCCGCCCGATTCGTGGGTGAGAGCTGGAAGGATAGTCTCTATATAGGGGCTCTCATGAACACCCGTGGGTTGATGGAGCTGGTCGTATTGACGATCGGGTACGAGATGGGGATATTGACGCCTTCCGTATTCGTGATCTTAGTGCTAATGACACTGGTCACCACCTTTATGACAACCCCATTGGTCTCATTCATCAAATTCTGTTACCGGGCGCATGATAAGCTGATGGAGCAAAAAGAAAGAATGCCATTGGAGGGAATATTCAAGGTACTGCTATCCTTCGGACGAGCCGGAAACGGACAGATCATGCTGGACGTGGCCTACCAGATGTTCGCCCAAGGCAAAAACAAACTGGAGCTGACGGCACTGCATTTGACGGTTGGCTCGGATGTAAACCCGCTACACACGGATAATTTCGAGGAAGTCAGCTTCGGCCCGATCCTTTACGGGGCCAAGAAGCTGGGCATTCAGATACAGACTCGCTACGAGGTATCGAACAACGCCGGAGTGGATATTTGTAGCATCGTAAACAATGAGGGGTATGATTTCCTTCTGGTCGGTTCCGGGATATCGATGAGCAACACACCGGACGATATAGCGGCAAGCCATTACCGGGCCTCGTTCTACAACCGTTATTTCAAACGCTTCAAGGCTCCGGAATCCTGGTTTTATCCGGGTGCCTTATTGAAAGACAAGACGAAGATGTTTATCGAGCAAAGCAATTGCCCGGTAGGTGTATTCGTGAACCGGAATTTCGTCAAGGCATCGAACGTGATCGTGGTCATCGACTCCGAGGAGGATTTATTCCTGTTGGGATACGCCCAGACCTTATTGAAGTCTACACACGGCTCGGCCAGCGTACTTGATAAATCCAGCAGTACGACCCCGGGGAACGAGGTGATCAAGGAAGGAATCCTGCGATTCACGGAAGACGTGAAGCAGACCACGCTTCTACGAGAGAAAGACCTTACGCCCCAGTCTTTCAACGGCTTCAACTTCATGCTGATCAGTTATAAGACATGGAACGATGTCTCCGAGCACCGGAAAGAAGCCTTGCAGAAGATGCCTTCTACGTTGATATTAAGTAAATAATCCGTTATAAACCATATAAACCCGTCTTTATGAGAATCTGTCTTTTCTTCTTGATCACCGTTTTCCTCATGGCCTGCTCCTCTACGGGGAACCAGCGGCAGGAACCGGAAAACCAGACCTTGGAAACGATACTCAATCGCAAAAGCGTACGTAAGTATAAGGATCGCCCGGTAGAAAAGGAAAAGATAGACAAACTGATACGAGCCGGAATGGCCGCCCCTTCCTCCCGTGACAGGCGACCTTGGGAATTCATTATCGTAACCGACCGGAAAGCCTTGGACACAATGGCCGAAGGTCTCCCCTTCGCCCGGATGCTGAAAGAGACAAGGCAAGCGATCGTCGTTTGCGGCGATACGATCAAATCCTCCAACGCTTGGTTTCTGGATTGTTCCGCCGCCTCGCAAAACCTGCTACTTGCCGCCGAATCCATGGGATTGGGAGCCGTATGGACGGCTGTTTACCCCTATCCGGACCGGATTGAGATCGTCCGGAAAGAGCTTCGGCTACCGGATCATATCATGCCGTTGAACGTCATACCTGTGGGATACCCCATGCAGAAAGAGACTCCCAAAAACAAATACAACGTCCAACAGATCCACCACAATGGCTGGTAAAGCTATATGACTTCCAGATAACTCCGTCCGTTTCCCGCCCGGTTCACCCGGATCTGCACGGGAATACGTTCCGTCATTTCCTGTACGTGCGAGATAACGCCGATCTTGCGCCCTTGCGTACGCAGGCTCTCCAAGGCATCCATAGCGACCCGCAACGTCTCCGCATCCAAAGAGCCGAAGCCCTCATCGATAAACAAGCTCTCTACCTTCATCCGGTTCGAGGAGAGAGAGGACAAGCCTAGCGCCAAGGCCAGCGAGACCAAGAAAGATTCCCCTCCGGAAAGGCTATGCACGGTACGGATCTCGTCGCACATATCTTGGTCGATCACCTGCAAAGCCAAGGTATCCGGCACACGCTCCAACCGGTAACGCCGGGATAGTTGCCGCAATTGCACATTCGCGTAATTCAACAAGACATCCAAGGTGTACCCTTGTGCGATCCTACGGAACTTGGCGCCATCCGCAGAGCCTGCCAGCTCATTCAGCTTCGCCCAACGCTCGCTCATCGCCCTCCGCTCCGAGAGCTCTTGCTGGAAGCCGGCTATCTTCCGCTTATTCTCCTCGTGCGTACGCAGACGGAAGCTACATTCAGACTTTTGGGCCGTCATTTCCGACAGGGATTCCTCCAGCGTCTTCCCCTCGGAGTTCTCTTGATAGGCGACCATCCAGTTATCCAGCTCCTGCCGGCGTGCGGAAAGGAGACCGGAAGTCTCCGCCAGATCCTTCTTGATCTGTTCCGTAACCCCCCGGTATTGCTCCACCTCGCCGGCGTGCCTCGTTGTACTCTCTTGCAGCTGCTTCAAATGGCTCTTCAAGGCTTCCACCCGTTCGTGGAAGGTACGTTCCACCTGGTCGGCTGGCTGGCCTCCCAGCAGGAGATTCCGCTCCGAACGCAAGCGGGTATAGGATTGATTCTTCTCGTCGTAGGCTTTCGCGGCGTCCTCGTACTGCTTGCGCAAGGGAGGGAGGAAAGCCTCGTACGACTCCCGTTCCGCTTGATGGGCGCTCCGCTCCCGTTCCAGTTCCCGCAGGCGTTCCCCGTTGGCTTGCCACTGGCGGGCGAAATCCGTCAAGGTCTCCCGGAAGCTTTCCGGGTCCTTGTTCCAGCCCGTCTGCCATGCGTCGTTCCCGAACAGGGCGTTGGCCGCTGATAGGGATTGGGACAGCTTCTCCTGCTGTTCCCGCTTATCCAGTTCTTCCCGGTCGATTTGCTCGGACAAGGATTGTAACTGGTTCCTTAATTCCGTCCGTGCGTTCTCGTCCGCGGCGAGTTGTTTATGCAGCTCCAATTCTTTCTGTTGCAGGGCGGCGAGTTGTTTCCCGCAGGCCTCCTGCCGTTCTTTCCGGTCGAGAAGCCGCTTGAGGCGCAGGGTAGCTTCCGAGATGCGATCCGCCAAGGCCAACAGACGCTCATGCGCCTCGTGAGAGGCGAAAGGATGCTCAAGGCTTCCGCAGACCGGGCAAGGCGTTCCGGCGGTCAGCTTGTCCCGCAGGCTTTTGATATCGCCAGTCGTCACGAACTGGGCTTGCTCTAGCAATAAACGCTCCCGTTCCGTACGGCAGGTCTCGATCGATCGATCCAAAGCCTCCGGTTCCAATTCCTTGAGGGCAAGCGCTACGGACTTCCGCTCTTCCTCGATCTTTACCTGTTCCTTGGCGTGCGTCTCCGCTTCCCGCCGCAAGGATTGCCTCCGAACCTCCAACCGCTGGATTTTCTGTCGGATGGCTAGCAAGGCCTTGTCCGACCGCTCGACTGCCCGGCGAGCCGTAAGGCAGGTATCCAGATGAATCAACAAGGCCGACAGTTGCTCGGCGATCCCCTCCTTGCTCCGGTAACGTTCACGCCACGACGTCAGCTTGTCCCATTCCTCCGAGGCTTTCTTCTGCCGCTCTTCCACCTTCCTGAGTTTCTCTTCCGCCTCCTGCTTCCGCCGGGAGAAGTCTTTCATCCGTTCATCAGCCTCGGAGCGGGCTTTCAAGGCCGATTCCAGTTGCACGTCCAGTTTCCGGGCCTGTTGCAATTCCAGTCGCAAGCCCTTAGATTCCTCATCCGTCCTCGCCAATCGCACCTCTCCTTGCTCATACTCCTTCCTTGAGGTTTCCAGCGATGCCAACGCCCGTTCCAAGAAACGGGCGTTCTCCTCCCGCTGTTTTTCCTTCGAGGCGATCTGGACCTCGGCCGCTTTCACGGCCTCCCGCAGGCTTTGCCGCTCGGCCCTCGCCTTCTCCAGACGGGCCAGCTCCACCTCCAAGGCCGAAAGGCGGGTTTGGGAGGCTTCCACCTCCTCCTCCGACAGAAGCTCTATGTCTTGTACGCGGGCGTATAGCTGCTCGTAGGCCTCCTTCGCCTCGGCGTTCTTGGCGAAGATCCGGCGGGAGATCTCCGAGTATTGCTCCGTACCGGTCAGTTTCTCCAGCAAGGAGGCCTTCTCGCCCTGCTCCGCTTTCAGGAAGGTAGAGAAATCGTTCTGGGCCAAGAGCACCGAGCGGGTGAACTGATCGAAAGTCAGGCCGATCAGCTCGATGATACGGGCTTGCAGGTCCTTGTTGGTTCCCGGCTCCTCTTTCCCGGCATCTATATTATATAATGTAAGGCGGGCGGCCTGCAAACGTCCGCTCTCCTTCTCCCGGGCCCGGGATACGGACCAGCGGGCGCGATACCGACACCCGTTCAGCGCCACGAAATCCACCTCGGCATAGCCCGAGGCCGTCCCGCGGCGCAAGAGGAAGCGGGGGTCGCTTTGCGGCAACACATCCTCTTGCACGTCCCTCAGCCGCACGTTATTCTCCTTCGCCAGCTCCGTTCGCGGCGTACGGGAGAAGAGGGCGAGGCACATGGCATCCAGCAACGTGGATTTTCCCGCCCCCGTAGGCCCGGATATAGCGAAAATACCCGCCGAAGCCAAAGGCTCTTCCGTAAAATCAATGGAAAACTCTCCTTCCAGCGACGCCAGATTGCGTCCTCTGATCGCCAGCACTCTCATAAAGAAACCTCCCTCATCACCTCATTAAACAATGTCTCTATCTCCTCGGGCAACTCGCCTCCGTATCTCGCGGCAAACGTATGCCTCAGCATATCCAACGGAGCTATCTTTTGCAAATCGTTATACGACAAGGCCCGCTCCTCTGCCTCCCCTTCCCGCCGGGGATACGAAGGAACGATGGAGGTGAGGCGGACCGCCTTCCCGACCAACGCCTCCTCTACCCGATGACGGAACGTAGGGTCCGGCTCCGTCAGCAGGACCCGTATCTCCACGTAAGGCCAGCGGCTCTCGTCCTCCCTGCCCTCCTCCGGCTCCGGAAGCCCGGCGAGGCATCGCAAGACCTCCTCCGGTGGTAACGGGCTGTCCGGTATACGCATCAAGTCCGCGACTCTAGGAATCCCGATCGCCTCGATCTCCGTGACACTCCCCTCCTCGATCTCTACAGCTATCACTTGATGCCGGTAATTCTTCTCCGAGAACGACATGGGAAGCGGGCTTCCGGCATAACGTACCGCCTCGCGCCCGCCGATCCGTTGCGCCTTATGGATATGCCCCAGCGCCGTATAAGCGATCCCGGCGTCGAAGGTATCCGCGGATACGGACTCCAGACCTCCCATGATCGCACGCTCGCTCCGGTCATCCTCCGATAGTTCGGCTCCGGTAGCGTGGAGGTGTCCCAAGGCTACGATCGCCTCGCCGGGATTCCTCCGGGCATCCGCATAAGCGTAGAGCCGCCGGTACATCCGGCCGATACCCGCCACATACGAGTCGGGCTCTCCCTCGGGTACCGCCGGGTAATCCCCTTGGCGGAGGAAAGGCACCGCCAGGCAAAGCGCCTCCCGTTCTCCCGCCCGGTTCCTCAAAGGGACGACGAGCGAAGCGAGGTCGATCTCCCCGGAATCCGTCCTCCCCACGATACCGACAATCGAGGTATTCAATTCCTCCAGCAAGGGATTCGGGGCTTCCAGACGGATCGCGGAATCGTGGTTGCCGGCGATGATCACGATCTGCAAGCCCGGATTCAGGCGATTCGCCTCCCGCAGGAAACGATAGAAACGGCGTTGCGCCCCCGCGGAAGGGTTCGTCACGTCGAACACATCGCCGGCGATCAACAGGACATCCGTCTGCCGCTCCACCAATAGATTTGTCAGAAAACCGAGGAAAGCCTCGTGCTCCGCCTCCCGGTCGTAGCCGAAAAAGGTCTGGCCCAGATGCCAGTCGGCGGTATGGATAAGTTTCAATGCCATATATTGTCATATTTATAAAAGCAAAGGTACAATTTTTTTCTAGGTTCTTTCTTTTGCCGTCAACATAGCCAAAGAGACATATCCGCGTCAAGGGAATAAGTTGTCGTTTCTTCTTTTTCAGGTCTATTTCAGCAATATACATCATAATATATGTATTTTAGTCCTAAGTTTATAAATTCTTTTGTTACATTTAGAGCGAAGAATGATCATCAACCGTTTTTCCCATAGCAACGGAATATCATAGATTTCCTAAAGGCAATGACATAGTTTACAATAAAAAAACTAAATAAAAATCATGTACCATCTGATACTAAACGTTCTAGTTTTCTTTCTCCCATTGCTTCACGGGGATAAATCGACCGCATCAAATCCGGATATCAAGGAGGGAAATGAGGCTTACACAGTCTCATTCTATCCGGAAGGGGGCCGATTGATATTAAATACCGCCTGCGTAGTCGCATTCAAGGCAGAAAGCAGAGATGGTAGAACATTAGATATCTCAGGAGAGATCGTGGATGACAGAGGTAATATTGTACAAAACGTAAAATCCTTATATAACGGATTAGGATATTTCAATATTTACCCAGATGAAGGAAGGACCTATTATCTGAACTGTAAAAGCACAGAAGGTATAGAAAAAAGCTTTATATTACCTGCCGCAACCCTGTCAATAGGGATAAAAGTACATTTCAAGGAAGACCAAATATTAGTCTCCGCCTTAAAACCAGAGCATTTGCAATTTAAAGACACTTTATATATACTGTTACAATCCGAAGACTCCATCGTTTATAAAGACATTTGGGATTTCTCAAGGAGATGGATCGTATTCGAGAAAAAAAACATCAAGACCGGCCTGTCTAGTTTTCTTTTAGTCGATAGTAATGGCGATCTACTTTCCGGGCGACCGTTTTTCAAGCTAGAAAATATCTCATCACTCCAATCTTTGCCTCCGGACTTCAAGATAAGGCTACTTCCTATCATGAACGATCCGGGAACTGACTCCATACGGAAGAATCTCGTATTGGATACTTTGGCCAAGACTTTAACAATCGACCAGGAACAATCGGAACCTGATAAAAGGCCAGATGATGATATATGGAAGACCATCGAGTTGGAGAATGTAGAAATCAAGGCATTCAAGAAAGACAAACAGAATCAAGGACTCTATTCGCCCGTCCAAGCTTCCAGCCGTATTTATAGCTCCCAAGATATAGAACGGTGGCATATAAATGAGATGAAATCGTTATTATCTCGCTTTAGCGGGGTTAAATTTATCTTCGATGACGTTAAGCAAAAATATTATCCGGTACTCCGTGACGCGATAACTTCCTTTAGATCAAAAAATGAAGGGAAACCCCTAGTCGTGATCGATGACACGCCTTTTATCGATTTCGACATCCTAGATTACCCCGTCAACGACATAGAAGAGATATTTTTACTAAAAGGATCAGACGCTGCCATATGGGGACCTAAAGCTAGCAATGGAATCATCGTCATTATAACCCAAAGGGGTAAATCCACAAAAACCGAGCAAAAAGAGGAGTAAAATGAGAATCCCGTCCGGGGGCGGCAAGACATCCGTTTCCCGCTCCACTATCCCCCCTTATATACCGGCAGCACGACCGAGAAGCGGCTTCCTTCTCCCTGCTTAGAACTCAGCGCTATCCGTCCCCCCAAGTTTTGTACGATTCCTTGGCAGATAGACAACCCTAGACCGGCCCCTTGGCTGAATTCATCTTGCTTGAAAAAACGGCTGAACACCTTCTCTTGTTCCTCCTCCGATAGACCGATCCCGGAGTCCTCGACAAATATCGCCGCCTCATCCGTGCCCCTCAGATGCTTAAATCCCAACTTTATATATCCGCTATTCGTGAATTTACAAGCGTTTGTCAAGAAATTGGTTATAACTTGAGAAAGTCTCTTTTTATCCGTATAGATAAACAAATCCCCCTCCGCCTCTTTCGAGAATCGTAGGTGGGCGGGGACCAATAACTGATGGGCGAGGTAAAGATCGTCTACCAACTCCTTGACGGAGCAGCTCTCTTTCTCGAATTTCATTTGTCCCGATTGAAGTCTCGAAACCTCCAGAATATCATTGATGAGCACCAACAGCAGATCGCAGCTCTGATTGATCGTCTTGGCAAACAGCTGCTTGTCGGCCTCGTCTAAGTCCTTCTCCGAGGCCAGCAGGTTCGAGAAGCCTACGATAGAGTTCAGCGGCGTACGTATCTCATGGCTCATGTTCGCCAAGAACTTTTGCTCATATCCCCTCATGAGGATAAGCTCTTTTTCCCGTTTCTTCATGTCATTGATATTGATAAGTATACCACTCACGTCTTTGCCTCCCTCCGCATTATCTACCGCAGGCATGGCGCTAAAGCGGAATTCCCACCATTCATAATCAGATCCGGTAAAGCGGGCACGGCATTGGAATACCTCCTTGTCCGCTTTCCATAAAGATTGTCTCAGTAACTTGAAAGAAGTGAGGTCATCGGGATGTATATGCCTCCACACTGTATGGCCAAATCCAAGAAGAAATACTTTTGAGACAGACGGGAAAACATCACTCCTGTTTGCTTCTTCTCCCGCCTATACAAATATAAGACACCGATTAATAGGGTGATAGAAGCTGTCTCAAAAACAGGTCTTAGCCTATAATACTCAAATAAGGGCGTATGCTTAGGTAACAAATATATCCCCGTAAACAAGGTTGCTAAAACTAAAAATATATAAAGTAGATATTTCATGATTCCATGGTTTAAAAAAGTATTTCACCCTATGCTCTACCCCAAGTTCCCATTGTAAGGAGATCTAAACGAGCGTTTAGGGACATCCTAAATGAGCGTTTAGGGACATCCTAAATGAGCGTTTAGGGATGCCCTAAATGGGCGTTTAGGATATCCCTAAGTCCAAGGTCAAATCTCATCGGGACTTTCGCTATCCGGATTTCCAGTTCCTACTGAGAGAGGATAAGGAAAACGATTCCTGCGGATTTCCTTCAAGAAAAACTTGTTATTTCCCCCATACTGCGTGGCCACTTCCAAATAATAAGATCCATCAGCTAAGGCAGGGATAATCAACGAAAAAGCGGAAGGATCGTTTCTTATCAGGGAAGTCATCGGTACGGCTGTCTCCGTCTCGTCTTTTGCGTTGACGAAGAAGAAACCAACCGCCTTACCTTCTTCTCCAGCTATTTTTATACGGTTACCCGTACCGACCAAACCACCACCGGGGGGCAATTTGCCGTTTTGAGTCCCAGTAGAGACATCCGTCACTAATGATCGTAGGGAGTCCTTCCTCTACCGCACTTACGATCACGCTAATGCCCTTCATATCCTCCTTAATCTCGGCACGGGGGGAACTCCATAGAACAACGCTGTTACGTGACGGGTCAAACTGGGCCTTAGGTCCGATGAAAGAGCCATCCACGCCTAATGAGTTATTCGTAAATCCAAATTCCACGGTAGAAGCTGAGTAAACTTCTTGTTTAGCGACAGCAAACAAATCGTTATAGGCACTTTCTAATTCAGAGGCGGAAAACTTGCTACCATTTTGAGCAGCCAGTTTACAAAGGTCTTTGATCGTACGGTTCGCCACATAAGTTACCTTGTAAGTAAAATCGTCTTCTCGCTCTGTTAACATATTTGTGACTAGTTTACCGGTTATACTACGCATTTTGGGGTCTGTTGAAGTCATAATAATCTTGAATTATGAGTCCTCATGGAACGATGTCGAAGCACTATCTTTGGTTTTTCTTTTTAACTTTCTGATTAACAATAGTTTGAATTATATTGGAGAGTTCGTGATTGTAGTACTTGAATACTGTAATTGTCGAAATCTTCGGTTTATTGACGACAAATAACAGAATAGAGCTGTATCTTAAGAATTGTAGTAACATCGCGATCTCGGATTTTAAGTATTATTATGATGGATTTCCCGCGATATGTTTTATCCAGTCCCGATATCAACGAGAAGACTTTGTGAATTTTATCGAAAGAGAAAGATGGGATGGTGATTCTTGAAGCACCGGAATGGAGTCCGATCCGACAGGTCAACTTCGTAGCTTCACTGGATAAGATGGCTGCTGACCAGACGAAGAAACGCTATCCGGAAATAGAAGTCCCGAATGAACGACCATTTAAATGTCTTTCTTTTGCCCGTAAGTCTTTTGTCTATTTCCTGGATCTGGATAGAGTCTTGTACTTACATGCCGATCGTTCACGGTCATATCTGTTTATACTCTCAAAGGCCAGTTTATCCATGAATTCTCCACTAAGGGGGGAGATTCAGCCATTCCGTTACCTCGAGGAGTCTATATCCTGCGTATGGATGGTGAAACTTATAAAATTCGTCTTTAAATGAACGTAACAGAGATCGTGAAAAGTGTGATTTAATGATCGATTGAGGAAGGCATCCTTACGGATGCCTTCTTTTATGTTGCATACGTGCGTTTGATCATTAATGGATAAATAATCCTTTTTTTGTTGTCTAATTTCTTGATTATTAGCGGCATTTGTTGTAAAATGGATGAAGTTATAGCGTTACTGAAGGAACATTTGTCGAAATCTAAAGTAAAGGAAAAAGAACTTGCTTTCCGCATTGACCGTCTGCTAGAAGAAATTACTTCCCTGAAAGATGATCTCCTTCAGGAAGGCAAGTGTTCTTACATTCTTGTCCCCATAGCTAAAGATTTTAATTCATAATGTTTTTTGTAGTTTCATGAAAAATGCTTTTTTCGAGAACAAGTACCTGTTTCGATAGAGAATAGTAAGATAATCACACCAAAATACAGTGTACATTATTCTATGTAACTAAACAGGCTAATCGAATATACAAAGAGGGGATAAGATGATGCTCATTCTTATCCCCTCATGCCATCAGTTATTCAAAAATAGTACCTTATACTACTACCATCCGCACAATTAATGCGTCAAGCAATAATATGGCTCTTTCTTGGCTTTATAATAATAATTTGTAACTACTTAGAGTAGTCATTTTCTTTCTTTTTATCTACTCTGATCAATAGAGTGGTTTATTTCGCCACGTCCCACCATATGCGAGAACTGAAGTGATCGCCACCGGACAGACGGCTAACAGCTGTCTCGTAATTAGCCGCATTGTCTTGCGACTCTTTCGATGGGTAGCGGAAACGACGGGGGATCTCTCCATTCGTATCTGCGTTAGGATACGGATTGGCCGGGTCATAGGTCGATTTCAATTCCGGATAGCCGGAACGACGCCAGTTAGCAAAGGTCTCGTATTCATCGCAGAAACAGTTGATCCAATATTGTGTGTTGATCTGTTCCAACGCTTTCGATGCATTGAACGGATTCTCCGTCAAATAGCGGTCGATCGCGGCCTGCGTCAGATACTGATTGTACAGCGCCGTGCCGTTGGGGAACTGTGCGAACTGCCGCATGGCAGCGCGTACGCCATTCTCGTAGTAGGTCTGCGCGCTCCCGTCTACCCAGCCGCGTACGGCGGCCTCAGCCAGCAACAATTGCGTCTGGGCATAGGTGCAGACGAACGTCGGGCCCGTCGGGTCGGAATAGGTATAACGGTTTATCGTGGAATAACGGCTCCTATACGTGCTGCGGTAATCCTCGTCCTTGAACTCGGGATATTTGTTTCCTACGAACCACGGGCTATCGGGGCTGTCGGAGAAGCCGCTAGGCAATCCTTTCTGGACGGCCGGGGCGGAATCGCCATATTGGAAGTCGCTACCCGCCTGCACCGAGATGGTCGGGTCCTCGCACACCGTACCGATCAACGACAGGCGCGGATCGTTAGTACTTTTCAGCAGATCCACGAAATACTCGGTCAGGAAGAAGTTGCCGCGATCCTCGTGCGAGTAGATCTTGGCGTATGGCTCGGAGGAGTCGTTCGTTGTCAAGCCACCCGCATGCATCAGCATGCAGTTGTCCGCGTCCGACTCAAACACCCCGTTGGCTACCGCGGTCTTCACCCATTGCTCCGCCGCGGCCGGGTCTACCTTCGACATACGCATCGCCACGCGCAGCATCAGTGAGTTGGCAAACTTCCTCCACTTCGAGGCATCGCCTTGATAGAAGTTGTCCGCCGATTTCATCGCCGCCGCCGATGCGCCGTTCAAGGCGGCCTGTGCCTCGTTCAATTCCTTCAGCAAATCCATATAGATAGATTGTTGCGTGTCATACTCCGGAAAGGAATACAACTCCGGCTGTACCGCCTGCGAGTAGGGGATATCCCCGTAAAGGTCGGTCATGCGGTGCATGCCGTAGGCGAGCATGATACGGGCGATTTGGTAATCGGTCTGCCGTGACGGATCCTCTTTCCAAGCCTCCACCGCATCTTTCATGTCGCGGAGCGCCCCGCGCGTGTCACCGTTGTAGATTTCCCAATACGCACCTGAGTAGCCGTCGTTCCAAGTGTAATTCGCATTACCCGACCAATTGAACGATGCGGTATGGCTCATCCATTGAGCCGCATAGATACAACCGTTTCGCCATACGTCCCAATCAGATCCCAACATCTGATGCTGACCGTTGGTGAACAATAACTCGGTCGGGATATTCTCCGAATTCAGGTGCTCCGGGTCCATATTCACATCCCCGAAATCGCTGCAACCCGTTCCCCCGATCATGGCCGCGGCGGCGCACGTCATATATACTAAATACTTTTTCATACTATTATACTTCTTCAAACGTGATTAGAATTTGACATTGACATTGAAACCGACATTTCTCGTGGCCGGATAACCGTTCAACTCCAAGCCCTGTCCGTTCGTGTTGTTGTAAGCTGACTCGGGATCGATGTTATCGGTATGCTTCAAGATAGTCCATAGGTTACGTCCCACCAACGAGACGCTCAAGCCCTTCACCACCTTCATCTTGTTCAAGACAGACTGCGGGAAGGTATAGCCGAGCGACAACTCACGCAACTTGATGAAGCTGGCATTGTAGACGAACTCCTCGGCGATATTATTGTTGACGATCCCCTTGTGATAATCCTGCGCGTTTACCGCCACGTTGTTCTCTCCAAGGATCTTTCCATTGTCATCTATCATGACACCGGCACCGATAAAGCCACTGCCTCCCGGGTTATCGACCGTACGGCCAAGCAACGTACCCTTGTGCAGACCCTCGCTGTAGAGCGAGTAGTTCGTGCCGGAGAAGAGGCTTGCGCCTGCCTTGTAGTCAATCAAGAACGACAAGGAGAAATCGCGGAATCTCAACGTGTTGCTCCATCCTCCGGTATATTTGTAGACACCGTTGCCTAGGTTCTGCAACTCGTCGGTCGCTTGCGGGATACCGTTCTTATGGATGATCCGGCCTTGCTCGTCACGGGCGTATTTGTAGCCCACCAACATACCGTAAGGCTGGCCTACGATGTTGCGGACGGTCACGTTGCCCGAGCGTGCGGAGGCTCCGTCGATAGACAGGGACTCTACGCCTCCCAGGTATTTCACCTCACTATCGTTGTATGCGAAGTTGAAGGTCGTCTCCCATGAGAAGTTCTTCGTATGCACCGGTGTCGCATTCACCATGAACTCGAAACCTTGGTTCCGGATCTCGCCCACGTTCATGTATTTCGATCCGAACCCGGACGCGCTGGACGTGGTGACAACAGCGATATCGTCTGTCGTGTTCTTGTTGTAGTACGCCATATCGAACGATAGGCGGTTGCTCATAAACGCTAGGTTCAAGCCCACCTCGTACTCCTTGATGCTGACCGGTTTCAAGTCTGGATTCGCAAATTGGTTACTGTTTGCCGTACCTCCGGTCTGTCCGTTGATCTGGAAATTCTGAACCTTATACACCATCAAGGTCTTGTATGGATCTGTACCATTGGAGGAGCTTGCCCACGAGCCGCGGATCTTACCGAAATCGAACCAATCCGGCATATTGTCACGGAAGGTATCGGAGAATACCCACGAGAGCGTCACGGACGGATAGAAATAGCTGTTGCTATCCGGGTTCAAGGTGGAGAACCAGTCGTTACGTCCCGTCAGATTCAAGAACACTTGGTTCTTCCATCCGAAGTCCGCTGTAGCGTATATGGAGTTCACCCGGTATTCCGAATAGTCCTTCTTCGATCGTTTATCGCTGAGATTATTTACAGACCACAGTCCATCGACGATAAACGGACGGCCTCCATCCGTCGTATAGAACATCTTGTTGATCGTACGCTGACGGTTACCGCCCAACGTGGCGCCAACCGACCAGTCGCCCCACTCCTTATTGAACCCGATCAAGTAGTTCAAGTTCATCTCGGAGAAGCTACGGGAGTATTCCGTCATCCAGCCTTGTGGATCCGCAGCAGCTCCAGTCGGCTGTATCTGTTTGAACTCCAAATTGTAACCATCGCGTTGAACGGCACCTTGCACATACAACCAATCCGTGATGTCGTATTTCAAGGTCATTGATCCCGTCAAGCGGTTCTTCTGCATATCGTTGGTTTTCCGATACTGCAACCAGTAGGGGTTGTTGAAATATACATTGCGGTTACCATTACCGTTCATTTCCGAGCCGTCCTCAAAGGAACCCCAAGGAGCGTTCGCCGAGCCTCTTTCCAACCAACGTACATCGAACGAGTTCGCCAAGTGCAGCAAGGTAGCGTTGGTATTACCGTTGCCATCGGACAGGTTCGAACGGCCTTTCGACTTCTCGAACACATAGTTGGCGTTCACGATCAAGTGCAGGTTCTTCAAGATATCATACGTCGTATTCATATTGATACCTTGCTGGCTGTTACTAGAGTTCGGTAACTGTCCCTTCTCTGCTACGTTGGATACGCCGAAGCGGTAGGTGATCTTGTCTCCCGCGCCGCTGAGCGAGGCGGAAGTTGAGTTGTTGATACCCGTGCGGTAGAAATTCGGCCAATTGTCGATATACTCGTAAGGCACCTCATTTCCCAGGAAGTTGGTCGCCGTACCACCTAAAACGTCTCCCCAGCTACTAGTCTGCGTGGTCTCAGCTCCCGCTACGGAGGTAGGACGTACGCCATAATCACCCTGCCCGAATACATTTTGAAAGTCTCGGTAGTCGTAGATCATGTTAAAAGTCAAGTTGTTGTTGAACTCGATGTTCACAGGCTTACCTTTCTTTCCGGACTTGGTCGTGATCAAGATCGCACCGTTACCACCGCGATATCCGTACAATGCGGATGCGGCGGCACCTTTTAACACCTGTATGCTCTCGATATCGTCCGGGTTGATGTTACTCAATCCATCACCCATATCTATACCGCCCCATGTGCCGGCCGATCCTAAGTTCTGGTTACTGAAGGGCACGCCATCCACCACGTATAGCGGCATATTATTACCTGTCAGGGAGGCGTTTCCGCGGATGATCACACGGGAGGAACCACCCGTACCGGTCGAGTTACCGCCTACGCTAACACCGGCCACCTTACCGGAAAGGGCGTTACCTAGGTTCGGGTCACGGGCCATCGTAAAGTCCTCGCCACCCACTTGCGTCGTGGAGTAACCCAACGAGCGGCTTTGGCGTTTTATACCCAATGCGGTGACTACCACCTCATCGATCTTCTGCGTGTCCTCCGTCAGTTTCACTTGCAAGCCCGTCTGCCCGCTCGCCGTGATCTCCTGTGTCGCATAACCGATATAACTGATCTCGATTACCGCCCCATTGGGAATCTCCAAAGAAAAGTTTCCGTCTAGATCCGTAATCACGCCGTTTGTCGTACCTTTTTGGATCACGTTCGCACCGATTACGGGAATACCCGCTTCGTCTACGACCGTACCTGTCACCTTCTTGTCCTGCTGTACGCCCATCACCTCATCAACCGTGCCTACGGAAGCAGGAACGGCCATCGCCGCGTTTACAGAAAAAGCGGAAAGCAACAAACAGAACGCCGAGGTTTTAGCTATCCATTGAAGGGATAATAGCTTAGATTCATTCTTTGTCATCTTGCTTTTGTTTTAAAATTAAGTTTAAGTTTAGATTGATTACATTTATTCCTGTAATGTTATATCACAATATGAACATGGTTCCAGCGGAACTAA
>NZ_JH976500.1:0-178772 GCF_000307475.1 Parabacteroides sp. D25 | reverse complement strand
TTAGTTCCGCTGGGACAAGTTTCATCCAGAGACCAAAACAACCTCAAGTATGCATGGTCCCGCTCTAAACGAAAGGCAATCTCTCTACCAAAAATAAGGCCGATTTATTTGGCACAGATCGCTATTTACCATACTCTTGTGTCTGATTTAAGATTGAAATCCTTAGAAATATTTTTAAGCATAATCTGTATGAAAGCTAGTTGATACATAACTTCAGCCATCTCACACAGATATTTATAATCAATAATTAATCTTCTGGAGTTCCTCAACAAGAGAGCGATCTTTCAACAATCCATCTCTTAGGTAAGACAAGGAATTCGTTTGGGCGCTCATTTAGCCAGAGTACGGCTTCAACAACCCAACCGAATTTGTCCGCAACCCAATCCCAAGCGCTCCTTGGCACTCTCTGTCTGTAAGGATCTTAACGAGGCGCAGGAACTTATATTCAAGTTATTCAATAACCATTGGTGCTATTCTCCATTGGTAACTTGATTGATACTGTAAACTCTAACCATCATATTTTTTAGTTTGCTGATACTTATTATTTTTATATTGAAATATAAGGTTATTTTATTCATTTCAAAATGACTTCTAATTATTTAACAAACTATTATGATTCATTTGTTAAAAGTGCTTGTCAAAAAGATAGCGAAACAATCGAACATAACAGTCATACCCTGTTTATTAATATATTTCTCTCTTGATCGTTTGCTTTTATACCTGATTTTTTTGAATTTTGCATGCGATAAACAATATGTACTCGGTACAATAAGTATAATTAATGTCATGAAACCTACTAATTTACTATTATTTCCAATTATTATCCTTTGTTCTTTCACTTCGGTCAAGGAAATACCTCCTTACAAGAATCCGGCACTTCCGGTTGACGAACGAGTGAAGGATTTATTAGGGAGAATGACGATCGAAGAGAAGTTCTGGCAAACATATATGATGCCTGGTGATCTGGATAAAGGGAAAGACCGCTTTTCCCACGGTATCTTCGGATTCCAGGTTTCAACCATAGGAACCAGTAATCCGGAACTCAAACAATTGCTGCAATACAACCCGAAATTAACAGCAAAAGAGATGGCTAAAAAAATCAATGAGATCCAACGTTACTTCGTAGAAGAAACCCGACTGGGCATACCGATTATTGCATTCGACGAGGCTTTACACGGATTGATTCGTGGTGGTGCCACGGCGTTCCCCCAATCCATCGCATTGGCCGCCACATTCGATACGGCCTTAGTACGCCAAGTCTCCCATGCTATCGCCATGGAAACGAAAACACGTGGTATCCGACAAATACTATCGCCCGTGGTTAATCTCGCAACAGATGTGCGTTGGGGACGTACGGAAGAGACCTATGGAGAAGATCCATATCTTTCGGCATGCATGGGTGTCAACTTTGTAAGAAGTTTTGAAGAAATGGGAGTGATAACCACCCCTAAACACTTTGCCGCCAATTCCGGAGATGGAGGGCGAGACAGTAATCCGATCCATTTCACGGAACGATTTTTGGAAGAGACGCATCTGGTTCCTTTCAAGGCTTGCTTCCAAAAAGGACAGTCGCAGTCTGTAATGACTGCATATAATATGTTAGACGGAACTCCTTGTACAGCCAATCCCTGGTTATTGATCGACAAACTCCGGAACGAATGGGGATTCGACGGATTTACGATTGCGGATGCAGATGCTGTCGGTATCATCCACAAGTTGCATCACACCGTCAATAACTTCTCGGAAGCAGGAGCTGATGCAATCAATGGAGGTCTGGATGTCATCTTCCAGACAACATACGATGAACACCGACCATTCTTACAGGCTTGCCTAGATGGTTTAGTTAAGGAAGAAGCGCTGGACAGGGCTGTAGGACAAGTATTAAAAGCGAAATTCCGCCTAGGTCTGTTCGAGCATCCCTACATTGACGAAAATGAGGCGGAGAAGTGGAATGCCTGCTCCGCACACCGGAAACTGGCTCTCGAAGCAGCTCGCAGATCAATCGTGTTATTGAAAAATGAAAATCGGGTTTTGCCGTTATCCAAACAAGTAAAACGTATCGCCCTTATCGGACAAGATGCCGCTCAAGCCCGTTTAGGAGGGTACAGCGGACCGGGCGTTGACAAAGTCAGCATTCTTGATGGATTGAAAAATAAACTGGGCGATCGAGCTATCATCCGTTACGAAGAGGGATGTAAACGAATCAATCCGGAATATCTGACCGTCCCAACCGATTATTTATCCACATCAGACGGACTGTCGGGACTGGAAGGGCGCTATTTCAATAATATCTCCTATGAAGGAGTCCCCGATTTGAAACGGATTGACAAACGCATACAATTCTCATGGACATTGTTTGCCCCGGATTCTTGCCTGGCTGTCGATTGGTTTTCTGTCGAATGGAACGGGAAATTAAAATCTCCTGTCTCCAGAACATATCGGCTCGGGCTGGAGGGAAATGACGGTTACCAGCTGACCGTTGATGGAAAAGTGCTAGTAGACAAACCATATAAAACCTCTTTCGGTCACACATTAGTTCCTTTTACCTTTGAAAAAGGAAAAGAATATGACATTCGTATCAGGTTTTATGAGAATACAAAAAACGCACGTATCCGGTTTGTTTGGGACGTGGATACAAAAAATGAAGACCAGTCCATCGAACAAGCCGTACAAGCTGCCCGTGAATCCGAGATCACCATCGTTGTCGTGGGTATTGAAGAGGGAGAATTCCGTGACAGAGGCTATCTGGCATTGCCTGGCCGACAGGAAGAGTTAATCCGTAGAGTCGCAGCAACAGGAAAAACCACTGTTGTTGTTTTGATCGGTGGAAGTGCCGTGGTCATGTCTGAATGGCAGGATCAAGTTCCGGCCGTACTGAATGTCTGGTATCCGGGAGTGGAAGGGGGCAATGCGGTTGCCGATGTTTTATTCGGCGATTATAACCCCTCAGGCAAACTGCCGATCACTTACCCGATCCACGAAGCCCAGCTACCACTCAATTACAGTCATAAACCGACCGGGCGGAGCGACGATTACCTCAACCTGACCGGTGAACCGCTTTTTCCTTTCGGTCACGGATTGAGCTATTCCGAATTTGATTATTCTGGACTAAAAGTGACGAAAGCAGTACATGGCACAGCTTTCCATGTTACTTTTTCGGTGAAAAATACGGGGAAAATACGCAGCCAATGAAGTCGTACAACTCTATTTGTGCGACCAGGTCGCTTCCGTAACCCAACCAATTATGCGGCTGATCCATTTCCAGCCTGTATCATTGGCACCGAGAGAAACAAAAGAGTTGCACTTCACTGTAAACGAGAAAGACCTGTCCATGCTGGATAAAGAGTTGAACTGCGTGATCGAACCGGGTGAATTCCGTCTGATGATCGGGCGCTCTTGTAAAGATATCCGGTTAAAGACAACACTGACAATAAATCATCCAATGACTTTAGAAACAAACCATTAAATAAAAACAATTACCATGAAACAATTGATTCAATGCATGGGTATGCTGATGTTACTGTTTGGGCTTTCCTCCAGGGTATCAGCACAGATAACCCTTGTGAAAGATGGTAAAGCCACTTCACGAATCGTATTAGTTGAGAAGAATGAAGTAAACGAGCAAGCAGCCACCTTGCTGCAAGACTTTGTCAAACGGATCAGCCAGGCTACGCTTCCGATCGTTGCCGATACAAAGGCTAGAAGCGGGGACATTCTGATTGGAGGAAAACAAGCCTCAGCCGGAGAAGACGGTTTTTTGCTGAAAACGACAGCAAACGAACAACTACAAATATCCAGCGGAGGCGATAAAGGCGCCATCTATGGTGTAGTTTCCTTATTGGAACAATACATGGGCGTGTCCTATTTTGCAAAAGAGGCCTATACGTTGACTCCGATGCAGACAATCACACTTCCCGCTATCCACAGGGAAGAAACACCGGCATTCCGTTATCGCCAAACTTACAGCTATAACAACGACGACCCGGTCTATAAGCTATGGTTCCGCTTGGAAGAACCAAAAGACATGTTTATCGAAAACATGTGGGTACACACGTTCAACCGTATTCTGCCGTCCGACCGGTTTGGCAAGGAACATCCCGAATATTACTCATTCATCAACGGTGAGCATCGTCCGGGACACAACAGCCAGTGGTGTCTGACCAACCCTAAAGTATTCGACGCAGCCGTACGCCAGCTAGATTCGATCTTTAAGGCTCACCCGGACATGAAAATGATTTCGGTCAGTCAGAACGACGGTAACAATACGAATTGTTCCTGTCCGGCTTGTAAAGAAGTAGACGAGTACGAAGGTTCACCTTCCGGCAACCTGATCCGGTTCCTGAATAAACTGGCCGAACGTTTCCCTGATAAAGAATTTTCCACATTGGCTTATCTGTATTCCATGCAGCCGCCCAAGCATGTGAAACCGTTATCCAACGTCAACATCATGTTGTGTGACATAGATTGTAAACGTGAGGTTCCGTTAACCGATAATGCCTCCGGCCGTGATTTCGTAAAAGCGCTGGAAGGATGGTCGAAGATATCCGACAATATATTTGTATGGGATTATGGGATCAATTTCGATAATATCGTCTCACCATTCCCCAACTTCCATATCCTGCAAAAGAATATCCAACTATTCAAGAAAAATCATGTGACAATGCACTTTTCGCAGGTAAATGGTATCCGGGGCGGGGATTTCTCTGAGATGCGGGCTTACATGATCGGAAAATTAATGTGGGACCCATACCAGAACGCCGACTCCCTGATGCGTACCTTCATGAATGGTTATTACGGAGCGGCCGCCCCTTACCTGTATCAATACCAGAAGATCATGCAAGGCGCGCTGCTGGCCAGCGGACAACCGTTATGGATATACGATTCTCCGATATCCCATAAAAATGGCATGTTGAACCCCGTTTTGCTGAAAACATACAACGAACTGTTCGACCAGGCAGAGGAAGCCGTCGCTGGAGATACCGTACTGTTGCGCCGCATACAATTATCCCGCCTCCCGCTGCAATATTCGGAACTCGAGATCGCCCGTACACAGGTCGGTACAGATAAAACGAAGATCAGGGAATTACTCGGGCTATTCGACCGGCGTACCCGTCAGTTCGGCGTCACGTCATTGAATGAACGTAAAAACGCACCCGGCGAATATTGTGAATTGTACAAGAAACGATTCTTGCCGCAAAACGAGCAAAGCAAGGCCTCCGGCGCCTCCCTCACCTGGATCATCCCGCCTCAGGAACGTTATAAAACATTGGGCGAAACAGCCCTGACCGACGAACTGTTCGGAGGAACAACATATGTAGAAAGCTGGGTAGGATGGAACGGGACGGACGGTGCTTTCATTCTAGACCTGGGCGAAGAGAAAAGTTTCACCCGGATAGAAGCGGATTTCCTCCACCAACTAGGTGGCTGGGTTTTATTGCCTCATAGTGTCAGCTATTCTATATCCTCGGACAATACGACATACAAACCTTTCGGCTCGTTTACATTTGCTGAAGACCGGGACCTGCAGGTTAAATTTGTCGAAGGAAAAGCGGAGTCGGATAGCCCTGTCAAGGCCAGATACATCAAAGTTGAGGTCAAAGGGATCGGATTATGCCCAGACTGGCATTATGGCGTAGGTTATCCTGCCTGGTTTTTTATGGATGAAGTAAGTGTATATTAAAAAATCCGTGATCCAATTATGAACAGAGAACTATTATTCTATATAACAGCAATACTGCTTTGCGCCGGGATACTTTCCTGCAATAAAAAAGAAGCCACCGCGACATGCAACTATGAGGTAGTACCTCTGCCGAAGTCGATCACTCCAGCTAAAGAGGCCCCTTTTATATTGAGCACATCCACCCATATCGGATATCCGGAAGAAAACAAGAAGCTGAGACAAACGGCGGTTTTTCTTTCCGGATATATCCGCAAAATGACAGGCATCGAAACAGAAGTAACAGCAGATACGGGTTCTTCCAATAGCATTCGCCTCGTATTAGATCGTACTGCCGCATCTTCACCGGAAGGCTACCGGCTAAAAGTCGGCAAGAGAGACATTACCATCACGGGGAGTTCGGAAGCCGGTATATTTTATGGTATACAGACACTTCGAAAATCACTCCCCGTGACGGGACAAAAGGAGATAAGTTTTCCGGCCGTACAGATTTTAGACGAGCCGGAATACCGCTACCGGGGAATGCATCTCGACGTAGGCCGTCATTTCTTCTCGACTGATTTCATCAAGAAATACATTGATATTATTGCTCTCCATAACCTGAATACCTTCCATTGGCACCTGACTGATGACCAGGGATGGCGTATCGAAATTAAAAAATACCCGAAGTTGACCGAAATTGGCTCCAAACGGAAAGAGTCGTTACTGAATGACGGTCCCGGGAAATTCGACGGAAAACCATACGGTGGTTTTTATACGCAGGAGGAAGTAAAGGACATCATCGAATATGCGGCAGAACGTTATATCACCGTTATTCCGGAGATTGATCTGCCGGGACACATCACCTCCGCGCTTGCTGCCTATCCGGATCTAGGATGCACAGGAGGCCCCTACGAAGTGGCTACTACGTATGGTGTCCATAAGGAGGTATTATGTGTCGGCAATGAGCAATCGCTTCGTTTTGCGAAAGATGTGTTATCGGAAATTATTGAGCTTTTCCCTTCCCATTACATTCATGTAGGAGGCGACGAATGTCCACGTGACCGCTGGCAACAATGCCCGAAATGCCAGGCATTGATCCACAATAACGGATGGAAAGATACGAAAGAACATAAAGCGGAAGACAAACTCCAGAGTTATTTTATGACAGAAGTGGAGAGGTTCGTCAACAGCAAAGGACGTCAGATTATCGGCTGGGATGAAATATTGGAAGGAGGGTTGGCTCCCAATGCGACCGTCATGTCATGGAGAGGTACGGAAAATGGTATCAAAGCGGCTGAAATGCAACATGATGTCATTATGACTCCAGCGGGTATCACTTATTTCAGTGGCCGCCAGTTATTGGAACTGGGTGGTAACCGGGGGGTTCGCCGTGTCTATGATTTCAAAATCTGTCCGGATACATTATCGGAAGCTGCCGCCAAGCATATCATCGGTGTACAGGCCTGTCTATGGTCGGAGCGAATTGATACCCCGGAACGGGCTGAGTACCTAATCCTTCCACGTCTGGCCGCGTTAAGCGAATTAGGCTGGGCTGATCCTGAACAACACGATTTCGACGCTTTTATGGATCGTTTGTATCGTTTGATAACTGTATATGACAAATCTCATTATACTTATTCGGAACATGTTTTTCAAATAACCGAGAACTTCCGGACAGACACGTTGCAAGATGCGCTTGAGATTTCCCTTTCCACTATCGGTAACCGCCCGATCTACTATACGACAGACGGAAGTCAACCGGATACAGCTTCCCTGATCTATACGGAACCATTGATAATACGGGAAGACACCAAACTGAAAGCCGTTATTGTTACGACTGAGGATACCAGTAGTGTATTTGAGGAACATATCCATGTAAACAAAGCAACTTTCAAACCTTCCTGGCTGGCCAATGCACCACATGAGAACTATACTTTCAACGGGGTAAGCACGCTGACTGACGGATTACAGGGTAATCAGAACTATAACACCGGCCGCTGGCTCGGCTTCCTGAAAGATATGGATCTGACCATCGACCTACAAAAGTCGACACCTGTCTCTTCGGTATCGCTGACTGTCAACGTCTCAAAAGGAGCAGCCGTAATGGATGCCACCGGGCTGGAAGTATGGTGTTCTGAAGATGGAAAAGAGTACCGAAAACTTGCTTCAGCCTCTTATCCGGTTTTAGACAAGGAAGATAAAGACGGTATTTACCCGCATACGCTTTCTTTCTCTGTGGTGGAAACCCGTTATGTACGGATCATTGCTAGAGTTACACCGAAATTGCCAGCCTGGCATATGTGGCCCGGCAATCCCGCATTTTTATTTGTGGATGAAGTTTGTGTAAAATAGAATAGAACGGTTATGAAGGATAGAAACAAACGCCCTCTCTTCCAATATCTGGAAGGATTCGGGGGTGTGGAGCTTATACAAACAAAAAATGAGGAAGGTACCGAATATGCGGCGTGGGTACGAAACCGAGGGAATATAGGAGGTACCGTATGGCTGGGGTTCGTCCATCCGGAAAATTGGAAGGAGTTTGAGGATGCTTTCGACAAAATGATGGATAAATATATTGTCAAACGACAGTAAGTTTTGATTTGTATTCCGATCCCTCATGTTCCTACGCTGGATAGCCCAGCTACCGACTAAAAAAAGCGACCCTACCCTCACGGGAAAAGTCGCTTTATCTAACTAAAGTCTTAATCTAAAAAAATCATATTACAAAGGTAGATATATTTCTAGGGGCTATCCCAACTTTGTAGGACAGCCCCGCTTAAAGAAAGTATATCCCGTATTACAATCTTGCATATGTCATCTCGCTCTTGAGGTGGATCATGTCTCCCATATCCTCAAATTCCTCCTCGTAATATATGACAAGTTTGGAAGAGCTTAATTCCTTGACAGTGATACTCATGGGAGTCTCGCTATCTATCGTGACCGTAAGTCCTTTTCCGTCATCGCTCAGTACCCATTTGCCATTGTCTGTCTGGTTTTCTGACGGCCACTGGCAGGAACAGCTGCCATCCGCCTTGAACGTGAGAATCTCCTCACGAGCCTCCGCCGGATATTCTTCCGTATCGGTTTCCCCGTTTATGTCCGTCATGTCTTTAATCAGGACCCATTGGCCGACCAACATTTCCTTGGCGGTCTGGCCTCCGTTTTTTTCATCGTCATCATCACAGGATATCATGGAAACAGACATAAAAAACGTTACCATAAGCAACGTCATCAAGGACAGTACACTTTTTTTCATCTTTTAACCGTAAACTTTTGTTATATTCTTATTCGTATCATTCTTAAAACCGGTACATGGCACTTGCCATCGGTACAAATTGCCCTCCGTCAACGATCTGGTATTTGGCTTCCACACCGACAGCCCAATTGCTGCCCAGGTTCAGTTGGCCGCCAATACCCAAGTTGGCACCAAATTTCCCATCGGAATTGCTGATGGACGCCCCGGCAACGTCCGTGGACCCCTTCAGATGCAAATAAGTGAGACCGACCAGGGGATAAAATTTAAAAATCTCGTTACGGAAGACGTTCCAATGAAAATCCGCGTTGATATCCCAACATTTTAACTTCCCTTCCACGCCGATCGCTCCAAATTCCCCAAGGTCGACAGTCTCCTTGAAATAGTGGTTGAAGCTGGCGGCGACTGTGAAAGCGTCCGTAATGTCGTAGTGCGCTTTTGCACCGAGGAACGGCTTGGACATGTCAGTGCCGTAACCGATGTTGATACCGCCCCCCATTTCGTCTCCTAGGCGGATCCTGAGATCAATGCCATGCAGAACATGGCGGCCATTAAAAATTTTTTCATCATGTGTTTATGTTTTTTAAATTTTCACACGGCAAAATTATTTCCAATGACTGATTTTTCAAACACGGGTCTTGCCTGCCTAGGCAAATGGGACGCTTCTTTTGGGAAATGAGACATTTTCAGGTGGAAATGGGACATTTTCCAAGTCCTATGACACACGGGAGACGCCTTATTTCTCCATGTATCTTGACGGGGACTCGCCGAAACGTTTGGTGAAATTGCGATAGAAGGTAGAACGTGAGGTGAAACCACATTCGAATATCAGTTCCTTCACATACTTGCCGGGACGGTTCTCGGCCTGCCGTTTGAAATATTCCAGACGGAGGTCACAGAGATTCGTGAAACCGGCGACCTTTATCGTTTCCGAGAGAATGGCTTCCCTCTCGTCCATATCCCTTGCCAGATCCTTCAGGCTGTAGTCCTTGTCGGTAAAAAGATTATCCCTTTTCAACGTTTTCTCTATCCGGTTAAAAAGGTAATGGAGGCGCGTCCCCGCATTTTCAGTCGGCAGCGGTCCATTGGCGGCCTCTTCCCGGGCACGGTACTTCCCGCCATGGGACGAGAAAGGATTCTCATCGAGCAGGTATTCAACGGAGAACACCAGGGAGAAGACGACGGCCGTTATACCGAACAAGTTAAATATGAATTCATTGACGCTCAATGAGAAAAGGATGTAAATGATAAGAAAAAGAAACATGAACCCCAAAAACAGGTACATCCTCCGGTTTATCTTGCGGCCGGTTTTAGGGCTGATTACCGGATATACGGCCGGAAAAAGCGGTGTCACGACCGTCATGAAGAAAATACCGCAACGCAGCCGGATATCGGTATTCCCAAAATTGGAGAGGATCTGGGACAATGAGGTTACAGGCGTGAAATGCCCGTTGAACCCACTGTAACAGATTCCTACCGTAGTGACTACAATAGGAAGCAGCATAAAGGACAGGACCTTGAATGCGGACAGATACCCCGGCCTGAGGGAAGCGACGGGAAACAGGCATACTATACTTGCCGGGATGTATCATTTTAGCATTTTCTCCATATTCAGAAGGTCGGAGAAACGGTATGCCGGAGTTTCCGATACGATTGTCAGCCAACCAGCGTTCTCCCAAAGAAAAACCAGACCGATACAGAATGATATGGCACCCCAGTACCGCTTTTGAAAATTGTCCTTTGCCCGGAGAGAGATAATGCCTCCTATGACAAGGACCAGCACGTCAAACACAATCTCAATCGGAAAATGATATAGCGCAATTAACTGCAACGAATTAGAACTAACTACAATGAAGCCGCTGATTTCCAGCGGCTTTTTTGTTTTCCAAAAATCCAACTATAAACAGTCAGATATAGTTGTCCACCATATTTTTCTACCGTATTTCTACCGCGAAACATTTTCAGGATTTGCCCCGATGTCACGATGACGCAGTAGTTTACGTGTGTTGACAATGGTTTACGTGAGTAGACAAAAAGGGAAATAAAAACGCAGCCTTTATTATTGGTCGCAAAGGCTGAAATTACCCGAACAACGAAAGTTCATGTTTAACGAAAATATGGAGGACAAACAAAATGGAAGTAAAAAGAATCTGCCAGTGGTGCGGCAAGCCTTTCATGGCAAAAAAGACTACCACAAATTATTGCAGCCCGCAATGCTCCAAAAGAGGCTATAAACACCGGATGAAGGAGCGCAGAATGGAACTTAGGGAAATCCAGGAAATGCTTGAGTTAAAGAGAAAGCTGGAAAGCCAGGAATACTTCACTTTTTCTCAAGCCGCCAAACTGATGGGGGTTTCTCGCCAGTATGTATATAAGCTGGTAAAGGAAGACAAACTTCGTGCATCCCGGCTAAGTTCGAGAATGTCACTCATCCGCAGAGGCGACATTGAACTGATGCTGAAAACCAAACCTTACGAAAGCATCAAGCCAAAGGATGATGTCGATATAACCGAATATTATACAGCCGAACAAATTGCGGAGAAGTACAAGGTAAATACCAAATGGGTATGGACATATACCAGAGAACATGATGTTCCTAAAGTCAGAGTCCGCCAATTCAACTACTACAGCAAGAAGCATATCGATGCGGCATTTGCCAAGTACAGGACGGATGATGCCCTGACCGAATGGTACACTCCCGAAGAAATCGAGAAGAAGTACGGAATGACACGTGTTGCCATCCGCTCGCATGTCTATCGCAGCAACATCCCCTCGAAGAAAGAGCACGGCCAGATATTCTACTCCAAACTTCACTTCGACCTGTCAAAACAGACTGCTGAAGATGACTCGTCTGAATACTACACAGTACAGAAAGCCATGAAGAAATACAATCTCACCCGGGATTCTGTTTACGGCATCCTGCAATTCCACGAAATCAAACGGGAAAAGAAAGGCAGGTTCGTGCGCTTTCTGAAGGTGGAATTCGACCACATCATGGGTGCTAGGTAACGCATCTGTGCGCACAGATATACAGACCGGAAAATGATTTTATGCTGAATGCGGTCTGCATAAAGCCATTGTGCAACTTAGCCGCAAAATTTAATGTCAACTAAAAATATTCGAAACTATGTCAGAATGCAAAACAGTTACATTGAGGACGCGCCCTTTGAAGAAAGGTATGCTGTCGTTCTATCTTGATTATTATCCGGGCTACCGGGATCAGGAAACAATGAAGACCATCCGCCATGAAGGATTGAACATTTACATCTATGCCAACCCCAAGAATCAGCGTGAATGCGACTTCAACGCTGCTATGTCTGAAAAGGCCGAAGCAATCCGGTGCCGGAGGTTTGAAGCCATCGTAAATGAGCGGTATGATTTCTTCGACAAGCGCAAGTACAAAGCGGACTTTCTAGAGTATCACCGGAAGCAGCTCCGTAAGCATGACCAGAAATGGGGATTTGTCTATCAGCACTTCTACAACTTCGTTCACGGCAAATGTACTTTCGAAGAAATAGATGTGGACCAGTGCAACAAGTTCCGGGAATACCTGCTTAGTGCCAAGCAACTCCGGCGTGACGGACAGATATCAAAAAACTCCGCTTCCGGCTACTGGTCCACTTTCCGGGGATTCCTGAAGATTCTGTATCGCAACAGGATGATAAAGACTAATGTCAATGACTTTCTGGAAAAAATCGAACCGGAAGATGTTGCCAAGGAATACCTGAGTGTGGAAGAACTGTATTGTCTGGCTGAAACTCCGTGCAAGATACCTGTTCTAAAGACTGCCTCCCTCTTTTCGTGCCTGACCAGTTTGCGGCTCAGCGATATACTTTCCCTTTGCTGGGAGGAAATCGTTGACTTTGCAGCTGGAGGAAAATGCGTCCATACCATCACCCAGAAGACCAAGACCGAGGACATCATCCCGATAAGCGATGAAGCCTTGGAACTGATCGGGTACTGTCCCGAGAAAAAAGGTCTTGTGTTCAAAGGCCTGAAGCGGAGCTGGACGCAGCAGCCTATGAAGGAATGGATCCGTTCCGCAGGAATTACCAAAAACATAACTTTCCACTCATACCGCAGGACATATGCGACCCTTCAGGCTGCAGCGGGTACTGATATCCGTACTATCCAAAGCAACATGGCGCACAAGAGCATCACTACCACCCAACGCTATATGAAAGTAGTCGACAGCAACAAGCGTGAGGCGACCACCAAAATCACATTGACAAGAAAGGGCTGACCTGATTGATTCATGCCTGTTTTATCGGTTAGAGTATGATTTTTCGCTGAAAATCATACTCTAACCATATTTTTTCTTAATTCCCGACTGATTTTCCGTCATTATTTACAACTGTCTGAAACCGGACATCTATTTTTGTCCTATCATAATTCCAAACAATAACAGTTTATGGCAGATAACAACCGAATATCCATCAAAAAGACAAGCCAGGTTCTTGCGATTACGTGTGTCGCCTATACGACAGTGGCAACAATATTGTACAACAATTATCAGATTGACCTGATCGACTATTCCACTCCGGTCATATTAGGAACCGTAGCAACCATCATGTCATGCGCTGCACTGCAACGCCTGTTCTGTTCTCTACTCTCCAAAAGCTATCTTTCTTTTGGCTGCAAGGAGTTATCCTCAAGAGGAACTGTCCCTTCCGAAGCAAATCCTGATACCAAGGAAGAATTGCCTCCAACTGATAATGCAACCAGTGAAAAACACATCGAGAGTCCATATCTTAAGGAATATGAAGCACGCATAGAAGAATTGCGGCGCAATGAAATGGAGAAGAAGACCGCTATTGTGCATGCGATACATGAATACACCACACACGAAATGTCACAGTTCTTATCCATAGATGATCTTGAAACTCTCCATGAGAACATAGAATCTCTGGCATACGGACAAGCGGAACTATATAAACCGGTTCGTTCCAAGCCCGATAATCAAATCAAGTCCCCCTCGCTAAGACATTATGCATGGAATATCGGGGAGAGACTTGATATCCCTTTAATCGACAGGGCAAAGTTCATAAAAACAATATTCCCGCATGAACTGGAAAATGCGACAATCGAATATCTTTGTAAAAATCTTCGTGACTCAGTTCCCGCCATAATTGCCATAGATGTCCCGGAGAACGGAGACTATCATTTCAGTTGCATGCAAACTTCAGTAGATAGCGATAATTAGTTTCTGCAGATTATAATCTGCATAATATCATTATGTTGGTTTGCAGCATGTTTAACATTTAAATATTAGAACATGCTAAACGAAAAACTGACATTCAATGACCTGCCGGAAGTGGTAGGCAAACTTTGCGAAAGAATCGAGAGTCTCGAAAATGCGCTGAAAGACAATCTTGCAAAACAGACTCCAGCCAAAGAAAACCTGCATGTCCCCATGACCGTCGAGGAAGTATGCAGTTACCTTGGAATATCCAAGTCATCCTTCTATTACAAGGCCAAACACGGAGGGATACCTGTCATCAAGCAGGGGAAGCATCTGTTCGTATACCGCGACGAACTGGACAAATGGCTGGAGACCGGAAGAAAAAGCCAGGTGCCTCTGAGCTTCGAGGAGGAACACGAGCAAATGCTTGCTGCGACAAGACATAAGGCCAAACCAAGAGAAATGTAGGAATATGGAAAAGACGAGCTGTAATATTCCTACTCCGGAGGAATTGAGAAACTACATAAAAGAATCTGTCATAAGCGTGACCGGGACATACGAACAGTCCGCTTCCGTGCTTATGGTGGATGATTCCACAATCGGGACTCTGGGAAACTTCAGTGCATCCATTGGAAAGGCCAAAAGCAAGAAGACCTTCAATGTCTCCGCCATCGCTGCGGCCGCCCTGAAGAATGGCACAGTGCTGCATTACCGTGCCTGCTTCCCGGAGGGGAAAAGGAAGATTCTCTATGTTGACACGGAACAGGGCAAGAACCATTGCCAGATTGTTCTGAATAGAATCCTGAAACTGGCAGGTCTGCCGAAAGACTGTGATGCAGACAACCTGACGATGCTGGCACTCCGGAAATATTCGCCCGAAGTACGACTGGCTATAACGGAAGAGGCAATCGGCATGATACCTGATTTAGGTCTGGTCATCATAGATGGCATCCGGGACTTCATCCATGACATCAATTCACCCGGTGAATCCACCGATGTGATATCCAAATTCATGCAATGGACCGATGACCGGCAGATACATATCCATACCGTCCTGCATCAGAACAAGAATGACGAACACGCGCGTGGGCATGTCGGCACGGAACTGAACAACAAGGCGGAAACAGTCATGCAGATAGAGCCAGACAAAGATGACAAGTCCATAAGTGTGGTGGGAGTCATACACAGCCGTGACCGTGAGTTTGAACCGTTTGCCTTCCAGGTAAACGATGATTCCCTACCTGAACCGGTGGAGTCATATCAGCCCCAGAAAAGGCAACCAGGACGCCCGCCTAAGGAACCGTTCGACCCGTACAGGGAAATACCTGAGGATTCGCACCGTTCCGCATTAAACGCCGCTTTTGAGGACGGAAACATCAGCGGCTATAACGGCTACCTTGAGAAGCTGAAAGATGGCTACGGACGGCTAGGGATAAAATTGGGGTACAACAAGACGGTGGAATTGGCAAAGTTCCTATGCAACAAGCGGATGGTCGTAAAAGAAGGGAAAGAATACAAATTCAACAGAGATTTCCATTATTGAACCCCTATACCATCAAATCCCGGTGTGACATTTTTCTGTGACATTTCCCGGCTTTACTTTAATGCAGGGGTGTAGATATGGGAATAAAGCAAAGCTATGGCAGGTTTCATCATACAGGTGCAATCTGCCATGCTCCCTTTTGTATGTACACTGGAAATCGGACATCCTCTGCATTATTTGAAGTGAGGCTATCATCCATGCCGGGCTTGCCCATCTGCCAGTAGTAAACCCTATGGGGGAGCCTAATACCCCATTTAGTGAAAACAAGAGCAAAACAAGAGAAACAAAGTCAAATAAAAGCAAATGAAAACATTGATTATTAGATATTTAATGAAATACGGCGTTTCGATAAAATTTCATAATTTCTCATTGGTGTGACATTTTTCTGTGACATTTTTCGGAGGATTTTTCTACCTTTGTGCCATAACCATTCAATAGTCAGTTATGGCAAAGGCAACATTATCACTCTCGAAGAAAGCAAACCCGCAGGGCGAGCACCCAATATTGGTACGGCTGGACATCACACGCACCAACCGCCCGCAGTTCAAATCCACTGTCACCGTCCTGCCGGAATATTTCGCCGACGGCGAAATCAAGATACCCATGCGTGGGAAACTCAATGCGGCGTTCCGTGACGAACTGCTGAAAAAGAAGACGGACATAGAGGCGTTCATCGCTTCCTTGACCGCCATTTCTATGGCTCTGCCGGAAGAAGCCCGTACCCGTAAGGACATCCTCGAAGTGTACGAGGTTGTCAAGTCTGTAAACCCCGCCGAGATAAGCCGCACGACCATCATCGCCAAGAAAAAGGAGCAGACCGCCGCCAACGCCGAACTCGTCCGGCAGTTACAGGAGGCGCGCCGCCCCGGAGTGCTGGACTTTGTGCGCAAGCGGCTGGAGGGCATGAAGAACGGCACGATAAAGCGCAAGGGCAACAACTACACGAAACAGACGCTTCACGCTTATACGGGCTTTGCCAATATCCTCGAGACATTCATAAAACAACACCCTTTCGACTGGGAAGACATCAACGAGCGGTTGATTGACGAGTTTGTCCTCTACATGGAGAACTACGGCTACATGAAGAAGACCATCAACAAAAACCTCGCTGTCTTCTCCGCCATGCTCAATACCGCTTTCAAGGAGGGCTTCCGCTTCAAGACATCGGTGCTCGACCATTTCCCGAAACTCCACGTGACACGGGAGGACAAGGTGGTGGAAATCTACCTGACGGAAGAAGAACTGCAAGCCCTTTATGAAATGCCTTTAAGCGGAAAGGAAGACAAAGCCCGTGACGTGTTCCTCGTGGGCTGTTACACAAGCCAGCGTTTTTCCGACTATTCCCGTATCACGGAGCGCAACATCAGCTTCCACGACGGCGTGGGCATCATCACGCTGACACAGCAGAAGACAGGCACGGAGGTTTCCATCCCCATACTCAATGACAACCTTATCCGCATTTTCGAGAAATACGACTACAATCTGCCGTACATCCACAACAACGACCTGAACGAAATTATCAAGGTCGTTCTGAAAAAGCTCTCCGAATCCGTGCCGAGTTTGAGGCAGGAAATGGCGACAAAAATCACGCTCATAAGCCAAAGGATGGAAGAACAGAACAGGGTAGCGTTCAAACGCAACGAGTATGGAGATATACTCGTACCGAGATACCGCCTCGCCACCACCCATACAGCACGGAGGACGGGCATCACCCTCATGTACTTGAGCAAGATGCTCGACAGCCACGAGATGATGTCGATAAGCGGGCACAAGACCGAAAGCGTTTTCAACGATTACATCAAGATAAGCGGTATCGAACTGGCCACCAGCATAGCAAAAAAAGTGGCGAAAGCCAAACAGGAAGCAGAGGTCAAATCGGTACTGTTGGAACAGTTCGGGCAAATGTCGGCTGAACAGCTTGCCGGACTTCTCGAACTGGCAAAGACCGGTACTGCCGGATAACCGTTATAACCATAGGGGCTTATGAAAGAAAACATCGAAGATATAAGTGCGGATATTGAACTGCAATACGGACAACCGAACATGGAGCGTAACATCGCCTATGTCCTTTCACTTGTCGAGGCGCATGCCACGGAGGACGGGAGACTGGATGATGATATTCCCGTTCCGTCCATCGAAGCGGCGGCAAAGACCATCCTGCTGCTGATTGACCGCCCCGAACTGTCTTGGGAAACGATCTGCCGGGAACAGCGTGTGAAACACGTCATGGAATACCTTTTTATCCGGGCACGTAACCACCCCGACGAGGTGCACAGGTTTGTCGATAGGCTGCTCAAACAATATGTGCCGAAAATGCCGTCGCAAATGGTACGCATCTACCTAAATGCGTGGAAACATATTGCCGGACAATCCCGGCCGACAAAGTTCACCGATGAAATACTCTACCCGGAACATGCGGAGAAAATTCTCGACACGCTGCATTTTTTGCTTCAGGGCAAGGTAGGGCGTGGTGCTGCACTTGTCATGGTATGCGCAAGGGACGAGGGATTGGTACGGGACATAGCCCATGCGAAAATCGTTACCGAGTTCTGCCATGTGACGAAGACCGCCTACAACAACTACCTGCACGAGCGTTTCCCCGACAGGGAGAAGAACCGCATCGTCGGAACGCTCCGTACCAAGATTGGCTACACGAAAGAGGAAGACGGACGCATTGTTTTCCTGCCCGACAAACCGAGCTACAAAAGTGTGTTCCTGCAACTGTGGCGCATGATGAAATCGCTGGCTGAATAATTTTCCTTTTCCCTCTTTTTCGGTTGTTATAACCGGGCAGGGGGATAAGGTGCGGGAGGTCATTTGTCGTCGTAATGCCCCTCTACGGTCAAGACCAACACGGTAACTTTCTCCTCGTATATATCATAAATCAGGCGGTCGTTTTTTGATATTCTTCTGGAATATGTTATCGAATCTCCTGATTTAAGTGGTTCGGGGTGTCCCGTCCCTGTCCTCGGATGCTCCATCAACTCATTAAGCAGCTTGACGAGCTTCTTGTATTGCACGGGATTGGATTTCTTGTATTTCGATACAGTCTTTGTCGCTATTTGGGTAAATTCTATCTTATACAAGCTCATAGCGTTTCCAAGAATTTATTAAGTTCTTCCTTTGTAGTACAGGTCGTGACATTGCCCTCCCTATATTGCCTGCGACCCTCTTCGAGCCTCTCTTCAAGCTCCGGGGAAAGGACAAAATCCTCTTCGTAAACGGGGGTCAGCATATAGGAGACCTTTCCCCTGCGCCTGATTACCACCTGCTCCCCATTGTCGGCGAGTGCAAACATGGATGCCTGCTTCTCCCGAAATTCTCTTGATGTAATCTGAATGACTGCCATAACTTTTATAATTTACATTGTGTACCAAAATTGGTACACAAATATAATGCCTTTTCCCGAAACCGCCAAACTTTTTGCCAAAAATCAGTCTTACGAGTGCGTTTCCCCTCTCATGTATTGTTAATTCCGTTCACAAAAATGTCTTCCGGTGTCCGGCAAGCAATGACAACCCAAAATATTCCGCATTCGTTTCAAAGCGTTCTAACTTCGCACCACGAATCCGTGGCAGACCTCACTGCCACGGTGCAGTCCGGGCAGGTGCGAGGCAAATGTTTTGCCGTGAGGGTCGCCGAAAGAACTGCCTTGTCAAAGAAATGACTTCTACACATGATTTGGAATCAAGACAACCCGACACGATAGTCATCACTTCGGTCGATACATTGAAAACCGCTTTCCTGCAGTGGACGGAGGAACAGGAACGACAACGCCGTGCAGCCGAAAAGGAGGCCATGCTCGACGAGGAAACCGTCCTGCACCGCCTCGGCAAGAGCCGGGCCACGCTCTGGCGATGGAACATCTCCGGCTATCTCACCCGTTACAAGGTCGGCGGCAAGAACTGCTACAAACTTTCCGACATAGAACGAATAGAGGGAGGACACAAAAGATGAACGTGGAACAACTGACAGCGAGTATCGCACAGCGTGACCCGCTCTTGGCAAACGCAGTCAGCCAAATGGTCGGCTATATTCAGGACAAATGGGCAGCACCATACCCAACCAAAAAGCAGACGGAGACAGTCAATGCCTACTTGCATTCCGTCCATGCGGACGGTGACGGCACGATGAACGAGACGAACATCGCACACCGCAAAATTGCCTCGCAGGAGATAACCATTAACGCAATCCGTGTGCTTGACCATGAACAACTCGACCACTTGCAGGACGTGCTGAACCACATAGCGGAAGACAGAGAGTTTTACATGCCTGAGCGGGAATATGGCTTGGGCAGGTAGCAGACCATTGTAACATCATAATATCATTAGACTATGTACAAGGATAAACAGACGATACATTACTGCACTATTCTTTCAGCCGGGCAGTGGGATTTTCTTTTGGAAGGCAAATTTTCCGCTTTAAGGCAAAAATGCCTGCATCGGCTGATGTCCGATGCGGTGCGGACAAAGACCACTTATAAAATCAAGGGTATTGAAATAGTCTTGGGGGTGGGACAGGTCGCAGCTTCCGACGTGGAACTGGCGGAATACTTGGGCTGCAACCGTAAAACTATCGGCAAACTCATTGACAGCTTTAACAGCCTCGGTATGCTGACCACCCGAGCCAACAACCGAACTTCCATACATACCCTGCATTTTCTGACAGGCTGGTATGTCGGGGGTGTCCTCGTGACCAATCCCCATTATGTCAGACCTTCGGCAACCGACAAAGGACAGACGGGCGATGTGCGGACACCTCTTTCCGTTGATTTGTCATTGGAAGATAGCCAGTGTTCTGTGCCTGACGATAGCCAAAGCGAAACGACAAGTGCGGACAGCATGAGAAGCGGGGAAACCGCTCTTTCTTCTTCCCTTTACTCGCCTATGGCTTCCGGCTGTCAAACTGGCAAGTCGTGCGACAAGGACAAAGCCGACCAATCCTCTATCATAAACAGAGGGGATAGAAGACCGGACGACAACGGGGAAGGAAGCCCCAAAGAGGCGCAGGACGGCACGATTGGCGATGAGGATAGCCCGAGCATAGGGAAGAGAAATTGAAAGGTGCAAAACGCCGAATTTCAAACGAGCCTCGGTTGGCGTGGAGTGAGTGACCGTGCTTGCACCGGTATAGCCCACTATAACTTCTCCGCTGCGCTCCGAAGTTGTGGGCTCTCCCGAGGGGCTGGGCGTTGCCCCGTCCCACTTAGGACGCTGCCCTAAGAACCCGGCAAGGGCGGTCTGCCCTGTGCAACCCGACCAAAGAGTGACCCTCTCTTTGGAAACTCCGCTTAGAGGTTTTCACCCCTAAGAACCCCAAGCAGGAAGTGACCCTCTCCCTGCACCCACCGATTAAGGCGAAGCCCTAATAACCCATTGTGAAACTAAAAAACAAGCGAACTTATGGCACAGAAAACATCTATCAACATAAAGCCTTGTAATGTTGGAAGCAGCAGTCCGCATAACAGGCGGTCAGCGGAATATCTCGCCAATATCCACAAGGAGAAGCTCTACATCCGCACCGACCTCATGGCTAAAAATGAAGCGTGGGTAGCACCTGAACTTGGCGATACGTCATTGGCTGACCGCTACAAGCAGATAGCCGCAATGGTCAAGGAGAAGACAGGCCGGGCAATGCAGACCAAAGACCGAGAACGGGTGAACAAAAAGACAGGCAAGGTGACCATTGTGCGTGGCAGCACCCCACTCAAAGAGGGCGTGGTCGTAATCAAGGAAGACACCACGATGAAGCAGTTGCAGAATTTCTGCGAGGTGTGTAAGCAGCGTTGGGGTATCACAGCATTGCAGATATTCATTCACAGGGACGAGGGGCACTACATCAATCCCGGAGACACTGCCACATGGAAGCCCAACCTGCACGCCCACATCGTATGGGACTGGATGAACCACGACACCGGGAAATCCTGCAAATTGGACGAGAAAGCCATGAGCGAAATGCAGACACTATTAGCCGAGTGTTTGGAAATGGAAAGGGGCACTTCAAAGAAGCTGACGGGTAAGGAGCATCTGGAGCGGAACGACTATATCCTTGCCAAGCAGAAGCAGGAAGCCGAGCAAGTCAAAGCAGAAAGGGAAGCCGCCCTCGCAGCCAAAAAGAAAGCCGAAGCGGAAAGGCTCACCATTGAGGGAGAGAACAAGGAAAAAGAGCAGTACGGTCTTTCACTCGACAACGAGATTGCCGACAAGGAAAAGCAACTCAAAGACGAGCGCAAGGCGAAAATGGACAGCATTTTGGATAGTGTCGGCAGCATTGTAGGAGTTGGCAAATCCGCAGCCGTTGAAAAGGAAAACGCCAAGCTGAAAGCCGAGAACGAGCGCATCAGAAAAGCCTTTCCCAATGCCGTAAAAAACAAGGTGGAGGAACTGACAAAAGTATTAGCCTCGGAAAAACAGGAAGCCGAAACCGAGCGTGACAGGGCGTTGGCACTGAATCGCTCGCTTACTATGGAACGGGATAAGGCAGTAAGGCAGCTTCAGGAACAGAAGGACGGCGAGCGGCAGCGCATCAGCCAAGCGGTACTTGAAGCCACTGAGGAAAAAGACAAGACTATCCGCTTGCTGCAAGGTGCGTTAAAAAACAGCAAAAGGATTTTGAACCTCATAGCCGACATGCTGTATCATGCGAGCGAGGTATTCAAACGGGCTGTCATGGCGATTATCCATTTCGGAACGGAGCGGCACAAGTCAATCTTTGCCCCGTCCGAAGCCGCCGACATTAAAAGCGTCATGCAGGAATACGGCGAAACGCCCGAACAACAAAAATCAATCGGCGAATGGCTGTGCGACTATGCGGAAAGCCGACAGTCTTTTGACGAAACAAAACATCGGCAAACCCGAAACGAGGTTGCCGATGTAGCGTATGGGGCGTATGACTGGAAAATTCGGAAAGAGAGCGATAGCCTACAAAGATAGTGGGTGACATTTGAAAAAATAGAAGCCCTCCAATTCGAGCATTTTGCGTTTCGCTTCAAGCCCGCCGCCATAGCCTGTCAAAGAACGGTTGCTGCCAATGACACGATGACAGGGTACAAAGATTGACATCGCATTTGCGCCGTTGGCATTGGCAACAGCACGGACAGCCTTCGGCATTCCGATTCGCCGGGCCATTTCACCGTAGGAAACCGTCGTTCCGAAAGGGATGTTCAGCAATTCGTTCCAAACCGTTTTCTGGAAATCCGTACCCACGAACAACAGCGGCACATCGAACATTTTGCGCCTTCCTATAAAGTACTCGTCAAGTTGAAGTATGGCTTTTTCGATCACATCCGATGTCCCCTCCTCGAACTCCGCATACAATATCCGCTTCAACCGTCTATCCACATGCTCATGATGTTTTTCTACCTGCCAGTCACACAGGCAGAGTTTATCTCTGAATGAGCCAAGCAACAGCACGCCACAAGGGGATAAGTACGGTTTGACTATGATTTTATTTTTAACTTTCATCGTTTTTTTCGTTTGTTACTTGCTTTTTCTTGGGGTGCATAATCTTTCAGACCTTCCACTGCTCCGGCAGACACCGCCCAAAGGTAGATACACGCCACGCTGCCATACGGTGAATAGCGGCGGCGGTATTTCTCAAACAGCTTGCGGGTGATTTTGCGGTGGTGGTACAGCATCCGCAACCCTCTCTGCATAGCCAAATCCCCGAAACTAAGAATATCGGGGCGTTGCAGGGAGTGGAGCATCATCATTTCCGCAGTCCATATTCCGATGCCGTCCAAAGCCGACAGCCGATTACAGACTTCCGCATCAGCCATGCCGTGCAACTCCTTGATGTCAAACTCTCCACTGATGATTTTACGTGCCGCACTTTGGATGTAATCTGCTTTCCTGAACGTAATCCCGAAGCGTTGCAGTTCTTCCCGTGGAATGGAGGCGATTGCTGCCGGGGTTATCGTTCCGAAGTGGGTGAGCAACTTTTGCCAAATCGTTTCATGTGCCCTTGTTGAAATCTGCTGCCCGACAATGGAATGAACAAGCGCAGCGAAAAGGTCGGGAATGACCCGCCTTTTCACCATGCCAACCTTGTCTATGACTTCCGCCAGTCGTTTATCTTTGCTTTTCAGGTAAGACAGTTCCTTTTCTCCGTATTGGAAATACTTTTCCATGTCATTTTACATTCAGAAAAGCGTTGGAATCTTTCGGGGCTTGTTCCCGTTTGTTCATTGTATATTCACGGATAACCGCTGCCACTGAAATCTTATATTTCTCGAAAAGCGTGTCATGTCCTTTCTTTTGGCTGTTGCGGTGATTGATTTGATTACGCCAACCTGCCGCCGCTTCTTCGCTTTCCCATACTGAAAGGCTTAACAGCTTGCCCTCTTCATTCAGGCTTGCGAAGCGTTCCACGCTGATGAACCCCGGCATTTTCGCCAGTTCGGATTTCAGTGCAGCACCCAGACTAAGATATTCCTCCTTCCCTTCTTTTTTTGGGGTTACTTCAAACAATACGGCTACTTTGGAAGATTTGGGCCCGGCGGTCTTAGCGGTCAGCCCGTTCAACTCCTCAAGGCTCATCGTTTCGTTGTACATGCCCGCGCATACCGTATAACGCATTCCGGGAATAGGATATATGTAAGAAATTTTGCGTACCCTTTCTGTTGTTCCCGGCTTGGGCCATACGAACTCTATCCAGCCGCCACCCTGCAAGGCGACTTCACAAAGGCGGATTCCGTAATGGTCTTTATTCCAGTCCAGATGTTCACGGATATTTCCGCCGGTCCTTTCAGGGAAACGGGGATTTGAAACTACAAGGCTTTTCTCCACGTCGATGATGAAAATATAATCGTCTCCCGTGTTGAACTCCGATACAGGGTCGCTTAGGATCTTCAGCCCTGCCTCTCCTTGTTGTTTTAGAATTTCTGCCGCCTTGTGTACGTTCTCTATGACCTGCTGCGGCGTTACGTTTTCTTTTGTTTCCATATTACTGTTGCTTTTACAAAATACATTTAGACTTCCGACAGTCAGGACGACTGTCAATAATAACGCTTTCATTTTCATGATTTTATTTTCCAATATTGAGATTACTCCAGAAGCGGGAGCCCAAGTCTGCCGCTGCTTCTCTGGCATCGGAAGCAATACTTTCCGCTACTTTCTCATGCAAAGGCTGGGATTCGATAAAATGAGCCGTATCTTCATATATATGCCTGTAACTGTCTAACAGGCGTGTCGCAACCGAGCTGTAAAGCTCGAAAAGAATTTCATTATGGGCTGCTTTAGCTACTGAAACATGGAACTTTATGTCTGCTTCAATACACTCTGCCAATGTTCCGGCTTCTGCCGCAGCTTTGCGTGCCGCAAGATATTCCATCATTTCTTCCACATCCTGCGCAGTATGGCGTTGCGCAGCCCTTTCTGCGATGGCAGATTCCAAAATGTTCCTTACTTCATACAATTCTTTTATATCCGCACGTTTCAGGCGTTGTTCCAAAGGTTCTTGGGATAATGACGGGGTTGTGATAAAAGTCCCTTTCCCTTGCTGTACTTTCAGATACCCCATGTTCTCCAGTTTCTTCACCGCCTCACGGATAGAAGAACGTCCCACGCCGAATTCCTTCATGAGTTCGGCTTCTATCGGAAGTTTGTCCCCTTCTTTCAGTTCACCGTCGATGATTTGTTTCTGCACCTGTTCCGCCACCTCATCTGCCAAAGACCGCCTTTGAATGATTGTTCTTTTTTCCATTGCTATTATATTATTTATATTATCATATCATGATATCATCTGATGATTATGCAAAGATATGGCTTTCGTGTTTTACGTGCAAGTTTTTTTGCTTGATTTTAGCCGGGCATATTGGCCTTACAAGAAATATTGTGACATTATAGTGACATATTTAGAATTTTACTTATCTGTAAATGTTCAAAATACAATATTTATATATTTGATTAATAATAAATTATAAAATAAAATCAATCAGCTATATATTAGTAACCTAATACCCCACTCGCCTTTCGGCGGCGGGATGAGTGCCACTTAAAACAGCAAGCTGAGCACGGGAAAATGTCTGTCGGGATTGGACAGGATACGGAAGATTATATCTCTCATGTAGCCGACTATGACACCTGCATTTTACGCATAATTCCGCAAAAGAACAGGTCTGGACTTTAATCCAGTTATTATTTCGAGGGACTTCTGCTTTAGGAGCAAAAGTGCATCAAAGATACACTAGTGTCATCTAAACGAAAAATCGTCGCCAAAACATACAAAATTATTCGGCAGAACATTATACATTCCCAAGCCGTGTCTGTTAGATATGATTCTGATTTTGTCTCCCCTTTTTTCGAACATAGTTCACCTGGCTATAGTCAAACTCGCTACGGAACCAAACTGTGAATGTCCAATGCGCATACCACATCTACTTCTACTAAGATTGGCTCATGTTATGACAGACTTCTATCATGGGTTTTGGTAAACAAGGTTTCTGCGACTGGATAATCCCTGCAATAAATGCATTTTGAGAACCCGGCAAACACTGAAGCGACATCTGGCAGAGTTAGTTAATGCATCTGCACAATATGTTCAAATCAACATTGTTTGAAATTCATCCCAGTACTTTGCTAAAACTGGCAGCAGCGTATTAGGAACAGATGAAAAGTCTGATTAAATCTGGACAATTTTATATTTTTAAGACTTTGCCTGAAGTATTTTCATTACCGTTTTCTCATTCACCGTATCCGCTGTAGAAATACGATGCGGACACAATCCAAACTTCGTAAGTATTCGGTCTTTGAGGGCATCACGCGATTGCTGGGATTCGCTTTCTTTATGGAAATGCCAACCGTCAACTTCTATTGCTTGAAGCGGACGCTTGGTGAGAGAGTTGTAAATCAAGAAGTCTACGTGTGAGAAAGGACTTTCGGCAAAAGTTTTTTCCTGTTCATCCAACACGCCCCAGTCTGCAATTAATCTTGACAGGGGATAGTGGCACAAAACTTCTGTGTTTGCCAATTCCAAATGAGCTATACCTTTGAGCAACATATTATACACAAGATGTTCAGACAGGTATCCGGATGCAACCGGATGAGCCTGCTCGTATGCCAAACGTTCTGCCGTATATTGCTTGTACAACAAATCAAAAACAGAATGGAGCTTGCTCTCCTTCACTTCAAAATTGTTGTACTGGATGTAGGCAATGAGTTGGGCTATGTTTGTGTCCTGCGGCATATCGTTGCCATTGGTCACTATGCACAAATGGGTTTTGGCTCGTGAGATGGCCACATTGAGCAGGTTGGGGTCATCGGAGAACTCTGTCGGAGCGTTATCAACCATGCTCATGATGATTGTGTCACACTCACGTCCCTGATACTTATGCACCGTGCTGGCAATGTCTGACCCAATGACTTTATTGATTTCCTCTGCTTGTGAGCGATAAGGAGTGATGATGCCCACAGTGCCCATATCCGCATATTCTGGCATCACTTCTTGGGTTATCACGTCAATCTCACGCTGGTTGAAATGCCCACGGGCATGATTCCCTTTGATTGTCCGCACCACCTGTAACACCTTGTCCTCGCCTTTGTCTGTCGTCATGGACACCAGTTCACCGTCATAGAATTTTTGATTGCAGAACTCGATTATTTTCGGATGGCAACGATAATGCTCACGGAGCAGCGTAACCGGCGCGTCCTTGAACACCTCCACACAAGATTGCAAGAAACTGTGTGTGGCGGCATTGTACTTGTCATCCACGTTGTATGTAGACAGGATAGCGTCCAATGCCTGAGCTTCTTCCCTGCTGACCACGTTAGGAAGCTGTTTGTCATCACCCACGATTACGGCATTCATGGCACAAGACAACGCCAACGCACCTGTCTTTATGTCCACCTGTGATGCCTCGTCCATAATCACATAGTCAAAAACCATATCCTTGCTGATGCAACTTTTGGCGGAATAGGTAGTGCTGAGCACGACCGGATATTCTTTCAAAAACTCCTCGGTTTTCGGCTTAATGTCTTTGGTGGTGAATCGTATCCTCTCTGAGGCTCGATAGCGTTTTGCCATCTTACTTTTCAACACCAAGAGAGATGCGGAACGCAATTCTGCCGTACACCGTTTGATGTCGATGGATTGCAGCGTTGTGACAATAGCATCCAACTCTTGCTCTATTTCAGTCTTACGGGAAAAATAATAGGCAGATTCCAAACCCGTAACCACATCCGACGGCTTGCCTCCGAGAAACGAGAATATCCTCATACCCAATAAAAAAGTCCACTTCAGCCGAAACCAGATGTCAGCTTTGGGGCTGTTCTCTATCTTCAGTTGATAAAGATTGAGCAGTTTCATCAGTTTGGAAGAACGTTTGTCGTTCAGCCACTCATTGTCGGAAGATTCCAGTTGAAGCATGTCATTATACTTCGTTTCTTTCAGCAATGCGTCGTATTCTGCCTTCAACTGGGCTTGGCGTGTCTGGGCATCAAATCCTTGGGTCACGGTATGAAGCGAGTTTTGTGCTTGTTGTCTAGCAGGCTCTTCTTTTATCGCCCAACCGCTCATATCCGGATAATCGGGTTGATTGGCGATGAAAGCCTCTTTGTTCTGCACACTGCCCAGTTTCGCCACGATAAAGTCAAGACTTTCCTCTGCAAGTTTTTCCGCCACATTCTCAACGGCTGAATTATTGTTCGACACCACCAACACAGTTTTGTCTGCCAGCAACAGATTGGCAATGATGTTCAGAATGGTCTGTGTCTTGCCTGTACCCGGAGGACCTTGGATGATGCTTGTCTGATGCATCAATGCAGCTTCCACGGCAGCCTTTTGGCTTGCATTGCAACCGAAAGGAAAAAATACCTGTTTAGGCTCACGATAGACTGCCAACTTCGTCTTGTCGCCAAGATATTGTGCCAAAGGCACGTTGCCGCGCTTCAAGTCCACCAAGTCATACTGTTTGGACAAAATATTCTCGTCATCTTCGGTGGTCAGACCCGTTTCTGCGGCCAATTTCCGCAGATAATCCCAGGTGGAACCTCCATTTTTATCAAGTGGTGTACGGGTTACATACACATCATTTTCGTCAAAGTTTTCAGAATAACCGTTGGCATAAGTCACTCGGTAAAAAGTATGCCGGCCATCGGTGAAGCGAAGCAACTCGCTTACATCTGTTATATGCTTATTCCTGACATACAGTCCCTTTTCACCCATATCTATCGCTTCCGGATGCGTGAGATAAAGCAGTCTGGAGTGATTATAATTAAACACACGGGGCGAGGACAAGAACCGCACCATCCAAAGGCCGTTTTTGTTCTCGCTTATCGAAGCGACTTGTTCGGTGATGAACATTCGCTTGTCATCGCGTCGCTCCAAATCTACAATCATACACTGCTTTGCGTCCATACTATCACGGATTTATTTGTTGCCAACTGCGCCAAAATCGGCCAGCATACCTGAACCTAATCCTTTAATATGACCTTTATACCAAGATGCAAGACCTCGGAAACTTTTTCTATGAAAGCCTTTTTCATTGGATTGTTGCTGTGAGTTATTAGCAGCCATCCTCCACCCAAATCCCGCTGGCTTCGGCCATATTTGGCATCCCTTCGATTTGAAATCACTGGAACTTTACAAAACTTCAAGTTATACTCTTCTACCACTTGGCGCACTTTTGCAACCCCGATTTTCTGCACGACCGCAACCAGCGTTTCTGCGGCAGTCTTTTCAGAGATGACAGTTCCATCCGGAAATTCCACAGACAGATCTCTTGCCGGACCTCGCTCTATCTTTCCCTCTGAACTTGAGAGGTGATTCCGATGAGTTACCTCCGGATCAAGCACCATTTCCTTGGCATCGGTTAATTCCGCTGCAAAATTACGCTTACGGCTCAAATGAACGCTCAATGGTTGTCCGGGCACATAATCCACTACCAACACCAACTCCCGCTTTACGGGCTGCAATGCTGGCTCAATGGTCTTGCTCAACACCGGAAGAATTTCTTTCTTGATGATGTTTTCTTCCAATTCATTGGCCTTCTTTTCAAGGTTCTCATCTACTGGAAGCCCTTCTTTGCGAAGGGTTTCCATGGCTTCGTATAGTTTGCTTAATCTGGACATATTTAAATTATTAACATAGTGTATAATCTTTATGAGTACTAATCTCATTCACTCTCTATTTCCTTATATATTTTGTATTCAAATTCTAACAAATGGTTTATGTCTTCATCTCTTCTCACCACTCTTGTAACTCTAAGTGCAGCAAATTTATGATTGCGATTCTCCAACAGCACAATTTCCCCAACGTTAACAGACTTAGCCCGTGAACTAAAATCAAAATTAATAAACTCGTTAGGAGACGGAAATTCAGTATAATTAGGATTATATCCCAATCTATATATGTAATCTCTATAACAATGAATAGAATTATGCCCACATTCACTCCAATGAGTAACAAATATATAATCACCTTCCCCTATAGTATATGAACCACTATTCCTCTTATAGTCAAAGGATGCTTTCCCTTCAAAAACAGGGTTTTGGAATTCTATTTGTTCTATACTAAGTTTTGTTGTAATCTGGTCTGATATTATTGATGAAATAAACGGATTACTCCCAAGTGGCGGCTTTTTCTTTATATCCTCATCATAAATACGTTCTAGAAGTTCTTGATAGTTATCATAATACTGACCATTATCAAAATCTACATACTTTAATCCTGAAAGAAATGTTGGAAGTTTACGTACTTGGAAATTTCTTTTGATTACTGGAATAATAAATCGTTTATCATCATTATCCATCATTTCTGCTGCTAAGATTCGTTTTTCATATCCGGCCCCTCCTATTCCGCCATTAGCTTTCTCTATATATTTGTCACTACACACGCACAATACAAAATGAGATGTTGTAAGCCCTTGCTCCATAAAGAATGACAAATCGTTACCTAACCTAGCATCCCATTGATCCAGTATTGCATCAATTCCATGATGTCGTAAATCAGATGCGAGTTTTAACACCCAATTTTTATGTTCTTCATTATCCCAGGCATAGGATATAAATGCTTTCTTAATCTCTGATTCCATGTTTAGTAATTATTCGATTATAATTGATATCATCCAAGATTGCTAATCTCAAAATTTTAAGACATAACTATTTTATTAAATTACTTATATCATAATCAAACTCTTGTAATTTCAGCGCACTATCAATGACGAAATCAATACAAAATCGACAATCACTCGCTCGCAAATTGAATCTGCTTTCATAGTAGTCTTTTGGCATTGAACGATATTCACGACCACCATTGCCCCAATAAACATTTGTTTCTGGAGTAATGTATTCAAAAAAGGCATATTTTCGGTAATCAATACCAAGAGCAGTAATTTTCAATATCTCACGTATCCGATTAGTTGTTTCCGTAACATCACGAAACCATCGTTCGCCAAATTTTTCATCATGTCCAATAAGTTTTTGATACTCGCTACCTATTTTTCTGCCTACATCAGTTATGCTATTTATATGATACTTTCCTCTTTTACTATCTTCATAAGATGATAACAATTCCATAAATGCTATTTTAGCATTCACCATACAATTGTAGAGATCATTTTTTACAAGATATTCTTCTGCCGCATCAATGTATGTTTTTACTTCGTTATATGAAATTAAAGATGATACAGATACTGATGAAAAATCCAGCCCAAATTGTATTTTCGTATTCTGACTTAAAAAATCAGCCATAGTTATACGACTTATTTCAACATCACTCTTAGAAGGGAATAATCCTTTATGTTTTATGTTAACACGCCTTTCCTTAAGAATGCGCATTGATTCCTTAAGTGTTAATTCTGGAATTTTGTTCCAGTAATCCATAAATACATTTTCTCCTTTCATTCCTTTATTTTCCGCAACCAAAAGAAGAAACATCTCCGCACAATCATGAAATGACAGAATCGAAAAGCCTGCAACCATATCAACTTGCATTGACTGTTGCGCGCCGAGATTGTACAAGTACTTAATAATTGCCAATCTCCTGATAATTATTTCTTTATCAAGATTACTCATATATTTATGATTCGTATTGTTCCCGTGTTATAGATGTTTGAGGATCGACTATTAACACTTCATCGTAAGTAAGATTATAAAGATGATAAATTAACAAGTCAATTTGTTGTTCTAATGCAGTTATGTCTGTGTCCACTGCTAAACGTTTAGCATTGAATATAGAACTGACTAAATTATCTATTTCCAAAAAATTTATATTCACTGGTACACACATACATGAGAGATAAGGTGCTGTAAATGGCAAATAATTACCAGACATTCTCAATCCCTCGAAATAGCACTCATATATATAATTAAATAATTTACTATGTATCCATCCCATTAACTTTAAAGGACTAACTTTTATGCTATGCAGACAATTGGTATTGATTGATGCATATTCACCTTTCTCGTCAAAAAAGCCTTCAAGACGGAGTGACATTTTTGCAATTATAATTTTGGGACTATTATAAAGATTATATCGATTTATCCCTAATATTTTTGCATTATTGGGTAGCATTGGGTATAAATACTGTTCTCCTTTGTCAGTCAAAGTGCGAGCTCCCCAAAAGTTACAATACGGATCTATCGTTCCTGTATTGATAAGTTTGAGTCCTATTTTTTCATCATTATATAATGAATTGTGAAACTCGTCTGCTTCAGAAGCAGTAGATGTTGCATTGATCTTACAAACATCTAAAATTGATTTACTTTTAAGAAGAATTTTTTTGGTTAATTTATACTTGGTGCTAAGTATGAACCCCCAATTGTTTTCTGGTAATTCAGATAGTTGCGAAGAATTGAATTTATGCTCAATTTTATATTTGTCAATAGCTATAAACTCATAAGTTTTAGTATCAGAAGATTTGCGAATAATACTAACAACTGGATATGTATCAGCATCAAAAACACTATCCCTTGAAACGTCTAACACAGTTGTTATTTTTGCATTAGTCATCAAGTAAGCACGTAACGTTTTGCCGTAATTGGCTGAAAGATATTTGTTAGGAGTTATAAAAGATAATGTACCACCATCACATAATAAGTTTAGGCCTTTTTCAAAGAAATAAACATACATATCTACCGTACCTTTTGAAGTTTGGAAAAGACTTTTTAAGTACTTGTAATTTGTATTACCGAGCGATTTTTTCAAATCTATAGCACTTATATACGGCGGATTACCAATCACAATATCGAATCCTTCTTTTACGTTAAACATCCATTCAGGATCGAAATATGGTGAAGAGGCATTTTGGTTGAACATGTCCCAAGCAGCCAATTGCTGAGCTTCAGCATTACCCACAGCACCACAATCTTCCAACATATTAGCTATTTTCAGACGCAAATCGTTTACAATCTGCCGATATTTACGCTTGGTGCGTACAGTCTTTGCCCCGAAGATTTTGTGCTTGGCAATCTTCAATTCACTTTCTTTTGCCTTTATCTCCGCACTATCAAACAAAGATGCATCTTTCTTATCCAATCCTATCAACGTATTGGCTGCCACAAATTTCGCTTCAAGGTTCGGGAGCGGACGAATGCCAAAGTTTTCAACAGGATTATCATTGGATTTCTGGTCAACGACCAATGAAATAAAGAAGCGCAACTTACTAATCTGAATGGCGATAGGCTGTATATCGACACCGTAAATGCAATTTTCAATCAAATAGAGTTTACGGGCATAATCTGGGCGGTTGACACTTTCATCAAAACTACGCTCGATGTCCGCAATGATTTCCCGGCGTTCATCAGAAGATGCCGTGCGATAGGCATCCGATGTTTCATCAATAGCCTTATTGAGCATCATCTCCTTCCATTGCGTATTATCGGGGTCAATACGGCTAAGAATATGCACCATCTGTTGCAGCATACCCATAGGGAAAGCTCCAGAACCACAGGCCGGGTCAAGAACTTTGCAGTTATAGAGCGATTGCATGATTTGTTTTCGCTGCTCTTCGGTAAAGTTAACAACCTCGTCTGTATATTGCATCAATTGACGGTATTGAGTTTCAAGGTCATCACCCACGGTGCGTTTGAGGTGAGCAACCAGACTTTCGTCCACCATATATTGCACAATCTCCCGAGGGGTATAGAACGAGCCGGTCTGTTTTCTGGCTGTAGTCTGCGTCTCTGGATTGTAGGATGCAAGCAGGTTTTCGAACACTTTGCCCAACAATTCCGGGTCAAGTGATACCTCCTTGTCGAATGGTGTATTTTCCTCTACGGTAAAATTGTAACGTTTCAGTATATCAATTATTCCTCGGGCTGAAACTTTCTTCTTTTTCTTGTCTCCGTACCATTCCGACAGGTCTATATTCTTGCCGACCTCCTCGCCAAAGAAAAGATAATCAGGAACTATCAACGCTTTCTTCACTGCTTCTCGGTCACTAAAGCCATCATAATACAAATCCTTGTCTTTCTCATCCAAACAATCGAACAGTCCTCCGTTCAAGAACGGAACCGTCTTGTTCGCTAAATCGACAAACAACTGCGGGTTCTTAAAATAGTACTCATAGCGCATCAGCTTGTTGTTATCATAATCCCCACGGCCTTTTCTGAAATGCCTCTCTGAAAGCTCTTTACTTCCTTCCGGCGTAATAGGACTATTGAGCATGGCAAAGAAGAGATTCTGTAAGATGGCTTTGTAATACTTGCTTTCATCGGATTTATAAAACAAATCAACTTTTGCATGCGGATTAAAGCTCGCTATCAGATTGTCTGCAATATATTTTTCGTCAAAAAACTCGTCAGGCACAAGGTGGCGTTGCTTCAGGAACCAAACAAAAATCAAGCGGGTAATCAGGCGGATGGCACTCTCATTGTTAAACTTATCATCATCCGTCTTGTCGTTAAGGTCATTGGGGAAACGTATGATTTTAATGGCCCAAGCATACCAATCGCTCAACTCCTGATAGAATTCCTTTGTAAGCACCTCGACAGAGAAACGACTGCGCAAATCTTCTGCATTGACAACACGGCCTTTTTCATTCAGGTACTTGTTGGGGGTGTAATAGGCAATGCCTTTCCCGAGGAAATAACTATACCGGCGTGGGTTGCTATAATTCCGTGTGATACGAGCCGAGTCATCTTTCACTTCGAGCGTAATCTCAATAAGCGAAAAGCGATAGTTATCGTTATTATCTTCAGGAACAAAGATTACCAAGGCCCTGTCTTCCATTTCGTCGGCCAACATGCGGAACGCTTCTTTTGAAAGCGAAATACGGGCATCATTCTTTGAATTGTGTTTTACCTCGTACACCACCAGGTCAAGAGTATCTGACGAACCCAATTTTATAGCTTGGGTAGTATATTTCATTTTGGTTCTAAACTCCACGGGGGTTGTAGATGACATAAAATCCTCAGGTAAAAAACTGTTTTGTAGAAAGTTGACAAACTCCTGTCGATTATATATTCTGTTAAATTCCATTTTGAGTCTTTTTTTATTGTAATTCTTCACTTAAAATCAATGTCTCTTCACCTTCATCCACCTTGTTTTGGCTATTAATCATACGTGCCAAGTATTCAGAGGAGATTCTCAACGGCAATTTTGCGGCATCTTTGGGAACTAATTGATTGATAAATCTTATCTCATATCCCGACAATGCATCAGCCTTAATGACCTGAACCAAATCAGACAAATAATCCTTAGGCAGTAACTGATTTTTCATCAAGACTTTTACTTTGGCCAAGGCATTTATCAACTCTTTCTCATTTCGCTCTGTTACATCGCTGCTGAATAAAGAGGCTTTCACCTTTTGATACACAGCATCGAAATCACGAGTGAAATCAACAGGTTGTTCACTTTTATCTGCATCAAAAAGCGAAATCGCCTCTTCGGCTGGAATCATTACCGGACTATTTATCGTATCTCCTATCTTAAATACAAAATCGTCTCCTTTACGCCCGAACATCAATACTCCTTTTCTTGGCTTCTTCATATTACGTGCAGTCCTTGCACGATGTGGAAGCTCCATAGCCTGGTCATACGCATCGGTACCTTTCAGGCTGTTTAGCAATTTACGATAAGGAGTATCCCACGATGCTTCCTCACTACGGGCGAATTCCTTACGGTAACGTTCCTTAAAATAGGCTTGCAAATCTTCTTCCTTGGTAAGAGCCTTTGTATCCTCTCCCATAATGGCGTGAATCATGGCCATCTTAAGCGTAGAAATTTCCTTTGTCCTGGTCTCGGCTTCACCTACGTCTGTCGGAAAATAATTATAAATGTATAGTTTATCAAACACCTTTTTGTTGATACGATTAATACGACCTATACGCTGAATGACACGAGTCGGGTTATAAGGTATATCGTAATTGAAAATCGCTCCGGCACGATGCAAGTTATATCCCTCGGATATGGCATCTGTCGCCACCAATATGTGATAATCGTTCCGTTGCAAGATGGGTTTTAGTCCCGCATCGAAATTGGCGCGAATACAGTCTTTATTGGCCGAAGTGGCATCCGCCGAAGTATATTTCATCACAGGAAGTCCGGCATTCGCAAGAGCTTCGCCCAGGTAATTCACCGTATCAGCAAATTCTGAGAATACAACCAACTTTCTGTTCGGCTCATTCTTCATCTGTTTGCGAACAATGTCAATAAACGAATCCAGCTTAGGGTCAGATTTCACCATATTGTCTTTGCCAAACCACTGCACACGCAAATTCTTCAACAACTGGATATCAGCCTCAACATCGGTCACGAAATCATCCTTCACATATTTCATGTCTATCTCAAAGAATCCTCGATCTTCATATTTCTCGAAAAGTTCCTCAATCTCTTCCGTTCCATCCCCTCCCGACTCATAAAAAGCCTCGACATCCGGCAGATTTCCTTTCTTAAATACCGGAATCTTATGGCGCTTCTCTATCCAACGAAGCAAATGCTCTGAGGATTGGATCATATATCCCAATGATGCCTGAAATGCCGCAACCGAACTCTCAAAACGAGCGACCAATAAATGGCGCATGAAGCTCGATATGTTTGTCTGTCGGCCAAGCAGAAGATTGAACTTGACACCGGTCTTATCTTCAAGTTCCTTTGCCAATTTGTCTTTCAGTTCTTCGCGTATATAAAGGACAGGTGAATAGCGGGCTGCCTTAAAACGATAAACCGAGTCACTGCCTCCTTCTGATTTACTAATTCTGTCAAGAGTAGAAAGGTACAACTCTTTCAGCCCACTCAAATCATATTCCAATTCTTCTGGATCATCCGGTAATACCAGCTGAATATTCTGTTGCTTTAAATTATTGGCATATTCCGGTATATCCTGCAAATCCAACCGCGAACGACGTATGACCAAAGGACTTATAATTGAGCGGATTTTTTTTGCTATGTCATCAACCTCTGCCTTAATCTCATCATCGGTTATCTTTTCAGCCTTTTGTTTCTCACGCAAAGTCTTATACCTGCTCATTAAATCCTTAAATGATGCCCCTAGATTTTCAACGGTTTTAAGCGTAGAACAAGACGGTATCTGGAACAACTTGATCATCGCATAAATGTCCGCCGGTTGATTGTTAAAAGGGGTAGCCGTAAGCAATAACACTTTATTTCCTGAACAAAGATTATGTAACAAGGCATAATCCTGTGTATATTCGTTGCGGAAACGATGAGCCTCGTCTATAATTATCAGGAACTGTTCCCCCTCTTTGGACAACTCTTGATAATATAAAACTGCATCCTCAATTTTCCCCGCACTGAAAACGGTAGCGGTAAATCCGAATTCATCACGATAACCTTCCCACTGCTTATACAAATGCGGAGGACACACAATTATAGTCCGTAATCTCAAATTACGTGCAATGGTAGAAGCTATCACACTTTTGCCTAATCCGACGACATCGGCTATGATAGCTCCATTGTGATTATTCAACGCATTCAGAGCCATTTGTACGGCATCAGTCTGATACCTTAAATTTGAATACTTCCCTTCGGTTATATCATACGGAGTCAATATATTATTGGATGTAGGGATATTGAAGTATTCTTTAAGGACTCTGATATACATTAGATAAGGTGAGTAAATTTTATCGTACCAGATACGAGTCATCACTTTATTATTCCAATCATCCAGAATGTCCTTGCTCACAATCACTACAGAAGTCTCCCACAGCTCATCGAAGAGTCTTTTACCCTCGTCATAATCTTGTTTGTCATTGAAGCGGGCATTCAACTCCAGGCGTCCTTTCAACCCTTGATAGGACAGATTACTTGATCCTGTAATTAAGACACCTGGTAACTCTCCACCCTCATTCACTAAATCGTTATAGGCGAACAAATACATCTTAGAGTGACAAGGTTCAAGTGTTTTACGTATTTCAAGTGTGCCATCCAGAACTTTCCCATAAAACATTTTGAATTGTTCTTGTTTTTCAGCCGTATCCAAAAAATCAGACTCATTAATCAATTTTACAAGCTGTTCATAATATTCTTCTTTTACAGCACCCCGCGAGATTAATCTTTTTCGAATAGCCTCAACCTCACAAATATGACCGGATATTTGTAAATCGACATCCAATCCTACCAATATCCTTATTTGTTTGTTCTTCAGATTATCCGATAACTGTACATAACCGGAAAAATAGAAATAGCCAACCAATATGTCAACCGCATTTGTCTTAGGCAATATGCCATTGATGATGTCTGATAAGAATTTTTCTTTATTTGTAATAAAACTGCTGCTCATAATGTCATGATATAAGGTTATTTCAACGCATCCAAATATGCCAGACCTTTTTCAGTCAATACATACCCCCCTGTCTTTAGCGAGCCTTGGTACTCTATTAAACGCAAAGGATCAGAAGACAGTTGTTTTATGATACGCTCTAATGTTGCCTTTGAAATATCCATCAGTTCCAATAATGCTTTTCTCTTTATATACGGAGACTTGGAGATTTCCAATAAAACAGACAAAGCATTTTTATTTATAGCCTCATTTATAGCCTCATTTATAGCCTCATTTAATGGCTCGCGCGCATTTTCAAACCCCTCCCTGCAAGGAATCTCAATCAAAAAATAGGTTCTGTCCTCATCCGTTTCAATCCTAGCAGGCTCTGAACCGTTCCTTCGTAACTCATCCTGTATCGTAGGAATACCCGTTGCACGACCTTCTGACAACTGAAGTTCTTTCAGGTAGTCACCCAAACGACGATTGCGGTAGCGGCGTGACTTCAGATGTTCGGCTTTATGAATGGCATCCAGACTGATTGAACGGTCCGGTCCTGCATAACTGAGGATGGAAATCTTTTTCGGTTCGATGGTTATCTCTACCGGTTCTTGCTCCTGATAATCTCTATGATAAAGTGCATTAACAACCGCTTCCTCAATGGCCTGATAAGGGTAGTTGAAGAATGTGATTGATTCCGCCTTGTCTTTAGGTTTGATAATTCGCTTTTTGATTACATTCGTCCGGATATAGTCCAAAGTCTGTTTGATCATTTCCGGAACAGGCCCTACTATCTTGGGAACTTCTATCATGTTGTTTGGATTCTCAATGCACCCTTCCGGGAATATGACAATGTCCACCTGTGTTGTAGGAAAGAATTTCGCCGGATTCTTGCTGAACATCATCGCCGCCACATTTTTAAGTGTTTGATGCTCGGTCGGCCCAGTCAACAAGTCCATCTGACCCAATATTTCTACAAATGGTTTGCTTTCAAAGTCATTTGCCAAACGACTGCCTACTGTCTGAAGATAATCCAATACCAACGCCGGAGAGATATCCGAAATCTCAATCCGCTCATTTCCTCTTTCATCAAAAGGCGTTCTATTAGCCATCTCCCTGAGTTCGTCAAGCACCTCGCCTTTTGCCTCAATGGTACTTGTTCCGCTGCGGATATACCATTTGCTTGGAGATTGTTTTGCCGTAACTCGCTCTCTTACATTATACGGGCGGTTAACCCCGGCAGGAGCCCATATCACAAGAACACTCTTCCCATCAACTTCTTGCACATCAATACGAGGCATATAGTAAGGTTCTATCTTGTTATTGTACCCAACCATGTCCTTCTGTATATCGTTCAATGCCTCAATAGGCACACCTGTAACCGGTCTTTTGGCAATTCCTGTCCGTTCCTCTTCCTCTATCCCCACCACGATATATCCACCGCCAATGTTGTCAAAATCATTGGCAAAAGCACAGATTGTCCGATAGATTTTATCAGGATTCCATCCTTTCTTAAACTCAATGCGGTTGGATTCTATCTTGCGCTTGTTAAGCAAGTCTTCTATGTTAATTGGTATTGCCATGCTATTGGAGATAGGTTGAATTATTTTTCTTTTCTACATAAAGCAACTCCCTCACATCCACATTCAGGACTTCAGCGATGCGAAACAATGTTTCGAGATCTGGCTGCGATGTGTTTGTACACCAACGAGACACAGAACAAGTATTTTTACCAATCTGCTCGGACAGCCATTTTGCCGTCCTGTTTTGTTCAACAAGTACTACCTTTATTCTATTTAGTTGCTTCATACAGAAAAGACTTATAGTTTGATGCAAATGTACAAAATTTGATTGCAAAAACACATATAAATGCAGGAGTTTTTTCCGAAGTATTTTGATTTATAACACAACAGCTAAATTTTGAAGATTAAAGTATGTTGAATATGTTTTTCTACGCAAAATATTGCTTTTTATATGACCGTGATTTTTAGCGAAAGCTCGTTAGGATAACAAAGAGGATTACACTTTCCACCAAATCTTTTTCGCCATTTTGTCAATATCCACCGAATTTTCCACTCGCAGACTGATATTTGAGTGATGTTTCATGAAAAGCGATATGAGAATAGAATTTATTTGCTAATTTTGCATCGGTTTAGAGACAATACAAACACGAACAATGCGTAGATACAGAATGGACATATTATCGATAGCAACAGCAATTCAGAGCAATAAACGCACTGAATTTGTGTCGTGTGTCCATGTTTCACGCATTGAACCTCGTATTACAAATACTTTCCAACGAACATAACAAGTACAATATTGTACTTTGAATGAGAATATAAGCCGAATAGTTGGAGAGTCTTTATAAACTTTCCAACTATTTTGTTTTATGCCCATTTGTGACAGTCGCCTTTGTGATACTCTTCTGTCATTTCCGTCTGATGGGCTATTGGCAACCAAATTATTAACATGCAGTGATGCACATAAATTGAGAGAAATGAATTTTAAATTTGATGGCAACAAGGTGTTCTTTACATCTGACACCCATTTTTATCATGGGAATATCATCCGTTTCTGCAACAGACCATTCAAGGATGTAGATATGATGAATGAAACCATTATATCCAACTGGAATAATACAGTCGGACAAGATGATATTGTTTTTCACTTGGGAGATTTTTGTCTTGGAGGTTCTGCAGAGTGGACAAAAATGCTTGACCGATTGAATGGCAGGATATATCTGATTATGGGCAACCACGATTTGAAGAATATACGCCAAGGTTACATTGACAAGTTTGAGCATGTTGCAATGCAGACGCATATAGAGGTAGGCAAACAGAAGATTTATTTGAACCATTACCCTTTTCTATGCTTTGATGGTGGATATAAAGATGTGTGGCAACTGTTCGGACATGTTCACACGAGAAAGAACAATACGGGAATTGATGCAGCCCGGCTTCAATACCTCTACCCGACACAGTACGATGTCGGGGTTGACAACAATAACTTTACACCGGTATCATTTGAACAAGTCAAGAGAATAATAACCAAACAAATTGAGAAAGGAGGACAGTAGAATGAAGATACAATATATGAGCGACCTACATTTGGAATTCTGTGATAACAGCAGGTGGATGAAACATAATGAATTGCCGGTAACAGGCGATATTTTGGTACTTGCCGGAGATATATTCTATTTGAAAAACAAGATTGCACCTCTAAGTAATTTCTGGAAATGGGCTTCAGCGAATTATCGTCAGGTGCTCATTGTACCCGGGAACCATGAGTATTACAATTATTGTGATGTAATGGATAATGGATTGCAATGGAATTGGATGTTCAAGAACAATATAGGATATTATCAAAATCAGGTAGTGAGGATTGATGGCACCGACTTTATCATGAGTACTTTATGGTCTCAAATTTCTCCTTCCGACGAATATTTTGTATGGAAGGGTATGAATGATTTCCGGCAGATAATGTATAATGGCAAACTGCTCCAAACAGAGGAGTTTAACCAAATGCATAACTTTTGTTTGGATTTCATAAAGCGAAGTCTGGCAGAAAGCACAGCAGAACACATTGTAGTGGTAACACATCATCTTCCCACATTGGAGGTTGTTGCTCCTCACCATAGAGGTTCTGTGCTGAACAGTGCATTTGCTACTGATTTGAGCAAACTCATAGCAGGCAGTCGTATTGATGCGTGGATTTACGGGCATTCACACACAAATATTGATGCTGAAATTAACGGGACAAAAGTCATTTGCAATCAGATGGGATATGTATTTGACAACGAACATATCAGCAATGGTTTTAATCCGGGCAAGTGCTTAATCTTGTGACAAGCAGATTCATCTAACACGCTCTAAGGCCTCAATGTATCATATAGTTAATAGAAAAGCACCTATTTCAATATTATATGATACGTTGGGGCTTAATATTTTCAGTTAGTCACACGAAAAAAATCTTGCTTGTCAAAGGAAAGTTACCTTTACTTTATCCTTGTACTCATATATACGCCTAATAAAGTAAAGTCAGAACAAAGGGAAGAAAAGAGATGGCTTCGCCAAGCAGACCAACCGATTTACCTAAGTCCACACACGACACAACCTATTTTTCTTTTGGCTGCAAAAATATTCGTGACTGCATCTTGTTTTTAGTTGACTTCAGTTGGTGAAATTACCACTTATTTCGTATCTTCGCACCAGATAGAAAACAGGTGGACTTCGGACGGGGAAACGGCAGTTTTCCCGTTGGTTCCGATTCAAGAGAAAAGAATGGCAAAAAGGGCGGTTTTGGGCCTGAAAAACAAGTGAAAAATGGCTTTTCTACCGTTTAAACGCCAATTCTTTTGTTTTCAAGCAGTTCGATATGCTCAATCGGGAAAATGATATATCGCAATTAATTGTAACGAATTAGAACCAACTATAATGAAGCCGCTGATTTTCAGTGGATTTTTATTTGTCTAAAATCCGGCTATATGCAGTCGGATATAGTTGTCCGCCATATTTTTCTACCGTATTTCTACTGCGAAACTTTTTCGGGATTTGCCCCGATGTTACGATGACGCAGTAGTTGACGTGTGTTGACAATGGTTTACGTGTGTTGACACAAAAGAGGAGAAATAAAGAGATTTGAACTCAAAATATATTAGGAAAATATGGAAGTAAGAAAGCATACAAGGACTGTAAAAAATCGCTATTCTCACATCATTTGCACTTCCCGCATACCCCCTTTATCAGCACCTCGCATTCTTCCTGCTCGAAACCTGCCGGCAAGACGTATTCCTGTAACGGAATCTCCTTGAAGCAAGTCACCGCATGGCACATCTTGCAATAAAAATGGATATGACTATGGCTTTGCGCTGTATTCAATGCGTATTTCACCGTCGTGCTGTCGATGGTAATGCGATGAATCACACCCTTTTCCAACAGTGTTTGTATTGTTCGGTAAAATGTAATCCGGTCATACATATCTCCCATTTCGACCTCGATGTCGCTTTCCGTCAGGGGAATTTGCTTGTCCAACAAGATGTTGATAATTGATATGCGCTGGGCGCTTTTCTTAAGCCCTTTCTCTCTTAATATATCTATTGCACTCATCTGTCCTAATTTGATTGAGATTGCAAAGATACCTAATTATCTGCAAGACAAAAGCACGTGATACCGACAATTAGGTATTTTGATGTGTTTTAAACAGATGAAACAAAGTGTTAATATGAAACATTGTTGCTTTTATGATAAAATGCAGTATATTTACGGCGATTTTCAATAAACAAGTAAAAATGAGAGTAAAGGCAAAAAGCAGAATCGTAGTAGCATGGCTGTTGTTCATGACGCTCATGCCCCTCTTTGTGGTGAAGGCTGTCCATCATCACGGAGAAAGTGAGACTGTTGTTTGCCAATCTTCTGACGGGGAGCACTCCCACAATCCTTGCGACCAATGCCCCGTCTGCCAGTTCGCTCTTTCTCCGTTTGCCCAGGCTGAAGCCTTTCATGCCGAGATAATCGTTTCGGTTTCCGATTACAAATCCGTTTATCGGGTACAGAGCATAAGCTGGCGGCTTATTCGCTCGCATCACCTGTGCGCTCCTCCCGTTTTGTCCGCACTGTTATAATAAGTGATGTGGTAGAAAGTGCCCTTTGCTTATGAATAATCCGCATATGCCCTGTCCGGATGCCGGGTGAGGCATATCCTATTCCCACAAATAATCTGAAAGATATTGATGAAAAAGATCGTTACAATCCTTGTGACATTCTTGTTCGTCGTCCACACTCATGCCCAACGGCAAGACACCGTTCCGGACATGACAAGGGATGGTGCGACATTGAATGAAGTGGTCATCATGGGCAATAACAGCCGCAAAGACATGCTGATGAAATCTTCGCAGAGCCTGGTGCGCATCGACAAATCGGAGATAGTATCCTCGCTCTCGGGTAGCCTGATGCAGAGCCTTAGCTCTATACCGGGAGTAAAAGCGATAAACATCGGCTCCAGCCAGTCCAAACCCGCCATACGTGGATTGGGGTTCAATCGTATGGCGGTGACCGAGAACGGCATCAAGCACGAGGGACAGCAGTGGGGCGAAGAGCACGGGCTGGAGATAGACCAGTTTGCGGTAGACTGTGTGGAGATTATCAAAGGTCCCGCTGCGCTGCTTTATGGTTCGGATGCCATCGGGGGAGTTATCAACCTGTATAGCGATATCCCGCCGGCGAAGCCCTTCGAGGGTAAGACCGAACTGTTTATGCGTAGTGTCAATGAATCGTTAGGGCTTTCGGTCCGGGTGGCGGGAAAGAACAATTGGTTTTATTACAAAGCGAACCTGACGCTGGTGGATTACGCAGACTATAAAGTTCCCACCGACAGCATCCAGTATTATTCCTATTACATCCGGCTGAAAGAACAACGGCTGCGCAACACGGCAGGCAAAGAACGCGACGGAAGCCTCCTGTGCGGTTATGCAGGCGAGCGTTTCTCTACCTCCTTCCGCATCTCCGACACCTATGTGCGAAGCGGATTCTTTGCCAATGCGCACGGGCTGGAAGTACGCCTCTCGGATATAGACTACGACCGCTCCCGGTGCGACATCGACCTGCCCCGTCACGACGTCAACCATCTGAAGGTGACAAACCATTCGGCATGGCGCACCGGAGCGGTCCGCTGGGAAAGCAACCTCTCTTATCAGAACAATCTACGCCGGGAACACTCCGAACCGGTGTCGCACGGCTATATGCCCATGCCTCCCGGCACGCTGGAGCGGAAGTACATCAAGAACACCTATACGGCAAGCCTGGGCATGAAGGCGCTGATAGCTGAACGGCACAGTTTGAACGCAGGGCTGAATGTAGAGCATCAGCATAACCGGCGTAGCGGATGGGGATTCATTATTCCGGACTTTGAAACCACCTCGTGGGGAGGATATGCCTTCGACCGTTACTTTCTGTCCGACGACCTAATTCTGAACGCTGGCATCCGTATCAACAGGGTCGTAACTCGCATCCACAGTTATCACGACTGGTACAAGACGCCGGTTGCCGGAAGCGATTCCGTCTATCGGGAGCGGTCGGAACGGCTTCGGAGGTCTTTCAACAGCTTCACCTGGTCTCTGGGCGTCAACTACTCCGCTGGAGCATGGATATGGAAAGCGAACATCGGGAAAAGCTTCCGCGTGCCCATCCCGAAAGAGCTGGGCGCCGACGGGGTAAATTACCACATCTTCCGTTATGAAAAGGGAGAAGCCGGTTTGTCGCCCGAAGAATCCTACCAGTTCGATGCAGGAATCTACTGGCACAACGAAGCGCTCGATATCCGGCTGGACTCCTACGTGAACTATTTCCCCAACTACATCTACCTGAACCCCACTTCGGCCTACACCGAGGGCTTGCAGACGTATTATTACACGCAAAGCCGGGTGATCCGCTACGGGGTCGAGGCGGACATCCGTTACCGCTTCCTTCGCCGTCTGGAAGCCGTGGTGAAAGGGGAATACCTCTATGCGGAGCAACTCTCCGGCAACAAGAAAGGATACACCCTGCCCTTCTCGCCACCCTGGAGTGCGGATGTGGAGTTGAAGTACACCTTCGGCTCCGGGGAGGACGGTGAGACGGGGTTTATCTCCGCCGCCTACCGCACAGTGGGCAACCAGCATGAGATTGTCCCACCCGAAAAGTCTACTGCCGGATATAGCATACTGAACCTGTCGGCAGGAAAAGTCTTTGCATGGAAAGAGTGCCGCCTGCGGCTGAACTTGCAGGCACTGAACCTGCTGGGCAAGAAATATTACGACCATACCAGTTATTACCGGCAGATAGACGTGCCGGAGCCGGGACGTAATTTCTCTCTGCTGATAGGATTTGATTTTTAAATAATAATTCATTAACAAATAATGGAAAGGCATGCGAGTACATCCAAGTGCCTTCCCTCTAAAAACAAAGAAGATTATGAAAAAGAGTTTATTCATGGCAGCTGTGTTGCTGCTGAGTTTGTGCATGTTTACCTTCTCCGCCTGCGATGACAATGAAGAAGATAAAAACGTAGGAAAACCGGTTGTCGCCTTGAACGAAGTGGGCGAAGAGAACAGTAAGACCGCCATTGCCGGAAGCGACCTTCACCTGGAGGGCGAGATTACAGCCGAGAACAGGATAAAGCGTATCGACATCGAAATCCATCAGGAAGAGGGCGGCGAGTTCCGCATCGAAAAGTCGTTTACCGAAGGAAAGTACATCGGAGTGAAGAACACCACTTTCCACGAGCACATCGACATCCCTGCCGAAGCGCCTGCCGGAGCCTATCATCTGCATTTCACCGTAACCGACCAGCTGGGGCAAACGGAGATGGCGCAATCGGAACTGGCTGTGAAAGCTGCCGCTGCACATATCACGGTAGAAGACTTAAAGTTCGGAGCGTCGCATGATTTCTCGGAGAACAAGATTAGTTATGTAGGCACCAAGCCGATGGTATCCGCCCATATCAAAGCAGAAAACGGAATTGAAAAAATCGCTGTCTTTATCCACAATGAAGAAGGCACTCGGGCCTTTGAACTGGATACCACCTACACCTTCAACGGTGAAAAGGAATGGGGTACGGAAGGCCAGCATAAACACATTGTAATTCCGGATGATGCCCCTGCAGGAGATTACCACATGCACTTCAATGTATACGACAAGAATGGAGAAGTATCGGAAAACCCACTGGAGGGTGTCCAATTCAAGAAAAGCAATGTGGAATTGCAGGGGGTTGAAATAGGAACCGGCCGCTCGGCTACCGCTTCTGACATCCTGACTAAATTCACTGTCAAGGCGCAGGATGATTTGTATTCTATCCGCCTGCGTATTTATAAGGAATCTGCTCCGAGTGAATATTTCTTTAACAGTACGCTCGCCGATGAATTCTCCAAAGGAGGATTGAAAGAATATACATTCAACAAGAAACTGGAAACCAAAGACGATAAAGGCCGGTATGCAACGGCAGGCGAATATATTCTTGAACTCCGTGTGGAATATGCCCAAGGGGCGAACAAGATTTTCAAGGAAGAATTCACCCTTGCAGAAAAGTAGAATCCGAAAATACATAAGTATCATGTCAAGAAACAACTATTGGTTGGCGTGCGGCCTGTTCTGCCTCCTCCTTGCCGCTTGCAGCGAGGAGGACGGGGACGGGAAAGACCTGGACAAGCCGCTCATCGAATCCGGCGACAGCGCATCGCCGCTCAACTGCCAGGTATATCGGACAGGAGAAGAAATTCCTTTCCGGTATACTTTTACGGATAACGATGCATTGGGTAGCTACAACATCGAGATACACAATAATTTCGACCACCACAGCCACAGCACCGAAGCAGGAGACTGTCCGTTGGACGAAAAGAAACTCCCCGTGCATCCCTGGGTGTACAATCAGGATTTTCCCATACCCGGAAATTCCCCGCTATACGATGCCCATGTGAATATCCCCATTCCTGCGGACATCGACCCGGGTGACTACCACTTCATGATAAGAGTGACTGACCGCTCGGGCTGGCAGCAATTGAAAGCTGTCAACATAAAGATTTCAGATAACAAATAATTAAATAATGAAGAATGATGAAACATTTATCGCTTTATAAAGTATGGACCCTCATGAGGGTCCTTGCACTGCAACTGGCCTTTGCCAGCCTTGCGTCAGCTGATAACCAGTCTCCGAGAGACACGGATGCCAACGTCTATGGACACGTAAAAGACAAAGCTACTGGGTGAACATCTCCCTTACATCAACCTTTGGGTGAAAGGCACCACCATTGGCACCACCACCGACGCAACTGGGCATTATTTCCTGAAGAACCTCCCCGTGGGTACACTTACCATCGAAGTGAAATACATCGGCTATCTCACGCTGCACAAAGAAATAACCGTGCAGAAGAACTCCACGCAGGAAGTGAACTTCGAGCTGGAGGCGGACAACATCGCCCTCGACGAAGTGGTAGTCTCTGCCAACCGCACTGCGACCATGCGGTGGAAGCCCCCAGTCTTGTTAACGTGATGGATACGAAACTGTTCGAATCCACCCACGCCACCTGCCTAGCACAAGGGCTGAGCTTCCAGCCGGGTGTCCGCGTGGAGGACAACTGCCAGAACTGTGGCTTCACCCAGGTGCGTATCAATGGATTGGATGGGCATTATTCGCAGATATTGATGGACTCGCGTCCCATCTTCTCAGCACTGACAGGTATGTACGGCTTGGAACAAATCCCGGCTAACATGATAGAACGTGTAGAGGTGGTACGCAGAGGTGGATCGGCCCTGTTCGGCGCATCCGCCATCGGGGGAACCATCAATATCATTACCAAGGAACCCACCCGTAACTCCGCCGAGCTTGCCCATTCGCTGATGTCTATTGGTGGAAGCTGTTCTTTCGAGAACAACACGACGTTGAATGCCTCCTTGGTAACGGAAGACAACAAAGCGGGATTCTACGTCTACGGACAGAACCGCTATCGCTCGGGCTACGATAACGATGGCGACGGATATACCGAACTCCCCAACCTGCGCAATCAGACCATCGGCGTTCGCTCCTTTCTCCGCCTTAATCCTTATTCCAAGCTGACCTTGCAGTATCATGGTATCAATGAGTTCCGACGTGGAGGAAATCTCCTAAAACTTCCCGCTCACGAGGCTAATATCGCCGAACAAATCGAACATAACATCAACGGCGGTGGCCTGAGCTACGATTATTTCTCTCCCGACGAGAAAAACCACCTCAATGTCTACTTCTCCTTTCAAAACACGGCAAGGAAAAGTTACTATGGCGGCACCGGAGAAGGCATTACCGAGGAGGATAAGGAGAATGCGGAAAAAGCCTACGGCACCACCAGTGACCTTACTCTGGTAGGTGGCGCACTCTTTCGGCAAGCTACTCTTCATGCCGTCTGACCTCACCCTCGGTGCCGAATACAACTACGATGGCCTGGAAGATGAAGTGATAGGTTACGAAAGATATATGAAACAGAAAGTGCGCATAGCTGGCACCTATCTGCAAAACGAATGGAAGAACGAACGGTGGAGCCTCCTCGTTGGAGGGCGCCTGGACAAGCATAACTTGGTAGACCATGTCATCTTTTCGCCCCGAGCCAACTTGCGTTTCAATCCTAACCGTAGCATCAACCTGCGTGCCAGCTATGCCGGAGGCTTCCGTGCCCCGCAAGCTTTCGACGAAGACTTACACGTCAGCCTGGTGGGCGGCGAACGGTTAGTGACACGCCTGGCAGACAATCTGAAGGAAGAGCGTTCGAACAGTTTCAGCGTTTCCGCTGACCTGTATCATACCTTCGGGAATGTGCAGACAAATCTTTTGATAGAAGGCTTCTATACGGATTTAAACGATGTCTTCTCTACCCGCAAACTAGCGCAGCCGGATGCTCAAGGAAATGAGGTGCAGGAACGTTACAACGCATACGGTGCCAAAGTATACGGGCTAAACATCGAAGGCAAGGCGGCCTATGCCTCCTGGCTGGAGCTGCAAGCCGGAGTGACTTTACAGAAAAGTCGCTACGACCAATCGGTGGAATGGGATGAGGACGCTCCGAAAGAGAAAAAGATGTTGCGTACGCCCGATTTGTATGGCTTTTCACGGCAACCATCCATCCGCTGAAACGTTTGTCTGCTTCTTTTTCCGGAACTTATACAGGCAGTATGCTTGTGGGGCGTGCCGGTATAGAAAATGGTCTGGGTATACGTGAACCGGTGGCTCTCAATACTCCCGAATTCTTCACGTTAAACTTGAAAGTAGCGTATGATATTCCTGTCTATAAGTCCATCACCCTGCAGGTGAATGCTGGGGTGCAAAACCTCACGAACGCTTATCAAGATGACTTCGACAAAGGCTGGAACCGCGATTCAGGGTACATCTACGGACCGTCGCTTCCGAGAAGTTATTTCGTAGGGGCTAAAATCAGTTATTGATCAGCTACAATGGTTATTATTTAAGCAAAATCCTTGATACCAATAGTGAAGCTGAAATAAAAGACCCGGAAATTACTTGTAGTGAGAATTCTAACAATTATAAATATAATCTTGAATACTCTGTAATATCATGATGAAAAAATGTTTATGTTTGATTATATATACTATTGCCTTTTTGTCCTGTACAAGTAAAGACGGGGATTGGGAGCCAATGGAATGGGAGGTAGATACTTCAGCATATCTTAAAAAGGATCACATAGCAGTTCCGGAAAGTGGAGGAACTTATACGTTGTTCTGTAATAATTATGCTACTTTTTGGTTATCATCTGTGTTTGAGGACGGTGTGCAAATTGAAACGGACAGTACTGTTGGAAGTGCTGCAAAAGGCATGTGGAGTTCTATTGAAATACGCAAAAATGCAATGATAGTTGTTATTTCTCCCAATGACGGCAATCTAAGTAGGTGTCTGTCTGTTACTCCTACTGCGGGGGATGTTTTTTCTTCTTTTATCTTTAATCAAAAAGAAAAAGAAAATTGATATCTTACTAGTCTTTGCCAAATAGAGTTTGGTTTATACTTTTATCTATATATCCAAAACAAACTAAATCTGTTTGCATTGACTGCATGATAAATATGCTGGCGAAAAGAGAAAAAAGACAGTATTCTTCTTTTCGCCAGTTTTGCTTTTATGGTTAGAGGGCTTTTGTTACCTTTACACATAAAGCCCACCACAAAGCGATTTCTTCGTTTTTTGTTACTATTTTGTTACCCACTGTTAGTAACAGGTGGAATTTTAGTTTGATAATCAGAGTTATATAATGTTATTTATAATAATGACAGTATGAAATCAACGGAATATATTAAAATGGGATAAATACCTCATAATACCATTTTTTTATTAGTATTAGTCAACATTACCCGACATAAAAATGAATGCGAAAATCCTCCTATCCGCAATTGTTTTTTTTCATGACCCATAACTTCGTCACTTTAATCATACATTCTCACCGTTTCCACTCTCTCACATAGAAAGTGGAAAATATGAAGGCAAATATAGAAATTTTTCATAAATAATGTGTCATAAATAAAAAATATAAACTTGTCATCCAACAATCTCGGCTATTTGATTATTGACGTCATCGAGTACGGAACGATCCAGATCCTTCAGATAGATACGGGTCGTCTCCTCCGACATATGCCCTAGGCATTCTCCTATAATATGGACCGGAATACCGTGCTCTTTGGCTATAGTGGCCCATGAGTGCCGTGCAGCATGAAGTCGTAATGGAGTTGACAATCCAAGAGAGCAAGAGATTTTCTTTAAGGCATAACGAATCTTGTGATAGGCATTTTTATATCCTGCATACGGTTCTTGCTCTTCTGTAAATAAAGGAAAGACATATTCTCCCACGGTATTCTCGTATTTGGTCAGAATCCGAATGATTTGCCGGTTCATCCCAACTCGCATCAACTGCCCGGTCTTATGGCGTCGGTAACAAATTTCATCCGGGAAAAGATCTGCTTTCTTCAGCAGTGCAATATCAACGAATGACATTCCACGAGTATAAAAACTGAACATGAAGATATCCCGTGCAAGAGATACCGTACTTCCCTCCTCCAGTTCCAGTCTGGATACTTTTTTGATTACATCCGTTTCCAGACACCGTTTGACGGTTTTCTCTGTTTTAAAGTGTACCTCACGAAACGGGGAAGGCTGTTCCAACCCCATCTCCTGACAACCTTTCCGATAGAGAGCTTTGATGTTATGCAGATAAAAACAGATAGTATTCTCACATACTCCCGAAGCGAGCAGTTGTTTGTGATACATGGTTATCACCTGGGGTGAGAGTTTGTTGAATGGAAAATCCCTGCTGCCTAAAAATTTTTTCATCGAACTTAGGCTGGAATTGTATGCGCGTGCCGTTCCCTCATGCCCACTTTGGCGAAGCTCCCTTATTTTATCGGAAATATAGGAATAAAAGCCTGTGCCATGTGTCAGTAAGTCATAAGTCTTGAATACATCCTCTATCTCGTAAACACATAATTTCTTTTCTGTCATAGAAACAGACTTTAACAATGTTCTTGAGATCCCCTCACATTTACTATTAATTCTTCTGATGAGTTCCGGGTCGCTTTTCCCATCGTTAATGATGCGCCCGATGGTCGGGTCGAACAGGCTTTCCGCAACGCTGAAGCCCTGTATAAACAACTTTTTTCTTTCTTTTGTGAAGCACCTGTACGACCAAGGGGAATCTGCCGTTTCGAGTACTTCTTCCTTTTACTAATACTGTTTTAACTGTTGCCATAAGTCTTAAAATATTAAATGTTATCTCCTAACCTTACCTGCTTTCAGCAAGAAGGCTACAAACTTATATACATCAATGGAATTAAACTAGGAAAGTTTATTCATCCTGTCGGGATCATTGGAAAGATGATAAGTTACAGTCTGTAAAAGGATCTATTGTCTTCTCCTGAAAAAGAAGCCAGTTCTGGGATGCTAGAGGAAGTGGTGGTTACCGATATGGTTGCTACAAACAAACGGTTATTTACTGGTGCGGCAGATAAACTCTCCGCTTCGGATGTCAAAATCGATGGTATGGCCGACATAAGCAGGGGGCTGGAGGGACGTTCCGCTGGTGTGTCCATCCAGAATATTTCGGGCGCCTTTGGTGCAGCACCCAAAAAACGTGTGCATAGCAGGACTGAATCCCGACGACATAGAAAGCTTCCAGATTCTGAAAGACGGATCCGCCACATCCATTTATAGAGCTAAAGCCATGGTCAGAGTATTTGTGATCACGACCAAGAAAGGCAAGCAGGGAAACAGCAGTTTTTCCTACACCGGTGAATTCACAACCCGGTTGAAACCCAATTACCAGACTTTCAACATCATGGACTCCTAGGACCAGATGGGCATCTATCAGAAACTTTAGGTAAAAGGATGGCTGAATTTTGCATCCATATACAGGGCCAGCAACAGTGGAGCCTATGGAAAGCTGTACCAGCTTGCCCTCTTCTACAATCCTGTGACAGGGTAGTTCGAGCTTCTCAACACTCCGGAATAGGTTATGTATATCTCAAGTCTATTAAAACAGACAATATCTACTATAGTTGAGACAATGTATGAAAATACCTGACCCCATCTGTGTTTACCTTTCATTATTTTCTTATTTTTGCACCGCTTTAACGTGAATATGTTAAAGTCGGATTGCTTTTCTTTACATTCGGCAAACTATATGGCAGTATATATTATATACTTTTGGGCCTTATGCCTTGAACTGGTGTGGATTGAAAAAGCCTGTTGTCATACAGACTGGTATGGATGGAAGTCTGTTCCAAGGAGCCGGGATATTCGTCCGGAATGTATCAATTTGTCTGTAAGCAAAAAAGTATGTACATCAGAATTAAATATGCTTGAACATTATTGTCCACTAAAAAGCGGACAGTTAAAAATTAAATAAACTTGGTTTACTAAAACCGCATCGTTCTTTGTCATTATTGAAATGAGTTTTGTCAAAGAGGTCTCTAAGTTTGGTTTTATCTGTTAGTGATATGCTCAGGGTCTGAAGAATCTCATAAGTGGTTTACAATTTCCATATCATGCTGAATAATTGCTACAAGGCAATAGGCAATGACTGCATAGTATATTTGTGTTCTTACGGTATTCTCTGTGTTACCCCAGAATCTCTTTATTTTCATATGTTACTTAAGCCATTTAAAGAAAAGTTCAATCCGCCACTTGTTTTTTATAATGTTCTGCAATTTGTAGCGGAGATAAATCTATAGCATTGGTAAGGAATGTAAACTTACGTTTTTGTTCTTCATCCCAAAAACAAACCTTTCGTCTGTGAGTAGGATAGTCCTTGGTACTTTTATAAATACTGAGTTCGCCAATTGCATCAGAGAGTATATTTCTGGGTAAACGGCGTTTCCAATTTATAGCTTTGCTATCATGAACCGAAACTGTAGTCATATGGAAAAATGCAGGTATTTGAGTTTCTATATCATATAGTGTATGTATTTTAATACCTCCTTTTTTCTTACGGAATTTTGCCCACCAAAATACAACCAAACACAAGTCAATGATTGTAGAATCGAAAGCATAAACATTACCACTGAGATTAAAGATACTAGTTTAGAGTTTTTTTTGTGCCTGTTACAACCATGTAATAAGCAAGAGATTCAAAAATACGGTAGTCTCTATTTTGATTCGCTTTGGATAAATTGCTCCTGGTTACATTTTTCCCAAGATCTAAATGGTATGTTTTCCCTTGATGGGCTTCCAATGCAATAATAAGGTTGCGTAGACTTCCTCTGTTTGAGAGTTGCCCGAACATCAAAGCTAGTAGTTGATTTCAGCATGTGAAGTGCTTCACGTATTTGTCTCCACCATACTTAGCAACGATGCGATTAAATTTACTTCGGTCAAGGAATGATACCAACTGTGAGAAAACGTATTGATCTTGATGCATCTGCTATCATATTTAGTATGATGCAAATCTACAGTTTCAAATCCGTTCTCTCGGAAGACCTCTATAACAAATTATATTTCAAGTATTTCAAATAACTATTGCGTTTTTTTAGTGGACCCTAATGATATTTTAATTGCAATGAAACATATATTTTATCATCTGACCGCTGTTATGGTCGTCGTGGTATGGGGAATGACTTTTATTTCCACCAAGGTTCTAATAGTTCATGGTCTGTCTCCCCAGGAGATTTTCCTCTTCCGTTTTTTGCTGGCTTATGTTGCTGTGTGTCCTATCTCCTCCCATAGTTTTTTTGCCCGTAATCTGAAAGATGAGCTATGCCTGGCGGGTGGCGGAGTATTGGGTGGTTCCCTGTTCTTCTTTTTACAGAACATGGCACTGGGGCTGACACAGGCGTCAAATGTTTCTTTCATCATATGTACGGCCCCGCTATTGACAGCTGTTCTGACCGTATTGTCCGTTCGGACGGAAAAGGTCTCAAGAGGTTTCATATACGGATCTATTGTCGCTCTGTTGGGTGTGGGCTTGCTGATATTCAACGGAAGTTTCATTCTCCGGATATCACCTTTGGGTGATTTACTGACTCTTCTGGCTTCCCTGTCATGGGCGTTTTACAGCCTTGTCATTCGGAGTCTCACCCGGAAATATTCTCCGGCTTTCATCACCAGAAAAATATTTTTCTATGGCATAATAACAATTCTGCCCACTTTCCTTTTTCTGCCTTCATTGACAAAGCCTGCTGTATTGCTGGACAGTGAAGTGTGGAGCAATCTCCTTTTTTTAGGTGTCATAGCTTCGTCTGCCTGTTATCTGTTGTGGAATATTGTCGTAAAACAACTGGGGACGATACAGGCATCCAACTATCTTTATCTGAATCCTCTTGCCACAACGGTTGGGGCGACTATATTCCTACATGAGGAGGTGACCCCAGTCGCGATAGGCGGAATCGTCTTGGTTCTCTCGGGTGTATATCTGGCTACCAGAAACTCCCGTCCTCAAAACAGTACTGCTATAAAAAAGCAAGCGGATTGAGTTCTGTTTATTTTATTATTACTATAATCATATGCAGACCACACTTGGTGATAAATTTGAGATTCAAACAATGTTTTTCGTTTTCTTCCCATCAAGAAAACACTCCTTTTTACTTATTCCTGAATGAAACAATAGATAATCATAGATTTGAATAGATTGGCTATAATCTGTTAAATTTTAAATAAGAAACTAAAATGTATAATTTATGTCGTAATAAACCAAATATAGTCCCATTTGGAATATGGAGTAATAATCACGATTTCCGAACTTTGCATATAACTATTAAATAGATAACAAAGATTATTCCATGGAGATATTAAGATTCTTGGTTTCTAAAAGCTGATAGATCAAATGCAGATAGGACCTGGTTCTTTTGGTTTGGAATAGTCTGACATAGAAGTTTATTATAACAATATTCATTGCTTTTGTCGCAGTGAAAATAATAACCAATATTAATATGAGAAGTATTACGACATTCGAATTGCAATATGCACATCGGTTCTATGGCTTCCAGGGTGAAGCGCAGTATCTCCATGGGCACACAGGCGTGTTGACCATTGAAGTGGAGGACACAATCAACGAGGGCGTGAACATGGTTTACCCCTGCAACGAGATCCAAAAAGTGGCATGGGAAGTATTAAAAAATTTCGACCATGCCTTGGTACTCCGCAAGGATGACCCGTTATTACCTGTCATACTTGACGTATATGAGAAACAAGGTATTAAAAACGGTCATCCGCAAAACAAGATGAAAGGCGAAGCCTTCAAGACAGAACTGGCTACGGCTTATCCCGAAGCCCGCTTGGTGGTAACCAAAGAGACCATGACCGTGGAGGGCATGATTAAAATCGTGTATGACTTGTTAAAAGACAAGTTGAACATTGCGAAAATCACGTTCACCAGTGGTGTGAATGCTGGATCTGCCGAATTTTCGACCAAGCATAACATAGAGCGTTGTCCGTTATGTGGTGTGGCGCTGAATAATGAGGAAGGTGTATGTCCTAAATGCGGATACAGGAAATAAATCATATCCGGTAACACAGTCCAATGATGTTGGACTGTGTTGCTTGTTTTTCTTGCTATATTCATGAATATAAAATAAAGACATGGTGAGATTATAAAATAGAGCAGGATGTCATATAGTAATAGATAATGGATGTCAGAAGGTTTTATAGTTGTCAATATTTTGTTATATCTAAATCGAGGAATTTTATAAATTTCTTATAATCAACGATATTATGCAGTCAAATTTTATTTTTTTCATGAAAGAAAGAATCATCTCGTTTTCATGGCAACATTTATTGCTCATCGTGTCTTTGTTCATAATGGCATGTGGAGTAGCACTCTGTGTACGGTCAAACTTTGGCAGTAGTGTGATTGCTACCATCCCGTTTGTTATGACACTCGCGGGAGAAGCTGGCATGGCTCCTCAATTTACGATTGGAGAATATACATACATAATGAACATTCTTTTCATCGGGCTTCAGGTTCTCATCCTCCGCCGAGGTTTCCCACGGATGCAATTTTTTCAATTCATTATTGGCTTTGTATTCGGTTTCCTATTAGATGTTAATATGTGGCTTACATCAATCATAGTATGTAATACCATATTATGGAAAGTGGCGGTACAATTAATGGGGTGCGTGCTGCTTGCCGTAGGCATCTCTTTAGAGATACGATGCGGCTCAGTCACTATGCCAGGTGAGGGGATTGTAGTAGCAGTTGGCAAAGCTACCGATATTCCATTTGCCAAAGCTAAAATCATGGTTGATATCTCTCTGGTTGTTATAGCAGTAGCTTGGGGGTATTTCTACTTTGGTACATGGCAATGGCAGGTAGTTGGTGCAGGTACTCTTATATCCATGATTATTGTAGGAATTATGGTGAAATTATTCGACAAGCATCTTGAATGGTTCAGTCGATTACTCTACTATCGTCCCGGATTCCGCCGATATATTTATGGTCTGGCCCGGTGCATTTGCGATAAGATTCGGTGATATTTTGATCGGACGTTAATATTTTAGTAGAAAACTTATAGTTGTGGCCAAAAGAGTTATTTGACGGCACAGCATTGCAGACTGCCGAAAGTTGCACGGTTGCTAATTCGCTATCGCTGTTACGCAAATATTCCCCAAAATATTTATTTCTCAGAGGCTTGTATTAGACTATTGAAAATCTAAAATAACAATTTAATTATAAGCGTCTTTTCGAAAAACATAGTAGTTCTCTGAATTTATTGAATTTCAATTTGTCGCAAACGTTTTGATGGTGCGCTGATTTGAAATTATCTTTGTGATCATACTCAGGCAGTTATGTATAAAGACAAATATGTTTTTACCTGATCAGTCAAGTTTCTTGGCAGCGCACAAGTACAGACACATTGTAGATAAGTATGACGGCTACAGGTATATTGAAAGTTATACCTTTTGGAATCAGCCGCTTATAATGATATCCTTTTTTTTAAAATGTCAAAGAGCTAAATGATTCGAGTGGGCCGAACTTATTTAAGTTTTAACTCTATCCATTTTTAGTTGATAGTAATGAATTATGACTATATGATACTGCAAAATCACACCATACCTGTAAATGAGAACGACGGTTTACCGTTATCCAAGCGTTATTGGGCTATCTTAGCCACTGCCCTAGGAGTTGGAATATCTGTGATAGACGTTACAATCGCCAATGTGGCTTTACCGACCATCGCCTGCGACCTGGGAACTTCGCCGTCCGCAACGATCTGGATAGTAAATGCTTATCAAATAGCGATTACCATTTCTCTCCTCTCTTTCTCTTCATTGGGAGACATTTACGGTTACCGGAGGATTTACTTATCAGGCGTTTTGCTATTCAGCATCACCTCAGGAATCTGTACTTGTGCCGACTCGTTTTGGATGCTGACAGCCGCCCGTATTTTACAAGGATTCGGAGCGGCCGCAATCACTAGCGTGAATACGGCGCTACTCCAGATCATCTATCCCAAACGTTTTCTTGGTCGCGGAATGGGCATCAATGCCCTTGTCATTGCCATATCGACTGCTGCCGGACCGACAATCGCTTCGATTATTCTCTCTTTGGGTTCATGGCATTGTTTTTTTGCCATCAACATCCCAATAGGAATTGCCGCACTCGTAATCGGACTGATATACCTGCCTGACAATCCGGTAAAATTAACCGGACGCCGTTTCGACAAGTTCAGTTGTCTGATGAATGCAGTCACCTTTGGTTTACTTATATTCTCATTAGAGGGTATTACCCATAAAGAAAACACCACGTTGATCATAGTCGGGGTATTTGCGTTGTTGACAATCGGTTATTTCTTTGTACGCCGCCAGTTACGCCAACAATTTCCTTTATTACCAGTTGACCTGATGCGTATCCCCATTTTCTCCATGTCTATCGGCACATCCATCTGTTCCTTCACCGGACAAATGCTAGCCATGATCTCCCTCCCCTTTTTCCTCCAAGGAACTCTGGGACATAGCGATGTGACAACCGGATTACTCCTTACTCCCTGGCCGATAGCGACAATGATTATGGCTCCGCTTGCCGGACGATTGGTAGAACGTATCCACGCCGGAATACTGGGAGGTATCGGCATGGTAATATTTGCTACAGGACTTTTCCTGCTCGCAGTACTCCCTTCCAACCCTACTAATGTGGATATTATATGGCGGCTGTTCATTTGTGGATCCGGTTTCGGATTATTCCAGACACCCAACAACAGTACTATCATCTCCTCCGCTCCATCCAACCGTAGTGGAGGAGCGAGCGGTATGTTGGGCACAGCCCGTCTACTGGGGCAAACACTGGGAGCGACACAAGTTGCCATGATATTCTATTTAGTTCCAACCAACAGTTCGCAAACATGTCTGTATTCAGCAACTGGTTTTGCTGTTGTTGCCGCAATAGTCAGTTGCCTGAGAATTTCACAACCACGTCCATTACAAGGATTCAAATAAATTGAATACTTATAGGCATACCCTATATACAACTCTATACTTTATAGGGAAACGAGCGACAGAAAACAACAACTGCAACCATTAGAAACAACAGCTGCTGTCATTACCGATATTTTTTTATATTGTTGCCATAATTATTGACCAATAACACTTTCCTTTCATCTCCATTTCCGAGGGAATGATATCCTGCTCTTTATCGAACTCATCCAGAATCCAATACATCGCTTTTTCATCGGCATAATAAATCATACGTCCTTTATAATTGACCGACTTCTTATGGGAGGACAAAATGATCGCTGTATCGTCACACAACTCTGCCGACTCCTGTTTATATCTCACACGGTTGTCTTTCTTGGAAATAGTGGCAACTGTCCCACGTTTCACCTCCCCGTCTTTTACTTTCAACTAAGCAGAGAAAAACAACCGTCCTATTTTTCCGCACCACTGTGATATGTCCCTTAAATACTGATTTCTGGGTAAAAACACCCATGTTGATTACCGGTAACAGGATGATTTGAAATGAAATCAGCCGAAAGTGGAGTGAACTACACAGTCATGCTGCTGGTTTCCATCTTGGTTGCCTCTTCCGGCGGAAAGAGAACCTTGAACTTGACATTGCTGAATGTTTTCATACTACGGAAGGTGGTTTGACAGTCGGTGCTTTCAGAGACGTAGCAAGGATCATAAGTAGAGGAAAAACTGCGTAAGTCGCTTTGTGCAGTTGGTTGTGGAGTACGGAGTTGGGAACTGTTAAAATAAAGTTTATCATCACTTATACGAGTAATCCCATCATTATAGACATAGAAACAACCAAACATGTTCTTTTTATAATACTTCCCATGCCACTTTTTGGATCTCGTTGCAAGGGTAAACCATGTTCACGCCCTCGTTGATTGTGTCCTCCACTTCAATGGTCAACACGCCTGTGTGCCCATGGAGATACTGCGCTTCACCCTGGAAGCCATAGAACCGATGTGCATATTGCAATTCGAATGTCGTAATACTTCTTATTGTCTTTACTGTTTAAAGATTATACATTGTGTTTATTTAGGATAATTTGGACTTGTCGGTGAAAGATATTTTGCATGAGATCCGTAGGAGAGCGTTTCGACAAATAGCTGTTACCGGGCTTTCTGAATATAGTGTTAAAAAAATATTATATTTTTCTTCTCGTTAGAGATAACAGCAACCGCTTCACAAGTTTTTTGTTTCTGACGCCGGCTTACCCGATACTACGAAAGACAGCGCATTGTCTACCTATAAAATCCAGACAAACTTGTATGTATTGTATATCCGTGTGACATATTTATACAAAAAGATAAGGAAATAAAAAACAAGTGTCTTGATCCTCTAAAATTTTCTTATCCTTTAGCTTTTCATATAATTGTTCAATAGATTTAGTGCCTACGCTAGGCATTTGGTATAAAGCATCAAATCCGTTATATTTAATGAACCTTAAAAGATCTTCTAATTGGTAGATATTATATTTCCTGAGTGCACGTAAAACCCTGAAGTTTATATCCAGTTTACTTAAAGGGGTAATTAATAGATCCACATATTCCGCTGGAATATCCTGCTCTTTCCAAACAATCTTTACATATCTGAAATTTTTTTTTGGAACCTCCTCAGAATGTGTCAAAAGAAATTCATTATTCCGGTATTTGATATACATATGGTCTAACTCTCGTTTTAATTCTGAATAAGGTCTCCACTTCAAATGGATCTGTCGAAGCCCCCTTTTATACATGGATACCAGGTTCTTGGACGAAATGCCTGTTATCTGTGAAACACTTTGGAGATCCCTACCTGAAGATAAGGAACAAAAGACTTCCCGTGCTTGTTTGTCCTCAATCAATTCTGCCATCTCCTTTACAATCTCCTTGTAAACCGGTAAGCATACCACTGGCAATAACTCCATATTATGTACATTTGCCTTCTTATCAAATTCTGTTATTTGAATGTTTTCCGATTTCTTCATTTCTTAATCCATTTATCTCTATTTTTCTTTCTCAACTCGCTGGGGGACATTCCGAACATCCTTTGACAGTATGCCGTGAAATGTGAAGACGTACTGAAATCAAAATATCCGGCTATCTCTTTAAAAGAGAGCTCTGGGTTATTAATCATTTCCTGTATATGTCTCGCTTTTTTCTTCTGTATCCATTGATAGGGGCTTTCCCCAAAACAAGAATGAAACTTTCGGTTAAAAGATCGCTCTGATATATGGTACAAGTCGGCAAGTTCCTTGACCGAATCTGCTTTTCTATAGTTATCCAAGACAAATCTTTCAAATGATTCCCTGATATTGGTTGATGCGGAAAAAAAAGCCGCCAGTTCTTTCTTTGTATAAAAACCTCTCAAGACCAGGAGCAGTTCCTGCTGCTTTAGTAAATGCATATGCCTACAAAGCAGCCTTGCGTTCAGATATAGATTGACGGACTCCAATACATTCATCAAGGGCTTTTTGATCGGAAGTATAACATCATTCGTATCAGTATCATTTTCTTTAATTGATAACGAGCTTAAGAAGAGTTTATCACATGTGCTTATGTGTTTATCCCAAAACAAGAGAATACATCTCGAACCTGTTATGGATTCTATCTGGGCTTTTATACTCTGTGGTATGTACAACATCTGTCCCTGTTCCATCTCCCCCTCATAAAATTCCCCTAAATCGAGATTTACCTGACCTTGAATCATAAAGAGCGCACAGGACGACTTGCTGTTGTCAATCTGGTATACATCATCCTTGTCCAGTTGGTGGCAGGAGAATCCGGTATCTGAATTCATCTGATAATTCGAACAACATAAATGTTCTCTCAAATATAATAGTTTCACTTTCTTCTTTCAAACTGTTTATATACCCGTACAGGCGCTACCTGCACGGGTATTTTCTATTCAGGTAAATATTTTTTATAATCATCTGTTATATCCGGGTCAATGACCGGACGTACGGAGAAGGTCATACAACGCCTGTAAACAGCGCTTGTATTGGAGGCGGCCGCCCAGCCGGCAGGACCTCCAGTGGAATTGAGCAGATAACGGCCCGCATGAGTTTCGCTCCTGGCCTGTGCCACGGCGAAAATGACTTCGTTACCCCCTGTATAGCCGCTTAAGAAGGAGCCGTCATAAATACTTCCGGGCAGAGGTGTCTGTATTCCGGATTTGCTCTCGTAATAATATGCGTATCTCAAAGTCACGGCCTCTTTTTGTGACATGATCCGGAATCCGTAAGGAGAAGGGTCAAATACGGTTTTTCCGCCTACATCCTCCGGATTCCCTGTCAGGGAAGGCTGGTTCCATGGATACAGGAACACCCAGCGATCTTTGAAATTATTAACCATCCCATGCGGGAAACATTCATACAGCCAGAAACTTTGATGAGAGACGATGGCGCTTGGATGTTCAATGCTCTGCTTCATCGTAAGAGCGGCCCCTCTCGCTTGCTGAGCATCTGTTTTTCCATAATCCACATCATTTCCCCTTTGTTCCCAAAGGAAATCAAAAGACTTGCCGTTGCCGTCATAGAAGTTCGTATTGACACGAACATCATGTGCTGGGAACGGGTCTTTCCTGCCCCATTGGTATTGCATACCAAATTCCCTAAACTCGTCAGCGCTATACTGTGAATGAACCTTCTCGTAAGCCCCCAACAGATGCGACATCAATTGAACCGTCTCCGGTCCGTCTCCTCCATATTTACCGACCTCCAATACCGTCGGATACTTGTCCACTATCCAGATGTGCCAGGACCAAAGTGTCGGATTCCCCTTGATCTTTCCTGACTTAATCTCTATCAGCACATTCCCCGGTTTCTGTCCGGGCTTGACATAGATATATGAACCCGGTCCGGAACCTCCCTGCTCGGATAATTCACTGAGTCCTGCTCGCTCTATGTCATTCTGCCCGTCGGGCTTTTGAATGTCCGTCCACACGATATTGACTTTCCAGTCATCATCTTCATCCAGTTTATTCAGCATGAAGTCTGATCTGCTTCCGGGAAGCCCTTGCTTACCACTCAAAACAGCGTCATGTTCCAAAAGCTTGTTATAATACCTATAGGCGGTATTCACGCGGGAAACGGGGATAAATATCCCTTGCTTTGCACCTGCTTTGAGCATATAAGTATTCGCTTCAGGCTGCACTATTCCGGAAACCAGTTCCACCTCGAACTCTCTCTCAGGAAAAAGACCGTCAGGGGAATAAATTTTGAATCTCGCCTTTCCGGAGTAAAGACGTGAGGTTGTGATATCGTCAACAGCCGTGAAAGAAACTGGTTTTCCGGAAAGAGAAGGATCCTTCTCATAGAAAGGAGTGAACGTCTCTATCACATCACCCGCTCCGTTATCGGACAAAGCGGAAACCAGTTCGATCTTGTATTCGCTGTTGGCCTTGACATAATATTGCTTCTGTTTGCCGTCCATCAGGTAGATACTGTTGCTGGACACCAGCAATGACTGATGCAGCCATTTGTCGAAGAAGGGGATGGCATTATATTCTTTCTGCAAGAGGCTGAGTTTTCCCGATGCGCTTCTATCGGTTCCCGCATGTGTTATGGTGAAGACATAAGTAGTATTGAAATTATCGAAATACTCCAGATTCTCCGTGATATCGGGAGCTGTCACCGTGTATCTCCATATCCCTCCCGCAAGTTGATCCGCTTTTTCTATTTTGAACGGGTTGGCGGCTTCGGCATGGAAAACGGGTTCCAGGTCATGGGGCTCTGTCTTCACATAGAAAGTGACCTTGGCACCGGCCTCTTCCGCCGTAAGCGTTCGTCCGTCTTTCATTATCACCTTACCAGGCTGCCCATAGCTCTCGCCGTACTGGTTGACCTCGATAAACTCCAGCGGCTGGCTGCACGCCTCGTCCGCGAAGATCCGTAGGGTGACATTGATATCCTTGGACTGCTCAAAGCCAAGGAACCATTTCATACGGCCCGCTTTCACATAAGCGGCTTTCAGCGCATTCTGGGCATCTTCTGTTTTTTCCGGCCACGTGCGGTCCGTGTCCACTTGCTCCGTGACCGTAAAGGTCACGATTTTCTCGTCGGTCGGTGCTGACTTTCCTGGTTCCGAGGGTTTTATGGAATAGCTGATCCATGCGGGCAGCCCCTCTACCGTGAACCCCTCGGGCCAGGAAGTCTGCACTTTCGCCGTCAGGCTACCCCCCTCCCTATAAAAAGTGAAATGATCATCGCTGACCCCCAGCATATATTGCCCGTCATACTGCACGTTGGACATCGTGGACTCGTTCCATACCACGACATTGTACATGATATTGGCGGCCGGCCCTTTCCTAGCGTCCTCTTCCGTATCGAATCCCGGGCCACCCACCTCCGTGATGTTCACCAAGTAACGGTGGTTCCGCAGTAAGGGCAGGTACTCGTATGTCGCGTCGGCCTCGGTTCCCGTACGTTTCAAATAGTCTATCCGGAAGAACGTCTCCTTGTCGGGACGACTCTTGTCCACGCCGGTCAGCCCGACAACGATATAGGGGCGTCTCAAGAAATTTTCCGTATCCTCTTCCGGGAGCGTCTCTCCGTTGGCTCCTTGCGTGGCACCCGTCGGGGTATTGACCGCCTCCGGGACATAGACTTCACGCAATAATATCTTCTCTTCCGCTATGGAAGATGTCCTGTCGGTCCTTCCTGTTACGGCCGGAGCGGGATCGGGAATGGAAGGTTGTTTCGCCTTTCTATTAACCTGATCCCAATAAGCCTCGCTCTCGAACGGAGAGATCCGCCCTTTTGTATTGGTGTTATAAAAAAATACCTTGGTCAGCGTTATCCCCTCGATACCCTCGGCTTTCTCGTCAAACGTGGAAGCCCCTTCCGACGTTTCGCTCAGTTTAAGCCCCACATCTACACGTGCCACGGCACGGATCAGGTAGATGGTCCCGAGTTTTGGAACGGCGCCGGAACCGTGATCCACCTTGACCGGATCCGAGACTCCCCACATCGGGAGCTCTCCGTCCTTCCATTCCCCCTTGTCGGGCATGAAGAATGTGAAAAGCCCCATGACCTCTTCCCGTGTTTTTCCGGTCAACTCATCCGCCCCGATCTCGTCTGACGTAGCGATATTGGCCAGCATCACGAAGGTACTGGTATTGCCCGAAGGGGTATTTTTCGCCAGCAGGGTCATGGTACCCTTGCTTTTCTTATCATCCGGGGCGCTGGAGGGAGTGAAAGAAGTCACTTTGGCCTCGTATGAGAACCTATTGTCTTTGTCAAACACAAGTACCCTGATCCTCTCCGCCGCCGTCTCGTTCTCTCCCTCCGGCGTAAGGGAGCGGGTCAGAGGATTCCGAAGCCCAAGCCCTTCGACGGACATGGTGACAGATCCCCAGCCATCCTTGGTTGCTATTTCCGTTCCTCTGCCTCCATGCTCATCAAAGGGGTCACTGCACCCTTGCATGAGAGGCATTCCCATAAATATCGCCAAGAAAGCGAATAGCAAAGTGTAATGTTTGATTCTCATATGTATCTATTTTTTAAACTGTTTCTCTTTTTGATGGCATGAGCGGGTGCCTTTGTTACCAGGGGATAGCCACTTCCGTATCCTCCCATTCATCCACAACAACGTCATGCTCCATGTTCTTGGTCCCTTTCAGCGTGGAGAAGACACGGTAGATGGTATTACGACGAATATTGTAATACGCCTTGTCATCTTGCCCAAGATCCGGATTATAGAGTTCGATCTTGTACGTCTCATCGGGGTCTCCCGTCCGGTAATCGATAGATAGTACCAAGGCCAGCGCTTCCTCTTTCCCGTAGACTCCCGGAGCCACATAGATATAGCGAGGTGTCTCTCCCGTATATGGGAGCAACCTTCCTTGACATTTAGCCACAAAGGCGGATTCTCCGGAACCCTCGTTGGCACCTTCGTGAAAACTGGGCCTTTCCGGTAACAACAGGGGATCTCCCGCGTAGTCCACTCCCCTGATATCCGGATTGCCGCTACCGGTGGCGGTATATTCCCCGGCGGAAGGCAGTACGGAATAACCGCTGGTCTCATTATTTAAGGAGAGTTTCGTCACTCTGGAAAGCGGTAACAAAGGCGACAGGTAGTTTCCCGTATCATCAACCGTCGTAAGGATAAACTCGACACGTGCGTGCGTGCGTTCCAGGAGTATACTGGGTGAAAGGGTTACCCTGCCATTGCCGCCCATATTGTCCGGAACGTGGAGATTGCGTTGGCCTGCCATGGGAAGATACTTCCGGTTTTCTCCCTTCAGATCGTCGGACGTGAAAATCTCGGTTTTCTCCGTCAGCAGTTTCGGATCAGGAATCATATGCTCTTCCCGGATCTTTTTCAATCCGGATTCGCAATTGACCAATAAGACAAAATTATAATTACCACCCATCAGCTCCAGGTCCAGGGCTATATCGGAGTCCCCTACGTTTATTCCTCCCATCTCTCTCATCTCGAAATGATCAATGCCGGTTATACCCGTCAATGGGTTGGCAGTGCCTTGGGGATAATAGAAAATGACTTTCTCCGGAGAGGTTCCGATGTTCTTATAAGCGAAGAGGAGGACATGCCTGACGGTTTTCTCATATACCTCCGCGCCGATATAATTCTCCTTCCATTCCCCCTCTGAACGCACGGGGGCCTTCGTCATCCGGGAAGAACTCGTGCCCTTGTTCATTTCCGCCACGATCCGGATGGGAATACCCGTAACGAATCTTTTCATATCCTCCGTATCAGGCGAGCATCCGGTCAATTGTACGATTGCCAGGCAGGTCACTGTCAACAACCTTATCACAGTTCCGTATTTCATTATATATCGTTTTTTATAATAATCTCAACTCCTTTCAGATACCACACGAGTCTTAAATCTGTCCTGAGATGATATCAGCACCTAGCTCTACGGGACGGGAGACGACATTCCAATCCAAGACGGTCGCCTGTACCAGCGTCCATGTACTCTTCTCATACTTGAGTTTCAGAGTTATGGGAAAATCATGGTCACACTCCAGGCTATACGGTGGTTCGCCCGAATCACCCCGGAACATGATGATGTCATCCACCAGATTGGCGGTATAAAAGATTTCCCCGGTTGTCTTGTTGACCAGGGATACGAGCGTGTTTCTGCCTTCCTCCAGCTTCATCAGCGTAAAGTCAGCCTTTAACACCCCTTCCGTGTCACGTGTGGCTTCGGCCACGTACTCAAAACGTTCGCAAAGGGCGATCTGCCCGTTAAAGTCATAAACACCGTTGTCATCTTCTATCCTTATGACGAATTTCTCGTCCATAGGGAATGGATCGGGGATGGACTTGATGGTAAAATGTACCCGGTATGTCAGTTCCCGCATGTTGAAGGACACCCGCTCATATACGCTTCCCATATCCTCCCGGTTCTCCAGCGATACGGAAGCGAGCCCGACATACAGAGGCGCAGGGACTGAAGAGACCCTTCTGTCTTTCAACCGTAGCGCGCCCCACATCTCCTGCTTGGCCGTGACGCCTTCCTTAAAACCTGAAAAATCATAGGCCACCAAGTCGCTGCCACCCCATGCGACAAACGTGAGCTTCCCCGTATGCCGCAATGTGGCGGGCAAGGAATAATCCGCCGAAAGAACCGCCTTCTTGTCGGAGAATTCACCCACCAGCACGTCTTGCTCGTCAAAGGCAAATACCCGGACCTGCCTGATATCTGACGGATAATTGGGGAATTGTTCGCAAGAAGTCCGGCTGTAAAATTGGAAATTGACACCTTGCGGACAACCACTCAAGTTATCGAATATGGCTGAATCGCAACCTATAAGGCAACAGGCCAGCAACATGATAAATATGGCAGGATGTACGCTTCTGATTCTCATTTGATATAGCTTATAATTGGGATTATTAACCGTTTGAGGTCTAACTATTTGTCTATTGGAGAAAGAAGGGGAAAGACTCCCCCTTCCCTCTTTGAAGGTTATGTAAGAAATCGTTGGCTGAGTTTACCTCTTATCTGAATATCATTCAAGAACGACATCACGTGAGACAAGGTTCCACTGGAGTACCTTGGCCACGACACGCATGTAGGTCTCTTCTTTCTCGATATCTGGATTTTCGGGATTAGTTGGTTCAGTAGGGTCTGGATCGGGCTTCGGCAGGTACGGATCCTTAGGGTCGGAAGGGTCCCACGGCATACCCAGGCCCTGGAAAGCCGTAATTGTCAGCAGATAGGTGTTATTACGACGAACATCAGCGTTCACAACCGTCTTTCCATCAGCGGTTGTTTGACGGTTCCACAACGCGCGGTATGCGCATCTTCCGTTTGTATAGGTATAAGCGTTTTGACCCGGGTTCAACTGGCTTTTCCGTGCGGCTTCCTTGCTAGCGTAGATAAGCCCATCACCTTCTCCTCGATAGAACGTCTCGCCCTTTACCCCAGATTTACTGATTAACTTACCTTGATCCGCGTCCCAATCCCATACCTGTTTTGGAGTATAAGTAGCGTAGACCTTGGCATAAGGCAGGCGGTAGTAACCATAATTCTTGTTTCCGGCCGTGAGAGCCTCTTTCTTCACTGAATTCTCCAAGAAATAAATACCTGGTACCTTTTTAGCCTCGGCTGCATTTGCCGCGACCGTCTTGGCCGCGTACATGCCAAGATCAGTCGTTTGTGAACCTTGTGCCGTCAATAGGTTTCCCAGGCGGACCAAATGCTCCCTGGCTGTACCATTCGGGGCTTGGGCATTTTGAAAATCAACATAGTCATCAATGGCGGATGTAAAATCTTTGTAAAGCCCGTCACTCTCCGTGATTGTACGCTCTCCCGCATGGTTGCGGAAAAGATATGTCTTTGCGGCGCCGTTGATAGCCGTATACGTGAGGTCGTCAAGATCAACGGATCCTCTTCCATCCGTTGTTTCCGTATTTAAATTATCCCCCTTTGCGACCATGCCTTGCGACACGACACGTTCCATGTCAAAGGAGAATACATTCTGGGCCTCTTCCGTGCCTGTCTTAACTGTTTCCTTGGAGATATTGTCCTGGATGGTTTTCTGCTCGACGCTCGAGGCCATCACGAACTTATTTTCCGAGGCGAGAGCCGTGATGTCGGCCACCGCGGTAGCCGTATTTCCATACACATAGTTCGTGGCCGTTGCGATACCGGGCTCAAGATTTCCCCTGTTAAACAACAACGCCATTGCTTGGGAGCCCGCAGTGACTTTCCATGGAGCGACCGTGTAAGTGCCGTTGACTGTCGTTGCCCAGAATTTATCCTCCTCGTCAGCCTGTCCTAGCGTCCAGTCTTTAGTCTTGCCGGGAGAAATAAACCGTAAAGTCTCGAGTTTGCTCTCCGCTTCTCTACCCGCATAATCTCCTTGGCTGTCATTTACCGCCTTGGTCATGACATCTTTCATGGTAGAGATGTACATTCCAGCGAATGTGCTTCCCTCGGCAGGATTCCCTACCGGAGGAACATCGTCATCATTGCAGGCCGTCATGCCTAGACCTAAGACCGCAACACCCGCTAAAAGAAATTTGTTTACCTTCATAACTTAAAAGTTTAGTGAATAAATAAATTACTATTGTTATATAAAGTCTTAACTTTATTCATAAGCGCCTTCGCCATAGAAAACCTTGGCACGGTCATCCCCCTGTTTATAAGCCTCCTTCAGCAATTCTTCCGCCTTTTTCCAGTCCCCCTTGATATGGTAGGCGACCGCCATCGGGAAAAGGGCACGGCTGTCGTTCCTCACGTCGCTCAACACCCGTAAGGCGCTGTCTGCCTTTTTCCCGTATTTTAGCAAGGCGTTGGCATAGTTCAGTTTCGCCACCACGTCTTCGGGAAACTGTTCGTACGCCTTTTGGAAGACGGGGAGGGGGCTCTCCCCCCGGATGAGATATATTTCCGAGAGCTGGAACATCTCGTGTGAGCTCAGACACTCCGGCCTCGTGGCAAATATTTCAGGTAACTCCTCCTGGGTATAAGCCCTTACGTCGAAACTGAAACGAAAGGTCGTTCGACGGAGTTGCGGATAAAACTCATTCAAGAGGATGTCATAGGTCCTGCCGTTGTCCAAGTTACGTATGGCGGATTCTCGTTCCGTATCCGTCGGATACCGGTCTATGATAGACAGCAACTCCTCTTTATTGGACAGGGGAGAGATGCCTACGAGCTTTTTAAGGCCCTCCCAATCCTCCCCGGCACCGACCGTCCGGTAAGTCACTGCCCTTTTAAGTCCGGGATATTTCCCGGAGATGTAATTCGAGAGCGCAAGGGTACGCCCTTCCGCCAGTGACCGGTTATATTCCGCTTTACCCTCGGGGGAAGCGAAACCTTCTATGAGGACCTCTTTCAACTCGGCCCCTTTTATATCCAGGCTTCTTGATATGAAGATTTCCAGCCGGGCGAGCTCCTGCCCGTTATTGGCGAAGGCTTTTCTCAGTTCGTAGCTCGCCACGGGAAAAGTGACCTTGCAGTCAAAGGAGTCTTTATAATATTTGAATGCCACCTTCTCTGGCTCGATGAAATCATACATATAATCCTCTTTCTTGAAAATAGGCAGGTCAATAACAGCCACGGTTCCTTGATTCTCACGTATGCCACAACCAACGCAACCCAACAGCTCCTCTCTCACCATCACATGTCCATCCGCCATCCAGCGTTCGAAAGGGACGGATTCCTGCAGGGAAATGCCCTGCTCCTCTATGTCCGAAAAAGGATGGAGCTTATTGTCGAACCGTGATGTCCTTGAATTTTCGCCGAGAGCCTTCGACCGTGTAATGGCCTTATACCGCATTCTGCCCGCTACACTGACAGGCGCGAAATCAATCCTGTCATCCTCATCGGCGGAAACCAGGGATGGATAGATGACAAGGGCGTCCTGTGACTCCAACCGGGTCATGGCATCCACATGCAGGGAAAGACGCAGGCTTTTTCCGTCTGCGCTTCGCTTGACCCTCACGTCATACCCCCAATGTAATGGTGACATGTTCCGCCCAACGACCTTTTGGGCCTGCGTGAATATAGCCGTCAAACCAAGGCTGGCACAGACGGTTGACAGCTTTATGTAATAATGTATCGATCTCATTGACTTCATGTTTTTATATCCTACACCTATTTTACCCAAGGCCTGTTTTATTTAAGTATATAAATGATAGAGAGGGCGGCTCTTGTCGGGCCGAGGTAATCGGCCCCTCCCTTCCCCGTCCTTTGTCCACAAGCCGTACATTTGAACTCGTCATATCTCACGTGCGCGTACCCTATCCCCAAAGCGGCTTCAAGGCTGAACCTGTCGGATAGGATCCAATGATAACCGGCGCTGATGCCGCCACCGTAGAAATAGCCCTCATAACGGTGCGCCTTCATCTCTTTATGCTTGTTCTGGAGAATAAAAGGGATGTTTATCCCACCGACATTCATCTGGCCTCCATGCGCGTGCAGCCCGAGAAACCAACCGTTGAATCTCTCGCAAGCCCAATAGCGTATCTCGGGTTGCACAAGCCAATGGCTCCATTTCCTTGTCTTGTATCCATCTGCGGTGGGATCGTTCTCATAGAAGAAAAAATTCATGCCCACCTGGGTATCCAAGGTCCATTTTTCCCCTAGAGAGAACTCCAGCGAGAGATTAGGAGTTAACAGCGCATCGTATACGAGATTATTCTTTATCGCGACCCTTTGTGAAAAAGACTGCAAGCTGAATAACAGGAAGAAGAAAAAAATACTTTTTTTCATTTTGGCACTGATATTATTTTTAGCGACCGAACCGCTTGGTTCATAATGTTAATTTTTGATGATGCAAAGTTATAAAAGCTAAATGTTACACTTGTTACATAAAACAGACAATTAGTTATCGATAAAAGTCATTTTGAACGAGTTATGTCCGTAATATCAACAATAAGACATAATTCTTGATGGTTTCTGCCATTCCGCTCGCGGTAATAGTGCAAGTCTCATCATACCACAAATCCTCTCATCGTATTTGTAGCGTGTCGTATTTTTTATTCCATGCACGCAATGGTGACAGCATTAGAACGGACAAGGTCCTTCTGAAATATGATAGTACCGACATCAAGAGAGCGAGGCACTTCCCGATGCTACGAGAGAACGAGTGCGGAAACCGGTATCTTTAGAACGATCTCCCCTTTCGGGGCCGGAGATCTACCTAAAAGAGAGGCCGTGGACAGCCTAGCCATCCATTCCATCGTGATGTTCATCGGCTGTATTCCTCCTTGTCCGGAATCCAGCTGTCTATCAAATCCCTATGCCCGTCCATCCACTGGCGTATGGCTCTAGTCTCGGTCCCACTGGTTTCTTCTATGGCCCGCATCAGAGAGTTGATCTCGGTATCAGATAGGTGGATGTTTCCCAGAAGGGCGGCAGCGAACGGATGCTCCTTACTGAATCCTTTCCTAGCGATGGAATGGATTTGCTCGGCCTCCCCATAAACATTTCTCGAGTCTTCCAGCACCCTCAGGCGAAAGCGGTCAAACATCCAGTGCGGGGTCCAGCCGGTCACGACGATCCATTCCTTCTTGTCGATGGCCTTCTTCAGCAATGCCGTCATGGCGGGACCGCTGGAGATCATGAGTCTGTAATCCAGGCCGTATTCAGGGATGGCTTTCTCCGTGCATTTCATGATGCCGGTACCGGCGTCAATCCCCACGATCTCCCCGGAAAACCGCCGGGTATGGGCACCCAGTTCCTCTATCGTATGGATCGGGACATATTCAGGTACCACAAGCCCGATACGGGCGCTGTCGTATATCTGCCCGAGGATTTCCAGCTTACCATCGTATTTCCGAAAATAATCGGCATGGGTCACCGGCATCCAGCTGTCCATGAACACGTCTGTCTTGCCTCTTGCCAGAGAGGTGAATATGGGGGCGATGTCTGCGTTCAGGAGCTCGGTCCTGTACCCTTGTTCCGAAAGGATCTCCTTGGCCAGATAGGTGACCGCTATCCCTTCCGCCCAGTTCGCGTAGGCGATGCGGATTTTCTTGTCGGATATGTTACCGCACGAGAAGAATATCGTGATGGCCATCAGGGCCGTGAAAAGTATCGTTCTGTCTCTCATAATCATTTTGCTTTTTATTATATGTGTCATTCCTTTTGTTTTTTCCGAGCCATTCCCTGCGTGATCCGGTCAAGCACGATCGCCAGTATCACGACGGCAATCCCCCCCTCGAATCCCATGCCTATCTTCATCTGGGTGATACCTTTCAATACCACTTCCCCCAGACCTCCAGCTGAGATCATGGCGGCTACCACCACCATGGAGAGCGACATCATGATGGTCTGGTTGACACCGGCGAGAATGGTGGGCAATGCCAATGGCAGCTCCACCTTGAACAGGAGCTGGACGGGAGTGGCACCGAAAGAGCGGGCGGCTTCCTCCACGTTCTTCGGCACCTGCCGGAGGCCCAATGCGGTGAGCCTCGCTACCGGAGGCAGGGCGAAAATGATCGTGGCGAAGGCTCCCGGTACCGTTCCCAACCCGAAAAATAGCACCGCCGGTATCAGATAGACAAAGGCCGGCATGGTCTGCATGCAGTCAAGCACCGGCTGCAAGATCTTGTTGCAGTGTCCGCTGCCCGCCATCCAGATCCCCAGGGGGATTCCCAGCATCAGCGCCATGCCGGTGGAGGAGAGTACCAGGGCCAGGGTCTGCATGGTCTCCTCCCAGAATCCCATCCCGTAAACGAGCGACAGCCCCAGGAGGGTGAAGATCCCTGTCCCCCTGCCACTCTTGTATAACGCCAGGAAAGTGAGTATCGCGATGGTTATGTAAAAAGGTATCCCGAGCAGGACGCACAGTATCCCGTCGATAACACTTTCCACCCCTAAGCTCAGCAGGTCAAAAAACGATGCGCCGTGCTCGGTCAGCCATTCCACGGCCATTTCTATATATTCTCCTATATTTATCATAATTCTATTGCGTTTTGAATGATTTCATTGATTTCTTCCTTGTCTTTTCCCGTCACCTCGATAATGAGCGACGAGAGCGGTACCATTCCCTCGAACTCCCGTTTCTCGTTGACCACCCAGATGGGCGAGTTGGTCTTCGTCATCAGGGGGAGTATGTCCTCCACCACAGTATCGCCCAATATGGAGTGTACCTCTTTCCTTACGATAGAGTCGATGTTCAGGATACGCTCCTTCCTTAATTGGATAAGTTCCTTCAGATGGACCTCGCCTACCAGTATGCCATCCGGATCCACTACGGGCAACACGGTTATTTTACGTTCTCTCATCTTCCTGATCAGGACCTCCGGTCCCTCTTTTCCCTGCCTTGCCACCATAGGCTTGTCCACCATGATGGATGCGGCGGTGATAATCCTGCTGCGGTCCACGTTCTCCACGAAACACCTCACGTACTTATTGGCGGGATCGGTCAGGATCTCCTCGGAGGTACCGATTTGCTGTATCTCCCCGTCACGCATGATGGCGATACGGTCACCGAGCTTGACAGCCTCCTCCAGGTCATGCGTGATAAATACGATGGTCTTTTTCACCTTCGACTGCAAGGCCAGCAGCTCGTCCTGCATCTGTACCCGTATCAGCGGGTCCAAGGCGGAGAAGGCCTCGTCCATCAGCAGGACTTCCGGATCATTCGCTAAGGCACGTGCCAGTCCCACCCGTTGCTGCATGCCTCCGGACAGCTCGTTGACCATCAGGTCGGCGTATCCGTCCAGCCCGACCAGACGCATGCTTTCCGCCGCCTTTTGCTCGCGTTCCCTCTTTTCCTGGCCTTGAAGCTCGAGTCCGAAAGCGATGTTCTGCAATACGGTATAGTGGGGCATCAGCCCGAAATGCTGGAAAACCATCGCCAGCTCCTTCCGGCGCAGGGAACGCAACCGTTCATCCGGAACTCCGGCGATATCCTCCCCGTTAATCAGTATCTCACCGGAAGTGGGCCTGTTCAAGCGGTTGATACACCTGAGCAGGCTTGACTTGCCGCTTCCCGAAAGTCCCATGATCACGAATATCTCACCTTCCCGGACAGAGAGGCTCGCGTTGTTCACGGCAACCGTACATCCGGTCTCCTTCAGGAGCTCACTTTTACTTTTCCCTTTTTTCAGCATCTTGAAAGCCTTGTTCCTTTCAGAGCCGAAAATCAAATACAAATCCTTGATCTCAATTTTATTTTTATCCATAATCCTTTAAAAATAATATCCTATGTTTATATTAAACCTGACATTCCAGTTGTCTTCCGTTCCACCGGCAAAGGCTTCGTCCCATACGTCGCCAAGCCATGCGTGATTCCTCCCCACGGCATAGTCGATGTAGGTGAAGACCTTTCCTATCGCCAAAGAACACCCCGTCACGTTCTCCAGGCTGTCATTAAACCCGGCGACGCGTTTGCCCAGCAGGCTGAAATCATTGTACAGGCAGATATCGTCCAGAAACCACTTGTTCACGGGGATCCGGTAGGACAATGACACCGTATATATATCCGCCCTGGAGGCGATCCGGTAAGACGACCCGTAAGCCGCCATCGTCACCACACTTCTGTCTTCCCCTGGAGCCCGCACGGGTCTGAGATTATAGTTGGTATACTGCATTTTAAGGTTCCACCGCCGATAGTCGGCAACATAGTGCAGGGCAAAAGCGGTACGGAGTCCTGTCTTTCGTGTGTCCATATTATACAAACCTCCCATAAGGACCGAACCTCCGAGTTGATGTCTCCACAAGTTTCCGAAATGATATACCACCCGGATATTGCCCTGATGCGCCTCCTTATCGCGTCCGGCGATGTCATAGGCATAGCGGCTGGCGGACAGTTCCGAGTCTCCTCCGGTCCCGGAAAGGTCGGCGTTCTGGAAATAGGCGAGCGACAACTCCCAGCGGTCCTTATGGAAGAGGTATTTTATCCCCATGTCCGCATCGTCCTCAAGACCGGCATAATAGTTCAGGTTGAAGAAATAATTGTTACCCGTATAAGGCAGGACACCGAAAGGGACCGTTGTCAGGCCTATCTGTAACCGGTGTGAATCATTGAAACGATAGCCTATCCAACCTTCCCTGAGCATGCCGCCTCCCGAGGAAGAGGGATAGAAGCGGTAATCCACCGCTAAATCGATTTTTTTATAGGAAGCGTTCACGTTCAGACGGAGCACGTCGAAGTCGAATTCTCCGCCACGATTCCGGCTTTCCGGTTTCCAGTCTGAGTAATTGTAGTTGAACCGGAGTGCGCCTCCTATTTTTAACCTCGGTTTTTCCTGCGCTGTCACAGGCAAAATGATATTTATCGCCAAAAGGAATGGCAATAGCAAACTTTCTTTATATCGCATAAAGTCACGTTTTGGCAAGGCATTTATCCAATACCTCGCAATGGTTTATAAAATGATTTTCTTAAAGCAGGCCCTGCGTAATTTCTAAGAGAGGATGAAAAGTTATCCAATGCGTAAAATAGAACTAAATGTACTTAAAAAGTAGTTGGTTTTCGCCTGCGAATTTTTGCAAAGTTAAGAAAAGCAAATGAATATACCAAATTTAACCCAAGAGAACCCTTGAAAATGTGGGACCGAGCTTTTAAAAATGCAAGAAAACCGGCAGCCCCCGTTCTTTCCACTAACCCTGTAATGTTTTCGACATTATCTCGCTACAGAAAACATATATTTTAATATTGACACGTAAGACATAGTCTATAAACCAAACCTCTTGATTCATACTAAACATGGCGGAAAGTATCTGACTCTTCTCAGATTCATTTGATAAACGTTCCGTTCCTCAATTCTTCGAAAGATTCTCGCAGCTCCTCGTGGGTATTCATGACGATGGGACCTCCCCAGGCGACCGGTTCCCTCAAAGGACTGGCGGCGAGCAGGAGAAAACGTGCGCCTTCCGCTCCGGCCTTCACAACCACGGGCTCATGTGTCCTTTCTCCAGGAGCGGAAACGGAATATAATATGGCGCACCCCTTATCCTCGATCGACCGTTGTTCCGGATCGGGGATAAGCGAGCCTTCCAGTAAATAGATAAATAGTGTCTCATTATTGTGGGCCTCCTCGTAGCTCCATAAAATGCCGGCAGGCAAGGTTATGTCCAGATATGTAACCCGGGCGTGCGAACCGTTCAGAGCCCCCCGTATCCCCTGATAGCAACCGGATAGGATACGGACGGTCGCTTTATCGGCCACCACCGGGATATCGGTTAACGAGATATCTCTATATGTAGGTGGCACCATCTTTTTCGTAGCGGGCAGGTTTACCCACAACTGGCACCCGAGCAGCCTTTCCGAAGGCTGCGGCATCTCCTTGTGGAGTATCCCGGATCCGGCGGTCATCCACTGACAGCCCATAGAGCGGATCACCCCCTTGTTTCCCAGGCTGTCCTCATGCGCCATTGTTCCGCTGACTAAATAGGTTACGGTCTCTATTCCACGATGAGGATGCCAGGGAAATCCCTTTATATAATCCTGAGGATTGGTGGAGTCAAAACCGTCAAGCATCAAGAACGGATCGAAATCCTGTATCGTCCGATCCCCCAATATACGGCGCAGACGCACACCCGCCCCGTCAACTGCGTTCCGTCCCCTTACAATTCGGGTCACTTTTCTTTGTCTCATATTGCTGTCATTTCAATATTAATTATCCTTTCTCTATTCATGTGTGAATTCACAGTCCACAATAATCCGTATATCGTCTGCAATCATGGCCGGAACAAACTTAAGACCGAGATCAAACTCTGAGCGTTTGATTTTGCCGCTAAGACGAACGCCTACTGTGTCTTTTTAGATACGGGACTCTTCCTCTTCCCTATCAGTAGTACTTCCAGCTCTATCCTTTGGGTAACCCCGTGAAGTGTAAGGTCTCCATATATTTTTCCTTTCCTGGTCTTCTCCATCTTTATCTTTGTACTTTTAAATGTCATTAGGGGAAAGACCTCCACATTAAAAAAATCTGGAGAACGCAGATGGTTGTCCCGTGCCACCACGCCCGTACTTATACTCGTGGTCTGCACTTCCGCCAGGATATGCGTATTCTTATAATCGTCATTTGCCTGCCTTACAGAGATGTCAAAATCCGAGAAATATCCGCTGACAAAGGAGAGCCCCGCATGTTTCACCTCAAAACCGATACGAGTATGATCGGGATCATCCTTCCATATGGCAGCCAGTGCACTGAGGTTGGTAGTTATCATAAATAAATAATAACAAGATGAAAATTAGTGCTATCATAAATCAAATAACATTTTTGAAAGGCGTATATTATTCCATCTGGTTTCAGGAGAATAAACCCGCCTTCGTTTTTATAGTCCTTCCGACCATATCATTCCTTAAGGGTCTCAACGAAGAAAGAACCATTATCCAACAATCCCTGGACAAACACAGGAACAGTCTCCTTACGCTCCCAGTCCCTTTGCAGTTCACAAATATATTGCGTAACGGAAGTCAGACGGACTCCGGCCTGCTCCATCCGCCTAAGGGCAATCTCATGGGCTACTTCGGATGTGCCACCAACAGCATCAACAATGGTATATACCTCATATCCCTCTTTCAACAAGTCCAAAGCGGGAAAAGAAAGACACGCCTCTGTCCATAGCGCACAAATCACTAATTTTTTTCTCCCTAGTGCCTTGACCGCTTCTTGAAAATCTTTGTCCTCCCATGAATTGATTGAGGTCCTATCGATCTCAGGCTGGTCCGGAAGGACCTTTTTGATCTGGGGAATGGTAGGCGTATTAAGACCAGTGGCGACATTTACCGTAGTTAAGACAATCGGGACGTTGAAACCTTTAGCAATCCGGCATACATTAGATATATTTTCCACCAATTTCTGTCTGTCCATAGAAGTAATGGAATGAACCTGTATTGGTTGATAATCAATTACTAACAACGCTGAATTTTCAGGTGTCAACAAATGATCCGTCTTAGGATCTCTAATAGGCTTAATACTGCTCATTGTATAATGTTTTATAGTCGTTAAATAATTATTGACATGATGATATCCTCTGTTTTTCAGAATCTATTTACTACGACAAAGTTCGTGAATTTTCTCCGTTACGATGTGTTCCTAATAGAGCGGTATTTAGTCCATCACGATACACCTTGCCGGAGATGTGAAGATGATTATCCCATTTGCATATTTGATTTTTTTTTTGTATTTTGCGTTCGCATTTTTAGATGGACGCTGATTTTGTTTATCGGACATTCTAATTTGAGAGACTGACCATTCTAAGAAATTTTATCATTTAATTATGTGATTTTTTGACAACATGGATCATACCAAAGATACACTATTGGAGTTGATACGGGGAACGTTATCGACAACCATATATAATCAAGGAGTCTATATCCTTAATATAGAAGAAATTCTTGATAACTATAAACGTAGGATGTTCCATGCCGGTTTTTTCTATTATATGCTGGTAGAGAGTGGAACGGCCAAATTCATGATAAATTGCCATTCCCTTACCTTAAAAAAAGGTGATATGCTTCTCGTTACTCCCAGGATGTCTGTTTCATTGAAATCCAAGAGCATGGAATTTAACTCCTATGGTATATGTATAGAACCTTCCTTTTTTGACTCATTAGCAGTAGGAAGTTATGCGTATAAAAGCCTCTATAACGCTGGTTCTATGACGTTGGCTTTACAGTTGGATAATGATGATTTTGCATATGTGCATAAAACATTAGAGCTACTGGCTCATAGCCTCACTTTTAATTATCCTGTTGAAATGATGAGTCATTTGGTCAATTTCCTATTATTACAAATAACAAAAATTGTTGACAATCAAAGTGCGCGTTCCTCTGGAAAGATCAGCCGTCCTGACGAACTGTTCCGCTTGTTCAGAAAATTATTGGCCGAACATTACCGACATGAACATACCATTGCTTTTTATGCGGACAGGCTTCATGTGTCCCGTCCTTATCTTTCAAGGATTATACGTCAGGTTTCTGGAAAGACAGTAAATATCTATATAATGGAGGCCCTTCTCTCTGAAGCTAAACGTTTGTTGACGTTTACAGATTTGGCAATAAAAGGTATTGCGGAAAGTTTGGGGTTTGCGGATCAATCGTCTTTCGGAAAGTTTTTTAAGAAAGGAACCGGAATGTCACCCCTAAATTTTCGTAACAAAAATCAAACCTCTATAGAATAAACACTTATCTGTTCCTGAACACCTGTATATTCTCTCTTATCTAGCTTCTTCCTGCCATTGTTTTTTAGGGTACGAGGCCGGTTATTCACGAGAAGGCAGTTTACGGGCTTAATTTTCCCGTCAAGCCAAATGCTAGCTGTTTTCTTCTAACCAAAGGCAGAAACAACCGTTCCATAAGCCTTTCTTGTTTTCAACGGGTACTTTGTTTCTGCCTTTGGCTATGATTTCAGCGGCTAAATCGCTTTTACGCCCGACAACGTGTTTTTGTGGCTTTCCGTTGATGATGGCCTCGATACGAAAGTCATGCCGGGTGTCCTCGATAACGTTGATTTCTGATACCTGAAAACTGTCTTTGTTTCGTATGGCTCGATGACGGTGGGCAAGCAGTGTTTCATGGCTTCTCCTATGGTCGGAGATACTAAGGTGAAAAGATGTCAATCCCCCCTCTAACACTCACAACATTATTTCCCATGTCTTATCCTTTTCGGTTTTTTTATTCATCATTTATTCCATTGTATATGCTGAAACAGGTACCGGCAGTAGGCCGTCCATCTGTTCCAAGCAGTTCACTACCCGTAATAGGAAAAGAAAGTTCCCCATATCGATATTGTAGACCTTTCCATTCTCAAACAGGCGCAAGGTGATAAGGCTGACACCGGCTTTCTCGGCAGCCTCTTGCCGGGTGGGCCCATAGGCTAGTCTATATTCCTTAAATCGTTTGACTAAATCCGCTATGATTTCTGGGTTAGCCATGGCTTGGGTGACGTGATTCGTTGTCTCGCTGCAAGGGTAAATATATTAACTGCTAAATCAAAATATGATAGGTTACAACTAATATATTTACTATTATATTGAATTGTGCGAGATGTCTTTGTGTACTAACCTCCCAATTCCATGCTTCGCTTATTCCCGTCTATAATTGGGCTTTGAGCAGGCTTTATGTCCTGAATACTTTTTAGCATTCTTTCCATTTGGAATATTTTGGCGGCAGCGATAAAGGTGGTGGATGATATATCCGGCTGGAGGCTTTTCAGTACGTTATCCGATGGCTGATATCCTTTCATCTTCAACTCCAGAATGGTGTTGAAGTCATCATCTCGCATAGCCTTTATGAAGGTCTGTTCTTGTTCGTTGACAATATTCGGCATTTGGATCGTATGCGGTTGCTTACCGAACAAGAGCAGATTTTTTCCGATAAAATCAGCGTGTTCCGGTTTGACCCCGCAATCCTTGGCTGTTTCAAGCTAGTGCGATACGGTTTCCTGTACCTTTTCGATAATCTGTTTGTGTTCCCGGATACCCATGTTCTCTCCCACTTTTTGCAGATCTTCCATCGTGAAATTGTCTTGTTTGCCATTGAGTGACAGTTGGTGACGGTTCGTCCATTTGCCGCCCGGTGTGTATGAGTAGCAGAGGTCGTATGCAGGAGACAGTTTCCACTTCCCTTGTTTATCCATCAGGAAAGAGAAGTTCTTGCTATGGTCGTCATGGTTCCGGCTCATGACGTTGAACACCATACGCCGGTATAGTTCTTCTTGTTGCGGATAGGGCAGGTTCATCTGCCGCATGAAACGGAAGATCTCTTCGTATGAACGGCGTTAGTCACGGTCATAGTGGGCAATCCCGGCTAATGTTTGTACATGGATCTTCTCTCCGTTTTCCACACGGTCGAAACGACGTGTCATGAAGTGGCATGACTCTTTTTCCTGAAGTAACCGGCATTCCATCATATCGATACCGCAGGCTTTTGCCATCCGGTGATAGGCATATTCGATGTTACCTATTCCTCGTGGATTGTCCGTTATCTGCGTGTGTTCGCTGTATTTGCCACCATCAAATTTCAATAGCCAGTACCCGAAGCCTTCGGGGGCTTTTACCTGTCCGGAGCGTACTTCTCCGGTGATATCGTTATAGGCGATGATTGCTTTGGGCTTGGCACCTCCGGCGGATGTCCCCACTTTCAGTATGTCCAGTATGTTTCTTCCTTCCTGACGCAGTTGGGCCTGAAATGCTTTCCTGTCCGTGAATATGGATTTGGCAAGCTCCGTCAGTTCCTCGATATGGAGGACCGATGACTCGTTCATGCCGTTGATCGGTGAGTACGGCTCAAACTCCAGTGCGCCCATACCACGTTTACCTACATAGCAAAGCCTGTCTAAAGGGGTGATCTCTTCTCCGGACAATCCCCGGCTGGCGAACCACTCGTTGATGATCTGGTTTCCGAAAGTATCCGGCAGTGAATCGGCGAACAATCCGGGCAACCCTTTGAAACAGTCCGTACGGTTTTCAAGGAACTGGTAGGGCGTGTTTCTGTACTGGGCAATGGGCATAATGATAGGAGAAATGTCAAGACCAGAGCGGATGAACTTCCGTTCATAGTCGAACAAGGCAGAATTGCTTTCCTTTTCCCAATAGAGAGAACCTACGCTTTCTCCCCACAGCTTCACGTCTACTATTAAATCATTCATGGCTATCTTGTTTTAAATGGCGTACACGGTAACGTTTTTTCCCTTGCAGTTTTTTGAGTTCTATCGGGCTGATCCGGATTTCCGGTACCAGTTGTTCCAGGTTCTCCAAAAGGCCGAGTGAACGAAGTACACTGATGAACAACAGCAGCGATACCGATTTGCCTTTCTCGATGTTCGCAACGGTCAAGGGGCTTACACCGGAAGCCGTTGCCAGTTCTTCCTGCGTGATGTGCTGCCTGATACGTGTCTCTTTGATGCGTTGGCCGATTTTCACCAATACAGCCGGGTTGCTCATTTCATTCCACATGGTTGTTCCTTTTTTGTAAATATACAAATAATCTATATAAATAGATGGATTAATCTTGAATATTAGAGTTAATCTATATAAATAAAATGATTATGGTTGTCTAGATTTATCTGTTATTCTTTTTTGAACATAGATGGATTTAATAAAATCACAACACATTGTGATTTTATTTGTTTTTCATGTTTTAAATTGGTATTTTTGTCGAAAAATCACAATATACTGTGAATATGAAAGAGATAGGAAAGATTATCAGGGAACGCAGGAAGAGTTTGAGGGTTAATCAGCTGGAGTTATCCGAACTGGCAGGCGTGGGTATCAATACGCTGGTGGCCATCGAGCGTGGAGAAGGTAACCCTAAATTGAAAACATTGCTTTCCATACTTGACACGCTTGGGCTTCAAATGACTATCGAATTGAAAAGTTGAATTTAACGGTTAATTGAAATGAGACAATGTGAGGTTTATTTGCACGGCATTAAAGCCGGAATGTTGACAGAAGAGGATAATGGAGAATATACATTTATCTATGATTCTTCTTATTTGGAGAAAGGGGATTGTCCATCGGTCAGCTTGACTCTTCCATTGCGTGAAGAACCGTATCGGTCAACGGTCTTGTTCCCGTTCTTCTTTAATATGTTGTCGGAAGGTGAAAACCGGAAATTGCAATCTCAGTTATTGCACGTCGATGCCGAAGATGACTTTGGCATACTGCTGGCCACCGCCCACTATGATACCATAGGTGCCGTAACCATTAAACCTGTATTGCCATGATCACCTTGACGGTTTGTCCTTCAACACTGGCGGAAGGGTTCGATACTCATTCTCCTGCCGCACGTAAAAAAATGTTTGACGATAAAATGGTATCTCATTATTTGAGAGTGCCAAGCCCTTCGACCAACAGTAAAGAAGCCAATGAAGCTATACGAAACGCGAAGCGAATCTCACTGTCGGGCGTACAGCCCAAGTATTCGGTAATTGTTGATGAACAGGAATCGTATCTTCGTTATACACAGGAAGGCGAGCAGGGAACATATATATTGAAGCCGTGTCCCAGCAGTTACCATATACTGAACCGGGATTATTGCGCTGCCAATGAGCATTTGACCATGCAAATAGCGGCACAGGTATATGGAATAGAAACGGCGGCCAACGGGCTTTGCTTTTTCAATAATGATGAAGCCGCTTATTTGACACGGCGGTTTGATGTTCATGACGGGAAAAAATCTCAGCAAGAGGATTTTGCGGCACTGATGGGATATACGAAAGCGAATGGCGGAAGTGATTATAAATATTGCAATGGCAGTTATGAAGAGTGTGCGGAGGTAATACAGAAATATGTAAAAGCTGCCCGGATTGATATACTTCGTTTCTTCAGGTTGATTGTATTTAATTTCATCTCTTTGAATGACGATGCGCATCTGAAAAATTTCTCGCTGATTAATAGTGGAGATGAATATCGGCTTTCTCCCGCATATAACCTGATAAACACCTCATTGCATTTGACTGAACCCAGGAGATTCGCTCTTGATAAAGGATTGTTCAAAGAGGGGATGAATTTGGGGGATACCCATCGGGTAGGTCGGAAGGATTTCGAGGAATTTGGGCGGCGCATAGGGTTGGGCGATAAATTGATAAAGCGTGAAATTGATGGGTTTATTCATGAGAAACCGTTGGTGCAGGCATTGATAGATCGGTCTTTCCTATCAGAAGAACTGAAAAAGCAATACAGGTTGTCTATGAGCTACAGGTGTAAGATGCTTTCTTTGCAATAAAAAGTGGTAAGGCTTATCGGTAAATTATATCTTTGTTTTTCATATTGTTCGTATCTTTAAAGTAAAGTGATAATGATGATGTGTATGTGCCCCGGTATGTCTATCATTGTGGCAATGAAAGCAGAGAGAGGATTGATTTTTAAGTATTGTCATGGCAAAAGAACTGATCGTGTTCCCAGGATTCTTGGGGAAAATTATAATTCCGACCTGATAGAACGGTTGTATGAGGCAGGTGGCAATGTCATGCTGGATCTTATCATATACCTGAGCAGCCATCACCTGAAAGACCTGTTCGGTACCTCTTGGTTCTCTGTGGAGGATTTTTGCCACAAGATGGGTTATAACCGTACCAACTTACAGCGGAAACTGACCGAAGAGCAGTTGACAGCTATGTTCGGAAGCAGGACACCCCCGAAATATGTAGTTGCCGGTACGGCAGGGAAATCGGTCACTCACCCGATAGAGACGGTATTTGAGGCGGCGATCTATAAATTGGGATTGGAGAACTTGTATTATCCGGTAGCCGGTGAAGATGGCCGTACATCTTATAACTTCGTGCAGATCTTGAAACGATTTGATATTGTTTCCGACTTCGAGACAAAGAAATCGACGAAAAGGCTGTATTCGGCGGTGATAAGCCCGGAGATTAAAGACTTCATGTTTTCGCTCTATAACCTCTTGGAACTTCAGGATTATCGAAACTTACCCAGCCGTTATCGTTATTTTTACTTGGAGCTATCCAAGATGATTTACCTGATCAAGTATAGAGTCAAGAATAACGAAACTCCTTTCTATGTGCTGACAGTCGATCAGCTGGCTAAGAGGTTGGGGATAGAAATAGCTGAACCCAAATATCGGAAAAAGAAAATCGCCTCGATACTTACGAAGATGAACGGCTACCTGAAATATACCAATTTCAACTTTTCCTTCATCAAAGGTGAGCATGATAGATGGGCTTATACCGTTTTGTTCTCGTTTCCCCAAGATACGTTGCGTTATTTCGATGAAGGACAGTATGCGGTCGTGACGAAGCGATTTTATAAGAGCCTGCTTAAGTTATATGTGGAGCTGGTTTATCCTGAGATAGAGTTGGAATCCAGAGGAAAGGAAGTGAAAGAACAGGAGAATGATAAGGAACTGTATGGCGAGTTCCTTCAGTGGGCCAATTTCTCTGAAAATATCGAGAAGAAAAAGCAATTATATATAAATGATTTTGTGGCTGTTTTCGGCAGGTTTCCCGAAGGGTGGACACCAGAGAGGCAGCAGGAAGTTCCTGATCCGGAAAAATTCATTTCTTCAAAGAGTGGTGCTGATAGAAAGTCCCCAACTGTGTAAAATCGTTCACTTTTCACGTTTTTTTTGCTGTTTTAGTTGTGTACAGATGTCCCGTTCTTTACTTCCAGCTGTATGCGACCGTCCCTCTTTCCTGCTCCAATTGTGTACAACCGTCCGTAATATAGTGATAGCTGTGTGAAAGTATCCACTCTTTTCAAGAAAGGAGTGATAGGGGGGTAAGTCAGTACATGATTGTTATATAGTCGAATAAAGAAACGGAATCTTCTAAAAAAGCCTGATAGCTGTGTAAAATGATCCACCATATTACATAAGTATACCTAAAACCCTAACCCTTTATATTCCCCGAAAAACTACATACAAAGAAATGACCGGGAAAATGAATTTTCCCTTCACACGCTCCATACTTACTTTCGGAAAAATATTTTCCGGAAGTAGATGTTGAATTTTACGGTTTTTAATATGCCTGAAAGGGTGTCTTGCTCTTTTACGCTAAACTTATTTCTAGGGCGTTCCCTTTCGGGCGGGCTATCCGTTGCAAGTCCTCGTTACCCTCCGGGCTTTTCCCTGCTATCCTTAACGCTTTATGCTCCGGCTGTGCCGGAAGAGAGGTATGATGATTTTTTCCTGAACTGATAGGAACATTGCGAAGGTAGGCGGGGGCGGAACGTCCGATATTGAAAAGCCAAATCTCCAGCCTTCCCTTTGGGAAGGTAGTATTTACCAGTTCAATCCCGTCCTAATATCCGTCTTTCCCGCTTTCTCTTCAAAGCACTGTTCCCAATCAGTTGAGGAAAAATTTATGGTTGGGGCGACAAGCGATGTTTGCGAGTATTAATCTTTTAATTTTTGGCAGTATGAAAACGAAGAGAACCGTATTTGAAGTGAATGACGTTTATCGGGTGATGGAAAACAGCGAGTTGATTTATACCTTGACGAACAGTGAGAAACTGAAACGTGAAGAATATAAGTATGAACAGATGGAAATGGACGGGTTGTTTTTGTCTGATGTACTGGAAACATTGACACCCAGCCGTAAAAAAGTCGCTTATGCGGCGATTGAGCTGTATAAACGGCTGAAAGAAGGACAAGTCGAAAATCCCGCGGTTTTGTCCAGCGGTAATGTTTGAAAATGATGCATCCCGTTTTGTGCGATATCACTACTGAAGAGATGTGGGTGCTGTTGTTGAACAGCTCGTCCAAACTCATCCGTAAAGTCCGTATCTCATGCGGTGTGATAAATACCGCCCCTGTGGATATACGGGTTATCATGAAGCAGGCATTGTATTATAACGCCGTATCTTTTATCATGGTGCATAACCACCCGTCAGGAGCACGCAAGCCTAGCAGTGCGGATGACCGCTTGACGGAAGCGGTTAAAAAAGCCGCTGAAACATTAGACATCCGTCTGTTAGATCATGTGATTGTTGCCGGTAATATATATTATAGCTATGCGGACGAGGGAAGATTGCAAAAAAGGTAAAGATGGACGGGAGGAATCCCGTCTGCCTGAATTTCAGCTTCGGGGTTCTTTTTTGGCAGTCATCCCCAAAAAAGAGCCCCAAAAATGCTTTTCTGACTATCGGATACGATATCGTAAAATACGCAAAGACGTAGCTTTTCAGAATAAATACATATCTTCACGTTAAAGGTAATCGGAATGAATATATTTTCTGCTTTTGATACAAGCGTTATGGTGGCTCTCTTACTGGGTATTGAGTTTCTTAGGAGTGATATCCGAACGATTCTCTATTGTAAAAGGAATGATCCCTGGATTCTTAAGAGTTGCTTATATACGCTGCTTATATTATTGACAAGCCTTTATTCTATCGTGGTCGGTGCCATGCTTCATCCGGAACCCGTACCTGTTTATGAATTGATGCCCGGTTTTCAAATAGGGGTTTATGGCTTTTCCTTCTCGTTTATATTACTTGCTATAGCATGTCTTTATCGTAAAATATTACCTTTTGTCCTTGGGGGATACGCTATAATATATGTAATAGGTGTACTGGTACCGTTACTTAGATTTGTAGTGGCTATGATGGATTATTTCGCTCGAGCAAGGGTGTAGCTGGTTAATTTATTGATTGTATCGGATCGCCCTTTCTGTGGGTTGCCTCCCCCCTATTCTTTTCCTCCGATCCAGGTCCGGCTTTTTGCCCGGCAAAGGTTCCAGTATTCCGCAAATGGCAAGTTACAGCCAAGTGTCTTTACTGTATGAAAAATAACGATGAAGAAGTGTCGCCGTATACAGGCTACACCGATTGTTAACGCATAAAACGCAAAAGTAAGCGAATGACTTAATTAATATTTCGGTGAAAAATTACCAAAGTATTGTACACATTAATCAAAGTTTAAATAAAGTCGTGTTACCGGAGATAAGGAATATGAAAGGATATTTGAATTTCGATATGATCGGTTGTAACAATAATGAGGAAGCCTACCCATATGGTTTATCTCTTCATGAAAGTGTACCCTGCTTTCAGTGGTTGGCAGAAGAACGATATCAAGAGATACGACTTGAATCTGACAATGGATTATCGTCCATGGGATAATTCAGCGTGAGACGATAGCGAATCGTTCGCCAAGGTGGGTATTCCTATCACCTGGCATCATACCGATCCTCGTCCCTACTACAACTTACCGGACGATCATGCGGATCGGATCAATTGGGATAAGGGAGTCGATATTATCACGAAAGCTTCTTTCTCGAGTATGTGGGCCTGTGACTAACGATAAGGAGTTTTAGACAGTTAAATATAAAGAGAGGATGCCGCTATCCTCTCTTTATATTTAACATTGTCTTGAGTGCATTAAAGGATCGGACCAGCTCCCCATTGCGGCGCATTGGTGTCCTGCCAAATACGCTCGCTATTCAATATGTCGCCGGAGCCAACGCTTAAGCCCTGTTCTTTATAAGCCTCGATCAAGTTATCATACATCAAGTCTGTTGGATTCGGTGCGTTCAATGCTACACGACGCGGGATATTGGTCACGGGATAACCATTAGCGCTATAATCCATACGTGGGAAAATTGAAGATCCTATCTTAGGCACGCCGGAACGACGGGCGGTCGAGTAAGCGTCTATCGGAGACATCAAGAAATGTAAGATTTGTTGGATATATACCTTTTCCAAATCAGAAGCCTTGTTTCCTGTCAACTGATAGTCTTTATAAGACATCATCTCATCGATCTCGCCTGCTACCAAATCAATAGGTTTCTCGTTTGGATCATAGTTGTAAGTCGTACCGTAATACGGGATCTTATTCGAGCGAGCCAAACGGTCGTATTCCTCAACAGAAGCGCGAAGCGCTTTATTGAAATAATCTTGGGCCGATCCGGGCAGGTTCGCTCCCAATAACTTGAACTCAGCCAGATACAGGTTCACCTCGGCTGTTGTCATATACATACCATACCAAGGATTGTCTTCGATGTCTTGGATCACAGGATCTCCTGCCGCAACCGGATAAGTAAAGTCTATTCGACCGTAAACTTGCTCTTGTTGGAAGCGAGAGAATGGTTCATAGATATAATCATCATTGTATTTACAATTAATATTATAATTGAACCAATCCCCAAATTTACCAGCTTGTTGTCCGGCATTGTAATCCAATGGGAATCCTTGGTAACGTACCCATGGTTCTCCGGCTCCTTTCCAAGCGTTGAATTTATATTTACCGTCAGCTCTTACTGAATAATCGATGCTCTCCATGATATAGTGAGGAATTTGTGCCTGCTTGCCAGCATCGAAGAATAACTGTACGACATTGGAATTCCATTCATTTTTTTGAAAAACGAAACGGACACGCGGGTCACGGTTGTTAACCATGAAGTCGATCAGCGTCTTCGAGCCTCCCACACTTTGCAAAATGCCATTGTTCCAGTGGTAGGTCTTATCTTGGTTGGATGAATTGTAAGTAACCTTGTTGAACAAGAAATCATCATCCGTGCCATTCAACACGCCACAGGAGGCATTAGCTACTTGTTCGGCGATTTGGATCGCTTTCTGACGGTTTTGAGAGATCAAACGAGCCGCAATCTTCAATTTCAAGGAATTCGCCAGTTTCGCCCATTTCTCTTTCTGACCGTTGTAAATAGCGTCTTGCGCTCCCTCGAACACTTGATTTTGGGCTGTCGTGAAAGTCGTGATCGCTTCGTCCATATTGTTCAGCCACAGCTCATACAAGCGTTCCACGCTGTCATATTTCGGTGTCAAAGTTCCACCATGCAACGCTTGTGCAGCCTCCGTGTGAGAAATATTTCCGATGAAATCGGAGTCGAAGATTCCCATATAAGCGCACAAGACATTAATGGCAGCTTCGTAGGCTTCATATTGGGCGCTTTCCTCTTCCGACATTTGAGAGCGAACGTACTTGATCTCATTGGCATATTTCAATACATCGATTGATTTGAATCCGGGATTCATACCACCGTCAAATACGGTAGAGGTCACGCCCCCTGTGCTGACCAACAACTGTGTCCATTGATACATCTGGTCTGCATTATAAAACCAATAGGTATAATCGGATGGTTCAAAATCCAAAACCCCTTGGGCAAACAAATAGCCGATATCGCCTTTTGTCACCGTCGAGGGATCTTGTTTCAATTCGGAGAAATCATCTTGACAACCACTCATCAACAAAGATGATCCAGCTAATAACAAAGATGTTATATAGTGATATTTTTTCATATTCTTATTCTTTAATTTTATGCGTTAATCAATGAATTTAGAAACCTACATTTACCGTGAACGTGAAACTGGAGGTAACACCCGTCAGAGAACGGATACGGAACTCGGCGGCAGCTGTACCGGAAACGGACTCCGGATTGATGTTGTTTGGCAATGAGTTCAATAAGTAACCCAAGTTGTGCCCATTCAACGTCAATACGCAATGTTTAGCCTTGATTTTCTCGCAAGCGGTACTAGGCAGGCGGTAACTTAAAGAAATGTCGCACAATGCGATATAGTTCAAGTCTTCCACCCATGAGTTATTTACCACACCATAATCGCGACCGGCCATAGTCCAAGCGTTGTTGCGATATGTCCATGCCGAAGCGTGTGTCGGTTCGATCACGCCCTTATCGAACAATTCTTGATAAGACTGTCCGGCAGAAGATACTCCACCCGCTCCAACAGTATAGATCGAACCATCGGGTTGCGTGATTTGCGTGCCTTGCGGGATGATACCTTGTGGGATGATACCGTCGTTATAAGTCTTTCCATCGAATTTGGATGTCCAAGTGACACCGCCATGTCCCGGTGTCCCTTTCAAGGATTCTTCCATGAAGCCATAGGCCGTACCGTAGCGGGAGTTATAGGAAGCTACTTTTCCTCCAAAACGCATATCCAATGAGATATTCAAACTCCAGTTCTTATATTTCAATCCGGTAGATATTGATCCAAGGAAATCAGGAATCATGGAACCGATCTCAACGATCTTCGCTTCGTTTCGCAGGTAATGAGAACGGCGTGTCCCGTCTGTCCAAACCAACATGGGCAAACCGGATGACTTATCGAATTTATAATAGCTATCTGTCATCAGGGTTCCATATGAGGCCCCTACCTTAGCCACGGAACCGATACGGTAGTTCCCATAGGCGACATCACCGGCCAGTGTAATATAATCCGCCACATTCTCGTGCAATTCCACGATTTTGTTCATGTTCTTTGTCCAAGTAAAGTCCAATGTCCACTCCCAGTCTTGATTCTGGAACGGGATCGTGTTCAAGGCCAACTCCACGCCTTTATTTTGGATGTTACCGGCGTTGATCAATTGCTTGGTGATACCAGATACGGCCGGAACCGAGATTTCCATGATCTGGTCTTTCGTGTTCTCTTTATAATAGGTAGCGTCCAAACCGATCCGGTTGTTTAGGAAGCGCCAATCCAAGCCAATTTCCCAAGCGTTCTTACGCTCTGGCTTCAAATCTTGGTCGTACATGGTTCCCGGCAATGACATGCCATAATAGTTTGTCCCGTTTAACGTGGATGTGTTGATTTGGTATGCCGTGTTGATGATGTAAGGACTTGTATCGTTACCAACTTGCGCCCATGAACCGCGAATCTTAGCGAAAGAAATCCATTCCGGTAACTGATCGCGATACGTGCTTGAGATCAACCACGATCCGTTTACGGATGGGTAGAAATAGGAATATGATCCGTGTCCATCGGCGTAAACCAAGGTAGAAGACCAGTCGTTACGTCCGGTTACGTCCAAGAAGATTTGGTCTTTCCAGTTAACGCCGGCTTGGAAAGCTACGGACAACATCTTCTTGCGGTCTTCTACCTTTGCGCCATAAGTGGGTGTTTGCTTTGAGTTTTCGATAAAATATTGGTTGGGAGCGATCAGGCCACCATTCGTGTTCATCGACTGTGCCTGCTGGAAGTTCTCGTAGAATTCACCATGTAAGAAACCATTCACCGTAAAGTCGCCAAAAGTCTTGTTAAACATAAAGTTGGCATTCAAGTTAGTTTGTTCCTTAGTGGTCTGTCCGATACCATAGTAACCTCCTTCATTGGCGTAACCGGAGCCGGGTTGCTTGTTCTCAAAGCGGGTATAGTAGTAGTTGTAGCTACCTTTCACGTTAAACTTCAACCAATCCAATAGGTCGATATTTAATTTCACGACAGGACGGACTGAGATCTCTTTTTGTCGGTAATCGTTCTCATAGACGCTCCACCAAGTACCGATTCCCGGCATATTACCATACTCATCGCCATAGCTTGAGCTGGCCAAACCTCCGTGTACGCCTTTATATTTGTCCTTTGCAGTTGATGGATCATATGAACGTCCCCACACGCCGCTTGCGAAGTTCTCTCCAATGTTGATCGGAGAGTTCTTTGGCATAGAGTTGGCGAACGACATACTGGCTTCCAGTTTGATTTTGGGGTGGAACATGTGCGAGGCCTTGCCTAGGAAGGAGATACGGTCGAAGCTATTATTCGGAGTCGTACCATCTACATGCTTGTAAGACAATGAGGTATAAAATGTCGTTTTCTCATTGCCTCCGCTGATCGCCACGTTTGTATTCGAACTGAATCCTTTTTGATATGCCTTGTGGAAGTTATTCTTTACGGGAGAGTAGGCTCTTGTGGAACCGTCATAGTATTGTATCTCACGTCCATCGAATGCGGGTCCCCACGACATACCTTGATCGTTCATCAATGAGAATTGACCATTTGCGTTGGTAGGATATTGTCCGAAGTTGTCATAGATGTAATAGTCTCCATTAGCGTTTTTATCGCCGTAATCTACGTTACCTGCAATGATACCGTTACCGAATTCGTTTTGGAAACTAGGTGTTTGGGTTATCACATCCATACCGAATGATTGTGAGATATTGATACCCAGTCCTTGTCCGCTCTTGCCGCTTTTGGTCGTGATCACGATCGCACCGTTCAAACCGCGGGAACCATAGAGGGCTGTGGCCGCCGCTCCCTTCAATACGGATACAGACTCGAAGTCATCCGGGTTCAAGTTTTTCAACTCGTTACCGTAGTCATTGGGGTTGGAGTCCCAGTCCGGATTACCTTCCTTGATGGAGTTGTCCAAGATCACGCCATCGATCACATAGATCGGCTGGTTGTTCTTTCCTAATGTGGAAGCACCGCGGATCTGAACTTTAGAGGAACCGAACATACCACCATCCGAACCTGAGATTTCCAAACCGGCCACTTTACCTTGCAAGGCGGCTACCGGGTTAATCAAGTTAGCGTTCAATTCGTCGCCTTTTATCTCTTTCATGGCGTAGCCTAGGGATTTTTCCGAGCGTTTCATACCCAAGGCGGTAACAACTACCTCGTCCAGTTTTTGCGTATCCTCGGCAAGCTTTACGCTGATGGCCTGCCCCTTGTAGATAAGCTCTTGGGTCATGTATCCGATAAAGGAGATCTGGATCAAGTCTCCGTTATTTACTCCTTCCAACGAGAAGTTACCGTTCATGTCGGTAATCGTTCCATTGGTTGTGCCTTTTACTACTACAGACGCTCCGGCTACAGGCCCGAAATTATCCACTACAACTCCCGTTACTTTTCCGCTCTGCAAGGAAATACTTACGTCTAGTTTCTCCGGTACCAAGTCGGCATATGCGCTTACAGGCAACGCCATAGCTCCCACTACGAGGATTAGATTGACCGGCTTAAAGTTTTTCAACATAACTAATGATTTTTTATGGTAATAAAATTAACTATCTCTTGGCGAAACAGCGTCTATTGTTTGGCGTTGAAATCTAAAGTTCTGTGGTTGGTGTATTTCGTGTTTTATTGATTTTTCACTTAAGTACCATGACTACTCTGTTCTAAATTGAAAATACCTGATACCTTCACCATATAAGTTTCGAGTATACTATTTGAATATGGTGGAACTAAGTTGTACGCAAACCTCCGGTATGCACCCAAGCCTTTTTTTGCTTATTCTTTTTCACTTATTAAGGAAAACATAAGCAACTATTTGTAAGCAAAACCAAGCGAACTCATAATAATTTGTTACTTTCGCGGTGGTTTCAAATAGGACAGTCAAAAAACAACTAATAAAAACATCTATGGCAAAGATTACAAAAGAGGAGGCCCTTCGGTACCATGCCGAGGGCAAACCGGGTAAGATCGAGGTTATCCCGACAAAGCCTCATAGTACGCAAACGGATTTATCCCTGGCTTATTCGCCGGGCGTAGCCGAGCCGTGTCTGGAGATCGAGAAGAATCCGCTGGACGCGTACGAATATACGGCGAAAGGTAATTTGGTAGCCGTAATCTCCAACGGTACCGCCGTACTCGGGCTGGGCGATATCGGTCCCTTGGCCGGTAAGCCGGTGATGGAAGGCAAGGGATTGCTATTCAAGATATTCGCAGGCATCGACGTATTCGATATCGAGGTGAACGAGAAAGATCCGGAGAAGTTTATCCAGACCGTGAAGGCGATCTCGCCCACGTTCGGAGGAATCAACTTGGAGGATATCAAGGCACCGGAGTGTTTCGAGATCGAGACTCGCCTGAAGAACGAGCTGGATATCCCCGTCATGCACGACGACCAGCATGGTACGGCAATCATCTCCGGCGCCGGGCTGATCAACGCCTTGGAGATCGCCGGCAAGAAGATCGAGGACGTGAAGATCGTGGTGAACGGCGCCGGAGCCGCCTCCATCTCATGTACGAAACTGTACGTGATGCTGGGAGCGCGCAAGGAGAATATCGTCATGTGCGACAGCAAGGGCGTCATCTCTACCAGTCGCCCGGACTTGAACGCCGCCAAGCGGGAGTTCGCTACCGACCGTCCGATCAAGACCTTGCAGGAGGCCGTGGTGGGAGCCGACGTATTCTTGGGCCTCTCCGTGGCGAACGTATTGACCAAGGAGGTGGTACGTAGCATGAATGCCGACCCGATCGTATTCGCCTTGGCGAACCCGAACCCGGAGATCTCCTACGCCGACGCTATGGCCTCGCGGGACGATATCATCTTCGCTACCGGACGTTCCGACTATCCGAACCAGATCAACAACGTGCTGGGATTCCCTTATATCTTCCGCGGCGCCTTGGATACGCACGCCAAGGCGATCAACGAGGAGATGAAGCGGGCCGCCGTCTACGCCATCGCCGACCTTGCCAAGGAGCCTGTCCCCGACGTGGTGAACGCCGCCTATAAGCTGAAACGAACCACTTTCGGACGCGACTATATCCTTCCGAAAGCGCTCGATCCCCGCTTGCTGACCCGTGTATCTTGCGCCGTGGCGAAAGCCGCTATCGACTCGGGCGTGTCTCGCAAGACGATCACCGACTGGGAGGGCTACGCCAACCACTTACGTGAGATGATGGGATACGATAACAAACTATTGCGCTCGTTCACCGATATGGCGAAAGCGAACCCAAAACGGGTGGTATTCGCCGAGGCGAACCACGTGAATATGCTGAAAGCCGCCGCCGAGGCGAAAGCGGAAGGTATCTGTTTCCCGATCTTGCTGGGTAACGAGGAGCGTCTGGCCAAGATCGCCGCCGAGGAGAATATCAGTCTGGAAGGTATCGAGATCGTCAACCTCCGCCACGACCGCGAGACGGAACGCCGCCACCGCTACGCCCGTATTCTTTCTGATAAGAAGGCACGTGAGGGCGTGACTTACTCGGAGGCTTGCGAGAAGATGGTAGACCGCAATGCGTTCGGTATGATGATGGTGGCTACCGGCGACGCTGACGCTTTCGTGACGGGCGTATACAGCCGCTACTCGGAGGTTACCAAGATGGCGGAGCAGATCATCGGCATCCGCCCGAGTTACAAGCATTTCGGTGCCTTGAACATCCTGACTTGTAAGAAGGGTACCTTCTTCATGGCCGATACGCTGATCAACCGTCACCCGTCGGCCGAGGTATTGATCGATATCGCCCGCCTGACGCACGACGCCGTGAAGTTCTTCGCTCACGAGCCGGTGATGGCGATGTTGTCTTACTCCAATTTCGGGGCCGACAAGCAGGGCAGTCCGCTGAAAGTACACGAAGCGATCGATTTCTTGCATAAGACATACCCGGACATGGTAGTAGACGGAGAGATGCAAGTAAACTTCGCCCTCGACAAGAAGTTGCGCGACGATATGTATCCGTTCAACAAGTTGAAAGGGCAAGACGTGAATACCTTGATCTTCCCGAACCTAAGCTCCGCCAACAGCGCGTACAAGCTATTGGATACGCTGGGTATCACCGAGACGATCGGCCCGATCCAGATGGGATTGAACAAACCGATCCACTTCACCGACGTAGAAAGCTCTACCCGTGATATCGTGAACCTGACTACCGTAGCTGTCGTAGACGCTATCGTTCAGGAGCAGATCGAGAAAGAGAACAGATAAGTTTTGATGCGGATGACGCGGATAACACGGATAAGAATAAAATAAATCCGTGTCATCCGCGTCATCTGCGTCTAAAAGATAGACCACCAAGAGTTTTGACACAGGGTCATGTCAATTTAGATAGCTTTCGATATTCGCTATTACCTTTTGCGACAATCGCTCCATACATTGCTCCGAGTGGCCGGAGACTTTCGGGGTATATATGACATTATCGAATTGCGTCAAGGTATCCGCATAATTCCCAATACCGACCTCATCGCATAAGAAGAAATTCCGCTTATGGGCGCTAAGCCAACGTTGTAAATCCGGGACACGGAAAGTAGGCCCTACCGACGTATTGATCAATATCTTCAGATTACCGAACAAACGAAACTCATCCGCCCCCAGAAGAATCGTATTACGAGGCAAGCAAGTACATAAAATATCCACCTCCGGCAGCAACTCCCGCAAAGGCAGGTAAGCGATACCGGCGGCCTCGGCATCCGGCTTACGGGTACGGCTGAAATAATAGACCTCAGCCCCCAAGAAACGAAGAGCGTCAGCGATCATTCTCCCGGTGCGGCCCAATCCCACGATGCCTACTTTTTGCCCGCCCAGCTCATACGCCTTATGTCTCCACTGTTTCCCGCCGAAACCATGCAACAAACGGACCAGCTCGCTAATGACATACTCCACGACTCCCTCATCGCCATAGTCGCGGATGCCCAAGACCGTTATCCCCCGCTCACGTGCGGCGGCTATATCCACATTCGCGCTAGACTCGCTATAGAGGGTACAGCACATCCCGATGTATTTGATATTCGGGCAAGCCTCGATCACGTTCCTCCGGATCTGTGTATTATAAGAGACGAGTACGCAATCTGCGTCCCCGATCCGGTTCACAATCTCCTCATCCGTTTCCGGAATGCCGGTATAAAAAACAACCTCTTTTCCAAGCTCCTTCAAACGCTCCACTCCCCATGTATTCAACCCGGTAGAATCCACCACTACTATTTTCTCAAACATATCTCACATTATTAATTACCATCTTCAATTAATTATCCCTCTCACAAAGCTATAAATAAAATAGCCGCAAAGGGTAACCTTCAGCACGACACTCAATAAAAAACCCGCGAACGCCCCGAAACTAGCCTTCAACGCATCTCCGGACGCCTTGCCTCCCAAAAGTTCCCCAACGAAAGCCCCCACGAAAGGACCCAGCAAGATTCCCCAAGGCGGAAACACGAATATGCCGGCCACGGTTCCCACGGCACATCCCCAATTTCCCCACTTGGACCCTCCGCTATACTTAGTCCCCAGCATGGGCGTAACATAGTCCATCGCCTGTACCAACACGACCAGCAATCCCCACACGACCAACTCCGTAACCGTAAATTCCGCATAACCCGTAAAATGCAACAGCCACAAAGCCAAATACGCTACCGGCGGCCCCGGCAAGATCGGCAAAAAACACCCCGCCAATCCCACCAACAAACAGATAACGCCTAGTATAACCAATAAGATATCCATATATTTCAGTTTTTGGGATATATAAATAGACAAAGATACAAACATTTCCCACCCTTAACTGTTTTGCTAAAAGCTAAATCTAAACATATATATTTATGCACAAACATTTACGCCTGACATGTTATGCTTTGTTGTGCTTGCTGGTACCGATCGGGGTAATGGCGCAGACAGAGCATACGTATTTAGACCGTGCCCTACCCGGGTCATGGTCTGAGGAAGGGAGTGATTTCCAGCAGACACTTCCCGTAGAAGATAATTGGTGGAGAAATTTTAAGGACCCGTTACTGGACTCGCTGATAGAAGTAGCCGTGAAACAAAACTATTCCGTGCAAATGGCGATGGACAGGATCGCCATGGCAAAAGCCAACCTGCGGTCGGCACAAGGAAGCTACTCGCCCACCCTAGGGCTTTCCGCCGGATGGACACGGCAACAAAGTAGCGGCAATATCAATCAGGTACCCAAGGCGATCACCCAATATTCCAGCGCTACCGTAGATATGAACTGGGAGGTGGACGTATTCGGGAGTATCCGGAACCGGGTGAAAGCGGAGAAAGAGAATTTCGCCGCCTCGAAAGAGGAATACAACGCCGCCATGGTCTCCCTTTGCGCTCAAGTAGCCTCCTCATACATCAATATGAGGGAACTGCAACAAGAGGTAAAGGTAGCGCAACAGAACTGCCGCTCCCAACAGACGGTCGTACAGATCACCCAGAAACGGTATGAGACCGGGCTAGTCTCCAAACTGGATGTAGCGCAGGCGCAATCCGTATACTACAGCACGAAAGCCTCCCTACCGATGCTGGAGGCCGGTATCATCCAATACGCAAACTCCTTGGCGATCCTGTTAGGCCTGTACCCTTCCGATCTACAAAAGATCATGGAGACAGACGCTTCCTTGCCGGAATATATCGAGCCGGTCGGTGTAGGTTTGCCGGCAAACCTGTTGCTACGCCGTCCGGATGTACGTGCGGCAGAACGGCAGGTCAATGCGCTTGCCGCCTCGCTCGGGGCCTCTAAGTCCGATTGGTGGCCGAAAGTATTCGTGAAAGGCTCGATCGGTTTCGCCTCCCACGACTTCGACAAGCTGGCGAATCATAATAGCTTGACCTATGAGATCGCCCCTACCCTTACGTGGAACTTCTTCCAAGGCACCCAGAAGATACAGGCTACCCGGTTGGCGAAAGCCCAGTTGGACGAGTCGATCCGGCAATTCAACCAGACCGTGCTTACCTCCGTACAGGAAGTGGATAACGCCATGAGCTCGTACAAGAACTCGATCAAGCAGATCGTAGCCCTCCGGGAAGTGGTAAACCAAGGAAAACAGACCTTGGATCTTTCCCTTGACCTCTATAAGCAGGGCCTTACGCCTTTCCAAAACGTACTGGACGCGCAACGCTCCCTCCTCACCTACCAGAACCAATTGACACAGGCTCAAGGTAGCTCACTACTGAACTTGATACAGCTTTATCAGTCATTGGGCGGAGGATGGAATCCTATGTAGGCCGTTCGATCCGATCGAACAAAAGCCCACTCAAACAATTAATATAAATAATCATTAAAGACAAAAGATATGAAGACATTTGTTTACATAGGGATTATCGGAGCCTCCGCCTTATTACTGGCGTCTTGCAAGGGGAAAAGCAAGCCGATGGAAACGCCCGTGCCCTCCATAAGCGTATCCACGCCGATCGTGAGGGACATTACCTTGACTAAAGAATACCCCGGATACCTTAGTTCACAACTGAAAGTAGACTTGGTCGCACGTGTCAACGGATACTTGCGTACCTCTTACCTCAAGGCCGGAAGCCGGGTGAAGAAGGGCGATCTTATCTTCGTGATCGAACCGGACACCTATCAAGATAACGTCACCCAAGCCGAGGCTTCCGTAAAGACCTCCAAAGCCCAGCTGGAATATGCACGCAGTAACTACGAGCGTATGAAGGAGGCGGCTAAGAGCGGCGCCGTAAGCCAGATACAAGTGATCCAAGCGGAGGCTACCGTATCGGAGTCTGAGGCTGCCGTGAAGAATGCCGAGGCGGAGTTGAATACCGCACGGACCAACTTGAGCTATTGCTATATCCGTGCGCCTTTCGACGGTGCGGTTACCCGGGCCAGCTACGATATAGGTAATTACATCAACGGAGCCGTCCAGCCGGTTACCTTGGCCACCTTATACAAGGACGACTTGATGTTCGCCAATTTCAATATCGAGGATAACCAGTTCATGAAGATGATGCTGGAAGCCGCCCGCAACGATAGCACCGTGAAGCTTCCGACCGAGATCCTCGTCAGCATAGGCAAGGATGGCGGCAATGCGTATACGGGCCGGCTGGATTATCTATCCCCCAATATCGACCTATCGACCGGTACCCTGAACGTACGTGCCAATCTGGATAACCCGAAGCATGTATTGAAGAGTGGCTTATATGTCACCATCACCCTGCCGTATGCCGAGCAGCCGAATGCGGTCTTGGTTCGCGACGCCTCGATCGGTACCGACCAATTAGGGAAGTACCTTTATATCGTGAACGACTCCAATGTCGTACGATACCGTCCTATCGAGGTGGGCCAATTGGTAGACGATACGCTTCGCCAAGTGACCGCCGGTATCAGCCCCAAAGACTCCTATGTCACCTCCGCCCTGCTTAAGGTACGAGATGGCATGACTATCAAACCTATAAAATAAGCAAGCTATGGTAAAGTTCTTTATTAACAGACCGATATTCGCCACCGTACTTGCTCTGATCATCGTCGTGGCGGGTTTGGTCACCCTCAATATATTACCGATCGCCCAGTATCCGGAGATCACGCCGCCTACCGTACAGGTATCCGCCGTTTATCCCGGGGCGGACGCACAGACCGTAGCGCAGACCGTAGGTTTACCGATCGAGCAACAGGTAAACGGCGTGGACGGTATGCTTTACATGAGTTCAAACTCCTCCAGTTCGGGGGCTTACTCCCTAACGATCACCTTCGCCGTGGGAACGGATATCGACATGGCGACCGTCATGGTGCAAAACCGGGTGAGTATCGCCCAAAGTAGCTTACCGGAACCCGTGATCGTACAAGGTATCACCACCCGCAAGCAATCCTCCAATATCGTGATGATGCTTACCCTAAGTTCCAAGGATTCCATTTACGACGGGTTGTATTTAAGTAATTACGCCACCTTAAATATGATAGACCAGCTAACCCGGCTGCCGGGTGTAGGCTCGGTACAGGTGATGGGAGCCGGAAACTACAGCATGCGTATCTGGCTAGACCCGGAGGCGATGCGTATCCGTAACTTGACGCCGGACATGGTCTATCAAGCCATATCCACGCAAAACGCCCAAGTATCCGCCGGTTACGTAGGCCAACCGATTCTACGGGCGGATAACCCCTATCAATATACCTTGACCGTGAAAGGACGGTTGACGACACCGGATGAGTTCGGCAATATTGTCCTTAAGACCGGGCAAGGTGGTAAGATCCTGCGATTGAAGGATATCGCCCGCATAGAGTTGGGTAGCTCCTCTTACAACGTGGTCTCTAAATTAAGCGGACAGCCGACGGCGGCGATAGCGATCTACCAGTTGCCGGGCTCCAACTCCTTGGATGTATCGAAGGTGGTAAAGGCCAAGATGAAAGAATTAGGCAGTTCCTTACCCGAAGGCGTGGAATACAAAGTGACCTTGGATACGACCGAGGTGATCGACGCCTCCATCCATGAGGTGCTTATCACGTTCTTGGAGACAACCTTGCTGGTGGTCTTGGTCATCTTCTTATTCTTACAGAATTTCCGGGCGGTAGTCATCCCGTTCATTACGATTCCGGTCTCATTGATCGGTACACTGGCGGTCATGGCGGCTTTAGGCTTCTCCATTAATACGTTGACCTTATTCGGCTTGATTCTGGCGATAGCGGTGGTGGTAGACGACGCCATCGTGGTGGTAGAGAACTCCACCCGGCTCCTCGATACCGGGAAATATACGGCCCATGAGGCGGTATCGAAGGCCATGGATGAGATCGTAGGGCCTATCGTGGGCGTGGTATTGGTATTATTGGCGGTATTTATCCCGACAACGTTTATCAGCGGTATCTCCGGGCAGCTCTATAAGCAATTCGCCTTGACAATCGCCGCCGCTACCGTATTAAGCGGATTTAACTCGCTTACGCTTACGCCCTCGCTTTGCGCCCTTTTCTTGGAGAAGAATACGGAAGAACCGAAATTCTTCCTCTTCAAAGGATTCAATAAGGTATACGGAAAGACTCAGAAGATGTACGACTCGATCGTGGAGCGGATGCTGAAACGACCGGGAGCGGCGATGATCGTTTACGGTATCATCACGGCGGTAGCGGTTATCTTGTTTATGCGTTGGCCGACAACCTTTATACCCGAAGAGGATGACGGCTATTTCCTAGTCGTATCCCAATTACCCCCGGCGGCGAGCTTGAACCGGACGGAGGCGGTCACCAAGCAGATTGACGAGATCCTAAAGACGTACCCCGAGGTGAAATCATTCATCAGCGTTAGCGGATTCTCCGTAATGGGTGGAGGGGAGCAATCCAATACGGCCACCTTCTTCGTGATCCTAAAGAACTGGAACGAACGTAAAGGTAAGGAGCATACGGCAGAGGCCGTGACCAACCGTTTCAACCGGGAGGCATCGGCTATCCAAGAAGCGCAGGTATTCGGTATGGTACCGCCAGCTATCCCGGGGTTGGGCGCTTCGGGCGGCTTGCAACTGCAATTGGAGGATCGTAAGAACCTAGGTCCGACGGAGATGCAGCATGCCGTGGAGACATTGCTGGCCAGCTACCGCTCGAAACCGCAATTGCTGAACCTTTCTTGTATGTATCAGGCCAATACCCCGCAGTATCTACTGAAGATAGACCGGGATAAGGTGCAGATGCTCGGTCTTCAGTTGAATCAAGTATTCTCCACGCTCAGCTATTATATGGGAGCGGCGTACGTGAACGATTTCGTGGAGTTCGGACGTATTTACCAAGTTAAGATCGAGGCGAACGGAGAGGCGCAGAAAGTGATCGATGATGTACTCCGTTTGAGTCTGGCGAATAGTAAAGGAGAGATGGTACCCTTCTCCTCTTTTATCGAATTAGACGAGCAATTGGGATTAGACCAGATCAACCTATATAATATGTATTCATCGGCGGCTATTACTTGTATCGCCAACCCGAAATATAGCTCCGGAGAAGCGATCCTAGCGATGGAGGAGCTGATACAGGAGCAATTAGGTGATAATTTTGGATATGAATGGACCTCGGTCGCTTATCAAGAGACGAAAGCAGGATCTACGACGGTGATTATTTTCGCCATGGCGTTGCTAGTCGCTTTCTTGGTTCTCTCGGCTCAATATGAGAGCTGGACAAGTCCGTTGGCGGCTATCATGGGTTTGCCGATCGCCTTGTTGGGAGCTATTATCGGCTGCTGGGTGATGGGGGTTCCGGTAAGCGTATATACCCAGATCGGTATTATCTTATTGATCGCCTTGTCCGCCAAGAATGGTATCTTGATCGTAGAGTTCGCCCGGGATTTCCGAAAGGAAGGTAATCCGATACGGGATTCCGCCTTGGAAGCCGGACACGTTCGTTTACGTCCGATCCTGATGACCTCGTTCGCCTTTGTATTGGGTGTCATGCCTTTGCTTTTCGCTACCGGAGCGGGAGCGGCCAGCCGTATATCCTTAGGTGCGGCGGTAGTATTCGGTATGGCTATCAATACGATATTCGCCACGATGTTCATCCCTAACTTCTATGAACTGATGCAGACCATCCAAGAGAAATGGCTGGATAAAGGAAAGAAGACGGATGATACGCCTAAACAATAGAAAGTTTCCAATCCTCTAATGAGGCAAAAAGAGAATAGCCATGGCTAAACCCATGGTTATTCTTTTTTACTCCCTTCGGATACATTATTATATATTCTATGATTGGAATTAGGCGATTCCCAACAACTCTACCTCAAATATTAATGTGGAGAAAGCAGGGATCGGAGCCGAGGCACGATTACCATAACCAAAATTGTAAGGGATATAGATTATCCATCTATCCCCTACCCGCATTTCTTGAAGAGCCAATTGCCAGCCTTCAATCACTTGGTTCAAGCGAAAGGCTTCCGGGCAACCCCGTTTCCATGAGTTATCAAATTCCCTTCCGTTAATCAACGTTCCTTTATAATGTACGGAAACGACGCTTTCCCGATTAGGAGAGACTTTGCCTGTACCCGCTTGTATTACCTTATATAATATACCGCACGGTAATGTCCGGGTTCCCTCTTCCGAAGCGATCTCGTCCAAATACAATAGATTCTTCTCTTTGTACTCCTCTTTTCTACTCATATATATTACATTATCTTACATTTAGCTCCGCAAATGTAGCAAATAGAAATAGAAACTCAATGGCATGGTAACACAATAGACATGCCAAACGTTCAAATACTATCATTATATGAATCTGATTCCCGCTTTTTTTATCATAGATCAAGAAAACATAGGAATCCGCAAAAAACATGCTATAAAACATACCACGTATGGAATAACGCCGTATATTTGTGTCGTAAAACATAATTGTAAAGCAAATATGGTAAAGAGATTGTTTAAACGTTACATCGATTTGCTAGGGTTTCAACCTTGGACAATTTGGGTTTACCGCATGTGGTAAACCTCACGATGAAAAAGAGGAAGGTTTAGGTTAAGGTTATCAGAAGTCCGGGATTAGGTTAGTAATAGGTTAAAAGGTTAAAGGTTTAGGTTTTCAATTCATTCGTTACTCGGACTTCAAAAGTTATGTGAGATTTAGAACGTGTCGAAAGGCACAGATTTATTAATTAAAAAGAAAATGAGCTATGAAAAGTTTTATTAGACATTTTTTGGATAGCTGCTTGAGATCACTCGCTGCTATCGGTCAGTCGGAGTTAACAAAATGGGGTTACAATAAATAAGTAACACCCCATTTTACCGGGAAGGTGAACATTTGATTTTTTCAAACCATACCGCGGTTGCTTGGCATCTTGCCAGACAATCGCTTTTTTGTATCCATACCTTTTAAACAAGGTATCTTAGTTTCATCGAGAAAGTATCCTAAGTTCATTGGCGAAGTATCTTAGGTGTATGGGGCGATGAAACTAAGATACTTTTATAACTCATGCGCCTATCCCCACTGAGTTTCTACTACCCGTCTATATATTTATAGATATTAACTATTTGACAACTGTCTAACAACATCTTATTTTTGTCAAGAAGTTAAAAACAATTGTTGTTTCTAAACAGTTTTATTTAAAGATTACTTTATCTAAAATTCTTTATTGCGACATAAAAACTAAAGTTATGGAAGACAAAAAACTAACTGCCGCCAACGGGCGCCCTGTTGCGGACAATCAGAACGTACAAACAGTGGGGCCACGTGGCCCGATGGTATTACAAGACCCTTGGTTCATTGAGAAGCTAGCGCACTTCGACCGTGAAGTGATCCCAGAAAGACGCATGCACGCCAAAGGTTCCGGCGCATTCGGTACCTTTACCGTTACACATGATATCACAAAGTATACGAAAGCGGCTATTTTCAGCGAGGTAGGCAAGAAAACTGACTGCTTTGTCCGTTTCTCCACCGTAGCCGGAGAGCGTGGAGCAGCCGACGCAGAGCGTGATATCCGTGGATTCGCCATGAAATTCTACACAGAGGAGGGTAACTGGGACTTGGTAGGTAACAACACCCCCGTATTCTTCTTGCGTGATCCCCTAAAGTTCCCGGACTTGAATCATGCGGTCAAACGTGACCCGAAAACGAATCTACGAAGCGAGGATAACAACTGGGATTTCTGGACTTTGCTTCCCGAGGCCCTGCATCAAGTAACGATTACGATGAGTTCTCGCGGCATTCCTTACTCTTATCGACATATGCATGGTTTCGGTAGCCATACGTACAGTTTTATCAACAATAAGAACGAACGTATCTGGGTGAAGTTCCATCTCAGAACCCTGCAAGGTATCAAGAACTTGAGTGACGAGGAAGCGGCTGCGATCATCGCCAAGGATCGTGAATCCCATCAGCGTGATTTGTTCGAGAGTATCGAGCGTGGGGACTTCCCGAAATGGAAATTCCAGATCCAATTGATGACTGAGGAGCAGGCCGAGACCTATCCGATCAACCCGTTCGACCTCACGAAAGTATGGCCGCATAAGGACTTCCCGTTAATGGATGTCGGTATCCTCGAGTTGAACCGTAATCCGGAGAATTATTTCCAAGACGTGGAGCAAGCCGCATTCAACCCGATGAATACTGTCGAAGGCATCGGCTTCTCCCCAGACAAGATGTTACAAGGTCGTCTATTCTCTTATGGCGACGCCCAGCGTTACCGCCTTGGCGTGAACCTAGAGCAGATCCCGGTGAACAAGCCCCGTTGTCCGTTCCATGCCTATCACCGTGACGGAGCGATGCGTGTAGACGGAAACTATGGAGCCGCAAAGGGTTACGAACCTAACAGCTTCGGCGAATGGAAAGACTCTCCCGAGAAGAAGGAACCGCCTTTGAAAGTACACGGGGATGTTTATAATTACAACGAGCGTGAGTACGATGATGATTACTACAGCCAACCGGGTGCCTTATTCCGTTTGATGCCGCCGGAAGAGCAACAGTTGTTATTCGGAAATACCGCCCGTGCGATGGGTAACGCCCAACTGTTCATCAAGCAACGCCACGTACGCAATTGCTACAAGGCAGACCCTGCTTACGGTAAGGGAGTAGCTGAAGCTCTAGGAATCAGCTTAGAAGAGGCCTTGAAAGAAGACCGATAAAGTAGTAAGGCTACGATAGAAAGCGATAAAAGAGGGATAACCCCAGTAATCCTATGGATGAACAGGTTATCTCATTCTTTTTTAGTAGGATAAGAGAGGATATGCCATGAGACCCCGATACTGATAAGCCCTAACAAAGCTTTCACCCACCAATAGCCGACTAGCAAAAGGGAAGTAATGATCGTAGATAGCCACATGATAGCGATCGTGATAATCTTGGAACGCAAAGGAATAGCCTTATCTTCCACAAAGCCCTTAATATGCGGCCCGAAATAACGATTGCTCATCACCCGGTTATAAAGCTTCTCCGAGCTACGGACATAAAACCAACAAGTCAGTAACCAAAAAGGAGTGGTCGGGAGCAAAGGGACAAAGATACCGATCGCTCCCAATATGAGAAAAAACGTTCCTAACGTAATGTATATGATACGTCTCGTCCCGTTCATCAGCCAACCGTATATTCCGCGATTTGCTTGAAACCATTCAGGAAGTCCGTTATATTCATCCGTTTCTTTCCGGCAAGTTGCAAGGAACGCAAGCGAAGAAAACCGTCCTTCACGGCCACGTCGATATACGATTTATGATCCGTATGGATAGAGCCGACCGGGAAGTTATGCTCCGCCGGACGTTTCTCTGCCTGGTAAATCTTTAAAGCCAGACGTTTGCCATCCTCAGAGATCAATTCCGTCCAAGCAGCAGGATAAGGAGAAAGCCCACGGACGAAATCATAGATATTCTTCACCGGCTGGTTCCAGTCGATATGACAGGTATCCTTGAATATCTTCGGGGCCGGACGCAACTCGGCGGCATCCTTATAGAATTCCTCTTGGGGAATAGCGTCTGTTTTTCCATCCAACAGTAAGTCCACGGTCTCGGTAACCAACCCCGCCCCCATCACCATCAAGGCATCGTGAACGGTTTCTACATCGTCGGTATCAGCGATCGGCAGATGTCTCTGACGGATGATCTTACCCGTATCGATCTCATGCGTAAGAAAGAAAGTAGTCACGCCGGTCTCCGTATCACCATTGATAACCGCCCAGTTGATCGGAGCGGCACCCCGGTATTGCGGAAGCAAGGAGGCATGCAGATTAAAAGTTCCCAGACGGGGCATATTCCAGACCACCTCCGGCAGCATACGAAACGCCACCACGATCTGCAAATCCGCCCGCAAGGCACGCAGTTCCTCCAAAAACGCCTCATCCTTCAACTTCTCTGGCTGTAAGACCGGAAGACCCACCGATACGGCATATTGCTTCACGGCACTCGGTTGAAGCACGCTACCATGACGGCCCATCGGCTTATCCGGCATCGTAATGACACCTACCACATTATATCCACCTTCTACCAAGGCACGCAGGCTCTCCACGGCAAAATCGGGAGTGCCCATATATACGATTCGTAAATCCTCTTTCTTCATGTACAATAAATTGGATCTGTTTTTAACAAGTTAGTCCCCGGAAAAGTTATCGACCAATACCTCCCGATAGGAATTAAATATCTTCGATTTCGACATAAAGCCGATATAATGGCCATTCTCATCGACCACCGGAAGATTCCACGCTTTCGTATCGTCAAACGTCTGCATGATCTGATCCATCGGCGTGTTGATTACGATCTTGGCCGGGGCGGAAACCATGAACTTCGATACATGGAAACGATTATACAACTCCGGACGGAACATGATATTCCGGATATTATCCAGCAAGACGATACCCAGCAACACGCCCCGCTCGTCCACAACAGGGAAGGTGTTACGCCCGCTTCGGGAAATAACCTTTACCATATCGCCCAACGTCATCTCCGGAGACACCATCTGGAAATCTTTCTCGATCACGCTATCCGCCCGTAGCAAGGTAAGCACCGCCCTATCCTTATGGTGCGTCAGCAACTCGCCTTTCTGCGCCAAACGCATGGAGTAGATGCTATGAGGCTCGAACATAAGGATCGTGATATAGGAACTGATCGAGACGATCATCAAGGGGAGGAACAAATCATACCCACCCGTCAGCTCGGCAATCAAGAAAACCCCGGTCAAAGGAGCGTGCATCACCCCGGACATAATGCCCGCCATACCCAGCAAAGCGAAATTCTTCTCTGAGATATACATCGTGAACGGGAAATAATTAGACGTATGCGCAAAGATAAAACCGGCGATACAGCCCAGATACAAACTAGGAGCGAAGATACCACCGCAACCCCCTCCGGCATTCGTGGCGCTGGAAGCGAATACCTTCGTAAGCAAGATCAAGGTCAAGAAGATCAAGACCCCGAAATACGTATCGTTCAGATCGTAAAACAAACTCTTGTCCATGATATGCGAGAACTGCCCGTTCAGCAACGAGCCGATCGTATCATAGCCCTCACCATATAGTGGGGGGAACAGGAATATCAAGATACTCAGCATCACGCCGCCCAACATGAACTTCTTCCAATACGTACCCAACTTCCGGTACATCCCTTCCACCTTGTTCATCACACGGGTAAAATAAAGGGATACCAATCCGCAAAAAACACCCAGCAAGAGCACGTAAGGAATACGCTCGATCTCGAATGCCTCGGTCTGAGAGAACTTAAACATGGCCTCGGTGCCGGTAAAGATATAAGACATCGTAGCCGCCGTCACCGACGAGATCAGCAAAGGAAGCACGGAAGTCATCGTAAGGTCCAGCATCAATACCTCAATCACGAACACCAACCCGGCGATAGGCGCCTTGAAGATACCGGCGATCGCTCCGGCGGCACCACATCCCACGAGCAACATCAACGTCTTCTGCTCCATCCTGAACACCCGTCCCAGATTAGAACCGATAGCCGCCCCTGTCAATACGATAGGAGCCTCCGCCCCGACCGATCCACCAAAGCCGATCGTCACGGAACTGGCTACGATAGACGTCCATGTATTATGCGGCTTGATACGGCTCTTTCGTTGCGAGATGGCATACAAGATCTTCGTCACCCCATGGCCGATATCGTCACGCACGATATATTTCACGAACAAGCCGGCCAACAAGATACCGATCACCGGATAAAGCAAATAGAGATAGTTCACGCCGTCAGCACTGAAATTACCCGTCAATACATGTTGTATGAAATGGATCAATTGTTTCAATATGATAGCGGCCGCAGCTGTGCAAATTCCCACGATAAAGCTGATAATAAGGATAAAATGCTTCTCCTTGATGCGCTTTTCCCGCCATAACAACAATTTATAGAATAACCCTTCGTTAGCCATTTTAAATACCTTTACCTGTAAACACTGTTTTAACTGTATAAATGAGAATCGTTATGTCCAGAATCAAGGACATATTCTCATAGTATAATATATCATATTCCAAGCGCTCGATCATCTCATCCACGCTGCCGGCATATCCATATTTCACCATACCCAACGAGGTGATTCCCGGACGTACATTATGCAGCAGATAGTAGAAGGGGGCTTTCCTCACGATCCGCTCGATGAAATATTTACGTTCCGGACGGGGGCCAACTAGCGACATATCCCCTTTCAGCACGTTCCAGAACTGCGGTAACTCGTCCAAGCGGTATTTCCGCATCACCCGTCCGAAGGGAGTGATACGGGAATCGTCCTCGGAAGAGAGCAACGGGCCTTCCTCCTCGGCGTTCGTGTACATCGTACGGAACTTATAGATCATGAAAGGCTCGCCCATGTATCCGATCCGTTCCTGACTGAAAAACACCGGGCCGGGGGAATCCCGCTTCACCCGCCAAGCGATATACAGGAACAAGGGAGATAAGAGCACCAAGAAAATCAGAGATAACGTCTTATCCATAAAGAGCTTTACATTCTGCTCGATGGGCAAGAAGTTGTTATCCGTCACGTCCACCAGCGGAACGCCCTTTATCGCCTTGATCTTTACTTGCGATAATGAACTGGATTTATCCGCCAATATCTTGATCGGCCGTTTATAACAATATAACGAATACAGGATATCCATCAAACGGTTATTATCCACCGTCTCCAAGGCGACAACCAGCTCATCCACCTTTTTCTCCTCTACGATCACCGGCAAAGATTCTAGCCTACCGATCACACGATCTCCGGCGACCCCGCCCTTTTTCTCCGTACCATCGGAGACAAAACCGACGATATTATAACCCAAACCATACAGGTCGTCGGCAATACACGCCGCCTTCTTCCCCGCCCCAATCATCAATACATTCAACGCCCATTCCCTGCACTTTATCTTCCGTAACCCGGCCTGCGTAATCAATAACCGGGGAATATACGTCAAGACAAACTGCAATCCCCATAAAGAGAAAAACATATCATAATACACGTGATAAGAACGGGGCAAGTCATTCAGCACTAAGGCAAAAAACAAGATCACGACACCGATCGACACGCTCCCAAGGGTAGAGAACAACTCAGTAAGCCTCGACTTACCGAACGGTTTATTATAATAACCGGAAAACCAATATAATACGAACCAGAAAAACGGGATCAATAGCTGCCCCTTCAATGAGGGGATATGCAGCAAAAAGGCCCCGACGGTATCAAACCCTTCATACACCGCCACCTCCTCATAGCGTATCAGGTTAAATAATAACCAGACTACCGACGACGCTATAAAATCCGAGACAATATATTTTCCGGCTTGTACGCTTTTCTTCATCCTTATCTAATTACCTGCACAAGCCCACCGGCTCCTAACTTGATAATGCCGGACGGAGCGGCCTTGCTCATATCGTCCTGACGATAACTCACGATATAATCCACACCCTCCTTGATCACCTCCGATACCTCGCTGAAATTAGCGGGAGAAGGCTCGCCGCTTACGTTGGCGGAAGTAGAGACCAAAGGTTTACGGAAGCGCTCGCACAATTTCTTGGAGAACTCCTCGTTCGTGATACGGATACCCACGCTACCATCGGCTCCCAATAGATTTGTCGCCAAGTTCTTGGCACTTGAGTAAATGATGGTCAACGGCTTATCAGACACGCTAATCAAATCCCAAGCGATATCGGGAACATCCGACACGTACCTATCCAATTTAGCCTCGCTGTCCATCAAGACCAACATAGCCTTATTGTCTGTCCTTCGCTTTAGCTCGTACACTCTTTGTACGGCTTTTTCATTGGTAGCGTCGCAACCAATTCCCCAGATAGTGTCTGTAGGATAAAGTATTATGCCGCCTGCGGCCATTACTTCGCAAGCTTTTTTAATATCTTCCGTCATTGTATTTTATAATATTTAGGCAAATGTACGAATCATTCTCCTACTTCAAAAAAATAATAACAAAAAAACTATTTTCTTTAAGCCATACCGGATATACCATATTTAATTTCTAACTTTACGGGTTGAAATATATTGCGGAAATCTCGCCTTTGTCATACGGTAGATTAAGGATGACAAGGTATCCGTAGTATCAGGCAAGCAAAAAAGAAAAAAACAATATATAATGATTAACAAATGGAACTTTCAAACCCCATCAGAAGAAGAGTTACATAAGAGAGACCAATTGGTGGCTGAATTAGGATTCAGCCCGGTGATCTGTCTCTTGCTCGTTCAACGAGGTATCACTTCGATCGAAGAGGCGAAGAAATTCTTTAAACCCAGCTTGAACGATTTGCACGACCCGTTCCTTATGCCGGATATGGATAAGGCGGTGAGGCGCTTGAACAAAGCCTTGGGGAATAAAGAAAAGATTTTGATCTACGGCGATTACGACGTGGATGGAACGACAGCGGTATCGCTCGTCTTCAAGTATTTAAGACCTTACTCGTCTACCTTGGATTTCTATATCCCGGACCGGTACGACGAGGGGTACGGTATCTCTTACAAGGGTATCGATTATGCCGCCGAGAACGGCGTGTCGCTGGTTATCTCGCTGGATTGCGGTATCAAAGCGATCGAGAAGATCGAGTACGCCAAGGAGAAAGGCATCGACTTTATTATTTGCGACCACCATATGCCGGACGCCACTTTGCCGGACGCTGTCGCCGTATTGGATGCCAAGCGCTCGGATTCTATCTATCCGTATGAGCACTTATCGGGTTGCGGAGTAGGATTCAAGTTCATGCAGGCGTTCGCCAAGAGCAATAATTTCCCGTTCTCGGATCTGGAGAAGTTGTTGGAGCTGACGGCGGTCAGTATCGCCTCGGATATCGTCCCGATTACGGGAGAGAACCGCATCCTCGCCTATTACGGGCTGAAGCAATTGAACAGCAACCCCAGCCTCGGGCTGAAAGGGATTATCGATATCTGCGGATTGACCGGAAAGGAGATCACGATCAGTGATATCGTCTTCAAGATCGGTCCCCGTATCAACGCTTCCGGCCGTATGATGAACGGGAAGGAGGCGGTGGAACTGCTACTGTCCAAGGATAGCGCCAGTGCCCGGGAGAAGAGCGAGAGCATCAACCAATATAATGAGGAACGCCGGGAATTGGACAAGAAGATCACCGACGAGGCTAACGCTGTCATCGACGAAGTAGAGAACATGGATGACCGGAAGGCGATCGTGGTGTATAACCCGGGATGGCACAAAGGCGTGATCGGTATCGTAGCGTCCCGTTTGACCGAGAAGTATTACCGTCCGGCGGTCGTTCTTACCAAATCGTCCGAGTTGATCACCGGATCGGCACGTTCCGTAACAGGCTTCGATATTTACAAGGCGATAGAGAGTTGCCGGGATTTATTGGAGAATTTCGGGGGACATACCTACGCCGCCGGGCTTTCCCTTCGGGAGGAGAACCTAGAGGCATTCACCGAGCGTTTCTTGAAGATCGCATCCGAGGAGATCATACCGGAGCAGATGATCCCGCAGATCGATATCGACGCTATCTTGGATTTGAAAGAGATCAACCAGAAGTTCGTGAACGACCTAAAGAAGATGAGCCCGTTCGGGCCGGACAACCAAAAGCCCGTATTCTGTTCGCTTGGCGTAAAGGACTACGGCACCAGTAAGCTCGTGGGTAAGGAACTGGAGCATCTCAAGCTGGAATTGATCGACGGAAACTCAAGCACCCCCATGCACGCCATCGCTTTCGGCATGCACAGGTACAACGACCATATCAAGGGTATGAAGCCTTTCAACATCTGCTACACGGTGGAGGAGAACACCTACAACGGCAACACCTCTATCCAGCTGATGATCAAAGACATCAAACCCGACGATATATGAGGAGGACAGGTGGACGTTTACCATAAGATATTAGAGAAGTATTGGGGATACCCTGCTTTTCGCCCCTTGCAGGAGGATATTATCCATTCCGTCTGTGCCGGAAAAGATACGCTTGGGCTGATGCCTACGGGTGGTGGTAAATCCATCACCTTTCAGGTGCCGGCATTGGCGATGGAGGGGATTTGCATCGTCGTCACTCCCTTGATCGCATTGATGAAAGACCAAGTGGAGAACTTACGCCGGGTCGGCATCAAGGCTACGGCCGTTTATTCGGGCATGAGCCGGCAAGAGATCATCACGCAACTGGAGAATTGCATCTTCGGGGGGTATAAGTTCTTATATGTCTCCCCGGAGCGGCTTAGTACGGATATTTTCCGGGTCAAGATGGAGGCCATGCAGGTTTGTCTGCTGGTAATCGACGAGAGTCACTGTATCTCGCAATGGGGATATGATTTCCGTCCTTCTTATCTCAATATCGCTGAGATCCGGGACTTATTGCCGGGTGTTCCGGTATTAGCCTTGACCGCCACGGCTACCCCGGAAGTGGTGAATGACATACAAGAGCGTCTGCGGTTCAAGGAGAAGAACGTATTTCAAAAGAGCTTCGCCCGCAAAAATCTGGCTTATATTGTCCGGAAGACGGAGGATAAGTTAAATACACTCGTTTATATATTGGGAAAAGTTCCGGGTACGGCCATCGTATATGTCCGCAACCGGAAACGCACCAAGGAGATCGCCCTCATGCTGCAACAGGCGGGTATCTCCGCCGATTTCTTCCATGCCGGGTTAAACCGTGACGAGAAAGAACTGCGTCAGGCCCGTTGGAAAAACAACGAGTGCCGGGTAATCGTATCGACCAACGCTTTTGGTATGGGTATCGATAAGCCGGACGTGCGATTGGTCGTGCATATGGATATGCCGGGATCGTTGGAGGAATATTATCAAGAGGCCGGACGCGGGGGGCGTGATGAGAAGAAAGCCTTCGCCGTGGCTCTTTGTTCCTCCACGGATAGCGCCAAGCTAAAGAAACGGCTGGCGGATGAGTTTCCGGACAAGGAGTTTATCTATCGGGTCTATGAGGCGTTGGGTAATTATTACCAGATCGCCGTAGGGTACGGGCTAGATACGGTACACGATTTCTCATTGACGGATTTCTGTTCCGCTTATAAGTTCTCTTTATTGCAAGCGCATCATGCCTTGAAGATCCTTGGGCTATCGGGCTATATCGAATATACGGAGGAGGTAGACAACGCTTCCCGCCTGATGTTCACAGCTACCCGTGACGAGCTTTACAGGTATTTAAGTGAGAACAAGCGAACGGATGAGGTGATTCAGACAATCTTGCGTTCTTACACCGGGTTATTCGCAGATTATGTTTATATAGATGAGAGCGTAATCGCCACCCGTGCGAGAGTGACACCTCACGAGGTGTATGAGACCTTGGTAGGTTTATCCAGATACCGGATCGTAAACTACATCCCGCATAAGAAAACCCCGTTGATTATCTATACCCAGACCCGGGAGGAACAGCGGTACCTTTCCATACCCCGCTCGGCGTATGAGGAACGCAAGGAGCGTTTCGGGAAACGGATCGAGAAGGTGCTGGAATATATCAACGAGGAGCGGGTATGCCGTAGCCGCATGCTCCTATCCTATTTCGGCGAGGAAGATTCCGCCCCTTGTGGCTGTTGCGACGTATGCCTATCGAAGCATGAATCACAGCTTATGAATTGGGAATTCAACGCTATCCGGGAAAGTCTCATAAAGATATTGGCCGGGGAATCCCCTATCCCCGTGAAAGAACTTATTGAGAAATTACCTTTCCCTCAAGAGAAAATCCTCACGGCCATCCGCTTTCTGGCGGATCAAGATTCTCAATTCACATTAAGCGACGGCTATCTATCGCACGAGGATTCAGCAAAATAGCACGATGCCCATCGTAAGCTCCTTAGAATGCCCATTGTTAGCTTGCTAGAATGCCCATCATAAGGAGCTTACAATGGGCATTCTAATAAACCATGTATCACCGCTTATAATTACTCCGATTAGATACTTGTTTTTCCGTCGGGAAATCAGCGGGAACCTTTTGGGTTACCTTGCCGGTAGCGGCCCATTCCGCACCTCTTAACAAGGTAATCTGGAAGCCGGCGCATTGCATAGCCGGACAATTCTCTACCGTTTCCCCCGCGTGCCCTAACATCGTATGAAATATACGGGCATTCCCATAATCAACCGTAAAGATCAACGGCTCCTCACGGCCGGAACCTCCGGTCTCCTTATCCGAATAAGCCGTATACAAGCAATCCTTTATATTTCCCGGGCCACGCATACGATCATATAACTCATCCTGCGCATGTTTCCATTTATTCGGCAACCCCTTCATGATCGGATGCTCATGGTTCCGGGCATTCAGCACATACTCATGTTGCTTGCCATGAGAGCCACCCACGCCCGCCGAGCTATCCTTTATCAACTTACCATCGCTCCAATATACATAGGGTCCCGCTTTCTCATCCCGGTTCTCCCAACCGCCCAAGGCACAAATCTTATTGTATTCCGGCCAGTTCACGAAGGCGTTATCAGCGGCATGATAGATCACGACACCTCCACCCCCTTGCACATACTCCAAGAAACGGCGGTTCGTCTCCTCCGGCCAAGCATCCCCATTATAATCCAGCACCACCAGCTCGTAAGGACTGAAATCCAAGACAAAGCCGGACATATCCTTCCCCGCCTCCGGAGAGACCGCAAAATCCACGGAGAAGCGTCCCGAGTTCTCCAATATCTGTTTAAGCACCACATGGCTCACCTGCCAATTATGGTTATTCTGCCCCGTTATTAATAACGTCTTGATCGGCTTACGGGCCGACATGCCGCATACAACCAGTAAAGCGGCCAAAAGGAAAACGACCTTCCTACAAAATACATGTCTCATGGTATGAATCAGATTTAAGTAAACAATTGATTATCCGTCTTTATTTATCATAACAAAGGGAAGCGGCACCGAATAGCCCCGGATTCTCCAGCTTAGAGAAACGTATCTTCAAGTTCTTGATAGAGTTCGGATAAGCGAAATCCTTCAAGTCCTCATACATGCTCTCCTCAAACAACTCATGGGCGGCGGTCACCGAGCCTCCGAAGACGATCATCTCCGGATCTACCGTCAATACCACGATCTTGATAGCGGCGGCCACATGTACGCCCAACTGCCGGTAAGCCTCCAGCGCCTGCTCGTCCTTCCGCATCGCACGGGTGTACATCTCCTTCCCATCCACGCCCCATACGTTCATGAAATAGGAACCGCTACAGAAATATTCCAAGATCTGTCCTTGGTACGGAATCATGCCAAACTCTCCCGAGCCACAATTAGCGTCGGCCAACAGCTTGCCATTCTGGATAATTCCACCCCCCAAGCCCGTACCCAAGGTGAGGCCCACGAAGTTATCAACCGTCTTTCCTTCGCCAAAGATACGCTCACCCAGAGCGAAGCAATTCGCGTCGTTATCCACATAAACCGGCACGGAGAAGCAAGCCTCCAAGATCTCCTTCAAATGTACCTCCTCCCAATGCGGGATATTCACCACGTTATATACGATCCCCTTCTCACGATCCACCACACTCGGCACACCGATACCGATAGCTACCACACTCTCGTCCCACACGGAACGGATCACCTCTATCAAAGCCTCCAATGTCTCCCCGCAATCCGCGGCGTCCTTGGGAGTCGGGGCGCTCCCCTGAGCCACTAATCGATCCCCTACGATACGGCCGGCACGCATATTCGTCCCCCCTAAATCCACTCCGATATAAGCGTTTTTCTTCTCTACACTCATTCTTTCCACGATATTAAATTAGATTATACTCCCACAAAGCTAACAAAAAAGGCAATGTTACGAATAACATCGCCTTTTAAACTGATAAATTTAATACATCTATGCTTTTTATTTTCCCCGGCGTCAACTCCATCCAGCACGTATACCGACATCGCCTCACGCCTACGCTCTCATAGGCCAACGTCGATATACGTGTGAGGCAATGCCGATATACGTGTAAGACGGCACCATTATAACTACCGCATCAAGCGAAGAACAAGATCAATAATTGCGCCGTAAGTACCCTCAAGAACATGGTCAAGGGGTATACCGTAGCGTAACCTACGGAAGGAGCGTCGTTTCCAGCCGTAGCGTTCGAGTAAGCCAAAGCGGGCGGATCCGTCGTACTACCGGCGATCAAGCCCATTAAGGTGAAATAATTGATCTTATAGAAATAACGGCCTACACAACCGATGATCAGCAAAGGAATCGTCGTGATAATGAAACCGTAACCGATCCAAGCGAATCCACCATTGTTCACGATCGTATCCACAAAACCATCGCCGGCACTGATACCCACACAAGCGAGGAAGAGGGTGATACCGATCTCACGCAACATCAAGTTTGCGCTCTGGGTCGTATAGGTAACCAACTTATAGCGGTAACCGAAACGGCTGATCAAGATCGCCACGATCAACGGACCTCCCGCCAAACCTAACTTAACCGGTTGCGGAATGCCCGGGAACGTGATAGGAATACTCCCCAAGACAATACCGAGGGCAATGCCGATAAAGATCGTGATCAAGTTCGGCTCGTTCAAACGTTTCATGGAGTTACCCAATACCTTCTCCACGTTAGACACGGCCGTCTCGGTACCTACCACATTCACACGGTCGCCCACCTGCAACGTCAGACCCGGCGTAGCTACCAAATCCACGCCCGCACGGTTGATACGGGTGATATTGATACCGTATAACTTGCGTAATTTCAATTGTCCCAGTTTCTTGCCATTCAAATCCGGCTTTGTAATCAAGATACGTCGGTTGATAAACTGGCTTTCCATACGAATCCATTGCTTACGCTCCATGTCAATCTCCTCGCCGATGAATGTCTTTACGGAATCGGCATCTTGATCGGTCGTGATCACGAAAATCTTATCATCCTCATTCAAGATCGTACCGGCGGAAGCGATCTCGATCTGCTTGTTATCATTACGCCATACACGGGAGATCACGAAATCCAGATGATCCATCAAACCGGATAACTCCCCTACCGTCTTACCGAAAACCGCCGGGTTCTTTACGACCAGCGAGATCGGCTTCGCCTCATTCGTATGCGAGGCATCCTCCTTATTCAAATCGTCATTCTCCTTATCGAAATTCACACGGAATACGTAACGTACGAAAATGATCGAAAGAATAATACCGATCACGCCCAGCGGATAAGCCACGGCGTAACCCAAGGCGATCGTATTATCAGAAACCCCGTACATATCGGAATAAGCCTGCTGAGCCGCACCCAATCCCGGAGTATTCGTCACCGCACCCGATAAAATACCCACCATCGTAGGCATCGGAATACCTGTCACGAAATGCAATACCAAAGCCGTAGCCACGCCAAGGAAGACAATTCCACAGGCAAGCATATTCAACGTGATCCCCCCCTGCTTAAACGACGAGAAGAAACCCGGCCCTACTTGCATACCTACCGAATAAACAAATAAGATCAATCCAAATTCCTTAAAGAAATGAATCACATTGTGGTTAACCGTAAACCCGAAATGCCCTAAAATAATACCAACAAACAACACCAAGGTAATCCCAAGTGAAATCCCAAATACCTTTATCTTTCCTAACTGGATGCCGGCGGCAATCACGAAAGATAGTAAAAGAATGGAGTGCCCGATACCTTCTCCCCATAATAAATCGTTTATCCAATCCATGCCAAAATCTTTAAAAATCTTATTACCTATTAATAAAGACGCGAAGTTAGGCATTTACTTTGTGTTTTACAACATAACGCCTATATTTACCTTTCAAATTAAAATCTCATGAAAAAGATCTATTATATTTTATCAGCACTATTCCTATGCTTGACAGCCACCTCTGCGCAAGAAGCGGGAAAGACAGTCGTGATTAAAACCAACGTAGGTACGATGAAAGCCATCCTGTACGATGATGTGCCTAATCACACCCGTACTTTCATCGAACGGGCAAAACGGGGGGATTTCAACGGGACCTTATTCACCCGTGTCCTGCCGGAGTTTATGATCCAAGGAGGAGCCCCGGATTCCAAGAACGCTCCCGCCGGTGCCAAATGCGGCTTTGGAGATCCTTCCGCCGAGATACCGCCCGAGATCAACGAGAAATATTTCCATAAGAAAGGAGCCTTGGCCGCTCCCCGCCAACCGGACGATATCAACCCGCAAAAGAAATCGGATATGTCGCAATTCTTTATCGTGCAGGGGAAGGTCTATAGGGAAACCGAACTGGATACGTTAGAGCGTACCGCCAACTATCCGGCCCGGCAAAAGGCCCTGAAGGAGTTTTACGCGCCGGTACGTGCGGAGCTGAATATGATAAAGATGAGTAACAAACGGGAGTACCAGAAGCGATTGAGAGCGATCAACGCCCAAATAGACTCCGTTATTCAAGCAACTCCCGGGCATTTGCTATTTACGGACGAGCAACGGAAGGCTTATACCACCGTAGGCGGTTGCCATCATCTGGACGGCACTTATACGATCTTCGGGGAGCTGACGGAGGGGTTCGACGTTCTGGATCAGATCGCCACCCAGCCGAAAGACCAGAATGACCGTCCGAAGAAAGACATCCGCATCCAAAGTATAACGATCGAATAATTCACCACTCCTATGTTAAAGAGAGATTTCATCATGGTACAGATCGAGGAACTGGGCAAAGTGATCGCTCAGATCATCTTCAATCGTAATTCCAACGATGGGGCACGCAAGAACCCCGAGTTAATCCAATCCGTCTACACATCCTTAAAACTGGATAACGATTTCTTGCTGAACACGCCTATCGACGGCATCCGCACTTATCTGGACGGTGATGACTCGTGTGGCCTCCAACGCATGGAGCTGGCGACCAAGACCTTGCTGGAAGAAAGTTTCCTTTTGCCGGAGGCGCAAGGTAATAAACTCCGGGCAAGAGCGAAAGAGCTATTGGAATATATCCAACGCAACGACACTACGTTCTCGTTGGAACGAGTGGCGTTGCTGGAAGAGATAAATAACTATTGAATAGATTGCGGATCGGTGGTAGGGCCTTCCACGACTAGAAGGCCATTCTCATCGATTCGCATTTTATCGATGAATACGACCCGCTCATCCCCTGTCTTCTGGGTACGCCCGTGATAAACGCAATACATTTGTTTTCCGTCCTTCGACCAAGTAACGCTATTATGTCCGGTACCCGTGACGATACCGCCTTTTTCCACGTTCTTCTCCAGCACCGGATTATTAGATGCCTTCTCAAACGGTCCTAACGGATGTTCGGACACGGCATATCCCACCGCATAATTTGCCCCGCCAAAATAATTAGCGGAATACATCATATAATACAAGCCGTTGTGACGTAGCATGAAAGAGCCTTCCGTCCAACGACGTCCGACCTCCCCTTTGGTAACCGAGCGACTTTCCCATTCACTTTGCGCATCATCCAATTTTACGGGTGGACGCAGCAGAAGTACGGGTTCCCCAATCACGTGCGTAAGATCCGGAGCGACCTCCACCCCGTAAATCCAGCTTTCCTCAACGGAGTCGAACATGCCTTTCTTCTTTGCCTCATCGGCGATCTCGCTTTCTACCGGATGCTTATAGCAACAACGGGAATAATAGAGATAGGTACGGCCATCCTCATCCTCGATCAAGTTTCCGTCGATTACAGGATATCCCGGATCGAACAAAGGAGCATCGGCCAATTCCTTAAATGGTCCGGTCGGCTTATCCGACACAGCTACGCCGATACGGAAATTTTCCTCCTCGTTGGTCGGATTCTTCCGCCAATCCGCGCTGAAGAACATATAGAACTTCCCGTCACGCTCGTACACTTCCGGCGCCCAGAAATTAGCGATTGCCCAAGAATCGGGCGTATTACCCCGATAAACCTGCCCTTCCGACTTCCAATGGATCAAATCATCGGAAGAATAGGCGCAAAAACCGTCTACAGCCCCGGCACCGGTACCATACATATAATAACGTCCGTCCGAGGCCAACAATACGTATGGATCGCCAAACTGGACCGACAAAGGATTACTGTACGTTAATTCCGGCTCTTCCGCAGCAGACTTCTTTCCCGTACAACCCGCATTCAAACACATAAGAACTCCCAGACAAAGGGATATTCCTATTTTCATACCACTTTTCATTTTTCTTATTTATTGGATTCTAAATTATACACTCCTTCCGCACAACGTTCCCCGTCGATGGCAGCGGATACGATTCCTCCCGCATACCCCGCTCCCTCACCGCAAGGGAAAAGACCTTTTACCGTGACGTGTTGATAGGTATCCCGATCACGGACGATACGAACCGGAGCGGATGTACGGGTCTCTACGCCGATCATGGTTGCCTCGTTGGTCAAGAAGCCTCTAGAGACCTTACCGAAATAACGGAAACCTTCCCGCAGGCGACTGGTCACGAATTCCGGCATCCAAAAATGCAACGGAGAGGCCAGCAGACCCGGCGTATACGAGGAAACCGGTAAATCGAAAGAGTTCTTCTTCCGCATGAAATCATCCATGCGCTGGGCGGGAGCCGTTTGCTTCATGCCTCCATTCAACCAACAGACCTCTTCCAGACGTTCCTGAAAGGCCATCAACGCTAATGGGGAGTCCGCATCCACCTTCTCGCCATTCCGAAGATAAAGCTCCTCCTGCCCTACCAGTTCGGAATAATCTTCCGGACGGATCTCTACCACCATCCCTGAGTTAGACCAGCGGGAACCCCGGTTAGAAGGCGACATTCCATTTACCACGACCTGCTTAGGTCCGCTCGCCGCAGGAACTACGAAACCTCCCGGACACATACAGAAGGAATAGACGCCCCGGTTATTCGCTTGCGTCACAAAACTATACTCTGCCGCAGGAAGATATTTCCCACGACCTTCTTTCCGATGATACTGGATTTGGTCGATCAATTCCTGAGGATGTTCCAGACGAACACCGACTGCGATCCCTTTCGCCTCGATCTGGATCTGGCGTTCGTATAAATAGTTATAGACATCACGGGCGGAATGGCCGGTAGCTAAGATAACAGGCCCGTAAAAGCTCTTTCCCGTATTCGTCTCGATGCCGATCACCTCGTTCTCTTTCATGATAAAAGCATCCATACGGGTCTCGAAATGTACCTCACCTCCGCATCGCTTGATTTGCTCCCGGATATTCTCGATCACACGGGGGAGCTTATCGGTTCCGATATGCGGATGGGCATCCGCCAAGATAGAGGGACTTGCCCCAAACTGGCAAAAGATATTCAGTATCTTATCTACCGAGCCTCTTTTCTTGCTACGGGTATACAGCTTTCCATCAGAATAAGCGCCGGCACCGCCCTCACCAAAACTATAATTTGATTCTCCGTTCACCTTATGCTCACGACTGATCAAGGCGATATCTTTCTTGCGTTCCCGCACGTCCTTACCTCGCTCGACGATGATGGGGCGCAAACCTAACTCTATCAAGCGCAAGGCGGCGAACAGACCTCCCGGACCGGCTCCTACGACGATCACAGGTTTCCCTGCCGAGACATCTTTATACTCTATCAATTGATATTCCGGCTCGCTAGGCATCTCGTTCATGAAAACACGCAGTTTCACGTTGACAAATATCGTTCGCTGGCGTGCGTCTATCGAACGTTTCAATACACGTACGGCCCGGATATTTTTCGGAGCCTCACCCGTCTCACGGGCTACTACTTGCCTTAGCGATTGCTCATTAACAGCCTCTTCCGGCAATATCCTGAGTTGTAATTCTTTTATCATTGTTTATTATATATTAACCGAATAGTTGCCGAAAGGCTTCCTCCACTTTCTTTACCTGTACGATTTGAATCTTGCTCTTCGCCGTATCGAAACCTTTTAGATTATTATGCGGAATGATAATCCGGGAGAAACCCAGCTTCTCCGCCTCCAAGATACGTTGCTCAATACGGTTGACCGGACGGATCTCTCCGGACAAGCCCACCTCGCCAGCCATACAAACACCCGGCTCGATGCTGATATCCAAGCTAGAAGAAAGGATGGAACTGATTACCGCCAAATCGATAGCCGGATCATTCACTTTCAAACCTCCGGCGATATTCAGGAAAACATCTTTCTGGATCAACTTAAAACCCGCCCTTTTCTCCAATACTGCCAATAACATATTCATTCGGCGTAAATCGAATCCGGTGGCGCTACGTTGCGGCGTACCGTAAACCGCCGAGCTGACCAAGGCTTGCGTCTCGATCAAGAAAGGACGTACCCCCTCGATAGCGGCGGCGATGGCGACACCGCTCAGTCCCTCATGATTCTGGGTTAATAATAACTCGGATGGATTGCTGACCTCACGAAGCCCGTTCTGGCGCATCTCGTAAATCCCTAGTTCCGCCGTACTGCCAAAACGGTTCTTGATGCTCCGCAGGATACGATACATATAATGCTGATCGCCCTCAAACTGCAACACCGTATCCACGATATGCTCCAATACCTTCGGACCGGCGATACTGCCTTCCTTATTGATATGGCCGATCAATAAGACCGGGACACCGCTTTCCTTGGCGTATTTCAAGATAGCGGCACTACACTCACGTACTTGGGAAACACTGCCGGGGGAAGATTCCACGACTTCCGTAAAGATGGTTTGTATGGAATCTATGATCATCAAGTCCGGCTGGATATTGGCCGCTTGCGTAAAAATCTGTTCCAGATGCGTCTCGCATAGGATGAAACAGTTCGGATTATCATGCGATAATCGGTCCGCCCGGAGTTTCAACTGGCGACTGCTCTCCTCGCCCGAGACATATAGGGTTTTCAAGCCTGTCAAGCCCAACACGGTTTGCAAGACCAAGGTAGATTTTCCGATTCCCGGCTCTCCACCGATCAAGACCAAAGAGCCCTTCACCAAGCCTCCGCCGAGGACCCTATTTAATTCATCATCTTTTAAATCGATACGGGCCTCCTCTTCCGTCGTTATATCACGCAATAACACCGGACGGATCTTATTGCCCTCCATAATACCGGGAACTGGCCGCTTCACGGCAGGCTCCTTTGTTACGATCTCCTCTACATAAGTGTTCCACTCCCCACAATTCGGGCATTTACCCAGCCATTTCGGGGAATCAGCGCCACAGTTAGAGCAGACATATACGGTTTTTGTTTTCGCCATTCTATCCTGAATTTGGCGTAAAGATACAAAAAACTACTTTTCCCCTACCACAACGATCTTCTTTCCGATACCGCAGCCCTTCTTAATTTCCGGGCTACCTTTCTCCTTATACAAGAATCCGCGGAACATACCGCCACTGTTATAAGGCATGGCGATATTTCCTAGTTTATCCACGGCGATCAAGCCGCCGTTGCCGGCGTTCGTATTCAATTCCGTATGGATGATATAATCCGCCGCTTTCTCTACGCTTTCCTTAAGGTATTTATAGCGGGCACACACATCGAACGCTACCGCATGACGGATAAAATACTCGCCATGCCCCGTACAGGAGACGGCGCAACTGTTATTATCCGCATACGTTCCCGCCCCGATCACGGGCGAATCACCGATACGCCCCCAACGTTTCTTGAACATACCGCCGGTACTGGTCCCGGCCGTTAAGTTTCCTTGCTTATCCAGAACGACACAGCCTACCGTACCGTTCTTCTTACTTTCTTGCTTTAACTTCTCGATCCACTCCATCGTCTTGGGCGTAGCGAAATACATATTGTCTTCTACCATTTCCAAGCCTTGTTCCTTGGCGAACTCCTCAGCACCGGCTCCGCTCAGCATGACATGCGGAGATTTTGTCTTTACGGCATAGGCGGCATTGATCGGATGCTTCACGTGTTTTAAGCCAGCTACAGCGCCTGCGCTTAAATCCTTGCCTTCCATGATGGAAGCGTCCAACTCAAAAGTTCCCTCCACCGTACAGGTAGCACCAATTCCGGCGTTAAACAACGGATTTCCCTCGAAGTAATTGATTACGGCCATCACCGCTTCCGGCCCCTCGCCTCCCGCAGAAAGGACCTTATCTCCAATCATTAAAGCGGAGTCCAATGCGGCGTAATATTGAGCCGACTTAACCGGATCTTCCTCCAATCCGGCCATCGCCCCCGCACCACCATGTACCACGATTACATACTCCCGGTCTTGCGCAAAAGCAATGGATGACACCATCAAAGCCGTCAAGGCTATCATTTGTTTTAACATGCTATTATATTTAATCATTTATACAATGCTCAAAAATAGAACAAATATCTGAATTATCTTAGAGACATAGACTTATTTCCCGATTTTTATCCGTACATTTACCTCGAACGGTAATCTCTTAAATAATAACATTATGGAAGAATACATCGATTCTATCATAAGAGTGGGAAAGATATTGATCGGAAGCATAATGGTCGTGTTCGTACTCTGGTACATCGTAAAGGATATTGTCAAGGCTTATGGGAAAGATTCGCATGAACCGGATTAAAAAAAGTGCCGTGGCGATATGACCACGGCACTTCTCTTCATTATATCATAGAGAGCTATTTCATTCGTTCGTATACCATACCGGTCCCGGCTGGCTGCCCATGACGAACTCCAATGTCGCCCCGCTCATGATTTGCTCGTGGGTGATATAACTCTTATCATAAGGTTGTCCGTTCAGCTTCACGGATTGGATATAAATATTCTCCGCAGAGACCTCGGGAGCCAAAACCGTAAAGATCTTGCCATTGCCTACATGCATCTTCACCTCCGGGAACAACGGGGAACCGATCTCATATTGGCCGCTGATCGGATCAACCGGATAGAATCCCATGGCGCTGAACACAAACCAAGCGGACATCTGCCCACAGTCCTCATTACCGCAAATACCGTCCGGAGCATTCAGATACAAGTCATGTAATACCTGAGCCACGTATTTCTGGGTCTTCCAAGGCTGGCCGACCTTATTATATAAGTAGATCACATGATGGCTCGGCTCATTTCCATGCGCATATTGACCAATCATGCCTGTACTAAAGATAGGCAATTCCTCATCCGATTTGGGGACATAGGTAAACATACTATCCAATTTCTCGGCGAAACGTTCCTTACTTCCTACCAATCCGATCAAACCGTCCAGATCTTGCGGCACGGACCAGAAATATTGCCAACCATTGCTCTCGCAAATATCTTCCGTATAATCATCGGGGCTGAAATTAGCGGCAAAGTTTCCTTTCTCATCACGAGGCTGCATAAAGGAAGTTGCCGGATTGTACACATTATGATAATTCTGTGAACGTTTAAAGAATTCGTCGGCGATCTCTTTCTTACCCATCTTCTCAGCCATCTTAGCGATGCAATAATCATCGTAGGCATACTCCAAGGTCTTCGATAAAGACCAGTTCTCCCATTTTTTCGGATCGCTATAAGCCGGTACGTAGCCCAACTTCTTATAATCGCCGATACCCCGATAGTCATCCCGGTTGGCTGTCGCTATACAAGCCTCCAGCGCTTTCTCGGCATTGAAATCACCGATACCTTTCAGATAAGCGTCTACGATAACGGGCACCGCATGATAACCGATCATCATATTCGTTTCCCAGCCATAAAGGTTCCATAAAGGCAAAGCCCCGTTCTGCTCATAGAACTTCAAGAAACCCTTGATCATATCATTCGCCCGTTCCGGCTCCGTATACGTAAACAACGGATGGGAGGCACGGTAGGTATCCCATAAAGAGAAAGTAGAGTAATTCGTCCATCCGTCCGCTTTATGGATTTGCTGATCCGGGCCGTAATAAGAACCATCCACGTCGCTATAGATCGTCGGGGCGATCATGGAATGATACAAGGCCGTATAGAATTTCACCATATCGTCTGTATTCCGGCTCTTCACCTCAATCTTGGAAAGCTGTCGGTTCCAATTCGCGCTAGCCTGCGCTTGATAGTAATCGAAATCATCCTTCGGGGCTTCCGCACGCAAATTCTTTCCCGCTCCCTCCATGCTGACGCCAGAGATTCCGGTCGTGACAAGGATTTCCTCATCCTTCTTCGTATTGAAATCGAAACGGGCCACATAGGCCGTACCGATCCAACCTTTTTCCTTGGTCACGATAGAAGTCGTATCCATATGACAAGCCACGAAAGGCTTAGAGAAACGGGTCTCGAAATAAACATGCTGCAAGGGAGACCAGCCTTGGGATAGGCGGTATCCACGAATCGTCGTAGAGTCTACCACCTCGATCTTGGAATCCAAGGTAAAGTCCCAATTCATCGCCTTCTTCAAGTTCAAGAATACCGAAGCCTCGGCCTCCGGGAAGGTATACCGCTGGATACCGCAACGCTCGGTAGCCGTAAGCTCCACGTTAATGTTATAATCCTTCAGCAATACCCGGTAATATCCTGCGGAAGCCGCCTCGTCATTATGCGAGAACGTGGAATAGATTCCTAACGGCGCCGGGGCCTCTTTATAAGGACGGGTCACGGGCATAAAAGAGATATCGTATAAATCGCCTGCCCCCGTACCGGAAAGGTGCGTATGGCTAAAGCCGGCGATCGTCGTATCCGGATAGAAATACCCCGAGATGCGATCCCAACCCGGCAAACCGTTATCCGGGCTCAATTGTACCATACCAAAAGGAACTTGGGCTCCCGGGTAGGTATTGCCGGTAAAATCCGTACCGATCATGGGGTTCACATACTGCGAGTAATCCGCCTCCTGTTTCTTTTCAGGCGTGCAGGCCACGAGTGCCAGCAAAGAGACCGCCAATATAGACATGTGCTTCATGTTATGCAATTCGTTTTGAGTTTGAGCAAACATACATAAATTATTTCGAAAGAGAAACAGTTTACGGGGAAAACTTTCTATTTTCATCGGGGTGAAAATCTTTTTTCATTATGATGAGAATCTATTTTCATCAAGGAGAAAATCTTTTTTCATCAAGACGAGAATTCGGTGGAATCCTTTAACTTTGTACAAAAACTACGATAACATGGAAGATAAAACATCGACACTTCGTTTGATCTATCCCCAATGGCAAGGTGGGATCGTGAATCATTGGATGCCCGACCTTCCTGCGGACGACGCTTCCAGAGGGTATTACCTAGGAGCTCAATTACTCAATATCCTCGCTCCCCCAAGTCCCCAGAAAACCGTGGAAGTACCCATCTCACTAGATATAAACGATAGAGAAACGGATCTAGGGATCAGCGCCCGCAAGGTTATTCTGAAACAAACAAAAGCAGCCCTCGAATTACTGCACGAAAACGCTCCAGAAAAGATTGTCACCTTAGGGGGCGAATGTTCGGTAAGTGTCGTACCCTTCACCTATCTGGCTGCTAAATATCCGGATGATATAGCCATTGTCTGGATAGACGCACATCCGGATATAAACTTGCCGTATGACGAGTATAAGGGATATCATGCGATGGCCCTTACGGCCTGTCTAGGGATGGGTGATGAAGAGATTCTTCAATTATTACCGGGAAAGTTCAAGGTCTCGAATACCTTAATCGTAGGTTTACGCTCGTGGGATGAGGGCATGAAAGAACGGCAGAAGAACTTAGGTATAAAAGGTTTATCACCAGAGGAGGTGGCGAAGGATAGTTCCTCCATCCTCAAGTGGTTAAAAGGGACGGGCGCATCCAAAGTTGTCGTTCACTTCGATATGGACGTAATCGATCCGGCGGATATGATAGCGGGAGTCGGCGTAGAGCCTAACGGGATGAAAATAGACGAGGTCGTACGTGTTATCAACAATATAGCATCCAAGTATGATCTGGTAGGTCTTACGGTAGCCGAGCCGATGCCTCGTATAGCCATCAAGCTAAGGAATATGCTGGACCGGTTACCTTTATTGAAATAATAAAAAAAGACGTAGCCCTTAAACAGAGTTACGTCTTTTTTATATTACATTATTATAACTTTCGGGATTTATTCCTCATTATTATCTTCCTCATTCTCCTCGTCTTCTTCCTTTGGGGCTTTTTTCACGAAGAACGCACTCAACTCATACAAACCGTAGAGCGGTAAGAATACGATACTTAACGTAAACGGATCACTACTTGGAGTGATGAACGCCGCACCAACTAACAAGCCGACAACAGCATGCCGTCTGTATTTATGAAAGAACGAGCGGTTTAGCAGCCCTATCTGAGATAATAGCCAAGATACCAATGGCATCTCAAATACGATTCCCATCACGAATATCAACATCAAGAAGTTATCCATGTAAGAATCAAGGGATACCTGTTCCGTAATGGCGGCACTCAACTCGTAAGTCGCCAAGAAACGTAGTGTCATCGGGAACACCAAGAAATAACCCACTGAGCATCCGATAAAGAACATTATCGTTCCGAACAAGAATACCCAACGTACATTTTTCTTCTCATTTTCGTAAAGAGCCGGACTTACGAACTTCCAGATCTCCCACATCAAATAGGGGAAAGTCAATAATAACGCCAACCAGAAAGAACTTGTCATATGCGTGAAGAACTGGGAAGCCAGCTTGATATTGACAATGTTCACATGGAAAGTATCATTACAAAAGTCCGGGAGAAAAGAAAAATGAGAACTAATCTTACACATTTCCCGATAGACGATGAAATCGGAGCTACACGGGGCCATCACGACATTATCGAACAGCCACGGCATTACCGAGAACCCGGCTATAGCAAAAACAAAGAGCGCTAAAATAGAACGAAATAAAGTCCAACGAAGTTCTTCTAGGTGATCCCAGAATGACATTTCTTCTTGTTGCATCTTCCTTTACTTCTTTTCCGTATCGTCTAATTTGATATCGTCTTCCAATCCTTTTACACCGTCCTTGAAATTCTTCACGCCCTTACCGATACCTTTCATCAGCTCAGGAATTTTCTTACCACCGAAAAGCAATAACACAACAATGGCGATGATCACGATCTCGCCTGTACCTAAGTTTCCTAAAAATAGTAATTCATTCATGATATTATAATATTAGTCATTAATATTCTCGTTTCTATGGGGGCAAAGATACAATTTGTAATGAATAGTAGCCTCATTATTCCAAATTTATTACCTTTGCACCGTCTTAAAAAACTGAAATTAGAAAAAAATTAGAAAGATGAAAGCGTACGTATTTCCCGGTCAGGGGGCACAGTTCGTAGGTATGGGCAAAGACCTCTACGATAATAATCCTCTTGCTAAAGAGATGTTTGAGAAGGCTAACGAGATCCTTGGTTTCCGTATCACGGATTTAATGTTTGCCGGAACAGACGAGGATCTGAGACAAACCAAAGTTACTCAACCAGCGATCTTCTTACACTCTGTCATTCTCGCGAAAACATTAGGTGATCAATTCCAACCGGATATGACCGCAGGTCACTCATTAGGAGAATTCTCTGCCTTGGTAGCTGCCGGAGCATTGTCTTTCGAGGACGGCTTGGTATTAGTTTCCAAACGTGCCATGGCTATGCAAAAGGCTTGCGAGGCAACTCCCTCTACAATGGCCGCCGTATTAGCCTTGCCGGATGCGACGGTTGAGGAAATTTGCGCGAGCATCAAGGACGAGGTAGTGGTTTGCGCTAACTATAATTGCCCGGGCCAATTGGTAATCTCCGGCTCTATCCCCGGTATCGATCAGGCTTGCGAGAAGTTATTGGCCGCAGGCGCTAAGCGTGCCTTGAAGTTGAAAGTAGGTGGAGCGTTCCATTCTCCATTGATGGAACCAGCTCGTACTGAGTTGGCTGCCGCTATCGAGGCTACGACGATCAATAAACCTTCTTGCCCGGTTTACCAGAACGTAAGCACGAAAGCCGAGACTTGCCCGGAAACAATTAAGACTAACTTGATCGCACAGTTAACCGCCCCGGTACGTTGGACCCAAAGCGTACAGAACATGATCGCCGACGGTGCCACTCATTTCATCGAGTTAGGCCCGGGTGCCGTTCTTCAGGGATTAGTTAAAAAGATCAATAAGGAAATGACTACGGAAGGTATGCAATAATTTATCTTTCAATGTAATAGGATAAAAGTCCGAAAAGGATGGAGGGTGATTTTCCTCGTCTTTTCCGGACTTTTTTATATACGATGATGATTCGAAAAGATCTTGAATGCTAAACTAATCAAAGGCCAACGTTGTTTTATACTATAAACACAATTCAGAATATAGAAAATGGAAACAATACAACAGAAAAATAGGATTATCCTACTTTGGCCGGATGGAGCGCCCACTAGTAATGGATTGGCCGGCGTAGAATTGGAAGATGCCCCGAATGCCATATCCAATATATCGAACCCTTCCCTATTGGTTTATCCGGCGACGAAGCCGAATGGCAAGGCGATCTTGATGTGTCCGGGTGGCGGACTTTCCAAGATTTCGATCGGACATGAGGGGCGTGATATGGCCGCATGGTTTAACGCGCAAGGTATTACTTATGCCGTATTGAAATACCGGATGCCGAACGGACATAGGGAAGTTCCTCTGGACGATGTTCGCCAAGGTCTCCGCATCCTCCATAATTACTCGGAAGAGTGGAAGATTACGAAGGTCGGTGTCATGGGTGCCTCCATTGGCGGTTATATCGCCGGGCATGCCGCAATATTCGGGGTAGACGACGCACGTCCAGATTTCCAAATACTCCTTTATCCGGTTATCAGTATGCTACCTCATTTAACGCACCTTAAATCGAGGGAACGGCTATTAGGAGCGAATCCCACGCATGAGGAAGAGGAAGCTTTCTCTCTGGAATTGCACGTAAACGCACTGACACCTCCCGCCTTTATAGCGTTGGCTTCGGATGACGAGGCGGTTAGCCCGGAGAATAGCGTGCTTTATTATCTCGCTTTGCTAAAAAACAAGGTGTCCGCCTCCTTACATATTTACCCAAAAGGCGGCCATAGTTTTGGGTTCCGGGACAACTTCGTATACAAACGTCAATGGACTGACGAACTGGAGAAATGGCTAAGCACGATTGAGTAAATCTCAAAAAAACGGTGCCACACAAATAAATGCGTGACACCGAAAAAGTATATATAAAACAGACCAAGCAGGTTCGCTATTTAGCGTTCCACCAAAGTGGAGTAGTCGTCAAGTCCGGGCCGCCCAAAAGCTGGAGAGCTTGCGCATAACCCGCTTGATTATTCGTTTGGATATTCGCCGGATAACGATAACGTTTCGGGTAGAAATCCCAACGGCATTCCTTAGAGGTAGCGACCGTCAAAGGAACTTGATTCAATGGGTTGTAATCCTTCTCTACCGCTTGGTTCTCGAAGAAAGGAAGACCTAAACGACGATGATCGCTCCAAGCCTCTTCCGGCAACCAAGGAACTTGCGCTATATATTTCTGGGTGATAATCTTCGTAAGGGCGTCATTATTATAAGCGCCATTCCGATAGATCGAGTTATGGGGATATTCATACGTACGGCTTTTTACCTCCTTCGTATAGGGGTCCGTATAACGGATCGTATATGATTTCGCCTCTGTCGTATGGTCGAAAGCGACGGAAGTACCTACACGGTTGTATTTCTGAGACGATAGGTAATCACCGACTTGGCTCAATAAGCCATGATACTCAAAACTAGCCGTAACACCAGACTCATAATTGGATTTAGCCGTTCCCGGAACTTTCCAGCCTTTCACCGCAGCCTCCGCCAATAAGAAGTAACTTTCCCACGGGCCGAAGAAGACACGCTTATTGGTGCTCATTCGATATTGTTTCGATATAGAGGGATAATTATAATTCTTACCTGTCAGCTCACTTACCAGACCGGCTTTCACGTCCCATTCTCCGGCGACCCAAGTGCCCCACGTATATTTCGGATCGATCGTCAACATATTCTGGGTATTATCCGCCGGATTCTTCAAGTGAACCGGCTTCACCTCGCTGGCCGCACCGATATAATCGGAATAAACCACACCATCATCCCAGCCCACTACACTAAACAACTTCGGGGCACGGGGATCTACATATTGAGGTATACCGTCGAAATAGAAACCGGCGCACGGATCATTCGTCGTCAGCGGGAAGTGCTGGTTCAAATATAAACCTTGATAATCGTATGGATTCTTCAAATGGCTTTTTAAGGAGTCCGGCAACGGAAATTCCTGTCCACCCAAACCAACTACCAAGTTCTTAAACGTCACGGACATCGCCTGCCCATTCCAAGGACGAGACATCACGCTCGTCAGCTCATCCCAACCCTCTTTCTCCTGCACGGAAGCGATATCGGTTGGCTCGGAAATAAATGTCTTAGAGGCGGCATCCTCAAATTCCGCTTTCGCTAAGGCAGGATCGACAGCCGAGATACGCATCGCCAAACGCATACGCAAGGAGTTGGCGTACTTCTTCCATTTCGCAACATTTCCCGCATAGAAAGCATCCTCGTTAGCCATAGCGGACATATCCAAGGAGGGGTCCAACGCAGACTCAGCTTCCCGTAACTCTTTCAATATAAATTGATAGATAGCCTCTACACTATCGTACTCAGCCGGTACACCGGAGAAAGCGGCTAACGCTGGGATCGGCCCGAAACCGTCAGCGACTTCCGAGTTCAAGTAAGCACGCCAGATACGGGACATCTGGATTACGTTCTTATAATAGGGATAGGTATCCGCCTCCCCATTGGCAACCATCCGCTCTCCCAGCTGGATCGCTTTGGTCACTTGATTCAGCCAACCTACGGCGTAATCATTACTCAAGTAGATCGTACTATAATCATTGTTATCCGTACCGATCGTAAAACCACTTCCCCTATTGAAACGGGAAGCACGGTCCCAGTACAAGATAAAGATACGCTCGGCTATCTCTGGGTTCATCTGGTCTCCCATGATAGAGGCATTCAGGAACCATTGGGGCTTCACCTTATCCTCTCCCACAAGATTCGGGTCCTCATTGATCTCCTGAAAGTCATTACAGGAAGAAAGAAGAGCAGCCACCGATACCAATCCGGTAAAAAGTATATTTCTTGTTTTCATCTTCATCATTTTTATCGTAATTCAAATTATCATGTATTCCATTAGAATCCCACGGTTACGTTAAACGTATAGGAACGACTGGTCGGCGCAGCTCCATTCTCGAATCCGGTAGCGTTGGTATTCGTGGCGGCAACAGACTCGGGGTCGATACCCGGCAAGTTATAATGGATCATCCAAACATTGTTACAAGTAGCGGATAGACGTACACGCTGAAAAGGCGTTTTCTTCAACATCTGTCGATTGAACTCGTAGCCAAAGGTGATATTACGCAAACGGACATTGGTGGCGCTATAGGTATAAACCTCTGGTAAACCATAATTTCCGGTAGACCCAATACGCTCCCAATAGTTCTGGGGAGTGACGGCGACCGTATTCTCCGCATAACCACTACCCTGTTGAACCACGGTATTCGGTACCACGAATTCGGCACGATCACCATTCACCACTGTTCCGGCGGCGTTACCCCGGGTATACAGGTTGGAGGCTGTCGCCGAATAGATGCTACCACCGATACGGAAGTCTATCAAGAAGCTCAGGTTAAAACCTTTATAAGAGAAATTATTGGTCCAACCCATCATCCAATCCGGACTCTGGTTTCCTACTTTCGACTTCTCGGTAGAGATCAAAGGCAAACCATCATCACCTACGACGATCTTTCCATAGTGAGGACTATTCTCATCGGTCACACGCATAAAGGTCTGCCCGTAGATCTCACCATAATAACCACCTACCGGAGCTACGATCTGGATAGCGTCGAACGTCTTTATATCATATAGATTCACGCCCTCGTATAATTCTTTGATCTTATTCCGGTTCAAGGAGAACTGCGCCGTAGAGCTCCAGCTCAATCCGGCGGGATTGTCTAGAATCGTACCGTTCAAGGAGATCTCCAAACCCTCGTTCTGAATGTTACCTGCGTTAATCTTACGGGAAGCATAGCCGGAGAACGGATCCATCGGTAAATCCAGTAACTGGCGGGTAGCGTTGGATTTATACCAAGCGGCATCCAAGCCCAATCGGTTATTGAAGAAACGGATATCGAAACCGGCCTCCCATGATTTAATCAACTCGCTACGTACGTCCGAGTCGTAAAGTACCTTACCCGGTTTCGCCGTCGTATTCCCGTTGGGGTCCTTGCCTACAGAGTAGAAGTTATATAATTGATACGGATCCAAGTCGTTACCTACCTCAGCGAAGGAGGCACGTACCTTAGCGAAAGAGAACCAATCCGGCATGCTTCCGCCAATCTTCGGCAACATATCTGAGATCACAAGCGATAAACTGACAGATGGATAGAAATAAGAGCGGTTGGCTTTCGACATCGTAGACGACCAATCGTTACGTGCCGTAACATCCAAGAACAGATAACCATCCCAGTTCAACTGCAACGACCCATACAAGGAATTCATACGACGGCGGATCAACTCGGAAGTGACTGTCGGCTTATTCACGCCATTATTCAGCGAGAACAAGTTCGGCACCAACAACTCTCCGGCAGAAGCGTTCATCTTATTACGCTGCTGGAGCATCAAGTTACCACCGAAAGTAACGAAGCCTCCCAGCCGATCGATCAAGTTATCCTTCCGGGCCGTAGCCAAGAAACTGAAGTTATTCTCATAGAAGGTCTCCGATCCCTCGGTATACAGACCTCTCGGACTGGTATTACCACCGGCATATACTTTCTCGCTCTTCGTCGTGGTATAATAATCCGTACCACCTCTCAACTCAATATCGAACCAATCGGTCGGGGCATATTTCAAGGAGATATTTCCTAACAAACGGTTACGGGTATCCTCGTTCTGGCGATAACGGGTCACCCAATAAGGGTTCTCCTGCGGATTCTTGGAGGCGTCATACCAAATCATATTGCCTTGCTCATCCACGTCATCCTCAAATTCGCGGATATTCAAGGAACGAGGCAGGTTATAGATCGTATTGAAAGCGTTCGAGGGATTCACGCCCTGAATCGGGCGGTTATGCGCGTTTTGATTGATATAATTCACCTTGGCATCTACTTTCCACTTTTCCGCCTCATCCAAGAAAGTGGTGGCACGCAAGGTAATATTCGTCTTGTTTAGTTTTGAGCGTGGGGTGATACTAGCATCGTCGGAACGGTTTACGGAGGCGAATACCGCCGTACCCTTTATGTTCTGCTGGAAGCTGACACCCTCGTTAAAGGAGGTTCCGGTGCGGAAAAAAGCGTCGATATTATCATAAGTATGCAGAGGGATTTGGTTGCCTCTCCAATCGGTTACCATTTGTCCCATGGCTTTCGGTCCCCAGCTAAGGCGGGATTGGTTATCGTAAACGCCCACGGAGCCTTGTCCGAAGTCGTTCTGTAAATCAGGTTTCAGGAAAATCGTCTCGGCGGTGATACCGGCGTTGATCGTAATACCGAGTCCCTCGTTCTTACGTCCGGACTTGGTAGTGATCAAGATCACGCCGTTACCGGCACGTGAGCCATAAAGGGCGGCGGCGGAAGCACCCTTCAATACCGTCATGGACTCGATATCTTCCGGGTTGATATCCGAAAGGCCGTTACCCATGTCCGCTCCGGAGTTACCCCATACATCATCCACGCCACCGGTGAAGTTATCCATCGGGGTACCGTCTACGACGATCAAGGGCTGGTTGCTACCCGTCAAGGAGTTGTTACCACGAAGTACGATCTTAGAAGACCCTCCTACGCCATTGCTTGAACGGACGATCTGCAAACCGGAAACCTTACCGGAAAGGGAGTTCGCCAAGTTCGGCTCACGGGAGGCCAAGAGGTCATCCCCTTTCAACTCCTGCATGGCATAACCCAAGGCTTTCTTATCCCGTTTCATACCCAAGGCGGTCACCACCACCTCATCGAGTTTCTGGGTATCTTCCACGAGTTTAACCGTAATCTCGGACTGGCCAGTATACGGGATGTCTTGCGAGGTATAACCGATAAACGATATCTGTATGATATCCCCTTTCTTCACGTTATCCAAGGTAAAATGTCCGTCCAAGTCGGTCATAGTACCATTGGTAGTTCCTTTCACGATTACGGACGCCCCGGTAACGGGTCCTAAGGCATCCTCAACTATTCCCGACACCTTTGCGTTTTGCTGTGAAATGTCAACCCTCGGAATCCCGGACATAGGCGTGGCGTATAAGTTTCCCGAGAACCCAAGCGCCCCTACCAACAGGATTAAGCTGACTGGTCTGAATCTTTTCAACATAACTACTGTTTTTTGTTTATTTTTCTAGACAATGTTTTAGTTTTTGCGTCAACAAATGTCATTTATCCTGTATAAACATAAAAAGGGCAGATATGTTTTGAGTTTAACATATACAAGAGGTAACTGGTGAGGATACCGCAACTACTCTCTCCTTACAGACAAAACGAATAAGAGTTATCCTTACTAACATCCATAAAAAATTGATTTACAGAAATTTTAACCAAACCGTAAAAGAGGCAGGAAGCCGTTAGTTATTCACTTCAGAAGCCAATAAAAGTTCCAGTTTACCCATACAAATCATCACCACAAAAAAAAGAAGGCGTACCGACATTTACATCGATACGCCCTTTTCTCGTAAGAATATTATTCTCTATAATTTCCGAATCAGTTACAATACAAAGTTGTCAAAAGACAAGAAAAGACAAGAAGTAGATATCTTTATTTCCTATAAAGTCTAATAAGCATGAATAGTAATCGTCAGCACATCACCATTCTTGTCTGTGACACAAAAAACAGCCGAGTCCCCTTTACTTGCACTCTGTGTCCAAATTAACGCAAAACGTCCAGACCCACCGGGATTAAATTGAATATAGTCACTTCCACTCATTTTTTGCCACAAGAAATCTCCAGTAGAAGGTTGAGTAAAACGAATTTCCACTGATTTCCCAGCTTCAATACCAATTGAATTACTAGTCCTAGGTTCTCCATCCGCAAAAAGCGCTAGATTACCACTGTCTTTTACATAATAACCATCTATTTGGGCATTGCAAAAAACACTAATTGTTCCAAATAAAAACAATACCATTAATAACTTTCTCATAACTGTAAAATTTAAAAGTTTAACATTAAAAACATAAATCCTCACGTTGAATGATGATACATCCCAACGTGAGGATTCCTATTATTTTGCAGTAAAAATACTATTCATATTATTTCATATTCCACCACAAAGAAGTTGTCGTCATGTTCGGACCACCAAGTCTTTCTAAAGCTTGGTTATACCCTTCCAAGTTATTGGTTTGAAGAACTGCCGGGTAACGAAGACGCTTCGGGTAGAACTCTACTTTACATTCCTTGCAAGTAGCAGGAGTTAACAACACTTGGTTAGTTGGATTGTAAGCAGCCTCTACAGCTTGATTCTCGAAGAACGGCAAACCTAAACGACGGTGATCAGACCACACTTCCAAAGGCAACCAAGGATTCTGAGCGATGAACTTCTGCGTAATGATCTTAGTCAATGCATCATTATTATACTGACCATTCTTATAGATCGTATTTTTAGGATACTCATAAGTCGTTGTCTTATTCTGTTTCGTATATGCATCGTAATAGTTGATCGTATAAGCCTTAGCCTCTACCGTATGATCGAAAGCTACAGATGTTCCTACACGGTTATAAGCCTTAGATTGCAAATATTCTAAGAGTTTATCGGAAACACCGTTATATTCAAAACTAGCGGCGATACCTTTCTCATAATTATCCTTTGCGCTACCCGGAACATTCCAACCATAAACCGCAGCTTCCGCTAACAAGAAATAACTTTCCCACGGGCCAAACCATACACGTTTGTTCGTGCTATGACGGAACTTATCAGCCAAAGAAGGGAAGTTGTAGTTATAACTTGTATAGTCACCAACTAAACCGGCCTTATCGTTCCAGTTTCCGGCAACAACGGTCGTCCAAGAATATTTCATGGGAAGTTTTACTTCCGGCGCGGAAACTTTTTGTCCGGTCAGCACATCCGTATAATCTCCCGCAATCAATGTTATCTCATCCTTTACCTCGGAAGCGGCACCTATATAAGAAGGATAAACCACTCCGTCATCATACCCCGGAATGCTATACAACTGAGGCGCACGAGGATCGATATATTGTGGGATACCATCGAAAAAATAGCCCGCACAAGGATCATTTGTGGTTGTTGGGAAATGCAGGCTGACATTCTGGCCTAAGTAAGTATAAGGATCTTTCAAATTGGATTTCAACTCATCAGGAACAGGAAATTCCACACCGCCTAGTCCCACTACGAGATTATTGAAAGTAGTAGACATCGCTTGGTTATTCCAAGTTCTTGTCATGACACCTGTATACGGATCCCATCCATCTTTCTCCGCAACCTGGGCGATATCATCCATAGAGGCGATAAACTCACCCTTGGCAGCATCCTCAAACTCAGCTTGCGCCAAAGAAGGATTGACCGCAGTCAAACGCATCGCTAGACGCATACGCAAAGAGTTTCCATACTTTTTCCATTTCTTTATGTCACCACCAAAAAACGGATCATATTTGGACATCGCACTCATATCAATGCTCTCATCCAAAGAAGCGACCGCCTCTTTCAACTCTTTCAATATATAGGTATAGATATCCTCCACCTTATTATATTCTCCAGGAACACCGGTAAAAGCAGATAACGCCGGTATCGGGCCAAAGTTATCAGACAATTCAGAGTTCAAATAAGCTCTCCAAATACGAGCCATATTCGGGATATTCCGATAATAAGGATAGGCATTATCCACATCTAATTTGATTTTCTCCTCTCCGACCTCTATCGCTTGATTCGCCTTATTCAACCAACCTACGCCATACGAGTTCGAAGTCAAGTATAATCTATTATAGTCATCATTATCCGTACCGATTGCGAAACCGCTACCCCGATCAAAACGAGCAGCCCGCTTCCAATACAAAATAAAAATACGTTCTGCTATTTCAGGGTTCATTTGAGCATCTCCAATGGAGCCATTCAAGAACCATTCCGGTTCCACTTGCTCCAAATCAGCCTTATTCGGGTCTTTGTTGATATCCTCAAAGTCATTACAACTTGTAACCGTTGTCAATGAAGCGACCGCCAAGGCTCCTAATATAATGATATTTTTCGTTTTCATATTATCTCCTTTCTATTAGAATCCTACAGTTAAATTAAATGTATAAGAACGATTTGTAGGCGCGCCACCATTCTCGAATCCTACCGCATTCGTATTTGTAGCTGCCACAGATTCAGGATCGATACCCGGCAAATGAGAAACAATCATCCATACGTTATTACAAGTCGCGGACAGACGCAACTTTTGGAACGGGGTTTTCTTCAACAAATTCTTATTGAACGTATATCCTAAAGTAATATTTCTCAAACGGATATTCGTAGCGTCATACGTAAACACCTCCGGCAAACCATAGTTTCCTGAAGAAGCGATACGCTCCCAATATCTTTGAGGCGTAACAGCGACATCATTCTTCACATACTCATCACCTTTTTTCATGATTGAGTTTGGAACCACGAAATCAGCACGATCACCATTCACGACCGTTCCGGCAGCGTTACCATTCTTATGCAAAGAAGAAGTCGTCGCCGAGTAAATCTCACCACCTATACGGAAGTCGATCAAGAAACTCAAATCAAAACCCTTATAAGAGAAATTATTCGTGAGACCAAGCATCCAATCCGGGTTCTGATTACCAATCAACTCTTTATCTGTCGTAATCAAAGGAAGACCATCTTCACCTACCACGACCTGCCCATTGTGGCGAACAAATTTCTGTCCATAAATATCACCATATTTACCACCTTCGGTAGCGGCAATCTGTAAGACATCCACAGTCTTGATATCATAGACAGTCACCCCTTCGGTTAATTCCAAGATCTTACTTCTATTCAAAGAGAAATGAGCTTGCGCATCCCAGTTAAACCCATTAGCAGTCTGCATAATAGCACCATTCAACGAAAGTTCGAAACCTTGGTTCTGGATATTACCCGCATTCACTTTTCGAGATTCATATCCGGAAAAAGCATCCATCGGAATATTCAGCAACTGATTGGTCGCATTTGTCTTATACCAAGCGGCATCAATACCAAAACGGTTATTGAAGAAACGTAAGTCGGCACCAACCTCCCAAGACTTGATCAACTCACTCTTAACCGAAGAGTCAAACAAGGTACTTCCGGCAGAAGCCATACTATTACCATTAGCATCCTTAGAAATTGTATATACATTATATAACTGATAAGGATCCAAATCATTACCTACCTCAGCGAAAGAAGCACGCACCTTCGCGAAACTAAACCAATCAGGCATACTTCCTCCGTTTTTCTGTACCATATCAGAGATTACAGCAGATAAGCTAACAGAAGGATAGAAATAAGAACGATTCTCTTTTGACATAGTGGATGACCAGTCATTACGTGCCGTAACATCCAAGAACAACCAACCATCCCAGTTCAACTGGAGAGATCCGTACAAAGAGTTCATTTTACGCTGGGTCAAAGAAGATGTAATAGAAGGTTTATCAACACCATTATTGACATCAAACAAATCAGGAACCAACAACGTTCCCGCACTTGCATTCATTTTGGTACGTTTCTGCTGCATGATGTTACCACCAAATGTAACAAAACCACCCAATTTGCTGATCAAATCATCCTTACGCACCGTAGCCAAGAAGCTAAAGTTATTCTCATAGAATGTCTCAGAACCTTCAGAATAGCTACCTTCCGGCTTCGTATTACCTCCTGAATATAACTTTTGAGTAGTCGTGGTAGTATAATAGTCAGTACCTCCTCTCAGCTCGATATCAAACCAATCCGTAGGAGCATATTTTAAAGAAGCATTTCCTAAAATACGATTACGCGTATCGTCGTTCTGACGGTATTGAGTTACCCAATAAGGGTTCTCCTGTGGACTATTACTTTTATCATACCAAACCATTTTCCCTTGATCATCCACACAGTTCTCAAAATCAAGAACATTCAAAGAGCGAGGCAAATTATAAACGGTTGAAAATGCGTTGGATGGGTTTATACCAATGATCGGACGATTATGGGCGTTTTGGTTTACATAGTTCACCTTCGCATCCACCTTCCATTTCTTAGCCTCATCCAAAAATGAGGTAGCACGTAACGTTAAATTCGTCTTATTCAGACTTTGCTCTGGGGTTACACCCGAGTCATCTTGGCGATTGAAAGAAAAGAACATAGAGGTTCCATTCACATCTTGCTGGAAACTTACGCCTTCATTGAAAGAGGTACCTGTACCAAAGAAAGCGCCAATATTGTCATAAGCGGCCATTGGCACTTGACGTCCGTCATACGTAGTAATAGTCTGTCCTTCAATCCTCGGACCCCAGCTCAGATTGGTTTGGTCATTGTAAGCACCAACAGAACCCTGTCCGAAAGAACTTTGCAGTTCCGGCAACATAAAAGGAGTATCCGCCGTAACTCCAAAGTTCACATTGATACCCAGACCATCATTCTTCTTTCCTGATTTCGTCGTAATCAAGATAACACCATTACCGGCACGAGAACCGTAAAGAGCGGCAGCGGAAGCACCTTTCAATACAGACATAGACTCGATGTCTTCTGGATTGATATCCGAAAGACCGTTACCCATATCCGTACCGGAGTTACCCCAAGCATCATCTACACCACCGGTGAAGTTATCCATCGGAGTACCATCTACAACTACCAACGGCTGATTAGAACCGGTCAAAGAGTTCGCACCACGAAGTACAATCTTCGAAGAACCGCCTACACTACCACTAGAACGAACGACCTGCAAACCGGAAACCTTACCGGACAACGCATTGGCGATATTGCTCTCGCGAGAATCCAGCAAAGCGTCTCCCTTCAACTCTTGCATCGCATAACCCAAGGACTTCTCAGATCGCTTCATGCCTAAGGCCGTAACCACGACCTCATCCAATTTCTGGGTGTCTTCCGCTAATTTGATAACGCCTACCGGTTGGCCGGTATACGTAATTTCCATGGTGGAGTAACCAATGAATGAGATTTGGATTACATCACCATTCTTGACACCTTCCAAGGTGAAATTACCGTCCATATCGGTAATCGTACCATTGGTCGTGCCTTTCACGACAACTGACGCTCCGGTCACTGGGCCGAAATCATCTTCCACTGTACCTGTTACTTTCCCGTTTTGCTGGGAGATAGAGGTACCTTGCTCAACAGGTGCGATGTTGGCATACATGCTTCCCGAGAAGCATAACGCACCCGCACATAGAATTAAGCTGACAGGTTTAAAGTTTTTCAACATAACTGATGGTTTTATTGATAAATAATTAGACAATGTCTTGGCGAAACATTTGTCTTTTAAAATTATTCACATACATACACTCACTCCTGAGTTCTAGCGTAATTAAGTTCAAATAAAAAATGGGCTAACTATCGGAGTCCTACATGAACTTTTCTTAAGTAGAAGTTGTTTTATTTAGTTGGCGCCAAAATACCTAGCACATTTTATATCGGAGGCAAAGATATGAAATATTCATTATATTGTGTTATTATAATTAAATAAATCTTTCCTTATTTTTATGTTTTACAATATAAAATTAGAAATATAAACGGTTTTAAGTTAAAATCGACTTGAGTTCATGTAGAACTAAGTATCTGCGGTAAGATATGAAATCACAGTAATTCAGGCGTTTTTTCAGAATATAAAAGCAAGCCAGCTTCATTAGCAAAGTAAGTTAATTAAAATGCCAAAGTAAGTTAACTTACTTCGCCGATGAAGTTAACTTACTTTTATTAGATATCTTCTATTGAAAAAGAAGTATAATCTCTAAAAATCTTTCTCATTCGCCATATACCACATATTAAGGAACGAGGCCTTCGTGATATTCACCACCTTGTCCCAATTAATCCGGTCGGCATGGTCGCTCGGTTGATGGTAATCCGGATGTCCGTCGGTATGATACCAGATAATAGGGATACCTATCTTTGCGAAGGAACCGTTATCACTCCCTCCTACCGGGTTATCCCACGGACGATAATCCGGTGCCAGATTCAAGTTGTATTTCTTGATATCGTTCTTCAGCCAATCGCCGAAAGCAGGGTGCGCCTCCGTATAGAAATAAACCACATGGGTAGGCTTCGCCTCGTTATTGTTACGGCCGATCATATCGAAATTCAAATATCCTTTCACGTTCTTTATCTCTGGAAAAGACTGAACGAAGGCTTTCGATCCGAGAAGCCCTTTCTCCTCACCGTCCCAGAAAGCGAATACAACGGTTCGCTCCGGTTGCTGGCCCGTGGCAAGGAAAGCCCTCGCTATCTGCAAAACGGCAGAGACTCCGGAGGCGTTATCGTCCGCCCCGTTATAGATCTGGTCGCCATCCAGCATCGGGTCGATACCCAGATGGTCATAGTGAGCGCCGACAATCACGATCTCGTTCGGGTTCTTCCCCTCTATCTTACCCAATATATTATTCAAGGATAGCTTCTGGAAAACACCGGTCTGCTTGATAGCGGCCACCGAGTCCGGGTGGACTTGCCAACGGGCTCCTCTTTTCTGGCGTTCCAGATGGTAAGCCTCGAACGGATGGTAATAGGAATCGCCCACGGGATCGATACCTAAGGACTTCAAGTTCGCCACGATATAATCTCCCGCTATACGGCCTCCACGGAAACCGGCCTCACGGCCCTCCAGATCATCATCGGCCAAGAAACCGATATGCGCCTCGGCGGTCGATCTATTTATCACGTCCAAACCTTTCTTCTCCGGACTTTCCGCCCAAAGAGCCGTACTTAATGCCAGCGACATTAAGAGTAATCCTGCTTTTTTCATCGCTTTTGTGTTCAAATGATTATTGTTTTAGCTTTTTCATTCACAAATATAAGTAATTTCCCTGATACGCGAAGGAGAAGGAAAGGAAAGGGCACAAAAAAAGGCTCACCCGGCCGTATTGCCAAAGGTAATCCTCATTTCCTATCTCTCACCATTCCGTTTTGAACGGAGGTAAGAGATGACATCTAATTTATTTCTTACTTTAATTCTTTACTTAAAAAAGACGCAGTCTTTTAGTTCTTATCCGCATCTACACTCATTTCGCTCATAAGGCGACGGATCTCAGCGTTTAATCGCTGACTCATGGCACCATTGCCAGCTGACTGGTAACGATCTGCTTGATAACGCAACATCGCTAAAGCACGAAGGCTTTTCTCATTTTCTCTCATCATCATAATCTTTTTGTTTTACGCTTCCCACGCTTGGAAAGCCAGTTAATAAATAATCCTAAAACGATCTTTCTTTCTTAATTCGTTACAAAGATAACCATTTTATCCGAAACAATGTTGTAGAACATAATAAAATATTTCATTTTTTCGATTATTTATGAATTGTGCAAATAAGTCTAAATACGCCGGGGATTACTCCACCGGCGTTAATTCACCTGTAACAGAGTCTATTACAAACCCTCTTACCGTTATATCCGACGGAATCAGCGGATGATTCCGAATTTGCTCCACGGTCTCGTGCACGGAAGCCTCGGAGGTCTCGAATCCCCGCAACCACGACTCGAAGTTTATACCGCAATATCGGATCATATCTATTCGTTCCTGCGGGATTCCCCGCTCTTTCATCTTTTCGATCATCTCGGAGCTATTCATGTGCTTGGCTCCACAATCGGTATGCCCGATTATCATTACCTCTACAACCCCAAGCTCGTAAATCGCCACTATCAAGCTCCGGATAACGCTTCCGAAGGGGTGGGATATGATCGCCCCTGCGTTCTTTATAATTTTCACGTCTCCATTCTTGATGCCCAAGGAGGCGGGTAGCAACTCGGTCAGCCGGGTATCCATGCAAGACACGATGGCGATCTTCTTATCGGGATATTTATTCGTGATATACTTCTCATACCCCTTGTTCTTTACGAACTCACGATTATAGCTTACCAATTCATCAATCATAGCGTTTGTGATTTAGCGTTATTAAACTGTTTATTTATATAACATCGAAATGTCTTAAAGCGTTCATGACACCATCGTCATCTACGGAGTCGGTCACGTAATCCGCCGCCTCTTTCACCTCGTCGCCGGCGTTACCCATGGCTACCCCGATCCCGGCGTGGCGAAGCATGGCCATATCGTTGCCTCCATCGCCAAAAGCCATCGTCTCGTGGAGCGAGATCCCGTAATACTCGATGATCTTATCGATCCCTACCGCCTTACTGCTCCCCCGCGGCACGACATCCGCAAATAGCGGGTTCCAGCGAGTAGCCTCGCAATGCGGCAAGACGGACATGATACGTTCTTCATGGCCGGGAGAGAAAAAGGCTATCAGCTGGTATACTTCCTTACCCCCGTTGCCACGCAAAGGACGCAAGGGAGGATGAGGGAAGTCTAGCATGTCGTAAAGCTGTCGCACAGAATCATCCACGTAGTTCTGGTAAATCCCATCTTCCTCCACCAAGGCGCACGGGAACGCCTCCTCATTCTCTTGATAGCGGATCAACGCCTCTATATCCCCCGACGGGATATTATGTTTATAGATAACCTTATCTTTTCCGGCCAAGCAATATCCTCCGTTCAAGGTAACATAGCCATCGAACTCTTGCGTCCCGAGGTTATTGATAGATTGCAACTGGCGGCCGGTAGCGATGAAAACCTTGATTCCCTTTTCTCGCAACAGGTCCAAGGCCCGGACCGTGGAGTCCGGTAGTTTATGCGTCTTGAAACTTACCAACGTACCGTCAATGTCAAAAAATACTGCCTTAATCATACTTATACCTATTATCTTCTTTTAATGACAAAGATACACTTTATTTGTTACATTTGTATTTTCATTTCCTTCATCAAATAATAGATATAGTTTTTTATGGAATACAGACAACTAGGAGGTTCCGGATTATACGTTCCGGCACTTTGTTTAGGTACGGCTACTTTTGGTGGCACGAATGGTTTTGAAGGTTGGGGACATACCAAGGTGGAAGAGGCTACCCGTATGGTCAATCTTTGCTTGGACGCCGGGGTGAATCTATTCGATACGGCGGATGTCTACTCCAACGGTCTTTCCGAGGAAATCTTGGGAAAGGCGATCCACGGATTGAGGAATCGCCTCTTGATCTCCACGAAGGCGACTTTCAACCTCAGCCCGGAGAGCCGTAACGCCATCGGTTCTTCCCGTTTCCATCTGATACAGGCGTGCGAGGCGAGCCTGAGACGATTGAACACGGATCATATCGACATTTACCATATGCACGGTTTCGATGCGAATACCCCGGTAGAGGAGACACTCCGAGCCTTGGACGACTTGGTGACGAGCGGGAAGGTCCGTTATATCGCTTGCTCGAACTTCTCCGGCTGGCACTTAATGAAGTCGCTTTCCGTATCGGAGCGGTATGGATGGAGCCGGTACGTGGCCCAACAGGTTTATTACTCCTTGCTGAACCGGGAGTTCGAGTGGGAACTGATGCCGCTAGGCATCGACCAGAAGGTGGGCGCCATTATCTGGAGCCCCTTATCCGCCGGACGTCTGGGCGGGAAGTACCGCCGGAATAACCCGATCCCGACGGACGGGCGTGTCGCTCGCGGAGGAAGCCCGATACCTGACGAGGCTACTTCTTACGAACGCCTGTACGACATCGTGGAGGTATTGGAACAGGTAGCCGAGGAGACCGGGCATAGCGTAGCCCAATGCGCCTTGAACTGGTTATTGCAACGGCCTACAGTAAGCAGCCTTATCATAGGTGCCCGCACGGAAGAGCAGCTAAGGCAGAACCTAGAGGCCGTAGGCTGGAGCCTCAGCCCGGAGCAGGTGAAGCGCCTCGATATGGCAAGCCAGACGACCCCGATCTACCCGTATTGGCATCAAGCGCAGTTCCCGGAATTGAATTCTCAATTGAGGTTCTAGACGGAGGCTAGAGAAAGCGTATACACCTCGGGATGCGGATAGCACGAAAGTCCGCATCCCCTAAACACCCATTTTCATCCCCTTAAACGTATCTTGGTTAAGACGTTTTTTATACTTTTGTAGGCTGTTACCAACTAAATCTATCGTATGAGGAAACATTTTCTACTTTTCTTGCTTTGTCTAGCCACGAACGCCAGCCTGACGGCCCAAGAGACCCTTCGGGAGAATAACGGGGAACCTACACTCGTGGAACGATTATCGAACGGAGAGATCAAGATCAATAGCGCCGAGATGAACTTCCAGCTTTTCACCTCGGCCAACGCTGAGTTTGTCGGGAACGAGCTAGACGGTATGAACTTCAAGCTGAACCGTGTCCGGCTGGAGATCAAGGGGGACGTGGGCAAGTGGCTGGGGTATCATTACCGGCAGTCGTTCAACAAATACTCCGATCCCTATTCGCTCGACAACCTCTCCTCCTCGCTCGAGTTGGCGTACGTGAACCTGAAGGCACGGCCTAATCTCAATTTCACGATCGGCAAGCAATTCGTCAATTTCGGGGGATACGAGTATTACGTCAATTCCATCCGGGTACGAGAGTTTAGCGAGTTCAATAATTTACTGACCGCCTACCAAGCCGGTATCTCGGGCAACTGGCAAGTCAACCCGGACCACGAGCTTTGTTTCCAGATCGTGAATAACCGCAACGGTAACGATGAGGACATCTACCCTACCGGACTTCCCGAGGGTACCGCCAAGGCCAAGATACCCTTTATGTACACGGTCAACTGGAATAGCTATTATCTGGACAAGACCTTGCAACTGCGTTATGCCACCGCCGTCGGACAGCAGACCCGCAAGCGCTATTCCTACTATTTCACCTGTGGCAACACCTATGAGAAAGGCCCGTTGCTAACGTACCTCGACGTTATGTACACCCGCCAAGGGATCGACCAGCATGGGGTCGTCAGCCGTCTGCCCGGAACGCCTCATACCGCCATGAACACCGAATACCTATCGATTATCGGCGACGTGGATTACCGTGTCCACCCCCAATGGAACGTTTACGTGAAAGGGGCGTACGAGACCGCCCGGGTGTATAAGAGCAACGGTGATTTCCGGAAAGGGATGTACCGCCGTTCGTGGAACGCGCAGAGTAGCGTGGAATTCTTCCCCTTCAAGCAACTCGACCTTTTCGTATTCGTCCTATACACCTACCGGGGCGTTATCCTAGAGAAAGCCGCCACGCGAATGGGAGCCATAGAGCCGGATACACACCGTATATCGCTGGGGCTGGTCTATTCGATCCCGGTCTTCTGACAAACCGCGCATACGGTAGTACAAGCTTGTAGATACGTTAGTACATACTTGCAGATACGTTCGTGCAAACTTGCAGATACGTTCGTGCAAACGTGTAGATACGTTAGTACGGATTTGTAGATACGGTAGCGCGGGCTGACACATAAGGAAGTACAGGCCGGCACATACGGTAGTACAGGTCCGTATCGCCTTATGTGCAGCTTCCCCCATCCACCCCATAAAAAAAGCGGTGCCTTCCGTTTCCGGAGACACCGCCCTCATTCTATACTAAAAGACCTGTTATATTAAGCCTCTACATCCCAATTCTCGGCAGCCATACGTTTGTAGCTACGCAGACGCCATTTAGCGTTCTCCTCGGCGGCGGCAAACAACTCAGCGGCCTCAGCCGGATATTGTTTAGCTACGGAAGCGAAACGAACCTCACCCTTCAAGAAGTCTTGGAACTTGCTCCAATCCGGCTCCTTGCTATCCAAGGTGAACGGATTCTTGCCCTCTGCCTCCAAAGCCGGGTTGTAACGCCACAAGTGCCAGTAACCGCATGCTACGGCTTCTTTCTCCTCAGCTTGCGACTTACCCATACCCTTCTTCAAACCGTGGTTGATACAAGGAGCGTAAGCGATGATCAATGAAGGACCGTCGTAAGCCTCGGCCTCGCGGATCGCCTTCAATGTCTGGGCTTGGTCGGCACCCATAGCGATCTGAGCCACATATACGTAACCATAAGTAGTAGCCATCAAGCCAAGGTCTTTCTTACGTACCCTCTTACCGGAAGCGGCGAACTTAGCGATAGCGCCCACCGGAGTAGCCTTCGAGGACTGACCACCCGTGTTAGAGTAAACCTCGGTATCCAATACCAAGATATTTACGTTCTTGCCGGAAGCGATCACGTGATCCAAACCACCGTAACCGATATCGTAAGAAGCGCCGTCACCACCGATAATCCATTGAGAACGTTTTACCAAGAAGTGAGACAATTCCTTGATCTGAGCGCAAACCGGACAACCCTCCTTGATGCCTTGCTCAACGAATGCCATGATTTGCGGAGCCAATTCCTTCGTCTTCTCAGCGTCGTTCTGGTTAGCGATCCAAGCGGCGGCTATTTCCTTGGCCTCAGCCGGAGCATGCTCGCCCACGGTGATCTGTTGCAACAAGCCTTCCAAACGTTTACGCATCTTCTCGTTCGCCAATTCCATACCCAAGCCGAACTCGCAGAAATCCTCGAACAAAGAGTTTGCCCAAGCAGGACCTTGACCCTTCTCGTTCGTTGTATAAGGAGTGGAAGGAACAGAACCGGAGTAGATAGAAGAACATCCGGTAGCGTTAGCCACCATCTCGCGGTCGCCGAACAACTGGGTGATCAACTTCACGTACGGAGTCTCGCCACAACCGGAGCAAGCGCCTGAGAATTCAAACAACGGAGTAGCGAACTGTGAGTTCTTCACGTTAGACTTCACGTCTACCAAGTTTTGCTTAGAAGAAACGTTAGCTACGCAGTAGTTCCAGTTATCGGCCTCAGCCAACTGGCCTTCCAGCGGAACCATAGACAATGCCTTGTTGCCCTTGAATCCCGGACAGATATCGGCGCAGTTACCGCAACCCAGACAGTCGAGAACGTCTACCTGCATACGGAACTTCATACCTTTCATAGCGGCCGGAGCCTTCACGTCCAACATAGCGAAGCTGGCGCCCTTCTGCTCCTCATCGTTCAATACGAACGGACGGATAGAAGCGTGAGGACAAACGTAAGCGCATTGGTTACACTGGATACAGTTCGCCTCATTCCAAACCGGAACGAAAGCGGCCACGCCACGTTTCTCGTATTTAGCGGTTCCTTGCGCCCAAGTACCATCCTCGATGCCCTTGAATGCGGAAACCTTCAATAAGTCGCCATCCTGAGCGTTGATCGGACGAACTACCTCGTTGATGAAAGCGGGATCGTTGTTTACGACAGCCTCATCATCCGGAAGGTTAGCCCAAGCGGGATCAACCGTCAATTGGTTGTACTCGCCACCACGGTCTACAGCCGCGTAGTTCTTGTTAACCACGTCCTCGCCCTTCTTACCGTAAGACTTAACGATGAATTTCTTCATCTGCTCGATAGCCAAGTCTACAGGGATAACACCCGTGATACGGAAGAAAGCGGACTGGAGGATCGTATTGGTACGGTTACCTAAACCGATCTCCAAGGCGATCTGTGTAGCGTTGATATAATATACAGTGATATTCTTCTGAGCGAAGTAACGTTTTACCTTATTAGGCAAGTGCTTAGCCAACTCCTCGGCGCCCCAAACGGTATTCAACAAGAAGGTACCGTTCTCACGCAAACCACGAGTCACGTCGTACATGCGCAAATAAGCCTGAACGTGGCAAGCCACGAAGTTCGGGGTATTCACCAAATAAGTAGAACGGATCGGATGATCACCGAAACGTAAGTGAGAACAAGTGAAACCGCCGGATTTCTTAGAGTCGTAAGAGAAATAAGCCTGACAGTATTTATCCGTGTTATCACCGATAATCTTCACCGAGTTCTTGTTAGCGCCTACCGTACCGTCGGCACCCAAACCGTAGAACTTAGCCTCGAACATACCCTCACCGCCCAAGGCGATCTCTTCCTTCTGAGGCAGAGAAGTGAAAGTAACGTCATCCACGATACCGATCGTGAATTGGTTCTTCGGCATCGGCAACGCCAAGTTCTCGAATACGGACAGGATCTGAGCCGGAGTCGTATCCTTAGAACCCAGACCATAACGGCCACCTACGATCACCGGAGCATCCTCCTGACCATAGAAGCAGTCTTTTACGTCCAGATACAACGGCTCACCGTTAGCACCCGGCTCTTTCGTGCGATCCAATACGGCGATACGCTTAGCGGTCTTAGGCACGGCAGCCAAGAAATGCTTAGCGGAGAACGGACGATACAAGTGAACGGATACCAAACCTACCTTCTCGCCCTTAGCGATCAAGTGATCGATAGCCTCACGAGCGGCCTCCGTAACAGAACCCATGGCGATGATCACACGCTCAGCGTCCTCAGCTCCGTAATAATCGAACAAACCGTATTTACGGCCTGTGATCTTGGAAACCTCGTTCATATATTCCTCTACGATAGCGGGAACTGCCTCGTAGTACGTGTTGGAAGATTCTCTGTGTTGGAAGAAATGATCCGGGTTCTCGGCCATACCGCGAGCGACCGGTCTCTCCGGGTTCAAGGCACGGGCACGGAACTCGGCCAAGGCCTTCTGGTCGATAAGCGGAGCCAAGTCCTCATTCTCCAAAGCCTCGATCTTCTGGATCTCGTGAGAGGTACGGAAACCGTCGAAGAAGTTCACGAACGGCACACGAGACTTGATCGTAGCCAAGTGAGCTACACCGGCCAAGTCCATAACCTCCTGTACGGAACCCTCGGCCAACATGGCGAAACCTGTCTGACGGGCAGACATCACGTCTTGATGGTCACCGAAGATACACAACGCATGAGAAGCCAATGTACGAGCGGATACGTGGAAAACGCAAGGAAGCAATTCACCGGCGATCTTGTACATATTAGGGATCATAAGCAACAAACCTTGAGAAGCAGTGTAGGTTGTTGTCAAGGCACCCGCTTGCAATGAACCGTGAACAGCACCTGCGGCACCACCCTCTGATTGCATTTCCTGTACCATTACAGTCTCGCCGAAAATATTCTTACGTTCGGCTGCAGCCCATTCATCTACATATTCAGCCATTGTAGACGACGGAGTGATGGGGTAAATCGCAGCCACCTCGCTGAACATATACGAGATATGAGCAGCGGCCTGATTACCATCACAGGTTAAAAATTTCTTCTGTTTTGTCATAGACCTATAAAACTATTAGTATTAAAAAATATCCTTACTCAATATAGAAAACCGAACAACCAAAGCGGGATCATGTTCCCCTCCCCGATCTCGGTCTTATCAACAGCATAGTACATATCCGGATTGTTCTTCACTTTCATGCTTTCCTCGATCCGGAAATTATACATCGTATTCACCAGAAAGTGGGCGTTCTTGTTTCCTTCATTCAGCTTATTGTCTTTCAGTAGTTGGTTATAAAAGAACGACTCACGCACCGCCCCGGCATTTACCTCCATCGGACGGATGGGGTACATCAGGTTCGAGTTATACATATATACCTTGGAGGGCTTCTTCGGAAAGGATTCGCCCACCGGATACAGCATATTCATCAAACGAGCATCTGTCAAATACTTGATATAGTTCATCACGGTGGCCCGGGATGTCTCGATATCCTTGCTCAACTGACTCACGTTTGGGGTACAAGGAGCGCTCGTAGCCAATAAGTAGAGTAGTTTGCGTAGCTTTGGTAGGTAGCTTTGTTCGATTTGTTTTATGTATAACACGTCCACCTCTAGCATCATGTTCATGGTCTTCAGCAGATTCTCGGAGAAGTTGCGCTTTTCCAAGAAGAACGGATAGAAACCATGATGGAGATAATCTTGGAAATAAGCCATCGGCCTTACGACCGAGCAAATACGTTTGGCGATTTCCTGATGATTCTCTACTACCTCATCGAACGTGTACGCGGAAAACTGGTTCCCCGACATCAAGTTCAAGAACTCACGGAACGAGAACCCCCTGAGGTTATACGATACCACCTTGCCGGACAAGTCCGGGTTCTCCTCTTTCAGACGCATCACCGACGAGCCGGAGAAAACGATCTTCAAGTCCTCGAAATTATCATAGCAATACCGCAACTCTCTCGACCAGTTGGAATACTTAAACACTTGGTCTATCAACAACACCTTTCCGCCTTTAGCCCGAAACTCGGCGGCGAAATCAACGAGTGTGCGTTCCGTAAAATAGAAATGATTTAAATTAATGTATAAGCATTCCTTATTATCGGCACCAAAATATTCACGGGCATAGTCTAACAAGAAAGTGGTCTTTCCGACTCCTCGCGAACCTTTAATACCGATCAACCGATCCTCCCAATTGATCTCATCCATCAATCCCCTTCGTACCGGAGAATACAGATGCTCTACCAGATATTTATGTGTTTTAAAGAATGCTTCCACCTACATAATTGGTAATTGAAAATTTGGAATTACCGATGCAAAGATAAACATCTTTTCTCATTTGCAATGCGGAGATTGCAATTTTATTGCAAAAAGTAAAGTTCAAACTAACAATTGCCTATCAACGTATTCTGTCTCGTAAAGACGGAGCGCACTCCAGTCCTTACGAAACAAAAGATATTATTCAATGATCGAGATCCATCCGTAAGTATCCGGCTCGTCGCCATACTGGATGGCACGTAGCTTATGATATAGTTTCTCGCAAACAGGACCCGGTTTGCCATCTTTGGCGATAACAAAAGATTTGTTCTCGTCCAAATCGTCGATTTGCGAGATCGGGGCGATAACCGCGGCGGTACCACACTCGGCAGCCTCGTCGAATGTAGCGATCTCCTCGAAAGGAACCGGACGACGCTCTACCGTCAAGCCCATATCCTCGGCCAATTGCTGCAAGCTCTTGTTCGTGATCGAAGGCAAGATCGAGTGGGATTGCGGAGTGATATAGCTATTGCCACGGATTCCGAAGAAGTTAGCCGGACCGCACTCATCCAGATATTTCTTCTCTTTCGGATCCAGATACAATACGGCGGCGTATCCCTTGGAATGAGCGATCTCGCCGGCTACCAAGCTAGCGGCATAATTACCACCGACCTTGATCGTACCTGTCCCGTTAGGAGCCGCACGGTCGTACTCACGAAGTACGCATACCTTCGAGGGCTGGAATCCACCCTTGAAATACGGACCTACCGGAGTGACAAATATCATAAACATATATTCGGGAGCCGGCTTCACACCCACCTGAGCGCCCAAGCCGATCATCAGCGGACGAATATATAAAGCGGCACCGCTCTCATAAGGAGGAACGAAACGCTCGTTCAATTTCACGACCTTACGTACAGCTTCCTCGAACATCTCTACAGGCAACTCAGCCATCTTGATACCCCGGCTGGAAGATTGCATACGTTTAGCGTTCTCATCCATACGGAATACACGGATCTTACCGTCTTTCCCGCGGAAGGCCTTCAAGCCCTCGAAAGACTCTTGTCCGTAATGCAAGCAAGTAGCGGCCATGTGAATATTGATAATCTCGGATGAAGAAACTTCCAACTCACCCCATTTGCCGTCACGATAGTAGCATCTTACATTGTAGTCTGTCTTGATATAACCAAATCCCAGCTCAGACCAATTTAAATTTTCCATATCTATACAATTTGCTGTAATTAGTTTAAAATTAACAAATTACACTGTTAATAATATCGCTCAAAAGCAAAAACGCCCATAGCCGTCGCTATGGGAGATTTTGTGTACCGCAAATATACGCTAATTTATATATAGTTCGGCCTATAAACTAAAAAAAGCAAGCGGAAGGCTACATTTCGGCCTATAACGAATTATACCAATCTATCACTTGGTCGAACTCATTCTCCAACTCTTGCGCTGGGAAATCAAGGGCGACCGGATAGATCAAACACATCCATAAGGAAGGCGAATCGGACAACTTACGGTAAAAAGAAACCGGTAAATCCGGTAAAGTCTCCGTCGGATCGGTCATCAAGACCTCAAATATCAGTTGATAGGGATGCGAGTAAATCACCCGGTAACGGTGATGGTATTCCGGACCAGTCAAGAATGAGTATCTTGGAATGGGGCGTATATCTTGCTTTCTATCCTCCGGTTCCGTTGTTTCCGGATCGATCTCATCTTCTTCCAATAAATATTCTACTTGGCTATCCTCTGCTCCCGGGAATTCTAAGTCTGGAGTCTCTTCCATGGCCTCGATCTCCCCAAAATCCGGAAGTTCCGAGAAATGTATTCGTTGAAGCCCTGTATCCTCCTCGGAAAAACAGATAATCTCCGGGCTGAAATTCCGGTTCTGCCGAGACCACACCTCATAATCCCCGATAAAATACACCCGCTTCTTCGCCCGGGTAACCGCCACGTTCAGGATATTGCTATTTACCCAACCTATCGCACCAGTTGAAGAAGGTTGGCATCCCAACAGGAAGATAACCTCCTCGGCTTCTTTTCCTTGGAATTTATGGACCGTTCCGCAGTTGGCAGTCTCCCACCCCTTAAATTTACCTTTAAGCCCACTATACTCCTCCGTATTCAAGACGGCTTTAACCGCAGCCTTAATGCCTTTCACAACCGTGGTGAAGGGGGAGATCACATATAATTTCCGGGTATCCTCTTTCTCCCGGTGTTTTCCCATCCACGCCAATATCAAGCGCAAGCATACCTCGCCTTGCTCCGCCACGTAATGATCATTATTCCCTTTAGCGCTAGTACCTTTCTTACCGGGCACATCGATCCATAAGGAATGATCTAGCAACAATTGACTTTTCTCCTCGTCTTTCACCGCATCTTTCATTCCCAGAATCATCGTATCGTCGTACGACACCCGGTTGGAGATGCTAAACATAGGATTGATACAACGACGGTGCACGACCAACGGACAGCCTACCCACGTCTCTCCAATCCAAGACCCATAACGGTTTATCAAATCGGCGAAACCTTGCACGGAATGGGATTTCGAGAGGTAAGAAGACAAGGATACGATACCACATTTCTTTTGATAGAGAGTCATCAACGTCTCATCGGTGGTGACTACCGGTTCCACTTGTTTCGGGTCTCCCACGATGATCGCTTTCTTTGCCCGCCACAAAGCGCCTACCGCACATTGGGGAGCGGCTTGCCCGGCCTCGTCCACGATCAACAATCCCAATTGCTCCCTACCCATGTACTCCAGCATCTTCTGTACGGAAGCGAATGTGGTAGATACCACAGGCACCAAGAAAAACAAGCTATTCAACACATGTGAGAATATCAATTCTTTCTCCTCCGGCATATATTTATTATCCCAAAAGGCCAACAGCGAATAAAGGTTGCAACGCCATTTGTAGGAATTGATCACAAAAGAGCCATGCAGGACCAAAGCTTGATAAAATAGTTCTTCCCTTGCTTTGTCGAATTCAGCGTTCTTCAAAGGATTCGAGGACTGCATCTTCTCGTCCGCCATCCTAAATACCTCTTCGTTACAAGAGACCGACCGCCGCAATCGCTCCACTATTCGATATTGCTTCAAGAACTCTTGTTGAGCGATATCGAAAGAAGGGAAACGGTTCTTAAACTCCCGCATAACCTTCTCATTGTCTCTTTTAGGACTCATCTTGGAAACAAACGGCCTTAATACCATTTCGCTGAAAGAACGGATATTATCCCCTTTTCCTAAACGGGCGGATATCAATCCCCAGGCCTGTTTCGTATGTTTTCCCGGATCGGTATTTCCATTGAGCATATTGGAAGCCAAATCTCCGAAAAATAAATCTTTACCCTCACTAAAGACTAGAGAGTGCCCGGCTTTTGACATGGCTTCAGCGGTAGGTAGTTTACTCGTCTCGGGTAACTCGAAGGTGATATTCTCTACAGCCGTATTATTACAGGATGTCACCAGAATTCCATAATCGGCCAATCCCCGTCCCGTCTGCAAACCAAATGTCTTCTGACTTTTACCTGCCTCCAAAGACTTCACTAAAAGCGGAGTCTCTGTAAAGGCATCATCCGGCTGATTCAAATCCGCTAATAACCGGGCACGCCGTACCACGTACTCGGCGATAATATCTTTCAGCAATGTTGTCTTACCCGTTCCCGGAGGGCCATTCACGGAGAAAATGCCACAGCCTCCCGCATTTTCTTCGGCCAACGCTATATTAATAGCCATCTGTTGCATCAACGCCGGGCTGAACTCAGAAGGCCAACGGCCCAGCGGATATCTTTCCGGACCTAACCATTTCCTATAATTCTCTATTGAGCATATACTTTGACGGTTCCCTCCACTCATCAAGGGAGCATTTATATAGTTCACCAGTAAACGATTGGGCCTTTTATCCAGCAGACTTTTACGAACCCTGCTTAAATCTTTCGCATAGAAGCTTATGCTTAAGTCCTTATCATCCGATTTTAGCGCACGGGCACAAACCCGCTCCAAATCATTCCTTCTAAATCCATCATTTACGGTAAATAGACTCCGGATCCGCAGTCGATCTAGCAACTCTACCGTCTTCTGCCGCAAAAGAGAGAAGAACTCTATCCCTTCCTCATCCTCAATTGTCATAAAGAAGTCGTTTCCATCCTCCAGTAGTTCCTCCAACCACTCCTCATCAACCTCCCGGTCATGAATTAAGCAGCTGATCGCCCAGATATAAGGCGAAAGTTGGAACGAGCCTTCTATGTACTCTCCGGACGGGGATAAATCAATCGTATAGAGCACGCTTACAGATTTATTCTTCTCCAACAGCTTACGAAAACGCTCATTATCCTTATCCGCCGGAATCAAACGATATAGCTCGGACAAAAGATCATATTTAGGAACACCTCCCACATACAGACGGAAGCTATCCGCATCCCTGTATGGAGCATATATGAAATACTTCAACTCATCCTCCGATCTCACATATCTTACCCGTACCTCATCCTCCGGTAAACCAGATTTAGAAGCCTGAGGGAATGACAGCTCTTGAAAATATTCCAACACTTCCCAGTAAGCCAGAATACTAGTTGTTGTATCATGGGTACGATTCGAGACAAAGCCCAATAGCGTTTTTAAGTAAGTTAAGTCCATGCTTTAAAAAACCTTAGTTTACACGAAAGCGCTCAGTTAGCCGCTTTGTTAGATTAATGATCGTAAATGTAAGCTATTTCGAAGTATATTTGCTACATTCGCGTCAAAAATAATTAAAATATGAAAGTCATTGATCTGATAAGGAATAGTAAGAGTACCGCTTTTTCTTTCGAGATATTACCGCCGCTGAAAGGTAACAGTATCCAGAAGGTATATAATGTGATTGACAAGTTGAAGGAATTCGACCCTAAATACATAAATATCACCTCCCATCATAGCGAGTTCGTCTATAAAACCTTACCAGACGGAAGTTTCCAGAAAGTAAACATCCGTAAACGTCCGGGCTCCGTAGCGATCGCTTCGGCTATCCAGAATAAATACGGTATTCCTGCCGTACCCCATATTATATGTAAAGGCTTTACGAAAGACGAGACGGAATACGCTTTGATCGATTTGAACTTCCTTGGCGTAAACAACCTCTTAATATTAAGGGGAGATATAAAGACCTTAGAGGCCTCCCAGCAAAAACCGGAGTTATATCACGACCACGCAACTGATTTACAACAGCAGGTAAATCATTTCAACGAAGGTATTGCGTTAGACGGTTCCAAGATAGACGGTATAGAGACTCCCTTCTCGTACGGCATGGCTTGCTATCCGGAGAAACACGAGGAAGCACCCAATATGGAATCCGATATCTATTACTTAAAGGAGAAAGTAAAAAATGGCGCTGAATATCTGGTAACCCAGATGTTTTTCGATAATGACAAGTACTATGCGTTCGTGGATCGTTGCCGTGCGGAAGGTATCACGGTTCCCATCATCCCCGGTATCAAACCGATCGTTTTCAAGAACCAATTAACGGTTCTTCCGAAGATATTCCGTGCGGATATCCCAGAGCCTTTCGCGACAGAATTACGTAAATGTAAAGATGATGCGGAAGCGAAAGAGGTGGGTGTGGAATGGTGTATACAGCAGTGCAAGGATCTGATCGCTCATGGCGTACCGAGCTTACATTTCTACACAATGATGGCCTCGGATAGCGTTTACAAAATAGCAAAAGAAATTTATTGAGATACAATAGGGGTTTTTCCACGCTGAGTTGTCTAATAGAAGTACACGATTGAACAATCATGTACTAAGTATGGTTATTTTTAAAATTCTAAGGTAATGAAATACATATTCTTTATTGGACTTGACTTGTTATTGTATCCGTTTTTAGTTTTACTCTATATATGTCAATTGATATTTACAAAACCCCGCACCTTTTGATATCTGAATACTTTTCCGTAACTTCGTTCCTTATTCTATAGAAAAGGAAATATCTCATGTATTTTAAAGATATCATCGGGCAAGAGGAAGTAAAGGAACGGTTGAGGCAATCGACTCGGACAGGGATCGTACCCCATGCGCAGTTATTCACGGAGCAAGGGGGGGCCGGGGCGTTTCCGCTGGCTTTGGCTTACGCCCGTTATCTGAATTGTACGAACCGGACGGAGACGGACGCTTGCGGACGTTGCCCGTCATGCCTTAAATATGACGAATTGGCACATCCCGATTTGCATTTCGTATTCCCGATCGTAGCCAAGAAAGAGAAAAAGAAAGAGGTCTGCGATGATTATCTCAGTGAATGGCGTGGGTTCCTCAAAGAACATCCCTATTTCAATATGGATGAATGGCTGGATTATATCGAGGCCGGAAACTCACAAGCGATCATCTATTCCAAGGAAAGCGATGAGATTATCCATAAACTGAGCCTAAAGATTTATGAGGCGGAATATCGTATCCTGATGGTTTGGTTGCCGGAGAAACTACATCCTACTTGCGCCAACAAGCTTCTGAAAATCATAGAGGAGCCTCCTATGAAAACGGTTATCCTTATGGTATCCGAGACACCGGACCTTATCCTCGGGACCATCCAATCCCGTGCGCAACGCATCCACATCCGTCCCATTGAGACCGATGCGATCATGAATGCCATGGTATCCCGTTTCGGGCTTTCGCCCGACGACGCTAAACACGTCGCTCACCTCTCCTCCGGAAGTTTTATCAAGGCGATGGAGGCGATTAGCTTGGGCGAGGAAAATAAATTCTTTCTGGAGCAATTCAAGGCCATGATGCGAAACTCATGGGCACGAAACGTAAAAGGCATGAAAGCGATGGCGGACGTCATGGCAGGGATCGGACGGGAACGACAAAAAAACTTCCTCTCCTATTGTCAGCATTTGATCCGGGAGAACTTCATGTACCGGTTCCAATCGCCGGAACTTAATTATATGAATCTGGACGAGGCTAGCTTCTCCGTTAAGTTCTCCCCTTTCGTCAACGAGCGAAACGTGATCGATTTGATGGAAGAATTGGCGAAAGCGGAACGCCATATCACACAGAACGTGAATGCCAAGATGGTCTTTTTTGATTTATCCTTACGAATTACCGTACTAATCAAAAGATAAGTCTTCAGATTTTCTTGTTACGCCAATTTCCTTTCCATAGATAGAAGAAAGAAGAAAGGATCATGATATTATATACATACTCCGTAGTCCAGCAAACCGCCACGTCCGCACGCAACCATACGGCGACATACAATATATATAATACGTACACGAATATGCTAGCCATATCGATTTCCAGCGCACGGCGGGTATTGCCTGTCCCCGATACGCTAAAGAAATAAATAAAACCGGGAACGGCGAAAAGATAAGAGGACAGCATCACCCACAGCGAGGGGATCGAGCTAGCGATCAGATCCGGGTTATCCGTATAAATACGCAATACGGTAGACGGGAACATAGCGATCAAGATACCGATCGGTAGCACGAACGCATAGCATAGCCCGATCATCCTCCGGCAAAGCGGAAGCACCCGGTCCGACTCCCCGGCGCCGATCAAGTTACTTACCAGCGAGCTGTTCGTGGAGGCGAAAGCATTCACGAACATAAACAGGAACGAGGAGATGCTACGTACCACATTCGTAATCGCCAACGGCCGCTCGCCCAGATGCTCCATAGCGATGAAGAAGATAAACCATCCCCCAAAAGCGATCCCATGCTGGATCATCACCCAGATAGAGACACTCAGTATTTGTCCCAGCATCCTAAAATCCACTCTCGTAAAACGGAACAGACCATATTTTTTATAATCTATCTTCTTCCAAGTATAAATCACGAAGAACAATACGGAAACAGCTTCCGAGATCGAGGAAGCGATAGCGGCACCCGCTATCCCCAAAGCGGGGAACCCGAACTTACCGAATATCAAGATATAGTTCAAGACCACGTTGGTAAGCACCATCACCACCGAATTGGCCGTCAAGATCTTCGTATTCGTCGTACTCACGTAAAACGCACGGAACATCACCGCTATAAAAGAGAAGAAGAACCCGTACACCCGCCAGTCCAGATAGCTCATCGTCGCCCGATACACCTCTTCTGAGCCGATCATCCGGTGGAGCAGATAGGGCGTAAGCAGATTAGAGGCCGTAAACAACACCGCCGCCAGCAGAAAAAGGAATAGCCCGCCTTGCGTGAAAACCTCGCCGATCCGCTTATACTCCCCCTCACCATTACGACGTGCCATCAGCACCTGAGCTCCTACACTGAAACCAAAGCCCAGCATATAAATCACGAGATAATAGACTCCTGCCAAGGCGGAGGCACCTAGCTCAACCTCGCCGACACGTCCCAGATAAGCGGTGTCCGTCAATCCGATCATATGCTCCATGAGCAAGCTGATTAATACCGGATACGTGATCTTTAGAATTTGTTTGTTCGTATATCGCATGATGAATCTTAAATAAAAGGGAGGCAAAGGTAGTAATAAGATGCCAGTCACACAATATTACCCCATGCGATCCGTTTCTTATCATATTACATTATTATACGAAGAGATATGGTTACAAAACTCATCATGGCCTGCATTTTGTCCGCTACGCTATTGAGCTGCAACGGGCAAAACACAAATACGATCAACTACGCTACCGTCGAACCCCTGCATATCAATCGTTTTGACAAGGATTTATTCCGGCTGATCGATACGGGAGATACCACCTTGCAACCCGAACTAATCAAACAATACCCGGAAATGCTGGATATCATCGGGAAAGGCATATTAAACCTGCAAACCATCGAGACTCCCGGCTTCTTCGAGAAAATGCGGAATTATTACTCGGAGCCTACCTTGAAAGGCTTGTATCGTGACGCTATCACCCAATATGATTCCGTGGAGGATATCGAGAAATCCTTGGGGTACGGATTCGCCTATCTAAAGGAGAATTTCCCCTCGATGCAGATCCCTGCTATCTATATGCATGTATCTGGTTTCAACCAGAACGTATTGGTAGGCGATAGCCTGCTTTCCCTTTCCATCGATAAGTATATGGGAAAGGACTATCCCTTGTATCAGGATTTCTTCTATGACTCCCAGAAATTGAAAATGCAACGTGGACTTGTAGTCCCGGATTATCTGGCGGGTTGGCTCATGTCCGAATATCCTTTCGCAGGAAAAGAGAACGTATTGCTGGACCGGATGATTTACGAGGGAAAAATCAAATACCTGCTCTCGCAAGCCTTAGGCGTTCCCGATGCCGCCGAGCTAATGGGATACACCGAACAGGCCTACAACTGGTGCAAGGACAACGAAGGAACAATCTGGAAAGCAATCATCGAGCGCAAGCATCTTTATACCCCGGATCAACTGACGACTTCCCAATATTTCGAGGATACCCCGACCATTTTCCCCGGGAACGACGCTCCCGGGAATATCGGGACTTGGATAGGCTGGCAGATCATCAACCAGTACATAAAGGAGACGGGATCTACCCCGGAGGCGTTGATGCAAAACAACGACGCCCAAGAAATCCTAACCGCCTCAAAGTACAAACCCCTATAAACAGGAAAACCGCCCTATTCTCACGAACAAGACGGATAACCTAATCTAACTTAATTCTAATACCATGAAAAACACTATATCTTAATAACAAGGCTTTTAAAAAAAGGTTCAATGGAATGAGATTTTAAACCTCTTATTTACCTTGGTTGTTGTAACAGGAAACGAAAACAAGGTGAGTCCGATGGATAATGATCTCTTAGATATAACAAAATTGAGGCGCTGGCGGATCTGGAAATTGAAACTTATTGACGCCAGGCTTTATTTTGTAAGCATTTTCGTGGGATTGCTGACCGGGTTGGTAGCGGTACCTTATCACTATCTGCTCCAGCAGTTATTCAATAGCCGGAAACTTTTTTTCGACGGTCATTACCCTTGGTATTTCCATGTCTTGTTCTTCTTCACGCTATGGGGTATATTGCTTTGTGTGAATTGGATGGTCAAGAAGATGCCGCTGATTACCGGTGGGGGCATTCCCCAGACACGGGCGGTTATCAATGGCAGGATCACTTATAAGAACCCGTTGACACAATTAATCGCCAAGTTCACGGGAGGGATATTAGCAATCAGCGCCGGCCTGTCCCTTGGTCGTGAGGGGCCGTGCGTACAGATCGGATCTTACGTGGGGAATATCATTTCCAAATGGGGACACGTATTGGCTGGAGAGCGCAAGCAACTTTTGGCCGCCGGCGCAGGTGCCGGATTGGCCGCCGCTTTCGCCGCTCCCCTCGCTTCCTCACTTTTGGTGATCGAGTCCATCGAACGGTTCGACGCTCCCAAGACCGCCATTACCACCTTGCTGGCAGGGGTCGTGGCGGGAGGCGTAGCGAGCTTGATTTTTCCCTTCAACCCCTACTCGCAGATTAGCGCTATTGCCCCGCAGGCTACTTTTATAGATCAACTGAAGTTGTTCTTATTTCTGGCCGTGGTTATTTCCGTCTTCGGGAAAATTTACTCGATGTTTACCCTTTGGTGCAAGGATTTCTTTACCAGACTGAAGCATCCTCCTTATATGAAGATGTTGTACCTGCTTATCATAGCGTATACGATCTCATTGACGGAGATCGACTTGACAGGAGGAGGCGAGCAATTCCTTATCATGCAAGCGATGCATGGATATCACCCCGTTTTATGGATAGCGGCGATGATGCTCATCCACTTGATATTCACGTCTCTCTCTTTCTCCTCCGGACTGCCGGGAGGGAATTTCATCCCTACACTAGTTACCGGGGGATTGTTCGGGCAGATCATCGCCTTATTATTGGTGAAGTATGGTTTCATTGAGACGGAGAGCATCAGCTATATCATGTTAATCAGCATGGTAGGTTTCTTGGTGGCGGTAGTCCGGACACCACTGACGGGTATCGTCTTGATTACGGAGATAACCGGGCATCTGGATGTATTCTACCCCTCTATCATTGTCGGCGGGCTTACGTATTACTTCACGGAAATGCTACAGATAAAGCCCTTTAACGTGGTTCTCTATGACGAGATGATCTCGACTCCAGCCTTCCGTGCCGAAGGGCGTTCCAGCCTGTTCGTCGAGATCATGACAGGTGCCTATTTCGACGGGAAGGAGGTAGATCACCTCACCCTCCCCCAACGTTGTATCATCAAGACTATTCACCGGGATCGCAAGGACTTGGCTCCTGCTGGACAGACCCTTATCCCCGGCGATCAGGTAGAGATCGAGATCGATTCGCAGGATATCGAGAAGCTGTATGAGCCGCTGGTTAGCATGGCGAACATCTATTAATCGCTGATCTGCCAATCGCCTCGAAAAGAAATGCCACACCAAGAATCCCCCGGTGTGGCACATTTACAAAACGCTACATTATCAGAAGTTATATTGAGCGGAAACATTAAGTCGATTGGCGTGGCGGGTCATATCGTTGAAATCGGTACGCCAACCTCTCAAGTACTCGGCGCCGACTTGCAGATTGGCGTTCACGTTCCAGAAAATGTTGGCTACCAAGTATTGACCGTAGCGGTATTGATCCGACGGAGTAACCGGGTAATCATTCTCGCTGTATAAACGAGTCTGGCTATAGGTACTGGAGACGAATACCTTCGGCGTGATATTATACTGCAAGCCAGCATACCAACCCATCATCGGAAGCACTTGCATCTTGCCTTTGGCCTCGGGGTCCGGAACCAGATCCACGTCCAGATTACTGATATCATTCAAGAACTGGCTGATACCCCGGCCGTAAGTAGCCTGACCGTAGAAGTTCAGCTTGCTCGTCACATTGAACGTAGAGGCGGCAAACACGCCCCAGCCGGCCTTAGACTCGGCCCGTTGCGCCACCAAGTTCTCGTACGTCATATTACGTACGATACCAGCTACACGGATATGGCTGCTCTTATTCCAAGCGTATTGGATATAGGCAGGGAAGTTCGGCATACGTTGGTTACTGATATTCACGCTTTGGTTCGTGATGCCATCCACCACTGGCATCTCGATACCTACACCCGCTTTCCATCCCTTACCGAAAGCACGCTCATAGCGTAACAGGGTGGCACGGCTGAAAACCTGTCCGGCAGGCCCCGCATAATCGATCGAGGGCGGAAGAGCGGCCAGATCCATGAAGGTACTATAATCGTAACCCATCGTGAAACCAAGGAAAGACACATAGGCGTTCTGGAGCTCGAAGACCTTGCTGCCTCCCCGGAAGTTACCCGCCGTATACACGACGAAATCCCCGAGGTGTTTGGTACGACCCACTAATTTCAAGAATATCGTACTGGTAGTAGCGTCCATCTGGAACTGGTTACGGACGTAGTTCTGCCCACCATTCGGGATCATGGACGGATAAAAATCGACATCATCCGAGATCCCGCCGAAATCATACTCCGCCGTAGCCTTCACGTAACCGCCGATACCCAAGGCGAAACGTCCCTTACGATCGGTCAATACGAAGCGGGGGGCTTTCGGGTCGTGGAAACGAGGGCTCTGCGTCTCATTCATTATCCTCACGATTTCATCACCTGCCTTGTCTTGGCTGACAAGGACTATCGAATTTGGCGCATCATCCTCGATGACCACCTTTTGAGCCTTAGCGGGAGCCGATAAGAATCCCATACCTAGCAGTAATACTGCTCCTTGTACAAATAGTCTCATAAATGTGTTTTGTTTAGATTAATTACCTACCTTGAACAAGGCTATAAAGAAAAGGTTCTGATTTTAACAACCCTACGAGCACTTTTTCCACCCTATTGCCCGTTCAAAAAATATTCATATATTTGCGGAATATATTACTTGGGATGAGAAGATTTTTATTGTTCATACTCGCTGTTCTTTACCTCGGGGTTTCCTCCGGGTTTGCGCTGAATTACCATTATTGTATGGGTAAGTTGGCGGAGGTGAGTTTGCAGTATCTTGACACTTGCCCCAGTTGCGGTGAGGCGGGCACGTCCCATAAGTGCTGCTCTACCGAGACGGAATATGTTAAGTTATCCGTCGATCAGGATGTGGCGAATACGCTCGTGCAATTGTCCGCTCCTGTCGCTGTAGTTTTGTTGTTCGATCTACTCGACTCCTATAAGATCGCCGGGCGAGACGAGACAACACGTTCCAATCCCTTTATTAATCCACCCAAGGAGAATAGCGCTATCCCGTTATTCGTCCATCATTGTACTTTTTTGATTTAGCGTATAGGCTTCCTTTTTAAAAGGCGATTTACGTCTGTTTACGCACGAGTACCGGCGTAATCTATTGCGAGTACTGGAGTAATCCACCGCAAGTACTGGAGTAATCCATTGCAAATACTGGAGTAATCCATTGCGAGTACTGGCGTAAAGCATCACGAGTACTCATGTGATCGCTTGCCTTCAAAGACGAACAAATAAGCGTTCTCATATGTTTTCAAATCATAAAAGCTCATTCAAATGTTAAATAGAATCATTCGTTACTTCCTTGAGAACAGGGTGGTAACCTTACTTTTACTAGTGCTGATTATCGTATGGGGCATTTCCACGTCCCCCTTCAATTGGCACGGAGGGATCATTCCCCGGAATCCGATTCCGGTAGACGCCATCCCCGATATCGGCGATAACCAGCAGATCGTGGCCACGGAATGGATGGGCCGTTCGCCGAAGGATATACAAGACCAGATCACCTATCCGCTGACCACCTCTCTTTTAGGTATCCCGGGAGTGAAGACGATCCGTAGTTCCTCCATGTTCGGGATGTCCTTCATATACATTATCTTCGATGACGATATAGAGTTCTACTGGAGCCGTTCCCGTATATTGGAGAAGCTGAACTCCCTGCCTCCGGGAACCTTGCCGGAAGGCGTACAGCCTACCTTGGGACCGGACGCTACCGCCCTCGGGCAGATCTATTGGTATACGCTGGAAGGACGGGACCCCAAGACCGGTAAACCTACCGGAGGCTGGAACGCCGAGGAGTTGCGTACGATACAGGATTTCTACGTCAAGTACACCTTATCCTCCGCAGAGGGGGTATCCGAGGTTGCCTCGGCGGGCGGTTTCGTGAAGGAGTACCAGATCGAGTTGAACCCGGATGCCATGTACGCCTTCAACGTCTCCGTGATGGATATCATGAGCGCCATCAAGAAGAGCAACCTCGATATCGGCGCCGAGACGATGGAGATCAATAAGGTGGAGTACCTGATCCGGGGCTTGGGGTATATCAAGAATGTAAAGGATATAGAGAATGCCGTCATCACCGTTCGGGAAAGCGTGCCGGTTCGCATATCGGACGTGGCCTTCGTGAATATCGGTCCGGGAACCCGACGGGGAGGGCTGGACAAGGAGGGTGTGGAGGCCGTGGGCGGAGTGGTCGTAGCCCGCTATGGCTCCAACCCCTTGGAGGTTATCAATAACGTAAAGGCGAAGATCAAGGAGATGGAACCGGGATTACCCCAGAAGGTACTGGCGGACGGGACGGTCTCCAAGGTAACCGTCGTGCCGTTCTACGACCGTACGGGGCTTATCAAGGAGACGATCGGGACGTTGGAGACCGCCCTCTCCCACGAGATATTGATCTGCGTGATCGTTATCATCGTGCTGGTGCTCAACCTAAGGGCCTCTATCGTTATCGCCAGCATGCTACCGATAGCGGTGCTCGCCACGTTCATCATCATGCGTTATACGGGGATAGCGGCGAATATCGTGGCTTTATCGGGTATAGCAATCGCCATTGGCGTGATGGTGGATGTAGGGGTCGTCTTCGTGGAAAGTATCATCCGTTACCGGGAGATGCCCGAGAACAGGCATATACAGGGGGGAAAGGCGTTTGTCAACCTTATTTATAAGGCGGTAAGCGAGGTGTCCGGGGCGATCAGCACGGCGATGATCACGACGATCGTCAGCTTCCTCCCCGTCTTCACCATGGAGGCGCAGGAAGGGAAGATGTTCTCGCCCTTAGCCTACACCAAGACGTATGCTTTGGCTTCCGCCTTCGTGCTGGGATTGATCTTGCTTCCTTCCCTATCGTATTGGTTGTTCTCGATAAAGATCCATTCAAGGCTGATACGGAAAATACTGAATTGCCTGTTGATCGTGGCCGGAATCGCCTTACTTATTATTTATGGAAGTATTCCGGCTATCGGGCTAACGGCAGTCGGGGTGAATAATCTATTGTCCGGTTATTGGAAGAAGCCTCAAATGAGCACTTATATCAATATCGGTATCACCCTCTTTGTCACGATCTATTACCTATCCGAGGAATGGTTGCCGATGGGGCCGCAAAAAGGGATGCTCGCCAATATCCTGTTCGTGGCGGGTTGCGTAGCCATCATCCTAAGCATCCTGTGGCTGCTCGTTATGTATTATGAGAGGATATTGCGCTGGTGCTTGGATAACCGCTGGAAATTCATGTTGATTCCGGGAGCTACCATCGTATTCGGTTTCTGGATATGGAGAGGCATCGGACAGGAGTTTATGCCTAGCCTGAACGAAGGTTCTTTCCTACTGATGCCGACTAGCATGCCGCATTCCGGTATCGAGCAAAACCTTGATTATATAGAGGCGCTCGACAAACGGCTGGCCTCTATCCCCGAGGTGGAGACCGCCATCGGTAAATGGGGCCGTGTAAACTCCGCCCTCGATCCAGCGCCGGTACAGATGTTCGAGAATATGATCAACTACCGTCCGGAATGTATCCTGAATGAGGACGGGAAAAGGGAACGTTTCAAGGTAAACCGGCAAGGGGAGTATCTCCTAAAAGATGGAGGCGTATATAACCCCAAAGACGGTTTCCGGCTGATTCCCTCAGACAGCCTGATCCCAGACGCTAAAGGCGATTACTTCCGCCAATGGCGACCGGAGATCAAGAACACGAACGATATCTGGCAACAGATCGTGAACGTCACCCATCTTCCGGGATTGACTTCCGCCCCGAAGCTGCAGCCTATCGAGGCCCGTCTCGTCATGTTATCCACCGGTATGCGTGCCCCGATGGGTATCAAGGTGTATGGCCCGGATCTGGAGACGATCGAGAAAGCCGGAAAGGCGATCGAGAAGGCATTGAAAGAGGTACCCTCCGTTATCCCCTCTTCCGTATTTTACGACCGTGCGGTAGGCGCCCCTTATCTGGAGATCGAACTGAACCGTGAGAATATGGCCCGTTACGGCGTAAACGTGGAGGACTTGCAAGAGATATTAAGTGCCGCTGTCGGTGGCATGGTACTGACCCGCACTGTGGAAGGCAGGGAACGTTTCCCGGTGCGCCTACGCTACGCTCGTGAGCTTCGAGATAATCCGGAGGCGCTAGGTATGATCCTCGTACCGATCGCCACTGGGGCGCAAGTCCCGCTTAAAGAGCTAGCCGATATCAACTATACCCGTGGAGCGCAGATGATCCAAAGCGAGAACACTTTCTTGGTAGGCTACGTCATCTTCGACAAACTGGCGGGGAAGGCGGAAGTGGATATCGTGAAAGAGGCTTCCCGCATCCTTGAGCAACAGATAAAGGAGGGCGAGTTGAACCTTGATCCCGGCGTATCCTATAAGTTCGCCGGCAATTACGAGCAGCAGGAGCGTGCCACCAGCCGGCTGATGATCGTCGTTCCCCTCGCCTTGTTGATCGTCCTGCTGGTTCTATACTTTCAATTCAAGACGGTCACTGCCTCACTGATCCATTTCTCCGGGGTGTTCGTGGCCTTCGCCGGAGGTTTTATCTTGCTATGGCTTTACGGACAGGATTGGTTCATGAACTTCTCCATCGCCGGAGAGAATATGCGGGATCTTTTCCAGATGCACACGATCAATCTGAGCGTGGCAGTCTGGGTCGGTTTCATCGCCTTGTTCGGTGTGGCTACGGATGATGGGGTATTGATGGGAACCTACATCCATCATGTATTCCTCGAGCGAGACCCCCGCACCAAGCACGATATCCGGGAAGCGGTAGTAGCCGCCGGACTGAAACGGGTACGCCCAGCGGCCATGACTACAGCCACTACCCTGATCGCTTTGCTCCCCGTACTTACCTCTACCGGTAAGGGGGCGGATATCATGGTACCGATGGCTATCCCTACGTTCGGAGGAATGCTGATCCAGAGTATGACCATGTTTGTCGTTCCCGTCCTGCAATGCTGGTGGCGGGAGAACGCTATAAAGAAAGAACAAAAGAATAAAATTCAAGAGGAGGTAACGACTTATGAGATATAAAAGAATCAGATCAATCATCATGGCAGGTGTACTGGGGATGCTAAACATCCTTTTCGCTTACTCCCAGCCGGCCGATAGTTTAGGCTATTATCTGGAACTGGCGGCACGTAACAATCCGCAGATCAACGCCGACTTCTCCCTGTATAAGGCATCTTTGGAGAAAGTCTCGCAAGCCGGAGCCTATCCGGACCCGGAACTGGAGATCGGTTTCTTCCTGAAACCGATGGAGATCTTGTCCGGAAAGCAAATAGCGGATTTCACCTTGATGCAAATGTTCCCTTGGTTCGGTACCCGGAAGGCGGCCCGCAACGAGGCGACCGAGATGGCCCGGATGGCTTACGAACAATTCCGTAACAGTCACAACAACCTGTATTACGAGGTGAAGAGTCAATGGTACCAGCTTTGCAATATCAGCGAGCAATATAAAAATACGCAGGCGAACCTTCGTCTGCTAGACCAGTTGGAACAGTTGGCATTGAACCGCTTCTCCGCTCCGTCGGCGAAGGCGGGCGGTTCCTCCGTCCTACCCTCCCCCGTATCTTCTGCTCCATCGACTCCTCCCGCCGTATCCGGTGGAGGTATGTCGGGTATGGGAGGCAGTAGCATGGGAAGCCCTACGGTACAAAGCACGGGAGCATCCGGTAGTACGATGTCCGGAATGTCCGGCGGTAGCCCTATGGGTGGAGGCTCTATGGGAAGTGGCAACTCTATGGGCGGAATGTCGGACGTACTGCGAATCCAGATGGAGAAGGTAGAACTGGAGAATACGCTAGCCTCCTTGTTATCGCAACGGAAAACGGCCGAGGCTGCTTTTAATACGTTGCTCAATCAGTCGCTAGCTACCCCGATTTCCGTCCCCGACTCGTTGGAACGGCTTCCTCTCTCATGGAGTGAGTCGATGGCTCTTGACAACGTCATCTCCAACAACCCCATGCTTACCATGCTGGAGGCGGAAGGAAACGCTTACCGGGCCAAGGCGGAGATGGACAAGAAAATGAGTTACCCCATGCTAGGTATCGGCCTCCAGTATTCCTTGATCGGGAAGAAACCAGAGGATATGTCTATGGGCTCTATGTCCGGTATGAACGGAAAGGATATGTTCATGCCCATGCTAAAGATCAGCCTTCCTATCTTCCGTAAGAAATATAACGCACAGCAACGGGAAAGCAAGCATTATTGGAAATCCAGCGAGTTGAAGTACGAGAACACGATGAACCAACTGCAAGCCGAGTATATCCGTATTACCCAGCAATTGGAAGATGCCGCACGGAAAATCGATTTGTACCAGAAACAATACGATCTATCGTTGGCCACCTACCAACTGATCGTCCGGGAATTCTCGACAGGAAGTACGACCTTGACCGACGTGATCCAAGTGGAGCGACAAATGTTGAACTATCACTTGAAGAAAAGCGAAGCGATAGCGGAATATAATACCCAAATCGCCGGAATCGAGAAATTAATATCCATCTCTGTAAACGAATAAGAAAATGAAAAATATAAATGAAACCGTAAAATCCAAGTACCTGATATATATCCTGTTCCTAGCGGGCGGCCTCTTGTTGGGCTGGCTCCTGTTCCATAACTCCGATACCGACAGCCATACGTCACAAGCGAGCGAGACCGGCACGGAAGTTCACGACCCTACGCATGGCCACGACCTCCAACAGAACGAGGCCGGCGAGTGGACTTGTTCCATGCATCCCCAAATTCGCCAAGACAAGCCGGGTAAATGCCCTATCTGCGCCATGGATTTGATCCCTGTACGTAAGAGCTCCTTCTCCGACAAGGCCATCGATCCCAACGCCATTCAGCTTTCGGAAGAAGCAGCAGCCTTAGCGGACGTACAAACCTCCAAGGTATCCCGCCAGAATCCGGTCAAGCAAGTCCGTTTATACGGCAAGATCGTACCGGACGAGCGTAGCCTGCAATCTCAAACAGCCCATGTAAGCGGACGCATCGAGAGCTTGAACGTTGATTTCACGGGTGAGACGGTGCGTGCCGGACAGACCCTCGCTACCCTCTACTCCCCAGAGCTTTTCACCGCCCAGCAAGAATTGTTGGAAGCGATCCGCATGGGACAATCTCAATTGATACAGGCCGCCCGTGAAAAACTATATTTATGGAAGATGACAGATGCCCAGATCGCCGCTATCGAGAAGTCCGGCTCTATCTCCCCGGTTGTAGAGATCAAGTCGAACACGAGCGGTATCGTCCTGTCCAAGCGGGTAAGCCAAGGTGATTATGTATCCCAAGGAGCTATCCTTTTCGACGTGGCGAACCTCACGAAGGTATGGGCCTTGTTCGACGCTTTCGAGGTGGATCTCCCTTTCCTTAGCAAAGGTGATCCGGTGGAATTTACCCTGCAAGCGCTACCCGGCAAGAAGTTCTCGGGTAAGATCTCTTTCATCGACCCGATCTTGAACACGACGACCCGTACCGCCAAGGTCCGTGTAGAGGTACCGAACGCCTCTTTGGAGCTCAAGCCCGAGATGTACGCCACGGCAAACGTAAGCGCCCCGCTCCGCAACTATAAGAACGAGATCGTCGTACCGCAAACCGCTGTGCTCTGGACGGGTAAACGTGCTATCGTGTACGTAAAGCAACCGGATACGAATACCCCCGCTTTCTTGATGCGTGAGGTGGAGCTAGGCCCTTCCCTTGGTAACTCTTATGTTATCTTGAATGGCTTGCGAGAAGGTGAGGAAATCGTAACCAACGGAGTCTTCGCCATAGACGCCAGCGCACAGCTGGAGGGAAAAACTTCCATGATGAATAACGGCGACGAGCCCGCCAAGCCTATGACTGGGCATGAGGGGCATATGATGCATGCGCAAAGCGCCACGGGGGTAGCCTCCGAGCATGCCATGTTCGGTGTCAAAGGCTCTTGCGATATGTGCAAGGAACGTATCGAGAAAGCGGCAAAAGGGGTAAATGGTGTGTTATCCGCTCATTGGGACAAAGATACCCAGATGATCCATCTCCAGTACGATCCCCAAAAGACCTCCACGAAAGCGATCAGCAAGGCGATCGCTAAAGTAGGCCATGACACGGATATGGATAAGGCGGATAAAGCCGTATATGATAAGCTACCGGCTTGTTGCCACTATAGATAAAGTATTGGACATTCGGGGGTGTGTCAAAAGTGTGAACATGGCACGCAGATAACGCTGATTGAGCAGATGACCGCAGATTTATGATATGAAAATCAATATATTATCTGCGTAAATCTGCTAAATCTGCGTGCCATAATACCAACTTTTAACACACCCTCCTTATTAGTAAAGATTCCAACGAAAAGAAGCGACTGCTTTAGCGGGAACCTCGTAGGTAAACGAACGTTCGCCGCTGTTTACCGTTATATTTTTAGTCCCGTCCGTATTATTTAGTAATACGAGCGCTTCCGTTCCATCTAAATTCTCGAAGGCGGAATACATAATCCCATCAGCCGTATACCCTTTAGAGCCGATCCGTACTGCCCCCGGTTTCACCACAGAGGATAAATGACCGATAATATAATAATGAGAATTCCGGGTAATCGTCTTATAATCCGAGCGATCGATATCCACAGCACCATAACAAGTCTGGCAACCACCCTCTCGGTTCGGTCCCCGCTCGTTGTCCAGCATTAAGTTCCATACGATAACTGCCTTACACCAGTTATTCACCGTACCCAAGGCCGTCTCCTCCATATCTTCCATCAAGCGTTTCTCTAAGTTACGTCCATCATTCCACATGCCGATAGAAGTTTCCGTAAATATTAATTCTTTATCGGGAAACTTGCCGTTTACGTTATTCAACTCTTCCCGGTCGCCCCCGTAATTATGGTAAGCGGCACCTGTCAGGAAAGAAGCGGCATTCTCATCCTCGTAGATTTTCATCGGATAGCCTTGCTGCTCCAACATATTATCGTAATTGTAATTATGGTCGAATGCGTAGATCTTCGTCTTGAGGCCAGTCTCTTTCAGTTTAGGGCCTAGAGCGTCACGCACGAAAGAGAGTTGCTCCTCCCATCCCATAAATAAGGAAGCGGAATTTCCTCGGTTCAAAGGTTCGTTTTGGGGAGTTATCGCCTCGATAGGAATCCCCTCGGCCTCCATCGCCTGTATCCATTTCACGAAATAGGTAGCGTAATCTTGATAATAGGCGGGATTCAGCTGTCCGCTAGTCCACGACTCGAACGGACGTAAATCCTTTAAGTTATCCACCTTCATCCATCTTGGACAAGTCCAAGGCGATCCCAAGATTTTTATAGAAGGGCTGATCGCCAAGATCTCCTTCAAGATCGGTATCACATACTCCTTCTCCTCGCTCTGCAAGGCGAAATTCTCGACACCCTTCGTGTCACAACAAGTATACTCACTTAAAGAAAAGTCCGAACAGCCGATCGAGATACGGATATAGCTATACCCCATCCCCTCCGTATCAGAGAAAGTCTCTTTCAGGAAAGCTGTCCGATCCTCGGGAGCCATCCGCATCAAGTTATAGCAGGTAGAGCCTGTCACGGCGGCGCCAAAGCCATCCATCGTCTGATAGCGGACCGAAGGGTCTATCGTTATCACGGAAGGCGAGGCGGCTTGTTTGTCCCCCAAGGCGATCTCACTTCTCACGAAATCTTTCGCACGATCGTTTGTCGTGACATACACCGTTACATTGTCCGAGGTCTTCGCTCCAGAACATGCGTTCAAGCAAATCAAGACCATTAATAAAGAAAAGAGAACCATACGTATTAAATTAAATAGTTTATCGAATTACCGGGTTTCTGAACCTTTCAAGATCGCCTTCACGTGATTCTTTAAGATGTGGAAGGCAGGAGCGGCCATCGATCCATGATCATATCCGTCCAACTCATAGATATAAGTATTCTTATGTCCGGCCACTTTCATCATACGCCAAAAATAGGCGTTCTCCTCATAGCGGCCCAGCATCTCCATCTCCCGGTCGCCCGAGACGATAATCAATGGAGGAGCGTCAGGACGTACGTAAAACAAAGGGGCGAACTCGTCGATACTCGGTTGGGTATCTTTCATCCCCTTCGCCTGCCGATAAGCGAAATGGCTGATCGCATGACCGCTGAAAGGGATTAATGCGGCGATGGAATCAGCATCTATCCGGTACTTAGTCAACCACTTCTTATCCAGTCCGACCATATTTGTTAAATAACCTCCAGCGGAATGACCTGAGACAAAGATTTTACGCCTATCCCCACCATACTTCTCAATTTCGCTGAATGTCCAAGCGACAGCGGCGGCGGCGTCATCGATACAATCGCTCAACGTGGCTTTGGGTAGCAGACGGTAATTTACGGCGATAACGGCTAATCCGCGGTTCTTCAATTCCTCCGGGATGAATTTGCTACCTCCCGACAAGCCGCCTCCGTGAAACCAGACTACCGTAGGGAAGTCTTTTGCGTTCTCGGGATAATAAAGATCCAATTTACAACGTTCCACCGCATATGGATTTTTCGATTGGGTATAAGAGATATCTCTGACTATTTTATAGTCTTGATCTTGCGCCGCAAGGATATTACAGATAAACAGACTAAATAGAAATAAATAGATTTTCTTCATGATATTAGATAAT